>CAWATN010000011.1:0-353703 GCA_963784945.1 uncultured Thermoleophilia bacterium | reverse complement strand
GACGGGAGAGTCACCCCCTGCTCGCGCGTCCGGGTAGTGAAGACGAACGGCGTCGTCTCGGAAGAGCGCGAGCTGATACGCGACGGCACCTTCCACCGGAACCCACCCGAACTTCCGTTCGGCGGGCGGGGTCGGCGTGACCGGCGAGACCGCCCTGTCTTCGGGTACGACGGACCGAGATCGCGTTACCGACCGTGCCGATCGAAGTGGCGGCAGGAACGCAGCCTGCGGCGACAAGCCCGCGGCCGTCGCGGTTCGCGTGATCGAGCTGTTGGCTGACGGACCCTCATCTCTCATTGCGGCGAGCGCCGTGACCGTCGAAGCGACCGCGACCGTTGCCGCGGCTGCGCCTGTGAGAACGACCCGACGGCGGCGGCGTCTCGGATCGATCCCGACCGCCGACCCCCGAGCATCCTCGAGATGATGCGAGACGCTGCCCCAGACAGTGGTCACGAACTGCTCCGACGGAGGGGTGGTCACCAATCCGGCGAAGATCGCCGCCGGGGCCGCGAACTGACGCGTGCACTGCTGGCACGTCGCGCAGCCCCTCAGATGGCCGCGGATTGCCGCTCGAGTGTCGCTCGGCGGAGAGCTCTCCGCTGCGGTCAAGATGCTCGCGAGCGCTTCGCAACTGCCGCGCCCATGCGCTGCGAGCAAGCTCACGGTGACCGGCGCCTCGAGGGCCGTCTGGAGTCGCGACAGCAGGACGGAGACTTCTGCTCGCTCCAGGCTGAGTGCCGTCGCGAGCTCCTTGGCACTCAGATTCCGACGCAGGTGGAGGTCGAGGAGCGAATAGTCTCTCGGGCTGATCCTCTCAGCCGCAGCGCAGACGAGACGAACGAGATCCTTGTCCTCGAGCATCCCCTGCGTAGCCGAGGATCGGCATGCATCAATGGTCGCGAGCAGATCGGGTTCGTCCACGTCGAGGACACGCCGATGTCTCGCTGTCAGCGCCTCGTCGCGCGCGGTGACGTAGAGCCATGCTTTGACGAAGTCGACCCGAACGCCTGTCTGAAGGCGATCCCAGACTCGCCCGAAGGTTCGCGCGACGATCTCAGCGGCCACGTCCCGCTCGCGGACGACCCCTACAGCGAAGTCGGCGAGGTCGCCGACGTACCGCCCGAAAAGAACGCCGAGCGCAGCCTCGTCACCCCGGCCTATCCGGACGAGGAGCCTCTCGTCGGAAAGTCGCTCCATCTTCCCCCTCATTGCTCAGCACCCCGACCCACGATCGAGAACTCAACAGACCAATTCTACGCGAACCCACATCCTCCGACGACGCGCGGGCGCAACCAGCGTCGGATGGCCCCTCGTGTCGATCTCTCCTCTCGGCCACGGAGGACGACGGAGCCCCTCTGATCCCCGCTGCCCGGTGTGCACCCGGCTTCGGCCGAAGTACTAGACGCTGAGCTTCTCGATGACCGGATCGACCGAGACGACGTGTCGCTTGAACTTCAGCTCGGAATCGGTCAGCCCCGCGGCAACGCCGACGAGCTGCGAGAGGTGGAGGATCGGCATCGCAAAGTCCCTGCCAGTCTGCTTCTTGAGCTTGGACTGCCAGGCGTCGAGCGACAGGTGGCAAAGAGGGCACGGCGTCACCATTGCGTCCGCACCCGCCTCCATCGCCTGCTCGATCGGCTGGATCAGCTCGGCCAGCGCGGTCTCCTCACGCGCCTGGATGATCGGGAAGCCACAACACTTGATCTTCGCGGGATAGTCGATCGCCTCTCCGCCGCAGGCCTCGATGATCCGCTCCAGCGAGCTCGGCTTATCGGGGTCTTCGAACCCCATCAACTTCGAGGGCCGCAGGATCTGGCAGCCGTAGAACGGAGCGATCTTGAGGCCCTTGAGGCCCTTGTGGGCAACCGTCTGCAGCTTGTCGAACGACTCGCCGGCGATCAGCCAGAGGAAGTGCTTCACCTCGACCGTTCCGGAGTACGGTGGCACACCGACCTGCTCGAGGTTGTCGTTCACGCGCCGGCGCAGATCCTCGTCGATCTGAAGCTGGTAGTTCGCCTGACGCAGGTTGAGCGTGCAGACGTTGCACACCGTCATCAGCGTGTCGCAGCCGGTCGCCTCGGCGTAAGAAAGGATGCGGGCGTTGAGATGCAGGTAGTAGTCGGGCTCGGCCTCGTGGATGTCGCCCGCGCCGCAGCAGGTGACCGAATCGAGCTCGATCAGCTCATAGCCGACCTTGGGTGCGAGTGCGCGCGTCGAGGTGTCGAGCTCCTTCGCCGACAGAGACGCGAGGCACCCCTTGTAGTAGGCGAGCTTCTTCACGGTGCAACCCCTTCCGTTTCTTCGCGCTCACTCGGCAGGAACGGCCGCGGGGCGGAATCTGCCTCGGTGTAAGGGTCGCGTCCTCCGGCAGCACCGTGATGTGACTCGATCCGGCCGAGGGCCTTCTCTCCCTGAACGATCCCGGCCGCACCGTCGCGGCCCTGGGTCTTGACGAGGTCGAAGAGCGCACGTGACTCGTGCACCTCGGCCGCCACGTGCGGCGGGAACGGTGGCGGAACCTTGCCTTTGACCGCGAGCCCCATCGCGAACTTCATCTCCTTGATCGAGGAGACGATTCCCTGCGTCTTCGGCACGAGCTCGGTCTCTCGCAGCCAGCCGGTCGTCTTTGCCGACGTGACGAACCACTTGGCGTGCTTTGCGCCCATGTCGCGGTCGATCCCGTTCTTCATCGCTTCGGCGCCGAGCTTCGCGATCGCGTCGCGTGGATCGACTCCCTTGGGGCAGCGCTCGCTGCAGAAGTAGCACCGCGTGCAATCCCAGAGGCCGTGCGGCTCGGAGTACTTCTCCAGCCGCTCGATCGTGGCGCCGTCTCGAGGGTCGCCGACGAAACGCATCCCCTTCGCGAGCGCTGCGGGGCCAAGAAAATCGGGGTCGGATTCCATCGAGTTGCACTCCGAAACGCAGCAGCCGCAGTTGATGCAGAGCGACTCCTTGTGAATCACGTCCATCTTGGTTTTGGGAATGACGTTCTCGCGCTCGAGCGCCTGGTCATAGCGTGGCTGCAGATACGGATCGACAGCTCGCATCTTCTCCCAGAACGGATCCATGTCGACGACGAGGTCCTTGACGATCGGAAGGTTCCCCATAGCCGAGATCACGGGCACCCGCCCCTCCTGCGCGATGTCGTACATCCGCACCTTGCAGGCGAGTACGGCGCCTCCGTCCATGCGCATCCCGCACGAGCCGCAGATCATCATCCGACAACTCTTCCGATAGGCGAGAGAGCCGTCCTGCTTGTCCTTGACGAGATCCAGGCAGTCGAGCAGTGTTGCCTCCTCGGGCGCATCGACCTCGTACTCCCTGAGCGCACGATCACCCGTCTTCGAGTCATACCGCCAGATCTTCAGGCCAACCTGCATCAGTACGTCCTCTCCATCGGCTCCCATTGCGTCATCCGGACCTCGCCGTACGAGAGCACCGGCGCGCCATCCTGCCAACGCGAGATCGAGTGCTTGAGGAAGTTCTCGTCATCGCGATCCGGGAAATCGTAGGGCCGCGAGTGGGCGCCTCTGCTCTCCGTCCGCGCCATCCCTGCCTGAAGCATGCAGGCTGCGATGTCGAGCAGGTAGCCGAGCTCGATCGCCTGGGTCAGATCGCTGTTGAACACGTCGCCCTTGTCCTCGATCACGACGCCGCGGTCGTAGCGCTCGCGCAACGCGCCGATCACTTCGACCTGCGCCTCCATCTTCTCCGCACGACGGAAGACGCCGAAATTGTCGAGCATCGACTGCCCGAGCTCGTCACGGATCGCCCAGGGTCGCTCACCCTCGGTGTTCGCGAGCAGCGTCTTGACCCACTTCTCGGCGTCCTCCCGCGCTGCCTCGCCGGCGCCGTTGCCCGCAGAGGCGCCGAGCGCGTGCTCCGCTGCCGCCTGACCCGAGCGGCGGCCGAACGTGATCGTCTCCATCAACGAGTTGCCGCCGAGCCGGTTGGCTCCGTGCACCGAGACGCAGGCAACTTCGCCGGCGGCGTACAGGCCCTCGATCTCGGTGAGGCCCCAGTTGTCGGTCTCGACCCCACCCATGTGATAGTGGGCACCGGGACGAACGGGGATCGGCGCGTAGATGGGATCGACGCCCGCATAGGTCATGGCGAGCTCCCGCGAGCCGGGCAGCTTCGTCAGGATCTTGTCGGGGCCGAGGTGACGCAGGTCCAGATAGACGGAGCCGTTGACGCCACGGCCGGCCTCGATCTCGGTCGTCTCCGACCGCGAGACGACGTCCCGCGACGCAAGCTCGAGTGCGTTCGGGGCGTAGCGCTGCATGAAGCGCTCGCCGTCCTTGTTGATGAGATAGCCGCCCTCGCCCCGACAACCTTCCGTGATCAGGATGCCGCTCGGGTACATCGTCGTCGGGTGGAACTGCATGAACTCGATGTCCTTCAGCGGCAACCCCTCACGAAGCGCCATCGACATGCCGTCGCCCGTGCACGCATAGGCGTTCGTGGTGGCGCGATACAGGCGACCTACGCCTCCGGTCGCGAGGATCACCGACTTCCCGGAGACGAGCTTGACGCCGCCGTTCATCAGATCCCAGGAAATGACACCTGTGCAACGACCGTCCTCGACGACGAGCCGAAACGCGAAGAACTCCTCGAACACGGTCAATCCGTCCGCCATTCGCCGCTGCAACTGCTCGTACAGCACCTGGATCAGTACGTGACCCGTGATATCGGCCGCATACACAGTACGGGGAGAGCCTGCAGCGCCGAACGGGCGCTGATCGAGTCTTCCCTCGGCGTTCCGGGAGAAGACGGCGCCCCAGTGCTCGAGTTGATAGATGTCATCCGGCGCCTCGCGGGTAAAGATCTCGATCGCATCCTGGTCGCCGAGGTAGTCGGAGCCCTTCACCGTGTCGAACGCATGCTTCTCGGGACTGTCCTCGGCCGTGTTCCCGAGCGCAGCATTGATGCCCCCCTCCGCGGCACCGGAGTGGCTCCTCGTCGGGTGCAGCTTCGAGATCACCGCGACCTTCGCGCCCCTGTCGTGAGCCTCGATGGCTGCACGCATACCGGCGCACCCGGCGCCGACAACGAGGACGTCGTACATCGCTTCCATCGAGACTGAAACTACCCGATGCCGCGGGCTACGGGCTTGTCCAACGTGTCCCTGGCCCGGCTTCCGTGACCCTCGTGCCCGCGTCAGCGGCAAACTTCTCGAAGTTCGCGGTGAACATCTCCGCGAGCTCGCGCGCCTTCGCATCGTAGGCGGCAGGGTCGCTCCACGTCGAACGCGGATCGAGGAGAGAGCGTTCGACACCCGGAACCTCGACCGGAACGTCAAAACCGAAGACCTCGTCGGCGCGATAGTCGACGCTGTCGAGCTCACCGGAGAGCGCTGCGTGCAACAGGCGTCGCGTTGCCTGGATCGGCATCCGATGCCCCTCGCCGTACGGGCCGCCCGTCCAACCCGTGTTGACGAGCCACACCGCAGCGGCGTGCTCATCGAGCTTCTCGCCGAGCATCTGGGCATAGACGGCCGGCGGCTGGGGCAGGAACGGTGCCCCGAAGCACGTCGAGAAGGTCGGCTGCGGCTCCTTGACACCGATCTCCGTACCCGCAAGCTTGGCGGTGAAACCCGAGAGGAAGTAGAAGAGAGCCTGGTCGCGCGTGAGGCGCGCGATTGGCGGCAGAATTCCGAAAGCGTCGGCCGCCAGCATCACGATCGCGCTCGGGTGACCTGCCATCTTGGTTCTCAACGCGTTCGAGATCCGCTCGAGCTTGTAGGCGGCGCGTGTGTTCTCGGTCTTCGAGTCGTCGTTCAGATCGATCACACCGCGTTCGTCGACGGCGACGTTCTCGAGGATAGTGCCGAACGTCTTCGTCGTCTGGAAGATCTCGGGTTCGGCCTCGACCGAGAGTCGGATCACCTTCGCGTAGCAGCCGCCCTCGATGTTGAAGACGCCGCTCGCGCCCCACCCGTGCTCGTCGTCGCCGATCAGCGAGCGCTCGGGGTCGGCTGAGAGCGTCGTCTTGCCCGTGCCCGAGAGGCCGAAGAAGACGGAGACCTTGCCGTCCTCACCGACATTCGCCGAGCAGTGCATCGGCAGGACGCCCTGGAGCGGCAAGCGATCGTTCATAACGGTGAAGATCGCCTTCTTGATCTCGCCCGCGTAGAACGTCCCTCCGATGAGCACCTCGCCGCGGGTCGGGTGCAGGACGACGAAGGTTCCGGAGCGGGTGCCGTCTGTCTCGGGGTTAGCCTCGACGCCGGGTGTATGCAGGACGACGACGTCCGACGAGATAGAAAGCGCCTCCTCGGCAGTAGGGGTGATGAACATCGTCTTCGCGAACAGTGCGTGGTACGGACTGCCGGTGATCACACGCACCCCAATACGGTGGGCTTCGTCGGCGCCGGCGAAGGCATCGACGACGTAGAGCGGATCGAGGCTTCCGAGGGAGCCGACGACCTTGCCACGGAGACGATCGAAACTCGCCTCGGCGAGCCGCTGGTTGACCTCACCCCACCAGATTCGCTCTCGCGAGCCGTCCTCGTCGACGATGAACTTGTCCCTCGGCGACCGGCCCGTGTGCTTGCGGGTGTCCACAACCAGTGAGCCACCATGCGCGAGCGCCCCGTGACCCCGCCTCAGCGCCTCGGTGTAGAGCTCTGCCGTCGTGGGGTTCCAGACGACGCGACCTGCGGGGTCAAGGCCATGCTGGGCGAGGCCGACGCGGCTTCTGGCCTCGATTGTCGTCATTGGCAGCGCCCCCCGGTGGACATCAATATGTGGTCCATGATAGGACAGAGACGCGCGGGCAGGCCGCGAACAACCGGCGTCCGTCGGCTACGCCGACACGGTGGTCTAGCCCGGACACGGGTGGTCTAGCGTCGACGTGGCTCCGTGACTGTCAGGCGATCCCGGCAACGGCCCCCTGAGACTCCGGCTCGATGTCCGCGTCCCTGGCCACGAGCATCGAGTAGCGCCCGCCCGCAGCGAGCAGCTCATCGTGTGTTCCCGTTTCCGCGACCGTGCCCTGGTCGAGCACGACGATCTGATCCGCATCGCGCACGGTCGAGAGCCGATGTGCGATTGCGATCGTGGTCCGCCCCTCGGCAAGACGCTCGAGCGCGTCCTGGACGAGCCGCTCGGTCTGGGTGTCGAGCGCCGACGTCGCCTCGTCGAGCACGAGGATCGGCGGGTTTCGGAGGATGGTTCGGGCGATCGCCATCCGCTGCTTCTCGCCGCCGGAGAAGCGGTAGCCGCGCTCTCCAACAACAGTGTCGTACCCGTCTGGGAGCGAGGAGATCAGCTCGTGGATCTGGGCCGCCTTCGCGGCCTCCTCGACCTCCACGTCGCTGGCCTGGGGGTGGGCGAACCGAAGGTTCTCGCGCACCGACGAGTGGAAGAGGTAGGTCTCCTGCGAGACGACCCCCACGGCCGCGGCCAGCGACTCGAAGGTCAGCTCCCGAATATCGATGCCGTCGATCGAGACCGTCCCCTCGGTCGCGTCGTACAGGCGAGCGACGAGATAGCCGCTCGTGGTCTTCCCCGAGCCTGTCTCGCCAACGAGCGCCGTCTTCGTGCCGGCCGGAACCACGAACGAGATGTCCTTCAGTGTCCAGACGTCGTCGTCGTACCGAAAACAGACACGGTCGAACGAGACGTCGCCACGGGGACGGTCGAGCGTCCGCGTGCCCTCGACGATGTCGACAGGCTGATCGAGGTACTCGAAAATGCGGTCGAACAGCGCCAACGAGCTCTGCACCTCGAGCTGGACCCCGAGCAGGCTGCCGATGGGGAAGAACAGCCTCGTCTGCAACATTGTGAAGGAGACGAGGGTGCCGATCGAGATGACGGCTGTGCCCCGGGCCTGCGACCAACCTGCGAACCAGTAGACGAGCGCCGGCATCACTGCGAACGTCATCTGGATCGCTGCCATCATCCAGCGACCGGTCATACGGCTGCGCACCTCGAGGTCTGCGAGGCGACGCGACTCGTCGGTGAACCGCTCCGCGAGATCGTCCGAGCGACCCATTGTCTTGCCGAGCAGGATGCCCGAGACCGAGAGTGATTCCTGGACGATCGACGAGACATCGGCGAGCGAGACCTGGCGCGCGGCGGTCACCTTCTTGCGTTGGTCTCCGACGCGCTTCGTCAGCCAGACGAACAGCGGAAGCAGGATCAACGCGAACACCGCAAGTCGCCAGTCGAGGAGGACCATCGCAACGACCGACGCGATGACCGTGGTGACGTTCGACAGCACCGAGGTAGCGGTCGAGGTGACCACGGTGTCGATGCCGCCGATGTCGTTGGCGATCCGGCTCTGCACGTCGCCCGTGCGAGTGCGCGTGAAGAACGCAAGCGAAAGGCGTTGCAGATGTCTGTACACGGACGTCCGCAGGTCGTGCATCACGGCCTGGCCGACCCTGTTCGAGAGGAGTGTCTGGTAGACGCCGATCGCGCCCGTCACGATCGGAATGAGGATCATTCCCGCGACGAGCGCCGTGAGGAGCCGCACGTTGTTGTCGGGGATCGCCGTGTCGAGGACGGCCTTCAGGAGGAATGCGGGGATGACGCCGAGAGCAGCCGAGAAGACGATGAGGACAAAGACGACTGCGAGCTGAAGTCGATACGCCCGGAAGAGCGGGAAGATCCGACGGAGGTTCGCCTTCCGCACCGCCGGATCTGCCGGCCGTTGCGGCAATTCGGTGTTGCTGTCGGGTCCGAATCGGCGTCCAGGCATCTCCCTAGAGTGCCTGCCGCGCCTCAGCTCGGGTCGAGAGCGACGCGGCTAGGTTCCGAGCGCCACGACTGCCGCCTGCAACCGGTCCGTCAGCGTGCGCGCGAGCTCGAGCGTCGGCTCGATTCGCTCGACCTCGATCGGCTCTCCGATCAGCACCGCGAGGCGTGGGAAAGCAACCCGACCACGCCCGACTGCGCTGCGCGTCTCGAGGAGCCGCACGGGCAGGAGGGGCGCTCCCGTGGCAAGGGCCATCCTGGCGGCACCTCGCAGCCAAGGGCCGTCGCGCCTCACGCCGCCCTCCGGGAAGATGCCGACGACCTCGCCCGCCTCGAGTGCCGCGATCGCCGACTCGATCGCGCCGACATCACTCCGTCCCCGCTCGACCGGTATCGCCTCGATGGAGTCGAGCCATGAGCCGAGCAGCGGTACCCGCCAGAGCTCGGCCTTACCGAGGTATCGCGTCGGGCGCGAAATGGCGGCAGCCACCACGAACGGATCGAGCACCGAATCGTGATTCGCGGCAACGACGAGTGCGCCGATCTGCGGCACGTGGTCTTGCCCTCGCACCTCGAGCCGGTAGACCGTGCGCACGACCGGCGTCAGGAGCCGCCGGTAGGTCTCGAAGCTCAACCTGCTCCAATGCTCAATAAGCCGGACGCACGGACGGAAACGCGGGCAGAGCGTTGTTTCCCGAGCGGGTCAAGACGATCTGCATGTTGCGCAGCGAGCGAATCCCGAAACCGGCCTCGCAATACGCGAGATAGAACGACCAGATCCGTAGAAAGCGCTCGTCGTACCCGAGTTCGCGAATCCGGTCGATGTTCCGTGAGACGTTGTGGCGCCACTCGCGCAGCGTACGCGCGTAGCCGAACCCGATCTCCTCGACGCCGTTGATCTGCAACCGTGTCCCGGCCGTCGCCGTCGTGATCGCCGCGAGGGACGGCAGTAGTGAGCCGGGGAAGATCGTCTGCTGAATCCAATCGGGGCGGCGGCGGTAGCGCTCGAAACGCCAGTCGGGGACGCCGATGGTCTGCAAGCAGGCAACTCCGCCTGGTGCGAGAAGGCGGTCGATGGCGAAAAAGTAGTTCCCGTACTCGGCGAGACCGATCGCCTCGAACATCTCGACCGATGCGATCTTGGTGAACTGCCCTTCGGTGAGGCGGTAGTCCTGCTCGAGGATGTCGACACGACCACCGAGCCCGGCTTTGGCGACGCGCTCACGCGCGAAGCTCGCCTGGCTCGGGGAGAGCGTCAGCCCTGTGACACGGCAGCCGTAGTCGGATGCGGCCTGGATCGCGAACCCACCCCACCCGCACCCGATCTCGAGCACATGGTCGCTTTGCCCGACACCGAGCTTCTCGCAGATGTGCCTGACCTTGGCCCTTTGCGCCTCCTCGAGGGTTGCGTCTGGATGTTCCCAGTAGGCACACGAGTACGTCATCGTTGAATCGAGCATGAGCTCGAAGAGATCGTTGCCGAGGTCGTAGTGAGCGCGAATGCTGTCTTTCGCCGCAGTGAGAGTCTGCCGGGGACGGCGATCGGGACGCAGCTCCTGCAAGCGGTAGAGCCTCCTCAGCACCGGGTGGTCTGCCGCTGCCTCGAGGTTGCGGCCCAACAACGAAAACAGGCCGACGAGGTCTTCGCAGTCCCAATCGCCGTCGACGTACGACTCCGCGAATCCGACCCGTGTCCGCGTTCCGAGCTTGCGCCAGAAGGCGTCGGGACGTTTGAGTTCGACGGCGATCGAAGGGCCGCCGGCGTCACCGAAGCGGCGGCCGCGCGCACCCGGATAGCGCAGGACCACCTCGCCTCCTGCTATTCCCGAAAGGGCGCGGAAGGCGAGGCGTCGCGCAACGTCGGCGGCAAGCCTCACCGTCTCACCGAGCCCTTCCCGGCGATGAACGCCGGCTTTCGATGGAAAGGCGTGCGCTTCAGCCAGAGCTTCGCTGCCTGCCAGTGAATCCGTCCGAAGACCCGAGCGGGCATCAGGGGGTACCGGATGAGGGCTGCGCGGAGTGAGGCCGAGGTGAGAGGGAGTCGCTGGGCGGCCAAGGTCGCGTGGAAGTCACGACTCCCGGCCTCGTGGACATCCATGCGGATGTTGAGCGTCTCACCCGGATCGGAGAACCACCACGTGTAGTCCTGGCCCATGGGCATGAACGGCGACACGTGAAGACGCTTATCGGTCTCGAAGATGGAGCGGCCACGTGACCGGCTGCTCGTGGCCGGCAAGAGCACGTACGGAAGCCGTTCCCCGAAGGTGTTGCTCACCTCGGCGACGATGCAGGCAAGGGAACCGTCACCCCGTCGGCACCACCAAAAGGAGACCGGGTTGAACACGTACCCGAGCACGCGCAAGTTCGTCAGGACCTGAATCGAGGCGCCTTCCCCCAGCTCGACTCCGTTTTCAGCGAGAACGGCGTGGATATCGATGTGGTCGACGTCGTGGAAGCTCGTCACTGCGTGGCGGTTCCAGCCGAATAGCCGCAGGCGCCCGTCGAGGGCCGGTAGCTCATCGAGGTCGAGGAGCACCATGTAGACCGGGTACCGGAAGACGTGATCGTGTGGCGTTCGCCGCGCGTGCATGACGGTGCCGGTGTAGAGCGCGCTCTTCACCAGGGTGCTCCAAACGCTGCTGCAGCTCGCAGGCCTGAAGCGAGTCCGTCCTCGTGAAAGCCGTTGCCCTGCCAGGCGCCGGCGAAGGCGGTATGGCTCACGACCCCACGCATCCGCAGGCGCTCTGCCGCCGCGAGGCTCGCGAACGTCATGCTTGGATGCTCGTAGTCGACGACGCGAATGCGCTCCGCCTCCGCGATCTCATCAGTGCGGTTGAGGGTGACGCAGTATTCCGCTGCCGTCGCGAGTCTCTGGAGGCGGTTGAGCGAGTAGGTGAGCGACGGCTTCGCAGCCTGGATCCCACATCCCGGCGACAGGTAGTTCCACGATGATCGATCCGACGCACGGCGTGGCAGAAGACTCGCGTCCGTGTGCAGGACGGTCTCGTTCGTCGTCGTCTCGAAGACCGAAAGACTTGCACGCTCTTCAGCCGAGGCATCCTCGAGGAGCGCCAGTGCACGCGGGGCGCTCGTCGCCACGACGACGCCGTCGAACGGGCGAAGCGCTCCGTCATCCGTGCGAACCTCCACCCCCGCGCCCGTGCGCGCGAGCGAACGGACGGGCACTCCCAGCTGCACCGCAGCCTCGATCCTGCCGAGAAGCGCGCGGACATAGGTCTGACTGCCGCCGGACACCGTCAACCAGCGGTTTCGTCGCAGCCCGAGCATCGAGTGGTTCTCGAAGAAGTCGATGCCGTACACCGCGGGGATCTCGAGCGTGTCCCCCGGGGGCGTCGACCAGAGCGCAGCGGCCATCGGCACGAGGTAGTGCCACCGAAACGACTCCGAGTACCCCTCGTCTCGCAGGAACACGTCGAACGACTTGCCGGCGGCCTCGGCGTCGCCGGCCGTTCGCAGGAACCGAAGGATCTCGCGCAGGAGACGCGTGCCGGCGCGCCACGGCCGCCGGCTCGACCACTCGAGCCCGCACCCGCAGGACATCGCGAAGGACATCTCCGATGGCTGGGTCTCGACACCGAGCTCACGGAAGAGGCGCGTCAGCTTCGGATAGTTCTCGGCATTGTGAACGAGGAAGCCCGTGTCGAGCTCCAGTGCGTCGTGGGTGACTGTGTTCGCGTGCCCACCCGGACGTTGGTTCGCCTCGAACAGCTCCACCTCGTGAAGACGCGACAGCGCGTACGCCGCTCCGAGTCCGGCGATGCCGGTTCCGATGATCGCTATCTTCATCTCAACGGTGATTCGTCCGAAACCCGCCCATTGGATGACTCGTCATGTCTGACATGCCGGTTCACCCCAATTCTCTGGCTGTCGACCTGCCCGGAGACGATGCCGCGGTCGCGACCGTGCGCGAGCAGACGACGCGCTCGAGCCAGGTCGTGACGATGATCGCGATCGTCCTGCCGCCGCTCGGCGTGATCGCAGTTGCGGTAGGGCTGTGGGGAATCGCTCTCTCCTGGGTCGACGTGGTTGTCTTCTGCGCTCTGTACTTTCTGACGGGCCTGGGTACGACCGTCGGCTTCCACCGCCTCTTCACCCATCACAGCTTCGAGACCACGAAGACGGTCCGCGCGACGTTCGCGATCCTGGGATCGATGACCCTCCAGGGGCCGGTGACGCAGTGGGTGACCGATCACCGGAAGCACCACGCCCTCTCGGATGAGGACGGCGACCCGCACTCGCCTCACGCTGGCTTCGCTCCGAACGTCTGGGGAGCATGCAAAGGCTTCTTCCACGCCCATATGGGCTGGCTGTTTCACCTGAAGGGAATGGAGCGCGGCGAGCACTACGGGAAGGACCTCTACGACGATCGACTCATCAGGCGCATCGATCGAATGTACTTCCTCTGGGTCGTTCTCACGTTCGCCATTCCATTCGCGGTCGGCTATGCCGTCGGCGGAGCGAGCTGGAAGCTCGGGCTCGAGGTGCTGGTCTGGGGCGGCTTGATCCGGATCTTCGCCTACCAGCACGCGACGTTCTCGGTGAACTCCATCTGCCACATGTTCGGGCGACGCAGCTATCGGACGCGTGACGAGAGCCGCAACAACTGGCTCGTGGCCTCGCTGACCTTCGGCGAGGGCTGGCACAACAACCACCATGCGTTCCCTGCGTCCGCCCGCCACGGCCTCGACCGTCTCCAGCTCGACATCGCGTGGATCACCATCCGCACGCTCGAGAAGCTCGGCCTCGCCTGGAACGTGCGGCTCCCGAGCGAATCGCAGCGGTCACGCCGCCGCCTAGCGTCCTGATCCCCGCAACACGTCGAGCCGCTCCTCGACCCCCCGAACCCACGCGTGTGCGCGTGGGAGGCGCGCTATCGCACCCGATCGGCGGCGAAGCGCCGCACCATGCAGTCCACGCTCGATGAGGGTGTAGGTGCCATCGATACCGTGCGCCCGAGCACGCTCGAAGCCCCGTTTCGAGCTCGCCGGGCTCACTCCTGGGATTCCGGGTAGGTAGCGATCCCATGACCCATGCAGGATGTCGAGGCGCTTGCCACGAAGTCCGTCGAGCGACAGCTGGTCGGGAATCCATGGCGCAAGTCCAAGCACACCGACCGTGGCGCTGTGCCCTGCAACGCCGATAGAGACTGCCCCACCCATCGAGAAACCGACGAGCAGCGATGGACGCGCGACGAGGTCGAGGGCCGCCCGCGCATCTGCCATGCAGGAATCGAGCTCCTTCCAGGTCTTGATCCTGTAGCGCACCTCCGCGAAGGCAAGCTCTGGGAACATCGGGGCGAGCTCGTTCGTCAGCAACTCGCTCGTCGCACTCCAGGTGCCTGGGACGGCTCGCGCCGAGCCGCCGTTCACGAGGACAACGGCAAGCGAAGCCCGTTCGTTGCGGAGACGCACCTCCCCACCCGTGCCGAGTTGCACCATCCGGGTCACGGCGCAGTCACCGTTTGCGCCGGGGCGCAACCCTTCGCTGCCTCCGCAATCGCGCGGGAGCGCTCGCGATAGCCCATTTCGTTGCCGTGCAGGCCATCCGCGGCGAGCCAGTCGGGGTGCGCCTTGACCATTTCGGCCCATTCGACGAGGCGGACGCGGTCGTTCGTCTCGGCGGCGTCACGCAACACGCGGTTGAAAGCCTCATTCGGCGCTCCGTCGCGCCAGATGGTGGCCCAGATGACGCATCGATTCCGGCCTACGAGCTGGATCACGCGGGCGACGTCTGCCCGAAAGGCCGCGACGGCTGTCGGCGGATCGTTGGTGCCGAGGCTGACGACGACATGGGGCGAGAGCCCCGGCCGACCGGCCTCGATCTCAGCGATGCCCTCGGGCGTCGATCGTCCGACGCGATCATTCGCGACGACCGTCCAGCCCGGCAGCGCAGCAGCAAGATACGGCTCGACCCCCACATTCAGCGAATCGCCGAGGAGCGTGACGGTTCCTTTCGACACCACGGTGGCAGGCTCGTTGCGGTTGCGAGCCACGACAAGCGCCGCCAAGGCGACCACAACGAGAAGCACCGCGAAGAAGAAGGTAGAGCGCATTGGGGAGGCAGGCGAGGAGAAGGGGCGAATCCGACCGGGTGGACGCACACGTTTCGATCGAACGGTTTCTGGCCAGCCCGGGCCTCTCCGAGTCTACCCGGCGTGCCTACGCAGCCGATCTTGCGGACTTTTCCGTGTGGCTCGGACGACACGGTGGGAGCCTCGAGGACGTCGACGTGCAGGCGATCGCGGACTACGCGGCCGGCCTCGGACGCGGCCGCCGAGGGCTCTCCTCATCGACCATCGCGCGACGCCTTGCCGCAGTGAGGTCGTACATCCGCTTCACGCTCGGTGCCGCGTCTGTCCCGGAGATAGCCTTGCCGCCTCGCAAACGGCGCCGCTTGCCCGACGCACCGAAGCTCGCCGACGTCGAGGATCTGCTCGCCGCGGTCGATGGAGAGGGCGCACTCGCCGTTCGAAACAACGCGATCCTCGAGCTGACGTACTCGTGCGGCCTTCGCAGCGCCGAGGTCGTCGGGCTCCGGCTCGCCGACATCGACTTCGACCAGGAAACCGTGCACGTGCTCGGCAAGGGTGGCAAGGAGCGCGTCGTGCCGTTGGGCGAGCAGGCCGCGCTGGCTCTGGCGAGATATCTCCGCGACGCCCGGCCGGCACTCGCACGCGGCGCAAACGACGCGCTGTTCCTCTCTGTTCGCGGCCGCGCACTCGATACGTCGGTGCTTCGCCGACTGGCGCCGAACCCCCACCGACTCCGTCACGCGTACGCCACTCACCTCCTGGAGGGCGGAGCCGACCTCCGAACGATCCAAGAGTTACTCGGGCATGCCTCCTTGTCGACGACCCAGATCTACAGTCACGTCGACACGCGTCGGCTGCGACGCGTCTACGACTCGAGCCACCCCCGCTCGTAGGGCGGGCTGGAGAACCGGCAGAGATGCCTGGCACCTCCGCAGCCTCACGGGCGCAGGAGCAATGAGCGGCACGCCGAATCGGGTCCAGCCAAGTGACGAAACGCGATCTGGATGTCGAGCGCTACCTGCTCCTGCTCTCCGCGCAGCGCTCGCCGCGCACAGTGGACGCATACCGGCGCGACCTGAAAGCGTTTGGCGACTTCCACGGCTCTCACGTGGGTACGGCGACGACGAGCGCTCTCGAGAGCTGGGTCGCGAGCATGCGCGCCGCAGGACTCGCTCCGTCGACGATCGCGCGGAGGATCTCCGCCGTTCGCTCCTACTACCGCCACCAGGTGCTCCTGGGGCTCCGCGACGACAACCCGGCGGCCGAGATTGCAACACCACGCCGGATCCGCAAGCTGCCGCGCACACTGTCACCCGCCGAATCGGAGCGCCTGATCGAGGCCGCGAACGGGACAACGCCACGTGGGCTCCGCGATCGCGCGCTCGTCGAACTCATGTACGGAGCAGGGCTCCGTGTTTCGGAGACGATCGGGCTCGCACGCACATCTGTCGATATCGACTCGCGCATCGTCCGCGTCATCGGTAAGGGCGACAAGGAGCGCATCGTCCCGCTCGGCCGACCGGCCGCCGAGTCGGTCCGCCGCTACATGGCGCTCGGGCGGCCGCACCTCGACCGCGCCCATCGGCCCGACCTGTTCTTGAATGCGCGCGGCGGAACCCTCACCCGCGCGGGGGCCTTCCTGATTCTGCGCAAGCTCGCGGCGAAGGCAGGGCTCGAGCCCGAGCGCGTGCACCCGCACCTGCTCCGTCACTCGTTCGCTACCCACCTCCTCGAGGGAGGAGCCGACCTTCGTTCGGTCCAGGAGATGCTCGGGCACGCCGATCTCTCGACCACCGAGCTGTACACGCACGTCTCGGATCGCCGCCGCCGTGAAACGTACTTCGCGGCCCACCCACATGCGAAGATTCCCCGATGAAAAACCATATCGGAGAATCTTCGCGTGCATGTTTTCTGCACGCTGCGCGTGATCCTGAAGGGGCCCGCCCGCGGGCCGCGTAGGGGCAACCGTACGTCTCGACCGGGGTAGGGGCTAGGCGGAGCTGCGCGTCAGCGCGGCGGAGCTTCGCCCGCGGTCTATACCTCGCCCGCGTCCTACCCGTCTGCTGCGGCCTCGACGGCGGCTGTGGCGTCGGCGATGGTCGACGGTGCGGCATCGACAAGTGTCAGGTGACCGAGCTTGCGGCCGGGACGCGGCTCCTTGCCGTAGAGGTGGAGATGGGAGCCGGGGAGTGCCAGCAGCTCCCCGATTGGAGGTACGCCGCCGATGAGATTCAGCATCACGGTCTCCGAGAGGGCATCTGTCGCCCCGAGCGGCATGCCGAGGATGGCTCTCAGGTGATTCTCGAACTGGCTCGTGACGGCGCCGTCGATCGTCCAGTGACCGGTGTTGTGGACCCGCGGAGCAAACTCGTTGGCGAGCAGCCGTCCCTCCACCTCGAACAACTCGAGTGCGAGGACGCCGACGTAGTCGAGCTCGTCGAGTAGCCGCCCCGCCAGTTCCTCGGCCTCACGTTGAGGCGCGTCGAGAGCGGGCGCCTGCGAGACGCGGAGAATGCCGTCGCGATGCACGTTCTCGGAGACCGGCCAGAAACGCGTCACTCCATCTCTGGAGCGAACCGCGATGATCGAAAGCTCACGATCGAATCGGATCAGCTCCTCGGCGAGCTCGTGGTCGGCTAGCGCCTCGTCGACTCCGACGAGACGCTGGCCCTTGCCGTCGTATCCCAGCCGACGCGACTTGACGAGCGCCGGCAGCCCCGCCTGAGCTAGGGAGCCAAACCGTGCCGTTGCTATCCCGAGACGGGAGAACAACTCCTTCTCGACGAGCCGGTCTTGCCCGAGCTCGAGCGCGCGGGGTGGCGGCAATGCTCCGAGGGCAACGGCGGACGCAACCGAGACGTTCTCGAACTCGTACGTGACGACATCGGCACCCGATCGCAGCTGAGTGAGGGCAGCCGGGTCATCGAAGTCCCCGACGACGAGCTCTCCCACATCCGCGGCGGGGGCGTCCGGCGAAGGATCGAGGAAACGGAAACGGAGCCCGAGCGGGAGCCCGGCGAGGCCGAGCATCCGACCGAGCTGCCCGCCCCCGATACAGGCGACGAGAGTTATCCGGAAGAACCCGGGTCGGGGTCGGAAAGCACCGATCGCGTCTGTTCGGCCCGATACGCCGCAAGCCGCTCGCGAATGCCGGCATCCCGGAGCGCGAGGACGGCCGCTGCGAGAAGAGCCGCATTGACGGCGCCGGCCCGCCCGATCGCAAGCGTGCCAACCGGGACTCCGGCGGGCATCTGCACGATCGAGAGCAATGAATCCATTCCTTTCAGCGTCTTCGACTCGACCGGCACGCCGAACACCGGCAAAGCCGTCTTCGCAGCCGCCATGCCGGGAAGATGTGCGGCCCCGCCTGCACCGGCGATCAGCACCTGCAACCCCCGAGCCTCGGCCGAGCCGGCGTACTCGAAAAGCAAGTCAGGCGTGCGATGAGCCGACACGACCCGCTGCTCGAACGGCACCGCGAGCGCCTCGAGGGTGTCGGCGCAATGACGCATCGTCTCCCAGTCGGAGCGGGAGCCCATGATCAATCCGACAAGAGGCGACGTGGCCACTACTTCGTGTTCGACTTCTTCACGAGAAGCAGCGAGACGGACCTTGCAGTCTTCCGCACTTCGGCATCGGTCTCGTCGTCACCGGCGATTCCGTCGAGGATCAGGATCGTCTCACGCGTCGGCGAGCCGTTCTTGAAGCAGACGATCGCGAGCCGTCGCACCGCCACATTGGGATCGTGCGTTGCTACCTCGTGGAGCAACGATCGGTAGCTGTTGACGTCACCCGGATGAGCCCGTGAGAGCCCTTCCAGCGCGATCAGGGATGAGCCACGGACAGCCGCGCTCTCATCCTCGAACCCGCGGCGGAGCAGCTCGAGCTTCTGCCGAAAGCGGAACTGCGCGATCGCGCGGTACGCAACGGCCCGGACCCGGTAGTCGTTGTTCCGGGCGGCCGCTTCGATCTCGTCGGCCCACTCGCCCCGGAGCGTCGCCAGCTCCTTCTCCAGCCCGCCCTTGGCGTATTCGTCCGCGAGTGCAGCGGCCTGCGCGAGATCCACCAGACCCCCTAGCCGCCAGGAAGTGGTCGAGGCCCGGGACCGACATACGTCGCCGACGGTCGAACGAGTCTGCCGAGTTGCTTCTGCTCCATGATATGAGCCGACCAGCCGGCGGTTCTGGAGCACGCGAACATTGCGGGCGCGAGCCTCGGAGGGATGTCCGCGACATCGAGAACGACGGCCGACCAGAATTCGACATTCGTCGCGAGGACGCGATCCGGCTTCCGTGCGTGAAGCTCAGCGAGCGCGACGCGCTCCAACTCCTCAGCCACTTCGAAACGAGGAGACTGAAGATCCATCGCTGTGCCACGGAGGAGGCGAGCCCTCGGATCCTCGGCTCTGTAGACCCGGTGCCCGAAGCCCATCAACCGGTCGCCCGTGTCGAGCAGCCCACGGACGTACTCGTCGATCGAGTCGGCGGCGGCGGCTGCGTCGAGCATCGGAAGAACGCGCGCGGGTGCGCCGCCATGGAGTGGCCCGGAGAGGGCACCGACCGCCGAGGAGAGCGAGGCGGCGCAGTCAGCGCCGGTCGAAGCTACCACCCGGGCCGTGAACGTCGATGCGTTGAGCCCGTGCTCGGCGGTGCAGATCCAGTACGTGTCGATCGCCTGAACGTGCTTCGGATCTGCTGCTCCTCGCCACTCGAGAAGGAAGCGCGTGGCCGCCGTTGATCCGCTTGCTACGAGTTCCGGGTCGACAGGTGTGGTTTCACCGTCGGCAATCCGCGCGGACTGCGCGACAACCGAGATCATCGTGGCCGACAGGCGCGCGAGATCGGCACGGGCCTCCCCGTCGGAGATATCGATCAACTGACGGAGGCCCCACTCGCCCGAGAGGTGTGCAGTGACGGCCTGCAGGTCAGCTGGTGCGTCGCCCGTCAGGTCAGCTGCGACGTAGCCCGAAACGGGCTGGAGGCCAGGATCGAGGTCGTTGTCCACGAGCAAGCCCCACACCTGCTCGAACGGAACGATGCCGACGAGGTCCTCGATATCGACGCCGCGGTAGCGCAGCGCTCCTCCGTCTCGGTCGGGCTCGGCGATCTCGGTCTCAAACGCAACGATCCCTTCGAGGCCGGGCTTGAACTCGCTCATCGCTCTCCTCGTTCTCCACGGACAGGGTCGTTGCGGACGCTACCTGACCGGAGAGCCGGGCCAGTGCCACTATGCTCAACAGCATGGTCAAGGTCACCCTCATACCCGGCGATGGAACCGGCCCCGAGCTCACCGAAGCGACCCGTCGCGTGCTCGACGCTACGGGCGTCGACTTCGAGTGGGACGTCCAAGAGGCAGGAGTCGACGTGATGGAGACCGCTGGGACACCGCTACCCGAGACGACTCTCGACTCGGTCAGGCGCAACGGGATCGCCCTCAAGGGGCCGATCACGACGCCGATCGGGACAGGATTCCGGTCGGTCAACGTCGCCTTACGCCACGAGCTCGGGCTCTACGCGTGTCTGCGACCGTGCAAGTCCTACGTCGGGATGCGCTCTCGCTACGACAATGTCGACCTCGTCGTGGTACGCGAGAACACCGAGGATCTCTATGCGGGGATCGAGTACGAGGCGGGCACCCCAGACGCTATTCGCGTGATCGAGATGCTCAACGGCATGCAGAAGAAGCAGATCGTCGCGAGCTCAGGGATCTCGATCAAGCCGATGAGCCCCGAGGGCTGCGAGCGGATCGTTCGCTACGCGTTCGAGTACGCACGCTCCCACGGCCGCAAGCGTGTCTCGTGCATCACGAAAGCCAACATCATGAAATTCACGGACGGATTGTTCCTGTCGGTGTTCCGCGACGTGGCGTCGGACTATCCGGAGATCGAGCCGTGGGAAACACTGGTCGACGCTCTCTGCATGGGGCTCGTGCAGCGACCCGAGGAGTTCGACGTGCTCGTCCTACCGAATCTCTACGGCGACATCATCAGCGATCTCACGGCGGGCCTCGTCGGCGGGCTCGGCGTCGCCCCAGGCGGCAACATCGGCCCGGATGCTGCCGTATTCGAGGCGACACACGGCTCGGCGCCGAAATACAAGGGGCAGAACAAGGTGAACCCGACCGCGATGATCCTCTCGGGCAAGCTGATGCTGGATCACCTCGGAGAGACCGCAGCCGCAGCACGTCTCGAGGCTGCCGTAGCCGCCGTGATCGCCGAAGGCGATCGAGTCACGTACGACCTGAAGCCGTCGCGGGATGATCCGACGGCGGTCGGCACGGCCGAATACGCCGACGCCATCATCGAGAACCTCGCCGCCTGAGTATCCCGAATCGGCCAGCGCAGGGTTTTCCAGACCAAGGAGAGATTCAGTGAGAAAGAAAATCACCGTCGTCGGCGCGGGGAATGTCGGCGCAACCTGCGCCCAGGAGCTCGCACGGCGCGACTACGCAAACATCGTGCTCGTCGACATCAAGCCGAACTTCCCTCAGGGGAAGGCGCTCGACATCAACCAGGCCGCGTCGGTGCTCGGCTACGAGCCCAACATCGTTGGCACGAACGGTTACGACGAAACCGCAGGCTCCGACGTCATCGTGATCACCGCCGGCCTTCCTCGTAAGCCCGGCATGAGCCGGGACGACCTCGTTACGACGAACGAAGCCATCGTGGGGTCCGTCACGAAGGAAGTCGTCAAACGGTCTCCGAAGTCGATCATCGTCGTCGTCTCGAATCCGCTCGACGCGATGTGTCACGTGGCGAAGGCCGTTTCGAAGTTCCCGAAGGAGCGCGTCGTCGGCATGGCCGGGATCCTCGACACGGCGCGGTTTGCCGCGTCGATCGCATGGGAGACAGGGATGTCGGTCAAGGATGTGACCGCGATGGTGCTCGGCGGTCACGGAGACCAGATGGTTCCCGTTGTCTCGGCTACCACCGTGGGCGGCGTGCCGCTCGAGCAGCTTGCTCCGAAAGGCCGCATCGCGAAGATGGTCGAGCGCACGCGCAAGGGCGGTGGCGAGGTCGTCAATCTCCTCGGCACGTCGGCCTGGTATGCGCCCGGCGCTGCCGCTGCCCAGATGGTCGACGCGATCTGTCTCGACGAGAAGCGGGTCTTGCCGTGTACGGCCTTCCTCGAAGGCGAGTACGGGGTTGACGGCCTGTACATGGGCGTCCCGGTCAAGCTCGGCGCCCGAGGAGTGGAGGAGATCGTGAAGCTCAAGCTCTCCGCCGAGGAGAAGAAGATGTTGCGATCCTCGGCCGCCGCCGTCCGCGAGGTAGTCGGGGTGCTCGAGAGCGCGTCGTGATCACACCTGCGAACGTGCTCCGGGACGACTCCCGCTAGGAGGGACTCCGGGGCTTCTCGGCGCCTTTGCACGTCCTGAACAGTCCGGCCGGGTACGCTACTCGACCGATGGATCTTGGCCTTCACGGACGGTGCGCGATCGTGCTCGGGGCCTCCCAGGGAATGGGCCTCGCGACGGCCGAGGCGTTGGCCGCCGAGGGAGCGAACGTCGCGATGTTCGCCCGGCGCGCAGACGTTGTCGGGCGCGAGGCGGCCAGGATCGGTGCACTCGCCGTTCCGGGCGACCTCACGAGCGCCGCCGACCTGGAACACCTCGTAACGTCAGCGGTTGACGCGTTCGGCGGAATCGACATCGTCGTCCTCAACGGCGGCGGCCCGCCGCCCGGCGCTGCGGTCGACGTCACCGCCACGGATGTCACGGCCGCAGTCGAACTCCTACTCGTCCCACACGTTCGGCTCGTCGGCCTCTGCCTCCCTCACCTTCGCCGGAGCGGCCGCGGCCGCATCGTGGCTATCGAGTCGACCTCGGTGAAGGAGCCGATCGCCAACCTGGCGCTCTCGAACGCGATCCGACCCGGCGTCGTCGGCTGGCTGAAGACGCTGTCTCGTGAGCTCGGGCCTGACGGGGTCACCGTCAACACGATCGCTCCCGGGCGGATCGACACGGAGCGGCTGCGTGCCCTGTACGGCGCCGGCGGCCCTCCACCGGAGGCGCTCGCGCTGATTCCAGCGCGTCGGATCGGATCGCCCGGCGAGATCGCCGCGACAGTGTGCTTCCTCGCGTCGGAGCAGGCCTCCTACATCAACGGCGCTGTCGTGCCCGTCGACGGTGGCATGCTGTTCGGGCTTTCGTGATGCCTCGCCCCGAACCCGTCGACCGGGACCCATCAGGGGGCTGGCCTCGGCATGTCCCGGGAGCGCACGGATGCTCCAGCAGCTTTCGCAACACACACGCGAAGCACTCCGGGAACCGAACCTAGTGCTGTCACGGCAACGGGCCACGGTGCTCCTCTGGAGCGTTGCAGCCGTGGTCACGGTCCTCATCGGGCTCGCGTGGTTCACCCCCTCACGGGACTACCTCTACGTTCCGAACGCCGCAAGCCCTCTGGCCACCAAGGTCAAGGTCGAGGGCGAGAAACGCCAGGCACAGACCGACGGCGCGATCTACTACGTCGACGTGTCGATCCGACAGGCGACCTGGGTCGAGCGCTTCCTGCCCTTCTTGCGGCCCGACGGAGCGTCACTCGTACCGAAGGAAGAGGTCGTCCCCCCTGGCTCCTCGTTCGAGGACAGACATCAAGAAGGACTTCGTGAGATGGCGCGTTCCGAGGAGGTTGCCGCCGCCGTCGCGCTGAAGAAGGCTGGCTATGCCGTTGTGGCAATCCCTCGTGGCGCTCTCGTGGAGGCGGTCGCCACAGATGCCCCGGCCGCCGCCGACCTCGATTCGGGGGACGTGATCGTCGGTGCGGGCGGGCATACGATCCGAACCCCCGAGGAGCTTCGCCGTTCGTTCGTCGGCGTGCGCCCCGGCGACGACGTCGTTCTCAGAGTGCGACGCGACGGGAAGGTGCAGACGATGACGATTCGCACCGTCGAATCTCCCGCCGATCATCGCCGAGCCATCATCGGAATCCGGGTCGCGCAGGCCGCCGACATCAAGCTGCCACTCAAGGTCAGCATCGACCTCGGGACTGTCGGAGGGCCGTCTGCGGGGCTGCCGTTCGCGCTCGATGTCCTGCAGGAGCTCGGGACGAACGTCGACCATGGCCGCCGGGTGGTTGCGACCGGCGAGATCGCGCTCGACGGAACCGTTGGTCCCATTGGAGGTGTGAAGCAGAAGACGTTCGGCGCTCGCAAGGCCGGAGCCGACGTGTTTCTCGTGCCGGCTGGGGAAAACGCAGCCGAGGCAAGGCGCTATGCAGGGAACCTTCGCATCATCCCCGTGAAGAGTTTTCAACAGGCGTTGTCTGCCCTGAGTACGCTCCCATCGAAATAGCTTTTTTGCAGGGCTTTTGCCGCGAAGGGCAACACCCGCTAATTGCGGGACTTTCGTTCGTTCGCCCCTTGCGACGCGGGCTCGACGCGGCCACAATGGCCCCCTTGTCCAAGGGAAACGGGATCGATCCAGAGGGACGTTTCGCGTGCCAGCAAAAGCAACCTGCAGTGATTGCCACTTCCGTCGTGCGGGCCTCTGTGCCTTGCCCGGCGAGACACCTTGCCCCACGTTTCGCGCCGCCGTCGCGAGTGGGCAGCTCCAGCCACCGCGTCAGCCACGTCTTGTGATTCGACCCGCTGCGCCGCTCGTCGCAACGTCGGCCGCCTAGGCGTGTCGACTCCGCCTGCACCGGAGCGCTCGTCGGCCAAGGGGCCCTGGACGCCACGACGCATCGTCCTCGGGGTCATCGTGGTGTACCTCGTCATCGTCGTGCTCGCTAACCGAAATCAGGTGGCGGTCAACTTCGTCTTTTTCAAGACCGAGGCATCGCTCTTCGTGGTGCTGCTCCTGGCGATCGGGCTCGGCTTCGCTGCCGGCTGGCTGTTCGACGACGTGCGAGCCCGCCGCAAGCGCGGGCGTAACAACCCGTAGCGCGGCGCAAGTGGTCGACCGCGGGCGACGCGGCATCGCCCCTACAGGAGTGAGGCGAGGAGCGCGACGCCTTCGGCGATCCGCTCGGGCGTTTCGTAGCTGAAGGCGAGACGCGCCGATGATCGGCCCGCCGAAGCATTCGGGAAGAAATCGGATCCGCGTACGAAGGTGACGCCGGCCTCCGTTGCCCGCGTCAGCAGCGCCGCCGCATCGAGGTCGCCCGCAAAATCGACCCACAGGAAGTACCCACCCTCGGGCGAGCTCCAGGTCGTCCCAGCGGGCATCTCTGCGGCGAGGGCCGCAAGCATCGAGTCCTTGCGGCGCTTGAGGAGTCCCCGCACGCGATCGAGGTTCGGCTCGAACGCACCTCGGTGCATGAGCTCGTGGACCGTCGCCTGTGGGAGGAGGCTCGGCGAGATGTACGTCGAGACGGCGCGATCGTCATATGCCGAGACGAGTTCCTGCGGTACGACGAAGTACCCGATCCGCAGGCCCGGCGCGACTGTCTTCGAGAACGATGACGTGAATGTGACCCTCTGGCCACCCTCCAGCTCGTGAATCGAAGGAAGTGGCTCGCCGTCGTAGCGGACGCGGCCGTACGGGTCGTCCTCGAGAATCGGGAGATCGTACTCGGCCGCGAGCTCGACGAGTCGCCGCCGGCGCTCGATCCCGATCGTGCGGCCAGACGGGTTCTGAAACGTCGGAATCGTGTAGAGGAACGAGATCTCTCCCCCTCGACGCAGCTCGGTCTCGAGCGCTCCGAGATCGAGTCCCTCGTCGTCCATCGTGAGTGGAACGACCTCGGTTCCGTCACGCGCAAGGATCTTCAAGGGGCGGTCGTACGTCGGCCCCTCGACGAGCACGCGGCCCGGCCGCAACGCGAGTTGGACGGCGCTGTAGAACACGAAGCCTTGCAGGCCGCCGGTCGTCAGAAAGACCCGGCCGGCCGTGACTCCGTGGCGTTCGGCGAGCAGCTCCCTGAGCGGACCGTACCCGCCACCCGTGCCGTAGGAGAGGATCGTGACGCCGTCACGTTCCAGCGCAACCCGCGCGCAGTCGGCGATGAGAGCCTGGTCGAGGCACTCCGGCGCCGGAGCGCCACGGGCAAATGAGATCGCTGCCATCCAGAGGAGCGTAGCCGGAGCGATCGAACGGCTTGCATGGGAACCGGCGTTCGCGGCGAATCAGGAACGACTGCTACCGTTGTCCACAGGGAATCGGCGTTGTGCCGCCCCGGGAGATCAGCTTCTTTCGACTCTAGGCTCGGAACCGCTTCGAGGATTAGGCAGTTCGAGGGCAGGTGGTCTCGAACACAATCCAAGGAGTAAAAACCGAATGCCAGATGCAACCTTTGCCTCGATTGGGCTGAGCGCGGACATTGTCCGGGCGCTCACGGTCCAGGGAATCGAGACACCCTTCCAGATCCAGACCCGCGTGATCCCGGCAGCGCTCAGAGGCCAGGACGTGCTCGCGAAAGCCCCGACGGGCTCCGGTAAGACGCTTGCGTTCGCAATCCCGATCGTCGAACGATTCGTGGCCGGCGACGCACGGCCTTCCGCCCTCGTTCTCGTCCCCACGCGCGAGCTCGCGGTCCAGGTGACCGAGGTGCTTGCTGTCCTCGCCAAGGTCCGGGGCCTCGAGGTCGCTTCCGTCTACGGCGGCGTGCCCATTCCGGCCCAGGCGGCGAAGGCCAAGAAGGCCCATGTGCTCGTCGCAACCCCAGGTCGGCTTCAGGATCTGATGGACCGGCGCCTCGTGAACCTCGACGGCGTCTCCATCCTCGTTCTCGACGAAGCCGACCGGATGCTCGACATGGGCTTCAAGCCGCAGGTCGACAAGATTCTCCGTCGCGTCTCAGACGATCGCCAGACCATGTTCTTTTCAGCGACGCTCGATGGAGCGGTCGGCGAGCTCGCCCGCTCCTACACCAATCAGCCGGTTCGCATCGAGGCGGAGCTGCCGAGCGAGCACCTGCCCGGCGAGATCGACCACCAGTTCGTTTCGGTCACGGCCGACAACAAGGTGGAGAAGCTCGTCGAGCTGCTTCAGGAGGAGCGGGGGCTCGCACTCGTCTTTGTCCGCACGAAGCGTGGCGCCGACCGGCTCGCGCAACGTCTCGAGCGGCATCAGGTGAGGGCAGTCGCGATGCACGGCGACAAGACGCAGGCTGCGCGCGAGAAGGCACTCGCTCACTTCGAGGCGGGGAAGGTGACGACGCTGATCGCCACCGACGTCGCCGCGCGCGGGCTCGACCTCTCGGACATCACTCACGTGATCAACTTCGATCCCCCGGAGGACGAGAAGGCCTACACGCACCGCGTCGGCCGCACGGGCCGTGCCGGCCGTTCGGGGACGGGCGTCACCCTCGTGCTCCCGGACCAGCAGGCCGAAGTCAGCCGAGTTGCCCGCCTCAACGGCCAGACGGACAAGTGGGAAGAGACGGGTATGAAGGTCGCCGCCCCGAAGCTCCTCTATTCGGGCCGCAAGCGCGGTTCGAAGTGGGGCCCGACGAGGCCACGCCGCAAGATCTAGAGGGATGACCGTAGGGGCGAGGCAAAGCATCGCCCGCCGCGCAGGCCGGCTTGTTCGTGGCCGTCGTCTCGACGGTCCCCCACGTGGTCGACGTTGCGGACTCGCCAGGGCGCGTCTGCGCGTCGACCCCTAGGCGAAATACGTATCGTCGTGCGTGTACGCGGGCACGCAGCAGCAGAGCAGCCGCACCCCGTCAGGGCCGGCTTGGAGCTCATGCCATGTCCCCGGGGGAATCAGGATCGCATCACCCTCACCGACCTCGCGCCTCTCGCCGTCGAGCTCCATCGTGCCGCCGCCGCCGACGAGGAGGTAGATCTCCTCGCTGAGCACGTGATAGTGGCGCATCGTCGACTGACCCGGTGCAAGGGTCGCTTCGGCGAGCGATTGCGCAGGCGAGTGGATGAATTCCCGGATCGTGGAGCCGTCCTTCGTCGTGAACGGCTCGAGCGTGCTGTAGGAGACGACCTCCATCAGGTCGTGCGCTTCCCGCCGTCCCCGCTCGGAATATCGTCGCGCGTGGCCTTCGTCTCCGGCGCAGGGGTCACGCTGGCCGGCGGGAGCGCCGGCATCGACTTCGGCTTCTCGGGCACGTCCTTGGTGTCGAACACCGAACGGGGATCCATATCCGAGACAGCGTCCTTCATCTCACGCACCCCTGTACCCAGGCGGCGCGCCATCGCAGGCGCGCCTTTGGCACCGAAGAGGAGCACGAGAACTCCCGCGAGGATGATGATCTCCCAGATCCCGAGCCCGAAAGGCATCCCTGGAATGTACCGACGCGTGTCGAGCCAGGCTGTGTCGGCTAGCGGGCGATCTCGGCGACGAGCTCTGCAGTTTCGGTCGGCGTCCGCCCCACACGGATGCCTCGCGCCTCGAGAGCCGCCTTCTTCCCCTCGGCCGTCCCCGCCGAGCCCGAGATGATCGCGCCTGCGTGGCCCATCGTCTTTCCGGGCGGGGCTGTGAAGCCCGCGATGTAGGCAACGACGGGTTTCGTCAGCTCGCTCTCGATGAACGCGGCTGCCTTCTCCTCTTCGTCGCCGCCGATCTCACCCACCATGACGACGTATTCCGTTTCGGAATCTGCCTCGAACTTCGCAAGAATGTCGATGAAGGAGGAGCCGACAATCGGGTCGCCGCCGATTCCGACGATCGTCGAGTTGCCGAGCCCCATCCGGGTCAACTCGTGACCGATCTGATAGGTGAGCGTGCCAGAGCGCGAGACGAGGCCGATGTTCCCCGCGGTGAAGATCTCGGCCGGAATGATGCCGACGTTTGACTTGCCCGGCGACAGCGCGCCGGGACAGTTCGGTCCGATCAGCGTCACTCCGCGATCATGGACGAAGGTATGGATCCGCAGCATGTCGTGCGCGGGCACTCCCTCCGTGATACAGATCACCGTCCCGATACCGGCATCGACCGCTTCGTAGACAGCGTCGGCAGCGAACGGCGCCGGCACGAAGATCATGGCCGTGTTCGCACTCTCCTCGCGGACGGCTTCCGCGACAGTGTCGAAGACCGGAACGCCCTCGACATCCTGACCACCCTTCCCAGGAGTCACGCCAGCCACGAGTCGTGTGCCGTACGCACGATTGCGGAGCCCGTGGAAGCGCCCCTCCGAGCCCGTCAGGCCCTGGACTACGAGCCGTGTGTCGTTGTCGACGATGATTGCCATCTCAGACAACCGCCGCCCGCAATGCGATCCGATCGAGAGTCACGTAGCGACCCTCGATGCGGTCGCCGAGCAGCCCGCGGACTCGCGCCGCCTCGTCACCGCCACAACCGCAGCGGTCGAGCCACGGCTGCAGCTCGATCGGTTTCTCGAAGAACTGGACGTCCTCGACCCCTAGTCCTGCACGCGCGACGAACATGCGCCACTCGGCCTCGCTGTAGTTGCACCTGTGCGACGGGTCGCGCAACTTCTCGGCCTCTTCGACCTCGTCGCCCATGAAGAGGTTGTCAACGATCAGCACGGCTCGTGCAGCGACGCGTGCCATCTCGGCGACCGCCTGTTCGACGTCGTCGTAGTGATGCGCTGCGACCCTCGTTGCGACGACGTCGAAGCTACTGTCTGCGAACGGCAGGTGTTCGGCCCGGCACACGACGTCCGGATGCATCCCGGGAGCCGGATCGCACGTGACAACCTCGATCCCTGCCTCGCGCAGGCGACGCGCGACGTGCCCGCCGCCGGTGGCTACGTCGAGCGCGGTGCGCGCACCCGACGCCCACTCGACCAACAGGTCGAGATCAGGCCCCTCGCGGTGGGCGTCGCTCGTGCGGTACTGCTCAGCTCGTTCGCTCCAGATGTCTGTCATGCGGCCAGTTCGACGGCGCGCCTGGCTGCGTCGAGCATCGTCGGGGAGACGTGGAGGTTTGGGGGAGCCGCCTCGGCGAGGATTCGTCGGCCCTCTTCGGCGTTGGTGCCGTCGAGGCGAACGACGATCGGGAGCTCGAGCCCCATCTCGCGGAGCGCCTGCAGGATGCCGCGCGCGACCTCGTCGCAGCGGGTTATGCCTCCGAAAATATTGAAGAAGATCGCCTTGACCTGCGGATCCTGTGTGATCACTGAGAGCGCGTCGACGACCCCCTGGGCGTCGCCGCCGCCGCCGAGATCACAGAAGTTCGCCGGACGGCCGCCGGCGAATGTGACCACATCGACCGTGGACATCGTCAGTCCAGCCCCGTTGCCACACACGCCAACCTCGCCGTCCAGCTTCACGTACGTCACGTGCTTCGCGCGCGCCAGCGCCTCGAGCGGATCCGCGGCATCGTCATCCCGCATCTCGGCAATCTCTGGGTGGCGGTAGAGAGCGTTGTCGTCGACGGTGAACTTGGAGTCGAGCGCCTTGACGACACCGTCTGGCGTGACGATGAGTGGGTTCACCTCGCAGAGCATCGCGTCGAACCGCACGAATGCGTCGTAGAGCTGGCCGATGATCTTCGCGATCTGCTTCTGCTCGGCAGGGTCGCTGACGCCGCCGCCGTACACGAGCCTCCGGGCCTGCCAGGGGTGAAATCCCTCGAGCGGATCGACATGGAGCCGCACGAGAGCGTCCGGGTTCTCCTCCGCAACCTGCTCGATCTCGACGCCGCCCTGCGTCGTGAACATGAACAGCGGCTTCTTGACCCCCCGGTCGAAAGTGAGCGAGAGGTAGTACTCCTTCGCGATATCGGATGCCTGCTCGATCCACAGTCGCTTCACGACGTGGCCCTTGATGTCGAGGCCGATGATGTTCTTCGCGTGCTCCTCGGCCTCATGCGCTGTCCGCGCCAGCTTGACACCGCCGGCCTTACCCCGACCTCCGGTCAGCACCTGGGCCTTGACTACAACAGGGCCGCCGAGCACCTCGGCTGCCTGGCGGGCCTCCCCCGGGGTCGTTGCGAGCCGCCCGTCACTGACAGGTATGCCGACGCGCCGGAACAACTCCTTGCCCTGATATTCGTAGAGATCCATTCGCCTTCGAGCCTACCTACCCGCTTGTGCGACCATCCTCCTCATGCGCAGCGCCTTCGTCGCCTCGTTCGCCGGCTTCGCCGTGGCCGTCACTCTCGCGGGCTGTGGAGCGAGCAGCGGGCCTATTCCCACAGCCGTCAAGGCCCCGCCGCAGACAGCTCGGCTCGGGTGGGAGGAGAAGTACCCAGCCGACAAGGCAGCGCTCGTCTTCGGCGTCTCGTCCTTCACCGTGACGAGGAACGGCTGGACGGCCGACGTCTCCGTAGCGAACACGTCCGACGTCAGCTGGGAGGTCGGCGGCCCGCGCCGAACCGTGGAACTCGCATTCGGAGTGCTGCTCTTCCCGAACAACGATCTCGGGGAGCTCGACCGGCGCAACCGCAACGGCGACCTCCCAGCGATTCGGCCCGCGACGAGCTTCAGCCCTGCACTCCCCGCCGTGCTACGGCCGGGAAAGACATGGAAAGGAACGATCGCTGCCCCCGGCGCACTCGCCGGGGGCCTCTGGGTGAGGCTGTCGTTCGGCACGTTCTCGAGCATCGGCTCGCCGCCGAAGGGCGCTGAGCCGCAGGTCGTGTGGTTCACGGATCACGCGCACGAGCTGGATCAGGTTGCAGCAGACCCTGCGTAGAGCCGTTGTCTCGCTTCCTGTGACAACGTAAGGTCTGGCGTGGTGCGCCGCTGGCTCCCACTGATCATCCTCGCCGCGGCACAGTTCGTGATGGTGCTGGACTCGAGCGTGATGAACGTCTCGATCTCGCAGATCGTGGCTGACCTGGATACGACCGTCACGGGTGTGCAGGGCGCGATCACGATGTACACGCTGGTCATGGCCGCCTTCATGTTGGTCGGGGCGAAGCTCGGCGACATCTGGGGACGTGACCGCGCCTTCGCAATTGGTCTCGCGGTCTACGGGCTCGGGTCCCTGACGACGGCGCTGAGTCCGAACCTCTATGTGCTCCTCTTCGGCTGGTCGCTCGTCGAGGGCCTTGGCGCGGTGCTCGTGATCCCGGCCATCGCCGCTCTCACGGCGGCCAACTACGAGGGGAAGGATCGCGCCTTCGCCTACGGGATCATCGGCGGCGTCGCCGGAGCAGCGATCGCCGTTGGGCCGGTGATCGGCGGCTGGGTGACGACGTATTACTCCTGGCGCTACGTTTTCGTGGGCGAGGTCGTGATCGTGATCGCCGTCCTGCTCGCGCGCAAGCGGATGCAGGCAGCCCCGCGTCCCGCGCACCCGCCAAAGCTCGATTTCGGCGGATCAGCCCTCTCGGCGGCAGGTCTCGGCTTGATCGTGTTCGGGATCCTCAAGAGCAGCAGTTGGGGGTGGGTGTGGCCCCTCGATGCGCCCACGATCGACGGCCACGAGATCACGCCGCTCGGCTTCTCGCTCGTGCCCTTCCTGATCGTCGGAGGCATCCTCCTGCTCTGGTGCTTCGGCATCTGGGAGGAGCGACGTGCGAGGCTCGGTCTGGACGCACTCCTCGACCGCACGCTCCTAACCATCCAATCCCTCCGGGCGGGCCTGTCGACGTTGATGTCCCAGCAGCTCGTGCTGATGGGCACCTTCTTCGTCCTGCCCGTCTACCTCCAGGTCGTCCTCGGTTTCGATGCGTTCGAGACCGGCAAGCGCCTGCTCCCGATGTCCATCACCATGCTCGCAGCAGCACTCACCGGTCCGAAGCTCGTGACTCATCTGCCGCCGCGGGCGATCGTGCGGATCGGGCTTCTCGCGATGGGGATCGCAGCTTTCGTCCTGGTCGGCACGATCGACGTGACCCTCAACGAGACGGGGTTCAAGCTCTCGCTCGCGTTGTTCGGCGTCGGAGCCGGCCTGCTGATGTCACAACTCGGCAACGTGATCATGTCGTCGGCGCCACCCGGCAAGACGAACGAGGCGGGAGGCCTCCAGGGCACTGCCCAGAACCTCGGCGCGTCACTCGGCACGGCACTCATCGGCTCGGTTCTCCTCACGGGCTTGCTCACCGGCTTCAACGACCGGATCGCAACGAACCCTGCGCTCTCGAGCTCGACGAAAACGCAGATCGCGGCCGCGACCGAGAACGGCATCGAGATCGTTACGACGGAACAGGCGCACGCCGCTCTCGTCGACGCCGGTGCCACACCGGCCGAGGCGGACGCGATCACGGACGACTACGCCGATGCTCAGCTCGATGCACTGAAGAAGGCGTCGCCCTCGTCTCGATCGTATTCACCCTCCGGCTACCGGCCAGGCCGATGACACAGTCAAACCCCGACCCCAGCTGATCGCGAGCCCGATGGATGCGATCGTCGTCGACGACCTCGAGAAGACCTACGGGAAGGACGTTCGAGCTCTCGCCGGAATGACGTTCTCAGTCCCCGCCGGGCAGGTCTTTGGCCTGCTCGGCCCGAACGGCGCCGGAAAATCGACGACCGTGCGTATCCTCGTCACACTGAGCACGCCCGACGGTGGCTCGGCCTCGGTGGCAGGGTACGACGTACGGCGGGAGCCGAGCGCAGTGCGGCGGGCACTCGGCTATGTGCCGCAGTCATCGGGCGTCGACCGTGAAGGAACCGGGCACGAGAATCTCGTGTTGCAGGGCCGGCTCCAAGGAATGCGCGGCCCCGACCTCGAGCGCCGAGCTCGCGAGCTGCTCGAGCTGTTCACGCTCGAGGAGAAGGCCGATGCCCTCGTGCGCACCTACTCCGGTGGCCAGAAACGACGTCTCGATGTCGCGATGGGGCTCGTACACCGGCCACAGGTGCTGTTTCTCGACGAGCCGACCACCGGGCTCGACCCCGAGGCTCGCGTGGCGATGTGGGACGAGCTCTCACGTCTTGCGAGCGCCGAGAAGCTGACGATCCTGCTGACGACGCACTATCTGGAGGAGGCCGACAGGCTGGCCGAGCGCGTCGCGATCGTCTCGCAGGGCAAGGTCGTCGTCGACGGTGCCCCCGAGGCACTGAAGCGGGATCTCCGAGGGGACGCGGTCGCAATCGAGCTCTCGAACGGGGACGGTGCACTCGCAAAGGATCTCTTGCTGGCGCTGCCGGACGTTCACGAGGCGCTGATCGAGGGTCACCGCGTCCATGCCCGCGTCGAACACGGCGCCCAGGCCGTCCCCGGGATGCTCGCCGCGCTGGATGGGGGCGGGGTCGACGTCAGGGCCGTCACGGTATCGCGGCCCTCGCTCGACGACGTCTATCTCCACTACACCGGGCGTGACTTCCACTCGGACGATAGGGCAGGGACGTGACGGCCGTCATGCAGACGCTGTATCTGTTCGCAAGGCTGATTCGGAACCTCCTCCGTCAGCCGATCTGGATCGCGCTGATGCTGATCCAGCCGATGTTCTGGCTCCTCCTCTACAGCCAGCTGTTTCGCCGGATCACCGACCTACCGGGCTTCGGAACGACGTCGTACGTCGACTACCTGACTCCGGGAATCGCGATCATGACCGCGTTCTTCTCCGGTACCTGGTCGGGAATGGGCACGATCGAGGATCTCGACCGCTGCGTGATCGAGCGCTTCCTGGCGACGCCGGTGAGGCGGAGCGCAATCGTCTTCGCTCGCCTACTGCAGTCAGCGGTCGTCGCGACCATCCAGGCGCTGATCATCCTCGTCGTCGGCCTGTTCCTCGGCGCGACGAACGGTGGCCCGCTCGGCTGGCTCGTCATCATGCTCGCAGCGTTCCTGGTCGCAGCGGGTTTCTCGGGGATCTCGACCGGGATCGCCCTGTTGACGCGGCAGGAGGCGACGATGATCGCTGTCGCGAACTTCATCGGCTTGCCGCTGCTCTTCTTCTCCTCGATCCTGATCGCGGCAAGCCTGATTCCCGACTGGATGGAGACACTCTCGCTTGCGAACCCGGTCGAATGGGCGGTGCGCGCCTCGCGCGGTCAGGCTCTGCCGGACACCAACTGGGGCAACATCGGCCTCTACCTCGTCCTGCTCGCCGGCTTCACGGCGCTGACGGGATCCTTCGCAACCCGCTGTTTCCGGTCGTATCAGAGGACACTGTGACGGACGCCGGGACGCGAACGGTGACGCCGGACAGGGCACGCACCGTCACAGAGATCTGAGTCAGCGCGCCACAGACCCGAGGCGCGGGATAGCCGTTCTCTACACGGGCTGCGCGGTTGGACGAACGAGGATCTCGTTGACGTCCACGTGCGGCGGTTGCGACAGCGCAAAGAGGACGGCGCGCGCGATGTCCTCTGCGTGGAGCGGGGCGTCCAGCGGGATCTCGTCGAAAAACGGCGTATCGACCATGCCGGGGGCTATCACGGTGACCCGAACGCCCGTGCCGTCGAGCTCCTGTCGCACCGATTCGCCCATCGCATGCACCGCATGCTTCGTTGCGGAATAGAGCGAGCCGGGCATCGCCCGGCGCCCGGCGACCGAGCCGGTCAGGAGCAGATGCCCTTTGGCCTCGATGAGCGCGGGCATCGCGGCCCGAATCGTCAATGCTGCACCGTAGACATTCGCGAGCACCATGTCGCGCCAGTGCTCGACCGTGTCGGCGAGGAAACCCCGCTGCGCACCGAAGCCGGCGTTCGCCCAGGCCGCGTCCAGGCGACCGTAGTGCTCGAGGGCAACTGTGACGGCGGCCTGCTGGTCGGCCCACTCCGTCACATCGCACTCGACCGCAACAGCACGGTCAGGGCCGCCGAGCTCGTCGGCCAACTCGTCGAGCTTGCCGATCGAGCGAGAGGCGAGAATGAGGCGCCACCCTTCGCCGACGAGCAGACGCGCACTTGCGGCGCCGATGCCTGATGACGCTCCGGTAAGCAGAAGAACCGGGTTGTTCTCGCTCATTCTGGCGACTCTAGCGCGGATCCATCCGTTCGTTGGGTCAACCAGACGCTCCGCCGAGCGATCGAGTCACTCGACCAACGACGCGATCCAGCCGACGGTCTCCTCGGGCTCTGCGCCACAGCTCGCCGGGACGACGGGGCCGGGCCGCTCCTCGACCTGAGCCGTGACGACTCCTGAAGGAGTCGAGAACGTTACGAGATCCGCATCGTGGGAGGCGAGTTGCAGGTCAGCGAAGCCGGCGTAGCCCGACGACGAGCGAACGGCGATCTCGGCGGCCTGCACCGGTGGAGAGTAGAGCGTTCGGCCGCGATAGAGGTCGAGAGGGAGTCTTCCGTTCGCCAACAGCAGGCCGACCTCGTGTGCGCGCTCGACGGGAATCCGCCCGAGTTGGACGCCCTGCGGGAGTACGAGCACGTTCGGAGCGAAGCGGTGCCCTCCGAGGTGCGAAGCCTGCCACAGTCGCTCGGGCGCAACGTGCGGGGCCAGCGAGTCGAACAGGGGCGGGCCGAGACGCGCGCAGCATGCATCACGCCGACCGTGAGCGCAGACGAGGACGACGGATCCGACGATGGGCTCTCCTTCCCGCTCGAGGTCTGCCGCGGGAAGCTCGTCGAGCGACTCGAATGCCTGCCGGACGATCGTGCCGCCGCCTTCCTCGACCGTCGCTCGAAACACCGTGATGCCTTTGCGACGATCGGGCCGGCGCAACAGGATCACCTTGCCCGGGAACGAGTCCAGGGTACGACGAACGGTGTCCGGCAACCCGCTGTCGGCGATCGCATCCCTCCCCCACGCGCCACGCACCTCCACGAGAAGCCAACTCGTGCCAAGGGTCGCGGTTCCCTCGAGCGGCTCTCCCGCGGCAAGCGATGCGGCGCTACAGGTGCCAACGGCGCTCACTTCGATCCGTCCTCGAGCATGTCGGCGAGAAGCCGGCCGAGCGCAGGGTCGATGCCGAGCTCGGCCGCAAAGGCTCGATACTCGGCGAGTGCCTTCGCGGTGTCACGGCCGGGGCGTGCAACCGCGCGGAGCAGGATGTTCTTGGGCGTGTGGTCGAGGGCGACGAACTCGACCACCTGCACGTCATACCCGACAGCACCGAGAAGCTGCGCGCGAGCTGCGTCGGTGACGTCTGCCGCGAAGCGCTCGCGCAGCGTGCCGTGCCGAAGAAGTGGGTCGAGCGCGTCGTTCTCGAGCTGGGAGAGAAGCTCGTGCTGGCAGCAGGGAACGGCGAGAATGACGCCCGCCCTGGCCCTGACTGCCCGGTCGAGCGCGTCGTCGGTCGCGGTGTCGCAGGCGTGCAGGCTGACGACGAGGTCGACGCCGGCGAGCTCCTCGTACCCTCCGATGTCGCCAACCTCGAAGTGGAGGCCCTCGCAGCCGAGCTTCCGCGCCAGCGCCTCACAATCCTTAACGACGTCGGACTTGAGGTCGAGCCCCACGATCTCGACCTCCCGTTGGTGGATAACGGTGAGCAGATGGTGGAGCGCGAAGGTCAGATACGACTTCCCTGACCCGAAGTCGACGACTCGCAGTAGGCCCGGGGGGAGAGACGGGAGAACGTCCTCGACGAACTCGACGAAGCGATTCACCTGTCGGAACTTGTCGTAGCGCTGCGCGCGCACCTTGCCGTCTCGCGTCATCACGCCGAGCTCGACGAGGAACGGCACCGGCGTGCCTTCGGGCAAGAGACGGCGCTTGACTCGGTCATGCGCAAGCGACGCTGTCGGCCGGCTCGGCGGCCGACGAAGCAGCGTGGCTCGGGCGCCTGAGGCGAGCACCTGCCAGTCGGCATCCGTCGAGTGGAGCAGCCCCTGTCGATACTCCGTGCCGAGTAGATGCACGAGTCGCTCGATCGTTGCCTGGGGCGTGAGATTCTCGTCGGTCGCGCGCGTAGCCCGATGGGCCGTGAAGCGATACCGCAGCGAACCACCGGGTGCAATTGGCACCACCGTGACACGCGAAGGACGCGATGGATCTCCCCGACGAGGCCGGCTCAGGCTGGCACCGGTCAGTGATTCTCCCTCTACGAGATCCCGGACGAGAGCATCGACATCCTCTCCGGCCATCAGTCGGCCGCCGCGACGACGCAGATCAACTGGCCGCTGCTGACACCGTTCCCGGCCGCTGCGTCGAGCTGGGTCACGAAACCGTCGCGCGAGGCGGCTATCTCGTTCTCCATCTTCATGGCCTCGACGACGCAGATCACATCACCGGCGACAACCGCGTCGCCGTTCTCCACGAGCACTTTGAGGATGGTTCCCTGCATCGGGCTGACAACGGCGCCCGAGCCCATTCCGGCAGCGATGGACCGCTCTCGGCGACGACGTCCGAGCGACGCCCAGGGCGGTGCAGCTGTGTGGAGACGGACGTCGAAGGCGCGGCCGTCGACCTCCACCGCAACGACCTGTTCACGGGACTGCTCGAGCACGCCATCCGGTGCACCGGATATCGTTGTTGTCTGATGAGAGAACAGATCGGTCATTTCTTCCGCTCGCTGCGCCAGCTCCTCGGACTCGATGAGCCCGTGGCATGCTCCGCCGTCGATGAAACACGGCTCGGTGAGGAGCGCCGCGTGAAAGCCGAGCAGCGTCGGCGGGCCTTCGATCCTGAACTCCGCGAGGGCGCGCAGCATCCTCCGCCTGGCCGTTGCGCGATTCGTGTCATGGACGATCAGCTTGGCGATCATCGGGTCGTAGAGATCCGAGATCGTCTCTCCGGCGCGGATGCCCGAGTCGACACGCACACCCGGTCCCGAGGGCTCCGCGTACGCGGTGATCAGCCCCGGTGCGGGGAGGAAGCCCTTCGCGACATCCTCTGCGTTGATGCGGCACTCGATGGCATGCCCACGAAAGCTCACGTCTTCCTGCCGGATCGAGAGGGGCTCGCCCTGCGCGATGAGAATCTGCTCCCGGACGAGGTCGAGACCGGTAACGAGCTCCGTAATGGTGTGCTCGACCTGGATTCGCGTGTTCATCTCCATGAAGTAGTAATCGCCGGTCGCTGTCAGCAAGCCTTCGATCGTCCCCGCCGACCGATAGCCCGCCGCCCGCGCGGCGTTGACAGCGATCTCGCAAATCCTGGTGCGCAGGGCAGCATCGACGGCCGGCGACGGGGTCTCCTCGACGAGCTTCTGATGACGCCGCTGGATCGAACAGTCACGCTCCCCGAGAAAGAGCACCGTCCCGTGCGCGTCGGCGAGAATCTGGGCCTCCACATGGCGCGGCTGCTCGAGATACTTCTCGACGTACACCGTGTCGTCCGCGAAGTACTTGAGGCCTTGCCGTTGCGCCGCCTCGAATGCGGTGGCGGCCTCGGAGGCACGCAGGACGAGCTCCATCCCCTTGCCACCACCACCTGCAGCGGCCTTGATGATGAGCGGATATCCGATCTCGTCGCCCAACTCGATCACCCGTTCGACCGTCTGCACTGGATCGATCGCGCCGGGGATGATGGGAACATCGGCAGCGACCATCGTCGCCCGCGCTTGCGTCTTCGAGCCCATCAGCTCGATCGCGGCCGGCGGCGGGCCGACCCATGTCAGGCCCGCGTCCTCCACCGCCCGCGCGAACCCCGCGTTCTCGGCCAGAAAGCCATAGCCAGGGTGGACTGCCTCGGCGCCCGCGCGCAGCGCGGTCTCGACGATGATGTCGGCGCGAAGGTAGCTCTGGTCGGCCGGGCCCGGCCCGATCCGATACGCCTCGTCGGCCATGCGAACGTGCAACCGACCTCGATCGGCATCGGAGTACACCGCGATGGCTCCGATCCCGAGCTCGCGCAGCGTCCGGAAGATCCTGATCGCGATCTCACCGCGGTTTGCGACCAGCACTTTGGTGAAGGTTGGCATGCGCGCCGCGTATTCTCCCCGAACGATGACCCTCCCGGATCAGTTGACGCTCGTTCGAGCCATGGCGGTTCCCGTCGTCGTGGTGTTGTTCGCGTGGAACTTCCCGAACCACGCGTACTGGGCGACGGCGGTCTTCGTCGTCGCCATGGCCACCGATCAGATCGACGGCTGGCTCGCCCGCCGCTGGAACCAGACGTCCGCCTTCGGATCCCTCCTCGATCCGATCGCCGACAAGGTGCTGGTGATGGCAGCGCTGGTGATGCTGATCGCCGAGGGGGTTGCGCCGGCCTGGATGGTCGCGGCCATCATCGCGCGCGAGTTCCTCGTCTCCGGACTCCGCCTCGCTGCGATCGAGAAGGGAATCGTGATCGGGGCTCGAGATCTCGGCAAGCTGAAGACGTGGGCGCAGGCGCTGGCGGTGGCGATTGGCGGGATGGCTGCTGGGGGGGCGTGGAGCACGACGGTTGCGTGGTGGGCGCTCCTCGTCGCGGTCGTGCTGACGTGGATCTCGGGGCTGGACTACGCGCGCGTCGCGCCTCGGGTTCTGCGCGGCACCGGGGCGTAGTCAGGGCCCTCAGTCTCGGCCGAAGCGGGGCCGGCGGGCTTGGAATCAGGCCCGGCCACGTGTCGTTCGACTCCCTCCTGCAAGCTGGCACGGAGCCAGGGACTCTCGAGGATCGCGGGCCTCACGTCGTTCGCGAGGCCCGCCTGAGCGAACGCAGCAGCGACGGCGCGACGCGTTGCGTCATCCGGGACAGGATCGAGAACGACTTCGAGTGCCACGTCTGGAGCCTACGGGACTCCGGTCGAACCTACCCTCGCCTGCTGCGTTGCTCGAACCGCTCGTCCGACGTGCGCTCGAAGATGAGCTCTGCCCGACCGGCGAACCACCCCGAGGAAACGGGACCTTCGGGCACATCGAAGAACGGAACGAACGGCTTGAGATCCAGCACCGGCGTGCCGTCGAGAAGATCGAGGCCTGCCACGACGACGCCGTCGGCCTCCACCTCGAGCAGAGCTGCAGAGCGAGATCGAGATCGGATTGGGTCGGTGCGGTGAGCGTGTTGCGAACGTCCCGCGTGGTTGATCGTCGAGGAACGGGTCGACGGTCGCGGCCCATCCCACCGACTCATGGAGGTGGGCCAGCACCCAGATGTGGGAGAAGCCGTCGAGATCGACGAGACAACCGACATGTGGCTCGGTGAGGACGATCCTTGCCGGACCGGAGATATCAGCTGCGGGCTGGAGAGGCATACCGTCGAGTGACGCGTGAGAGGACCTGACGTGGCCAATGGCTTCGTAGTGCACCGGATTGCCACTGCGCTCATCGAGCATCGCTTCGACGAATGCACGCGCGGCACGCCCCGTCGAGAGTCGCCAGACAGCAACAGTTCGCTCGAAACCGGTGCTCTGCGTCACTCGGCGAACCAGCGCGTTCTCCCCGTCTTCGAGAAGGGTGAGCTGAGCCCGGAGGAGCGGCCCCGTGTCCTTACCCACCCGCTCGAGAAGCAGAAGCTTGACCAACAGCTCCGAACGGAGATCACGAACATGTCTCGTCGGCCGTGCTAGCCAACGACGCAGGGCCTGGCGACCCTCTGGGCGTTGGAGCGTGCAGCGTTCGGCGTGGCCCGGCGACGCTCGGTGTGCTGGCGTGATCGACGATGTAGCCGAGGTCACGGAGCACGGTGATCGCCCGGTAGACGAGCGGCCGACTGACGAGCCACACCTGTCCGACCGCGCCTCCTCGCGTGAACAACCGTGCTACGTCCCAGCCGTGCGCGGGTTTCTCGCAGAGGAGCCCGAGCACCGCCCATTCGGTCAACGAGGGCTCGGTTCGTCGTGGGCGCGCCATCGACGGTGATCCTAGAGGCTTGCTCCCCGGTTCGTCCTCGCGTGTCTTTGATGAATCCCCGCGATCAGCGGCGACTATCCGCTGACGCTGGTATGGTGCGAAAAAACAGGTAGTCAATATGTTTCTACCGGATCACCGAATCTATCCGAAGACGACGAGGAGCACTACCAGCATGAATCGACGACATCTGATTCGTTCCGCCGCTGGAGTTGGCCTGGCTGTTGCGGGTCTCGCCGAGCCGCCTCGTGGGCTTGCCGCTCTGACAGCGACGGACGACGAGCTTGCCTACGCGAACTTCGGGCTTGCGACTGAGTTGCTCCTCCAGGACTTCCACGCAAAGACGGCGGCGGCCAAGGTGATCCGTGGTTCGGCCGCACGTGAGTTCGCACGCAGCAGCCTGAACGCGAGCCAGCATGCAGACGCTCTTTCGATGCTCCTGATCGGGGCAGGACAGACGGCCGCGGTCGCCGAGGATTTCTCGTTCTCCTGGCCTGGCGGTAGTTTCGCCAACCCAAACTCCGTTTCGGCGGCTGGCCTGACCGTCGCCCGTCCTCTCCTCGGGGTCTACATGAGTGCCGCCGCTGCGATCTCGATCCCTTCCTATCGCACGCTCTTCGCGAGCATGGCCGCGAACGTCGCGCAGCAAGTCAGCGCGCTCTCGCTGCTATCTGGTGGCCGAGCCGTCGGCATCTCGTTCCCGTCAGCAATCGACGTCGAGACGGCGAGCGACGCAATCGAGGCCTACCTTGGCTAGGAGACAACCAATGAAACGCACCGCCGCCATCCTTTCCGCCGCGATCCTCGCGCTGACGCTCGTCGTCGTCGGAACGGCAGGAGCACGAACGAATGTCGCTCCACTGAACATCTACGCTGCGGCGTCCCTGACCGAGGTGTTCAAGGCCTACGACGCAGCACAGAAGTACAACTTCGCAGGCTCCAACGTACTCGAGACGCAGATCAAGCAGGGAGCGCCCGCTGACATCTTCGCGTCCGCGAGCCCGGTCAACACCCAACGGCTCTACGCCGGCGGGCTCGTCGACAAGCCCGTCACGTTCACGGCGAATCGGCTCGCGTTGATCGTTCCCAAATCCAACCCGGCGGGCCTCAAGTCTGTCTACGACCTCCGGAGCAAGAGCCTCAAGCTCGTCATCGCCAACTCGGCGGTACCTGTCGGGAGCTACACCCGCACCGTGCTGAAGAAGATGAATCTCTCGTCCGTCCTCACGAAGGTCGTCAGTCAGGAGTCCGACGTGAAGGCTGTCACCGGCAAGGTGGCCCTCGGCCAGGCGGACGCAGGCTTTGTCTACGTCACCGACGCGAGAGCTGTGAGCGATCAGGTCACCGTGATCCGGATCCCGGCCTGGGCTCAGCCGCGAGTACGCTACGAGATCGCGGTCGTCACGAATTCCGGTAACAGGCCAGCAGCACAGGCATGGATCAAAGGACTCCTCTCCGTCAAGGGACAAGCGGCGCTGAAGGCGGCCGGCTTCCTGACGATCCCCAAGGCGGCCTCGTAGACAAGCTCTTCCGAGCGACGGTTGTCCTCGCGACGGGCGTCGCTCTACTCTTTCTGCTGCTTCCGGTTGCAGCGATCTTCCTGCACGTGCCGCCCGGCGACCTGATCTCGGCTCTCGGGACGAGCGCCGCGAAGGACGCCCTCGTGGTCACCGCCGAGACCATCGCGGTCTCGATGCTCCTGATCGTCTTGTTCGGCACACCTACCGCGTACTGGGTCGCCACACGGACATCGCGGTCGCGTGACCTGGTCGTCACTCTCATCGAGCTCCCGCTCGTCTTGCCCCCGGCCGTCGCCGGCATCGGCCTCCTCGTCGCCTTCGGGCGCCAGGGCCTGCTCGGTAGCACCTTCGATGCCCTCGGAATCGACATCGCGTTCACGAAGATCGCAGTCATCCTCGCCGTGACGTTCGTCGCGAGCCCGTTCTACGTCCGCACCGCTGTCTCCGCCTTCGAGGGCATCGACCCGACGCTGCCCGCCGCAGCTCGCACGCTCGGTGCCCGTCAAGGGCGCGTCTTCTTCCGCGTGGCGCTGCCGTTGGCATCCAGTGGGCTCGGAGCCGGCGCCGCGCTTGCGTTCGCCCGCGGAATCGGCGAGTTCGGTGCCACGATCATGTTCGCCGGATCCCTCCAGGGCGTCACACAAACGCTCTCGCTCGCGATCTACGAGCAGTTCGATGTCGATTTCGACGTCGCCCTTGCGATCAGCGCCGTCCTCGTGATCATCAGCGCGGCAACGCTCCTCTCCGTCAAGCTCCTAACCCGATGGCGCTCAACCTCCACTTCACCCATCCCCTTCGTAGCTTCGACGCCTCCGTCCAGCTGACCGTCGCAGACGGCACGACGACGGCGCTCGTGGGGCCGTCCGGCGCCGGGAAGACGACGGTCCTGCGCGTGGTTGCAGGGCTGCTGCGGCCTCGCGAAGGCGCCGTCTCGCTCGACGACCATGTCTGGCTCGATACGGACACCGGCATCGACGTTCCGCCCGAGCGACGCGGCGTGGGCTACCTCTTTCAGGAGTACGCCCTCTTTCCCCACCTCGACGTTCTCGCGAATATCCGGTTCGGAGCCAGCCGCAACCTTCAGGTCGGCGAGCTGCTGGAACGATTCCAGATAGCGCACCTCACGCGCGCGCGCATCCGTGATCTCTCAGGGGGCGAGCGTCAACGAGTAGCGCTCGCCCGAGCGCTGGCGTCCAAGCCTGGCGTGCTTCTCCTCGACGAGCCCCTCTCGGCACTCGACGCGCACACCAAGGCCGCCGTAAGGACCGAGCTCCACGAGCTGCTGCGCGATCTCGCGCTCCCAACCATCCTCGTGACGCACGACTTCGAGGACGCAGCCGCCCTCGCCGATCGTGTCGGAGTCCTCGTCGACGGCCGCGTCTTGCAGAGCGGCACTGCGGCCGAGCTCGTCGCAGCCCCTGCCGACCCCTTCGTTGCGAGCTTCACGGGTGCCACGCTCCTCGAGGGCACGGCCGCTGCAAGCTCGCACGGACTCACCGAGGTCGTCCTCGACGCAGGCGGCACGGCCTGGAGCTCTGATCCCGGAATGGGCCGGGTCGGCCTCGCCATCTATCCGTGGGAGGTATCGCTCTCGCGGGATCTCCCATCCGATTCTGCCGTCAACCACATCCGCGCAACCGTCGCCTCCGTCGTTCCACTGGGGAATCGCACGCGGGTTCGCGTCGGCCCGATCGTCGCCGAAGTGACGACCGCGTCCGCCGAGCGTCTCCAGATCCGAGAGGGAGACGTCGTCGTTGCGTCCTTCAAGGCGACCGCAACTCGGCTCCTGCCGCTCTAGAGCGAATCGGGGCCGACACGCCGCGCCGCTATGCGAGCTCCTCGATGCGATCGACGAGCGACGTGAGGACGAGAAAGGCCTCCTCGACGGGCTCCGGCGAGTCGAGGTCGACCCCTGCATCGCGCAGCCCGTCGAGCGGATACACGGAGTCGCCCGCTGAGAGGAACGCGAGATACCGTTCGGCAGCTCCATTCGAGCCCTCGAGCACGCCGCGCGCCAGAGCATGCGCCCCCGAGATACCCGTCGCGTACTGATAGACGTAGAACGGTTCATGGAGGTGCGCAAACTGCGCCCACGTGATCCCGACGCGTTCGTGGTCGAGCTCGACCTCAGGGCCGAATCCTTCGGCGAAGAGGTCGGCCGTGCGCTCGCCGAGCAGCTCAGCGGTCAACCCTTCCCCACGATCGACCAGCTCGTGAAGCTCCCTTTCGAGACGGGCGAGGGTGGGCATCAAGAAGAAGTAGCGGTGGAAGTTCGAGATCGCCTCGTCGAGCACCGCAAGCTGCAGCGCGCGATCGTCGACGGCGTCCAAGAGATAGGCGCGGAGCATCGCCTGATGGAAGTTCGACGCGACCTCCGCGACGAAGATCGAGTAGTGGCTATAGATCTGAGGCTGGGATTGCCAGGCGAGGAACGAATGCATCGAGTGGCCGAGTTCGTGAGCGAGCGTTCCGAGGCTCGCGGCCGTGCCGTCGAAGTTCATGACGATGAAGGGCGATGTCCCGGGCGCGCCGGACGAGAACGCGCCACTCATCTTTCCCGCCGTTGGCTCGAGGTCGACCCACCGTTCCTCGAGACATCCGCGCCGGACTGTCTCGACGTACCCGTCTCCGAGCGGAGCGAGCGAGGCACAGATCCACTCGACGCATTGCTCGTACGGGATCACGGGCGGAGAGATGCTGAGCGGTGCGGCAACGTCGAAAGGTGAGAGCTGCTCGACTCCGTCGATCCTGCGCCGCACACGCCAGTACCGGTGCCAGGTCGGCAGATTCGCCTCGAACGCGGCGATCAGGTTGTCGAAGACCTCGACCGGAACGTTCGCTGCCGAAAGCGATGCCGCAAGCGGCGAGGCATACCGGCGAACGCGCGTCGAGAACACTGCCTGCTTGATCGTGCTCGCGAGATTCGCCGCGAGAGTGTTGCGCACAGCGAGGTACCCGTCGGCGTAGCTCTCCCACGCTGAATGCCGCAAAGTGCGGTCGGGGCTGCACAGGAGCTCGTCGATCGAGCCCTGCGTGACCTTGAATGACTGTCCGTCGTCGGCGACGGCAGGCGCAAACACGAGGTCGCTGTCGGCGAGCGCACTGTAGACCGAGAACGGGCCGGAGAACGCGTCGGAGACAAGGCCCAAGACCTCTTCGATCTCGGCTGATCGCATGTGGGCGGCGCGGCGGACGAGGTCATCCATGTAGTGCTCGTAGACGACCAGAGCCGGCTCTGCCGCCGACCAGTCACGAAGCCGCTCTTCACCCAGGGCGAGCACCTCCGGATCGACGAACGCGGTCGCGGCGCTCACCTGGGCGTCGGCTGCCTGGGCGCGGCCAAAGCGCGCAATCGCGGCAGTGCAGCTCGTCTCGACGGCATACCCCATGAGCGCGTAAACGGAGACCCGACCCGCACGTCGTGCCAGTTGGTCGCGAATCTCCAGCGCTTCGACGAGAACCGCCGCACTCTCCCCAAGGCGACCCTGGAAGGCGGTCAGTAGAGAGAGATTGCCGAGCACCGCCTCGAGCTCGGCCTCCCATGCCTCGACGGTCGGGAAGACTCCGGCCGCGTCCCACGTGTGCTCGAGGGGAACGGTGTCGCGGGATACCGTCACAGGGGGATGTTGCCGTGTTTGCGTTTGGGTGTTGGTTCGCGTTTGGCGAGGTGCATCTCGAGTGCTCGGATGAGGTAGGGGCGCGTTGTGCGCGGCGGTATGACGTCGTCGACGTACCCTCGCTCGGCGGCCGAGTACGGGTTTGCGAAGCGTTCCATGTAGTCAGCGATCAGTTCGGCGCGTCGGGCCTCCGGATTCGCGGCAGTGGCGAGCTCCTGCCTGAAGATGATGTTGACTGCGCCTTCGGGCCCCATCACGGCGACCTCCGCGGTTGGCCAGGCGACGTTGACGTCGGCCCGGATGTGCTTCGAGCTCATGACGTCGTACGCGCCGCCGTAGGCCTTTCGCGTGATCACGGTCAGCTTCGGGACGGTTGCCTCGGCGTATGCGTACAGGAGCTTCGCGCCGTGACGGATGATCCCACCCCACTCCTGCGCTGTGCCGGGCAGGAATCCAGGGACGTCGACGAAGGTGACGAGTGGGATGTTGAAGGCGTCACACGTGCGCACAAACCGGGCCGCCTTCACCGAGGCGTCGATGTCGAGCACCCCCGCGAGCGCGTTCGGCTGATTCGCGACGATCCCGACCGCATGACCGCCGAGTCGCGCGAACCCGCACACGATGTTCTGCGCGTAGTCAGCCTGCAGCTCCAGAAAATCGGCATCGTCGACGACCGCGCGAATCACACGCGCGATGTCGTAGGGCTTGTTCGGCGAATCGGGCACAAGGGTGTCGAGCTCGGGCGACTCGCGGTCGGCCGGGTCGACGGGCGCAGCGTACGGCGACGTCTCGAGGTTGTTCTGGGGCAGGAACGACAGCAGGTAGCGGGCATCCTCGATCACGGTCTCCTCACCCGCAGCCACGAGGTGGGCGACCCCGGAGCGCGATGCGTGCGACGCAGCGCCCCCGAGTTCCTCCTGGGTCACCTCCTCGCCCGTGACCGTCTCCACAACGTCGGGTCCCGTGATGAACATGTATGACGTCCCCTCGGCCATCAGCACGAAATCGGTGATCGCCGGCGAGTACACCGCCCCGCCCGCGCACGGCCCGAGGATCAGTGAGATCTGCGGCACGACACCCGACGCCTGCACGTTCCGCCAGAAGATCTCGGCGTAACCCGCCAGAGAGACGACACCCTCCTGAATCCTGGCTCCACCCGAGTCGTTGATCCCAACCACCGGGCAGCCGACCCTCACCGCCATGTCCATCACTTTGCAGACCTTCTCCGCGAACACCTCACTCAACGAGCCACCGAAAACCGTGAAGTCCTGCGAGAACACACACACCGGTCGCCCGAACACCGTCCCGTAGCCCGTCACGACGGCATCGCCGAACGGGCGCCTGTCGCGCATCCCGAACTCGACCTCCCGGTGACGCACGAACCGATCGAGCTCGACGAACGACCCCGGATCGAGCAGCAACTCGAGCCGCTCCCGCGCCAACAGCTTCCCACGCCCACGCTGCTTCGCAGCCGCCTCGTCACCCCCGGCCACCGCCTCCGCGCCCAACTGCTCCAACCAGAGGAGCTTCGCCTCGGTCGTATCGTGCGTTGTCCTCGAGCTTCCGTCGACCGCCATCGCCGGGGTGAGCCTATCGCTCACATCGACGACGCTGCGTTGTTGGGGGCGCAGCGCTCCCAGACGATCGGGAACAACGGGTGCTCGAGCGCGCTGCCTCCCGCGAGCTCGTCGGCAAGTCCCGGGAAGTCCGGCGAGGTCGTCCACTCACGCGGCGCGTGGGTGACGTCATCCCCGACGAACCGGAGCGAGAGCACGCGCCGCCGCTGAGTGCCGTCGACACCGCCGGCGCAGTGCAGTGTCAGCATGTTGAAGAAGACCGCGTCTCCCGGCTCGAGCGCCCAGCCCAAGATCTCGAAGGCCGAACGATCGCTCTCGATATCCGGTAGCTCCTCGAGAGCGCCGTCGGGAAACCACTTCGCTTCGTTGTCCATGAACGTCCGCGGCATCAGCCACGGCCCGTGGTGCGAACCAGCCACGAACTCGAGCGTCGAGGCGCGGGACACTGGATCGACCGGCAGCCACACAGAGCATGTCTGGGCCCCATCGATGTTGTAGTACGGCTGATCCTGATGCCACGGCGTCCGTTGCACCGTTCCCGGCTCCTTCACGAGAACGTGGTCGTGAAAGAAGCGCACCCGATCGGCAGCCATCAACTCGCCGGCCATCGCCGCCGCAGGTGATGACCGAGCGACCTGCTCGAGCTCGGGAAGTCGCTGCCAGTTGCAAAAGTCCTCGAAGAAGCGACCCGGGTCGTCCGGCCGACTTGCGACGAGGGCCTTGACACTGGGTTCAGCCAGGTTCCGCTCGATGGCGGCCTCGGCCAGGACGATGTCGCCGGCCGAGAACGCTCCTCGGATACAAACGGCGCCGTCACGATGGTATGCCTCGACCAGCGCGGGGGTGACGGCGAGCGAGGCCTCCATGCAGCGAGTGTAGAACAGCTTCCGCCGATAGAGTCGACTCGTGTCCACCCCTCTCGACCGGTCCGCAACCTGGCCCTATGACGCGGCGGGCGAACCCAGGCAATACTCCTATGCCCGCGCCGAGCAACCCAATGCGGTCTCGGTCGAGCACGCGCTCGGAGCTCTCGAAGGCGGTCGCTCGCTGCTCTTTCCTGCCGGAATGGGGGCTGTTACGTGCGTCGTACTGACCATGCTGCCCCCTGGCGGCACGATCGCTCTCGCCGAAGGTGCCTACTACGGCCACAAGCAGCTGTTCGATCACATCGCGCCGTGGGGCATCAACCTGATCGAGTACGACCAGAGTGGCTCACCGCCTGCCAACGCGGACCTGATCCTGATCGAGGCGCCCTCGAATCCGATGCTGACGATGCCCGACTTCGAGGCGGCGGCCGCCCACGCGGCACCCGTCGTCTGTGACGCGACACTTGCTTCGCCGCTTCGCCTACGCCCTCTCGACCTCGGTTGCGACGTCTCGCTGCACAGCGCCACCAAGGTGCTCGCAGGCCACGACGACCTGATTGGCGGGCTTGCCACGGTACGGGATGACGAGCTCTTCGAACGCCTCCACCTCACTCGCCGCCTCACCGGCCTCGTCGCGTCAGCTGACACGGCATGGCTCCTCGAGCGCGGCTTGAAGACGGTTGAGGTGAGACTCGATCGAATGGAGGCAACAGCCGGCGTCCTTGCCGAGCGCCTGGCAAGCCACCCAGCTGTAACAACAGTCCGCTACCCGGGCTTCGGCTTTCTGATCTCCTTCGACGTCGCCGACGGCGACGCAGCCCGCCGCGTGGAGATCGCGACTCAGGTAATCGAGAACGCCACGAGCCTCGGCGGCGTCCACACGAAGCTCGAGTCGCGCTACCGCTGGGAGGGCGAACGATGTCCCGAAGGATTGCTGCGGCTATCGGTTGGCCTCGAACCGCCCGAGGCTCTTTGGGCCGACCTCGAACAGGCGCTCGCCGCGGGCTAACCGGTAGCACGAACGCAAGCTCCCACCAGTAGGCATGGTGCTGACTAGACGCGGCGGCGCCAGCGCGAGAAAACATCGTCGATGTCCTGTCGCATCGAGCGAGGAGCGAGGACAAACAGACGGTCTCCCGGCTGGACGATTGTGCTGCCGCGGGGCGGAATCGACTCGTTGCCGCGTCCGACGACCGCAACGATTGCGTTCCGTGGAAGGCCCAACTCGCGCACGGCCGAGCCGGCAATGGCGTGATCCGAGTTGACGACGAAATCGATGAGCTCGAGCTTGCTGCGAGGATCCACCTCCAACGGCGCGTCAACTGCCAGCGGCGCAAAGGAGAGCAGATCGAGACGGCCGGCGACCCGCTCGAGTGTCGTTCCCTGCAGGATCGCCGAGATCACGACGACGAAGAAGACCGCGTTGAAGATCGTGTTCGCGTGCGGAACGCCGGATGACAGCACGAATGTCGCGAGCACGATCGGGACGGCACCACGCAGGCCGGCCCAGCCGAGCAGCAGTCGTTCGCGCCCAGTGAAGTCACTGAAGGCAGTCGACGCCCAAACCGCGACGGGCCGCGCTACGAGCACGAGCAAGAGCGCCAATGCGAGGCCGGCTGCAGCGACCCCGGTCAGTTGGCTCGGGAACACGAGCAGGCCGAGGACGATGAAGAGAGCCACCTGAGCAAGGAAAGCGAGCCCTTCGTGGAACGCAACGAGTTGGCGCCGATAGCGAGACGGCGTGCTGCCGACGGACAGGCCAACGAGGTAGACGGCGAGGAATCCGCTGCCACCGGCAACGTCGGCGGCGCCGAAGGAAAGAGCGGCTGCGGCGATCGAGGCGACCGGCGCGAAAGCGCCTATCGAATGAGGCAGCCTGGCGAACAGCCAGGAGGCGAGCGCGCCCATCGCGACGCCGACGATCAGGCCGATGCCGAGCTGCTGGCCGATGAGCAGAGCGAGATCATCGAGCCCGTAACTATCCGGTTTCTCGATCCACGCGATCAGCCCGAGCGTGAGCGCGATCGCCATGGGATCATTCCCTCCCGCTTCCGCTTCAAGTGTCCGTGCAACGCGCCTACGGATATGAGAGGTGCGGAGAGTCGCAAAGACGGCTGCGGCATCGGTCGAGGACACGACGGCACCGAGCAGGATTGCCTCCAGCCACGAGGTGTCGAACAGGAAGTGTGCAGCGACTCCCGTCAATAGCGCGCTGACGACGACGCCGACCGTGCTGAGAAGTGCAGCCGGCACGGCCACCTGGCGCAGCCTTCGCCAGGAGGTCTGAAGGCCACCCTCGTAGAGGATGAGGACGAGGCCGACGACGCCGACCTCGCGCGCCAGCTCGGCGTCGTCGAACGCGATCCCACCTGGACCGTCCGAGCCGAGCAACATCCCGAGGCCGAGGAACGCGACGAGGACGGGCAGCCCTGTTCTCGCCGCGCCGAGTGCGACGATAATGCTCGCCGCCAGGACGGCTCCGGCGACGAGCAGCATGAGTCCCGTATCCACGGACCTATCCTTGCTACTCGTCCGAGACGACGCGACGGAGGAGTCTGCAGAACCGGGCGGTGGCACTCAGAGAAGCATCACTCGCGACCTGTAACACTTCGCCCTCTGCCGATACCGTAGGAGCATGCTCTTCACACGAAAGTCTCAGGAAATGCCCGCGCCGGAGGACACCCTTTCCGGACGTCCGGGCGCAATGCCGGTCACCGAGCCGCACGTCGTCCTAGGCACTCCACTCGAGCCTCCGTTTCCCGATGGGATCGAGACGGCCGTGTTCGGAATGGGGTGCTTCTGGGGGGCCGAGCGCCTCTTCTGGCAACTCCCCGGGGTCTACACGACAGCGGTCGGCTACGCCGGTGGCACCACTCCCAACCCGAGTTACGAGGAGACATGCTCTGGCCGGACGGGTCACACGGAGGCCGTGCTCGTCGCCTTCGACCCGAACCGGATTTCCTACGACGATCTGCTCAAGACGTTCTGGGAAGGCCACGACCCGACTCAGGGAATGCGACAGGGAAACGACGTCGGATCGCAGTACCGTTCGGCTCTCTATTGGACAACCGATGCACAGCACGAGGCGGCACTCGAGTCGAAAGCGCGGTACTCGATGGCACTCGCGCAGTCCGGGCACGGGATGATCACCACCGAGCTCGCCGAAGCCGGCCCGTTCTACTACGCGGAGACCTACCACCAGCAGTATCTGGCGCGGAACCCGCGCGGCTACTGCGGGATCGGCGGCACGGGCGTCGCGTGCCCGATCGGAACAGGCGTCACAGGCTGAGCCGACCGAGACCGGGCGCTCGGCGCGAGCCGGGGCCCGGGGCCGCCGTCGCTACCCTCGCGAACGCCGGCGCTTCCCTCGGGCAGTTGATCGAGAGGATCAATCGATCGCGGCAAGCTCGACGAAGCGTGCCGCGAGGTCGGCGGCGTCGGTATCTCCGAGCGGAGCAAGCGAGCGCCACACATGGAAGTTGGTGACTGCTGCCACTGCTGTATCGACTCGCGTACGGACGCGCCCCCGGACACCGGCGCGGATCGGCCCACCCAGGATCTCGCGGGCCGCGTCGAAATACCCACCCAGGCCCTGCTCGACGAATGGGCGCATCGCGGGGACGACGTCGACATCGCGCAGGATATTCGCCAGCATCGGCTCTGTCTCGCGATACCAGGCATAGAGCTCCCCCAGGCCGCGGCGTAGTCGCTCTCCCGGTTCGAGATCGGCGAGCCATCCCACTGGATCAGGCGCCGGATGAAGCGCCCGCCAGTGCGCCGAGCAGGCGGCGAAGAGCGCCGCCTCATCCGGGAAGTGGTTATAGACGGTTACTCTCTGGACGCCGGCCCTCCGCGCGATCTCGGTGATCTGCGTCGCCGCTGGACCGACAGTCCGATGCAATTCGACCGTGGCTTCGGTGATCCGTCGCCGTGTCTCCTCCACCTGGACGGCTCGTTTCTTCAGCTCGTATGCTCGCTTCTCACTCATTCGCTATACGCAACGTTATCCCAATTTGACAGCAGCGTGCCTGCCTGTCAATATCCGTTTTACATGACGTATATCGAAATGGAGAGTAGGGCGATGATCGAACAGTCAGCTGCACGAGTGCTCGGGCCCGAGGACGGTAAAGCGGGCTTTCTCGGAAGCATTGGTGTCCGGTTCATGATTGACGGCAGCGAGTCCGGCGGCGGCTTTTCGCTCGTCGAGCACCCCATGTCCCCGCGCGCCCTGGCTGCACCGCTCCACCGCCACTCGCGAGAAGACGAGTACAGCTTCGTGCTCGAGGGACGCGTTGGTGCACTCCTGGGCGACGATGTCGTCATTGGCGGCCCCGGCGACCTGATCTTCAAGCCACGAGACCAATGGCATACCTTCTGGAATGCGGGCGACGAGCCAGCTCGCCTGCTCGAGATCATCTCCCCCGCTGGCTTCGAGCAGTTCTTCGCCGAGCTCGTTGGGCTCGGCGGCGTCGCGGGGGCGACCCCTCAGGAGGTTGGAGCGCTTTCGGCCCGCTACGGCCTCGAGATGAATCCCGAAACCGTCCCCGACCTTCTCGAGCGCTTCGACCTCGTGTTCCCCGGAGAGCCGCTCTAATCGAGTTTTCGTCCATTGAACCCGGATCACGCTGAGCTTCGCAGGAGAAGGGGCTTCAGCCCGATCCGGGTTCTCCACTCCAGAAGCCGTCGTGCACAGCCCGTCCGGCCTCTTCCAGTTGCGGACCGCTGACCTCGACCCCACGGCCACCTCTGGCGAAGACCTCTCGGCACGGCAGAGCGAGCTCGAACTCCCTGTCGGGATCGTCCACCATCTCCATCAGGCTCGCGCTGCTGAGAGCGAAGACGACACGACCTATGCCGGACCAGTAGATGCCGCCTGCACACATCGCACACGGCTCGGTACTCGTGTACAGGGTGCACTCACGAAGCGACAGCTGGTCGGACATCCTGCTCGCAGCGCGGACAAGGTTGAGCTCGGCATGATTCGTGCAGTCGCGCTCGGTCAAAACGCTGTTCTCTGCTTCGAGCACGACGGCCCCCCGCGCGTCGACCAACAGCGCGCCAAAGGGGTGGTTCCCGTTCTCGCGTGCGCGGCGGGCGAGCTCGATCGCAGCCAGAAGGTGGGTCTCGTCGACGCGTGAGGGCCTCATCGGACGGATGCTACCGCGGACGCCGCGGGCCGAGCCTGCGCGCGCCAAACGCAAGCGTCACCAGCGGCTCAATCGACGATCTCGACACCTATGACCGTCGCGAAGAGTGCGGCGGCTTGGACGCATCAGTGACGATACGCCCCGTGACCGGGACCCGGCGTTTGCCGCGGCGTCTGCGAGCACGAGCGAGCGGAGAGGGCCAAGCCCTCTCCGCTCCTGGGCACCTAGTGCTCGTGCGCCATTTCCACGATCTGCTCGCGCGAGTACTTGCCGACGAGGTCTGGGTGGTCGGCGGCGATGTGGGCCTGGACGTTCTCGACCAACGCGTCGTCGGTCTCACCTTCGACGTCTGTGCCGCAGGGGCAGTGGACAACCTTCACGTCAGCCTCCTTGCTCGTTGGACGGACCTGACACTACTCCCTGGCCGCCCTATCCGCGGCCCGAGCCGGGGCCGCTCGTCAGCCGCTGCGCGAGCGCGACCGGAATCAGGCTGACGATGATCACGACGAGTGCAATCGCGTTGACGATCGGGAGGTTCTGGCCCTGCCGAATGAAGCCGAAGATCAGCAGCGGCAGAGTGTTCTGCGCGCCGGCCGTGAAGTACGTGACGACGATCTCGTCCCACGACAGTGCGAAGGCGAGCAAGCCTCCTGCGACGAGAGCAGTACCGATGACCGGCAGTGTCACGTAACGGAACGTCTGGAATCCGGTCGCACCGAGATCGGCCGATGCCTCGAAGAACGATCCCGAGGTGCGCCGCAACCGTGCGATGACGTTGTTGTAGACGACGACGACACAGAACGTCGCATGCCCGATCACGATGGTCCACAAGGAGAAGCTGACACCCCCGATGACGAAGAACGAGTTCAGCGCCAGCCCGGTGATGATCCCCGGCAGGGCGATGGGAAGGATGAACAGGAACGAGATCGAGTCGCGACCGAAGAAGCGAGCTCGCGAGAGGCCGAACGAGGCAAGAGAGCCGAGCACGAGTGCCACGCCAGTTGCGAGGAGTCCTGCACGCAACGACAGCCACATCGCGTCACGAACCTCCACGTCGTTCCATGCCTCCGAGAACCACTTCGTCGTAAAGCCAGGGATCGGCCAGCTCTGGATGTTCGAAGAGTTGAAGGCGTAGACACCCATGATCGCGAGCGGGATCCAAAGGAAGAGGAAGATGAGGATCCCCCAAGCCCAGAGACCGAGACGGGTCCCACGCTGCTCCATCAGAGGCTCTCAAACGCCCCGAGGCGCTTCATCAGGACGAGATAGACCGCCATGATCCCGAGCGGTACCATCGCAAACGCAGCCGCGAAAGGCGCGTTGTTGGCCAGGCCGAGATTCTCGAACACCACCGTCCCGATCAGCGACGAACCTGGCCCTCCGACGAGTGACGGAGCAATGTAGTCGCCGAGCGTGAGCGAGAAGGTGAAGATCGAGCCGGCTGCGAGGCCCGGGACAGCGAGCGGCAGGATGATGCGACGCAGCGTGGTGAAGCCGTGGCCGCCGAGATCGGCGGACGCCTCGATGAGCGAGTACGGCACACGCTCGAGTGCCGCGTAGACAGGCAGCACCATGAACGGAAACCAGATGTAGGTGAATACCAGCCACATCGCCGTGTTCGTGTACGCGATGTTCTGGTCGGGCAAGCCGAGGCCGTTGAGGACCCAGTTGAGCGCGCCGTCGGGGTTGAGGATCAGCCGCCACGAGTAGACGCGCACGAGATAGCTGACCCAGAGCGGGAGAACCGTCGCGACGAGGAGCGCGATGCGCAGACGAGGACCGGCGATCCTGACCATGAAATACGCGTACGGAAAAGCCAGCACCATGCAGGTGATGGTCACTGCCGACGCGATCACCACGGTACGCAGGATGATCGTGGGGTACGGGGCGTTCGCAATCTCGCGGAAGTTGTCGAGATTCCAGGAGTGGACGATCTTCCCGGTGAACGAGTCGGTCGTCCAGAACCCCTGGATCAACAGTGCGGCCAGAGCCGCCACGTAGACGAAGAGAAACGCGGCGACCGGCAACGAGATCTGGCCGAACGTCTTCAGGCCCGGACGGCGCCAGGAGAACCGAGAGAGAGAACGGAGGGCTCCCCCGCGGGGGGAGCCCTCCGGCACACGTGCTGCGTCCGTGGACATCAAGCGTCTAACCCTTGATCTGCGTCCACGCGGTCGTCCACGCTCTCAAGTCGGTGCAGTCCTTCTTGCCGTTGCCGCAGTCCGCAACAGGCGTTTTCCAGAACTTGATCGACCGGTAGTAGCTCTCGGGTGCATTGCCCGAGTACTGAGCACACTGGCCCTTGGCGATCTTGTCCATCACTGCGCACGCCTTCTTGTTCACCGGGGTCTCCCCGAAATACACCGCCTGCTGAGCCTGCGGTGTGGGCCTGGTGATGTACTGCATCCACTTGTAGGCACAGTTCGGGTGCTTCGCCTTCGACGACAGCATCCACGTGTCGAGCCAGCCCGTCACACCTTCCTTCGGGTTGACTGCTACGACGGGCACCTTCGCCGCCTTCAGCGTGTTCACCTGATACGGCCAGGACGCTCCGATCGTCGAACCGCCGTTCTTGAACAGGTCGATCTGATCGGATGCAAGGCCCCAGTATTTCTTGATCAGGGGTCGTTGTTGCTTCAGCAGCAGCACAACTGCAGCAAGCTGCGCCTTCGTCAGCTCGTACGGATCCGTGATACCGAGCGCCGGCTTCACCTTCGACAGGTACAGGGCGGCATCTGCGATCTGGATGGGATTGTCCGGGATCGAGATCTTGCCCTTGTTCTTCGCGTCGTAGATCGCTGACCAGCTCGTTGGTGCTTTCCCGTACTTCTTCGTATTGACCATCAGGACGTTGGGCCCGAACTGGAGCGAGACGCCGTAGTGCTTCCCGTCGACCGTGTTGTTCGCGGGAGACTGAAACGCCGTGAAGAAGTCCTTGTACGAGGGGATCAAGGCCATATTCGTTTCGGCGACCGCGCCGGCGTAGATCAACCGCAGGCTTGCGTCGCCCGAGGCCGAGACCATGTCGTACTGACCGCCGCCACCCGAAGTCATCAAGTTGAACATGTCATTCGAGCTGCCGGCGTACTTCGCCGAGACCTTGCAGCCGGTCGCCTTCTCGAATGGGGCCACCCACTGCTTTTCCGTGTAGCCCTCCCAGGCGACGAGCGTCAGCTTACCCTCGCCCGCGCCGACCGATGTGGGCATCCCTGCGCCCTTCGACACACCGGCCGCGGGCACTGCGAGAACGGTCACGAGCGCGACCAGTGCTGCGTATCCGAAGCGATTTCGCTTCACCTTTTCTCCTCCTCGATCACGAATTCCACGTCCGGGCTCCACCGGAGCCGGACGCGCTTCCTTTCCATCTCGTGGACGTCCTCCGAAGACGTCTCGAGGTTCTGCTGCACCACCGTCAACTCGCCACCTCTATCGAGTGAGACGATGAACTTCGTCACAGGCCCAAGGTAAACGGCCGCCGTGATCGTTCCCGGCTCGCCCCCGCCTGCGTCCTCTGCGAGCAGACGAATCTTTTCGGGCCGGACGGTAAACGTTCGCCCGTCGCGCACGAGAATGTTGGACGTCCCTATGAAGCCCGCGACGAACTGGGTCGCCGGGTGCTCGTACATCTCGGCGGGTGTACCTACCTGCTCGATCCGTCCCTGGTTGAAGACAGCGATTCGATCGCTCATGGTCAGAGCCTCTTCCTGATCGTGCGTGACGTAGATGAACGTCATCCCCAGCTCTTGCTGGATTTGCTTGAGCTCGATCTGGAGCTCCTGCCGGAGCTTCAGGTCGAGCGCGCCGAGCGGTTCGTCGAGGAGTAACGCCCGCGGGGTATTGACGATCGCACGCGCCAGGGCCACCCGTTGCCGTTGGCCCCCGGAGAGCTGACCCGGCTTGCGGTCGCCGTATTCGTCCAGCCGCACCATGGCGAGTGCCGCGTTCGCTTTCAACCGACGCTCGCCTTTCGGAACTCTCTTCACGCGCAGCCCGTACTCGACGTTCTGCTGCACCGTCATATGCGGAAACAACGCGTAGTCCTGAAACACCGTGTTGACGTCGCGGTCGAACGGCGGCAGAGATGAGACATCTCTGCCCGCGAGCTCGATCGTTCCTGCATCGGGCCGTTCGAACCCGGCGATCATGCGCAGCGTCGTCGTCTTCCCCGAACCGGACGGGCCGAGCATCGTGAAGAACTCTCCCAGGGCGATTTCGAGGTCGATCCCGTCGACCGCCGCAACCTCGCCATAGTGCTTGCGGAGCCCCCTGATCCTGACATCTGCGACAGCGGCCGCCGGCTCAGAGAGCTGCGTCAAGCGACTCCTCCAGCAGCGTGAATCCTTCCTCGAGCTCGGCGGCATCGATCGTCAACGGCGCCAGGAGTCGGATCACGTTGCCGTACATTCCACATGCGAGCAGCAACAGGTTGCGCTCGAACGCCGCTGCAACGATCGCGGCTGCCTGGTCCGGAGCCTGCTCTGCCAACTCGAACGCAAGCATCGGGCCGAGGCCGCGCACCTCTCCGATCGCATCGTGCTTGGCCACGAGCTGCTCCATCCGTCCGCGCATCGTCACGCCGAGCGCGGTTGCCTCCGCCAGGAACTCTGGCTCAGCGACCGCGTCGAGCACCGCGACGGCCGCAGCGCACGACAGCGGGTTGCCACCGAAGGTACCTCCGAGACCACCGGCGGGAACAGCATCCATGACCGAGGCAGCACCGGTGACCCCGGCGAGTGGCAGGCCGCCGCCGATCGACTTGCCGGAGACGAGGAGGTCCGGGGCAATGTCGTCGTAGTGCTCGATGGCCCACATCTTGCCGGTGCGTCCGACGCCCGACTGCACCTCGTCGTCGACGAAGAGAACTCCGTACTCGCGGCAGATCTCGAGGAGGCGCTGGAGGTAATCGTGCGGCATCGGCAGGAAGCCGCCCTCTCCCTGGACGGGCTCGAGGACTGCGCACGCGACGGTCGCAGGGTCGACCTCCGCCTTGAAGAGCTGTTTCAAACCGGCGATCGCATCGTCGGTCGTGATGCCTCGATAGAGATTCGGGACCGGCGCGCGATAGACCTCTGGCGCAAACGGCCCGAAGCCAGCCTTGTACGGCTTCACCTTGGCGGTCATGGTCATCGTCAAGAGCGTCCTGCCGTGGAAAGCGTTGTCGAAAACGACGACGGCCGGCCGGCCCGTCGCCGAACGAGCGATCTTGACGGCGTTCTCGTTCGCCTCGGCACCCGAATTGACGAGAATCGACTTCTGCTGCTCGCCGGCGCACGGCGAGAGCTCGGCTAGGCGACGGCAGACTTCGACGTAGGGCTCGTAGACGCCGACCATGAAGCACTGATGGAGGTACTCGTCTGCCTGCGCCTTGATCGCGTCCACGACAGGAGCAAAGCGGTGCCCGGTGTTCTGGCATCCGATGCCTCCCGCGAAATCGAGGAACGTGCGCCCATCGACGTCCGTTACGCGGGCACCGTCGGCGTGCGAGACGACCAGTCTGGGCGTCGAAACGCCGGCACTGACGTAACGTGCGCGGTCGGCGAGAATCTTGTCGTGCGACGTGGTCTCGGTTGTTGAGTTCATCGCGGGAGTATGCCGCAGTTGCGAGCCTTGACTCGCGTCGCGCCTCGCATTGCGCAGCATCGCGACCAGTCTGAGCGTGCAGGAGTGCGGTTCACCGTACTGCGCAGCGCCCAGACGTCTGCCACGATGCACGCGTGGCGCATACCGTGCTCATCGTCGATGACCATCCGAGCTTCCGCGCGTCGGCGCGTGCGATTCTCGAGGCCGACGGGTTCGAGGTCGTGGGAGAGGCAGAGGACGGGGCGTCAGGCCTGGCGGCACTGCGCCGGCTCCGCCCCGACGTCGTGCTGCTCGATGTTCAACTGCCCGACATGACGGGGTTCGATGTCTGTGTCGAGTGCGGCGACCTCGACGTGACGTCCATCGTGCTCACTTCGAGCCGAGACGCTACCGACTTCGGGTCGCAGATCGAGTTGAGTATTGCCCGTGGCTTCGTGCCCAAAGCCGAGCTCTCGGGTGCCGCCGTCACATCCCTCCTCCCGTGAGGGCATTCCGGTTCGGCATCGCCGGTTTCGCCGTGCTCGTGGAGGCGGCTGTGGCAGTCGCTCTGGTCTTCACGAGCAACCGCGACGAGAACCCGTGGCTCGTCGCGGCGTTCGCATCGATCGCCGGCGTCTCGTTCGTCGCTGCCGGTCTGGTCGCTCTGTGGCGGCGGCCGGAGAACCCTGTGGGCTTTCTGCTTGCCGGCACGGGCTACCTGTGGTTCTTCGCCGCGCTGACAGAGTCGAACAACTCCTGGGTTTGGACCGTCGGGTTCATCCTCGGCAATCTCGCTTTCGTCGCATTCGCCACCCTGATCCTCGCCTACCCCGAAGGGCGATTGAGCCGGCGTGATCGATGGCTCGTCGGCGTCGGCTGCACGGCGGCGATTCTCGGCAACCTGATCGTGGCCCTCGTCGACGAAACACCGTCCCCCGACTGCGCGGTCTGTCCTCCGAGCGCGATCGCCGTCACGAACGCTCCCGGTCTGGCGGAGGCGGTCATCCTGGTCGGCTCCGCAGTTGTGGCTGTTGTCCTCATCTGGATCGTCGTCATCCTCGCCCAACGGTGGCGCAGCGCCACGGCCGCCCAGCGGCGCACCCTCCGACCCGTGCTCGTGTCCTGCGGGACGGCTGTGTCGCTCCTGCTCGTGTCGGTCGTCGGCGATCAGATCGGTAGCCGTGCGTACTCGGTGACCTGGGTGCTGTTCCTCATCTCGTTCGCGGCCGTACCGCTGACGTTCCTGGCCGGCGTCCTGCGGAGTCGGATCGACCGCGCAGCCGCGGCCCGGATCCTTCTCTCACTCGACGCAGGGGTGCCACTGCGCGACGCCCTGGCGCAGGCGTTGCACGATCCCTCGCTCGAAATCGTCTACCGGCTCGATAGTGACCATGGCTGGGTCGACGAGGACGGTCGGCGCGTCGACGAGCCAACTCGCCTCGACGACGAGATCGATCGCCATGATCGAGCGGAACGGCAAGACCGTGGCCGCGCTAGCCCACGATCCGTCGCTCGACAGCGAGCCCGAGCTCGTGGAGTTCATCGCCGCCGGTGCGGGGCTCCCACTCGAGAATGTGCGGCTCCAGGCCGACCTGCGGTCGCAATTCCTCTTCCTCGAGACGGTCGCGAACACGGCCCCGAGCCTGCTCGTCGTCATCGGGACGGACGGCCGCATCTTGAACCAGAACCAGGCGACGCTCGACGCAAGCGGCCACACAGACGAGGAAGAAGTGAGAGGGAAGCTCTTCTGGGACATATTCATGGACGAGGACGAGCGACCGGCTGTGCAAGAGCGCTTCAGACAGGCGGCCCCGGAGTTCCCCGCTGCACAGTACGAGAACGCATTCACGAACATGCACGGCGACCACCGCGTCATCGAGTGGGGCAGCGCTCCCGTTACAGACACCGCAGGCCGGGTCATAAGCATCGTCGCCGGAGGCATCGACATCACCGAGCGCAAACAACGCGAGGTACAGCTCCAGCGCGAGCGCGACATTACCGAAACGTTGATGCAGGCAATTCCGAGCCTCGTCGTCGTCGTCGATAGCGAAGGAACCATCGTCGACAGCGGCGTCGACGAGAGTCGAGCGGGTGTCAACAGTGCTTTTCGCCGGGCGCTCGGTTGGCCCGACGAGAAGCTCGTGCGCCGCAGCGTCCTCGATTTCATCGATCCTGATGATGCGTACGTGGCGTCGATGATGATCGCAGGGGCGGTGAACGGGGTGGCGATGCCCGAGCGGGAATCCCGGTGGTTGTGCCAGGATGGCGGCCGCCTCGAGATCGCGTGGACAGCGACGCCAATCGACGATGTCACGGGACGCACAGCCTCACTTGTGCTGCTTTCCGGAGTCGACGTCACCGAGCGCAAGAAGCACGAGGAGGAGATCCGCGCCTCGCGCTCGAGAATCATCGAGGCCGCCGGGGAGGCACGCCAAAGACTCGAGCGCAACCTGCATGACGGGGCCCAACAGCGCCTCGTTTCGCTCTCGGTATCGCTACGGCTTGCGGAGTCGCTCCTCGAGTCCGACCCCGCGGGAGCGCGGCACGTCATCTCGGGGGCTCGCGAGGAGCTCGCCGCCGCCCTCGAGGAGCTCCGTGAGCTCGCGCGTGGGATCCATCCAGCCGTCCTCACCGACCAAGGGCTCGCTGCGGCCATCGAAGCTCTCGCCGTCCGGACGCCGCTCCCAATCGACGTCACCGTTCCTCGGGAGCGACTGCCCGCTCCAATCGAGGCTGCTGTGTACTACGTGATCTCCGAAACGCTGACGAACGTCGTCAAGTACGCGGAGGCGGCACTGGTGGTGGTCACTGTCGCGGCTGAAGACGGCTGGGTGACGGTGACCGTTGCGGACGACGGGATCGGCGGCGCCGAGCCGGCGAGGGGAACTGGGCTGAGAGGGCTGCACGATCGAGTCACAGCACTCGACGGGACGCTGCGGGTCAAGAGCGACGTGGGTGGCGGAACCCGGGTTCTGGCCGAGATCCCTCTCGGCCTGACGCAACCGCTGCCGTAGACTCGTCGCAATGGACGCGGCCGGCGGAACTGTTGCCTTCTTGCTGTGCGACATCGAGGGTTCGACGCGCCTCGTGCACGAGGCGGGCGAGAACTATGCGACGATCCTGACGTCCGTCCGCCGGATTCTTCGCGAAGGGGTCTCGCGCCATCACGGGACCGTCATCGATGCCCACGGCGACGAGCTCTTCGCTGCATTCGGCACGCTCGACGAGGCGGTTGGCGCAGCCGTCGATTGCCAGCGAGCCCTGATCGAGCAGCTCTGGCCGGATGATCGCGACGTTCGAGTGCGCATGGGTGTCCACGTCGGCGAGCCGTTGATCACGGAGGACGGGTACACGGGCATCGACGTCCATCGCGCGGCGCGGATCGGATCGGCCGGACATGGTGGTCAGATCCTTCTCTCGGCGACCGCATGCGCACCCTCCAACTTCGCTTGTCGAGATCTCGGCAGCCACCGACTAGCTGGCCTACCAGAGCCCGAGCACATCCACCAGCTCCTGGCTGACGGGCTGCCCCGCGATTTCCCGCCTCTGCGGAACACGATCGCTCTGCTCGGCAACGCCATGAAGGTCGTGATCGCGGAGGATTCGATTCTCCTACGCGAGGGCGTCGCGCGGCTCCTCACGGAGTCGGGCTTCGAGGTTGCGGCCCAGTCCGGCACGGCCGACGAGCTACTCCGGCACGTCGCCCTCCACAAGCCGGATGTCGCAATCGTCGACATCAGAATGCCTCCAACCCATACTGACGAAGGCCTCGTCGCAGCACGTGAGATCCGTGGGCGCTATGCCGATACGGGAGTCCTGGTGTTGTCGCAATACGTCGAGCCCGCATATGCGGTGGGGTTGCTAGAGGACGGCGCTGACGGTATCGGCTATCTCCTCAAAGACCGGATTTCGGACCTCGAGGAGTTTGCCTCGGCCGTGCGACGCGTCGGCGAGGGCGGGTCGGCACTCGACCCGGCGGTTGTCAGTCAGCTAGTCGGTCGCCACCGTGCCCACGATCCGCTCGACGAGCTCACGCCGCGTGAGCGCGAAGTGCTCGAGCTGATGGCCGAGGGACGCTCGAACCAGGCTGTTGCCGATCGGATGTTCGTCACGCTTCGAGCGGTCGAGAAGCACGTCACGAGCATATTCACGAAGCTCGATCTCCCCGCGAGCGGTGACGACCACCGCCGCGTGCTTGCCGTGCTCACCTTCCTCCGGGATTGAGGTGCCGGCGGGGTCGTAGGGGCGACGCATAGCGTCGCCTTCCGGCTTCGGACGTCGCGGAGGGCCGCAGGAAGGCGTAGGACGCGTGGGCGAGTTCGAGATCCGCATTGGAGAAAGGTGCGGTTTACCCCACCCGAACACGCCTGACCGCCGCACCGTCAATCGCGTCGTCAGCTGTGAGCCTGCGGGAGACGCAATCAACGACTCCCAAGGAGACCAGCATGTCACCCCTGAAGCAGAGCACCAACATTGCGGCCCGGATGGGTCGCTGGAGCGCGAAGCACCGGAAGACGGCGATCTTCGGCTGGCTCGCGTTCGTCGTCGTGTCGTTCGTGATCGGCGGCGCGATCGGAATGAAGACGATCGACAAGAACGACATGAACGTCGGCGAGGCCCGCGCGGCGGACCACATCATCCGCGACGCCGGCTTCAAGTTGGACGAACAGATGGAGTACGTGCTCGTGCAGTCGCCGACCACCACGGCTGCCGATCCGGCTTTCCGCGCCGTCGTGGGCCAGGCGATCGCGAAGCTCGAGTCCTTTCCCAAAGTGACGAAGCTGCGATCGCCGCTCGCGAAGGGTAACGAGGGCCAGATCTCTGACGACGGGCACGCCGTCCTGATCCAGTTCAGCCCCAACGGCAGCTACGAAGAGGCAACGAAGTACATCGACACGATCGTCGCGGGCACCGCGCAGGTCGAGAAGGCGAACCCCGGCTACACCGTCGTGCAGGCGGGCTCCGCCTCGACCGGGAAGGCTCTCGACAAGATGTTCGGGTCGCAGCTCGCGCGCGCCGGACTGATCTCGATTCCGATCACGCTCGTGATCCTGATGCTCGTCTTCGGATCGCTCGTGGGTGCTGCAATCCCGCTCGGGCTCGCCCTCACCGCCGTGTTCGCAACTATGGGCCTCGTTGCCCTTCCGAGCCAGATCGTGCCAATGGACGAGTCGGTCTCTGAGGTCATCCTCCTGATCGGCCTGGCGGTCGGCGTCGACTATTCGCTGTTCTACATCCGGCGCGAACGAGACGAGCGAAGGGCCGGCCGTAGCGAGTCGGCAGCGCTCGAGGCCGCAGCGGCCACCTCGGGCCGTGCCGTGCTCATCTCAGGCATCACGGTGATGATCGCGATGGCCGGCATGTTCTTCTCGGGCGACAAGACGTTCATGTCGTTTGCGATCGGCACGATGATGGTTGTCGCCGTCGCCATGATCGGCTCGCTCACCGTTCTGCCCGCGATGCTCTCGTGGCTCGGCGACCGGGTCGAGAAGGTACGTGTCCCGTTCATCGGTCGGCTCAAGCGTGACGACGGTCAGGGGCGCATCTGGGGAGCAGTGCTCGGTGCCGTCCTCCGACGCCCGCTCATTTCTGCCGTCGCGGCAACTGCTGTCCTCGTCGTGTTGGCCCTCCCGGCCCTGAAACTCCATACGAGCCAGTCGGGTTTCGACGCCCTGCCGAAGTCCCTGAAGGAAGTGCAGTCATTCAACAAGGTGCGGGATGCGTTCCCGGGCGGAGCCACACCGGCAGTCGTCGCGATCAAGGGCAATGCCTCGGATCCCGAGCTGCGGGCCGCGGTCGCTGACCTGAAGGCAAAGGCTATCGCCTCCGGCAAGGCCCTCGAGCCGATCTACTCGGACACCTCACCCGACGGAACGGTGCTCCGCGTCGCGGTCCCGCTCGTCGGCGACGGAACCGACACCGTGTCGAACGACGCACTCGACACACTCCGCGACGAGATCCTCCCTGCAACGATCGGAAAGGTCGCAGGCGTCGAGTACGCGGTGACTGGCGATACGGCATCCTCGAAAGACTGGAACGACAAGATGAAGTCGTCTGCGCCTCTCGTCTTCGTGTTCGTGCTCAGTTTCGCCTTCCTCCTGCTGCTCGTCTCGTTCCGCTCCGTGGTCATCCCGATCAAGGCGATCGTGATGAACTTGCTCTCGGTCGGAGCCGCGTACGGTCTGCTGGTCGCGATCTTCCAATGGGGCTGGGGCGCAAACCTCCTCGACTTCCAGCGGAACGGCGGCATCGCGTCATGGCTACCGATGTTCCTGTTCGTGATCCTGTTCGGGCTCTCGATGGACTACCACGTGTTCATCCTGAGCCGGGTGAAGGAGTACTTCGACCGTGGGATGAGCACCGAGCGAGCAGTCGAGGCCGGGATCCGCTCGACCGCCGGTGTCGTGACGAGTGCAGCCGTAGTGATGGTGTTCGTCTTCGGCGTGTTCGCGCTGATGCCGATCATCGACATGAAGGAAATGGGCATCGGCCTCGCCGCTGCTGTCCTGATCGACGCCACAATCGTGCGCGCCGTGCTTCTGCCGGCCACGATGAAGCTGCTCGGCGAGTGGAACTGGTACCTGCCGACGTGGCTCGAGTGGCTTCCGACGCTCGAGCACGAGCGGTCGGTGGATGCTCCTGCGATCGATACCGAGGCGGCGCCCTTCGCCGCATGATCCAACGATCTCACGAGACCCGCCGACGGCCCCGGATCGCCCCGGGGCCGTCGGCGGGTTCAGCGCACCGAGGACTCAGGCCGGGACGGGGACTGCCGCTGCCAGGGACTCGGCGAACCGCCGGATCTCGTCCCAGTTGCGGTGGTCACCGGCTGGCATCCTGTTGAACGGGAAGTGCAGCCGCTCAGGCACGATCACTCCTCCGAAAATCGCAGTCTCGATCGGGTGCAGCTCCGGCACGTGGTCGAGAGCATGCTCGAGCTGCGGCCGCACCTTGTCGAGCTCCTCACGGTCGGCGCTGAGCGGCCCCATCGCGAAGACCGCGAACTGCACCTGGGCAAGATCTTTCCGATTGCGCTTCAGGAAGCGCTGTGCATCCTTGTGCAGGTGACCCATGTAGAGCCCGCTGCCAAGCACGACGAGGTCGTAGCCCTGGAGATCACTGACGCCGGACACCGACACGACCTCGCAGGCAAAGCCTCGGTCTGCGAGAACCTCCCCTACGACCCCCGCTACCTCCGCGGTCGACCCGTACTTGCTGGCGTGAGCGATGAGTGCTCGTGTCATGGTCGCCCCTCTCTGTTCCCAGCTCTGTTATCAGACCGAGCGTGCCCGAGCGTGGGTGCGCGGGCATCGGGTTTCTCCCTGATTCGCCGTCGGGAAAACGCCGCGGAGGACGCAGGCTTGACGCGTTCCCCGGGGCAGGCGTCGGCCCCGGGGAACGCGTGCGTTTGCGACGATCTATGCGGCCGCGAGCTCACGCTCGGCCCGCAGCCAATGGTCGGTGGCGTCGCCCGGCTCACCCTGCTCCCAGAGCAGATAGGCCAGAGTTGCGACGTCCGGAGGCGGGCCTCCGGCAACGGCCTTCTTCCGCGGCCGCGCCGTTGCGACCGTCGTCTTCCGCTTCGCCGCCGGCTTCGCGGCGGCGTCCGTCTCCTTCTTGCGGGCACGCGGTGCCCGTGGCTTCTCGTCCGCCATCGGTTGCCTCCTTGGTGCCGTTGCGAGGATGGAGGCGGCCCTCGCCGTCGAGGGGCCGACCACTCCACCGTACATCGTACCCGGGCGGACGGCCGACCTACGTCGCGTCTACGATGAATGGGCTGCCGGAGTAGCTCAGCTGGTCAGAGCACCGCTCTTGTAAAGCGGGGGCCAAGGGTTCGAATCCCTTCTCCGGCTTCCGATCGTTACGGACCGCCGCGCAATCCTGGGGGATGAACCTGCCGTTGTTGTCCGAATTGACGACTATAGTCCTGTAGAGATGCCCGAGCACCCAGTCCTTGTCGGAGATCGGACCGCTCTCGCAGTGATGCTCGCCCTCACGAACGCGGGGTTCTACGTGTCCGTACCGTTCGGGGAGAACTGTCGCTACGACCTTGTCATTGATCGGGCGGGAACCCTCACTCGCGTGCAATGCAAGACCGGCCGGCTCCGTGATGGTGCGGTGCATTTTGCAACCGCGAGCACGTACAGTCATCTCCCTTCGCCACGGGAGGAGCGGCGAGACTACATCGGGCAGATCGACGAGTTTGCCGTCTACTGCCCGGGGACGGAAGGTGTATACCTCATCCCCATCGACGATGTCCTTGCGCGAACGGGTGCGTACCTGCGTGTCGATCCGCCACGCAACGGCCAGCACAAGCACATTCGCTGGGCCAAGGACTATGAGATCGCCCGGATCAGGTGCCTCGCTGTGGACGATCAGTGAGGGGCCGCGAGGCCGCCACGCCGCTTCGCTTAGGGCACGACCGTGTTGGGCGACCCCTCCGAGGCGGACGCGATTTCCGCTCCTAGGCAGGCACAGCGCGCGTTTCCTGATGCGCGACGATCTTGCGCTTGACGCGCTGCAACGCGTTATCGATGGTCTTCGTATCGCAATCGAGCTCCGCCGCCATCGTGTCGTACGACTTGCCATCGAGGTAGAGCCGCAACGCATCGGACTCCAATGACGACAGCGTCGTGCCGAGGCAGCCCACGAGGCTCTGGAGCTCCTCGGTCGAGATCACACAGCTGGCGGGATCATTCGTGCCGGGGCCGGGGAGAGCGTCGCCCAGGGTGCAGTCGCCGTCGTTCTCCTGGCCGGCCGGCGTGTGGCTGAAGGAGATGTACGTGTTCAAGGGCGAGTGCTTGAACCGGGTCGCGGTCTTGATCGCGGTGATGATCTGACGCGTCACGCACAGTTCGGCGAAGGAGCGAAACGACGTCTCCTTGTCGTGCCGGAAATCGCGCATCGCCTTGTAGAGCCCGATCATCCCCTCCTGGATGAGATCGTCAGCGTCGCCGCCCGCGAGGAAGTAGCTGCTCGCCTTCAGCCGCACGAAGCCGTGGTAGCGGCGCATGAGCTGATCGAGAGCGACCTGGTTCCCGTTGCGCGCCTTGAGCACTAGTTGCAAATCCTCAAGTTCACGTTGAAGCTTCTGGGGTGTCTTCGGGGCGACGGCGGTGCGGGGGGACATCGTTTCTCCCTGTTTTGAGCGGTTTCCGGACGTGAGCACTGCAGAGTCGATCAAAGTCTCACCCTGTAGTTGAGGGAGAACCTAGCACCTTCTTGCACGCGTTACAACCCTATTGCAAATCTTGCACTGTGATAAGAACAGGTGTTCGTATCCCTTTGGCCATCGATCTGACACCTCGCCCCTGTGGCCGTGTTCTGGCAGCCCGAGACGTGCTCAGAGCCCGCGGCGAAGCCGCTCGAGCTTCGCGCGGGTCTCAGGGTCGATCCGGTCGCGCAACCGCGACGCCTCGCCCTCGGAGTGCGTGGGGCCGGTCAGATCGCGAAGGAACGTGTCCGACGAGAGCTTCCGCACCTCCTGACCGGACGTACCCCTAACGGCCCCGTCGGAGGAGACGAGACACACACGTTCCTCGTGGCGGTACTCGGCTGCCAGGCGCTCGAGCAATGTGTCAGCGTGCGCCGCGAAGCGGACCGAAAGCGGCCCGATTTCGAATTCCTCACCGACACCGTCGAAGACCACAACTCCACGCGCCCCGTTCATGGCCACGAAGCTTGCGAGCTCGTCCGTGAGTTCCCGGATATCGCTACGGCCGCCGGCGTGAAGCAGGTTGTATCCGTCGAACAGGTAGAGCGTCGGCTCCGGCATGGCGTCATGGTAGGCCGAGGACAGGTCGCGAGGTACTCGCGCGATCCGTGAGCGTCCTGGCGGACGCCAACTCCTCGTCGCGCTACATCCGTTGCCGACGCGCCTCGTACAACAGCACCGCCGCCGCCACGCTGACATTCAACGACTCGACCGCCGCCGCGAGCGGGATCGAAATAGTGGCGTCGCACGTCTTGCGGACGAGCGGGCGCACCCCTCTGCCCTCGGCCCCGAAGACGAGTGCGACGCCGCCCGTGAGGTCTGTCTGCCACATCGTCTGCGCGGCATCAGCCGTCGCCGCGTACGACCAGAGATCATCTCGCTTGATCTCCGCTAGAAACCTCGCAAGATTCGTCACGACCGCGACGGGTAAATGCTCCACGGTGCCTGCCGACGACCGGCAGACGACCGGCGTTACCTGCACTGCCCCGTGCGCAGGAACGATCACGCCGGTCGCACCCGCGCCGGCAGCGGAACGGATCACCGCTCCGAGATTTCGTGGATCTGTGACCTGATCGAGACAGGTCAGGAGCGGCTTCTCGAGTGCCGCGAGCTCCCATGGATCGGCGTATGGGTACGGCCCCGCCCAGGCGACCACGCCCTGATGATCGGGGCTTGCCGCCGCCTCGGTCAACTCACGTTCCTTGACGACTCGTGGCCTAGGGCCTTCATCGAGCCACTCGAGCGTCGCCACAGCCCGCTCGGATGCCCACAGCTCGAGAACCTCGCGGCGACCACGCAGCGCCTCGCGCACGGCGTTTCGGCCGTAGACGAGCTCCCGTGTCATGTGAGCGGCACGAGCTCGAAGTCGCCCGGGACGTCCCGGACTTCCCAGCCCGCCGAGGCGATCTCGTCGCGGAGGCGGTCCGATGCGGCAAAGTCGCGTGCTGCGCGGGCGGTCTGCCGCTCCTGTGCGAGCGCCCGTATTTCAGCGGGAGCCTCGACCGTCTCTCCGAGGTCACCGAGCCCGAAAATGGTCAGGCCGCGCCGCAGTTCCTCCAGCGCGCCCTCGCGTGCCCATCGATGCAGCAGCGCGAGAGCGGCGGGCGTGTTGAAGTCATCGTCGAGAACACCGGCCAACGCTTCCCAGTCGCCCTCTGCGCGCTTCGTTCCGCGGAGAGCGTTGCGGAGGCTTTCGACTTGGACGCTCGCCGCCGTCATTGCTTCCGGGGAGAACTCGAGCGGCTTGCGCCAGTGGCCAGTCATGAGGAAGAGCAACGCCGTCTCTCGCCCCCACTCGGCGATCACGTCCTGGATCGAGGCAACATTCCCGACCGACTTCGACATCTTCTCGCCGACGAAGCGCAGGAGTCCGTTGTGCATCCAGATCCGGGCAAACGGACGCCCGACGGCCTGCGATTGCGCGCGCTCGTTCTCGTGATGGGGGAAGACGAGGTCGAGTCCCCCGCCGTGGATGAGGAACTCCGGGCCAAGCGTCTTCTCGGCCATCGCCGAGCATTCGATGTGCCACCCCGGGCGACCGGGCCCCCAGGGGGAGCTCCAGGACGTGTCCTCGCCTTCCTTCGTCGCCTTCCAGAGCGCGAAGTCGCGCGGGTCCTCCTTGAGCGGGCTCGGGTCATCGTCTTCGAGCTGATCGGGGCGCTGTCCCGAGAGCGCCCCGTAGGTCCGAAAGCTCGCGACTCTGAAGTAGACGTCGCCGCCGGCCTCGTATGCATGACCTCCGGAAACGAGCTCCTCGATCAGCGTCACGATCTCGGGGATCGTCTCGGTGGCAAGCGGCTGCGCGTCGGGCATCTCGAGCCCGAAGGACGCTGTGTCCTCGAGATACCACCTGGTGGCCTCACGCGCTCTGGACGCGCTCGCGCCTGGTGCGGCCTCATAGATCTTGTCGTTGACGTCAGTGATGTTGTGGACGTATGTGACGTCATAGCCACACTCGCGGAGCCAGTTTCGCAGCCAGGCGAAGATGACGAAGGGCACCGCGTTCCCGATGTGGGCCCGCTGGTATACGGTCGGCCCACAGACGTACATCCCGACCTTCGCCGGCGGATCGGGAAGCTCGACGAGGCCTCTCGTCGAGGTGTCGTAGAGCCTCACCGTCATCGCGGTGTTATAGCGGCGACAGCGCGACGAAGCGCTTCGTCGCGAGGAACGGCAGCAACGATCGTCCACAGTTCCGGGCCGCGCTCGGCATCCGTCAATGCGAGTCGGAGCAGTTTCAGGCTCCCTCCGACCGCCTTGAGCTCGCGCACGATCTCGCGAGCATCCGGCTCATCGAGGCGGTCTGGGGCAGAACGCCGCAGCTCCAGGAACCGTTCGATCGTGGGCCGCGCTTCGTCGCCGAGCGCAACACTCCCCGGCTCGGTGATCTGCCGTGCGATCTCCTGCGCTTCGACGAGCGTCCGCGCGCCGCGAAGGGCCCGTGCGATCTCGGGAGGTGCGAGAGCTGCGGCCGCCAGATCATCATCGGGCATCTCCGCGATGGCGTCGATCGCAAGGCGCTGGACGCGTGCAAGATCGAGGTGAACGTCATGCCGGGGTAGTCCGAGCTCGTCGAGGTAAGCACGCACCGCGGTGGCAGGAATGCCCTCGTTTCGGAGATCGGCAACAGATGCGTGCTCGGCGCGCTTGGACAGCTTCTTGCCGTCGTCTCCAAGGAGCAGCCCATGGTGGATGATCTCCGGCAACACACCACCGAGCGCCCGCGCAATCCGTTGTTGCACCTCTTCGTTCGGCCTGTGATCGGACCCACGGATGATGTGGGTGATACCCATGTCGAGGTCGTCGACGACGGTAGCGAGCTGGTATGTCGCGGTACCGTCCGCACGCGCGAGCGTCGTCCCGGCAAGTCGGATCGATCCGTCGCCGTCGCGCATCGCGCCGGCTTCGAGCGCGATCGCGGCAGCCTCCGCGTGGCGGTCTGCCCTCGTGCTCTGCCGGATCGGCCCCTCGTCCCACCTGACTCCAAGCCAGGCCAGATCCGTGAGAATTGCGCCCTCTCCGCCGGGGACGCTGCGCTCTGGGTCGGTGTCGTCGATGCGAAGCACAAACGAACCACTTCGCTCGTCGGCGAACGAGCGATTTGCGACAGCGCTGAGCGCATTGCCGAGGTGAAGCGACCCAGTCGGGCTCGGCGCAAAGCGGACGCGAACGGCAACGCTCACGCGTCGATCGAAATGTGGCCGGGTTGGTCGGCGACCCGCTCCAACCACGCGCGAATCGCTGGGTACGGTTCGAGATCGAAGCCGCCCTCAGGCGCCACATGGGTGTAGGCGTACAGCGAGATGTCCGCGATCGAATATCGCTGACCGACGAGGAATTCGCGACCGGCGAGATGACGCTCCATCGCATCGAGTGCGATGTAACCATTCGCGGTCTGCTCCCTGATCCGGTCGACGTGCTTCTCGGCCACCCCGGAAAACGCAATGAGAAACCGCACGACGGCTATCGACGGCTCATGCTGGTATTGCTCGAAGAATTGCCACTGCAGGACGTGCGCCCGCTCGTATGGATCATCCGGGACGTACGCTGTTCCGTCGCCGAGATACCAGATGATCGCGTTCGACTCTGCGAGCGGCCGGCCGTCGTCGAGCACGAGTGTCGGCACACGCCGCGCAGGGTTGAGGTCGCCGAGCACCTCGGCCCGATTCGAGCGGTCGACGACGCTGAGCTCGATGAGATCGAGCGGAACCCCGAGCTGCGCCGCAAGGAGACGCACCTTGTAGCAATTGCCGGAAACCGCTGAGTTGTAGAGGAGCATTCACTCACTCTCGCACATGAAAGACCGCCGGCGCCGGACGATCAGCGCGCCTCAGTCGTCCACGATGATCTAGCACGTGCAAGGCAAAGTCGACGCGGGCGTGGCGGCTCGCGGCGTGGTGCTGGACGTCCTATTCATCACGTTCTCTTCCAGTCCCGGAACGCTGCCAGCAGCTCGGTCTTCGTCTCGTTCCGGAGATCGTCGACAGTCACACGTCCCGCGAGCTCGATTGTGGTCCGAATCTGGTCGAGATAGTTGGAGCAGCCCTCACATGCGCCGATGTGCTCGTCGAAGCGCTCGCGCTCGGCCTTGGTCAGCCCTCCCTCGAGGTATTCGGTGACGAGCTCGACGAGCTCTTCGCACGTCAGTTGGTCGTTCACGTCCGTTCTCCGTCCAGATATGACTCGAGGGCCTGTCGTACTTTCGCGCGGGCGCGGTGCAGGATGACTCTCTGATTGGTCTCGCTCAGGTCGAGGGCGTTACGGACCTCCTCCGCGCTCCAACCCTCGACGTCGCGTAGGGTGATAACCGTTCGTTGAACCTCGGGGAGCGCGGCTATCGCTGTCTCGACGACACCCAGCGTCTCACCTCCGACGAGTAGCTCCTCTGGGCGCTCGGACCAGCGGCTCGGAGCGGAGACCCAGTGGCCGGCGAAGCGGCCGGAACCAAGGAAGCGGTCAGGTTCGACGGACGTCTCTCCACCGTCACCTCCGAGCACGGACGAGAAGGGGACGCTTCGTCTCTCCCGCTCGCCTCTCGTCTTGGCGATGTTCGTGACGATCCTGAAGAGCCAGGTCTTCAGCGACGAACGCCCCTCGAAGCGGCCGATGCCGCTGATCACGCCGAGCCACGCCTCCTGGACAACCTCTTCCGCAACGGCTCGCGACGAGACGTACATTCTCGCGACGCGAAGCATTGCTGGGCCGTATTCGTCCACGAGTGCGGAAAACACCTGTTCGTCCCCACGCCGAAGCGCTTCGACGATTTCGGCCTGGCCGACGGGGGCCTTGTAGGCGGCGCCATCGGTCTCCACTCGCTAGACGCTACGCCGCTGCGGCGCTGTCGTCCAGCACGGGCGGCCAGGCAAGCGTCGCAGATGGTGCATGGAACTTCGCCCAGACAAGGTGTCTTGCCGGCGAGTGACGGCGCGTAGGATCAGACCCGTGGAGGACCTCCTCTTGTCTTGGTTCCGACGGTCCGGACGCGATCTTCCGTGGCGCCGCACCACCGATCCATACGCGATCCTGGTCAGCGAGATCATGCTCCAGCAGACCCAGGTCGAGCGCGTCGTGCCACGGTACGTCTCCTGGCTCGAGCGCTGGCCGACGGCGGGAGCGCTTGCTTGCGCACCCGTGGCAGAGGTGATCCGCTCCTGGCAAGGGCTCGGCTACAACCGACGCGCGCTCGCCCTGCATCGTGCTGCGCGGGTGATCTCGGAGAGCGGCTGGCCCGAGGATCTAACCGTGTTGCCCGGCATTGGTCCCTACACAGCCGCTGCCGTTCGCAACTTCGCGTTCGGCGAGGACGTGCTTCCTCACGACGTCAATGTCGACAGGGTCGAGCGTCGCACCGGCCATCGCTTCACAGGCGCAGCCGCGCAGGCACTGATGGACCTCGGCGCGACGGTGTGCCTTGCTCGGATCCCGCGGTGCGGCGCGTGCCCTCTCTCGAGCAGTTGTCCCTCCCGCGACGTGCGTGACGAGCCCGCCCGCAAGCAAAGCCGATTCGAGGGGTCGTTCCGCGAGAGGCGCGCTGCCACCCTGCGTCGCGTAGCGACCGGCGCCACAGCGGGTGACGGTCTCGACCGGGAGGCAGTAGACGCACTCGCGAAGGACGGCCTGGTCGTACTCCTCGCCGACGGGCGGGTGAGCCTCCCGTAGCAGGAACATCACGAGTTAGCGGCGCCTTGCCTCCGGGTTGACGTGGACAGCGGTGAGCGGCAGGGTTGGGGAGTGGCAATCCCTGCGCTCGTGCGGCGAGCAGCGATCTTCCCGGAGCTCGATCTGCCCGATCCTCCTCCCGAGCACCCCTACGAGGTCATTCGTGCCGACGGGTATGCGATTGGCATTTTCCCGGGCCTGTCATTCGGACAGGTGAGCGTCTCGGCGGTCGGGACCGATGCAATCGAACAAACGATCGAGGACGCGCGCTCGACGCTCGCAACGTACGGGATGAGCCAGGGTGCGTGGATGGTGCCCGAGGCCGCATCGCCCGCGGGCGTCGTGGACGAGTTGCGCCGATTAGGGATGGTGCCCTACGAGGAACCGCCGCTCGAGCCGCGCTTTGCCGCGATGGCCGCGCTCTTGCCGCCAGACCTCGGGCTTTCCGACGCCGAGGTGCGTCCCGCGCGCACGTTCGAGGAGTACCAGGCGGGGAACCGTATTGCGGGCGTAGCTTTCGAGGTGAGCGAGGAGGACAGAGTCGCGTTCGAGGCGCAAGAGCGGCGGCTGTGGGAGATCCAGTCAGCCGGAGGCCCGTTCCGCTCGTTCATCGCCCTCATCGATGGGGACATCGTCGGCAGCAGTAGCTCCATCGACGGCGCGAATGCGACCTACCTCTCCGGGGGCTCTACCAGAGAGGACATGCGTGGCCGGGGTGTCTATCGAGCTCTCGTCCGCGCCCGCTGGGACGCTGCTGTCGAGCGAGGCATCCCTGCGCTCACCGTCCGAGCGGGCCAGATGTCGCAACCGATCCTGAAACGACTCGGATTCGTCACGGTGGGCTGGATCGACTGCATGCTCGACCGCTTCGACGAGTCCTGAATCTGCGGGGATCGGCAGTGACGAGTCGTTGGCAGGGAGTGAAGAGAGGCGACTGCCCAAACGGGGCCGTGCCGGCTCAGGGGATCGTGTGGTGCATCCAGACGTTCGGTTCCACGTAGGTTCCCCTGTCCGATTCGACGTCGATGTGAATCGGCTGTAGCGCGCCCTGCACGACATAGGTGCCGGTCTCGGGAAATCGCATGCCTGTCCACTCGTGCCAGTCGCCGAGCGTGCCGGGAATCAGCATCGATTCGGGGCAGACCCGCACGATGCCGGCGCCGGCGCGCGCGTGGACGCGTAGCCAGGGGTCGAAGGGCAGACCCGCCTCCGTTGTCCATGCGACGTAGCGCTCCATTGGCGTCAGCGGGTAGAGGCTCTTGAGACTCGGGCGTACAGGGGCGACGAGGTCTGCGAAGCCTGCCTCGGCGGCGATCCGACGCATCTCTCCGAGCATGAGGCTGCTCAGGCCTCCGCCGTGGAGGCTGCGATCTATCAGCACCTGGATTGCCGAGACGACCGTTGGCGCTTCGTTCGCACTCGTCGCGTGCTCCATGACGTACTCCCAGCCTCGATCCGGAAGGTCGGCCGGATCGAGTCGCACCGGCAACGAGTTGCCCTCGGCAAGGATTGCATCGGTCGCCTCGTCGACGAGCCAGAACTGGAACCCGCCGAATCGCTCGTACAGAAGGTGCCAGCGTTCGTTCGAAACGGGGGACTCGAGCATGAATGCCGGCCACGCCTCGCGCAGGAACCCGCAGCGCTCCCGGAGCTCCGGTCGCTCGTCGTGTGTAAAGAATCGATGCTTCATCCGTCCACGCGCCGCTCCAGCAACGCTACTGCTTGTGCCGCGAGCCCCTCTCCGCGCCCGGTGAAGCCGAGCTGGTCGGTCGTCGTCGCGCGGACGCCCACGCTTCCGGCCGCGACGCCGAGAGCGGCGGCGAGCCGCTCGCTCATTGCAACACGATACGGAGCAATGCGAGGCTCCTGGCCAACGAGCACGCAGTCGGCGTTGACGAGCACATAGCCTGCCTCTCGCACCTGCCGGTACGCCTCGGCCAGTAGCTCGAGCGAATCAGCTCCCAGGTAGCGCTCGTCGTCCGACGGAAACAGCGCGCCGATGTCTGCGAGCCCTGCCCCACCGAGGAGTGCGTCTGTCAGCGCGTGGGCGATCACGTCGCCGTCGGAGTGCCCGGCAAGACCCCGTGGGCCGTCGATGCGTACTCCCCCGAGAACGAGCGGAACGCCGGGCTCGAATGCGTGCGCGTCGATGCCGAGGCCGATACGAAGAGCGGTCATGCCAACGAGGCTAGCGCCTCCGGGAGCGAAGCGAGATCGTCCAGGTCAAATGTTGCCTCCTCTGGTGTTCGTTGCACACGACCCAACGGTCCGCGGCGAAGATGGATCGCGACGAGCCCCGCCGCGGCGGCAGGGATGACATCGATGTCGGCACGGCGCAGCCCAGATGACGTGAGGCTGCAAGCCGAGCCGTTCGGTGACTGCTCGCCACCACCTCGTCGACGAGCGTCTCGCCTACGTCGAAGAAGACTGCCGTCAGAGCCATGAGGCGATGAGCGCGAGATCTGCCCTGGTGGTGATCTTCAGCAGCCGGGGGTCACCCTCAACAACGCGGATTCGACCTCCTGTCCGTTCGACGAGCGACGCACAGTCCGTGGCGTCGGCCGCATCGGTATCGCGGTACGCAGCCCTGAGAGCAGCAGCCGTGAACGCCTGGGGTGTCTGCACCGCCACGAGGGCTGAGCGATCGACCGTCTCTGCGACCACGCCCCGCTCGACCCGCTTGATGGTGTCGGAAACCGGAAGCCCGGGCACGACTCCGTCGTAGCCTTCGGCGAGCGGTCCGAGCACACGCTCGATCACGGCATCGTCGATGAGAGGGCGGGCAGCGTCGTGGACGATCACCACGAGCGCGTCATCCGGAATCTCGGCTAGCGCCGCCCGGACGGACTCGAGGCGCGTCGTCCCGCCCGGCACGACTGCCGCCACCTTCGAAGCGACGAGCTCCTCAGCCAACACAATCGCGGCTTCCTCCCAGTCGACCGGAACTGCGACAACGACCGCATCGATCCAGTCGCTCGCATCGAGTCGCTCCAGGCTCTCAGCCAGGAGGACGCGACCACCGAGTGCGACGAAGGCCTTCGGACGGTCGGCTCCGAGCCGAGCGCCCTCGCCCGCCGCGACGAGGATCGCCCACGTCGAACTGCCAGTTCGATCACCGGCCACTGCGCAGCCGTCGGCTAGGCCTGCCCGAGACCCTGCCGCTGCGGCAAGACCTCACGCGCTCGCGGCAGCGACCTTCGCCTTCGGTTTGACCTTCCTGTTGCCTCCGGCGGGATTGGCGAGCACCTCGTCGAGCCAGGCAGCAGCGTCGTCCTCGCTCATGTCTTTCGCATACATGAACTCCGACGACAGGATCTTCTTCGCCTTGACGTACATCTGCTTCTCGCCGGTCGAAAGCCCCTTCTCATGGTCGCGAAGTGCAAGGTTACGCACGACTTCGGCTAGCTCGAGGATGTCTCCGGTCTTCATCTTGTCCCGGTTGTGCTTGAAACGACGGTTCCAGTTCTTCGGCATCTCGGTCGATTCGCCCGAAAGCGCCTTGACGACCACTTCAACCGCGTCCAACCCGATCACCCAGCGGAGACCGACCTTTTCGGCGTTCTCCGTCGGCACGTTGACCGTCATGTCGTTGTGCAGGATCTTGATGGTCAAGTACTCGCGCTCTTGCCCGAGAACAATGCGCGAGTCCTTGCTCACGACCGTGCCTGCCCCGTGGTGCGGATACACCACATTGTCGCCGACGTCGAACAAGCTAACCCTCCCGTAATCCGCCCATTTCACGAACACCGCCGGCGCTGAGAGGCTGCCGGCGAGGGAACATCATTCTAGCTGAGATTCGCGCCCGAATCCGGTCCATTTTGGACGCGTCCCGAGCCTGGATCCATGAGCTAGGGCGAGCGTCGGATCTCGTCACAACCGCTGGGCAGCGCGCTGGCCGAGTGCAGCCTTGATGGACCGACGGGCAGCAACGGGACTGGCGGGGGCCGCGTACGGCAACACGCTTTGCGGCTACCGACCACTGTCATCACGACTCCCCGTCTATCCCGACTCCCAGGGACTCGTGACCTCCGAACGAGCACCACAGGCGACATGGCAAGCCGGACACCTTTCGGCCCAGATTCGAGGTGCTGACGCACGTCGATCATTTGAGACCTGGTTCGTCTTCGCCGGCCCAGGCTCGGTGAGACTCAAGCATCCGTGTCGCCGGCCGCGATGTCGTCGTGCTCGCCGTTCCCGCCTGCCGTGGTATCGAGCCCCACCGCAATTGCCTGGCGGAGCGTCTCGGCGCGAGTCACGCGAGGGCCGCCACGACTAGCCGTTCCGTCCGGTGCGATCACCAACCGGAGACCGAGCTTTGCGCACTCCTCGAGGCGACGCTCAGCCTGGGCAGCGGGCCGGAGTCGACCCGTCAGCCCGATCTCACCGAACGACGCGACGCCGTCTCGCACAGGCACTCCGCGCGCGGCCGACGCAATCGCGAGCGCGACAGCGAGATCGGCGCCCGGTTCATCGATCCGCACCCCACCGGCAACGTTGACGAAGACATCCGCAGAACCGAGAGCTATGCCGGCATGGCGCGAGAGCACGGCGACAATCATGGCGAGGCGCTTCGGATCGACGCCCGTTGCCACCCTACGAGGCATAGCGAGGTCGGTACGCGAGACGAGCGACTGGATCTCGAGTAACATTGGTCTGGTTCCTTCGAGAGCGCAGGCCACCGCGGCACCGAGCTCGCCGGGATGGCTGCGGCCGAACAGCTCGGACGGATTGGGAACACCGACGAGCCCGCCACTCGTCATCTCGAAGACACCGAGCTCGTTTGTCGAGCCAAAGCGATTCTTTACCGCCCGGAGGATTCGGTGAGCGTTGTAGCGGTCGCCCTCGAATTGCAGGACGCAGTCGACGAGATGCTCGAGGACACGGGGACCCGCGACTGAACCATCTTTCGTGACGTGGCCCACGAGGACCGTCGCGACGCCCTGCTCCTTGGCAACCCGGAGGAGTCGCCCAGCAGCCTCTCGTACCTGCCCCACCGATCCTGGCGCGGAGCCGAGCTCCGTGGAGTAGAGCGTCTGCACGGAGTCGATCACGCACACATCGGGCCGCTCCCGCTCGAGCGTGGCGCAGACGGAGTCCAACTCGGTCTCGGCGAGAATCTCGACCTGCTCTGCCCCGCCGAGCCGGTCGGCCCGAATCTTGACCTGCGCCACCGACTCTTCTCCCGTGACGAGCAGGGCTCGTCTACCGGCATTCGCAACATGACCGAGTGCAGCGAGCAACAGCGTCGACTTGCCGACACCGGGCTCACCGCCGACGAGGACGAGCGACGCGGGCACGAGCCCGCCCCCAAGGACGCGATCGAGCTCAGGGACCCCCGTGCTTATCCTCGCGGCCTCCTCCGCGCGGACGTCTGCAAGCCGCGCCGGCTCGCGTGCGACCCCGCCTCGCTGCGTCGCAGGCGTAGCCTGGCTGGTCAATTCCTCGACGAGCGAACCGAACAAGCCGCAGCCGGGGCACTTGCCGAGCCACCGGCCCGTCGACGTGCCGCACTCCGAACAGACGTGCTGAACAACCACCTTCGCCATCTTTCGATGATACGCGACTCATCGGACGTCATGTCGTCTGATATGGCAACAAAGAGCGTCGGATTCGCTCTCTTGAATCGTCGCGTTTTGGTCATTGCCAGTCCGACGAGGCCGCCCCGAGCAGAACGACGCGCAACGAGCAGCGCACGGCTTCCCTCCGGCTCGGTCGCACGGAGAGCCGAGTTGGCCCCAACACCGCTGCAGCAAACACCCCGCTAGAGCAGCCGAGTGCCTCTCGGCGGCGTTGCGAGCCGACCGCGACCTCAGCCCAGTTCGTTCTCCACGGGAGGCTCGTCGACTTCAGCGGCGGGCTCGTCTGCGGGCACCGTGACGGGCTCCGGCTTCACCTCGCCTTCTATGACCTGGATCTCGACGAGCGACTCGCCCTCGAGCCCAGACAGCTCCTGTCTGCGGTCGACCAATATCGTCGAGCCTTCGTTGAGCTCACGGCCCAGCACGAAGTCGGCGAGCGGATCTTCGATCAGGCGCTGAATCGACCGCCGCAGGGGGCGGGCGCCCATCGCCGGATCGTAGCCCTGTTCGACGAGCAGCTCCTTTGCGGCGTCCGTGAGCTCGATCGTGGCACCGTGAAGGGCCATCTGATTCCGCAGTCTCTTCATCATCAGGTCTACGATCTGCAGGATCTCGCTCTTCTCGAGCTTGTGGAAGACGATGATCTCGTCGATCCGGTTCAACAGCTCGGGCCGGAAGACCTTCTTCAGCTCGCCCATCACGCGACCCTTCATGTCGTCGTAGCCGAGCCCGGACTCGTCGCCAAGTGTGAAGCCGAGTGACTGGTTCTTCGAGATCTGGGCCGCGCCGATGTTCGACGTCATGATCACGATCGTGTTCCGGAAGTCGACCTTGCGTCCCTGCGCATCGGTCAACTTCCCGTCCTCGAGGATCTGCAGCAGGATGTTGAAGACGTCAGGATGCGCCTTCTCGATCTCATCGAGGAGAAGGACCGAGTATGGCTTGCGGCGCACCGCTTCCGTGAGCTGGCCACCTTCGTCGTAGCCGACATAACCAGGAGGCGAACCGACGAGGCGCGACACGGAGTGCTTCTCCATGTACTCGCTCATGTCGATCTGGATCATCGCGTCCTCGTCGCCGAACAGAAACTCTGCCAACGTTCGAGCAAGCTCTGTCTTGCCGACACCGGATGGGCCGAGGAAGATGAACGAGCCGGTTGGTCGCTTTGGGTCCTTGATGCCTGCCCGCGCGCGACGGATCGCCTTCGAAACGGCAACGATTGCCGGCTCCTGGCCGATCACACGCTTGTGGAGCTCCTCCTCCATCCGGATCAGCTTCTGAGACTCGGCCTCGGTGAGCTTGAACACCGGGATCCCCGTCCACATCGAGACGATGTCCGCGATCTCGTCCTCGCCGACCTCTGGTTGCTCCTCGTCGGCCTCGTTGCGCCAGCTGTCCTCTAGCTCCTTCTTCTTCTGCGTCAGTTTGCGTTCCTTGTCGCGCAGCGCCGCCGCCTTCTCGAACTCCTGCGCCTCGATCGCATTTTCCTTGTCGGACCGAACCTTCTCGATCTCCTCCTCGAGCTCTCGGTAGCGCGGCGGAGCGGACATCGTGCGGATCCGCAAGCGCGAGCCGGCCTCATCGATCAGATCGATCGCCTTGTCCGGCAGATGTCGATCCTGGATGTAACGGTCGGCCAACACCGCCGAGGCACGCAGAGCCTCGTCTGAGATCTTGCAGCGGTGATGCGCCTCGTAGCGATCGCGCAGGCCCCGGAGAATTTGCACCGTGTCGTCGATCGACGGCTCCTCGACGCGCACTTGCTGGAAGCGACGCTCGAGCGCAGCGTCGCGCTCGAGGTACTTCCGGTACTCGTCGAGCGTCGTTGCCCCGATTGTCTGCATCTCGCCACGCGCCAGTGCCGGCTTCAGGATCGATGCCGCGTCGATCGCTCCCTCCGCCGCGCCCGCGCCGACGAGGTTGTGGAGCTCGTCGATGAAGAGAATGATGTCGCCGCGCTGGGTGATCTCCTTCATCACCTTCTTCAGACGTTCCTCGAACTCGCCGCGATATTTCGAGCCGGCGACGAGGGCGGCGAGGTCGAGCGTGTAGATCTGCTTGTTCTTCAGGAGCTCCGGCACCTGATTCGCGGCAATGCGCGAAGCAAGGCCCTCGACGACGGCGGTCTTTCCGACGCCGGGCTCACCGATCAGCACAGGGTTGTTCTTCTGGCGGCGTGAAAGGATCTGCATGACCCGCTCGATCTCGGTCTGGCGGCCGACGACTGGGTCGAGCTTCCCCTCCGTCGCCATCTTCGTCAGGTTGCGACCGAACTGGTCGAGGAGCTTCGAGTTCTTCGTCTTCTCGCCACCCGCCGCCGCACCCGTACCCGCCTGGCGCCGCCCGGGACCCGAGAGCATGCGGATGATCTCGTTGCGAATCTTCTCGGCATCCGCATCGAAGTCGAGCAGGATGCGAGCTGCTACACCCTCGTTCTCGCGGACGAGACCGAGTAGGATGTGCTCCGTCCCGATGTAGTTGTGCCCGAGCGAGAGAGCCTCGCGCAATGCGAGCTCCAGCACCTTCTTCGCGCGGGGGGTAAACGGGATCTGCCCTGTCGTCACCTCGTCGCCCTGTCCGACGATCCGAGCGACCTGCGCGCGCACCTCCTCCACCGTGATGTCGAGCGACTCGAGCACCCGGGCAGCGAGCCCTTCCTCCTCGCGCAGGAGGCCGAGCAGGATGTGCTCGGTGCCGATGTAGTTGTGCTTCAACGCACGCGCCTCATCCTGGGCAAGCACGACGACCTGGCGGGCCCGTTCGGTAAATCGCTCGAACATGCTGGCTCGACCCTCCTTTCAGGTTCGGCACCGGAGATCCCCTATATCGGCATCTCCACGACGAAGGAAGAACCCATCTTACCGAACAGCCCGGAGGCACCGGCCGTACCGCTCACGAGCGCTACCGCAACGCAGGGAAGAGTACGACATCGCGAATAGTATCGAGGCCTGTCAAGAGCATCACGAATCGGTCGATCCCGAAGCCGAGCCCACCCGTCGGCGGCATGCCGTAGGAGAGCGCCTCGATGTAATCCGGGTCGCCCGGTTCACCTCCGAGCTGGTTCCGCTGCTGTTCGAAGCGCTCCTGCTGCGTTGCGGCGTCGTTGATCTCGGAGAATGCGTTGCCGAGCTCCATCCCACCGGCGAAGAATTCGAACCGCTCCGTCAGCGTTGGATCGCCGTCCGTTGCCCGTGCGAACGGGGAGATCTCGATCGGATAGTCGAAGACGATCGTCGGCTGAATCAAATCCGGCTCGACGAAGTGGCTGAAGGCCTTGTCGACGAGCTGCGCCCAATCCCTGTCTGCCTCGGTGTCCACGCCACGCTGCGTGAGTGCGGCACGTAACTCGACCTCGTCCCGCGTCCACAAGTCCTTCGCCCGCAACGCCTCGGTGAAGCCGAGTCGTGCCCACGGGGCTTTCAACTCGAGCTCGTTCCCCCGAAACAGCACGGTCGTCGTACCGAGTACGTGGGCCGCAACGGTCTCGACGAGCGACTCGATGCGCACCATCGTGTCGCGGTAGTCGGCGTAGGCCTCGTACCACTCGAGCATGGTGAACTCGGGATTGTGCTTGAACGACACGCCCTCGTTACGGAAGTCCTTGCCGATCTCGTAGACCCGTTCGAGACCGCCGACGATGAGTCTCTTGAGGTAGAGCTCTGTTGCGACGCGGAGGTAGAGATCGCGCTCGAGCTCATTGTGATGGGTCACGAACGGACGGGCCGCCGCACCGCCGTACCGCGGTTGCAGAACCGGTGTTTCGACCTCGACGAAGCCCTCGCGGTCGAGGTACGCCCGTACCGCCGTGACAACCCGCGAACGCAGCATGAAATCCGCGCGTGTCTCCTCGTTGACGAGCAGGTCGAGGTAGCGCTTTCGGTAGCGGAGCTCGACGTCGGTGATTCCGTGGAACGTGTCGGGCAACGGCTGTGTATTGCGGGCCAGCACCTCGACTGTGTCTGCAAGGAGGGACGGCTCCCCCCGGCGCGCGCGGCCAGGATACCCCGTTACTCCGACCACGTCACCGAGCAAGACATCGATCTCGCCTGTCTTGGCCGCCTCGCAGATCACCTGAATCCGGCCCGTACGGTCGACGACATCGAGGAACACGAGCTTCCCCATGTCGCGTCGCGCCATCGCACGTCCCGCGATCCGGCGGCTCGTTGTCGCTGCTTCACCGGCCTCGAGCGGGTCGCACTCGTCGCGAACCCGGGCGATCTCATCCCGGTCGGGGAAGCGCTTGGGTGGTGTGATCGGGCTCATCGGGAACATGCCTGACGTGCTCCCGGCGCGTCGCCGCGGGTGCGCGGCCGGAGGGGCTAGTACGAAGGTACAGACCCGGAGAGCCGCTTGCTGCCTGCGACACGAGGCGTGGGCCGGCTCCGCCGGCCGGTGCACGTCGGGCCCTCAGGCTGCCTTGATCTCCATGATCTTGAACTTGATCTTGCTGCCTCGGGGAGTTTGAACCTCGACCGTCTCGCCCTTCTTGTGGCCGAGAATGGCACGGCCGACCGGCGACTCGTTCGAGAGCCGATGCTCGGCAGGGTTGGCCTCGGCCGAGCCGACGATGTGATACTCGACGGTCTGTTTGGCATCGACATCGCGTAGCCGGACGACGGAGCCGACCGAGACGACGCTCGTGTCGACGTCGTCGGTGTCGATCACGCGGGCGCTGAGGAGACGTTCCTCGAGTTGGGCGATCTTGTGCTCGAGCATCGCCTGCTCGTTCTTCGCATCGTCGTACTCGGCGTTCTCGGCGATATCGCCGAACTCTCTCGCGACGCGAATGCGGTCGGCCACCTCACGGCGCTTGTCCGTCCGCAGCACCTCGAGGTCCTGCGTCAGCTTTTCGTAGCCCTCAGGGGTGAGGAGCACTTCCTTCAAAACAGAGCCTCCAGAGGCTTCAGCGAACTTCCGCCCGAATGCGGGCGTCACGACGGTCGTGAAGGGTAGCTGCCGCCACCACCCGCGCGCAAACACCATCCGTCTACCATGACCGAGTGCAGATCGATCTCCGAGAATCGTGGGCCATCGGCACCGTCGAGGTCTCCACACGACTCGTGCTGGCGCCGATGGCAGGCGTCAGCGTGCAGGCGTTCCGCCGGCAAGGCCGCCGGTTCGGGGCCGGGCTCGTGTGCTCCGAGATGGTCTCGTGTGCCGGGATCGAACATCGCAACGAAAAGACCCTCGGCTACCTACGCGTAGCGTCCGACGAGCATCCGCTCGCGATCCAGATCTTCGGTTCGGATCCCGGCACGATGGCGGATGCGGCGCGGATGGTCGAAGCCGCCGGCGCAGATCTGGTCGACATCAACTTCGGCTGCCCGGTACGGAAAGTGACGAAGACGGGTGCGGGAGCGACGTTGCTCGACGACCCCGACCTTGCCTGTCGCATCGTGTCGGCGGTCGCCGCTGCGGTGGATCTGCCCGTGTCGGTGAAGATGCGCCGCGGCCTTCGCGACGGCTCCCGCGACTGCCTGAGCGTCGGGCCACGCCTCGTCGCTGCGGGGGCCTCGGTTCTCACTCTGCACCCGCGTTCGGCGCAGCAGATGTACACGGGCGCCGCGGATCACAGCCTCACAGCCGAGCTTGTCTCGCTCATCGACGTGCCCGTGATTGCATCGGGTGACATCACCTCGCGCGCCCGGGCGCAGTCCGTGCTGGCGGCAACGGGAGCAGCCGCGGTGATGGTCGGTCGCGGGGCTCAGGGCAACCCGTGGGTACTGCGGGAGATCGTGGACGGTGACACGACCGAGCCGAGCCGCGAGGAAGTTGTCGCGGAACTCGTCCTCTTCATCCGCGAGACCGTGCGCGAGCTCGGCGAGCGGCGTGCATCCGGCTTTCTGAAGAAGTTCTACGCATGGTATCTCGGCAGAGGCCGTTTCCCGCGACCATTCAAGCAAGAGCTCGTCGTCCTCGACGACACCGAGGAGGTCGTGAGGAGACTGATCGTTGCCGCTCCCGACGCCCTGCCGTTGATCGAGCACCTCGAGGCCGAGATCCCCCTGGGAGACGAGGTCACGCTGGCACTTCCGATCTCGGCTTTCGGCGGCGGCTGACGGGCACACGACGGTCGTAAGCCCTCGTCGGCGTTGGCATCGCATTCCGCTCTCGACAGGCTCTAGACGGTCATTCGACGCCAAGCATCACCTGATCGGGGGATACTCGAATGGGGGCCGTTGCCGTTTCTTGACATGACGTGAACAACGCACCTGCCGCAGTCCGAGCGAGGCGCCGCGACGCACGATTGGGCTCTCCCGCGGGGGTCGCCGATCCTTCTCGCGGGACTCGGGTCGCGCTCGGCATCCCGCTCATCGCGATTCTCGGAACGGCATCCTGGGTCGGCTTCTCGGGAATCTCTCTCGAAATCTCGATACCGATCGCGCTGACGCTGCTTGCAACCGCAGCGGCCGCCAAGCAGGTGGTCGTCCAACTCGGACCCCGAAGTTGGTACACCGCCGCGACTCCTGTGGTCGTGCTCGCGGCGCTCCTCGGTGGCCCTCTTCTCGGTGTCGCGGCCGGCGTATCGACGCAATTGATTCGCGGCGATGCGGTGTGGCGTCGTCAGTCGACGGAGGGGAGCATCGCAGCACTGCAGGGCCTGGCAGCCGGCATCGTCGGGGTGGAGCTCCTCGCGGGTGGAACGAGAACTGCGGCGACGGCCGCCACTGCAGCGGTCGCCGCGATGTTGGCGGCCGTTGCTGTGAACTCGGTCTGCCGCTTCCTCGTCATCCTCGAGCGACACCCAGGACAGCTGACGGAATTGTGGATCCGCGGAATCCGCGTCGATCTTCTCGAGACGATCCTCGTCGTCCCACTGCTCTCGGTCCTGCTGATCGCAGACACCGAGAGCACACCTCTCGTGGCGACGACAATGGCGTCTCTCCTCGCCGTGTTGTTGCTTGCTCAACGCAGCCGCGAAACGACAGCGGCCGCGTTAGCCGCAGAACAGGCGAACGCCCGCCGGGATCAGCTCACGGGAGCCCCGAACCGCCGAGCCTTCGAGGAGACGATGACCGCTGAGCACGCGCGCGTCGTTCGCGGCGCTCTGCCGGCAGGGTTGTTCGTCGTCGACCTCGACCGATTCAAGTCGGTGAATGACCGGTTCGGTCACGGCGTCGGCGACGAGGTGCTCGTAGAGGTCGTGCGACGACTAACGGACGGGCTGCGTCCTCATGACGTCGTCGCCAGGTGGGGCGGCGAGGAGATCACCGTTCTCGCGCCCGGCATGCGAGGTCGTCGCCAGCTCGAGCACGTTGGAGAACGGATCCGAACGCTCGTCAGCGAGGTTCCGATTGCAACCGCCACAACCGCTCTGCCCGTGACCGTTTCCGTCGGAGGGACGCTGCTCGACGGTTCCGTGTCACCAACTGCCGCCCTTCGTCGAGCGGATGGTGCTCTCTACCAGGCAAAGCGCACCCGCGATGCGACGGCGGTAGTGCTGCCACCGCGGCTGACGCTTCAGCTCGAATCTGCCTGAGCGCCGAGCCGCCTGCCTCCTGGCCCTATTCGCCCCAGTCGAAGTCGCGCGAGCGACCCCAGAGATCTCCGTCGAGTGCGGGGCCTTCTGGGTTCACGGCCTGCTCGACAGTGTCCTCGCCGGGCCACGGCAAGGCATGGGAGTGCAGATCGACTGCAGACTCGCCGTCGAGCGTTTCCTCGATGCGTGCCTGCTCTTCGGACTTGAACAGCGGGTGATTCTCAAACGGATCCTCGATCTGGTAGCGATCGAGCGGCATGTTGCCGTCGAGCTCCGCGTTCTGCTTCTTCAACTCGAGGTGATCCTGGATGACGCTGGCGAAAGGTGATTCTGACGGTTGCGATTCGGTTTCAACTGGCATAGAGCCTCCTGGCTCGGGGACAAGTTCCGGGCGCCAAACGACGGAGCGGCGCCGACTACAAGCGTAGCCGACGAGGAAGCGCCTGGAAAGAGCGGCCTATCCGACGCTGGCGGTCGACTTGGGCGCCACGCTCTCTGTCACGATAGGGCCGATGCCACGCCCGATCCCCACGAGCCCGATGGCTGTCGGCATGTTCGCCTACACCATGTGGCGCAAGCTCTCGCCCGCTCAACGCCGTCTCTTACTCGATGCCGCTCGCACCCACGGCCCTCGTGTCGCCGCTGCGGCGATGGCTGCAGCGAGAGCGAGCAAGAAGGGCTGAGAGCGGTCTCAGCCGGAAGGGACGCCGAGCGCCACCCTCACAATGCGGTCCTGCTCGACCTGATGTGCCGTCGGGTAGCCCTCACTGGGCGAGGCGCGCCACGATCGCCCGACGTATGTGACGCCCGCCACCGCCGAGCTCGAGCGCGCTGCGTCGTCGAGACGGTGACGGATCGAGCGCCATGCTCCCATGTTCTGAGGCTCTTCCTGCGCCCAGACGATCTCCTCGAGGCGCGGGAGGGCCGCGATCAGGCTCGCAACGGCGTCGACCGGGAACGGATAGAGCTGCTCGAGCCGTGCAACCGCAACACCCGTCGCTCCCGGCCGTTCGTCGTGGCCGACGATGTCGTAGTAGAGCTTGCCGCTGCAGAGGACGAGACGCCGCACGTCCGTCCCGGCGATCGGATCGGGAATCACCGGATGGAACATGCCAGTCGCGAGGTCCTCGAGCGTCGACGACGCCTGCTTGAGGCGGAGGAGCCCTTTCGGCGTCATTACGATCAGAGGCCGCGCCGTCGCATCGAGCGCCTGCCGCCGAAGCAGGTGAAAGAACTGCGCCGCAGTTGTGCAATTTGCGATCCGGATGTTGTCCTGAGCACCTTGTTGGAGAAAGCGTTCGAGCCGCGCGCTCGAATGCTCAGGCCCGTTACCCTCGTACCCGTGCGGCAGCAGAAGCGTGAGCCGTGACGTCTGGCCCCACTTCGACCGACCGGCGACGAGGAACTGATCGATCACGATCTGGGCGCCGTTGACGAAGTCGCCGAACTGCGCTTCCCAGAGAACGAGTGCATCGGGTGCAGCCACCGAGTAGCCATATTCGAAGCCGACTGCGGCATATTCGGAGAGTGGCGAGTTGTAGACCTCGAAGGACGCATTGGCCCCAGGGAGATGCTGGATCGGCGCATAGGTCTCACCGGTATAGGGGTCGTGGAACACGAGGTGGCGGTGAGCGAACGTGCCGCGTTCGGCATCCTGACCCGAGAGGCGAACAGGAATCCCATCCTCGAGCAAGGAGGCGTACGCGAGCGCCTCACCCTGGCCCCAGTCGATCCCGCCGTGGACGATGGTCTCGTGACGGCGGTCGAGTTGCTTGGCGAGCTTGGCGTTGATCGTGAACCCGGTCGGCACGTCCAGCAACTGCTCGTTCAGAGCGCGCAAGCGGTCGGGTGCAACGGCCGTCACGACAGCATCTCCCGTCGTGGCGACGGGAGATGGTTCCGCCACCGAGGGGGAAGGAGGCGTGTGACCGATCGTCGTCCGAAGCTGCTCGTGCGCAGACCGCAGCGTCGCCGCGACGTCGGCAACCAACGACTCGGCCTCCTCCGGGGTGATCACGCCCTCCTCGATGAGCCTCGCGGCATACACGGCTCGAACCGTCGGCTGTCTCTGGATCCGCTCGACCATCAGCGGCTGGGTGTACGACGCGTCATCCTGCTCGTTGTGGCCGAAGCGTCGATATCCGACGAGGTCGATCACGAAGTCGTGGCCGAACTCCGCTCGGTAGGCAAGGGCTAGCCGAACGGCGGAGAGTGCGGCTTCGGGGTCGTCAGCGTTGACGTGCACGATCGGGACGTCGAATCCCTTGGCGAGGTCGCTCGAGTAACGCGTCGAACGGCTCTCGGTCGGGTCTGTGGTGTATCCGACCTGGTTGTTCGTGATCAGGTGCAGGGTGCCGCCCGTCGCGTACCCCTCGAGCGATTGGAGGTTGAGAGTCTCTGCGACGACGCCCTGACCGGGGAAGGCGGCATCGCCGTGAATCAACACCGGCAGTGCAACCGAAGGGTCGTGGATTCCTGCGCCAATCGAACGGTCCGTCTGCTCGGCACGCGCGCGACCTTCGACAACGGGGTCAGCCGCCTCGAGATGGCTCGGGTTGGGCACGATGGTGACGTCGATCTCACCCGCCGCGGTGACACGTGTACCCGACGCGGGAAGGTGGTACTTGACGTCGCCTGTGCCTCCCTCGGGATCGACGACGAGCGCATCGATCGATCGTTCTCCCTCGAACTCGCGCAGGATCGACTGATAGGACCGGCCGACCGTGTGGACAAGCGCGTTGAGCCGCCCTCTGTGGGCCATCCCGATCACGACCTCGTGTGCACCACCGGCAGCTGCGAGGGCAATCGTCTCGTCGAGCATCGGTACGAGTGCCTCGAGTCCCTCGAGCGAGAACTGTTTCTGACCAAGGAACGAGCGGCGCAGATATTGCTCGAGCCCTTCGGCCTGAGAGAGCCGATGCAAGAGCGCACGTCGTTCCTCGACGGCAAGCGGCTGCCTGAAACGCCCTGACTCGATCGCCTGTCGGAGCCACACTCGCTCGGCGTGGTCCGAGATGTACTCGATCTCATAGGCGATCGAACCGGTGTAGACAGCGCGGAGGAGCGGTAGCGCCTCGAGCAAGGTGTCGCCCTCGACGTAGAGGCGGAGGAGTGAAGCCGGTAGCCGCGACTGGAGCGCCGGTGTCAGTGACGGTACGAGTCTCGACTCATCGAGCGCAGGATCGCCGATTGGCTCGGAGCCGAGCGGGTCGAGATGTGCCGCGAGATGCCCGTGCATCCGATAGGCCTTGACGAGAGCCATCGCCGCCGCGACGCCGCCGAGAAGAGTGTCGTCAACTGGTGGGTCGTCCCCGTGCACCACAGCGGGTCCCGGCACTTCGAGCGGCCGGGCCGGGACCATGGGCTCGCGTACGACAGCCGGCGGAGCAGGTTCCGCGAGAGATGCGATGGTTGGCGGCCGTGAGGCTGAGGTCGACACGGACACGGGGGCGGCGATGAACGGCGGTTGCTCCGCGCCGCCGTTCGACTCGCCGTGGCGAACGAGACCCGTGAGCCCGGGCAACGAACCGACGAACGCTTCGGGATTGCTCTCGAACAACGCACGCCATTCGTCCGGCACGCTCGACGGCGCATCGATGTACGCCTCGAGCATCTGTGCGACATATCCCGCGTTCAGGCCGCTGAGGTCAGCTTTGCTCACGCGACGTCTAGCACCGGCCCCGCGCGCTCAGATCAGCGGATTCTCGGTGAGCACGGCGAGCGTCATGCCGACGACCCACGCGACCATCGCGAAAAGGAGCGCCTTGAACGCCAGGGATTGGAAACGCGCGCTCATTCGAGCCGAGACGAGAGCGAGGACGATGGCGAGAAACGCTGTCCGAGCGGGGCGCGCCTCGACTTCGAGAACCAAACCGAAACCCATGGCGATCGCGGAGAGTACGATGGACGCGACGGCGAGCAGTCCTCCGACTACGTCGGCAGACGAATGGCGATCGCCGCGCTCCTCGAGTGTGGTCACGAGTGCACTCCGCCCCTTCGTGAAAGTGGCGGCCCGGACGCACGACCTGGTGTGTGTGGACGCAGAGGTCGGCGCCGGTTGACCCGGGCACGCCGCGGAGAACCGCCCGAAGGTGGCGTATCCGACAACGCCACGACGCCCGCGGGATCAGGAGGCAGCGGCTCCGCCTTGATCGCCCACCAGACGACGACACACAGGTAGACGATCGGGATTTTCAAGATCAACAGCATGAAGACGATCTCCCAGGCCATGGGCAACTCAGTCTACGCGATCCCCCGGAGGGCCGGAGCGCTGCCGCAGCATCCGCGCCAGCGCGAGGTTCGCGAGACCGCCTACGAGAGCCACGACGACGAGCCCAGGGCCGAAAGTAGTGGCCGCCGCCCCCTCTTCGTGCGTCACCGACACGACAACGAGAGGTCCTAGTGCGAGCTCGAGCGCGCGACCACCAGTCTGCGCTGTGACTGCGAGCGCCGCAGCGACCGCGTACGCGACCACGCCGATGGCAACGGTCCCGAGCACGAATGCCTTCAGACCCCACATACAGCCCTCCCGTCACCGCCAACGACCGTCAGAGCCAATGCGTGGGCCGCAAAAGGGCATCCGGCGATCGTCACGGTCGACATACCGAGAGCTGTCCCGCCGATGATCAACCCGACACCGAGGGCAGCCACTGCGAGAGGCCCGGCCAAGGCGACAATGGATCGCCGCGAAGCACCGACGGCTGCGTGGATAACCCGTGTTCGACGTCCGTGCGTGACGAGCGCACTCGGTACGCCGAGCAGCGCGGCGACGTGCGCTGCCTCGTGAAGTCCGAGCCCGACGCCCGTCGCCATCCCGAGCGCAAGAGGAGCACTGAGTGCGGGCGCTCCGCCCACAACCGAGACGTGGATCGCTACGACCGTGGCGCCGACGGCAATAGTGGACACGCGAGCTGAGGAGGCGCGGATAGCGCTGGAGACAGCGAGAAAGACGCTCCGCGTGTCGAGAGGGCGCCTCCGCGCCAAGGCCACGGGCAACGCTCCTGTCGGAGCGAGTCGCGAAGCGAACTGGAGCCACGCTGCGATCTGCCGGAGACGGGTCTCATGCCGCTCGACATTGACGAGCGCGAGCGCGTTCAGCGTGCACAGGAACCCAAGCACGTCTCGCCGAGCAGTCTCGAGAGGGACCGAGAATGCCTCGGCCAGCTCATTCACGGTCTCACCGACAGGACGATCCGAGCGGGCCAGCACGAACGCTCCGCTCCCGTTGAGCGGCCAGGAGGTACCGCGTACCGTGTCGGACAGTCGACCGCCCTCGAGAGCGACGCCACACGGCAATGCCAACGTGTCGGTGTCGGATATCACCGTGCCGCGAACCGAATTCTGTAGTCGAGAGCTCGGAGCGCCGCGAAAAGCGCGACGACGCATGCGAGGATGACGATGACCGCATCCGGAACGCCGCGTTCGACAAGGCGTGGGCCGAGCGCCCCGGTCGTGACCGAGGCCGCTATCGCGAGTGCTGCCAATGCCGCAAAGGTTGTCAACTGGTCGCCCACCCCTTCGGATGCCCACGGGGCGAGAGCTCCGGCAACGAGCGCCATGCCAGAGCCCACGATCGCGATCCCGGCGACGACACCAACAGCACTTCCAGGCGCTCCCGAGATGGAGATTGCGGCGGCGCCGACAACTGCGACGGGAAGTGCCGATCCCATGAGCCCAACGGCACACGCGCTAACACTGATGACATGACGCGCACCTGGTCCGCCGACCCAGAGCCAGCGACCATTGAGCAGAACACCACACATCGCGAGAGGGCACAGGATCGACCCGAGCAAAGCTGTCGTGGTTCCGAGCAGGAACGGGGTCGGCGCGGGTGCGGCGGTCGCGGTCGCCATCGCGATACCCGCCGCTCCGAACCCGAGTGCTCCGGCGACCGAGAGTCGAACGTCGTCTCTGCGAGTCAGGAGAACCGCCATCGCTGCGGGAACACAGAACCGCTTCCCGCGGACGATTCTCCGGGCCGGTCTGGCCTTCCGCGACCGCTTCTCCGGGCGAGTGGCGGCCAGCAGCACCCACGCGAGACCGAGCGCCACGAGCGCCAGAGAGGCGAAAGTGAACGCTATCGGCGGCGACACCGATCCAAGAAGCGCCCCGGCGACGGGAGCGATCGGCCCAAGAACGGTGGCAGTCGAGGAGGCGCCGAGGGCCGCGCCTGTCCCTGCCCACACGAACGCTCCAGCAGCGATTGCCACGAAGCGTTGTTTCCTTCCCCGCGCAACGGAGACTATCCCTTCGGCGAGGATGGCTCCTGCCGGGACCGCTGCGACCGTCGCCACCGCCAGAGCAACGCCCGCGGTCCGGCCACCCGGGAGCTCACCGGCTAGGGCGATACACAGCGCGAAGAGCGAGGGCAACACAACAAGACCGCCCAGCAGCCCCGGCACCAAGAGACCTGCGACGACCAAAGCGGTCCCTCCGCATGGGCCGGCCGCAATCTGCGATCCAACTGACGATCGACCTGGAAGCCCGATCGCAAGCGCCGCACCGGCAACCGCCGCGGCCGCCACGGGACCAATGACAAGGGCGTCAGCAACGCCGACCGCACTGATGACACCCACCAGCTCGCGACCGATGAGGTGCCCTGCGCGAGCGAGTGCGATTGGTGCCACCGCGACGAGAGCTGCGACGGCTGTTGCCGGCAACGGTGCAGCCGCAAGCATCGCCCGAAGGCGCCGAGAGTGGCAACGGGTGACAGCCTCACAGAGTTCGAAACGCATGCCTGACTCTCTCTCGGAGTCGGCCGTCCCCGACCGCGGAGAGGAAGACGTCCTCGATCGAGGTGGCAGCGTGACGCGCGCGGAGCGCGTCCGGCGACCCACGGTCGATGATCGCTCCCCGATGGAGCAGGACGATCTCGTCACAGGCAGCGCCTGCGAAATGAAGATCCTGCGTCGCGAGCAAGACGCTGCTGCCTCGGTCTGCAACCGCCGCTACCGCTTCGCTCAACACGACAACGGCCTCGGGGTCCAGGGTGGCAGTCGCCTCATCGACGAGGACGAGTGGTGGCGCAAGCGCGAGGGCGGCGACAGCGCTCACCTGTCGCCGAAGACCGCGCGAGAGCGTCCCGAGACGTTGGTCGAGGCGATCGTTGAGGCCGAAAGCCGCGATGAGCACGTCGGCCCGATCTGTCGCCTCCTCGCTCGCGTCCCAGAGAGCGCGGACGAGAGAGACGAACTCCGCCACCGTCAGTTCGTCGAAGCCCGTTGGCTCGTCGGGCACGAGAGCCGTGGTTGCTCGCGCCGCCCGAGATCCTGCCGCCTCTCCAACGACACGAATCGATCCCGCATCGATCGTGACGAGCCCCGCGACTGCACGGAGTAGCGTCGTCTTTCCCGAGCCGTTGGGGCCGACGAGCCCGACGACAGCTCCACCATGGACGCGCAGATCGACCCCACCGAGTGCCGTCGCGTCACCGAAGCGCTTCCAGACCCCTTCGGCAACGAGCGGCTCAGTCGAGTTAGCGTGAGGGCGACATCTCGCCGCCCTCACGCTAACGTCGCTAGCTGCGACAGACAACCTTGAACCCCGTCCAGCCGAACGAGATCTCGGCGCTGCCGCCGTTGTGCCGACACCAGGTCGCCCAGGCGAGAGCGACCGCGTAGGCAAAGCCCACGACGACGATCCACCAGATGACGTCCTCGCTCTCCGCTGGCTCGTCGGCGAACGCGAGTGCCGGCGCTGCGTATGGGCTAGCGAGCATGAGTGCTGTGTCCATTGTCCCTCCTTCGAGTCGTTGTCAACGACCCTCACGCTAGGGAGGCAACACGGACAGGTGTGGGCCGACTCTGCGTCGAAACTGTGCCAATCAGCGGGTTCTTACACCGTCCTCACAGCCTCGCGATACCGTTCACGACAGACCTGATCTCCCAAGGAGGAAGCCTGTGCGTCAGATTCCGATCATCGTTGCCGTCCTCGTTGCGGCCGTTCTCGCTCCCGTCGCTGCGTCCGCCGACCGGATGTGGGTCGGCTTCCATGACGACCCCATCCTCCGCTTCGACCCTGATCGACAGAGCGAGATGACCAATGCCACATCGACGAACAAGGCAACGATCTTGCGGACGCTCGTGACCTGGGCAGACGTCGCGCCGACGAAGCCGGAGAACGCAGCCGACCCCTTCGATCCGGCGTACCGCCTCGACGATCTCGACGAGTTCGTTCGTAACGCGCAGCTGCGAGACAGCGAGGTTCTGATGACTCTTTGGGGGACGCCGAAGTGGGCCAACGGCGGCAAGGGGCCGAACTACCTGCCGACCTCGATGACCGACTTCCAGAACTTCGCCAAAGCCATCGCCTCTCGCTATTCCGGCCGTACTGCCGGCTATCCGTTCGTCCGATTCTTCGGGCTCTGGAATGAGTCGAACCTGGCGCTCTTCCTGACACCTCAGTTCAACTCGAAGGGTCAGATCGTCAGTCCCGCCGCCTATGCGAAACTCGCTGCGGCCGGATATGCAGGGATCAAAGCAGGCAACTCGAAGGCGCTCGTGGCAATCGGTGAGACCTCGTCGAGCGGCCGTGACAAGAAGGTCGCAGGCTCCAGCGATTCGGTCCGGCCGGGCACCTTCGCACAGCTCGTTGCGAAGGCGAACAAGAAGCTGAAGTTCGATGCCTGGGCCCACCACCCGTATCCAGTGCCGGTGAACCAGAAGCCGACGCAGAAGGTCCTCTGGCCCAACGTCGCGCTCACGTCGCTCCCCCAGTTCGAGACGTCGATTGACACGTGGTTCGGACGCAAGAACATCCCGGTATGGATCACCGAATACGGCAACGAGACGAAGCCGGGCGAGCCGAAGGGTGTCACCGAGGCGCAACAGGCCTCCTACCTGCCGCAGGCGATCGACATCGCGAAGAAGGACAAGCGGGTACCGATGTTCATCTGGTTCGTCCTGCGCGACTCCGCTGGAAGCCCCTGGCAGAGCGGGATCTACCGGAACACCGGAAGTGCGAAGCCCTCGCAACCGAAATTCGCGGCCGCGGCAAAGCCGCTCAGCGCGGTCAACGGGAAAGTGAGCATCGCGGCAGGAGTCAAGAATCCAGCGCTGACTGTCTACGTGCGGTCTCTCTGTGCGAACAACCCGATCGGGGCACGAGTGGGGCTCACCTCCCGGACGAGTCTGGGCGGCAAGCTGGTGGCCGTCTCACAGGCCGAGGTGGGTCTCGCGATCGACTGCACGGTCTCGTATCGCGTCAACGGCCTCACAGTCGCGAAGGGCAAGACGTACACCGTCGCGGTCGAAGCCAATACGCTGGTCAGCGCCGCGTTGAAGCGAACGATCACGATCGTCGGGGTTTGACGCCGACCGGCATCCGGGGCGAGGTGGGACCGCCCAGCCCCGGATGCCGGTAGCGTCGCGAGCGCCGCTGAGGAGCGTGCGGGGAGCCGGGAGTGGGCTCAGCCGAGTTGTTCGATGCGCACGGTCCAGCTGACAGTGCCGTGCGGGCGGACATGTACCCGATACGAGCCTGGCCCACTCAACGGTGAAACCTCCCTCGAACCGACCTTCGCGACGGCGATCTCTCCAGCACCCGTGCCTTGCCAGGACAGAACGGCGGAGCCGGAACCGAAGATCAGGTAGCGCGGGTGCACGTCGAGGACGATCCGCCATCGACCCTGTGGTGCCGTCACCTCGACGACGTCCGAATCGTAGAGGCCGCTGCCGCTCTCCGACCACGTGGTCGTCCATTTCGGCGCGCGGGCAACGGTCAGCGTCACGGTCGATCCAAGCACCGTTCGAGCGCCGGGATCGGGTGACTGACGGATGACGGAGCCCGCGGCGGCGGTATCGGAGCCCTCCTCGACGATGTCGGTCTCGAAGCTGCCGTCCAAACTGGCGACAGCATCGTCAACGGCAGCACCTCGCACGTCGGGAACGGGCGCCCGCGGAGGCCCGCTCGAGACGACGATTCCGATTGGCCCCGGACGCCGCGCCTCGTCGCCTGCGGGAGTATCACTCGAGATGACGTGGCCTGCAGTGACCTCCCACGACTCCTCTGCTCGAACACTCGCAGCGAATCCGATTTGCCGCAACGAGGCCAACGCGTCCTCCTGAGACGCTCCCTCCACATCCGGCACGGCCGCGTACGCCGTACCACGACTGACACGAACGACGAGATCCAGTGACGCGCGCTCGATGCGGGACGCAGCCTGCGGCGTCTGGGCGATCACGTCCCCAACAGCGACGGACTCGGAATATGCTCGACCGCCGACCCTGAGAGGCGCATCCGCCGGATCGACGTGCGCCGCTTGCGCGAGTGCGCCACGCGCCTGCGTAACCGTCAGCCCGGTCACATCTGGCACTTCGACGACGCGATCGGCGTTAGCGATCGTTGCACCGACGAACGCGAGGGCGCCAGCGGCCACAATCCCGACTGCGACAGCGATCATCCTCCTGCCCGGACGCCGCTTGCGAGTGGCGTGTCTCGTGGCCGCCTCGAGCTTCGCCGTCGGGAGCGGTGCTGCGAAGACTCCCGTCGGCCGCTCAGCGGCCTCCACTGTGTCGGTGGCCGCCTCGGCGATTGCCGGCAGCTCTGACCCGAGGATCCCGAGCACGTCGCCGGCGGTTGGGCGGTCGGCGGGATTGGTAGCAAGCAACGCGTCGACGAGCGCGCAGGCGTCGGCGGGAGCGTCGGCGACACATGAGGTCAGCGCAGGCGCGGCCTCATGTACGCGTCGCAGCCCCACGGCGAGCCTGTCGTCGCCCTCGAACGGCGTTCTTCCCGTGAGGAGCCAGAACAGGAGACAGCCGAGTGCATAGAGATCGGTCGCCGTCTCGCTATCTCGGCCGCGTGCCTGTTCCGGCGACCAGTACTCCGGCGTACCGAGCAGCATTCCCTGGGTCGTCACGCTCGTCGAGGAGCGCGCGAGCCGCGCCAACCCGAAGTCCGAGACGACCACCCGGCCCGTGGCACTCTCGATCAACACGTTGCCCGGCGTGAGATCGCGGTGAACGATTCCGCGCGCGTGCGCATAGACGAGCGCCGACGCGATCGGTCGGGCGAGCTCCGCAGCTTGATCCCAGGTGAAAGTTCGCCCCCGCGCCACTTCTCCGAGGCTCGCACCCTCCACGAGCTCCATCACGAGAAACGGGGTCTCGCCGTCCTCGCCGTAGTCGTAGAGACGCACGATGTTCTCGTGCTCGAGCGGAGCGAGTACGCGGGCCTCGCGCGAGAAGCGACGTCTGAGCTCGAGATCCTCCGCGATCCAGGCGTGGAGCAGCTTGACCGCAACATCCCGGTGCAGGCGCATGTCACGGGCGCGCCAGACAGCTCCCATGCCTCCCTTACTGATGCGAGCGTGCAGTTCGTAGCGGCCGGCGAGAAGGTCGGTCATACTCGTGAGAACGCACGTTTCAGGGAGAACGCTGCGCAGTTCAGCGCGGACTGTAGCTGCAGGCACCCCCCGTGAAGTTGTTAAGAGAAGGGAAATTCCCGCTCACGGGGAATTACAAAGGCCGTCAAACGTTATACACTGTGAGAGAACATCGTTCCCGCGGGAACGCGTCTGACGGAGCCGAGCCGAGTGGGCTCCGAAGCGAACGATGTCACAGGACTTACCGAAAGAAACCGGCGCTCCATGCACGCGTGCGCACGATGACTACAGAGTGAAAGGATTTACGCTGACCACGACGATCGATATCCCTGCAATTGACGCTTTCCTTACTGACGCGCAGGAGCGCGGCCGTGTCGAGACCTCCGAGATCGAGGCGCTTGCGCTCGAACTCGACCTCGACGAGCCCGCCCTCGACGAGGTGCGCGCAGCCCTGACGGATCGTGCCATCCCCGTTGACACCGTCGATGACGCCGACGAGACCGACGCCGTCGCAGCCGCGGAGGAGGCCGCCTGGACCGCCGATTCATCGCAGGTCCTGACCGACTCGCTCCAGCTCTTCCTCCAGGACGTCGGCAAGCACAAGCTGCTGACCGCAGCCGAGGAAGTCGCGCTCGCGAAGCGCGTCGAGCGCGGCGACAAGACAGCCAAGGAGCGCATGATCAACGCGAACCTACGGCTCGTGGTCTCGATCGCCAAGAAGTACCGCGGCCACGGTGTGCCGTTCCTCGATCTGATCCAGGACGGAGTCATCGGGCTCAATCGAGCCGTCGAGAAGTTCGACTGGCGCAAGGGCTACAAGTTCTCCACGTACGCAACCTGGTGGATCCGCCAGGCGTGTCAGCGAGCCATCTCCAATCAGGGCGCCACGATCCGCGTGCCGGTGCACGTTCAGGAGAGGCAGCAGAAGCTTGCCCGCGCGCGCCAGCGCCTCGAGGTCAAGCTCGAGCGCGAGCCGACGATCGCGGAACTCGCGAAGGAGACAGGGCTGAAGGAGTCGCACATCGAGGAGGCACTCTCCACCGCCGACGCTTCGGTGTCCCTGAACCAATCCGTGGGTTCCGATGGCGATGGCGAGCTCGGCGACCTGTTTGCCGACCGCAGCGCTGTCGATCCAGCCGATGAGGCCGATGAGACACTGCAGCGGCTCGAGGTCCGGCGCGCCGTCGAGGGTCTCCAGGAGCCCGACCGTCGCGTGCTCGAGCTTCGCTTTGGCTTCACCGGCGAGCAGTGGACGCTCGAGGCGATCGGCAAGGAGCTCGGCCTCACCCGTGAACGCGTCCGCCAGATCGAGTCCCGCGCGCTGACGCGCCTCCAGCACCAGCTGAAGGACGTCGTGCGGGCCGAAGGCGGCGACGTCGTCCTCGCCGCATAGCGCCCCGCTGCGCGGGACGGACGCCGGCGCACGACTGCTCCAGTACCACTCGTTGGTGTGAGGCCCGCGCAAGCGGGCCTCACACCTTTGTCAGCCTGTGTTTCTGAGCGCGGCGGCGATCCCGGCGATCGAGCGCAGCAGTGGCCGACGCGCGTCCTCGTTGCCCGCACGCCAGGCACGCAGGAGCTCGACCTGGATGGCATTCATCGGATCGACGTACGGGTTCCGGAGCCGAATCGATCGCTGAACGACGGGATGGCGATCGAGCAGCTCCTCGGCCTCGACGATTGCCAGTACCGCCTCAACGGTCCGGCGGTGCTCGGCGGACAACGCAGCCCAGAACCGGGACGGCTCGGCGCTCTCAGGCACGAGCGAGATGTACGCCTCGGCGATTTCGAAGCTCGACTTCGCGAGGGTCATCTCGAGGTTTTCGACGAGGGACCGGAAGAACGGCCATTCACCGTAGAGACGCCGGAGCCAGCTGAGCCGGTCGCCCTGGAGTCCGTAGGCGTGGAACGCCGTACCACAGCCGTACCACGCCGGAAGCAGACAGCGATTCTGGGTCCACGCGAAGACCCACGGAATCGCGCGCAGCGCCTCGAGTTCCCCGGTTGCGGCGGCCTCGGGCCGCGAGACGGGACGCGAGCCGATCTCGAGCAACGCCAGTTCGTCGACGGGCGTGAAGCTGCGAAAGAACGCAGGAAATCCCGGGTCATCCCACACGAACGCGCGATAGGCGTGGTGCGCGACTCGTGCCAGCTCGTCCATCGTATCTCTGGCCCCTGCATTCGGCGGCTCGAGACCAACGATTTCCGGGAAGGTCGTCAGCAGCGTTGCGGCAACGGCTGCCTCGAGGTTTCTCTCCGCGAGGCCGGGAAGCCCGTACTTGAATGCGATGGTTTCGCCCTGCTCGGTCAGCTTCAACCTGCCGTCGACCGCCCCCCGGGGCTGCGCGAGGATGCCCGCGTGGGTCGGCCCGCCGCCTCTTCCTGCTGAGCCACCTCGACCGTGGAAGACCGTCAGCTCGATCCCTCTACTCCCGGCAATGCGCGTCAGCTCCTCCTGCGCACGATAGATCTCCCACTGCGCCGCGAGGTAACCGCCATCCTTGCCGGAGTCCGAATATCCCACCATCACCTCGAGGCGCGAACGAGGGCTTCGGTCGAGGATTTGCTCGACAAGCTGACCGGCTGCCCGCAGATCGGCGATGGTCTCGAGCAGCGGCACCCCCTGAAGCTCGGCGCCCGCCTCCCGGGCGAGGGCTTCCGCATCGAGGACATCGTCTGCGGTACGTGTCATGGAGACGATCAACCGATCGACGGCTTCGACTCCGTGGAGCTGCTGCGCTCTCGTGGCGGCCGCCAACGTCGCACGAAGGCGATCGTCCGGGGAACGGATGGCGGATGCATGAACACGGAGGTCGAGCTTCGCAAGATGGAGGCCGAAGGTGCGAGCCCGCGCGCGGAGGTCGGCCAGGCGTCCGTCAGCGACCCGCTCGCCCCGATGAGCCCGAAGCAACGCGTCGAGATCGTCCAGATCGCCGACCAGCTCGCTCCCTGTTGGATAACCGTCAGCGCCTAGGCGCTCCCAGATCTCGACGAGCATCGCACGAAACGGTTCATCGTCCAGACCGCGTTCGGGTACCTGGCCGATCACGGTCGTCGACATCCCCCATGCTGCGCCCAGCGTCCTCAGCTCCGCACGATAGAGCTCGCGTGCGACCTGCCGCGCACGCACGAGAGCGTCCTCGATCGTCTCAGGGCCGACATTCGGGTTCCCGTCCAGGTCGCCGCCAATCCAGCTGCCGAACCGCAGGGCGGTGCCCGCACCCTGGAGGCGCATGCTCAACGCCCGCTCGAGCTCGGGGATCGCGTTCCAGAAACTCTGCTCGAAGAACCAGAGTCCCTGACGGATTTCGTCTACGACCCGCGGCCGCTTCGAGCGGATCTCGTCGGTTTGCCAGAGGAGTGTGATCTCTTCCGCCAGCCCCGCCTCGACGCGCTGACGCTCGGAAGCAGGTGTCCCCTCGTCGTCGAGGCGGGCGAGGAGCGCCGCGACACGACGATGGGCCTCGAGGACGGTCCGGCGGGTGGCTTCCGTCGGATGCGCCGTGAGCACAAGCTCGACGCGGAGCCGGGCCCCCGCTGCTTGGAGCGCGGCTTCGTCGACCCCACCTCGGTCGAGTTCCGCGAACGCCTCGGCGAGGGACTCGCGCGGAATGCGTCCCTCAGCCTCGTACTCGCGACGACGCCGGATTCGGTGGTGCTGCTCGGCGATGTTGACGAGCTGGAAGAAGAGCGCGAACGAGCGTTGTACGGCGGCCTGGCGCTCGAGACCGAGGGCAGCGACCGCGGCGCCGAGCGCCGTGCGTGACCCGGCGGCTCGGGCATCACGGGCGAGCGAACGGATCCGCTCCTCGTCGTCGAGCAAGCCCTGGCCCTCCTGCTCCACGAGTACGCGGCCGAGCAGATCACCGAGGAGGCGCACGTTGGCGCGAAGTGCAGTGTCGGCGGACATCGTGCCAATCTAGAGGTTTGTCGAAAACGCCAGGTCCAGATCCGCGAGAGTCAGCTCCCGGCCGCGCGGCCGCCCATCTCCCGGGGCCGCGTGCGCCTCTGTCCCAATAGACTCAGACTTCACCGTGGAGAGCTTCGAACTGACGCATTTCACCATCGGCGCCGTTGAGACAGCAGTTCTCACCGCCGGCGCGGGCGAGCCTCTCGTGTTCCTGCACGGTGGCGGAACCGTGGAAGGATTCGACTGCTTCCTTCCGCTCGCGGAGCGCTTCCGGGTCGTCGTGCCGTACCACCCTGGCTTCGGGCTCTCGGGCGATCCCATCGGGATCGACAGCGTCGACGACTACGTGCGTCATTACGTCAACCTCTTTGCCGCTCTCGGAATCGAAAGGCTCGTGCTCTTCGGACACTCCTGGGGTGGGTGGGTCGCAGCGACATTTGCGGCAGCCCACCCGGAGCGGATGCGTGGGCTCGTGCTCGCTGCTCCATACGGGCTCGACGCTCCAGATCACCCGCTGGCGAACATCTCCGCGATGTCGGCGGCTCAGATCCTGGCCTCCCTGACGAAGGATCCGGCCGTGTTTGCCGGCAAAGTGCCTGTTCCACTCGACGAGCGGTTCGTCGCGGCCCAGCTGCGCGAGCTGCAGTCGGCCGGCCGCGTCATGCCCGGGCCGTTCGACCCGACGCTCGAGCGTAAGCTTGCCGACCTCACGATGCCTGTCCTCCTCCTCTGGGGGGACGACGACCAGATCGTCCCGGTCGAGCATGCCGAGGTGTGGCAGGAATCGCTAGCGCACTGCTCTGCAATCGTTTTCCCCGACAAAGGCCACCTCCTCTTCCACGAGGATCCAGAGGCGGTGGCCGCCGTGTCGGCCTTCGCCAAAGAGCTTCCATGACCACCCTCGATCCCGAGCAAGCGATGCCTTCGCCTCCAGAACCCGACCTGACGCCCAAGGAGATGATCGCGCGCGCGATAGCACTTCGTCCGAAGCTCATCGAGCAGCAGGCGGAGTGTGAGGAACGGACCTACTACTCGGACGGGATACACCAAGAGTTCGAGAACGCAGGGTTCTATCGGCTCTACGTGCCACGGCGCTACGGTGGCTACGAATTCGATGTGCCGACGTTCATGCGCGTGGTGTTGGAGGTGGCGCGCGGCTGCCCATCGACGGCCTGGTGCATGGGCCTCGCGGCAGCGCACGCCCTCCAAATCGGATCGTGGTGGGAGGAGCGCGCTCAGGCGGAGATCTTCGGTACCGGAGACTTCCGCGCCGCGGCGGTTGCAGCGCCGATCGGCCCGGCGACAAGGAGCGATGATGGCTGGACCCTCAACGGTCAGGTCGCGTACGCGTCCGGCGTTCCCTACTCGACGCATTACATGGGACAGGCCGTTCTGCCCGGCGAGAATGCCCGTGGATTGCCTCGGATGCTGTTGTTCGTAGCGCCGAGGAGCGAGTGGAGGATGCTCGACGACTGGGGCAATCTGCTCGGCCTGAAAGGCAGTGGCTCACAGTCGATCGCCTTCGAGGAGAGTCACATCCCCGCCCATTGGGGGCTCGAGGACACGCTCATGGTCGATGTCGACGTGAGCAACGGGACGCCGGGTCTACAGCTGCATGACAATCCGATGTACGGCGGCAGGGCGCTTTCGTGCTTCACGCTCTCTCTCGCCGCGATCCTCGTCGGCGCCGCTTACAACGCACTCGACGAGTACGAGACGATGCTGACAACGAAGATGACTCCGCTGCCGCCGTTCGTCCCGCGGAAGTTCGACCTCGACTTCCAACGGTATTTCGGGGAGGCATGGGCGAAAATCGCTACCGCCGAGGCCGCGCTGATGAACGCCGCCGACCAGCACATGGAGTTGTGCCAGCGTTTCGTGGATCATGGCACGCCGTACTCGTATGCCGACGACCACCGCATCGGCTGCATCGGGCGCGAGGCCGTGATCCAGGCCTGGGAGACGATTCAGAGCGACCTCTGCCGCACCGCCGGCTCGAGTGCCGCCGGCAGGGGTCAGCGACTCGACCGCATCTTCCGGGACATGTCGATCGGGAACAGCCATCGCAACACGCAGCTGCGTGACTGGGCGTTTCGGGAGATCGCCCGCGACAAGCTCGGCCTACCGCGTGACTACGACCACGCGAACGTGCAAAGCCCGCGCGGCTGAGGCCTTCTCGCAACGAGCGGGCTTTCCAACGAGAAGGGAGGTCCCAGGAACCGTAGGTTCCGGCTTCAGGGATCCTCGCGATCCAGAATACCCATTCGGGGATTCTGGATCTGCGGACAATGGAGCCGAGGGGGATCGAACCCCTGACCTCCGCGCTGCCAGCGCGGCGCTCTCCCAGCTGAGCTACGGCCCCAGAGGGGTGGATTGTAGCCCCTCGAAGGCGAAGCCGTCCGCCCAGGTAATCCCCTGAGACTGGTTGTTGCGACTCGGTGCGACACGAAGCGAGACCTGCAGTCGCGTTGCCACGTGCGCAACCCGGAGATAGAAGCAGCGGTCGAGCTGCGGGCAGTACGCGGCCACAGCGTCGATCTCACCAATCGCATAGGCTCGCCGCCTGGATCCGTTGGCCGTGCGGCGATTTGAGTACACCCGAACGGTGATCACGTCGCGGTGGAGCGGCGCCCACTTGCACTGCACGCGGTCGAGTCGATCCCCGAAGTCGAAGATCAGGTCATAGCGGCCACCATCACCCACCGGTCGGTATACGCCGATGCGACGCGCTATCGCTGCCTTCGCGATCGCGAGCTCCGCGATGGCGCCCTTCTGATCACTCGTCAGTTCGGTCATGTTCTCATAATAGAGAACATGACCGAGGGTGTTGGTGCCTTTACAGGCAACGATCTCAAGCGCTGGCAGCAGCCTCGAGCTTGGGCACGTCACTCCACAGATCCTCGAGACGGTAGAACGCCCGTGTCTCTTCGGTGAAGACATGCAGGACGGAGTCGTAGTAGTCGGCGATGATCCAGGTTCCTTCGCGCTCACCGGCAACAGCGCGTGGCAGAAGAGCGTGGTCCCGCTTCAGCACGAAATGCACCTCGTCGCTGATCGCCTTCGTCTGGCGCGTGTTGCCGCCTGTGGCGATGACAAAGAAATCGGTGTAGTCGCACACCGTCCGCATGTCGAGGATGGTGACGCCGGTCGCGAGCTTCTCCTCACAGAGGGCGGCGATGCGGCGAGCTTGCTCGAGCGATGTCAGGTCGGTCAGCTTCCTCGGTCGGGGTGGGAATGGGACGGAATGTGAGCAGGCGCAGTGTACCGGCGGTCCAGAGGAATCAACGGGAGCGATACAGGCTGAGGCGGCGAATCTCCGCTGCAACGACCGCGGGCACCATGTCGTCGATGGGCAGCCCGGCGTGAACCCGCTCGCGAACCTCCGAGGAGGAGATTGCGAGTGGCGTGATCGGGAAGAGCTCAATCCGCTCGGGCAGAGCTAGCGCCCGGACGACGCTTTCGAGAGCTGCGCGGTCGCTTCCCGGCCGAGTCGCTGCGCCGATGCGAGCCAGTTCGAGGACGCGATCCGGTCGCGCCCAACTCGGGAACGCAGCGAGCTCGTCGGCACCGATCAGAAACACAGGGTCATCGATGCGGAGCGCCTCGAGCGAGTCGACCGTGCGGCCGAAAGGGTCGAGGGAGACCTCGGCCTCGTCGAACGCCGCGAAGGCCAGCTCGGTGAGCGCCAGCCTGATCTGGGGTGCCGTTTCGACGGATTTGTGCCCCGGGTCCGCGACGACGCGCACAAGCAGCCGGGACAGCCCGAAGTGGGTGATTGCCTCGCGGGCGAGAGCCAGATGCCCGTCGTGAGGCGGATCGAACGAGCCACCGAAGATGCCGACATCACCGATCACTCCCACACGACGACCTCATCGCCGATCTCGACCTCGGAGCCGCGGCGAACGCCGGCGTCCCGCAGTGCCGCCTCGAGCTCCTCGCCCTCGGGTGCGACTCCGACGACACGGAACCCCTGACCCGTCCGGAGAACGCGGAACTGTCGCCGCTCGGGGGGACGCGGCCGGTACTCGAGAAACGCAGGAACGCCTTCGATGACGGGAACCGGCTCGGGAACCTCCTGTGCACAAAAGGCGAAAAGCAGCGACTTGAGCTCGTCGATTCCAGCACCAGTCGCACATGAGATGCGATGGACGGCAACGATCCTCTCGTCCTCCACGGTGAACGGCGCGGGCTCGGGATCGAGATCCGACTTGTTGAGAACGACGAGCTGTGGGCGATCTCCGAGGCCGGCGCCGTACGCCGAGAGCTCACGGTCGATGACGCCCCAACGTTCATCTGCATCACCTTCGGATGCATCGATGACGTGGAGCAGGAGACGCGCCCGTTCGAGGTGAGCGAGGAATTCGTGCCCCAGGCCGACCCCTTCACTCGCACCCTCGATCAGCCCTGGCACGTCGGCAACCGTCAGCTGCCGGCCGTCGTGACCGTCGACCGTTCCGAGCATCGGCGCCAGGGTGGTGAACGGATAGTCCGCGACTTTCGGCTTTGCGTTCGAGATACGACGGAGGAGCGACGACTTGCCGGCATTCGGCAACCCGGCGCAGGCTGCATCGGCCATCAGCTTGAGATGGAGCTCTAGCTCGAACGTCTCTCCCGGCATGCCCGTCTCGGCGTAGCGCGGGGTCTGCCGCGTCGGTGTCGCGAAGTTCGAGTTCCCCCGACCTCCTCCACCTCCGCGTGCGAGGACGATCCGAACCTCATCCTCACGCAGGTCTGCCACCTCGGTGCCGTCCTCGGCGTTCGTGATCTGCGTCCCAACGGGAACTCTGAGCACGATGTCGGCTCCGTCGGCGCCGTGCTTCCGCGTGCCGCTGCCGTTACCTCCACGCTTGGCGTCGAATACCGACTTGGCCCGGAAGGACGAGAGATCGCGCAGATCCATATCGGCGACGATGATGATGTCTCCTCCGCGGCCACCGTCGCCTCCGTCCGGCCCGCCCTTGGGCACGAACTTCTCGCGGCGGAAGCTGAGGCCACCATCGCCGCCGCGGCCGGCCTTGACGCGGATCCGTGCGCGATCGTGGAACATGCTCACTCGCTCACCCGCGTGGCTCGCCTATGCATGCGGTCGCTCGCGGGACGGGCTTACGCCCGTCCCCTACACGGGCTCGTTGACCGAGATGAAGCGCTTGTCGCCGGAGCGCCGGAACTCGACGACGCCCTCACGCTTGGCGAAGATCGTGTGGTCGCGACCGAGGCCGACTCCGTCACCCGGTCGAAACCGTGTTCCGCGCTGGCGGACGATGATCATCCCGGCCTTCACTTCCTGCCCGGCGAAGATCTTTACGCCGAGGCGCTTGCTCTCGGAGTCACGACCGTTCCTCGAGGAACCGAGGCCTTTCTTGTGTGCCATCTAGCTCTCATCCTCCACAGCGGTCTCCGTCGTTACGGGCTCCGGCTCGGCGGCCTCTGACGCCACAGCCTTGGGCTTGGTCGCAGCCCTCTTCTTGGCCCCGATCGACTCGATCTCGATCTGCGTCAGCGCGGCGCGGAATCCCGTGTGTCGCTTGTAGCCTGTGCGCTTCTTGTACTTGCCGATGCGAATCTTCGTGCCTCGCTGCTGGCCGAGGACCTTCACGGTGACCGTGACATCCTTCGGAGCAAGGGACGGCGCACCGTCACCGCCGACGAGCAGTACGTCCGGCGTGAAGGTCTTGCCGTCCTCTGTCGGGAGCCGGTCGACGAGCAGCCGCTGGCCTTCGCTGACGCGATACTGCTTCCCACCGAGGGCGATGATTGCGTAGCTCATACGAGTGAGGTCTCCGACGCGGAAAACGCGGGCAGGCACCCGCGAGCCGAGAAAGTGTAGCGAACCCCGGACCTCATCGGCGGTCGAAGTCCCCGAGCCATTCCGACATCGGCACATAGCCCGCGTCGGTCGATGCATCGGCGTCGTCGGACTCGTCCAGCGGTGGGATCTCGGTGACACGTTCTGACCCACTCGTTGGACCGTTGACGACAGCTCCCGGATCTTCCTCCGAAATCATGACCGCCGACCCGACGACGACCCCGTCGACCGCTCCTTCGTCTGCGTCCGAATCGGCGCCGGCATTTGCGTTCACTCCGAGTGCGGCGCCCGCGACGGCCGGCTTCTTGTTTCGGCTCCTCCCGCCCCTGCTGCCGCGTCGCGTCTTGCGCTTGACGACGGCGGGGCCTTCGGCACCGTCGGCGGACGCCAGGCCCTGTTCCGAATCGACCTCGGCGTCACTCTCGGACCCGAGCGTCTCTGCGGGATCGGTCTGGCTCTCCGAGACAGCGGCCAGGATCACTTCGGGTGACACCGACACTGCGCCAGGATCGCCTGGCACGTGAATCCGCGGTGTCCTGCGCGGTCTCGGTGAGCCCGGGGCCTCGTTCCCGGAGCCACTTGCGGCGGGATCAGTCTGCTCGACCCGGTCGATCGTTTCGGTGGGAGCGGCCGCCGGAAGATCCGACTCGACGCCATCGCCGTTCGCCTCCGTTTCGCCAACATTCATCTCACCCTCGCTCGCGGCTCCTGCAGCAGCGGGCTTACGGCGGCGGCGGCCGCCGCGCGACCCACGGCGGGTCCGTTTCTTTACAGGCGTTGCTTCGTCCGCGCTTGCCTCGTCGGTGCCGGTCACATCGACTCCGAGCTCCACGGGCCTACCATTGACATCGCCGTCGACACCGTCCGGCTCGTCGAAGCCATCGTCTGTCTCGCCGCCGTCTTCGAGATCGACGAGGTGGCCCGAGCCCGTCTCGTCGTCGGCGATCGATTCATCATCATCGTCACCGAGCAACAGCCCACCCGCAGCGAGCTCGGCGACCGGCTTCCGACGCCCTGGCGCCCGCGTCGGCTTCTCGGCTTCGCTCTCGAACGTGATCGGCCCTTCGCCGGCCTCACCCGAAGCGACGAGCGTGGCAAACGCCTGCCCATCGAGAACGCGCCCGATGGTCACAGTCGCCTTCTTCCCTACGAGCTTCGCGGCGTCGGCGACGAGGACGTCGAGTCCGTCGACCTTCCCTGCCCCTGCAGTTGCGTCGTACCGTCCGACCTCGCCGAGCTTGAGCTCGACGGTCGATCCTTCGACGAGCGGTGTGACAGGCTGGAGGTCGACGAGCTTCCCTTCGGCAACGACGGCGAAGTGGTCGGTGTGGATGTGCCCTTCGGCTGCCACGAGGAAGAAGCGGCGGCGAGTCACGTCCTCGATCGCGGCGAGGCGGGCGCCACCGGGGCCAGCGACGAGCTCGAGAACGCGCGGATGCAGTGCCACGCGATAGGCCTGAATACGGTTGCCAGGTGCTGCCAGGGTCCTCAATCGCCGCTCGACCTGCATCGCCACTGTCTGATCGGAAACGACGATGCCGTCACCGGCACACGTCGGGCACTTACGCGTGAGAATCTCGCGCGGGCCGTCGGTGACGTTCTGACGCGTCATCTCCACGAGGCCGAGCGGCGAGATCTCGACGACGTACGTCTTCGTTCGATCGCGCTCGAGCTCAGCGCGAAGTGCGTCCTCCACGGATGCTCTGTTCTTGGGGTTCGCCATGTCGATGAAATCGATGACAATGATCCCGCCGATGTCGCGCAGCCGGAGCTGGCGGACGACCTCTTTGACAGCCTCGAGATTGTTCTTCGTGATCGTGTCCTCGAGCCGCTGATTCGAGTTCTTGGAGCGTGAGCCGACGAAACGCCCCGTGTTCACGTCGATCACCGTGAACGCCTCGGCATAGTCGAAGACGAGGTATCCGCCCGACGGAAGGTCGACCCGCCGGTCGAGGGTCGAGGCGATCTCTTTCTCGACGCCAGAGCTCTCGAACAGCGACTCCTTCTCCTTGTAGCGATGGACGCGCTCGATCATGTGGGGCGATGTCTTCTTCAGGTAGCTGACGATCCGCTTGTGCGTGCGCTCGTTGTCGACGTGTGCCCCCACGAAGTCGCCCGCGAAAAGATCTCGCACGATCCGAAGCGGAAGTTCCGCCTCCTGGTAGACGAGCGACGGGGCGGTGCCGCCCTTCGCCCGGGCCTGGATCGTCTTCCAGAGTCGTTGCAGGAAGACGAGATCGCGTTCGACGTCCTCCGCGGATGCGCCCTCGGCCGCCGTGCGGACGATGACGCCGCCTTCCTTCACCTCGAGCCCCTTGATGATGTCTTTCAGTCGTAAGCGCTCGGCATCCTCGAGTCTCCGGGAGACACCGAGTCCTTCACCGTTCGGGACGTAGACGAGGAAGCGACCGGGAAGCGAGATCTCTGTCGTCAGCCGGGCGCCCTTCGTCTTCATCGGATCCTTCACTGCCTGTACGAGCAATTGCTCACCACGCGAGATCAGATCCTGGATCTTCTTGCCGTGATGGCGCTTGCCCTCGAGCTCGGGAACGACGATCTCGTCGACGTACAAGAATCCGTTCTTCTCGAGCCCGATCTCGACGAACGCGGCCTCCATTCCGGGTAGCACGTTGTCGACGACCCCGAGATAGATGTTGCCTGCGATCGAGCGCCTCTCCGGCCGCTCGAGGTACACCTCCGCGACCCGATCGTCCTCGATCACCGCGACACGCTGTTCACCGATGTCGACCGAGATCAAGAGCTCGCGTTTGGCGGCGGGCAACGGTGCCCGTCGCGGCGGCTGACGACGCCGTTGGGTGCTACCACTCTGCCCGGTACGGCGACGGTCCGCGGCGCGCTCTGCACGCTGGCTCTGCTCCGGCTTGACCTTCGCGGGATCCTTCGGGTTCTCCGCCGCCTGCGTCCCGTTGGCTGTGCCTCCGTTGGCACCGTCGGGCGCTGGCCGCTTTCGGCCACGCCCGCCGCGACTGCCGCGCCGGCGCTTGTTTCGCTGCGCTTCGGCGTCGGCCCCTGTCGGGGACGATCCTGCTGTCGTGGTCTGCGGCTGAAGCTCCTGCTCAGCCGGAGCGGCGGAGACTTCTGTTGCTGCGCCCGTTGAGGCGTCCTGCTCGTTCTTCTTGTTCTTCCATCGAAACCAGGGCAAAGAGTGCCTTTCCTTGTTGTAGCGCGCGCGGGCGCACAGCACCCCAGCGGGATGCCGGCCTCGCGCAGCGGATGTCGAAAACCATGGCCATGTTCAGTTGGGCCTCTACAACCAGGGTATCAGTGCGTGAACAAGGAGGCTCGAGGTGGAGCCCAGGCCCACGGGATGGTCTTGCCTCTCGAGTCGGCGCCCGAGACGGGCGGTTGCTCTTTCTGGATCAAGCTGCTGCTGGACGCAGCCGGGCGCGTCGTGCCCTGACCGCGCGGAGGCGCTGATTGAGCCGCGCCCACGCCCAGGGTTCCACCTCGGCGTACCGTGCTTCGGATTGGGCTCGCGTCGCCTCCAGGTACTCGAACCACGCATCGGCCTCCTCGATCTGGAGCAGTTCTCCTGCGAGCTCTGTATCTGGCACGGGCACTCCCTTCGCATCTGACATGGCATCTCGCTGTCGATGCGATCCTAGGACCCGGACCGGACGGACCACCTGGCGCGGCAACGTCAGGGGCTGAATCGGGCTGCAGCGCCGAGCACAAGGGTGCCGGCGTAGGCGACCGCGGCCCTGACGACCGGGCCCCGCACGGGCGAGCGTCGCACGAGGGCGCGCGCACCGAGACCCATCGCGAGCGACCCGACGATCGCCGGCCCGGCAGCGACTGCCAACGCCTTCGGGTCGCGAGGAAGTACGTCTCCCCGACTCCTCCCGAGCTTCAGCACCATTCGACTCTGCGCGAGCGTCAGCACGGGGAGATGCGCCTTCCGCTCGAAGGGCGAGCCGGCGATCGCGGCGTTCGTCAGCGCAGTCATCGTGACCAGCCGCCGTGAGACGGCAGGGCGCAGGACCGGCAGTCGCGCGGCGAGTGACGGCGCAGTGTCGGACGCGGCGCGAGCGATCGCCTCGACGACGGCCGCAACCGGAAGATCAACGCCGCTCTCGAGCACATCGCGGGACAGGACGTGGGGTATGTGGCCACCTCCGTTACGCCGCACGACGAGGACCGGTGTCCCGGCGCGCGAGATCCCGCGCAGGACGGCTGTCTCGGCTTCGGACGGGTCGCCATTGATGAGCCTGATCGCGACGGCAGCTCGAAGCGGGTCGCCGTCGACCGCGACGGCTGCCGGATCGCCGCCGGCCACCAAAGCCTCCGCAAGCTCCCGAGAACCGGTACCCGACACGGTAAGAGGCGCGCTCGACTCCTCGAGATCGCGCGTCTCACGGACGAGCCCGATCACAGCGCCGATCCCGATACCGAAGGGCACTAGTGCCGCGTCCCGGACTGGTGACGCTGTCTACTGCGCAGGTTGGTGAAGGTCCCAGCCGCTCCCGGAAGAGGCGGCGCCAGTCCCCTGCGGGGCTCGGAGTCGATGGCGGCGGGCCGGAACATCAGTGGTCTCCGGAGCGACCGCGAGCGTGGATCGCCTGGAGAACGCCGATCGCGAGCAGGTTCGCAACCATCGATGAGCCTCCGACCGTGACGAACGGGAGTGGAATGCCGGTAACCGGGGCGATGCCCATCGTCATGCCGACATTGATGAACACCTCGAAGAGGAAGGCAAAGACGATACCTCCCGCCACGACTGCACCGTAGAGGTCTCCGGCCACCGTGATCACACGCAGCCCGCGCCATACCACGAGCAGGTACAGCAGCAGCAGGATCGAGGTGCCGACGAACCCTCGTTGCTCTGCAAACGAAGCGAAGACGAAGTCGGTCGCGTGCTCGGGTAGGTAGTCGAGGCGGGTCTGGCTCGCACCCTCGACACCGCGACCCGAAAGACCGCCCGCACCGACTGCGGTTCTCGACTGGGTCACGTTGTAGGTCAGCCCACCGGGATCGCTGTCGGGGTTCGTAAACCCTGTCAGGCGGGCGGTCTGGTAGGGCTTGAGCACCTCGACGCCCGCTGCGGGCAGGAGCCAGAGCACGCCGCTCAGGAGCACGACCGCACCGACCCCGAGCACCGCGAGATGCAGCCAGCGCACTCCGGAGAGGAACAGCACCGCGGACAGAGCGGCACCGTAGACGAGCGCCGTCCCCAGATCGGGCTGGACGAAGACGAGCACTGTTGGCAAGAGACCGAGGCCGATGGCCGTCGCGACGGTGCCGACCTCACCGACCCGGCGTCCGCGCTCGACGAGGAAGCCCGCAATCGCCAGCACGAAGAAGAGCTTGCCGAACTCCGATGGCTGGAACTGGAACGGGCCAAGGTCGATCCAGCGCTTCGAACCGCGTACCGCCTCGGCGAACACGAAGACGAAGACCATCACTCCAATGGTGCCCCCGTACAGGAGCCTCCAGTGACGCTGATACACGGACGGCGGAATGAGGGTCATCGTCAGCATCCCGACGATGCCGAGAACGGCGGCGATAGCCTGCCTCTTGACGAAATAGTCAGGGCTCCCGGGAACGTCGAACCTGGTGATCCCCCCAATCGCCCAGAGCCCGTACCCGATCAACGTCGCGACGGCCAGAAGAAGCACCCAGTCGAGTCGCCGCAGAACGGCACCGACGTCGAAGACGCCGAGAGCCGGCGGCCGGAGCAACGATGACCTGGGACGGGTGTCGACGATCAATCGACGTTCACCAGGGCCTGGGAAGGAGCTTTCCGGTTGAAGTACTTCTCGAAGACGCGGAGCGCAGCAGGCGCCGCGGCCGACGATCCGTGGCCACCATTCTCGATCACGGCGCAGACGACGAGCTGAGCATCATCAGACGGACCGTAGCCGCACCACCAAGACTGATCCTCGAGGTGCCCGATCGGATACCCCGGCAGATTGACGACCTTCTCGGCGGTACCTGTCTTCCCCGAGATCGAGATGGGATACGTGCCGAAGACGCCTGACGACGTGCCCTTGCTCGAGTGGGTCGCCGCCCACAGCCCCTCGCGCACCGCTTGCAAGGCTGCCGGGTCGACACCGGCATCGCGCGGAGGGTCGGGAGGGAACTGCTGGAGAGTAACCGGCCGCTGGCCGCCCGAGCCCGGTTGCTCGACACCCGAGACGACGTACGGGGTCACGAGCTTGCCTCCGTTCGCGATCATCGCGTAGAAGCGGGCCATCTGCAGAGGTGTCACCGTGACGTCTTTCTGGCCGATCGCGAGCTGGATCGAGTCACCCGGGTTCCACGCCTTGTCCCAGTCGCTCGTGAATGTCTTCTTCCGCCAGGCCGGCGTCGGCACAATGGTCTGCCACGACGGGGCCTCGTTGCCGATGTCGAGCCCGGTTGGTGCCCCGAAGCCGAACCTTCGGGCCCACTGCTGCAGACGGCTCCGCTCTGCCGCGCCGCCTTCGTAGAACCGGTTCCCGACGTTGTAGAAGTACGTGTCGCACGATGTCGCGAGGGCTTCCGGCAGATTCATCGGCCTGTTCACGTATGGGTCCCAGTTCTTGAAGACTTGCTTGTCGCGGCCGTACGTTGCGGTCGGCGTGCATTGGATCGAGGAGTACGGCGAGAGGAGATGCTCTTGCATCGCCGCGAGCGCGGTGACGGGCTTCCACGTCGAGCCGGGCGGGTAGGCGACCTGCGTGACCCGGTTGAGCCCGGGGAAGTTCGCCTTCTTGGCAGCTGCGTCGTTTACGAGGGGAGCGAGCTTCTCTGGATCGATGCGACCGACGTACACCGAGGGCTTGTAGGTCGGGTACGACGCCATTGCTCGCACAGCACCATCTCGCGGGTCGATCGCAATGATCGCGCCACCGGCGACGTTGTACTGCTTGTTGGCCCTCGCAAGCGCTATGCCCTCGCGGATCGCCCTCTCGGCGGCGCGCTGAACACCGATGTCGATCGTGAGCCTGACAGCTGTGCCGGGCTGCGCGTCCCGCCTGATCTCGAGTGGGCTCTGGGGTCGCCCGCGCGAGTCGACGCGAATCTGGGCGACGCCCGATGTGCCGTTGAGATATTCGTCGAACGTTGCCTCGACCCCCGACTTGCCGATCTTGTCACCCCCGCGGTAGTCGGCTTTCAGGCGCTGCTTGCGCTTCAACTCGGCGGGTGAGATCTCACCGACATACCCGAGAACCTGTGCTCCGAGCGACTGGTACGGGTAGTCACGCAGATACGTCTGCTGGATCTGCACTCCGGGGAATTCGGACGCATGCTCCTTGAGGTAGTAGACCTGGTCGTCATGAACCGCGGTCTTGACCGTGATCGGCGTCAGGGGATCGCCACGCCTGTCCTCGACCTCGCGCACGAGCCGACCTGTGGACACGTCGAGGACGGTGGCGAGCCGCTGGATCATCCGGTAGCGCCCCTCCTTTTTCGGCATGTCGCCCACCCACAGCTTCACCGCTGTACCAGGAACGTTGCCGACGATGACTTTGCCGTTCCGATCGAGGATCGGCCCACGCGGCGCCTCGACTCTGATCGTTCGGAGTTGGTTGTTCTGAGCCGCATCGAGGTACCGCGTGCCCGAGAGCACCTGAAGCGACCAAAGGCGGAAGAAGAGCACAGCGAAGACCGCGATTGCGACGACGCCGAGGACAGCGACGCGCAATGCGAGCCCCGGCGTCAGACGGTAGGGGGCACTGACGCTCGGATCGTGCGGAAGGAAGCGGGTGGAGGTATTGCGTCGCTCACCGTAAGGCGCATCAGACACGGAGCTCGACCTCCTGCGCCCGTTCCAACCTCTCCGTCGTCCCGATTGACCGGCGAACGAGTCCGAACACGGGGTAGATCAGGAGGGCGTTCCAGAGCAGCGTGGCCGGAAGAGCGACGAGCACCGTCCGTGCCGCGACGGGCTCACCGAGCATCGAATGAAGGCCGTAGCCACCGAATGCGACGAGAACCGTGGCAGCGACCGTGGCGACGATTGGTGCATGAGCCCGGGCCCTACCCGTCGTCTCGCCATACCGGCCGACCCAGTAGCCCACGAGCGTGAGAAGCAAGGAGGTGAAGCCCACCGTCCCGAGCGTCGTGACATCGATGATCAGACCAGCGGCAAAGCCGACGGCCGCCCCTGTCACAGCGCCGCGAAGGAGAGCGACAGAGACGAGAGTGACGAGCAGAACATCAGGTCCGCCGCCGCCGACCTCGATCGCCGAGAATGCCGAGACCTGCAGGATCGTGACAACGAACACGACGAAGGCAATCCTGACTCCGGCGGCAAGGCTCACGGCGTACCGTCCTTGCGGACGAGGATGAGCACGGCGTCGACTCTGTCGAAATCGGCGAACGGCTCCACCTGCACCTGTTTCCAGAGATCAGTGTCTGCCTGCCCGACGCTCGTCACGCGGCCGATGGGGATCCCTCTCGGGTACAACGAGGCGAGCTTGCTCGAACGCCACCCCGCGGTAACGATCGTGTCGCCTACCGCAACCTTCAGCCGCTTCGGGACGCGGTCGAAGATGAGCGTCGACGCCGAAGCACGGCCGTGCGCGACGATGCCTGTCGCGCCCGACTTGACGTCGAGTGCCGAGACCGCGAGCTGCTCGTCGGTGAGCAAGGTGACGCGCGCAGAGCGTGAGTAGACCCGGGTCACACGACCGAGAAACCCGTCCTCGGTGACAACCGGGGCGTCGAGCGCTACGCCGTCGTTCGACCCGGCTGCGACCACCACGTCCTGCGCGAAGCTGCCAGTCGGCCGCGCGATGACAGCAGCTGCCAGCCCCGTGTAGTCGGCTGGGAATCGTGGGCCATCGCGGAACGCGAGCAGCGCTTTGAGCTTGTCGTTCTCATTCGCGGCGAACTGGTTCTGAATCGCCTGTTGACGCAGTGCCGCGTTCTCCGCGCGGAACCGCTTCGCGTCAGACCGGGCTGTGAGGAGCGAGTCCGCCCAGGCATAGACGTCCCGGAACGGTTGGGCAACGCGCTCGCCGGCGATCGTGAACGGTCGTAGAGCGGTCGCTGCTGCGCTCTCCGCGGAGGCCACTGGCCCCGTATCGGGCTTCCGGAAGGAGAACGTGATCAACACGAGTGCGAGCACGACGAGAACACCCACGACGACGCGACGTCGGAAAGCCGAGGTCGTTCGAGAGGAAGGCTTGCCGGTGGCGGGACGCCGAACGTTGACGCCCAGCACCGCCGTGCGTGCGGTGCGATGACGGGGCACAGCGGTCGATTGTACCGGCCTCCACCGGCGGACGGCCCGCGCGGAGCCAGTCTTTACGCTGCCCGAACACAGCGAACGACCCGTCGGCGAGCACGGCGCGACCCCGGGACTGACGATTCAGTCTCCGACCGTCGGTCGAGGACGGCGTTGCGGGCCGGGGGAAATCGGGCACGAGATCCGGCCGGGTACGTCCCGGAGCTAGTAGCGGCGAGAGCCGTGGCGTCGCTTGCGCGAGCGGTTGGAGCGATGGATCGCGTCGAACTCCTCGAGACTCCGCCCCGAACCGACTGCGACGCAGGTGAGAGGGCTCTCGGCGAGATGGACGGGCATCTGCGTCTCGTGGCGCAACCGTTCGTCGAGTCCCTGCAGGAGCGCGCCGCCGCCCGCGAGCACGATCCCTCGATCCATGATGTCAGCTGCAAGCTCCGGCGGCGTCTTGTCGAGGGTCGACTTGATCGCATCGATGATCTGCGACACCGGGTCCTCGAGCGCGCGGCGCACCTCGTCCGAGGAGATCACCACCGTCTTCGGAAGGCCTGTCAGCATGTCGCGCCCACGCACCTCGGCCTGCACTTCTTCGGGCAATCGATATCCAGAGCCCACCTCGAGCTTGATCTCCTCGGCTGTCTGCTGCCCAACGAGCAGCTTGTACTCCTTCTTGATGTGCGTGACGATCGCGTCGTCCATCTCATCGCCGCCGACCCGCAGCGACTGCGAGACAACGATCCCACCGAGCGAGATCACAGCGACCTCGGTCGTGCCGCCACCGATGTCGACGATCATGTTGCCGGTTGGCTCGCCGACCGGCAGCCCAGCGCCGATAGCAGCTGCCATCGGCTCCTCGATCAGATACGCCTGTCGGGCGCCGGCGGCAAGGGTTGCGTCCTCGACGGCCCGTTTCTCGACTCCCGTTACTCCGGACGGCACGCAGACGATGACGCGTGGATGCGCAAACCGGTGCTGGTGCACCTTCTGGATGAAGTGGCGCAACATCTGCTCCGTGACATCGAAGTCGGCGATGACGCCGTCCTTGAGAGGGCGGATTGCCGAGATCGTGCCGGGCGTGCGACCGAGCATGCGCTTCGCCTCGACGCCGACAGCGTGAACGTCTCCGGTGCGCTGATCGATGGCGACGACGGAGGGCTCGGAGAGGACGATGCCCCGGCCGCGAACGTAGACGAGCGTGTTGGCGGTGCCGAGATCGACAGCCATATCGCGGCCGCCGAAGCCGGTAAGAGCGTTGAACCAGCTCATGGACGGCGCAGTGTAGCCCTGATCGCCCGGCACGCGCGGTCGTGGGGCCTTGTCCCGCGATCACACCGGACCGGAGACCTCACCCTTGGCTCCGGATTGACAACAACCCGGGGGCTCGGGAGACGAGCAGCTCGATCAGGAGGGCGCCTGGCAACCCGACAACGTTCAGGTAATCACCATCGATCCGAGTGACAAGCCGAGCCCCGAGGCCCTGGATCGCGTAGCCACCTGCACGGCCGAGCCATTCCTCGCGGTCGAGAATCGCCTCGATCTCGGCATCGTCGAGGTGTCTGAAGGTGACTCGTGTAACAGCATGATCGACAACGGTGAAGCCGGGACCGATGAGGCACATCCCGCTGAGAACCTCGTGGGTGCAACCTGCGAGGGCTCCGAGCATCCCGCGGGCCTCGTCACGGTCGCCGGGCTTGCCGTAGACCCGGCCGCCGAGATGAACAGTCGTGTCGACCCCGAGCGTAACGGCGCCCTTCGCGTGAATGGAGCGGGCTTTGCCCTCGGCGTGGTCGCGAACGAGTTGAACAGGCTCTGCATCGTGTGGGTCATGTTCCTCGTAGACCGGCGCGACGACGTCGAACGGGATCTGCAATTGCTCGAGAATCGCGCGTCGTTGCGGCGAGGTCGAGGCGAGAACGAGCGAATCACTCACCGGCGCTTCTCAGCGACCCAGATCTCCTCGCTCGGCCACTTGCGCGCCCATTCAACCGAGAACGCGTCGTAATAGGGGTGGTCAGCCGCGTCATCGGGCGGGTACAGCTCGACGAGGTCGACAACGTCGAAGCCCGTTCGGCGAAGAAGGCGGAACAGCTCACCGTGCGGCAGCTGCCATTCGACGCCGATCTCCGACGGCCACTCGAGGCGCCCGAGACCACGTTGGGGGCGAAGGAGCGCTCCGGCCGGCGGGCCTGCGTCCGGGGCACACAGGATCGAGAGGGTGCTGTTCCGCAGCAACCAGAGCCGCCCACCGGGGCGGAGCAGCCGGTGGGCCTCGGGTATCCAGAGATGCGGGTCGCACCAGATGCTCGCCCCGTACTCGGAGACGGCGAGGTCGAAGCTCGCGGCGGGTAGCGGTACGTCCTCGGCGCTCGCTTCGACGAGGGGGAAGTCGATTCCGAACTCGGCCTGACAGCGGCGGGCCGTCGCGAGCTGGGCCGGAGTTACGTCGACACCGACCGGGCGCGCGCCACGTCTCGCAAGCCAGGCAGATACGTACGCGGTTCCGCAACCGAGCTCGACGACATCGAGGCCGTCGACGTCGCCAAGCGTGTCGACTGACGTCTCGGGTACGTCGAAGACGCCCCACGTGATCTCCTCCGCCGCCCACCTCTGGCTGGCCTGCCGATCGGTGTAATCGGCGTTCGCTTTGGTCCAGTCCTCCCGATTGCGCTTCGCGTCGTCAGAGATACCGGCCATCCGCGAGATCGTAGTGCTCCCCCCGGAGCTATCGCGCCGGGGGGAGCACCTCAGACGAGCCCGTCCGGGAAGAACAGCGAGAGCTCGCGCTTGGCGCTTGCCTTCGAGTCCGAGCCATGGACGATGTTCTCCGACAGCAGGGTCGCGAAGTCGCCGCGGATCGTGCCCGGCGCAGAGTCTGCCGGGTGCGTCGCGCCCATCATGCCTCGCACGCCGAGAATCGCGTTCTCACCGCGTACGGCGAGCGCCAGGACAGGCCCAGAAGTGATGAACGAGACGAGCTCTCCGAAGAACGGCCGCTGCTTGTGCTCGGCGTAGTGCTGCTGAGCAAGGGCACGGGAGACCTTCAGGAGTCGGGCGCCGCGCAGCTCGTAGCCGCGACGCTCGAAGCGGGAGACGATCTCGCCGCAGAGTGCGCGACGGACGCCGTCCGGCTTGACGAGGACGAGTGTGGTTTCGGTTGCCATAGGCGCGGAAGCGTAGTCGCTGCGGCCCTCGTCCGGTTCGATCACCCGCACTGCTCGAGCTTTCGGGCCAAGTGCTCTCGGGGCGTGGGACAACAGGCGCGGTCTGTCCGCGGCGGTGGGTGCGCTAGCTCGTACGTCGGACGCGCAACGGCTGGAGCGGCCCTTCCCCGATCGCTGCTGCCGGTGGCACGGGTGTTGCACAGTACGGGCAGGCCTGCCAGATCGGCTCGAGCGGGGACCCACACGAGTCACAGGCTTGCTTCAGGCGCGTCGTGCAGACCGGGCAGACGAGAAACGCCGCCTGGACGTGAGCGCGGCACACCGGGCAGCGGAGATCGGTTGCAGCGAGGCGCTCCTCGAGGGCACGGTTATCCAACTCGCGATCGTGCCGCTCTTCGATCGATTCAGGCGGTCGCAGAAAGAGGTAGACGATCGGACCGACGAACGGTGGTACGAGCCCCAGAACGGCTGCCATCCCCACGAGCCAGGGATCGCTGATTCGGCGGCGAGCATCCTTGTAGACCCAGAAGGCCGTAGCGAGCCAGAAGACGACGACGAGGAAGGCCGTCAGATTGCGAGCGAGAACCCACGTGTTCGAGTCGAAGAACGTGTCGGCGGTGATGGTCATGATGCGAGAAGTCACAGGATGAGCTTGCCGAGGATATACCCGACGGCGAATGCAGCTCCAACGATGGTGACGAGGACGATCAACGCGAACATCAGAACACTGATGCGTTCACGCATCCGCGAGTGCTTTCTCATCGCGCCTCCGCCGCCTCGAGATCGGCAAGAAGATACAGGGAGCCCGTGACGAGGACAGGCTCACCAAGGTCGTGCGCGAGGCGAAGAGCCGCAACCGGATCGGCGCGTTCCTCCACCGCGGCGAAGTAGCGTCGCGCCCGCACGGCGAGATCAGCGGCCGGCAGCGCGCGCGCATTCGACGAGGAGGTCGCGACAAAACGGTCGCCCAGTAAAGCGAGTCGACGAAGCATCTCCTCGACGTCCTTGTCCGCGAGTAGCGAGGCGCAAACGGTGTAGTCGGCAGTTGGAAGCCGTGCGCTGAGCCAGGCAATGCCATCCGGATTATGGGCGCCATCTCGAATCTCGCCGGACCGACGCTCGAGTCTGCCCGGGAGTTCCACCTCCACGACCGCGCCGATCGGATGGCCGACATACATCTCGGCTGCATCCCTGGCACCGCCGAGCACAACCCTTCCGCGTGGAACGAGTGGGTGGAAGGTGACATCCGGAAGGACTACTATTGTGTCGTCAGTATGGACAACAGCAAGCTTCTCCGTTGCGATCGCAGCAACCGTCTTGCCGAGGACATCCGTGTGCTCCAACCCGACGTTCGTCAGCAGAACAACCCGGGAGCGGAGCACGTTTGTCGCGTCGTGACGCCCGCCGAGCCCCGCCTCGACGACCGCGACGTCGACCTCCGCGTCGGCGAAGGCGGTCAGGGCAGCGGCAGTGATCGTTTCGAATTGCGTCGCCCGGAGCTGCTCCGCCGCCGGCCTGACGCGCGTGAGAGCAGCCGCGAGGTCGACAGGGTGACCACCGAGCCGTACTCGCTCATCCCACGAGCGGACGTGTGGCGAGATGGTGGAGCCCACTGTGAGCCCGTCCGACAGCAAGAGCTGCTCAATCATCACCGTTGCAGTCGACTTGCCGTTGGTGCCGACGACATGAACGGCGGGATACTGCGCCTGCGGATTGTCGAGAGCGGCAAGCAAGGCGCTCATACGCTCGAGCCCGAAGCCGTCCTCCGGCCATGGGCTCAGCCCTGCGAGCCAGGCGACGGCATCAAGCACGATGGCGAACGAGTCGCTGTCGTTCGGTCATGCCGCGCCGCTGAGTGCCTCGAGCTCGCGTCTGAACCGCTCGAGCTTCGCACGCTCTGCCTCGACGACGTCGGCCGGCGCCCGCCCGACGAACCGCTCATTGCCGAGCATCGCTTCCGCCCGCGCAATTTCCTTGCGCAGACGTGCGATCTCGGACGCGGCGTCGCCCGGCGCCTTCTGGCGCTCCGGCCGGACCACTGCGCCGAAGACGCGACGCTCGTCGTCGGAGTCGAGGGCGACCTGCACACCACTCCGCCGGAACGTCACCGCCGCCTCTTGCACTCGATCGAGCGCAGCACCGTCGGAGCAGAAGCGGTCGTCAGCAGACGGCCAGGGCGACACGATGAGACGACCCCGCCCACCGGGCAGGAAGGACCAGATCTCCTCCGTAACATGGGGCAGAGTTGGGTGCAGGAGCGTGAGCAGGCGTTCGAGGGCGGCGAGGGCCGTCGCACACGCTGCGTGCTCGTGCTCGTACAAGCGTGGTTTCACCGCTTCCGCGTACCAGTCGCAGAAGTCGTCGAACGTGAGGTGATAGAGCACGTTCACGGCGGTCGCAAAGTCGAACGCACCCCACGCCTCCTCGATCTGCTCTCGCGCCTCGTCGATCCGTGCCAGAATCCACCGCTCCTCGAGGGCCGTCGGCTCGATGCCGGACTCGACGCCTTCGGCATTCTGGAGAATCAAGCGAGAGACGTTCCAAAGCTTGTTCGCAAGCTTGCGTCCCTCCTCGATCGCGCCAGGAGCAAAGCGAACGTCCTGCGTCGACGAGATCTTGAGAAGGCCGTACCTCGTCGCGTCTGCCCCATGTTGATCGATCATCTCGAGTGGATCGACGCCGGTTCCAAGGCTCTTCGACATTCGTCGCCCGTCGCCGGCCAGCACGGTCGAGTGGATGATCACATCGGTGAACGGCACCTCACCCATCACCTCGAGCCCGGCCCAGATCATCCGGTTCTCCCACAACCGGATGATCTCTCGCGCCGTCGAGTTGACATTTCCGGGGTAGTACGCCGCCAGTTCTGGCGTTTGCTCCGGCCAGCCGAGCGTCGCAAAGGGCCAGAGCGCCGAGGAGAACCACGTATCGAGAACGTCCGGATCGCGGGTCAGAGCCACGCCGCTGCCCGCCTGCTCCTGCGCCTCCTCCTCCGAGGCCGCGCAGATCACGGCACCGTCGGGCGTCGTCCAGATCGGCAACTGATGTCCCCACCAGAGCTGTCGCGAGAGACACCAGTCTGGTGTCTCCTCGAGCGACGAAAGCGCGAAGCGATGCTGGGAGTCCGGGTGATAGCGAACAGTTCGCTCGCGCAGCGCCTCGATCGCAGGCTTGACCGGCTCTTCCATTCTGCACCACCACTGCAGCGAGATGAGCGGCTCGATTCTGGAGTGACATCGTTCGCAGGTGCCGACGGCGTGTCGGTGGTTTTCCCGCTTCACGAGCTGGTCTCGCTCCTTGAGCCAAGCGATGATGACCGCATCGGCTGCAGCCTGAGTCAGGCCCTCGAGATCGCCGGCCTGGTCGTTCATCATGCCGTCGAGGCCGATCACCATGGGTTCGGGCAGGCCGTGCGTGCGGCCGATCTCGAAGTCGAGAGGATCGTGCCCAGGCGTGATCTTGAGGGCGCCCGAGCCGAACGTCGGGTCGACTCGAGCATCCGCGATCACGGTGACCGGGCGCTCGACGTAGGGAACGACGACCGTGCGGCCGATCGCATCGCCGTAGCGCTCATCGTCTGGATGCACGGCGACCGCCACATCACCGAGGATCGTGGCGGGCCGTGCCGTCGCGATCACGATTCCATCGCTCCCGTCTCCGTCCCGGAACGGGTAGAGCACGTAGGTGAGCATGTCGTCCATCTCCTCGTGCTGCACCTCGAGGTCCGAAATGGCGGTCTGATGGAATGGGCACCAGTTGACGATCCGATTCGCTCGGTAGATCCAGCCGCGCTCCCAGAGATGCACGAAGAACGCCGTCACTGCCCGCGAATACCCCTCGTCCAACGTGAACCGCTCACGGCTGTAGTCGAGCGACGCGCCGAGCCGGCGGAACTGGCCCATGATCGTGCGTCCTGTTTGCTCGAGCCACTCCCACGTCCGCTCGATGAATGCCTCGCGGCCGAGGTCGTGTCGGGTCAGGCCCTCCGTCGCCAGTTGCTTCTCGACGACGTTCTGGGTCGCGATTCCAGCATGGTCGTAGCCCGGTTGCCAGAGCGTCCGGTAGCCGCGCATCCGGTGCCAGCGCACGAGGACGTCTTCGATGGAGCCGTTCAGTGCGTGGCCGAGGTGCAGATCACCCGTGACGTTCGGGGGCGGCACGCAGATGACGTAGCTCTCGTCCCGCCGAGCTCCAGCGCCGGCAGCGTAGAGACCCTCGGCCTCCCAGACGTCCTGCCAGCGAGATTCGACGCCCTCAGGCTTGTACAGAGGCTCCATAGGCTTACGCGACTCCATCGGACGGCGACTCTATCGAGAGCCACCACCGTGAGGCGCAACGTGGAGGGGTGGACCGGATGGGTCCCTGACGGCAGGTCAGCCCCCGATGATGAGGAGCGTGCTCGTCCCGTGCGCGTACAGCTTCCCGTCGAGGCCGACGAGGCGCCCTTCTGCGGTTGCGACCGTCCTGCCGCCGTGTACCACCGTCCCCGTACACCGGACGAGGCCGGTAGACGAGGTGAGCGGGCGCACGAAGTTCGCTTTCACCTCGAGCGTCGTGTAGACAACACCGGCTGCAAGGGTCGAGTGCACAGCGCATCCCATCGCCGAGTCGAGCAGCGCGAGTGCGAGCCCCCCATGAACGACACCGATCGGGTTGTAGTGGAACTCGGCCGGCTCGATCTCGAACGTGGCCTTCCCTTCCGTGGCCTCCAACGCTCCGAAGCCGAGCGTCATTGCGATCGGCGGCGGCGGCAGCTCTCCGGTTGCGATGAGTCGCAGCGCCTCGAGCCCCGAGAGGCCGCCCGAGCGCGAAAGCGTCTCGAGGGGATCGTCCCAGGTGTATGTCCTCGTTCGACTAGCCATCGGGTTCACCGCACACGAAGCCGCAGGAGCTCCTCACGGATGCGGGTCTACGCGCTGCCTTACGAAGCCGCGCTACCCGCAGCGGCATCGAACTCGTCGTCCGTATCAGCAGCGCCGCTTGTTACGAGCGTCGGGCTCAGCCCCTTCGAGATCGTCTCCTTCGTGATCACGCACTTGGAGACGTCCTTCCGCGAAGGCAGCTCGAACATCACGTCGAGCAGTGCCGCCTCGATGATCGAACGCAAGCCGCGGGCACCCGTCTCGCGCTGCAGCGCCTTCTCGGCAATCTCCCAGAGCGCATCGTCCGTGAACACGAGTTCGATCGTGTCGTAGCCGAAGAACCGCTGGTACTGGCGGGTCAGTGCGTTCTTCGGTTCGGTCAGAATCTTCACGAGATCGTCGCGCCGGAGCTGGTGCACGGCCGAGACGACCGGGAGACGACCGATGAACTCGGGGATCAACCCGAAGTTGACGAGATCCTCTGGCATCACGGCGGAAAGCAGTTCGGCGCCCTCCTCCGAATGCTTCGACCGGACGTTGGCGCCGAATCCGACGGAGTTGGCGCCGATTCGGCGTTCGACGATCCGGTCGAGCCCTGCGAACGCACCACCACAGATGAAGAGGATGTTCGTCGTGTCGATCGAGAGGAACTCCTGGTGTGGGTGCTTGCGACCGCCCTGCGGCGGGACGGAGGCCACGGTGCCCTCGAGGATCTTCAGGAGTGCTTGCTGCACACCCTCGCCAGAGACGTCGCGGGTGATCGACGGGTTGTCGGCCTTCCTCGCGATCTTGTCGACCTCGTCGATGTAGATGATCCCCGTCTCGGCCTTCTTGATATCGAAGTCGGCGGCCTGGATCAGCTTCAGGAGGATGTTCTCGACGTCCTCGCCGACATACCCTGCTTCCGTCAGAGCCGTTGCATCAGCGATCGCGAACGGCACGTTGAGGATGCGCGCCAAGGTCTGCGCGAGAAGCGTCTTGCCGCAGCCGGTCGGTCCGAGCAGAAGAATGTTCGATTTCTGGAGCTCAACCTCTCCCTCGTCGAGCTTCCCCATCCGGACGCGCTTGTAGTGGTTGTAGACCGCGACCGAGAGCGTCCTCTTGGCCTCCTCCTGCGAGACGACGTAATCGTCGAGCACCGAGTAGATGTCCTTCGGGCGAGGCAGATTGTCGAGATCGAGTGAGACGGGAGCCGTGAGCTCCTCGTCGATGATCTCGTTGCAGAGATCGATGCACTCGTCGCAGATGTAGACGCCGGGTCCGGCAATGAGCTTCTTCACCTGCCGCTGGCTCTTGCCGCAGAAGCTGCAGAGCAGCTGCTCGTTTCCGTCGCTCGCTCGGGCCACGTCTCTCCTTTTACTCTGAAATCGCCTGTTTGGCTATCCCGCCACGTTCAGCGGTGTGTGATCACCCGGTCGATGAGGCCGTATTCGCTGGCTTCTTCCGAGGTCATGAAGTAGTCGCGATCCATGTCGGCCCGCACCTTCTCCATCTCCTGGCCCGTGTGGTGGGCCATGATCTCCTCGAGTTTCCGCTTTAGCGCAATCGTCTCCTTGGCGTGGATCTCGATGTCGGACGCCTGCCCTTGGTAGCCGCCCCAGACCTGGTGGATCAGGATCTTCGAGTTCGGCAGCGCCATCCGCTTCCCTTCCTTGCCGCCGGCGAGCAGGAGTGCCCCCATGCTCATCGCGATCCCGACGCAGATCGTCGAGACATCTGGCTTGATGAACTGCATCGTGTCGTAGATGGCGAGCCCGGCATAGACCGAACCGCCCGGCGAATTGATGTAGAGCGAGATGTCCTTGTCAGGATCCTCGGACTCGAGGTGGAGCAGTTGCGCAACGATCAAGTTCGCAATCTGGTCGTCGACCTGCGTGCCGAGAAAGATGATGCGCTCGTTCAGCAGGCGTGAGTAAATGTCGAACGAGCGCTCGCCCCGCGAGGTCTGCTCGATCACCATGGGAATCAACGGGCTCATTCGGGCTCCTTGCTGCCGGGTGTCCACAACTTCTTCTCGGGCTCGGGGTTTTCCTTGTCGGACTTGTCGGGCGTCCACAGTTTGTCGCGGGCCTCCGCGAGATCCAGCGAGATCGGCTTCACTTCGGCGGCAAGCCGTTCGAGAGCCGCGCGGAGCCGCAGATCCTCACGTAGCGACTCCTGATGGCCGTGCGCCCAGATGTCCGCGATCACCTGCTCGGGTTCGTCGCCCGCCTCTTGAGCCTGCTCGCGGATCAGCGCTTTGACGTCGTCGTCGGAGATCTCGATTGCCGCCCGATCCGCAACCGCTTCGAGCGCGAGCTCGCGGGCAACCGACTGTGCAGCCTCAGCGTGCATCTGCGCGACGAGAACCTCTGGTGACTGGCCGGTGACCTGGAAGTACGTCTCGGGCTCGATGCCTCGCCGTCCCAGAGAGCGAACGAACCCGTCGAGGAGCTCGCGTGCGCGCGTCTCGACCAGAGGCCCGGCCGCCTGAACGCTCGACGCGGCCACAAGTGCGTCGACGGCGGCGGCTCTGAAGGTCGCATCGATCTCGTCCTCGATCGCAACGAGCAGACGTCCCTCGATGTCTGCGCGAAGAGCGGCCAGAGTGTCGAACTCACTCGCAGAGCGCGCAAGCTCGTCATCGATTTCCGGCAGCACCTTCTCGTTGACATGCTTCACCGTGATCGTGACAGCAGCCGCAGAGTCGTCGGCGAGGTCATACGAGACCTCCTTCGTCTCCCCCACGCTCGCGCCGATGAGCGTTGTCTCGATCTCCTCCACGAGACGCCCTGAACCGAGCTCCACAACCGTGTCGGATTGCGACTCGCCCGAGGGGCTGAGCAAGTCGACGACGAGCGTGTCGCCTTCCCTCGCTGGACGATCGTCAGCAGGAACGAGCTCGGCTACCGTCTGACGCAGCGCCTCGAGCTCCTGATCGACGAGATCCTGGGGAATCTCGGGCTCGGCGCGCGGAACCTCGAGCGTCGTCCAGTCGACGATCTCCGGGATGGGCTGCACCTCGATCGTGCCCGAGAACGACCATCCTTCCTTGTCCGTCGTCGGAAGCTCGAAGTCGTACTCGGGCGGCGAAATGGGCCGAAGCCGTGTGCGCCCCGCTGCCGCCCAGAACCAACCACTGATGTGAGAATCGATCGCCTCCGCCCAGATTCGATCCTTGCCGATCTTTGAAACGAGAACCGGCGTCGGCACCTTCCCCTTGCGAAACCCGGGGATCTTGATCGACTCGGAGAGGTCGTTCGTCGCGTGCTCGACCGCGTGCTCGAGCTCGTGCGGCGAGACGTCCACCGTCAGCCGAACACGATTCTTGCTGAGCTCTTCCACCTGGGCAGACATCAGGGCGCCATTCAAGCAGACACGCTATGGCCTCCCGCTGGGTTGACTGTCGGTCCAGTCCGTCCGACGGGGGTCCTACCCTCGCCACATGGTGCTTGGAATCGTCGTGTTCGGTGCCGTGTTCCTCGTCGGGCTCGCCCTGGGAACGGTGACCCGGAGACCACTCACGACCGCCTCCCTCGTCGTCGCGGCCTTCGTCGCCGTGCTCGTCGTCCAAACGCACGAACCGCTCGCCGGCTTCGCGGCGTTCGCGCTCATCGCCATTGCCGGACTCGTGGCGGACTCGGTGCGTGAGACTGTTGCACTCCTGCTCGGCCGCTAGCGCCCAGGCCGGTCGTCTAGATTTCCCGGCACACCGATTTCTCCGACACACCACGCGGGCGTGGCGGAACTGGTAGACGCGGCGGGTTTAGGTCCCGTTGAGCTTCGGCTCTTGGAGGTTCGAGTCCTCTCGCCCGCATCGGCGAGTGTCTCGTGTGCGGTGCAGACACGAAACGCCGCGCCGATCGAAGGATCGAAGGGATGTCCCAGGAACCGTAGGTTCCGGCTTCAGGGGCTCTCGCGATCAGGAATCCCCACTCGGGGATTCCTGATCTGCGGACCAACCAGGTGGCGGACGGGACTTGAACCCGCGACCACCGGGATCACAACCCGGGGCTCTACCAACTGAGCTACCGCCACCACGCGCCGTCACAGGATACCGTGCATCAGGTCACGGCCCCGTAGCTCAGTGGATAGAGCGGTGGACTTCGAATCCACGCGCGGAGGTTCGATTCCTCCCGGGGCCATTCGTCAAAGATCAGATCGCGCAGCACGAGCAGCGACCAGTGGTCATAGTGCTTGCAAGTAACAACCACTATGAAAGGAGGCAGGCTTGGGCGTCCGAGTCGACCTGAACGTCTCGCTGGACGGCTACGCCACGACCGAAGGCGGCACGTCGGACAATCCGTTCGGGGAGGACTGGAACAAGCTCACCGCGGCCTATGGCGCCACGCGCACGTTCCGCGAGCGGGTCCTCCACGACACGTCGGGCGAGGGCACGACCGGCGTCGACGACAAGTACGCAGCGGCCTACTTCGACGGCATCGGCGCCGAGATCATGGGTGCCGGCATGTTTGGATTCCACACATTTCCTGACGACCCGAACTGGAAGGGCTGGTGGGGCGACGAGCCACCATTTCGTGTGCCAGTGTTCGTACTCACCCATCGCAAGCTCGAGTCGATCGAAATGGCCGGTGGCACGACGTTCCACTTCGTCACGGCGACTCCGCCGGAGGTCCTCGCGCAGGCCACCGCTGCCGCCGGCGGCAAGGACGTGCGAGTCGGAGGCGGCATCAGCACCGTGAGAGAGTTCCTGAAGGCCGGTCTCGTCGACCAGTTACACGTCGCGATCTCGCCCATTCTCCTGGGTCGCGGGATCAACCTGTGGGACGACCTCCGCGGCTTCGAGGACGGCTACCGGGTACACACCGAGACCGCCGAAAGCAGCACAGTGCACGTCACATTCGCTCGTACGCCGGTGAATGCCCGGAAGTGAGCGTGCAAGGAACGTCAGAGAAGGGAGCTTTCGCGAACCACCTAGACCAAGATCAACAACAGCGAGGTGAAGGATTCAGCAGCGGCGATCGATCTCGCGCCGCATGATCTCGTCAGGATCGCCGCAGGAGTGACGAGACGGCTCGAGGCAGGAGCCACCAACCTCACTGTCCTCATCTTTGGCCCACGAGTCGAAGGCGACACCGAGGTCATCAAGGACTTCTGGAACACCGCCGAGACGAGCAAGTCGACAGTCCAGAAGCCACGGGAGGGTGGTGGTCGGTAGACAATGAACGGCCCCGCTTCGATCACCGTCACGCCGGTCTGCGTTGCAGACCTGCTCGCCGAGGGCAACCGGATGCCGGTCTACGTGCACGTCATCGACCATCCCGATGCGCGCGTGCTGGTCGACACCGGCATGACGGACCTGCACCCGGCGGTGGCCGACCTCGATCCCCGCCTCCGTCCGCTGAGCAAGCAGGACTTCGACCTTGCCAGCATCGACATCGTCGTCAACACACATCTGCACTTCGACCACTGCGGCGGCAACCACCTCTTCACCGGCAAGCCGATCTACGTCCAGCGTCGGGAGCTCGACGACGCGCGCAGCGAGGACGACTACACCATTCGCGAGTGGGTCGAGGCGCCTGGCGTGCGGTACGTGCCGGTCGACGGCGAGCTCGAGCTGCTTCCCGGGCTCCGGCTCGTCCCGGCGCCGGGCCACACACACGGCATGCAGGTGGTCGTCGTCGAGACTGGCGGGCGTCCGGTCGTCGTCGGCGGCGACGTGGCGGTTTGGTTCGGCGAGCTCGACGAGCCGCACACCGAAGGCCAGCTGCGGGTGCGCGCGCTCGACCCCGCGCTTGTCTGGCTCGCACACGAGCACGAGCCTTGGCGACCCCACACCGTCTGACCGGGACGAGCGGAACGGCGCGTCAGAGGACTAAGGGGAGGAGGCCCACGGGGTCGTGGTTCGAACGTCCTCGACTCTGGACCATGTTGGCCCGCAGGTTAGGGATCCCGAGCGGGATTCCCAATCGCGGGGATCCCCGAAGCCGGAACCTACGGTTCCTGGGACTCGCTTCTTCCAGAGAGGGCGAGGCGAAGCCTCGCCCTCTCGCGGCGGGAGACGCCGTAGGATCTGCGTATGCGGCACACCCGTTACGGCTTCTGGCTCGAGGAGGCCAGCCCAGTCGAGCCGACACTGCCGCTTGCCGGCGATACCACCGCCGACGTGGTCATCGTCGGAGCCGGCTACCTCGGGCTCTGGACCGCCTGGCGGCTGAAGGAGCTCGAGCCGGGACTCGACGTCGTCGTGCTCGACGCTGGACTCGCAGGCCACGGGCCGAGCGGACGGAACGGCGGTTTCGTCTCGACTCTGTGGGATGACCTGCCGATCCTTCGCGATCGCGTCGGCGATAGACGTGCGGTGGAAGTGTGTCGCGCCTCCGAGCGCGCCGTCCACGGAATCGGTGCCTGGTGTGCTGCCGAGGGTGTCGACGCGTGGTTCGTTGCCGCACCGACGCTCTACGTCGCTACCTCGGATGCACAGGTCGGCGACTGGGACGAGATCGTCGTGGCATGTAGGGAGGTGGGTGCTCCCGACGAGGCCCAGCCGCTCGATGAGCACGCGATCCGCTCGCGCTGTGCGTCTCCACTCTTCCGCGGCGGCGGCCTCCTCCTCCAGACAGCGGCGAATGTCCATCCAGCGCGGTTGGCTCTCGGTCTCCGTCAGAGGGTTATCGAGAGGGACGTGCGCGTGCACGAGCGAACGCGCGTGACCCGAGTCGGTCGCGATGCGACGATTCGAACCGATACCGGCCACACGCTGAGAGCAGGAGCCGTTGTCCTCGCGGTCAATAGCGCAACCTCCGCCTTCGCGGGCTATCGCCTGGCACTCGGTGTGGCATCGAGCCACATGGTGATCACGGAACCCGTTCCCGAGCTGCTGGAGGAGATCGGCTGGACCGGTGGCGAGGCGATCGCCGACTGCCGCACGCTGCTCCACTATCTCCGAACGACGAGGGACGGACGGATCGCACTCGGCTGGGGCGGCGGCCGAATGGGTTTTGGTGGACGCCACACTTCGACGCTCGACCTCGATGCACGAGCGGTAGCGACCGCGAGGAACGACCTGCTCGAAATGTTTCCTCGGCTGCGAGCGCAACAGGTCACCCATGCCTGGGGCGGGCCGATCGATGTCTCTCCCACGCACCTACCGATCTTCGGCTCGAAGGGCCGCATCCACCACGGCTACGGTTTCACGGGGAACGGCGTCGGCCCTTCGTTCCTCGGAGGGGAGATCCTGGCACGCCTTGCGCTCGACCGCCGCGACCACCTCACCGGGCTCGCGATCGTCGACCCCGAGAGCAAGATGATGCCGCCGGAACCTCTGCGATGGGCCGGCGGAAGCGCGATCCGTGCAGCCCTCGTCCGGCGCGATGCTGCGTACGACCGCGGCGGAGAGCCCGACGCACTCACAGCATTTGTCGCCTCACTGCCCCGCCGCCTCGGGCTGCGGCTCCCGCGCTGAGGTCCGATCTCGCTCGATGTCCTGCTCAGCCCAGCCGGTCGAGCAGTGGCCCGAGCGGTAATCCCGGATCCGTATCTTCGGGGGCGAGCACCGCAAGGTTGCTCTCGCTCATCCCTCGATAGAGGCCGGCGAACGAGGCGAAGAGATCCGGGCTGAGCCCCGCTTGCTCCTGTGAGGCCGCGATCTCCTCCATCTCGGCGACATATCGACTGGACTTGGCCGCAATGCTCTGGAGGAGTCGCGGCGCGTCGTCGACGAAATCCGGGTAGTGCCTGCGGAAGTCATCGATCACGAACTCGAGGACACCGTTCACCCGAGCAGCGCGGAGAGCCTGAGCGAAGAGCGCCGACTGACCCTTGTAGAACGAGGCAGTCGACATTTTGATAGCGGAGGCCGTTCCTATGGTCTCGCCGACGACGCGGAGGTCGAGCCCGGGCGCATCGAGGCCCGCCACCTCTGCCGCCCGAGGGCCGGAGAGGTAGACCGTTGTCGTTCCAGCAGCTCGCGGCGGCGGCCCCGAGATCGAACCGTCGACCACGTCGAGTCCTGCCGTACCGAGGCAATGCGCAACAGCCTCCATGGTTGCGGGAGCAATCGCGTTGAGGTCGGCAACGATCGGCCGCGCACTCGTCCGCGAGGCCGCCGCGGCGACGGCACCTGCAACTTCGAGTGCTGCGCCCGGCGGCACGATCGAGAGAACGATGTCTGATGCAGCGATAACCGCGTCGAGGGTCGGCACCAGGTCCATCCCCGAAGCGAGCTGCTCCGTCCGAGCGGTGCGATCCTGGACGGTCGTGACAACCCTTGCTCTCGTCGTAGCCAGAACGCGCCCGACCGCGGCGCCCATCGCACCGGGACTGACGATGCCGACCGTGATCACGCAGCGAGCCTACTTGGGCCTCACGCAACCAGCGGCCCGGCCGATTATCCTAGAGGCATGCGTCCGTAGCTCAGGGGACAGAGCAGCGGACTTCTAATCCGCGGGTCGGAGGTTCGAATCCTCCCGGGCGCATCAGGAATCATGCGGGATCGCGGCCCCTGCGAGGGCCGCTCCCGTGCTGGTGGGCAACGAAATGGGCAACGAAGCCGGGAACTCGGCGAAGACGGCGGCCGACTCAACTGACCCGCGCACATCCGTGATCTAGCCGCGAACGATCCTCGCCTGTCTGCTTCCGCGCAGTCGTAACCGCCTCCGAAGGATCGACGCCACCCGATAACCCCGCCACGATCACATACGACGTCACGGCCCCTGACCGCCACATCGCGACATATGCAGACCCGGTCTTGTCCTTGAAGGCCAGCAGGCGCGCCTCATCACCAAGCGGGCCACCGACGGAGAGCCGCTTGAACTTCCTGGTCTTCATCGCGCTTGTCACCGAATCAGTCCACGAGGCATGCGCACCGCCCGCCCCCACGAGGCGACGCCGAAACAGTCCAAGACTTCTGGCCCGAGTAGCCCGCAGGGAAAGAGCGCCGGCTGGGGAGTCTGGCCGACCCGAACAGACCAGCAACAACACGAGCCGACCCCATTTGGGGCCGGCCAGGCTCCTGCTGCTGATGCCTACATTTCCATCTCCATCGCTTCTGCGACATCGACGGTGCCGTGTTCGAGGTGCGGGCATTCCTTGGCCATTTCGACAGCGGCGTCGATGCTGTCGGCCTTCACGACGGAGAACCCTGTCAGGCGGTTCGACCCGGCGCCATCTGAGACGCCAGCGGAGCTCACGGTCTGGGGCTTCCCCATCGGCCAGCCCGGGTTGACGATGGCATCGCCGAGGCCGCCCATCCAGGCCTGCCATTTCGCCATATGCTCGGCTCCCTCTTCGCGGCTCTCGAACGTCGGCTCTCCGTAATAGGCGAAGACATAGTTCGGCATGAACTGTTCTCCTCTTGTCAAAGTCGTTTGTGTGAACGATCAACCGGATTCAGTGGAGTTGACAGGTTCGGGTCGGCGATGCGCAACTCGACCCGCTCGCGCGCGAGCCTTGACATTAGCCCTTCGGGGGCAGGGTCTCCACGAAGGCGACCGACTTGGCCACCCAGCGGCGTAGGGCGGCGCCCTGGAGTCCGTCAGGCCCGACGTAGACCATGGCGCTCATCGGCCTCCCGGTGAAGTCCATCGGACGGACGTGGGGGCGCTCGAGCGCCTCTTCTGCGGACTCGGCCCCGAGGCGCAGCATCAGGTCATCGCCGACGATCCCACAGGCCATGTGGCCCCGGACCATGAACGCCAGCCCGCCGAACATCTTCCGCTCCGTCACGCCGTCCTCCTGGTCGAGGACGTCGCGCACGCGGTCGGCCAGCTTCTCGTCGTACGCCATCTACGCCGCCAGCTCGTCGGGAAGGCCGAGAGCGGGCAGCAGCTGCGGGTAGCCGGCAAAGCCGGTGATCCCCACGATCGCCTCGCCGTCGAGCGCGAACACCCTCACGCCGTAGGCGCGGAAGGGCTCACCCGGCTCCTCCGCCCAGTAGGCGGCGAGCGCCGGCTGCCGGTTCGCGGCCGTCGCCACGAGCCTGATCCGCTCGAGGTTGCCGCCGGCGGGCACGGTCGAGAAGAACTCGCCGATTGCCTCGCGGCCGACCAGGCGCATCGGCTCGGGCGGCATCGTCAGCAGCGCGTCGTCGGAGAGGAGCGAGACGAGCGCCTGGACGTCGACCGCCTCCCACGCCTCGACGAAGCGGCGCATCACCTGTGATCCTGCCTCTCCCCCCGGCGAGGCATGGGCATGGACGAGCCCTCCGCCCGACTGTTCGCGCGCGAGGCTCTCGCGGGCGCGCTGCAACGCACTGTTGACGGCGGGAACGCTGTCCTCGAGCACGGCCGCGACCTCCCTCGCCGACCAACCGAGCGCCTCTCGCAGCACGAGCACCGCCCGCTGCTTGGGCGGCAGCACCTGCATCGCCGCGACGAGCGCGAGGCCGATGCCCTCCCGCTCTTCGACGATCGTCTCGGGCGCAGCGTCAGACGCCGCAACCTCCTCGAGCAGCGCATCCGGGTACGGCTGCAGGAAGGCGTCGATCCCGGCGCGGTCGCGGGCGCGCCGCTCCGCCGCGGTCAGGCAGACGTTCGTGGCGATCCGGTACAGCCAGGCACGCAAAGGAGCCTGCGGCTCGTAGCGGTCGAGCGCGCGCCACGCCCGCAGCATCACCTCCTGTACAGCGTCGTCGGCGTCATCGAGGGATCCGAGCATCCGGTAGCAGTGCAGGTGCAACGCTCGCCGGTACGGGGCCGTGAGTCGCACGAAGGCCTGCTCGTCGCCGCGGCGGGCGGCGACGAGCAAGGCAACCTCGGTCGCCCGGGCATCCCGAAGCTCGGCCCTGTCGCTCATCCGGCGACCGGCGCGGGCGCGCCAAGCTCGCTCCACGTGCTCGGGGTGAACGCGCCCGGTGCACCGCCCAGCGCGAGTAAGCGGATCCCGTCAGGGCCGAGGACGATCCGTCTCATCTGTTGCGGCCCCACACGCGCCATCATGCCCGGTCGCAGCACGAACGTCTCCTCACCCGCCTCCAGCACACCCGACCCCTCGAGCGGCACATACACCTCCTCTTGATTCGGATCCTGGGCCGCGCCGTCATGGTTGTGGTTCGGATACCCGTCCCAACCCGGCGGCAGCGTCAGCACCTGCATCCCCCACCCCGTCACCCCGAGCGTCGCCCGCGACTGCCTCATCAGCCCGTCGTAGACCGGCTCCATCTCGTCAAATCGCAGCCACCGTCACATCCGCCATCCCGTCCCTCCCTCGGCTCCCGAGCGCAACAATTGGACTCTCTCACCCCATACAACCGGCCGGCACCCGAAGAATCATCGGTAAGGACATCGGAGCCAGCACACGGTTCGATCCCCGGCACCGGCGTACACATGCCTGGCACTGGGCGTCGTCGTCCTTCTTTCCGAGCTTCCCTTGGCAGTGCTCGACGACATCGGGCGGTCTCGTACGCAGCGTCATGGGACGAATGTCTGATTGTGGTTGGGACCCGTTCGACGGCACAGTCCCCGATGTCAGCAGCCACTCTCAAAGGAGGAACACGATGAGGAAGCTCGCAACACTCATGGCCCTCGCCGCGGCACTCGCGGTCTCCGCGCCGGTCGTGGCGCAGGCCCGCCACTCGGCCGACGATCCGATCACCCATGTCCGTCACGGCGCCGACGACCGCGGCGGTGCAGCGCAGCCACAGCGCAAGGCGAAGACGGCTCAGGCAGTTGGGACGCGGCATGGGGCCGACGACCCGATCGGCCACGATCACGGCGGTGATAGCGGAGACGACGGCCCGAACCACACGTAACAGCCGCTGCGTTCCCTCATAGGAGAGCGGTCTTCGGGCCGCTCTCCTACGTCGGCGGGTGCTCGTTTGGGTTGGATAGCCCCTTCCGTGCCATCAGACCTCCTCCTGAGGAGGCCCGAGTCTAGAAACCAGACGCCACGGAGCCCGGGGAATAGCAGCGACTCCACCGAACCCGGGTACTTCGGTGCCTCCACTGAAGGCGGGAGCGCGCCCAGGGCAGGTCAGGTCAGGTTTCGGCAAATCGCCGATCCGAACTCTTCAGGCTGTTCTAGCATCATCAGGTGCCCGGTGTGTGTGATCGCGGCATAGGATGTCGCGGCGGCTCTCACCCAGTCGGGAACGTCCCACTCCTTCGCCGAGCGCTCGCCTGCGATCAGATGGAACGGTGTCCGTGAGTCCAGGATCCGCCTTACAGTTCTCAGATATTCAGGGTCGCCGGTCGCGTCCACGACGGCCCGCGCCTGCGCACGCAACGTTGACGCCGGCTGGTAGTCGAGCCATCGCGATGCCACGGCTAACGCCCACTCGCTCGGCGCCGGCACGGCGCCCTCGAGCCAGCCGGCGACGTCAGCTCTATATCCCTGAAGTATCACTTCGACCTCGGCGATCTCCTTGGTCGCTATCCGACTTGACCAGAACGCGTCCTTCAACGTGAAGTTGCCCTCGACGCACGTCAGCGACCCCGTGCGCTCGGGGTACTTGCCCGCGAACAGTACGGCGATTGCGCCACCGATCGAATGTCCGACGACGTGGACTGCGCCGAGACCAGCTTGCGTAACCAGCCCGGCCAGATGATCCGCTTGCTGTTCCAACGTCGGCCCCGCGACAGGGGCAAGACGCTGACTACCGTAGCCGAGTAGATCGGGCGAAAGTGTTGTCGTCTCACCGAACGCGCCAAGTATGCGCGTATCGCTGAGCGAGCCGAATAGCCCGTGGATGAGAAGGATCGGTATCTCTGTCTGCATGACTTGGTGGAGACTATTGGGAGTCGGGGCAGTTCTTCCCGCGGCTGGCTGTGGTTGCGGGTCGGCACCCCGGTCCTTGCATCGCACTCGCGCATCACGCCCCGGCAGCGAAGCGTCATTCTGATTCGCGTTCTGTAGGTCGTGTTGGTCGTTCCTGCCCGCTGGACGACAATCGGATGCTGCTCTCGGCACCGTTTCGTCGATCCGCTGCGAGGGCGTAGCCGGCCTCAGGAGCCGGTCAGCGTGGCCGTTGCGCGGCAAGCGAGACCCTGCGGGCCCCATGCACTCGCGGTGACCGTGTCGTACCCGGGAAGGTCAGGGAGCGTTCTGTTGGTGGCGAGCTCGCCGCCCTGTGTTGTGCGGGCTGTGCCTTTCCAGGCGACGCGGCGTTCGTGGACGAGCGCGACGCGCCAGCGGACGCCGGCTCGGGCGTGTTCGATCTCGAACTCGACTTCGATCTCGCCGCCGTCGGCTCTGAGCCTCAGCTTCGCCTGATGCGCTACCGGTGCAGGTGCCCGCGATCCGCACCTCGGGTCGACCATCCTTGCCATCCCGCGCGAGGCCTGGCGGGGCAGCAACGAACAGGGAAGCGGCCAGCAGCGCGCCAATCGTCGCCGCGATCCGTGCCGGGGGGAGGACGGGTCTCATGCGACAAGTGTGCTGTGCGTGTGGGAGAGGGGCAACGGGACTTTGGTCCTACCGTATGAGGTTGCCGCGTACACCCTGGCGCTCGGCCCACAGGACTGCTTGGACGCGGTCGGTGACCCCGATCTGGCGGAAGACGGCCGTGAGGTGGGTCTTGACCGTCTTTTCGCTGATCCCGAGACGGACAGCGATGAGCTTGTTCGGCAGGCCCTCGAGCAGCAGGCCGAGCACCTCGCGTTCGCGGGGTGACACGCCGTCGAAGCGGGTCTGGTGCGGATTTCGCCTCGAGGAGTGCGCGGGCGGCACGCGGGTCGAGCGGCGAGCCACCCTCTGCCGCGGCTCGAACGCCTCGAACGACGTCGTCGGCCGCGGCGTCCTTCAGGAGGTAGCCGACCGCACCGGCGTCGAGGGCGCTCATGATCCGGTCGCGGTCGGAGAAGGACGTCAGCACGAGTACGGCCGTCGCCGGGCATCTGCGCGGTGATCGTTCGTGTTGCCTCGATCCCGTCCAGGACCGGCATCTCGAGATCCATCAGCACGACGTCCGGGCTGGTGGCGCGACACATCTCGACCGCCTCGTCGCCGTTCGCAGCCGTTCCCGACCAGTTCCATGTCTGGTTGCGCGGAGATGACGCGGCCGAGCCCGTCGCGGAGCACGCCGTGATCGTCGGCCACGAGAACACGGATCATGAATGCGCCAGCTCCAACTCGACGCTCGCGCCTTGCCCCTCCACGGAGTGGACGTCGAGTCGTCCGCCGGCCTGTCGGACGAGCTCCTCGAGCAGTGGAAGGCCGAGATGCCCTTCAGCCTTGCGTCGTTCGCGCGTCTCGGGCGCGAAGCCACGCCCGTCGTCGCGGACCACGAACCGCGTGACGCCGTCAGTGTGCGTCAGTTCGACGTCGACTGTGGTCGCGTTGGCGTAGGCGGTCACGTTGCGGAGTGCTTCCTGTGCGACGCGATAGACGAGCGCCTGCTGACCAGGGTCGAGCAAGTCGGCGTCGGTGAGCACGACGGAGACCTCGACGCCGCGCGCTTCCAGTGGGCTGGCGAGGTCCGCGATCGCTGCCGCAAGTCCCGCGGCGGCGAGGTTCGGCGGATACAGATCGACGAGGAGTGTGCGCAGGTCGCGGACGTTGTGGCGTAGCTGCCCGATCGCGGTCTCGAGCTCCTGCGCCTCCCTCGCCTCGCCCTGCGCTGCCGCTGCGTCGGCCAGCGGGGCGAGCGCGAAGGCGACGCCGGCGATGTCCTGCACCGGGCCGTCATGGAGATACGAAGCGATCCGACGGCGCTCCCGGTTCGACGCGGCGATCGCGTTCGCGAGCAACGCCTCCCTTTCCTCATGGGAACGCTGAAGCCTGCGGGTGAGCGACCAGACGAGCGGAATCTGGACGAGCACGATCAAAGCGATCGCGCCCAGAATCGGAGGCGCGAGAGCCTCGAGCAGGCGCCGCGCCCTCGCAGTGACCGAGTCGAACCGCTCATAGATCTCGAACAACACCGGTGTCCCCGACGGCGTGCGAACCCGCGTGTACGCCTCGATCAGGTCGCCCTGCCCCCGATCGAGCGCATTCTCCGGCCGGCTGAGATCGCTGACCTCGACCCTGGCGCCACCCTCTCGCAGCAGCTGCCGCTGGCCGGAGTCGAGCGCGTAACGGCCGCCGACCTGAGCCGCGTCATCGGAGTAGAGAACACGACCGTCCGCCGACCAGATCTTCACCCGCACCACCGAAGGGCTGAGTACACGGGCCACGACAAGATCGTCCACCGCTGCCGCCGCGGCCGGCTGTCCTGTCAAGAGCCCATCGGCGAGCGAGGACTCGATGAGCTGACCCGCCTCCTGCACCTTCGTGCGCGTCTCGCGTTTCGCCTCGTCGATCGCAACAGCGCGCAACGCGAAGTAGCCGCCGACCAAAGCGACGGCGATCGCAGCCACGCTGCCGAGAAAGAAACGCAGCAGCATCGCCCTCGCGCTAGGAGGTCGCTGAGAGCGAGTCGACACCGCTGCTACACGGGGAGGCGCTGACATCACCCCATCATGGCCACTCCGCTCGTCGCGCAGGGGCCACTCGGACCAATGTCGCATTGCCGGCCGGACCAGCTCGTCGCCACTGTGAGTCTCGTCAGCACCCGAGAGGAGATCCGATGTCCATCCTTCGCCTCACAGCAATCGCGGCAGTCGCCATCGCCGGAGCCACCGCGTTCGTTCCCGCCGCCCCCGCAAAGAACGGCGACCCGAGAGCACGCGGCACCTGCACGGCAAGATCGACCAGCGAGCTCAAGGTGAAGATCGAGAACGGCCGCATCGAGGTCGAGTTCGAGGTCGACCAGAACCGAAACGGCATCCCCTGGAAGGTGACCCTGCGGCGCAACGGCACCTCCCTTGCCTCGATCACCGCACGCACCCGCGCCCCGAGCGGCTCGTTCAGTGTGCGACGTGTGATCGCGAACACACCGGGTGCTGACCGCATCACCGCCAACGCAGCCAGCCCCTCCGGTGAACGCTGCAAGGCGCAGATCTCGATCTGAGATCCAAGCGGCTGGGCGGGTGGCAGCCACTCCAGGCTCGCCCGGGCGCGGTAGAGAGCAAAGTCTCCCCTTACCCGCCTCGCGGTCGGTCGCGTAGGTTGTCAGGCCGCGTCCGGCGTCGGGACCGCCTGCATGAAGCATTTCATCGTTGCGCGCCGACGTTGCTGGAACAGACAACTGATGGTCGAGATCCTCGCGTAAGAAATTCTTGCGTATGCCATCGCGATTTGGCTTAGATAGGCGACTCAACCGGCGTTTCCGTAAACAAAGCGGCGGACTTCTAATCCGCGGGTCGGAGGTTCGAATCCTCCCGGGCGCATCATAAAGTCCTTTAAGCCACGCTATTCCTGCGCTTTCCTGATCTCTATTGACGTGCTGCGCGGCCAGCATGCATACGGTGACCGTCATCGGGACGGTCGACGAGACTATGGCGTGGAACGACGTCAGGAGCCGGCGGATGCTCGTGATGCGCGCGACCGGAAGTGCGTGGCAACGAGCAGGTCCGCCAGGGCTATCGTGTCGGAGGGTAGCTAGCATCCGTCCGGTGGTGGCCGGCGGCGTCGAGTTGGCTTTCGCGCAGGCGGCAGCCGAAGACGGGATCTTGCTCGCGAACGGGTCGTTCGACTGGCTGTGCGAGCAGGGCCACATCGGGCTCGAGCGCGTCGCGAAGGGGCGACGCGATCCCGCCCTCATCCAGCCGGTGACGGCGGCAATCGAGCAACTCGGGGCGATCTACCTTCGCCTCAAAGGTGACGTGGCCGTCCTGTATGCGTCGCGCGAGAGCCTCCTCCTCCCCGTCGATCTGGTGCACGACCCGACCGGGACGTTGATCGCGCTGGACGAGCCGCCTCACTTCACCTCGTTCAGACTGGCCGCGCTCGAGCTCTACGGTCCGGGTGTGACAGTGGGGTTCGACCTCGAAGAGCACAAGGAGCTGTGTCGCACGTGGTGCTCACAGACCGACGGTCTCTCACGCGGCCTCGCCGCCAAGGGCTTCGGCTTCGGGGGTATGCAGCGGGAACGGGCGTACCACGACGCGCTGTTCGACCTCGCCACCCCGGCCATGGGTCACCCCCCGCTCGTCCGGATCGCGGCCGTGGACGGAGACGGGGCCGCCGCCTACCGTCACCAGCGGGCCTCGCTGCTGGCGCTGCTGGAGGCTTGATGTAAGGGTCGCGCGTGCGCCACTCCCACATCAAGCCTGTCTGCGTCTGACTCAGCCCGCCGGTGGCTGGTACCCGTCGATCACGGACACGTTGACCGTCGAGCAGCGGCCGCAGCGAATGCGGACCCTCTTCGTCATCTGCACCGGCTGCATGGAAGCTGCGAGCAGATTGCCGCACTCGACGCAGACGTAATCGTCCGGGCCGTTGCCGCGGAAGACGGGCCGCCCAGGGTCCTCCTGGATCGCAGTCCCACCGTCCGGCGGCACCTCGCCGGGACGGATCTGTCGCATCGTGAGCGTCGCCATCGGTCTAGCGCATCGCCGCCCAGGGGGCCGGGTCAGATCTCCCCGATCTTGCTCGCAAAGTCGGCGATCAGGGCGTCGAGCACGCCGACGAGGACACCTTCGCCCATAGAGGCCGCCTTGCCGCTGATCTGGGCGCTCGTGTGGATCGTGCCGCCGCCGTTGGTGAGGGTGTACGTGACGGTTGCGTTCGCAAAGCCCTGTCCGCCGGCCTCGCGGGACTTGACGCCCATCACGATGCGGTGGGCCTCGGCGTCTTGTTCGACGATGTCGACGGTGCCCGTGAACGTCATCGACATCGCCCCCATCTTGACGTTGATCTCGGCCTTGACCGAGCCAGGTGCGGTCGTCTCGAGCACCCTGCCACCCTCGACGCAGGGGACCGAGCGCTCCAGATCGAGGATCGCCGCATAGCTCTCGTCGATCGGCTTCGTGGTCGGGAAGGAATGGTCAAGCTCTACGGCCATGGCTCGCAAGCTCCTCGTCGTGGGATGAACACGAACGGACGACAGCATCTTAGAGCGTGGCCTCGGGAGCACAGGATGCTCTAGGCTCCGGCGCATGCCGATCCCGCCAGGCACGCACAGGTTCGGGCCTGGCAACGCCACCCTTTCAGTGAAGACCGGGCGCACCGGCGCCGCAGCGAAGGCCGGGCACAACCTCCTGATCCACGTCACCGGCTGGTCGGCGACCCTCGAGGTCGGAGCCGAAAGCACGGCGGCGAGCATCGTGCTCGAGGCAGACGCCTCCTCGCTACGGGTGCGCGAAGGCACCGGGGGGATGCAGGCGCTCGGCGACGATGACAAGGCGAATATCCAGAAGACGATCGACGACGAGATCCTGAAGGGGGCGAGCATCGCGTTTCGCTCGACCTCCGTCGAGACCTCGACCGCCGGCGACCAGCTGAGCGTGCAAGGCGAACTGACGCTGGTCGGCGCCACGTGCCCGATCGCATTCGACGTCACGGTCAGCGGGGACACCAGGCTCAGCGGCAGCGCCGTCGTCAAGCAGACCGACTGGGGCATCACTCCCTACTCGACGCTGTTCGGCACCCTGAAGGTCGTCGACGAGGTCGAGGTCGTGCTCGACGCAGTCCTCGGCGCCGGAGAACCGGATGCTGCCGCCAACCTGCCCGAAGCGCCTCCCATCGAGACGGTGACCGCGCGGCCGATGCACGTTCGCGCTCCGAGCATCGACCCGGGCGTCACGAGCTTCGTGTGGGCGCTGACCTTCTTTCTCGTCCTCTGGCTCGGCATGCTCGCGATCGGCGTCTCCGAGGCCACGGCCCTGCTCCTCGCGCTCGTCGCGGGCTTCCTGATCTTCGTCTTCGTCCGCACCCAGGGTGCGGGTCGCGACCGGTAGCGACGCGCTCAGTCGCTGTAGACCGTCTGGGCGTCGAGTCCGCCCTCGACGCCGGGCGGCAGGGCGCCGCTCGAGTGCGCATAGAAGGCGAGGTCCTCGATCGTCTTGACCTGGTCGGGGTCGCTCGCGTCGGCGCCAACCCAGGCGCCGTTCGACCACGTGAGCGTCTCCGGCGGCGCACCGAGAGCCGCGCCCGCGAGCAGCTGGGCCTTGGCACGAATCTTGCCCGTGGCGCTGACGATCGCCGCCGAGGTGCCGTCCGACGGGCTCGCGTTGTATCCGTGGCCGTTGCCGAAACGATTCGTGTCCGCTGGTACGACCTTGACGTCGAGCGGGGGGACTCCGAGCTCACCGGCGGTGAGCTGGGCGTACTCGGCCTCTCTCCCGTCGGCCTCGGTGGTCAGGCTGAGCACCATCTTGCCGGTCGGGTGCACGCGCAGGAAGACCGCTCGGTATGCCTCGTTAGCCATAGGTGCATCGCCTCCTCATGGATTGATCGCCGGTCAATTCTCGCCCTTCGCTGCACCGGGTGCGCCCTCGCCGCCGAGTCGCTGTCGCTCCTGGTGTGCGGTGAGCGCGTTGTGCTCCTCCAGGTCACAGAAGGCGGGTTGTGGCCCGCCGAGCGGGTTGGGCGGTGCAGCCGGGCGGCCGCAGCCCGGGTAGATACAGGTCTTCGTCGTGTCGTCAGCCATGCTCTTCCTCGGTTGACCATCCTGGGGTGACGTTGCCCCGGCGCGGCCCGTGCCCGCTCGGCATCGCGACCGAGCTGCCCGGGACAGGCGTGGCGCTACCCCACGGCTCCTCTTCCTCGCCTCTCTCGGCCGACGCGCGCCAACGCATCGCCACCGCGCGCCCCTCGTCCACGTCCGTCCTCCCGATCGCGTCGACGACCTCCCCGAGCGCCTCAAAGCTGTGCCCGCTGACGAGTGCATCGATGTGCGGCAGCGCGGCCACCATGCCGCCCGACTGCGCCGAGAAGGCGCGGGCGCTGACCCGTGGGTTGACCCAAACGATCCGGTGGGCAAGGCGAGCGAGGCGCCCCATCTCACGCCCGACGAGCATCGGATCGCCGCGCTCCCAGCCGTCGGAGAGGATCACGAGCACGGCCCCGCGGGCCATACCGCGGCGTCCGTGCCGGTCGTTGAACTCCCTAAGCGCATCGCCGATCCTCGTCCCGCTCGACCAGTCGGGCGCGGCTGCGGCGGCGGCCTGGATCGCCCGCTCGGGGTCGCGCGACGCGAGCGCGCGGGTGAGGCGGGTCAGTCGCGTGGCGAAGACGAAGACCTCGGCCTCGGGACCCGTCCCGGCCGCGCAGGTGAGGAACTGGAGGTAGGCGCGAGCGTACGGCTCCATCGATCCGGAGATGTCACACAGCATCACGAGCCGTCGGCGGGCGAGGCGTCGGCGGCGACGAGCGAGGCGGATCGGATCGCCTGCCGTGTGGAGGCTCCGGCGCAGCGTGCGCCGCATGTCGACGCGCTCTCCGTGGCGCCCTTTCTCGTAGCGGCGCGTGCGTCGCAGCGGCGTCGAGAGCTCGAGCAGCGACATCAGCCGGTAGAGCCGTGCCAGCTCGTGTGGCTCGAGCGCGTCGAAGCTCTTGCGCCCCAGCTGCTCCTCGTCGCTCGCGAGCGCCAGCGGGACCTCGACCTCTGCGGCCTCGTTGTCCTCGTCCCGGGGCGCCGACGAAAGCGTTGGGCGAAGATCGGGGCCGTCCGATCCCCCAGGAGAGGACTCGTGCTCGGGCTGTGTCCGGTTGTCTGGCGCAGAGGGCACGGTGCGCGTCTCGTCGGGATTGAGCATTTCACCTACCATGCCGGTGCCGAAGACCGAGAAGAACACGTCGTCGAACGCGCCGACCTGCGCCGGGTCGGACACGAACACGGCGCGGGCGGTCCAGTACAGCCGCCGCCGCGAAACCGGCCGTACGAGCGTCAGCGCGCGCGCGAATGCCGCCGCGTGGCCCGGCGTGACCGGCACGCCGCGATCGTGCAGGCGCCGACTCAGCGCTCCCACGAACGGTGGCAGGTCGAGCGTGATCGTCTCGACTCCGAAGACGGGAGCGGCGGAACCCGTGTCACTCACCGGTGTGCACGAGCTGCTCGAGGCCGGCCACGCGGATCACCTCCTGGTCTTCGCTGTACTTCAGCACCGACCCGAGGGTTCGGTCGATCTCGTGGACATCGAGCTGCTCGATCCCGAGCAGGTTGAGAGCAGCCAGCCAGTCGATCGCCTCGGCGATCCCCGGCGGCTTCTGCACGTCGCTGTCGCGCATCCGCGCCACGGCGTTCGCGACCTGCACGGCCAGCGTCTCCGAGGAGCCCTTCACCCGGCGGCGGATGATCTCCACCTCGCGCTGCGGCGTCGGATAGGAGATCCGGTGGTAGAGACAACGACGCTTGACGGCATCGTGCAGGTCGCGGGTGCGGTTGGAGGTCAGCACGATGACCGGCGGGTGCGTGGCACGGATCGTGCCGATCTCGGGGATCGTGACGCTCGCGTCCGCGAGCAGCTCGAGGAGGAACGCCTCGAAGTCGTCGTCCGCGCGGTCGATCTCGTCGACCAGCAGAACCGCGGGCCGCGGGCCGGGATGCTCGAGCGCGCGGAGCAGCGGCCGCCGGATCAGATAGTCCGGACCGAACAGGTCCTCTTCGCCGAGCGGCTCGCCGCTCGAGTCGGCAAGGCGGATGCTCAGCAGCTGGCGCGGGTAGTTCCACTCGTACAGCGCTTCCGCCGCGTCGATGCCCTCGTAGCACTGCAGGCGGATCAGCGGGGTGTCGAGAACGAGCGCGAGCGCCTTCGCGGCCTCGGTCTTACCGACTCCCGCCTCACCCTCGAGCAGCAACGGCTGAGGCAGCCGGAGGCTCAGGAACATGGATGTCGCGAGGCCCTCGTCGACGAGGTAGTCGACATCGGAGAGCCGCTGGGCGAGCGTCTCGATGTCGGGGACGAGATGGCGGATCTCCCCTGCTGCCTCTCCCGTTGCCTGACCGGAGCTCACGGCCGGAGCCCGAGCCCGGTCTGGCAGGGATCATTCGGCCGCGACTGCATGCTCGATCTGGGCCTGGAACTTCGTTGCACAGCCTTGGCAGCAGAAGTAGATCGTGTCGCCGTCGTGCTCCACTGAGGGTGTGCCCGCGACGACGGCCACAGTCATCCCGCAGATGGGGTCGATCGCGAGCTGCGGCGAGGTCGCGCCGGCAGCCTTCGCGGGGGCGGCGGGGCGACCCTCCTCCAGCCCCTGGGCGCGCTCTCCACGGCGCACGGCAACGATCGACGCCAGAATCGAGAGCGCGATCTCGGCGGGTGAGCGGGCGCCGATGTCGAGTCCGGCAGGCACGTCGATCCGCTCGAGCTGCTCGTCGGGAACACCGTCGGCGCGCAACTCGTCGAGCACGCCCGCTCCGCGCTTGTGACTCGCGACGAGGCCGACGTACGGCACTCCGGCGTCCAGCGCCTGCCGCAAGGTGTGGAGCTCGTCTCGCCCATGTGCCGCGACGACGAGCGCGAGATCGGCGGCGACGGGGTCGGGAGCGCTCTCGCTCACGGGCACGAGGTCGAGGCCGAGCTCGGGGCCGAGCGCGAGGACCGCGACCGCGATCGGCGTGTCACCCACAACGAGCACCCGGGGAGTCGGGAGCACCGGCTCGAGGAAGATCTCGATGGCGCCTCCGGAGAGGCATGGGTTCTGGGCCGTCACGGCTCCCTCCTCGATGTCGATCACTCGGCCGGTGGCCGGATCTTCGCCGGTTGGCCCGTCGGGAACGATGCGCAACAGAACTGCCTCCTCGGTCTGGAGCGATTTCAACGAGTAGACGCGCACGCTCTGCTGCGCGCATACCCCGCCGACGAACCCCTCGATCGTCCCGTCGCCGAGGACGAGTGCCACATCTCCCGCCTTGACGCTCGTCGGGCGCTGCGCGCGGACGACCGTTGCGGTCACGAACGCCTTGCCCGCTGCTGCGAGCTCCCGTGCTCGCTGCGAGAGGGCCTCAGTCATCATTGCGGAGCCACCGTCACTGCGGAGGCTCTGCCCGGCCCTGCATCGCGGCCCAGACCCTGGCAGGCGTGCAGGGCATGTCGATGTGGTCTACGCCGTGGGTCTCGTGCAGCGCGTCGATGATCGCGTTCACGATCGCGGGCGGCGACCCGACGTTCGGCGACTCGCCGACGCCCTTGGCACCGAGGGGATGGTGTGGGCACGGCGTGACCGTCTCGCCGAGCTCGAAGTCGGGGCATTCGAGCGCCGTCGGGATCAGGTAGTCCATGAACGACGAGTTGAGACAGTTGCCCTCCTCGTCGAAGGTGATGACCTCCATCAGCGCGATCCCGATGCCCTCGGCGAGGCCGCCGTGGATCTGGCCGTCGACGATCATCGGGTTGATGCGCACGCCGCAGTCGTCGACCGCGATGAAGCGCCTGACCGTGACCTGAGCGGTATCCGGGTCGATGTCCACGACGGCGATGTAGGCGCCGTAGGGATAGGTGAGATTGGGCGGGTCGTAGATCACCTGCGCGTCGAGCCCGCCCTCGAGCTCGGCCGGCATCGGCTCCCCGCTGTACGCCCGCAGGGCGATGTCCTCGATCATCGCGCCCTTCTCCGGGTCACCCTTCACGTACCAGCGCCCCTTCTCCCACGCGAGATCCTCGGGTCGCGTCTCGAGCATCGTCGCCGCGATCAGCCGCGCCTTGTCGCGCACCTTGCGCGACACGACCGCGACGGCGGCACCGGAAACCGGCGTCGAGCGGCTGCCGTAGGTTCCGAGACCGTAGGGCGACCTGTCGGTGTCGCCGTGGCGCACCTCGACGTCCTCGGGAGGGATCCCGAGCTCCTCGGCCACGATCTGCGCGAATGTCGTCTCGTGGCCCTGGCCCTGGGTCTGGGCGCTGATGCTGACGACCGCCTTGCCCGACGGGTGCACCCGCAGGTCGGCGCCGTCGTTCATCGCCAGGCCGAGGATGTCCATGTGCTTGCGCGGCCCCGCGCCGACGCCTTCGGTGAAGAACGACACGCCGATGCCCATCAGCTCGCCGCGGGCGCGCTTCTCGGCCTGCTCGCGGCGGAGGTCGTCATAGCCGGCAATGTCCATCGCGACACGCATTGTCTCGGCGTAGTTGCCTGAGTCATACGTCCAGCCCGTGGTCGTCTCGTACGGGAACTGCTCGGGCCCGATGAAGCTGCGCATCCGCAAATCGATCGGATCGACCTTCATCTCGAGGGCGAGCGCGTCGACCATCCGCTCGACGAGGTAGACCGCCTCGGTGATGCGGAAAGAGCAGCGATACGCCACGCCTCCTGGTGCCTTGTTCGTGTAGACGGCCTTGACCTTGACGTGGGCCGCCTCGAGGTCGTACGACCCGCAGACGATGTGAAAGAACCCGGCCGGGAACTTCGTGGGCTGGGCAGTCGAGTCGAAGGCGCCGTGATCCGCGATCACGTCGACCCGCAGGCCTGTGATCTTGCCGTCCTTCGAGCAGATCTCGCTCCGCATCAGGTAGTCGCGGGCGAACCCGGTGGACATCAGGTTCTCCGAGCGGTTCTCGACCCATTTCACCGGCACGCCGGCGACGATCGAGCCGGCGATCGCGCAGACGTAACCCGGATACACGGGGACCTTGTTGCCGAAACCGCCGCCGATGTCCTGGCACATGATCCGGATCATGTGCTCGGGCAACCCCGCGACGTGCGCGTAGACAGTGCGATGGGCGTGCGGGGCCTGGTTGCCGTTGTAGATGTCGAGCTGGCCCGTCTCGGGGTTGAAGTCGGCGATCATCCCGCATGTCTCGAGCGGCGCCGGGTGGCAGCGGGGATAGATGATGTCGCGCGTCACGATCGTGTCGGCCTCGGCGAAGGCGCGATTCGTGGCCTCCTCGTCACCGGCCTCCCACGTCGGGCTCGCGAGGTTGTCGCGCTGGCCCGCCTTGTCATCACGAATCAGCGGCGCGTCTGAGTCGAGCGCCTTGCGTGCGTTGACCACTGCGGGGAGCGGCTCGTACTCGACCTCGATCAGCTGCAGGGCGTCGTTCGCCGAATACTCGTCCGTGGCGATCACGAACGCGACCTCCTGGCCCTGGAAGCGAACCTTGTCGCCCGCGAGCACCGCCTGTGTGTCGTAGGAGATCGTCGGCATCCACGCGAGGCCGAGCATCTCGAGGTCCTTGGCGGTGACGACTGCGGCGACGTTCGGGGCCACGAGTGCCTTGGAGGTATCGATCGAGACGATGCGGGCGTGCGCGTACGGGCTGCGCAACATGGCGCCGTAGACCATCCCCGGCAGCCGCACGTCGTCGAGGTAGGTGCCCTGACCCCGGATGAAGCGCGCGTCTTCCTTGCGCTTCAGTCGGCCGAAGCCGATCGGGCGCTCGGTGGTCGCACTAGGAAGGTTCTCGACCATCGCCATGCTCAGGCCTCCTGTCGTGTGGCTGCTTCGTGCTCGGCTGCCCAGCGCACGGCGCTGACGATGTTCTTGTACCCGGTGCAGCGGCAGATGGCACCCGATATCGCCACGCGGATCTCCTGGTCGGTTGGATCGGGGTTCTCATCGAGTAACGCACGAGCGGTCATCAACATGCCCGGCGTGCAGAACCCGCATTGCAGGGCGTGCCGCTCGTGGAAGCCCATCTGCACCGGATCGAGCTCCCCATTGACCTCGAGCGACTCCACGGTGCGGATCTCGTGACCGGCGGCCATCGCCGCCAGAACCGTGCACGACTTCACGGGCTCCCCGTCCATCAGCACCACGCAGGCGCCGCAGTTGGACGTGTCGCAACCCCAGTGGGTCCCGGTCAGTCCCGGTGTCTCGCGAATGAAGTGAACGAGCAGCTGTCGCGGCTCGGTCTCACGGGAGACCGTGTCGCCGTTGATCGTGATCGAGACGTTCATGATCATCCCTCCTGGGCGCGTGCCGCCGCGCGGTGCAAGGCGCGGGTCGTGAGAACGCCGGCGAGATGGCGCTTGTAATCGATCGGCCCCCGGCCGTCGGCCTGCGGAGAGCAATCTTCTGCCGCGATCTCGCCTGCCTGGGTGAACAGCTCCGCCGACGGCGCCTTGCCCCGCAGCAGCTCCTCGGCCCGCGAGAGATGGATCGTCGTGATGCCGACCGCGCTGAGGGCGATACCGACCTCCGTGATCGAGCCTCCCTCGATCCAGACGGCTGCGGATGCCGCGGCGATTGCCCAGTCGCCGGCGCGGCGCTCGACCTTCTCGTGCGCGCTACCGGCTCCCGGCCGGAGCGGCAGCCGGACTTCCGTCAGCATCTCGCCCGCACCGACCGCGGTCGCGTACGGCCCGACGTGGAAGTCCTCCATGGAGACGGTGCGCGCTCCCTGAGCGCCGCGGATCACGACGTTGGCCCTCACTGCGGAGCAGACGGCAGAGAGATCCTCCGCCGCGTCGGCCTGGCAGAGCGAGCCACCGATCGTGCCCCGGTTGCGGACGACGGGGTCGGCGATCACGGTCTCCGCGTCCCGAAAGATCGGGAAGTGCCTCGCCAGGAGCTCGGACTTCAGCAGATCGACATGGCGGGTCAGCGCGCCGATCGCGATCTCGCCGTTCTCCTCGCGGATGTAGGAGAGCTCGGTCAGGTCGTTGATGTCGATCAGGTGCTGAGGATTCGCGAGTCGCAGCTTCATCATCGGCAGCAGGCTGTGACCACCCGCGATGATGCGTGCGTCAGGGCCGAGCCGCTGCAGCGATGTGATCGCGCCGTCGACACTGGTCGCGCGCTCGTACTCGAATGACGCAGGGGTCTGCACAGCGCTCCTTTCGTCTCAGGGACCGGCGGTCAGTCGTAATCAGTCGTCGTGGGGCCGTTGGACGAGTGTGCTCCCGGCCCTGCCGTCGTCGCGCGGTCGGGGAGCCGCTTGCGCGGTGCCCCGATGTCCTCCCGCTGCTCGTACTGCACCGGCGCGTCGGTACCGATGACGGGTGACCTCGGCAAGGACTCGGGCATCGTCTGGCGGATCTCCGGATACAGCTGACGCGCAGCCAGGCTTCCCTGTTGCACGTACCGCAGCGGCGGCCCTGCCGGGTTACCGGCGGCGATCGGCGCCTCGCGGCCGAGCCGAGCAAGCGTGAGCGCTCCTTGCGTGTAGACCTCACCGATGCGGGGGGCTTCGACCGTCGCGCTCTCCGGAATGCTTCTGAATCCGGCGGCCGCAGCGCCAGGGTAGATGCCGTCGACGAGGCCGGCGGCGTCGGCCAGGCCAGCCTTCTTCACGAGGAGGCCCTCGAGCAGATCGACGCCCGCGTCGAGTTGCCCGTTGATCGCCGCGACGACCTCGTTGACCGGCGCGGTCTTCTCCAGGATCTCGCCGACGCCGGCAATGACCTCGTTCAGCCCCGACGTGATCTTCCGCAGCTGGAGGATCACCGAGACGAGGTAGTAGACGAGCGCGAGAACGATCAGCAGAACCGCGACGATCATGACAGCGCCTGCTGCCTCGAATGCGAGCACCGGGGTCATGCGCTCTCCACGCGGGCATCGTCGAGGATCACGTCGAGCGAGCCGCCGTAGTTCGCGACCCCGGCCACCGTTCGCTCCACCTGATCCTTCGTCGTCAGCAGGAGCGGGACGGCGTCGAGATCCTTCGAGCCGGCGGCCGCAACCCTGGCGATCTCCTGCACGCTGGGAACGATGCTCCTGGCGGCCTGCAGCACGTTGCGGAGCAGGAAGACGACGACCGGCAGGACTACCAGCAGCAGCACAACGTCACCGATCCACCAGAGGATCATCGTGGCCTCCGCTCCGCGACGGTTGCCGCCTTGGTGCCGATGCCCGGCAGCGCGCCCAGGATGATGTCGAACTGCGCGTTGATGGCCGTCACCGCACCTTCGAGCGGGCGCAGGTGCTCGGCCTCGACGCCCTGGAGAGCGGATGCCAGCGTCGCGAGGCCTTCCGAGGCTCGGGTCAGCCGTCGCGCGACGTCGATCAGCGCGACGGCGAGGACGAGCACGACCACGACGGCGAGGAGAACGCTGAGGAGGACGAGGAGATGGGTGTCGCTCATGCTGCACCGAACCCGTCGGTGAGCGCGTTCATGTAGCCGTCCTGGACGACCGCTTCCTCCACGATCAGCGCCAGGACGGGCGCGGTCGCCTCGAGCTGCGGGATGTTGGACGTGTTCGCGGCCACCTTCCCGGCAACCTCGAGCAGGCCGTCGACCGACCGCTCGATGCTGGCAACGGCCCGCATGAGCAAGAAGAGCAGGATCGCGACGACGAGCGCTGCGCCGAGACCGATGATGAGCGCGATCACCCAGTAGGTGTTGGAGGAGATCGTCGCGACGGTCACCGTCCGACCGCCACCTTTCGGAGCGCGCGGGCGGCATGCAGGATCCTGACGCCCGAGTCGTTGATCTGCCCGATGCCGGCGAGCCCATCCGTCTGGTCTCGCAGCACCCCCACTGCCTGCTCGGCCGTCTTCGCCTGGTCGGCGATCCGGGCCGCGAGCAGCACGATCACGATCACGATCACCGCGGCCACTGCGATGACGACGATCCCGAGCGTGAGCCCGATCTGCCACGCGGTGGAAGACGCGATCAGTGTTGGCACGCGACACCATGCCGAAGAAGTACAGCGGAGGCCTCGTCCCATCCGGTCATCTCAATTCCTTCCAGCAGCGGCGGTTCGACACAATGCCTGCGCGGTCGCGGTCCACCCTATTCCCGCCCCGAAAACCCGTCAAGCCGGCGGGCCGCTGACGGAGGATATGGGCAAGTCGACCTCGCGGCGCTGGTCTGAGCGTGAGCGTTGGTTGCGGGTACCGGCCCGTCGCCGCAGGGTGCAGTTCGCTCCAGCCTGTTGCAATGCTGAAAAGCGCATATTTGCAGGCAGATTCAGGCTGGTGCAGTTCGTTTCAGCCAGCCGGGGTTGGGGGTGGTGCAGCCCGAGCCAGAGGTCCTCGAAGTCCGCACGGTCGAGAGGATAACGGAGCGGGTCACGTTCAGCGAAGTCCGGCGTCGACGGGGATCAGCACGCCGGAGATGCCGGAGGAGAGGTCGCACGCGAGGAATAGCACGGCATGGGCCACGTCCTCCTCGGTCACGAGCCTCCCGAGCGCAGTGCCTGCGGCTAGCTGCTGCAGCGCCTCCTCCACCTTCAAGCCTCCTTCGGCCTCGCGGCGAACGAGCCGCTCGCGGAAGGCTTCGGTGAGGACAGGGCCGGGGCCGACGGCGTTGACACGGATGCCATGGGGGCCGAGATCGAGCGCCGCGGTGCGGACGAGCCCGAGCACCGCGTGCTTCGAGGCCGTATACGCCGCCTGGGCGGGCGCGGCCTTGTGCGCGTTCATCGACGCTGTCACGACGACGGTGCCGCCGTCGCTCTGGAGCGCGCGGGCACCGTGCTTCAGCGTCGCCGCCACCCCGCGCACGTTCACCGCCAGCGTGCGGTCAAGCGCGTCGAGATCGAAGTCGGTCGTGCTGCTCCACAGAGGGACGACGCCCGCGTTCGCAACGACGACGTCGAGGCGGCCGAACCGGTCGGTCGTGGCCGCCACGGCCCGTTCGACGTCGCCCTCGTCGGTCACGTCTGCAGCCAACGAGATCCAACCGTCCGGGCAAGGGCCGGTCTCGAGGTCGAGCACCGCACCGGTCGCGCCGGCGCCGGCGAAGATGCGAGCGATGGCGGCGCCGAGGCCCCGGCTGCCCCCGGTAACGAGGGCGACGCGGCCCGTCAGCAAGCCGGGGAAGGAGCCGCTCACCGAAGAGGAGCCGCCTGCGCGCCGGCGCGCTTGCGCAGGTGCGCCCGCCACGTCGTCGCCCACGAGGCCGGGTCGTTGAGATCGGTGGCTCCGAGCCGGTGGACGGCCTGGTTGTGCGGGGCGGTACGCACGATCTCCGGATCGGCGTAGGCCTCCTCGATCACGTGGGCGAGGACGTCGATCCACTCGTCGATGTCCTCCTTCGACCACAGCTCGCCCGCCTCCGGCGTGAACGGCTGGGGCACGAGCCAGGGCTCGTGGCTGAGCCAGAAGGCGTCGATGCCGAAGTCGACCATGCGGTTCTGCACGTCGAACACGGTGATGCCGGTGTCTCGTTCGACCGTGTCGAGGCTGTAGCGGGTCATCTCGAGGCGAGGCGCGGTCAGGTGCGGCTGCGACTTGGTGACTCCGCGGATCTCGAGCAGCCGCTTCTCCATGTAGTTGTTCGCGAGCACAGAGATGTCGGCCGCCTGCTTGATCCCGTCGGCGCCCATCGCGCGACTCCAGGCGTAGGCATAGACGAGCTGCGGGACGTTGCCCCAGAACTCCCTGATCTTGCCGACGGAGTCGGGCCTGTCGCGGTCGAGCCGGTAGCGGTCGCCGTCGCGCACGACGACGGGCTCGGGCAGGAATCGCGCGAGCTCCGCGGAGCAGCCGTAGGCGCCGACGGCAGGGCCGCCACCGCCCTTGGGAGCGCCGAAGGTCTTGTGCAGCATGTACATGCAGGCGTCGAAGCCGAGCTCGCGAGCCTTGATCCTGCCCATGACGCCGTTGAAGTTGGCATGGTCGTAAAAGCAGAGGCCACCGGCGTCGTGCACGACCTCGACCCATTTCTCGATCTCGGGGTTGTAGACGCCCATGTCGTCCGGGTTGTTCACCATCAGGCACGCCGTGCGCTCCGACACCGCCGCCTCGAGCGCGGCCAGGGACGGGTAGCCGTTCTCCTCCAGTGGCAGGGTGACGACCTTGAATCCCGCCGCGTCCGCCGTCGCGGAGTTGCAGGGGTGCGCCTGGATCGTGGTCACGACCTCGTCGCGCTGCTCGAGCTCGCCGCGCGCGGCGTGGTAGGCGCGCGTGATCACCGCGTGGGTGTAGGCCGCGTGGGCGCCGCCGCCCGCCTGGAAGACGAAGGCGTCCATCCCGGAGACGCCGCGAAGGATCAGGTCGAGCCCGTGAACGAGCTCGAGGACTCCCTGGAGCGTCTCGTCGTCCTGATGCGGGTGCAGCTCGGCGATCTCGGGCCGCGCCGCGATCTCCGTGGCGAGCCGCGGGTTGTACTTCATCGTGCACGTCCCGAACAGGCTCACGCCCATCATCCCGAGCGTCTCCTGCGAGAGATGGAGGAAGTGACGCAGCACCTCGGGCTCCGACAGCTCCGGCAGGATCGGCGGCGTCGTGCGCAGGAGCCCCTGAGGCACGAGGGCTTCGAGATCACCGGCCAGGCGCGCGACGCCCGGCTCAGGCGGGTCGAAGACAACGCCCCTGCGGCCGGGAGAGCCCATCTCCATCACGAGGGGCTCATCCCAGACGGCGGAGTGGTAACGGCGGAGGCTCATGCGACCGCCTCAGCAACAGCCGCGGCGAGCCGGTCGAGATCGGCCTGCGTGTGCACCTCGGTGACGCAGTAGAGCGACGACTGGCCGAGCGCCGGGAAGTCGCGGGAGAGGTCGATGCCGCCGAAGATGCCGCAGGCCCGGAGGGCCGCGTTGATCTCGGTGACGGTCTTGCCCGTGGCTCCGAAATCCACCACGAACTCCTTGAAGAAGCCGTTTCGGAACGCGATCCGGACGCCCTCGATCTCGGCCAGCCGAAGAGCCGCGTAGTGACTGCGGGCAATGATCAGGCGGCCGAGCTCGGCGAACCCGTTCGGCCCCATCAGCGACAGGTAGACGGCGTTCGCGACGGCCCAGAGGTAGACGGAGTTGCCCGTCCAGTCGTTACCCTCCTCACGGCTGCCGTACGAGGTCTGCTCGAATAGCGCGATCCCGAAGCCGTGCTCGCCCGCGACCGTCTCTGAGTAGCTCAGCAGCAGCGTCGGGTACTCGTGCGCGTAGGACGGGTCGTCGCGGGTGGCGATGAAGCCGCCGGCGCCTCCGCCGCAGGACATGTGGACACCGAGCGGCTGGGTGCTGCCGACGACGATGTCGGCGCCGTACTCCGACGGCGGCGCGAGGATGCCGAGCGAGAGCGGGTCAACGCCGACGATCGTCTCCGCGCCGTGCGTGCGAGCGAGTGCCGCGATCTCCGCCGCACGAGGCTCGATCCCGCCGAGGAACGAGGGGTTGTCGAACAGCACCGCGGCGGTGCGCGCCGACAGCCGCTGCTCCAGATCGGCGAGGTCGACGCCGCCGGTGACGGGATCGTGACCGACGAGCTCCACCTCGATCTTTCGCGCCGACTCGGCCGCGGCGCAGTACGTGCGGAGCACGGCGAGCCGCTCCGGGCTCATCGTGTCCGGCACGAGCACGTGCAGGCGTCCCGTCAAGCGCGCCGCCATGCGGACCGCGTGGCCGGCCGCGCAGCCCCAGCTGTAGACGGGCAGACCGACGAAGTCCATCCCGATCAGCTCGCCGAGCTGGCTCGTGAACTCAAACCAGGCCTGGTTGCGGCCGTGGTCGGAGGACGGGGTGCCCCAGACCGGGGTCAGAAACTCGCTGCGGCGCACGATCTCGTCGCAGATCGCGGGGACGTGGTGCTGCCAGATGCCGCCGCCGAGGAAGCTCAGGTTCCGCTCACAGGTCTCGTTGCGGGCGAGCATGTCGAGCAGGTGGCGTCGCAGCACCGGCTCCGAGGTGAGGGCCGCCGGGAGCTCGAGGCTGCCCTGCATCCGATGCGATTCGGGAATCTGGGAGAACAGCGACTCGATGTCCGGCGCGCCGACGGCCTCCAGCAGGAGCCGCTCGAGCTCGGGCGTCGAGTTCGGCATGTACGGATGTGCGGTCATGCGGCCACCCTGCAGACGAGCGTACGTCGCGGCGCGACGTGGACGCGGCGGTAGCCGCAGAGGAGACGGTCGAGCTCCGGATCGCCCGTGTCGACGTGGAGCACGGCCGGCTCGAGCTCGAGAAGCTTGCGCAGCCCGGCGATGACCTCGATGTTCTGGGTGCCCACCCGACGGAGCACAGCCGGGCTGATCTGCTGATTCCCGCGCCCGAGCAGCGCGCCCTGGCCGCCGACGACCCCAACGACGACCGTCGCCGGCTCGCCGTCGACCAGCCCCAGCAGCTCGTGCTCGCCGAGATCGGCACCCACGATTTTGCCCGCCCGCACTGCGTCCACCCCGAGGAGCGTCTTCGGCAAGCCCAGATGCCGCGTCAGCCGCCGAGTCGTCGTGCCCGGCCCGAGGAGGTAGATGCGGCGCGGGTCGAACGCATCTGAGACCGTCGCGCAGACCGCGTTCAGCGCCGCCTCGTCCGACGGTGCTGCGCTCGCTTTCGCTCCCGGCATCCGCAACGGGTCGTCAGGCACGAGCGCGGCCCCGAAGAGCCTCGTGGTGATGGTGCCGGCCCGCACGGCGTCCTCGTCGACGTCCATCACGTCGGCCTGGCGAAGCCTCGCGCGACCCGCAGCTGCGAGGAAGGCTGCAGCGACCTCCCCGGCGCTCTCGGGGGTGCTGGCGAAGACACCCGAGTGCATCTTCACGCCGGTTGGGATGCCGAGCACGGGAACCAGCTCACCGACGACCTCGTTGACGTCGCGCGCCGTGCCGTCTCCACCCGCGAAGAGGATCAGGTCGACGTGACGCCGGAGGAGCTCCGCGGCGGCGGCGCGGGTGTCGGCGGCCGACGTGCCCCCGCCGTGGTCCGATCCCGCCGAGAGCGGCTCCACGACCGGCAGGTGATCGCCGGCGACATCCGCTCCCATCACCCCGGTTGCAGCAAGAACGGTCGTGTCAGCGTCGAGCCGCGCCAGTGCTCGTCCGACGCGCACCGCGGCCGTCGAAATCGCGCCGAGCTCCCGCGCCCGCGCGAGGACGTTCGCACCGTCGGTCCCCTTCAGGCCCACGCGGCCGCCCATGCCGGCGATGGGATTGACGATCAGCCCGACGCGTGCCATCGGCTCACGCCTCGCTTCGCAGCTCGGCTGCGACGTCGTCCACTGCCTGCTTCGCGATTCGGACCATCTCTCCGATCTCGTCCTCGGTGATCACGAAGGGCGGTGAGAACGAGATCGTGTCGGCCGCCGGGAGGGCGCGGGTGATCATGCCGAGCTCGAGGCAGCGACGCGTGACCCGGGCGGCGACCTTGAGGGAGGGAGCGAACGGCTTCGCCGGATCCCGCTCGGCGACGAACTCGAGTGCTCCGATCAGCGCCGTTCCCCGCACCTCACCAACGAGAGGGTGATCGTCGAAGGCATCGTGGAGGAGAGCCTGCATCTGCGCGCCCCGTTCCGCCGCGCGGGCGAGCAGTCCCTCGCTCTCGATCAGCTCGAGGTTCGCAAGCGCGACGGCGGCACCGAGCGGATGGGCGGAATACGTGTAGCCGTGCCCGAACGGGGCGCCGGCCGAGCCGTCCACGAGCACGCGCCAGACGCGGTCGGAGACGATGCACCCCGAGAGCGGGAAGTACCCGGACGTGAGGCCCTTGGCCACGGTGATCAGGTCGGCTTCGATGCCGAAGACATCGCTGCCGAACCACCGGCCCAGCCGTCCGAACGCGGTGATCACCTCGTCGGCGATCAGCAACACGTCGTAGCGGCGGAGCACCGCCTGGATGCGCTCGAAGTAAGTGGCCGGAGGGACGAGGACACCACCGGCGCCCATCACGGGCTCGGCGATGAATGCAGCCACCGTCTCAGGGCCTTCAGTCAGGATCAGCGCCTCGAGGTCGTCCGCGAGCTTCTGCGCGAACGCCTCGTCGCTCATCCCCGGCTCGGCCTCCCAGAGGCGGTGCGGGGCGGTCGTGTGCCGGATCATCGGTAGCGGAAGATCGAAGTTGGCGTGGAGGCCGGGCAGGCCCGTGAGCCCGGCGGCCATGACGCTGACGCCGTGGTAGCCGCGATCGCGGGCGATTATCTTCTTCTTCTCCGGCCGGCCGAGGATGTTGTTGTAGAACCAGACGAGCTTCACCTGGGTGTCGTTCGCGTCGGAGCCGGTGCAGCCGAAGAACACCTTCGACATCCCGGCAGGTGCCATCTCGATCAGTCGGTCGGCAAGCACCCCGGGCGTGTCGGACCCCATCGACGAGAACGCGTGGTAGTAGCCGAGCCGCTCTGCATGCGCGCGCATGGCGTCGCCGAGCTCGACACGACCGTAGCCCACGTTCACGCACCACAGCCCCGCCATCGCATCGATGTAGCTGTGCCCGTGGATGTCCTGCACGCGGGCGCCGCTGCCGGCCACGATCATCGACGGCGAGCCATGCTGCTCGTGCGTGTCGAGCTGCGTGAAGGGGTGGAAGACGAAGCGCCGGTCGGACTCCTCGGCGTCGGAGACGAACGCGTCGGTCGTCATTCCCCGACGCCGCCGTCAGGCAGTGTTCGACAACCGAACAGATGTGCGCTGAGCACCATCCCACAGGCTACTCCCGCCGCGCGCCCGACGTCAAGACGGAGCGAGGCCACCGGCTCGCAGCTCGAATCGGCACGCCGATTCGATGTCCTAGCCACGGTGGAACACCACCGTCTTCAACTCCGTCATCTCCTCGATCGCGGACCGCGGCCCCTCCTTACCGATCCCGCTTCCCTTCAGACCGCCGTAGGGCATCGGGTCGGAGCGCCACAGTGGCGAGGAGTTGATCTGGATCGAGCCGCAGTCGACCTCGGCGGCAAAGCGCAGCGCGCTCTCGAGATCCGAGGTGTACAGACCCGCGCCGAGCCCGTAGTCGCTGTCGTTCGCGAACGCGATCGCCTCGTCGATCCCCGAGACTGGCGTCAGCGCGACCGCCGGCCCGAAGAGCTCCTTCCGTGAGATGTCAAAGGACGGGTCGACGTCGCCGAGGATGCTCGGGGCGACGACGGCCCCCTCGCGACTCCCGCCCGTGACGAGCGTCGCGCCCGCGTCGATCGCTCCCCGGATCTCCTGCTCGACCCGAATCGCCTCCGCCTTCGAGATCATCGGCCCCAGCCCGGTTCCCTCGTCGAGGGGGTGCCCGATGCGCAGCCCCTCCACCAGTGGGGTCAACAACTCGACGAACTCGCCGTAGACCTCGCGGGCGACGAGCACCCGCTGCACGGAGATGCACACCTGGCCCGCGTTGACATAGCCGCCTGCCGCCGTGGCGGCGGCGACGCGCTCGAGGTCGGCGTCGGGCAGGACGATCAGGGGGCAGTTGGCGCCGAGCTCGAGCGAGAGGCGCTTGATGCCTGCGACGCGGGTGATCTCCTCCCCCACCGCCGTCGAGCCGGTGAACGTGATCTTGCGTACGCGCGGATCGGCACAGAGCACCGCGCCGAGCTCGGCGCCCGAGCCCGTCACGCACTGGATCGCGTTCTCGGGCAGACCCGCCTCGAGCAACGTCCTCGTCAGAAACAGTGCCGTCAGGGGCGTTTGACGTGCCGGCTTCAGGACGACGGCGTTGCCGGCGGCCAACGCCGGCCCGATCTTGTGGGCGACGAGGAGCGCCGGATAATTGAAGGGCGAGATGGCGACGACGACGCCGCAGGGCTGCCGCAGCGTGAACGCCATCTTGCCGGCGCCGTTCGCGGCAGCATCGACCGGCACCGTCTCGCCGTGCATGCGCGCACCCTCCGCAGCGCTCGTGCGTAGGAGCGGCGCAATGCGTGACGCCTCGCCTCGAGCCTCGACGATGGGCTTGCCGACCTCTGAGGCGATGGTGCGCGCGAACTCCTCGCTCCGCGCGTCGAGCAGGTCGGCCGCCCGGCGCAGGATCTCCGAGCGCTCCCACGGCGTCAGTCGCCTCATCACGCGCGCCCCCTCGACCGCAGCGGTGACAGCGCGTCTCGCGTCGTCCGCCGATGCGACCGCGGCGACGCCGACGACCTCACCGTCGAAGGGGCTGCAGACATCCTCCTCCCGCGTCCCCGCTGTCCACTCGCCTGCGACGTACATCATGATCAGTTCGCCTCTCTCGCCGGCCCCGCGCACAGCACCGGCGGCATGGTTGGTTGCAGCCCTGCGGCCTTGTCACCACAATGACCTCGATGAGCGCGGCCTCTCTTCGACTTCCCAGCGGGCACGGGCTCGAGCGCGGCGTGCAGGTCTCGCTCACGCTCGACGGCCGCACGGCGACGGCCTACGAGGGCGAGAGCGTGGCCGGACTGCTGCTCGCCGAGGGCGAGCCGGCGATGCGCACGACGCAGGCCGGCGACCCGCGCGGCGTCTACTGCGGCATGGGCGTGTGCTTCGACTGCCTCGTCGTCGTGGACGGTGTGCCGAATACGCGCGCATGCATGACGTGGGTTCGCGAAGGCATGGTCGTCTCGCGCCAGGACGGCCTGGTCGCGCTCACGCCCGGTCAATAGCGCGCCTCGACGAGAGCGACGTAGTTCCCGTCCGGCTCGGCGAAATAGGCGTAGCGCCACTCGCCGGTGCCCACGTCCAGGCTCTGCGGCGCCGAATGCACCGGGATGCCCCACTCCTGCAGGCTCGCGGCGGCCGCGTCGATGTTGCCGACCCGGATGCCGAAGTCCATCGGGCCGAGGTGCCCCCAGGCACCACGGCAGTCGTGCCCCGGCGGATCGAGCACGACCGGCTCGATCGCCCCTCCCTGGGCGGACATCGGCATCGTCATGTGCTGGGCGGGCAGGTGCTCGGGGTCGTACCAAGGTGACTCGTACCACGGCGCCATCGGGTCGAAGAACTCGACCGACTCGAAGAGCAGCTGTGTGAAGCCCAGCCTCTCGTAGAACGCGCGCGTGCGCGCCATATCGGTGACGCCGAAGGCGACGTGGTTGACGCCCTCCGCTCGGGCAGGCCCCGGCAATGAGCGCCACAGCCCGGTCCACTCGATCATCTCGAGCTTCGTCCCCCACGGGTCGGCCACGTACGCGATGTCGAGGCTGACCCCCGAGGGCGGCACATCTGCGCTCATCGGCCCCATCAGCGAGGCGCAGCCCGCGGCGACGAGCGAATCGTGCACTGCTTGAACATCGCGAACGTGGAGGCAGATCTCGCAGACGCCGACCTCACCCCACGCCTGTCCCGCCGGCACCGGCGGCGGCCCGTTCCCGTCGAGCACCTGCACGAGCTTGACCCGGCCAGGGCCGATCGGCGTTGCCCCGCTGCTTTCCAGCATCGCGACGCGCGCCGTCGGCGTCCGCCCAGCGACCTCGTCGAGCCCGGGCAACTCTCCGGTGTAGTCGAACAACACGCGGTCGAAGCCGACGTGCCGGCCGTAGAACTCGACCGCCGCGTCCACGTCGCCCACGCCGATTCCGACGTGATCGACGCCCATGAAGCTGCTCACTGCGCCTCTACCGGCTCCGAGAGCAGGCCCGCCTCGACGATGATCGCGTGTAGCTGCCGCAGGCTTGCCTCGTCGGTCACCGGCAGGCGGGGCGGCCGCACGTCGCCGCCGGGCTGGCCGAGCATCTTCATCAGGGCCTTGAGCTGGCTCTGGTAGGCGCCGAACTGACCACCCCAACCGCCGGGGAGCCACAGCTTGGGGAACAGCTCGTCCGTGCGGCGAGCGTGCTCGTACGCGTAGTCGAGGTCGCCGCGCCAGACCGACTCCCAGAACTCGGCGTCACGGGAGCCCCAGAGCGAGCCACCGCCGATGAAGCCGTCGCCGCCGTGCTCGAGCAGGAAGTCGAGGCCGGCGACGCTCATGAACGGACCGAACACGCGCACGTCCCCGAGCACCCGCTTCGTCGTCTCGAAGAACTGCTCCAGATCCGGCGTACTGTCCTTGATCGCGACGACGTTCTCCACGGCAGCTATCCGCTCGGCAAGGTCCGGGCCGATGTCGACGCTCGTGCCGTGTGGCCAGTTGTAGACCATCAGCGGTGCGTCGACTCCGCCGGAGATGTCCTGGAAGTAGCGGACGGTCTCATCCGGGTACGTCTTCGAGTACGGCGGCGGCGTCGACCCGATCCCGTCGGCTCCCGCAGCGAATGCGTGCCGGCCGAGCTCCGCCGCCTCCTTCGCGGTGAGCGACGTGCAGCCCACCACCACCGTGATGCGACCGGCAACCTGGTCGATCGCCGTCTCCGCCACGAGGCGGCGCTCCTCTGGAGACTGCGAGAACCACTCGCCGGAGGTGCCGTTGATGAAGATGCCGTGCATACCCTGGCCCACGTACCACTCGACGAGCGCGCGAAGCTCTTCGACGTCGAGCGCGCCGTCGGCCGTGAACGGAGTCGGGCAGGCGGGCCAGTAGCCGTGCCAGTCGACGTCGTCTCGGTTCATCTGTCTGCCTCCTCTAGGTTGGGTCGGGCGCGGCGGCGGCACGGTCGACGGCGAACGCCGGCGGGATCAGGTCCCGCCCGGTCGCCATCGTCTCCGCGAGCAGCCGCCCCATGAGCGGACTGAGGGTGAATCCTGTCGTTGCCATCAGCGAGTGGTAGCCGGGCAGCCGTTTCGACTCCCCGACGATGGGCGCGAGATCGTTCGTGAACGCCATCACGCCCGACCAGGTGCGAACGATCCGCACGTCGGCGAGCAACGGCACGACCCGAACGGCCACGGCGACATTGCCGGCCATGCTGTCCCAGCGAGTGGAATAGCGGCGTGGGCGCGGCTCGGGACGGGACGGCCACCCGCCGCCGATGATGAACGTGTTGTTGGTCGTCTGCTTCAGCGTCAGCCTCCGGCCGATGTGCTGCACCATCGGCCCGAGCACGTGCGCCCGAGGCTCGGTCACGTTCAGGTGCAGGCCGTCCGACCATAGCGGCAGGTGCAGCCCCGTCAGGGCCGCGAGCTCGTTGGCCCAGGCCCCGGCGGCGTTGACGAGGCGATAGGCCCGGATCTGCCCCGCTGAGGTGGTGACGGTGAACCGTCCTCGGGTTGCGTCGGGATCGACCGCGACGGCGGTCACGTCCGCGTCGATGCGGATGGCTGCGCCGGCCTGCGCCGCACGAAGCGCGAAGAGCGGCGTTGCACGAGCCGGGTCGGCATGTCCTTCCTGCGCGCAGAACGTGGCGCCGAGGAGATCGTCGGCGAGAAACGGCGCGAACGAGCGCAGCTCCTCTCCCTCGAGCACGGTGACGTTCAGGCCGGCCTCCTCTTCGATCACGCTCTTGTCGTGCAGCAGCCGCAGCTCGGCCTCGGTCTCGGCCACCATCAGGCCCCCGGTGATGTGCAGGTCGAGGCTCGCGCCGAGCTCCTGCTCCAGGGTCTTCCACACCTCGGCCGCCTCTGCATGAAGCCGCACCTCGGTCTGCAGCCGCTCGCGCACGTTCGCGGTCTCGCGGCCGGTGAGCTGGTGAATCGCGATCTGGAAGTGGAAGCTGCCCGCGTTGGTGCCCGACGCCTCGCGGTTGAGCTCCCCCCGTTCGACGAGCACGACCTCGACACCCTGGCGGGCAAGGTAGTAGGCAAGCGACGTCCCGGCGAGGCCGCCGCCCACAATGAGCACGTCGGTGCTTGCGGGCAGGGGCCGTACGAGCTCGCTGTGGGGCAGCCAGCCTCCGACCGGCGCGGCCGACGCGGCAGGATCCTGGAGCTCAGTCGTCACGGGTGAAGAATCCTTCGTCTCCGATCGTCGCGTCGGCAACGGCGCCGATAGCGATCGGGCGCAGCGGGGCGCGGGGCGTGGCGGCTGCGATCTCCGCGACGACTCCTCCGTGGGTGCGGGCGATCGCCGCGGCCAGCTGCCGCTGGCAGTTTCGCCCCTGGCACATGCCCATCGAGACGCGTGTCAGACCCTTGACCGTGTTGACGTCCGAGGTCATCGCGATCACCTCGTCGAGGGCACCCGCGGTGACTCCCTCGCAGCGGCACACGATCGTGTCCGCCGAGGCGAGCTCGTAGACGCCGGGCCCAACCGCATAGAGCCGTTGCAGCGCCCGGCGGAACGCCTCCTTGCGCTCGATGCGAGCGCGGATGTCGGCGGCACGACCTGACGCCGTCGTCGCGTCGACGGCATCGAGCTCGAGGGCGGCCCCGAGCGCCGCCAGGCGCCCTTCGTCGATCGCGACGTACGAGCCGTGGACACCCGCGCCGTCACCGACGGCGGAGATCCCGTCCACGGTCGTGCGAAGCCACACGTCACGGACGACGACCGGCCCGCCGAGGTTCTCGTCGTAGGCGAACGCACAGCCCGCGAGACGAGGCAGCTCCGTGGACGGGATGAATCCATAGCCGACGCAGAGCGTGTCGGCCGGTTCCGTCTCCTCGCTCCCGGGAAGCGGGCGCCAGTCGGAATCGACGGCAGCGTGCACGACCTGCTCGACGCGCCCCTCGCCCTCTGCGCGTACGACGATCCGACGGTTGCGGATCGGGACGCGGTCGCGCAGGAGCCGGGAGCGATAGCCGGCTCCCTCGCGAAGGAGATGGACGTTCCCGCGCGCCGCTCCGAGCAGGCTCAGGAGGTCGCGGAGCCCGGGCCCAGGCCCCGCCTCGAGCACCGTTGTCACGTTCGCGCCGTACCCGCGCAGCTGAGCAGGAAAGGCGAGCGCGACCGGCCCGCTGCCGGCGAAGACGATGCGGCGGCCGGGGAGAATGCGCTGCGTCTTGACGAGCGTCTGCGCGCCTCCGGCGGTGATCACGCCGGGCAGCGTCCAGCCGGGGAAGACGACAGGGCGGTCGTGCGCACCTGGCGCGAGCACGATCCTGCGCGCGGCCGCCGACCGGGCGTTGCCGCCTTCCTCGACGAGCATCACCTCGGTGCCCTCGATCGCGAGGGCGCTGGTGCGTGTGAGCAGCTCGGCCCCGCTCCGCTCGGCCGCCTCGATCAGCGCCCGGCCGCGCGCGAAATCCTTGCCGAGCATCTCTGCGTTCGTGATGCGAAAGCCCGGCCCTGGCTGCTTGAAGATCTGCCCGCCGAGCGTCACCCGTTCGTCGACGACGGCAACCGAGAGCCCCGCCCCGGCCGCCTCCACCGCCGCCGCGAGACCTCCCGGCCCGCCCCCGATCACGAGGACGTCGTACTGCGCTGTGCTCATTCGAGTCCGAGGCTCGACATCGACGAGGCATGTGTGGCCGGCAGCTGAGCCGCCGGCCACACACACGACGATGATCCTGTTACTTGCAGGCCGGCATCTGCGGCAGAGGCGCGCCGATGGTCGCCTTGTAGATCACGCCGAGCTTGCCACTCTTCTGCATCGAGCAGATGAACTGGCTCAGGCCGGCGGCGAGCTTTGCGTTGCCCTTCTGCACGCCGTACGAGCCGTACTCGACGTGAAGCGGCTTCGCGAACGGCACCTCCTTGAGCTTGTCGCCGTTCGACTTGTTGAACTGCGCGAGGAGGTAGTTCTCGACCACGATCCCGTTCGCACGACCCGTGGCGACCTCGAGGAACGCCGCGTTCTGATCGGGGAACGATGCGGACTTCGCGTTCGGGAACGTCTTGCCGACGAGCTGCTCGGCAGTCGAGCCCTGAAGCGACGTGATCGTCTTGTCGGCCACATTCCACGCGTCAACCGTGGCCGGCGTCGTGTCGGCCGCGGCCGCTGCGAGGATCTGGGCGTACGGGACGTAGGCCCGGCTGAAGCTGATCGACTTCCGCCGCTCGGGCGTCGAGGAGAGGCCGACGGAGACCATGTCGAACTTCTTCGCGACGAGGCCCGGGATGAGGCCGTTGAAGTCGAGGTTCTTGATGTCGAGCTTGACCCCCCACTGCTTCGCGAGCGCCTTCAGGAGCACGACGTCGTAGCCGGCCGGCTTGCCCTTCGCATCCAGGTACATCTGCGGCTTGAACTGGAGCGTCATGCCGACGGTCAGCTTGGTGGGATCCTTGAGGTTGTGCGGGTTCGCCGCCGTCGTGCCGGCGGACGCGCCTGCGATGACGGCGATCGACGCGACCAGGACGCCGACGATGATCGACGTCCGGCTGAGCCATTTCCTTGCAGTCACTTCCGTACCCTCCTTGCGTTGTGGCCGTGAGGCCGTGGTGTCTTGGCCGTGGGGCCGGGGAAACGCTGTCTGTTGTGTGATGGATAGGACGTTTTTCGGGCCCATTGGTTACGCCGTTCCCTCGGCGCCGTGGAAGTCGAGGACGATCCGCTCGACGCGCCGGCGGCGGCGGCCGTGGATGATGCGCGCGATCCGACCCTTCGGAGGCGTCGACATCGACTTCTCGATCACCCGGAAGGCAAAGTCGATCGCGAAGGCTGCGATCACGTAGAGGAACGCAGCGCCCGAATAGAGGACGAACGGCTGGAACGTGATCGAGTTGATGTTCTGGGTCGTGCGGACGACCTCGACCAGGCCGATCACGGTGAATACCGAGGTGTCCTTGACCATCCCGATCAGCATGCTGCCGATGTTCGGGACCGCGATCTTCGTCGCCTGCGGCAAGGTGATCTTCACGAACACGAGGAGTGGGGTCATGCCGAGCGCCAGCCCAGCTTCCCGCTGGCCCTTCGGGATCGCCTCGAGCGCAGCGCGGTAGATCTCCGCGATGAAGGCTCCGTAGAGCGCCACGAGCGCGATCACGGCCGCCTGGAAGACCGTGAAGCTGATCCCGAGCACGAGCGACCAGCCGAAGTAGACCCAGATCACGCTGACGAGTGCCGGGACGCCGCGGAAGACGTTGATGTAGGCGACCGCTGCCCAGGAAACCGGCCCCTTGCTCATCCGGGCGGCGGCAAGAATGATCCCCATGATCACGGAGAGGACCATCGCCACGACGGCAACCTCGATCGCGACCCAGAGGCCATGCACGAAATCCGAACGGTAGTCCCAGAGCAGCGACCACTGGTACGTCGCGAGCATCAGAGGACCGCCGCCAGAAACTGCTTCGTGCGCTGGTTCGAGCACGTCTCGAAGAACCCGCGCCGACCCGACTCGACGATCAGCCCCTCGTCCATGAAGACGTTGAAGTCGCCGATTTCGCGGGCGAAGTTGAGCTCGTGAGTGACGATTACCATCGTCATACCCGACTCGGCCAGCTTGCGCATGACGGCGAGGACCTCGCCGACGAGCTCCGGGTCGAGCGCGGACGTCGGCTCGTCGAAGAGCATGACCTTGGGATCGAGGCTGAGCGCCCGGGCGATCGCGACCCGCTGAGCCTGGCCACCCGACAGCTGGGCCGGGTAGTGGGCAGCCCAGTCGAGGAGACCGACCTGTTGTAGCCCACGCGCGGCGGCCATCTCCGACTCCTCGCGCGAGATCTTCTTCGCCGAGCGCAGCGGACGGGCAATGTTGTCGAGCGCCGTCAGGTGGGGGAAGAGGTTGAACTGCTGGAAGACCATGCCGACGTGCCGCCGCAGCTGCAGCGGGCCGCCCCGCTTCTCGCCGGTGCCGGGGAGCCCCGGGCCGTACTCGACGCCGAGCACGCGGACGGATCCCTCGTTGGGCTCCTCGAGAAGGTTGATCGTGCGGAGCAGAGTCGACTTGCCCGAGCCGGAAGGCCCGAAGATGACGACGTGCTCCCCTGCGTGGACGGTGAGATCGACGCCATGGAGCACCTCCTTCGAGCCGTACGACTTCTTGATCCCGCGCAGCTCGACGACCGCAGGCCCGATCGGTGGGCCTCCCGAGTCTGCCATCGGCACGTCGTCGGTCATGGTATCGGTGTCCCGGGCAGTCGTTCGCATAGCGGCAATGATGTGCGCATCGTGAACCCCGTGACAGACGGTGTCAAGCGAGTGGGCATCCTCGACTCCTGGATGTGAGCCGGTCCGCTGTCCGTGCAAGGGCCGCTGGACGGGACCAGGCGCTCACTTCCGTGCGATCATGCGAGCCAGCCGCCGTCGACGACGAGCACGTGGCCGGTGACGTACGACGCGTCGGGCGACGAGAGGAACGTCACGGCCGCAGCGATCTCGGATGGTCGTCCCAGGCGGCCGAGCGGAACGCGCGCCGCACCGAGCTCAGCGAGCTCGTCATGTGAGGCGAGGCCGAGGGTGAGGCCCGTCTCGACCGTGCCCGGCGCGACCGCGTTGACGCGCAGGCCGAGGGATGCAACCTCCCTTGCGGCGGCCTGCGTCAGCAACCGCACCGCCCCCTTCGAGGAGTCATAGACCGTCATCGGGCCGGTCGAAGCTGTGAAGCCCGATGTCGAGCAGACCGTGACGATGCTGCCGCAGCCACGCGGCGTCATCGCCCGCACCGCCGCCTGCACGACGAAGAAGACGCCGCGAACGTTGACGGCCATCAGCCTGTCGTAGTCGGCCGGTTCGACGTCGGCCAGCGGCCTGGCGAAGGCGACGCCCGCATTCGCGACGACGGTGCGAAGCGGCGTCTCTGCATCCACGGCCGCCACGACCTCGCGGATCAGGTCGACGTCGGTGACGTCGAGGACGACCGAGCGGGCGAGGCCGCCGGCGGCGGTGATCTCCGCGGCCGCTGACTCGGCTGCAGCACCGTCGACATCGGCTACGACGACATGATCTCCTCTGGCCGCGAGTGAATCGGCGATAGCACGGCCGATACCGTTGGCGCCCCCGACGACGAGGCTCCCGGGGGGGAGCTCAGCGGATGTAGCTGGCGCCATTGACGTCGATCGTCGCACCGCTCAGGTGCCGGGCGCGTCCCGTGGAGAGGAAGGCGATCAGGTCGGCGACCTCCTCCGGCGGCACCATCTCGCCCATCGCGAGCGCGGCGTTGAGGGCCTCGATGCCGCCGCGCGAGGTGGCGGAGATCGCAGACATCGGCGTGCGCACGATGCCCGGCGCGACGACGTAGGCGAGGATCCCGTCCTGGGCATGGTTGCGCGCGATCGTCTGGGCGACGTTTCTCACCGCGGCCTTCGAGGCCGCGTAGGCGGAGAGCGAGGCGATTGCCGAGCCGCGCTCTGCGGCCCAGCTCGAGAGCGCCACGATCGTGCCGCCGCCCATCTCCAGGAAGTGGCGCACCGCCTCGCGCATCAGGCTCACCGGCTCGAGGAGGTTGACGCGCAACGTCTCCTCCCAGTGCTCGTCCCAAAGCCCGTCGCTTCCGTCGAATGGCGTCTCGCGCAGGATCGCGGCGTTGGCGACGACGACGTCGACTCGCCCCTGCCAGCTCACGGCCTCGGCGAAGAGCGTGCGTGCCGCACCCGGCATGCCGAGATCGGACTGGACGAGAAGACGCCGCCCGTCAGGAACGGCCGCCACTGCCGCCTCGGCGGCCTCGCGGTTGCCGCCGAAATGGGCTATCACCGAGGCACCGCGCGCACCGAGCTCGGTCGCCGTGACCGAGCCGATTCCCCCGGACGCGCCCGTCACGAGGATCACCCTGCCGTCGAGGTCGCCGACGCTCACGCGACCGCTTCCTTCAGGCGCGCGTAGACGGCTGATGCCTCTCCGTTCTCGAGCGAGACGTCAACGATGACCTCGTCGACCCCGGCCGCCGAGAGATCCGGCAGTCTTGGCGCAAGCTCCTCGCTCCTGCCCGCCGACTCGACGATCCGCAGCACGACCTGGAGGACGGCTGGGTCGCGCCCCGCTCCGGCGGCAGCGGCGCGCATCATCGCTATCGGCCCGACCAGGTCGTCGGGTGCCAGCTCGGGTAAGGCCTGTTGAGCGAGCCAGCCGTCGCCCGCCATCCCCGCACGTCGGAGCGCGACACCGGAGTGGCCGCCGACGAGCAGCGGCACGGGATGAGCGGGCCGCGGCAGGCAGAGCACGCCGGGCGGAAGGTCGTACAGGCCGGAGGCCGATGCCGACGGGGTGCCCGTCCAGCAGGCGCGTGTGATCGCGATCCACTCGTCGAGGCGGCGACCGCGGCCGGCGTAGGGGACGTTGAGCGCGTTGAACTCCTCCTCCAGCCATCCTGCGCCGACCCCGAGGGAGAGTCGGCCGCCGCTCGCGACGTCGATCGAGGCGGCCTGCTTGGCGAAGACGACCGGCTGGCGCAGCGGCAGGACGAGCACGGCGGTTCCGATCGTGGCTCGTTCGGTCGCCTGCGCGATCAGCGCCAGCGCGATCAGCGCATCGAAGTACGGCGTGTCGGTCGCCCACGTCGCGCGGCCGTCCTCGGCGAACGGGTAGCGCGAGTCGATCGTCTCGGGCAGCACGATGTGGTCGCTGACCCAGAGCGACTCGAACCCCGCATCCTCGAGCTCTGTGGCCATCGTCCCGATCCCGAGACGCCCGGGCAGCGGGCCGCTGTTCGGAACCTTCGCACCGATCTTCATCGTCACTGTGCGTCTCCCGTCCTTGGCGTCGACTCCGGGCGCACTTCGGCGCGCCACGGTGCGTCCAGGCGCCCGCTCGCCTCGACTCAATCACACCCGCGCCGCGTGCGTCAACCGTTCAGGCGTTCGTCAGCCGCACATCGCGCTCGCTCGGCCCCTGCGGTTTGACCCGCTTCCACACTCCGCGTAAGGTTCGACCTGAGCACGTTGGTGCGCTCTCCGAACAACACCTTCATGACCCGAAAACACGTGCAGATCGCTCCGCTCCGGGACGCGATCGCGGTTCTCGTCCAGGACGGTGACACCGTCGCGCTCGAGGGGTTCACGCACCTGATCCCGACAGCGGCGGGCCAGGAGATCATCCGGCAGGGACGGTGCGACCTCACGCTCGTCCGCCTGACCCCCGACATCGTCTACGACCAGATGATCGGCATGGGCTGTGCGCGCAAGCTCGTGTTCTCCTGGGGCGGGAATCCCGGCGTTGGGAGCCTGCACCGCTTCCGCGACGCGGTCGAGAACGGCTGGCCCAGGCCGCTCGAGATCGAGGAGCACAGCCACGCGGGCATGGCCAACCGGTACGCCGCCGCGGCCTCGGGCCTCCCGTTCGCCGTGCTCCGCGGCTATGTCGGGAGCGATCTCGTTGCGCACACGCCCTCGATCAAGGAGGTCACGTGCCCGTTCACCGGCGAGACGCTGAGCGCGGTCAGCGCCCTCGAGCTCGACGTCGCGGTGATCCACGCCCAGCAGGCGGATGCGGAGGGGAACGTGCAATTGTGGGGCATCGTCGGTGTGCAGAAGGAGGCGGTGCTCTGCGCGAAGCGGGTGCTCGTCACGGTCGAGGAGATCGTGGAGACGCTCGAGCCGACCCCCGGAGCGATCGTGCTGCCCCACTGGACGATCGACTACGTCTCCGAGGTCAGAAACGGCGCCCACCCGTCCTACGCGCACGGCTACACGGAGCGCGACAACGACTTCTACGTGGCGTGGGACGGGATCAGCCGCGACCGCCACACCTTCAGACAGTGGATGGAGGATCATGTCCTCGCGAGCTGAAGTCGAGGCCCCAGGGGGACAGCCGCCGGCCTGGAGCGCCGCCGAGATGATGACGATCGCGGCCGCGCGCGCACTTCCGGACCGCGCCAGCTGCCTCGTCGGCATCGGGTTCCCGAGCACGGCCGCCAACCTCGCCCGCCGCGTCCACGCACCCGACCTCGTGCTCGTCTACGAGTCGGGCACGATCGGCACGAAGCCCCCGTACCTCCCGCTCTCTATCGGCGACGGGATTCTGGCCGAGACCGCCGATACGGTCGTGGGCCTGGTCGAGATCTTCAACTACTGGTTGCAGCCCGGGCGGATCGACGTCGGCTTCCTCGGCGCCGCGCAGGTCGACCGCTTCGCGAACATCAACACGACGACGATCGGCCCCTCCTACGACTCTCCGAGAGTCCGCCTGCCCGGGGCCGGCGGCGCTCCCGAGATAGCAGCCTCCTGCGCGGAGGTGCTCATCATCGTCCGCCAGACGCCCGAGCGATTCGTGGAGCGGCTCGACTTCGTCACGTCGCTCGGGCACGGCACCGGGGGCGACGAGCGGCGGCGCATCGGTCTCAGGGGGCGCGGCCCGACCGCCGTGATCACGGACCTCGGCGTCCTCGAGCCGGACTCGGTGACCCGGGAGCTCGTCCTCACCCAGGTGCATCCGGGCATCAGCTCTGACGAGGTCAGGGCGGCGACCGGCTGGAACCTGCGGGTAGCGGAGACGCTGAGGACGACCGAGCCACCGACGACCGAGGAGTTGCTCGCGCTCCGAGAGCTCGAGGCGGCAAGCCCGGGAGCGGCGCGATGAGCGACATCAGCGTTGGCCTGGCCGATCGGGAGACGGATTTCGTGCAGTCGTTGCAGCGGGGGCTGGCGGTGATCCGGGCCTTCGACGCCGAGAATCCGACGCTCACGCTCAGCGACGTGGCCCGCTCCACCGGCCTTGCCCGCGCCGCCGCCCGCCGCTTCCTGCTCACCCTCGTCGACCTCGGCTACATCCGTGTCGACGGGCGCCAGTTCCGGCTCAGCCCCCAGGTGCTCGAGCTCGGCCGCGCCTATCTGTCAAGCCTGAGGATCCCGGAGATCGCTCTGCCGCATCTGCGGGACGCGACCGAGGAGCTGCGCGAGTCCTCCTCACTCGCCGTCCTCGACGGCACCGACATCGTCTACGTCGCCCACGCCCCCGCCAAGCGCATCCTCTCCATCACGATCAACATCGGCACCCGCGACCCCGCCTTCGCCACCTCCCTCGGCCGCGTCCTCCTCGCCGGCCAGGACGACGACTGGCTCGACAACTACCTCTCCACCGTCGAGCTCCCCACCATCACCCCCCGCACCATCAACACCCCCGACAAGCTCCGCGCCGAACTGATGCGCATCCGCCGACAGGGCTGGGCCCTCGTCGACCAGGAGCTCGAAGACGGCCTCCGCGCCATCGCCGCCCCCATCCACGACGAGCAGGGCAACGTCACCGCAGCCGCCAACCTCGCCGTCCACGCCAGCCGCTGGAACAACGACGCCATCCGCCACACCCTCCTCCCCCGCCTCCTCCAGGCCACCACCAACATCGACCGCGACACCCACGCAGCCGCACCACCCACGGGCAAGCGCAGCCCCGGCATGCCGCGCGCGGACGGCGGCGCCGCGACGGACAGAGACGTCCTGGCCGATCGGGAGACGGATTTCGTGCAGTCGTTGCAGCGGGGGCTGGCGGTGATCCGGGCCTTCGACGCCGAGAATCCGACGCTCACGCTCAGCGACGTGGCCCGCTCCACCGGCCTTGCCCGCGCCGCCGCCCGCCGCTTCCTGCTCACCCTCGTCGACCTCGGCTACATCCGTGTCGACGGGCGCCAGTTCCGGCTCAGCCCCCAGGTGCTCGAGCTCGGCCGCCCCTACCTCTCCAGCTTCACCCTGCCGGAGATCGCTCTGCCGCATCTGCGGGACGCGACCGAGGAGCTGCGCGAGTCCTCCTCACTCGCCGTCCTCGACGGCACCGACATCGTCTACGTCGCCCACGCCCCCGCCAAGCGCATCCTCTCCATCACGATCAACATCGGCACCCGCGACCCCGCCTTCGCCACCTCCCTCGGCCGCGTCCTCCTCGCCGGCCAGGACGACGACTGGCTCGACAACTACCTCTCCACCGTCGAGCTCCCCACCATCACCCCCCGCACCATCAACACCCCCGACAAGCTCCGCGCCGAACTGATGCGCATCCGCCGACAGGGCTGGGCCCTCGTCGACCAGGAGCTCGAAGACGGCCTCCGCGCCATCGCCGCCCCCATCCACGACGAGCAGGGCAACGTCACCGCAGCCGCCAACCTCGCCGTCCACGCCAGCCGCTGGAACAACGACGCCATCCGCCACACCCTCCTCCCCCGCCTCCTCCAGGCCACCACCAACATCGACCGCGACACCCACGCAGCCGCACCGCCGGTCGGTGGGGCGCACGTACCGCCGACGGGCGACGCGGCCTGACCTCAGCAGCGGCCGATTGGATACATCGTCGTCCGGTGGAAGTCGACCATTCCGGCCGCCTGAAGCAGGAGCCGGTTGATCCGCCAGCCGTCGTCCGTACGCGCGAAGCCGTGGCGGTACCGGCCCCAGAGCTCGCCGTCGGGCGAGCCGTCGACGTACCGGTGCCACGCATAGAGGTATGCGACCGACTCGGCGCTGTCCGGCCCGCCGAATGTGATCTGGATGTTCGAGACGTGGTGGCTCGTGGCCGCGAAGATGCGCTCGAGGCCGACGGCGATCGTCTCGGCAATCGCCGCCGACCCGACAATCGTTGTCGACTCCGGGCCGTAGTCGACGGTCGCGTCGACGGTGAACAGCGCGGCAACCGCCTCTGGTTCGTTGTTGTCGAAATGGAGGCAGTAGCTGTGGATCAGGTCAGTGATCGTCTGGCGGTCGGCGATCTCACGCAGCAGCTCCGCTGAGCCCATCAAGCGTCGATCGGCCTGTCGGCCGCCTCCGCGGCGCGCCCGTGGCGCCGGAGCAGGTCGGCGACCGCGTCCTCGGCGAAGCGAAGGCCGTCGTGCATCCCGAGCCGGTACGGCGCCGTCCCCTTCGCGTCGTTGAACGCGATCTCCTCGGTGATCCGTGCGAGCAACGCCTCCAACCCTTCGGCCAGGTCGTCGCCGGGCTCGATCACCCGGTTGCCCTGGGACGCCGCCAGCGAGTTCCCCGGCGGCTCGATCACGACGCGGCCGCCCTGTACCCGCGCACCAGTTCGTCGAGGGCTACCGGGTCGAAGCCGACGATGTGGACGTCGCCCCAGAACAGCTGCGGCACGACGATGTCGACCGATCGCTGCGCAAGCTCCGCGCGCGCCTCCTCGCTGCCCCTGATGTTGCGGTCCTCGAATGGGACGTCGTTGTCGGAGAGAAACTCCCTCACGCGGCAGCACTCCTGTCAGGTAGGCGTACGGGCTTCCGTGTTGAGCGTGTAGAGAACGACGTCCGAGCCCATCAGGCGCCGAACGCTATCAGCGCCGCGCCGCAACGGGCCGCGTAGGGGCGAGCGTTCGACGGGCGAGGGAGAACACTGCAGAATGGGTCTCGATGATCATCGACTTTCGCGTGCAGCCGCCGTTTGCGAGCTTCCTCGGGATCTACTTCTATCGCCCGCGGCCGGACATCGTCGATCCCGTGAAGGTGAACGCCTTCTCGATCGGTCGCCGCACGAGCGCCGCGTACGTCGAGCGGTCGATCGAGCTCTTCGTCGACGAGATGGACGAGGCCGGGATCGACGTGAGCGTGATCATGGGTCAGCACGCCGGCCCGACGTGGGGCAGCGTCGCCAACGACGACATCGGCGAGCTGGTCTCGCGCTACCCAGGGCGGTTCGCCGGCTTCGCGGGCATCGACCCACAGGAGCCGGGGGCCGTCGACGAGATGCACAGGAGCGTCGAGTCGCTCGGCTGCAAGGGCATCGCAATCCTGCCCGGCTGGAGCGACCCACCGCTGCGCGACGACGACCGGAAGGTCTACCCCGTCTACGAGAAGGCTGCGGAGCTCGGAATCCCCGTGATGATCACGAGCAGCCACGTGATCGGTCCAGACATGAGCTACGCGATGCCCGAGCACATTCAGCGGGTGGCGCTCGACTTCCCGCAGCTGACGATCGTCGTCGGCCACGCCTGCTGGCCCTGGACGACGCAGGCGTGCGCGCTAGCCATGCGCTGCACGAACGTGTATCTCATGCCCGAGTTCTACATGCACATGCCGGACATGCCCGGCGCGCAGGACTACGTCGACGCGGCGAACAGCTACCTCTCCCACAGGATGGTCTACTCGTCCTGCTATCCGACGCGGCCGCTCGGACAAGCGCTCGAGGACTTCCGGCGGCTTCCGATCTCGCCAGAGTCCCAGGAGAACCTGCTCGGGCACAACGGCGCCCGGCTCCTCGAGCTGGCGCAGTGACGTTTGCCGTCGACGCGGTCGACGCCCACGCCGAGGGTCAGCACGGGCGCGTCGTCGTGGGCGGGGTCGGGCGGCTCGCGGCGCCCGGCGCAACGATGTTCGAGAAGATGAAGCATTTCGAGCAGCAGGGCGATTGGTTCCGCTTGCTGATGCTCCGGGAGCCACGCGGCTATCCGCGATCGTGCGTGAACGTGCTCCTTCCTCCGTCGGATCCCAGGGCGGACGCGGGCTTCGTGATCATGGAGCAGTCGGCGCTTTTCGCGACGATGTCGGGCACGAATCTGATGGTCGTGGCGACGGTGCTGCTGGAGACCGGGATGATCGCCATGGTCGAGCCTGTGACGACGCTTCAGCTCGAGGTGCCCGCCGGCCTGATCGAGGTCACGGCGCATTGCCGGAACGGACGAGTGACGCTCGTCGAGTTCGAGAACGTGCCGTCCTTCGCCATCGCCGTCGACGTCCCCATCGAGGTGCCCGGTTTCGGCACCATCCCGGTCAGCGTCGCGTGGGGTGGGATGGCCTGCGCGGTGGTCGACGCGGACGCGCTCGGACTGGAGCTGGTTCCCGACCAGGCGCGGAGCGTCGGTGAGGCGATCTCGGCGGTCTGCGCCGCGGCGCGCGAGCAGATCGGGTTCCGGCACCCGCTCAACGCCGAACTGGTCGAGGTCGAGGCGACCGTCCTGATGAGCCGTCCCCGTGAAGCAGCCAACCATGCACGCCAGACGTGCGGGATTCCGGCCGGCCAGATGGATACCTCACCGAGCGGGACCGGCACCTCCGCGGGCATGGCGGTGCTGCGCGCCCGCGGCGCGCTCGAGGTCGGGCAGCCGTTCCGCACCGAGGGCCTTCTGGGCGGGGTGTTCCATTGCGGCATCGTCCGCGAAGCGACCGTCGGTCACCTCCCGGCGATCATCCCGCGGATCGGCGGCCGCGCCTGGATCACGGGTTACGCAAGGTACGTGCTCCAGGATGACGACCCGTTTCCCGAAGGCTTCGTCGTGGGTGACATCTGGCCTGCGGCAAACACGGGCTCGCCGGCCGAGCGACTCGCGGAGGCACGCAGGCGATCCTCACCCTGAGGCCGCGCACTCCCGGCCATCCGGCAGGGAGCTTCCCTGTTTCCCAGCTACTCCCCCGGGTGAGCTTCCCTTCGCCCGAGATATCCCGCGAGGTGATCCACCAGCTCTCGCGCATCGTCCTCGGCACCGTGGATGAAACTCGATTTACGTCGACGTAAGACGGGCAGTCCGAGCACGACCATCCCCGGACTCTCGACGACGACGCCCCCGTCGTGCCGCACGTGCCCCTTCGCGTCCAGGACGGGGACGTGCAGCCAGCTGTAGTTCGGACGGAAACCGGTCGCCCAGAGGATCGTCCGGATCTCACCGCTGCGCAGATCGATCCGTACCCGGGACGATTCGGGCGCACGCGTCGGCGCGAAGCGTTCCGGCTCGCCGACCTCGTCTTCATCGCCCGAGACGTCGCCAGCACGATCATGGGCCCACTCGTCGAAGGTGTCCAACAGGCGATTGAGCTTCAAGTCCGCCAGCGCGAACATGTTCCGGAGCCCACCGGAGAAGAGCCCCCAGCCGTCGCGTGCTCCTGAGACTCGGCCCACCAGCTCGACCCCAATCGCCGTCAGAGCATTCAGATCGAGCGTCGTTCCGGGCGCGCCGACGAGTTGCGGCGAGGGCAGTCGCCGAGCGCGGGTCAGATCGTCGATCCCGTCGTACCGTTCGCCCCATATTCCCGACCGGTCCATCCACCACAGCACATCGCGCCCGCGGTACCTGCGCGGGAGGCGGACGTGCTCACCGACCGCGAGCGTCACCGGTCGCCCCGAGCGGCGAATCTCGTCGGCGAGCTGAACCCCTGTGGCCGATGCGCCGACGACCAGCACACCGCCGTCGCGGAGTTGGGACGGATCCCGATAGTCGAACGGGGTGATCTGCTCGACGGACGGCGGCAGCGACGCGCTCACCGACGGCACGCTCGGCACGTTGTATCCGCCGCTCGCGAGCACGACACACCGGCAGCGGATGTCGCCGCCGCTCGTCGTGACGCTATAGCCGTCGTCCGTCCGCGTCACCGACGTGACGTTCGTACTGGTGCGGACCGGCGCGTTCGACACCGTGGCGAAGCGCGAGATGAAGTCGACGACCTCGGGCATCGTCATGTAGCCGTCCGGGTCAGGGCCGTCGTAGTGATGACCTGGCAGCCGGCTCTGCCAGTTGGGCGTCAGCAGCCGCAGCGACTCCCAGCGCTCGCGGCGCCAGGAGTTCGCCACCTCCCCGCGCTCGAGGAGGACGTGATCAATCGAACGCTCGGTGAGGAACCGGCTCGCCGCGAGCCCAGCGTGACCCGCACCGACAACGACCGTCGTGAGTTGCTCTATGTCTTGACCACTTCGACGGCGACGTTCACGGGATTCGTGAGGGCGTCGTAGACGGCGGAGCGCTTCTGCGACTGGGCGACGATCGCCTCGATGTCCTCTTGCGACGCGTCTGCGTCGATCTCGAAGGTCACCTTGATGTCGTCGTAACCGTTGCGCACGTCGCTGTCCATCCCGAGGATCCCCTGGATGTCCATCTGGCCCTCGAGCTTCGACTCGACCGAGCGCAGCTGGATTCCGCGATTCTGCGCAACGGACGCGATGCCCGCCGTGAGGCAGCTCGAAAGCCCGACGAGCAGGTACTCGATCGGCGTGATGCCGCGGTCCTCCGACGCGAAGATCTCCGGATGGTCGGCCTCGAACGTGGTCTCGGTCTTGTGCGACTGCTCCTCACCGAGGCCGAAGTAGTTGCTGACCGTCGCCTGACTGTAGGTGCCGTTCACCCACTTGCAGGACGCACGCCAGGTGAACTTCGTTGCCTCGGGTGCCTCCCTGAGCGCTTCGCGCGCGTCCAGTAGCGCCTGTACGTTGACTCCGTTGTCTGCGGTCGCCATTGCCATGCTGAGCCCCTTTCGTGCGGGATCGTGGTCTGTCGGAACCCGAGATTCTACAACGCGGGGGTCACCGGCCGCAGAGCGCACCGGCGATATCATCGCGGGGGTGGCAACCTCAGCGCCCAAGACCGCCGTCGCGTCGGTCGGCACGGTCGAAACGCACTATCTCGACCTCCCGCAACCGCTGCGGCTCGACTGCGGCCGCGAACTGCACCCGATCTGCGTCGCCTACGAGACATATGGGACGCTCTCGCCGGCACGCGACAACGTGATCCTGGTCTGCCACGCGTTGAGCGGCGACGCGCACGCCGCCGGCTTCGCGACGAGACCACCCGAGGAAAGCACACGCGACGGCTTCGGCGCCGAAGACCGCGACGGCTCCAGCGGGAAGGGACTCGGCTGGTGGGACGGCATGATCGGCCCCGGCAAGGCGTTCGACACCAATCGCTACTTCGTGGTCTCCACCAACCTGCTCGGTGGTTGCGGTGGGACGACCGGGCCTTCGTCGGTCGATCCGGCGACCGGCAAGCCGTACGGGTCGGATTTCCCCGTGATCACCGTCGCCGACATGGTGCGCACGGAACGCGCCTTCCTCGACGAGCTCGGCATCGAGCGGCTCGCTGCCGTTGCGGGCGGCTCGCTCGGCGGCATGCAGGCGTTCGAGTGGGCGATCCTCTACCCCGAACAGGTCGACGCGATCATCGCGATCGCAAGCACCCACGCCATCCAGCCGCAGGGCGTCGCGTGGAACGCGATCGCGCGCAACGCGATCACGTCCGACCCGAACTGGCAAGGAGGTCACTACTACGGCACCGGGCGCCAACCCGACGGCGGCATGGGCATCGCGCGAATGGTCGGCCACATCACCTACCTGTCGGCTCAGGGGCTCGGCGACAAGTTCGGCAGGCGACTGCAGTTCGCCGACGACATCCGCTTCACGCTGACGGAGCCGGAGTTCGAGATCGAGAGCTACCTGCGGCATCAGGCCGACACGTTCGTCCGGCGGTTCGACGCCAACACCTACCTCTATACGTCGCGGGCGCTGACGTACTTCGATCTCTCGCGCCAGCACGGCGGCACGCTGGCGAGCGCGCTTCACGATGTATCGGCGCGGACGCTGCTGATCGCGTTCAGCTCGGACTGGCTCTATCCGCCGTCGGGGTCCGAAGAACTGGCCGACGCGCTTCGCGCGCTCGGGAAGGACGTTGAACTGCACATCATCGATGCGCCGTACGGCCACGACTGCTTCTTGCTCGAGGAGAACCGACAGACGCCGATGATCGAGGACTTCCTCGCGCGTCAGGCGACCACCAAGCCTCTAGGATGACGGCTTGACGGACGAGCCGCAGCGCACAGAAGAAGCCCGGGAGTTCGGATTCGAAACGCGTCAGGTGCACGCCGGCCAACGCCCCGATCCAAACACCGGCGCGCGCGCGGTCCCGATCTACCAGACCACGAGCTACGTGTTCGAGGATCCTGAGTCGGCGGCCGCATACTTCAACCTGCAGGAATACGGCAACACCTACTCGCGGATCATGAACCCGACGGTGGCCGTGCTCGAGGAGCGCCTGGCGAACCTCGAAGGCGGCTGCGGTGGGGTAGCGTTCGCGAGCGGCATCGCTGCCCAGACCGCGGCCCTGTTCACGCTGCTCCAACCTGGCGACCACGTCGTCTCGTCCTCAGCCCTCTACGGTGGCACCGTCAACCAGTTCAAGCACCTGCTGCGCAAACTGAACGTCGACCTGACCTGGGTCGACCCGGACGATACGGATGCGTGGCGGGGAGCGGTCCGCGAGAACACCAAGGTCTTCTACGGCGAGACGATCGGCAACCCCGGCGGCAACGTGCTCGACATCGAGACGGTCGCCTCGATCGCCCATGAGCACGAGGCTCCGCTGATGGTCGACAACACATTCGCGACGCCATATCTCTGCCGGCCGATCGAGTGGGGCGCCGACATCGTCGTCCACTCTGCGACGAAGTTCATCGGCGGCCACGGCACGAGCATTGGCGGCGTCGTCGTCGATTCCGGGGAGTTCAACTGGTCGAACGGTCGCTTCCCGGTTATCGCGGACCCGTCGCCCGCGTATCACGGGCTGGAGTTCCACGAGACGTTCGGCATGTACGGCTACTGCATGAAGCTGCGCGCCGAGACGCTGCGGGATCTCGGCGCGGCCATGAGCCCGTTCAACGCATTCCTCTTCCTGCAGGGGCTGGAAACGTTGTCGCTGCGGATGGAACGTCACGTCGAGAACGCGCTGGCAGTCGCGGAGTACCTCGAGTCGCACCCGCTGGCGTCGAACGTGACGTACCCGGGTCTGCAGACGAGCCGTTATCGCCCCCTCGTCGACAGATATCTGCCGGGCGGCGCTGGTGCCGTCTTCTCGTTCGACTGCCACGGCGGCCGAACGGGAGGACAGGACTTCATACGCGGCGTCACGCTCTGGTCGCACCTGGCGAACGTCGGTGACTCGAAGAGCCTGATCATTCATCCCGCGAGCACGACGCACCGCCAACTCAACGACGACGAACTGCGCGCGGCAGGCGTCGGCCCAGGGACGATCCGGCTCTCCGTCGGGACCGAGGCGATCGACGATCTGATCTGGGATCTCGAGCAGGGCTTCGCCCGCGTGGCGGCATCGGCGTGATCCCGCCGGTCGATGCAGCCCCGTTCGACCCGGCTGGGTACCAGGATCCTCTGACGATCCAGCGGGTGCTCCACACGGCTAACACCGTGGCCATCGTCGGGCTGTCCTCGAACGAGCTGCGCCCGAGCAACTTCGTCGGGTACTACCTCAAGCGCCACGGCTATCGCGTGATTCCCGTGAACCCGCGCGAGACGGAGGTTCTCGGGGAGCAGAGCCTCGACAGCCTCACCGACCTGACAGAGCCCGTCGATGTCGTGATCGTGTTCCGGGCGGCCGATGCACTGCCCGGAATCGCGGCCGAGACCGTCGAGATCGGCGCCCCCACCCTCTGGTGTCAGTTCGGCGTCATCAACGAGGACGGTGCGCGTATCGCGGAGGCAGGCGGCGTGACGGTGGTGATGGATCGCTGCGCCAAGATCGAGCACGCACGCTACGTCGGCCGCATGCACTGGCTCGGCTTCAACACGCAGCGCATCACGTCGGTGCGCGGCGGGCTTCAGTAGCCGGCGGGCAGCGGGCGATATTCCCTGCCAGGGAATGCCTCACTGCGCGGCGTCAGGGCGCGCGAGTGCGGCGTGCTCACGGCAGCTGGGCCAGGGAGGCGGATGCGGTCAGCCGGACGCCGCCGCTCTTGCGGAAGGCGAAGTACGCCCACAGAGTCCTCGAGAAGCTCCATCCGAGTGCCACGAAGCCGCTGGCGAGCAGCACATACGCGAAATCCGGCAGCCCCTGAGCCAGGGTCGGTAGCGGTAACCCGAATTGCTTCGGCAGCAGTACGAGCACGAGGAGCGCCCAGCCAAGGTTCAGCACGAACGCCAGTGCGGTGCGCGACTTCCATCCGAACCGACCAGTGGGGACACGCCGACGGAGAAGGGCAGCCGCTGAGCGGGTCATCCCGCCGACCTGGAGCGCGATCACTCCGAGCAGAGCGGCGTAGGCCACGAAGATGCCGGCACCCGGCGGCGGGGCCGGCGGCTGCTTGCCCTCTAGGAGGCTGGCCACGCCCTCGGCGATCGTGCCCATGCGACCGCGGATGAAGAGATCCACTGAGTTCTCTGCGTTCATCAGCACGACAACGCCGTCGCGGTTCTGAGGCATCAGCACGATGTTCGCGTGATAGTTGAACGTCTCCCCCTGGTGAAAGACGGCCGGGATGCCGTTGACCGGCCCGACGAACCAGCCCATGCCGTACGACGTGTCAGCCTCGCGTGTGGGAACGGCGGGTCGGTGCAACTCGGCCGTCCCTGACGGCGAGAGAACTGCGGCACCGCCGTAGCGGCCGTCGTCGAGCTGGGCGATCAGATAGTGAGCCATGTCCTCCGCGCTTGAGATGAGGTAGCCGGCCGGAAGGAGGCCGCGGTTGTACGGCACCTCGGCGGCCGCCGGCCGGCCGAACCAGTAGTGGTGTCCGGTGGCGAGACCCCATGGCTTCGCATCGGCCTCGGAGGCGAAGGAATGACGCATCTGCAGCGGGCCAAATATGTGCTTTTGGATATAGCGTTCGTAGGGCTGCCCGCTCACGACTTGCACGATGAGTCCCAACACCGAGTAGTTAATGGTGCTGTATTGGTGCGTCGCGCCCACTGGCGTGGTCAGTCCGACGGCGCTCAGCTTGCGGACGGCCCGTTCTAGCGCGTCGTCACTCGTGTCCCCGTCTCCCTGGAATGATCTCCCTGTCTTCGTCGATAGGCCGCTGGTGTGGTTCAGCAGGTGGCGGACCGTGATCAGGGCGGAAGCCCGTTCATCGGCCACCCGGAACCAGGGGATGTATCGCCGCACCGGCGCATCGAGGGATACCTTCCCCGCCTCGACCAGCTGCATGATCGCGAGGGCGGTGATGGACTTGCTCAAGGAGCCGATGATGAAGGGCGTCTGCGGTGAAACGGCGCGCCCCGACGGATCGGCCTTACCGAAGCCTCGCAGGTGGACGATTCGATTGCCATGCACGATGCCGAGGGCCAGGCCGGGGATGCGCTGCGCAGCCATTTCAGTCCGGACGAACGAGTCGATGGCGCCGAAACCAGGCGCGACAGAAGACACGCCTCTGGCGGCAGCAGCGTCGGAATCCCCGGGACGGCTAGCCAGAGAGGCGCCAGCGAGCACCAGTGCGGCGAGCAGTAGCACGACTGCGGTGTTTCGGCGGCGCACGTTCCAGCGGCGCGCCCAACCGGTCAGATTCGCTGGCCGCCTCGGTTCGCCCGCGGCCGTTCGATCTTCTCTCTGGACGACGCGCGGCCTCATCGTCTTCTCCTCTCGCTCGAATGAGATGCCCGCCTCATGCTGCTTCGCCGGGGTCGGCGAGCGGGCGCACACTGGGCTTGACCATTTCGGGTCCCGCAGCGATGGGCTCGCGGTCGGGAAGGAACCGAGCGACGATCACTGCCGTGGCGGCGGCGAACGCCGCTGCGACGAGGAGGCCGAGGCCCATTGCCTGAGTGAAGGCGTCGCTGGTCGTGGCGAGCAACTCGGAGGCCGCAGGCTGTGGGAGCTGGGCCGCAATCGCGTTGGCTGCTCCGATCGAGTTCTCCGCCGCCGCCTGGGCCTGCGTGGGCAGAGCACCGAGCGAGCCTTGGACGTCGTTGGAGTAGAGCGAGCTGACGATCGAGCCGATCACCGCCACGCCGAGCGCTCCAGAGACCATCCTCGCAACAGTGTTGGTGGCGGAGGCGACACCGGACTTTTCGGCAGGCACTGCGCCAACGACGGCCTCGGTCGCAGGAGCCATCACCCAGCCCATAGCGATCGCCAGCCCGAAGAACCAGGCGGCGAGCCAGAGCGCGCCAGCGGCAGGCCCCCAGAGCGTGGTCAGCGCCAAGAGGAGCCCGAGACCGGTCAGGCCTGCAGCGACGACGCGGGAAGTGCCGAGTCGCTGCACCGCCTTACTCGACGAGCCGGCGCCCAGCATCAGCCCTAGTGCCATGGGGCTCATCACCGCGCCCGCCTCGATCGCGCTGTAGCCGTGGGCGAACTGGAGGTACTGGGTGAGCTCGAAAATGCCGCCGAGCAGCGCGAAGAAGGCGACGCTTACCGCGGCGGTGCCGACGCTGAACCGGGCACTCCGGAAGAAGCCCAGGTCGAGCATCGGATCGTTGACGCGTCCTTCCCACCAGAGGAAGGAGCCCAGAAGGGCGACGCTTGTTGTGAGCGATCCGATTGTGAGACCCGACGTCCAGCCCTGCTCGGGCGCCTCGATGATCGCGTACACGAGCATTCCGAAGCCAGCTGCGGAAAGCGCGGCTCCGACGAGGTCGAACGAGCCAGGCTTGGGATCGCGGCTCTCGGGTACGTAGCGGGCGCCGAGCAGCAGCGCAGCTGCCGCGAATGGGACGTTGACCAGGAATACGGACCACCAGTCGAACCACTCGAGCAGGAGCCCGCCGGTCAGCGGGCCGAGCCCGATCCCGACCGCCGCCAGAGCCGCCCAGACGGCGATTGCCTTTCCGCGTTCCTCGCCGGTGAAGATGTTGGCGATAATCGAAAGGGTGGCGGGCATGATGAGCGCCGCACCCACTCCCATCGCGGCGCGCACCGCGATCACCTGGTTCGCCGAATCGGCGATGAGGGCGCCGAGGCTCGCCAGACCGAAAATCGAGACGCCTGCTTGGAGTGCGAGCTTGCGTCCGTAGCGGTCGCCGAGCGTGCCGAATACGAGAAGCAAGGATGCAAAGACGAGGAGATACGAGTCAACCATCCACTGCAGCTTTGAGGCGGAGGCGTCGAACTCGTCCTGCAGCGTTGGCAGAGCGACGTTGAGAATGGTGTTGTCGAGCCCGATGATCACCAGGCTGAGCGACAGAACTCCGAGTGTCTTCCAACGACGTGCGTGCTGAAGGGGGTCTGGTTTCATCAGACTGAACTCCTCTCAACTTGCGGCTGCAGATCAGGGGCCGCGGCTGTCGTACGCGCGAAACCGAGGTCCCGGACAACGGCGTACGCGAACGGGTGGCAGAAGGCAGCGAGCGCGTGCGCGGCGGGGACGTTGAGATCGAACGCCTCGTCGAACCTGTCGTCGGCGACGGTGACCCTGATTTGGTCCGTTGCCTTGCTCCAGAGGAGCGAGACCATGAGGCCGTCCGTTCCGCGGCTCGCGAGTTCTTTCCAACCGTCGTTGTCGCGTGATGACACGACCGCCCTCCCTTGATTCGGCGACTTGTGCGACCGGTGTCGCACCTCTGTGATGTCTCGAGCAATTCCGTGTGCTGCTCTCGTCGTCTCCAGAGGGGAATATCCGCGGGGCCTGGGTGGCGTGACTTCACCCAGCGACGAGATCACCCTGGGTGAAATCCAGGGCTGCGGCGATGTACCCTCCGTCGTCATGTCGATCTACACGTCGACTGAGGTCGATGAGTCGCCGCGCCCGCTCATCAAGTCGAAGCTGGAAGCTCCCGTTCCACGCCAGCGCGTGCCACGCCAAGAACTGCTCGAGCTCTGCACGGGCCCGTCGCGCAAACTGACGCTGATCCGCGCCCCCGCCGGTTGGGGGAAGTCGACGTTGCTTGCCGATTGGTGCGCGCTCGAGAGCGAGACACGACCGTTCGCCTGGGTTGCGCTCGACGGCAGCGACAACGACCCCGTCCAGTTCTGGACGTACCTCATCCATGCGCTTCGAACCCTCGACTCGCACGCAGGCGAGGTCTCTCTACCCATGCTGCGAGCTCCGCGGGTCAGCGTCATCGACGACGTTCTCCCGACGCTCTGCAATGAGCTCACAGCGCTACCGCACGAGGTCGTGCTCGTGCTGGACGACTACCACCTGGTGGGGAACGCGGAGATCGACGAGGGTTTGTCGTTCTTACTCGAGCACCTTCCTCAAACCCTCTCGCTTGTGCTCTCGAGTCGGTCTGAGCCGGCACTCCCTCTCGCGCGTCTACGCGCCCGCGGTGAGCTGACCGAGATCGACGCGCAACAGCTTCGCTTCTCCAACGAAGAGGCCGACCGCTTTCTCAATGAGCTGCACGGGCTCGACCTCGAACGAGCGGACGTTGTCCGGCTGCGTGAGCTGACGGAAGGATGGGCGGCCGGTCTCTACCTCGCGACGCTTACGATCCGCGGACGCGCAAGCCCGCACGAGTTCATCGAGGCATTTGCGGGCGACAACCGCCATATCGTCGATTATCTGAGCGCGGAGGTTCTGACTGGGCTCCCCGACGAGATGAGGGGCTTCCTGCTGCATACGTCAATGCTCCAACGCCTCTGCGGCCCTCTCTGCGACGCCGTCACGGGCCGGGCCGGCTCGGTGCGAATGCTGCACGAGCTCGAGCGTTCAAACTTCTTCCTGATCCCCCTCGACGCGAAGCGCGAGTGGTACTGCTACCACCAACTCTTTGGTGAGCTGCTGCGCCGCGAGCTCACGCTCGCCGAGCCTGAGCATGCCCGCACGCTGCATCGCCGGGCGAGCGCCTGGCATCAAGAGCACGGCGACCCGTCCGAGGCGATCAATCACGCCACCGCGGCAGGTGACCTCGCCGACGCCTCCGAACTCATTCTTCGCCACTGGATCGAATTCCGGAACGAGGCTCGCCTCGAGACGCTGCTCAGCTGGCTCGCCGCCCTCCCGCCCGAGACCGTGACCGGCGACGTCCGACTGTGCCTCGTGGCGGCATCAACACTTCAAGAGGTCGGCCGGATCGCCGAGGCCGATCATTGGTTGGACGTGGCCACGCGGGGCGCTGCTGTTGGCTCGCTGCAGGCCGGTCCGGCGTCGGTCTCGTCCGGGCTGGCCGCGTGCCAGGCCATCAATCAGTACTTCCGTGGAGACGTGAGCGGCATAGCGGCGACGGCACGGCCTGCACTCGAACTCGAGGAAGCCGGGTCTGACTACTGGCGTAGCGCGCTGCTCACGACCTTCGGCGTCTCGGTCTTCCTACAAGGAGAGGGACGAATCGCGTCCGCTCTTCTCGACGAAGCTGTGACGTCGAGCGAGGAATCCGGCCATTCCCTCGCGCTGATCCATGCCCTTGGCTGGTGTGCCGTCGTGCACGCGGAGATCGGTCACTCTGGGAGGGCCGATCGGGTTCTGGACAACACCGATGCCCTGCGGCGACGGCAAACCGGGCTGACGAAGTACTTCGGCATTTCCATGGCGCACGTTGCGCGCGGCAAGCTACTCGAAGGACAGGGCCGACTGACGGAGGCCGATGACGCTCTCGCCCGAGGTATAGAGCTGGCTCGACGAGGCGACGCCAAGTTCGACCTCTCGTACGGTCTCCTCACCCACGCGGGGGTGAAGGGCGGTCTCGGCGACCGCGGCGCTGCGAAGAACATGCTGAAGGAGGCCCTCCAGACGGCCCAGTCGTGCGCCGACCCAGGTGTGTTGCCCACAATGGTGGCGAAGGTCGAGCGTAGGCTCCGCCTCGGGTCAAGTCGTGCGCCGCGAACACCGTATGACGAGGATCTCAGCGACCGCGAGCTCGCCGTGCTCCGGCTGCTGGCAACCGAGCTCACGCAACGGGAGATTGGTGACGCGCTCTACGTTTCGTTCAACACCGTGAAGACACACGTGAGGAACATCTTCCGCAAGCTCGATGTCTCCACCCGTCAGGACGCGGTGTCGCGTGCCCGCGAGTTGAGACTGCTCTGAACCCCGATCTGGCCATGGGAGGGAGCGGCGGAGCCAAGAGATCGCCACTGGTACAACCAGCGCGCCCTCATGACCCAACTCGGGCGGGCCAGAATTCGGACCAATCTCCCGGCGCCTACAACGAGGCCCACGGGGTGGTGCGCGTTTCCCGCAACATCTCCCGAGCGATGACGAGTCGCTGGATCTCGTTGGTGCCCTCGTAGATCTGCGTGATCTTGGCGTCGCGCATCATCCGTTCGACCGGGTACTCGGTGATGTAGCCGTAACCTCCGAGCACCTGCACGGCCTCGGTCGTGACCTCCATCGCGACGTCGCTGCAGAAGAGCTTCGCCATTGCGGATGCCTTTGTCAGCTCTGCACCGTGTGCGCCGCCGTCGACCAGTTCGCCGAAACGGTAGAGGAGGCCTCGGGCCGCGGCGCAGCGCGTCTCCATGTCGGCCAGCTTCGCGGCGATCAGCTGATGCTGCGCAATAGGTTGCCCCATCGTCTCGCGCGTTCGCGCGTACTCGAGCGCGCAGTCAGTCGCACCCTGGGCGATCCCCAGCGCCTGCGCCGCGACCCCTGGACGCGAGCGATCCAGGATGCGCATGGCGAGCTTGAACCCCTCGCCCTCTTCACCGAGCCGATTCGTGGCCGGTACCCGCGCCCCGTCGAATACGAGCTCGCCCGTCGTGGAGCCCCCGAGGCCCATCTTCGGCTCGAGGCGCGCCACATCGAACCCGGGCGTGTCGGCCTCGACGACGAACGCGGTGATCCCGGCGTGTCCAGCCTGCGGCTCGGTCTTGGCGAAGACCGTGTAGACGCTTGCGACGCCGGCATTCGTGATGAATCGCTTGCCGCCGTCGATCACGTAGACATCGCCGTCACGCCGCGCAGTCGTCCGCATGGCGGCCGAATCCGAGCCCGAGCCCGCCTCGGTCAACGCGTACGCCGCGAGCCACTCGCCGGACGCGAGCCTCGGCAAGAATCGCCCCTTCTGCTCCGCCGAGCCGGCGAGCTTGAGGCCGAGCGAGCCGAGCTCCTGGACCGCCAGGATCACTCCCGAAGTCGCGCACACCTTCGAGATCTCCTCGATCGTCATCAGCGCGAGCAGCGCACCAGTTCCGGTGCCGCCATCGGGTTCGTCGAACAAGAGCCCGAAGATGCCATGCTCCCGGTAGAGGTCGACGACGTCCCAGGGGAACTCGTGCGAGACGTCGATGTCGGCCGCGCGCGGCCTGATGCGCTCGCGCGTGAGCACGCGCACGAGCTCGAGGATCGAGCTTTGCTCGTCGCTCAGCGGGCTCACGTCAACAGCTCCGCCCGGGGAGCCGGACGGGCGACGCTTCGCGGCGTCGGACGACGCTCCGCGTCGCCCCTACGAACAGGTAACGGAAGATCCCGATCTCGGCGGCCACCAAGCTCAGTAAACCGGCGTTTCGCGCCAGGTGCCCCACTGCTCGCGGAGGACATCGCACATCTCACCCATTGTCACGTCCGCCTGCGCGGCCCGGATGATCAGCGGCATGAGATTTTTCGTGCCCCGGGCCGCCTCCCCCAACTCGACCAGGTGCCGGTCCACAGCCGCCTCGTCGCGTCGCGCTCGCAGAGCTCTCACCCGCTCGATCTGCGCGATCTCGAGGTCTGGGTCGCTCGTGTGGAGTGGAATCGGCTCGTCCTGCTCGACCGTGTGTGCATTGACTCCGACGATGAGGCGCTGACGCGCCTCGACTTCGGATTGGTAGCGGAACGACGCCTCGGCGATCTCGGCCTGGGGGAAGTTCTGCTTGATCGCCTCCACCATCCCCCCACGCTCCTCGATCTGCTCGAAATAGGCGTATGCCTGAGTCTCGAGCTCGTTCGTGAGCTGCTCGAGATGGTAGGAGCCGCCGAGAGGATCAACGGCGTTCACTACCCCGATCTCGTGAGCGATCACCTGCTGCGTCCGCAAAGCGATCCGCACAGCGTCCTCGGTCGGTAGCGCCAGCGCCTCGTCGTAGGAATTCGTGTGCAGCGACTGGGTGCCGCCGAGGACCGCCGCGAGCGCCTCGATCGCGGTTCGCACGATGTTCACCTCGGGCTGCTGGGCCGTCAACGACACGCCCGCGGTCTGAGCGTGAAAGCGCATCAGCAACGAGCGCTCGTCCTTCGCGTCGTACCGGTCGCGCAGCACTGTCGCCCAGATTCGGCGGGCCGCACGGTACTTTGCGATCTCCTCGAAGAAGTCGAGATGCGCGTTGAAGAAGAACGACAACCGAGGCGCGAACTCGTCGATCGCGAGCCCTCTCTCGAGGGCCCACTCGATGTAGGTGAACCCGTCCTGCAGCGTGAAAGCGAGCTCCTGTGCCGCGCTCGAGCCTGCCTCGCGAATGTGGTAGCCGGAGATCGAGATCGGGTGCCAGAGAGGCATCTCCCTCGTACAGAACTCGACCATGTCGGTCACGAGTCGCATGCTCTGCTCCGGCGGGTAGATGTACTCCTTCTGCGCGATGTACTCCTTCAGAATGTCGGTCTGGATCGTTCCCCGGAGCGCAGCTCGTGGAACGCCTTGCTCTTCACCGACGCAGATGTAGAACGCGAGCAGCATCGCCGCGGGAGAGTTGATCGTCATGGACGTCGAGACCTCACCCAGCGGGATGTCCGCGAATAGCGACCGCATGTCCTCGACGGAATCGACCGCCACACCCTCCCTCCCCACCTCACCGAGCGAGCGAGGGTGGTCCGAATCGAGTCCCATCAGCGTCGGCATGTCGAACGCAGTTGACAGGCCGGTCTGTCCGTGGTCGAGGAGAAACCGGAAGCGCTCGTTCGTCGCGGCGGCCGACCCGAACCCTGCAAACTGCCGCATCGTCCACAAGCGCCCGCGATACATCGAGGGGTAGACGCCCCTGGTGAACGGAAACTCGCCTGGATATCCGAGGTCTCGTTCGTAGTCGACCTCTACGGTATCGGGAGTCGAGAGCGGTGCAACCTCAATGCCCGACAGTGTCGAGAAGAGCTCGCCGGAGCGATCCGGCGTGCGAACGCAACGCTCTCGCCAGCGCTCGAGCCCGGGAGACGCTGCGGTTGCCATCTTGGCTCTGATCCTACTCCGCAACCGGTTGGAGCCTTGTCTCCGGCGGAGCGAGCGTCGCGCGGCGGAGCGCCGTGAGCAAGGCACCGGCGCCGAGGCAGCCGACGCCGAGCAGAACCGCCGCCTGCCAGCCGTCACGATCGATGAGCCAGCCGCCGGCAACGCTGCCGCCCGCGATCCCGATCGAGACTGCGGTACCGAACCACGAGAACGCTTCCGCTACCGAGCCCGCCGCTGCGACGCGGCTGATCTGGGCGTAGATCGCCGCGACGACAGGGGCTATCGGAAGGCCTGCCAGAAAGAGAAGAAGAGCCATCGAGCCGATGGAACGCGCCGCGAGGGGAAGGGCCATGATGCCCGCCAACGCGAAGGTGCCGACGATGATCCTCCGTCGCTCGTCACGCGACGGCCTAAGGGCTGCGAGCAGGCCGCCGACGAGCGAGCCTGCTGAGAACCCGGCAAGCGCAATGCCGGCGAGAGCGCGGTTTCCCTCGGCTTCCGCGAAGGCGGGAACGGCGATCTCGACCGCCCCGAACCCGAGCCCAAGGCAGAGCGAGAGCAGCGCCAGCGTCCTCACACCCACGGCGGAGAGGGCGCCGAGTCGGGAGCTATGCCGTTGCTCTGCCGGGCCGGCGTTGCGCACGGGTGCGAGCCGGGAGAATGCGTACGTCCCGACAGCGGCAATGACCGCGGCGCCGCCCACGGCGGCCACAGGGCTGATCGAGGCGAGGATCGCAACGAGGAGTGGACCGCCGACGAAGACCACCTCCTGCAGTGCGGCGTCGAGCGCATAGGCCGTCTTGGCGCCGTCCGCACCCACGACTGTTGGCCAGATCGAGCGGAGTGCAGCCCCGACCGGGGCGAACGTGAGGCCGGCGGCGGCCGAGGCGGCGGCGATCGCCGCGATCGGTGCCCCTGCTTCGCCGAGTATCGCGACGAAACCGAACAGCACCGGAAAGACCACCGTCCGTCGCCGCAGGACGCGTTCCGGGCCTCGTCGGTCGACCTGCCGACCACCGTAGGGTGCGCCGACTGCTACGGCGATCGAATATGCGGCGGCCACCAACCCCGCTTCTCCGTAGCTCGCACCCGCGCCACGGACGAGCAGCACGAGCGCGAGCGCCGCCATGCCCATTGGCAGCCGCGCAACGATGCTCCACGCGAGGAGCGGCGCCGCGTACCGATTGGCGAAGAGCTCGCGGTAGCGTGCGACGCCACGCGCTTCCGTGGTCTCGGACACGCTCAGCCTGGCAGGTCGATCGCCGAGGGCACCGGCCCCGGCGGATCGAGAATCTTCTGGCGTCGGTGTGCGAGCCAGTCGACCACGATGACCTGGATTGCGCCGGCGACGGGGATCGCTCCCAGGGCGCCGATCACGCCAGCGAGCTCTGCGCCCATCAACACTGCGATGAGCACGATCAGCGGCGACAGTTGCACCGTGCGACCGTAGACGAGCGGCTGGAGCACGTGGTTCTCGAGCTGCTGATAGACGACGAAGAAGATCACGAGCACGATGCCCGCTGTAGTCGAGTGGAGAAAGCCGACCACGCTGACGATCACCGCGGCAATGGTCGCACCGGCGAGCGGGATCAGATCCAGAATGCCGACGATGAGGCCGAGCGCCACCGCGTACGGAACGCCGAGCACGAGGAGCACGGCCGTCGACGCAACACCGGCGATGAAGCTGATCGCCAGGTTTCCCGTTACGTAGCCGCCGACCGTGCGGTAGATGTCACCGCCGACCTTTCGCCAGCGCGGCTGAGCCGGCTCCGCGATCAGCCCGTAGATTCGCTCCACCCAGGCGGGGCCTTCCAGCAGCATGAAGAGCGTCAAGAAAGCGATCGTGACGACGGCGATCACCGCATTGAGGATGCTCTTGGTCACGGTGAGAGCGGTGCTCGAAAGGCCGAGCACCCCTCCGACGCCACTCTTCTTGATCGCTTCTCGCGCCCGTTCGACGATCTGATAGTCGCGCTCGAGGAAGCCGAGCCTGCCTCGACCACGCGTGAGGTCGTCGATATAGCCCGGCACAGCATCTGCGAGATCGTTGACCTCGCGCACGAGAGTTGGCACGAACGTCGCGGCGATCCCTGCGATCACGAGGATCGCACCGACGAAGACGATCCCGACAGCCGGACCACGCCGCATGCCGCGTCGCACGAGGAACTCGACTGCCGGATTGAGCGCCATCGCGAGGAAGAGCGCAATCAAGACCCAGATGATCACGGAGCGGGTCACCCAGAGAACCTCGAGAACGATTGCGGCGGCAAGCAGGACGCCGATCACGGTCAGGATCGCACGCGGCCGGAAGCGAACGAGGCGCTCGTCGAGCATGCCTCGAGCATAGGCGGAGGCCTGGACGGCCCCCTCAGCTCACATCTCGCGGCGGTTCGCCCCGGCGCGACACGCTCTGGCCGTGAGCAGATGGTCGCGGCAGAGCTCAGGCACGGGCGCGTGCACGGCGAACGCGCTCCGCAGATCTGAGGTGAACCAGACGTGCAACATTTCGCTCCCCTGCGTCAGAGTCGACCCGGCCGGACAGGCGCCGCTCGCAAGAGGCGCCAGGCCTCGCTTGTCGCCGCGCCTGCAGACGACGTGGGAGTGCCAACGGTCGATCGGTCCAGCCGGAGTTGGCCCGAGCACACCACGCGGCACGCTGAACATCGCACCGATCAGCCGCGGCCTGCGGCCTCGCTCCGTCGCATAGATCAGAGACTCGGGACGGCTCGGGTCGAGGATGTGCTTGTCGGCGCTGAACAGGCGTTGCTCGGCGTGGAGGTACCCGACAGCGTCGTCGCCCGGAGCGCGCCGAGCCAGATGGGTATTGAAGCCACTCGCGGCCGCCTTGCTCACATCCCGCCATTTCGAGGTCGAAGCGCGAAGGCGGGCAAGGAGCATCGTGGCGGCGCGTCGCTGCGCGGACGTGGCGATCGCAAGGTCGGGGTACTGGAGAAGGTGGTGGGCGAGGCCGTGCAGGGTTCCGGGGGCGAGCGCCGACTGGCCCGGCTTCAACATGCACAGGGCTCCTGGAGCCGACGCGGGGGTCGCAACGGGGGCCCAGACGAGGACACAAAACGAGGCGGCGAGGCCGAGACGGCGCAGCTTCGGCGCGGATAGTGGCGCTCTCCCACCGCGGGTAGCAGCGGACGACGTCCGGGATTGCTTCAATACCCCGGTACGCGGGTGTAGCTCAATGGTAGAGCTCCAGCCTTCCAAGCTGATTACGAGGGTTCGATTCCCTCCACCCGCTTCCTCTTTGGCGTTCGACCTATCCGGCGCGACGACCGCCTCGGTTAGCGGCCCGAAGCGGAGAAGTGCTGGTAGTCCTTCGCCCCCGACCACTGGCCGCCCCAGCCCCACCCGATGCCGTCGAACGACCGCACGAGCGCGCGCCCCACGACGGCCATCCCGGGACGGAAGGGCGTGCGGCGCACGTAAGGGCGACTCGCGGGATGAGATGTCGTGCCGGCGCTCGTGACGTACGGATTCTCGATCGGGTTGATGTCGATCGCGCGGCCGTACGCATGCTCGGAATAGCGCGCGGTCCCGTCGACGAAGCGGCAGTTGAACGCCGAGGTATTGTCCGCTTCGATCGAGCGGAAGTCGCTCCCGCCGAAGGCGTCGATCGGTGTCATCCTGCGGATCGGGAACCCGTCGGCGTAGAGACGGCGCAGAGCCCCGAGAACCCTCAACGCGACGTCGCGGTGCACGATCAGCCTGCCGATGTGGTCGCGCCCGTCGAAGCCGTGGTGGGTGACGGTGACGACGCGGAGGTCGCGCAACGGAACGGGGCAGCAAGGACGCCACGACACGCCTGTCATCCGCTGAGCGAGGGTTGGCGAGATCAGTGCGATGGAGCTCTTGAAGGTCGTCGCCGAAGCTAAAGACGAGCCAGGAAGCACAGCTGCGACGATCACCGCGGCTGATAGCAATCCTGACCTCATCGAAAGTCGGGGTGGTCGGACTCGAACCGACGACTTCCGCGTCCCAAACGCGGCACTCTAACCAGGCTGAGCTACACCCCGCACACGCTCGTACGTCCGTACAGCATGACAGTTTGCGCAGACAAGCTCGCACTTGGCGATCTCGCCAAGGATCGTCTGGCGGCTGTGGCCGTTGATCAAGCGGCCAAGATCTCCCCGCTTCGCCTGTCCCGGAAGGTGATCCCAGTGCATCGCCGCGTGGTGGAACTGGCCACCACAATCGACGCACGGGGCGTCTTTGAGCGAGCGATACCACTCGACCATCGCTCGGTGTCGCTTATACGCCTGTTGTCGCCTGACGGCCGCGCGACTCCGGTGATAGTCCGCGTCGTAGGCCTTCCTACAACTCTTGCACCAGGCCTGCCGCCCTCTGCTCTTCGAGCGATGAAACTCGGATTCCCCTTTATCGTCTTGCAGCGTCCGCACAAGCTCCCCATCTGTTGTCATTTTAGCAAACCAATGGCGACGATGACGACGAGCCTTCTCGGCCCGTGAACGCCTTCGACGCGGTTGAGTTCGATGTCGCTCGTCGCGGAAGGACCCGAGACGAGGACGATCGGACGGCCGGCTCGAGCACTCGGCTCGAGTGCCGCGATCAGCTGCGGCACCGTCTCCACGATCGCCTCGGCACGGACGATGCAGACGTGAAGATCGGGGACGAGGCTCAATGCCCTGCGACCCTGGCCCGGGCCGCCGTCGAGAGCGATCGTGCCCGTCTCGGCGCAACCGATCGCGCAGGTCGTCAGCGCGCCGTCGAGAGCGTCGAGTTGCGACGGCGACAGCAGGTCGTCCTCGACGAGATCGAGCCCCGGAGGGCGAAGCACGCGGTCGAGGTCGGTCGCGACGCCGATCCGCCGGGCGCCGGCGTCGGCGAAGGCAGCGGCCGCCGCCATTCGCGGATCGCTCGTGACAACCACTGTTGCCTCGTAGTCTCGGACTCGGTCGACAAACAGCCCGAGCACGGCGGCGGCGTCTGCTGTTCCGCCCAGACGATAGTCCCGCGGCACCACCGCACCCGATGGTCGATCGACGAGCGCGGCACGAACCCGGGCCAGAATCGCGTCACGCCCGGTCATCACGACTGACCCACCATTCGCGGAACGTCTGCGGAGGGAGCGCGGGCAGGTCACGTGACCGACCCCAGGCGGCGAGCGGGCCGGGCGGAAAGTGCTTGACCCAACCGTCTCGCGTCATGGGTCGCTGGAACGTCCGGCCGAGGCGCTGTGCCTGCTCATAGCCTGACCGCGTTGCAAACGCCCGGCCCAGCAACTTCAGCGACCTGCCTTCGACGCCTGGCCGTTCGCGGGCGACGGCCTTTCCCCGCTCGTGGACGAGGATCGACGGGATGTCGATCAGCACCGGACACACGTCGAAGCACGCACCGCACAACGACGACGCGAAGGGCAATGATGCGACTGCGCCCTTCTCCCCGACGAGCTGGGGCGCGAGGATCGCCCCGATCGGCCCGGCGTACGGAGAGTGGTAGGCATGCCCGCCGGTCTGCCGGTACACCGGACAGACGTTGATACAGGCCGAACAGCGGATACACCGCAGCGCCGGCCGGCCGACAGGGTCGGCGAGCACTCTCGTGCGACCCGCATCGAGGAGCACCAGGTGAAAGGTCTGCGGGCCGTCCCCCTGCTGCACTCCTGTCCAGAGAGAGGTGTACGGGTTCATGCGCTCACCGGTCGACGAGCGGGGGAGGAGTTGGAGGAAGACCTCGAGGTCGCGGAAGCGCGGGATCGCCTTCTCGATGCCCATCACCGTGATCAACACGTCCGGGAGCGTGGTGCACATGCGACCGTTGCCCTCTGACTCGACGACGCAGATCGTGCCCGTGTCCGCGGCGGCGAAGTTTGCCCCTGAAATCGCGACCCGGGCTCGGAGAAATGCCTCGCGCAGATGGAGTCGCGCCGCCTCCGCGAGCTCGGCAGGATCGTCCGAGAGGTTTGGCAGGCCGAAGTGATCGCTGAAGAGGTCTCGAATCTCGGCCCGATTCTTGTGGATCGCCGGCACGAGAAGGTGCGACGGGCGCTCGCCCGCGAGCTGGATGATCAGCTCTGCGAGGTCTGTCTCGATCGGTTGGACGCCCGCGGCCTCGAGCGCCTCGTTCAGTCCGATCTCATCGGTCGCGAGCGATTTCACCTTCACGACCTCTCGCGCCCCTTCGGCCCGCACGAGGCCGACCACGATCTCGCCGGCTTCCGCTGCGTCGCGAGCCCAGTGCACCGTCCCACCGGCTGCCTGCACAGACGACTCGAGGTCGACGAGCACCGTCTCGAGGTCGGCAAGTGTCTCGTCCTTGATGGCGGCCGCGGCGGCCCGCAGGAGATCCCAGTCGGGCACCTCCGCAACGACCGCGGCCCTCTTCTGACGGATCGAGGTCGTGGCGTGGCGGATGTTCGCGCGCACACGCGGGTTCGCGAGCGCCTCCGCTGCCGCTTGCGGAAAGGCCTCCGGCCGCGCACCGCGGGCCGCGGCACTCACGACGCGAGGATCTCCGCCAGGTGCAGAGGACGGACATCGACACCACGGCGGTGGAGCCCACCACCTATCTGCATCAGGCATGAGCTGTCACACGCGCAGATACTTCCGGCTCCCGACGACACGATTGCCGTGAGTTTCTCCTCCAGCATCGCAGCCGACACATCGGCGTTCTTCACGGCAAAGGTCCCACCGAAGCCACAGCATTCCTCCGCGTGAGGAAGATCGACCAGTTCGAGCCCGGGCACGGCCTGAAGGAGCCGAAGTGGTGCGTCTCCGACCCGCAGCAGTCGCAGCGAGTGGCACGTCGGGTGGTATGCAACGGTGCCCTCGTACGTCGAGCCGACGTCTTCGACGCCCAGGACGCCCGTGAGGAACTGCGACAGCTCCCACGTCTTGCCTGGCACACCCCGGTCGACTCCGCTCAGCAGGACGGGCATGTGCTCGCGCACTTGCGCAGCGCATGAGCCCGACGGTGTCACGACCGCGTCATACGGTGCGAAGATCTCGACGAACCGCCGGGCGAGATGCTTCGCCTCTTCCGGGTATCCCGAGTTCGCGTGCATCTGGCCGCAACACGTCTGCTCGAGCGGAAAGACAACCTCGATCCCGAGCCGCTCGAGCACGGTCACGGTCGCCTTGCCGACCTCCGGGAATAGCGTGTCGGAGAGGCACGTGACGAAGAGGGCAACACGATCGATCATCGCGCGCTGAGCCTACTGTGCCGACGGGTAGCCTGTTCTCATGGTCGAACGAGTGCTGCTCGCATCTCCCCGTGGGTACTGCGCAGGGGTCGAGCGCGCCGTCGAGACGGTCGAGAAAGCTCTGGAGCACTACGGTGCCCCCGTCTACGTCCGAAAGCAGATCGTCCACAATATTCACGTTGTTCGCGATCTCGAGGCCCGGGGCGCGATCTTCGTGGACGAGGAGACGGAGGTGCCGTCAGGCGCGACGGTCGTGTACTCCGCCCACGGCGTCGCTCCCACGGTGCACGCGAACTCCGCCGGACTCCGGCACAACGTGATCGACGCGACCTGTCCCCTCGTGACCAAGGTGCATGTTCAGGCGCGCAGGTATGCGGCCGACGGGTACACGGTGGTCCTGATCGGCCACGAGGGGCACGAGGAGGTCGTGGGCACGATGGGAGAGGCGCCAGACGCGACAGTCCTCGTCCAGGACGTCGTGGAAGCAGAGGCTCTCGATCTTCCGCCGGGCGCGCGCGTCGCCTACATCACGCAGACAACACTCTCGGTCGACGAAACCTCGGAGATCATCGCCGTCCTCCGTCGGCGCTTTCCGCAGATCTATGCTCCGCGGAAGGAGGACATCTGTTACGCGACGTCAAATCGCCAGTGGGCTGTGAAGGAGATGCTCGCCGAGATCGACCTCCTTCTCGTGCTCGGATCGAAGAACTCCTCGAACTCGAACCGTCTGGTCGACGTGGCCCGCGCGTCGGGAGTCCACGGGCACCTGATCGACGACGAGACGGAGATCGACGAGCAGTGGCTCGACGGTGTCCGTACGGTCGGGATCTCATCGGGAGCGTCAGCTCCCGAGCGACTCGTGACCCAGCTGTGCGACTGGTTCCGCGCTCGAGGGGTGGAGCGAATCGAGCCGTTTCAGATGTTGGCCGAGGACGTCACGTTCAAGCTCCCGGTCGAGCTGCGGCGCGAACTCGCGTTGAGCGAACGACAGACCTAGCCACACGCTAGCGGCATGCACGAGGGCGGCATGCACGAGGGCGGCATGCACGAGGGCGAGGCTGCGCCTCGCCCCTACTGTTTCGCGACTACGATCGAGTCGCCCTCCGCGTCGAGGGTCACGGCGAGGGTCTCGGCTCTGATCCACTCGCCGTGCTCGAGGAGATCCTCTCCGGCGGCAGGGATCGTCAACGCAATCCGGTCCGTCAGCTCCAATCCTGCGTCCTTGCGCATCGAGTTGACCTTGTGGATCAGCTCGTACACACGACCCTCGCGCCTGAGCTCCTCGTCGACCGACGTGTCAAGTGCGACGGTCACACCCGCATCACCTGCGACCGCCCAGCCGTCCTTGCCGGCGCGCTCGACCAGCACTTCCTCCGGCTCGAGGTCATGACCCGCGACTCGAAAACGGCCGCCTCCGAGCTCTTCGAAGTCGCCGGCCTGAAGGGCGGCCCGAACGGTTCCAAGCTCCTTGCCGAGTTTCGGCCCGAGCACCGGCAGGTGCGGCTTCACCCGCAGCTCGGCATCGACATGGTCGAACTCGACCGATTTGACGCGAAGCTCCTCGGCGATCTCATCGGCGTGGGCTGCCGCCAGCGGCGCACCTTCGATGACGATGCGACGTAGGGGCTGTCGCAGTTTCAGGCCCGACGCCGACCGCGCCTGGTGACCGAGCGCGACGACCTTCCGAAGCTCGACGACCTCCGCGAGCAGTGCGGAATCCGCGACGCGGGCCTCCGGCCACCCGGCGAGGAACACCGAGGTCGGAGCTGAGGCGACGACGTCCGCGACGAGAGACTGCCAGAGATGCTCGGCCAGGAACGGCATCACGGGAGCGATCACGCGTAATCCCTGCACGAGGCCGAACCAGAGCGTGCGAAGCGCCGTCCCGTCACCGTCCCAGAAACGCCGCCGTGATCGACGGATGTACCAGTTCGAAAGGTCGTCGACGTACGCCTCGAAGGCACGCGTCACGTCGACCGTGAGCCAATGCTCGTACCCTGCTTCGGCCTCGGAGACGAGCTGCGCCGTCCGCTCGACGAGCCAACGGTCGAGAGGCTGCAGCTGTGCGTCGGGACCGCCGCGCTCGAGATCTGCGTAGACGGGCTGAAACGACTCGATGGCGCCGTAGTCGACGAGGAACTTCGCCGAGTTCCACAGCGTCAGCAGACGCCGCTTGATCTCCTGCGCCGGCCCAAAGCCGAAGAGGAGGTTGCGGTCGGGCGGCTGGGCGCAGTATTGCCAGCGCATCACGTCGGCCCCCATGCGCGCGAACGCGTCATGTGCGTCGATCATGTTCCCCCACGAACCGTGCATCTCACGGCCCTGCTCGTCGAGCATCTTCTCGTAGCCGAGCACCTTGCGGAACGGCGCGCGGCCCGTGAGGGCGACCGACATGAAGAGCTGCGAGTAGAACCAGAGCCTGATCTGCTCACGCATCTCGGAGACCCAGTCGGCCGGGAACCACTGCTCCCAGGTCGCGTGATCGGGGAGGTCAGCGGTCGTCAGGCCTTCTGCTGCCCCGGTTGCGTAGCCCTCCGGGACGAACTCGGGATTCTCCCAGCCGAGCGTCGAGAACGGGACGATGCCTGCGTCGAGCCACACATCGCCGACCTCCTCGATCCGCTGCACCGGCTCCTCGCACACGTCGCATCGGATCTGCACGGCGTCGATCCACGGGCGCCGGAGCTCCTCGAGCTGGTCGAGCCCGGCGACCGCCCGGTGCTCGAGCTCCGAACGCGAGCCGATCACGTTCAGGTGGCCACATGCACACGGATAGAACGGCAGCGGTAACCCGTAGTAGCGGCGGCGGGAGATGTTCCAGTCGCCCATGTTCCGCAGCCAGTCATCCATCCGCTTGCCCATGTAGGGCGGCGTCCATTCGATCGTTGCGTTCGCGTCGAGCAACGGCTGGCGCACCTCCGCGACCCCGATGAACCAGTCGTCCGAGAGCCGGAAGATCAACGGGGTATGGCACCGCCAGCATTCCGGGTAGCGGTGCTCGTGCTGCTTGGCCTCGACGAGGAGACCCCGATCCTCGAGGTCTCCGATGAGCTGCTCGGCTGCATCCCCGGTGGAGAGGCCGTGGAGCCAGCCGAACGGGGCGTAGAAGTGGCCCGCCTCGTCGACGGGAGCGATCACAGCGAGGCCGAGGGACTTCGAGAGCTCGAAGTCCTCGGCACCGCAGCCCGGGGCAATGTGAACGATTCCCGTCCCTTCCTCCATCGACACGTCGTCCCACGGGATGACGCGATGCTCGACCTCCCCTCCAGGGCCGAGCGAGTCGAACGGGCCTTCGTAGCGCCAGCCGACGAGGTCTGCGCCAGACAATCGCTCGCTGAACGTCTCATCGGGATAGCGCGCGACCGCGACCCAGTCACCCGTGGCGAGGCGGCCGTAGTCGGCGGCCGGGTTGACGGCTGCGGCGACATTGGCGGGCAGCGTCCAGGGAGTCGTCGTCCAGATCACGACCGCCTCCCCGGGGCGATCGAGCAGTCTGAAGCGCACGAAGAGCGACGGGTCGACTCGGTCGACGTAGCTGCCGTGAAGCTCATGCGCCGAGATCGATGTGCCACAGCGGGGACACCATTCGGTTGCCCGGTGGCCCTTGAGCAGCCATCCCTTGTCGTGAACGATGGCGAGGAACTTCCAGATGTATTCGATGTTCGTGTCCGAGAACGTGAAGTAGTCGTTGCCCCAGTCCATCCACTGGCCGAGCCTGATCGAGCCCTCCGTGAGGTCGCGAGCCGATTTGACGACGACTTCACGGCAGCGTCGTGAGAAATCGGCCAGCCCGAACTCCTCGATCTCCTGCTTCGAGTTGAGGCCCAATTCGCGTTCGACGCCGACCTCGATCCAGAGGCCCTGGCAGTCGAAGCCGTTCTGGTAGCGCTGGTGATACCCCCGCTGCGCCTTGTAGCGCTGGAAGACGTCCTTCAGGGTGCGCCCCCAGGCCGTGTGGACGGCGAGCGACTTGTTCGCCGTAACCGGGCCGTCGAAGAAACTAAAGCGAGGGCCTGCCGCGTTCTGCGCTCGCAGTTGCGCGAATGTCGCCTCCCGCTCCCAGAGCGCGAGGATCTCGAGTTCGAGCGCGTCGTGGTCGGGCTTGTCCGGGAGGGGTGCGAACATCACCCGATTCTAGGGAAGACCCTGCCCGCTCCCTTCGTTGTACAAGGGTGGACCCGTTTGTATCGAACGATCCGCGTAGTGACTACACGTAGTGATGACACGAAACATCGAAAGGACTCAATGGCAACCGCAGTCAAGAACGACACATTCGAGCAGGAAGTACTCGAGAGCGACATTCCGGTGCTCGTCGACTTCTGGGCGGAGTGGTGTGGCCCGTGCCATGCCGTCGCCCCGATCCTCGACCGCATCGTCGAGGAGCAGGCCGGCTCGCTGAAGCTCGTCAAGGTCAACATCGACGAGGAGCGCGAGCTCGCCGACCGCTTCGGGATCGCTTCGATCCCCACGATGATCCTATTCCGGGATGGGGAGCCTTCGGTCTCGGTCGTCGGAGCACAGCCGAAGGGCGCGATCGAGCGCACCCTCGGCCTCACCGTCTAGAGCTGCTTCTCCCGCGCGACGGGCCCGCGAACCCGCCGGCCCGTCGCGTTCCCTACGTCAGTCCCGCGAAGCTGCGAGAAGCCCGTCGAGATCGTGGTCGACGAGTTCGCCGATTCGCTCGATCGTGAGATCGGGGACGGGAAAACGGGCGACGTCTGCACGATCGAGTGCGTAGTGCCCCTGGCGGGGCCAGACCGTCGTCACGCGGGAGCCCCACGTTGCCTTCACCGCGGTGAGAATGCGCACCTTGTCGTCGACGAGCACGTAGTGGTCGGCGGGCAGCCGCTCCTCCACGTCGTCGAGTTCGAGCTCCTTGTGGATATAGACGAGAACGCGCCCGCGAACAGCATCGTGCAGTCCTGCCCGCGATATCTTGTGCGGCTGGAAGACGACGTCTCCGTCGCTCAGGATCGCAGTCGAACCGAGCGTCGTGCAATGGTCGAGCGCGTCCAGGGAGCCTCTGTAGAGGCGGTCCGCGAACGGATACGAAACGAGGTAGTGGGAGACCGCAAGCACACGCAAGTCGCGAGGTCTCAGCTGCCGATACCGCTGCAGCGCACCGAGATAGTCGGCGTAGCCGAGCTCCTCCCTGAGCTGCTCGAAGATCTGCCAGTACTGCAGTCCGCAATCCAGTCCGACCTCCTCATCGAGGTGGGCTCGCAGATCGGCAGCGACACGATCGTTGTCGAGCAACGTGTTGTCGACATCGAAGAGGAAGACGACGTTCATGCTGCCTGCCAGGCCTCGAAGACCGAGGGGAGCAGCGTAAAGGCGAGCTCCTCAGCGGGGGGCAGCTCGTTGGGATCGAACCAACGAAGCTCGGCGACGTCGTCAGCGGCGGTCGGCTCGCCGGCAACGACTCGCGCTGTCCAGAAGAGGTTCAGCGTCGCGTTTGCATCTGGCGCGTCGCCGTACGTATCCATCCAGATGCCGAGGAACCGGGCGGGTTCTACGGTTAGGCCCGTCTCCTCGAGCAGTTCTCGACGGAGGCCGTCGAGCGGGTGCTCGTGCTCTTCGAGATAGCCACCCGGGGTATCCCAGAGCCCACGATCCGGTGCGATCGCCCGCCGTCCGAGCAGGACGCGTCCGGCGTCGTCCTCGACGATTGCACAGACACACGGGGCCGAATTCGCGTAGCCGACGAAGCCGCAGCTGTAACACTCGACCCGGGCAGGCGCCTGGGAGCGGTCGAGCGCGGTGGCGCACCGGGGGCAGAACCGCCAGGCGTGGAGGATCGCCATTCGACGCTACCGTACCGTGCATGAGCCCGCGCCACGTTCCCGCTTCGGTCACCGAGTTGCAACGCATCGGCCTGTTCGGGTCCCTTCCCGGCGAGACGATCGCGAAGCTGGCCGAACGAATGGTGCGTGAAGAGTTTTCCGCCGGGCGAACGATCCTCGCCGAGGGCGATCCCACGGACCGCTTCTATGTCTTGCTGTCCGGGCTCGCCGGTGTGACGCAGGGCGGTCGGGGTGCACGCGGCGTGATGCGGCCGGGTGACACGTTCGGGGAAGTTGCACCGTTGATGGGGATAGAACGGACGGCGACAGTCTCCGCCATGACGACGTGTGTCGTGGCGAGTTGCGACAAAGAGACATTCGATGAGCTCTTGCGACCGCTGTATGTCGATGACGTTCGAACAGAGCCGGATCCGCAGCGGGCCTCCTAGTACTCGTCGCGATACACACGCGTAAATCCGACCGCCAGAAAGGCCGCCATCCAGAGAACGAGCGCTACGGCGGCCACGACGATCGACACGCTCGTATCCCCGCCCGTGACGCGAACGTAGGCGAGAGGCAGGGTGAGATCTGCAACCGTCTGGTTCCACGCGCCAACGAGCGCGAGGAGAGGCGTCAAGGCAACGTTGATGACGAGAGCGACAGCGATTGCAGCCCCGTTCGATCTCAGGAGCGAGCCGACGGCCATGCTGATCAGTCCGAAGACTGCTGAGCCGAGCACGACGGCCCAGACGATCGACCCTACCGCCGAGGCGCTGACGCCGTCTTCCGGCGTGTGCGGCAAGACCAGTGTCGCCAACACGGCGAGCAGCGTGGCGGGCGCGAGCGCAAGCCAGACGGTGAGCACGGTCGCGACGATCCGGGCTCCGTAGATCCCGAAGCGGCTGGCGCCGGTCATCAGGAGGTACCGCATTGTCCCCTGAGCCACGTCGTACGAACCGGCGAGAGCACCGATCAGGATCGACACGACGACGCCGACGATGACGATCACGGAGCTCGTGGCGTCGAGCATCCCCTGACCGCCGATCGACGGATGCTTGCCACCATTGTGAATGTGGACGATCCACACGACGACCACGGCGATCAGCGTCAGCCCGAGAACAGTCCCCGAACCACCCCAGAAGCTGCCACGACGGCCGACCATGGTCCGGAACGCAGCCCGAATCACCGTGCAGCCTCGCCCATCTCGCCGGGAACATTGCCTGCAGTGATCTCGAGAAAGCGTGCCTCGAGCGACTCGCCCTCGCTTACTATCTCGGCAACACCGATTCCGGCGCCGACGAGGGCGCTCGTAACGGCCATCGCTTGGGTGTCGTCGGTTTGCTCCAGAGTCAGGTGCAACTCCTCGGCAGTTCGAGCGACACCGGTGACGAACGGCAGTGCACGTACGACTGCCTCAGCGGCGTCGCCGCGGTCGACCCTGACCCGGAGGCGACGCCGCCCGCCGGCGACGAGCTCAGCCACCGAACCGTGCAGGACGAGCTTCCCGGCCTGCACGATCGCGATGTCATCGGCGATCTTCTGCACCTCGTCGAGCAGGTGAGACGAGATGAAGACCGTACGATTCTCCTCTTCCACGAACGATCGGATCATGTCCCGGAACTCTGCAATACCCGCAGGGTCGAGGCCGTTCGACGGCTCGTCGAGGATCAGCAACTCCGGGTCGGTGAGCAGGCTGCGGGCAACGCCGAGGCGCTGGCGCATCCCAAGGGAGTACTCCTTGACCTTGCTGTCCGCTCTCGCAGAGAGGTTCACTCGCTCGAGGGCACGACCGACTCGGTCGTGGGCCTCGCCGCCGTAATACCCAGCCCACACCTCGAGATTTGCCCGCCCTGAGAGATACGGATAGAACCGAGGCTCCTCGACGATTCCACCGACGCGCTCGAGCGCTTTTCCAACCTGTTGCGGCATCGCGTAGCCGCGGACGAGAACGCTCCCCGAGCTCGCGCGCGCGAGCCCGAGCATGCAGCGAATCAGCGTCGTCTTGCCGGAACCGTTCGGCCCGAGCCAGCCGAGGCAACGACCGACCTGGAGCTCGAAGGTGACATCGCTGACTGCGGCCTTCGACCCGAAGTTCTTCGAGACGTGGTCGAGGGAGATGATCGTGTCGGCCACGGGTCGCCAGTGTCTATCACGCGATGCCGAGCTCGCGCACGATCCCATCCGCAAGATCGGGCCAGGCGGACTTTGCCCACTCGCCGAAATCGCGAGTCGTGAGGCACGCACATGCGATGCCGATAGTCGGGTCGACCCAGAGGAACGTGCCGCTGCCCCCGAAGTGCCCGAAGGTGGCGGGCGACGTGAGCGAGCCCGTCCAGTGGTTCTCCTTCGTCGTCTTCAGCTCGACGCCAAGACCCCAGTCCATCGGGCTGAAACGGCCAAAATCGGGGAGAACTCCGTCGAGACCCGGGAACTGAACGGCGACCATCTCAGCGTGAGTCTCGGGAGCCACGAGAGCGGGCCGAAGCAGCTCACGTCCGAGCGCGAGAATGTCGTCGAGGCACGCACGCATGTCGGCTCCGGGATGCCCCTCGGGATCGAGGTCGAGCGCCAACGGCTCGCAGACCGCACCGCGAACGTAGTCCGCGAAGCGCATCTCTGCCTTCGAGGCAACGTGCTCGCCGAGGACGCCGAAACCCTCGTTCGAGTAGATCCGACGCCTGCCTGGCGGCGCAATTGGTACCGCACCGTGAAACGGAAGCCCCGACGCGTGCGCGAGCAGGTGTCGCACCGTCGACCCGGGTGGACCGGCCGGCTCGTCGAGGTCGATGACCCCCTCCTCGGCTGCGATCAGCGTTGCCAGCGCGCTGACTGGCTTCGAGACAGATGCAAGCCGAACGACATGAGACGTGTCTCCGCGCGTAGCAACGGTTGCCTCGGCGTTCGTCACACCGGCAGCTGCGAACGGAACGTCCCAGTCATCGATCTGGCGCAGCGCTTCCACGGCGGGCCATACTACCCCCGCTATGGAACGCCGCCTGATCTCGGGATACTCGCCGTTCGAGCCGGTGGCAGGGTTCTCGCGCGCCGTCGTCGTGGGCTCGACGGTGCACGTCGCAGGTACTGCGCCGATCCCACCCGACGGCTCCGCCACGCCGGAGAGCGCCTACGAGCAGGCGAAGCTTTGTCTTGCGATCATCGCCGAGGCACTTGCTCGTGCAGGGGCTTCCGTCGAGGACGTGGTGCGTACCCGGATGTTCATCACCGACGCCGCTCATTGGAGCGACGTATCCCGCGCACACGGTGAGGTGTTCAGTCAGATCAGACCGGCGGCGACGTGCGTGGTGACGTCGCTGCTCGACCCCGCGTGGAAAGTCGAGATCGAGGCGGAGGCCGTACTCAGGTGAGCGGAAGGCCACGAGACGAGGGTGACAGCCACGAGCCTGGCAGCGGCAAGCAGCTGATCCCACCGGACATCACGGGCAAGGGCTCGAGCGGCACAGGGAGCGGAGCGAGCGTGCTCGACCACAAGTTCGGGCGGAGCGACCCCTACACGCTCGGAGTCGAGGAGGAGTACCAGCTCCTCGACGGCACCTCGTTCGACCTCGTTCAACACATCGAGACTGTGCTGGCGGCGATCGAGGGCCACGAGCTCGAGCCGCAGATCAACCCGGAGCTGATGCAGTCGGTTCTCGAGATCGCGACCCCCGTCTGCCACACGCCCGCCGATGTGATGCACGAGTTGACGAAGCTTCGGGGCTATGTCTGCGACGTCGCGCGCGGGAAGGGAATGCGTGTCGGCTCGGCGGGCACGCACCCATTCAGCCTTTTCGAACGTCAACGGATCACGGCCAAGGATCGCTACCGCCAGCTCGTCGACCAGCTCCAGTACATCGCGCGCCGCGAGCTCATCTTCGGGATGCACATCCACGTCGCGGTGGATGATCCGGACAAGGCGATCAAGGTCGTCAACGGCCTGCTGCCCCAACTCGGCCCGCTGTTGGCGCTGTCTGCAAGCTCGCCCTTCTGGCGCGGCGAACCAACGGGACTGATGTCGAGCCGCCAGATGGTGTTTGCGTCGTTTCCGCGCTCAGGGCCGCCGCCGCGCTTTCGGGACTACGCCGACTACGCGGACGTCGTTGGCCAGCTCGAGCGCACGGGCTGCATCGCCGACTACACCCACATCTGGTGGGACATCCGTCTGCATCCGCGGTTCGGCACGATCGAGATCCGGATCTGTGACGCAGTGACCCGGGTCGAAGACGCGGTCGCGATCACGGCGTACTGTCAGGCCCTCGTCAAGCAGCTCTCCGAAAGGCACGATGCCGGCGAGGAGATTCCGAGCTACCACCGCATCCTCACAACCGAGAACAAGTGGCTTGCGGCTCGGTACGGGCTCGAGGCGCCGGTCATGGATCTCGCGACGGGACGCCGAAACAGAATCCCCATCTCCCAGCTCGTTCGGCGTACGGTGCGCGAGATCGAGCCGCACGCACGCGAGCTTGGCTCGGAGCGAGAGCTCGAGGGTATCGCCGCACTGCTCGCTCGAGGAAACAGCGCCGACCGGCAACTCCGCATCTTCAACGCGAACCGCGACATCCGAGAGGTCGTCGAAGAGATTGCGATCGCCACCGAGACTCTGCCCGTCGAGGCCGGCTGAATTGCTGCAGGCAGGAGACAGGGTGCCGAAGGCCCGGGTCTGGCTCGCACTGCGAGAGAACTCGGTCGAGCTCGCAGAGGTGCTCGAAGGCGACGGCGCGGCGCTCCTCTGCTTCTATCCGTTCGACTGGTCACCGACCTGCACGAACGAGTTGCTGCTCCTCCGGGACCGGCTCCCCGATCTGTCACTTGCCGGCGTCCGGCCGTTCGCGATCTCGCGTGACTCGCCATGGTCGCACAACGCCTGGGCGGCAACGATGGGCGTCGACGGCGTACCGCTTCTCTCGGACTGGAGCGGTGAGGCGACGCACGGTTTCGGCGTCGCGTTCGAGCTGCACGAGATGGCCGGTGTCTCTGCGCGCAGCGCGTTCCTGATCGAGGGCGATACGGTCAGGGCCTCGTGGCTGCTCGGGAACGAACTACCGGACGTCGACGCCGTGGTCGCAGCGGCTTCGTTGCTCTCGCCCTAGCTCTCTACGCCGCTTGCGCTATCTGGGCGACCTGGCCGGCGGTCCGGCACGTCGATGATCACTACCTGGCACGACCCGCGATCGGCTACGGCGAGGCGGCTGCCGGCGATCACCTGCAGCTCGGGTGGGCCTTCTGGCTCCCTGGGCACCAGCTCGAGCGCGGCGCCTCCCCTTGGGCTGATCCATACTCGTTCCGACCCGAGGCCGAACCCTCACCCAATCTGCAGGGATGGCTTCTCGGTATCCCGTTCTGGCCGCTGCGCCACCTGTTCGGGAACGTGTTGGCCTACAACCTGATCGTCCTCCTCTCGGTCGTTGCGGCAGGCGCGATCACGTGCTGGTGGTTGCGCGCGCTCGGCCTCGCACGGGCCGCGGCGCTCGTCGGCGGTCTCGTTTTCGCCCTTGCCCCCTACCGGGTCGGCCAGTCGACCGGCCACCTGCTCGGTCTGATCGCGTTCCTCCTGCCCGCCGTGTTGTTGGCACTCGAGCGCCGCCGCTTCGTGTGGGCTGCGCTCGCGCTGGTGGCGATCCCGCTCTCGGGACAGATCCACCTCGCGATGGGTGCGGTCCTCCTTGCGCTCGGGTATGCCTGGGCACGCCTCCCGCGCTCGGAGTGGTGGAAGACGGGCGCCGCAGTAGCAGCTGCAGGCGCAGCAGCCGTCGCGGTGCAACAGATCGTCGTTGCAGGATCGATAGCCAGCGGTGGTCGCTCCTTCGCGCAGGTCGCGCACTACTCCGCCGAGCTCTCCGACTTCTTCACACGGGGCGTAGGAGCCGGAATCGAGGAATACGTCTTCGTCGGGTGGCTGACCGTGCCCCTCGCCGCGTTCGGCCTCTGGGCGATCCGGCGTGAGCGGGGATTGGCGGTGTTCCTCGGGCTCGCTGCGGTCATCCCGTGCGTTCTCGCGCTCGGCGCCAACGAGCCTCTCTACCAGCCGCTCTGGCGGATGCTGCCGCCGCTTCGGTTCGCACGCGTCCCCGAACGACTGATGCCGATCGCCTGCCTGGCGCTCGCCGCGCTCGTGGCGCACGCCGTTGCCTTTCTGCTGCATCGATACGAACGCACCGACACTCGCGGTCGTCGAACGCTGGCAGCCGGTGTCGGGGCGTTGCTCGTCGTCCTCGCGCTCGATGTTTCGGTCCCGGTGTTCGGCGCCGTGACCCCGGATCGCGGCAACTCAGCCTACGCAGCCCTCGACGGCGACGGACGGCTGTTCGAGCTGCCCGTCTTCCCCCCTGGGATCCACTACGGCAGCGTCTACCTCGCCTACGCGCGACAGGCGCCCCACGAGCGTCCGCAGGGATACTCGACCACTGCCGCCCGTGCGTCGGAGCTCCTTGCGCGCCGGTTGCGTGGGCTCTCGTGCGGCCACGGCTCACTGCCTGCGAGTCTCGGCGTGAGCTACGTCGCCGTCCATCGCTCGCTCTACCGGCAGAGCGGCTGGTTCGCACCAGGATGCGCAGACCGCGCCGAGGCCGCTCTCAACCGCAGCGGCTGGCGGCTGCTCCGCCGCGACGGGCAGATCTCCATGTGGAAGGCACCGCCTGACGTACGATGAGCGACCCGTGGCCCCAACTCGTCCCGAAACCGACTATCTGGAGGCGATTCTCAACGCGAACGTGTACGACGTCGCGATCGAAACGCCGCTCCAGGACGCGCCGCTGCTGTCCGAACGGCTCGACAACAGGCTCTTCCTCAAACGCGAGGATCTCCAACCCATCTTCTCGTTCAAGCTCCGTGGGGCGTACAACAAGATGTCGCGATTGCCTGCGGCAGCTCTTCGGCGAGGCGTTGTCGCCGCTTCAGCCGGGAACCACGCGCAGGGCGTCGCGCTCGCGGCGCAGCGACTCGGGACCGCCGCGACGATCGTGATGCCCATCACCACGCCGCAGATCAAGATCGACTCGGTGTCAGCACTCGGTGCGACAGTCGTCCTCGAGGGCGACTCCTACGACGATGCCTACGCCGAGGCGATCCGCATCGGCCGGCGTCGAAGGCTCACATTCGTTCATCCCTACGACGACCCAGAGGTGATCGCGGGTCAGGGCACGATCGCGATGGAGATCCTGCGCCAGCTCCGCGAGCCGATTGATGCGATCTTCGTTGCGGTCGGAGGCGGCGGGTTGATCGGCGGCATCGCCGCATATGCGAAACGTCTCCGCCCGGAGATTCGCATCATCGGGGTCGAACCAGCCGACGCCAATGCGATGGAGCGGTCGCTGCGCCTCGGTCGTCGGGTCACGCTCCCCCACGTCGGCCTCTTCGCAGACGGGGTCGCGGTAAAGCAGGTCGGAGTCGAGCCGTTTCGGCTTGCGCGCCGCTACGTCGACGAGATGATTCTCGTCGACACCGATGAGCTCTGCGCCGCGATGAAGGATGTTTTCGAAGACACACGCACGATCGTCGAGCCGTCGGCGGCCCTCGGTGTTGCTGGCGCAAAGCGCTATGTCGAGCGGGAGAAGGTTCGCGGGCAAAATCTCGTTACCGTCCTCTGCGGGGCGAACATGAACTTCGACCGGCTCCGTTTCGTGGCGGAACGAGCCGACCTCGGCGAGGCCCGCGAGGCGGTCTTCGCGGCGACGATCCCGGAGCGACCGGGTAGCTTCAAGGACTTCTGCCGACTACTCGGGCGCAGCAACATCACGGAGTTCAACTATCGCTATGGCGACCCGGCAGAGGCACATGTTTTCGTAGGGCTGAGCGTGCGGGATGGCGCCGAGAAAGACACATTGTTGAACGCACTCGGGCGCTCAGGGATTACGACCCTCGATCTCACCGACAACGAGCTCGCAAAACTCCACGTCCGTCACCTCGTTGGAGGCGCGGCGACCGCGAACAACGAGGTGCTGTACCGCTTCGAGTTCCCCGAACGGCCCGGTGCGCTTCTGCGGTTTCTCGACTCGATGAGCCAGGGCTGGAACATCAGCCTCTTCCACTATCGCAACCACGGCGCCGACTACGGGCGCGTGCTCGCCGGCATCCAGGTTCCGGCCGGGGAGAAGCGGGCGTTCCGGGAGTTCCTCACGAAGCTCGGCTATCCGTACGTCGAGGAGACAGGGAATCCGGCGGCTCGGCTGTTCCTCGGGGCCTGACCACCGACCCTCCGCCGCGAGGATGTGGGACGAACGTCGATCGAGGGGGAGGCTCTGCCTCGCCCCTACGGCTGCGAACCGCGTGGGGAGCTTGTCCCAGGGGGCGACGCGGCGCGACACTGCAGCGTCGACCGTCGTCAGCGGGAAAACAGCGCTGCCTGCCCCTGCCCTACCCCGACGCAGAGCGTGGCGAGACCGAGGTGTCCGTCGCGGCGACGCAGCTCGTGAAGAAGCGTCACGACGAGCCGCGCGCCGCTCATCCCGAGCGGGTGGCCGAGGGCGATAGCGCCTCCGTTGACGTTGACGAGCTCCTCGTCGATGCCGAGCTCTCGGCAGACCGCGAGTGACTGAGAGGCGAAGGCCTCGTTCAACTCCACGAGATCGACGTCCTGCACGGCAACCTCGACCCGGCCGAGCAGTTTGCGCACCGCCGGCACGGGTCCGATTCCCATCACAGCCGGATCGACGCCTGCCACGGCAGATCCGACGAACACGCCGAGCGGCTCGATTCCGAGCGCACGTGCCTTTTCCTCGCTCGCTATCACGAGCGCAGCAGCACCGTCGTTGATCCCACTCGCGTTGCCGGCCGTCACTGTCCCGTCCGGGCGGAACGCGGGCCGGAGCGATGCGAGCTTCTCGAGCGTTGTCTCGGGACGTGGATGCTCGTCCCGCACGAGATCACCCGCCGCAACGAGCTGATCGTCGAACCTCCCGGCTTCCGACGCCGACGCCCAACGCTGGTGCGAACGGAGCGCGAAGGCATCCTGATCCGCCCGCGAGACGCCCCATCGTTCGGCGACGTTCTCTCCCGTCTCGCCCATGGCCTCCGTCGAGTACCGCTCCTCGTAGCGCGGATTGACGAAGCGCCAACCGAGCGTGGTGTCGTAGAGAGGGCGTTCACCTCGCGCAAACGGCTTCTCGGGCTTGGCGGTGACGAGTGGCGCTCGCGTCATCGACTCGACGCCGCCGGCGACGAAGAGATCACCGTCTCCCGCGATGACGGCGTGACACGCGCCGACGACTGCCGCGAGACCCGAGGCGCAGAGCCTGTTCACGGTGACCCCTCCGACCGAGTCGGGGAGGCCGGCGAGCAGCGCTGCGAATCGCGCCACATTGCGGTTGTCCTCACCTGCCTGGTTCGCGCAGCCGAGCCAGACGTCTTCGATCTCGCGCGGATCCACCGCCGCCCGCTCGACAGCTGCGGCGATCGCGAGGGCTGCAAGGTCGTCCGGACGGACGGACGCGAGCCCGCCGCCGTACCGTCCGATCGGCGTTCGCACTGCAGAGAGAACGACCGCCCGGGTCATGCGGCGGCGTTTCCGAGGTATCGATCGACCTGCCGGGCGCATTGGCGCCCCTCGTTGATCGCCCAGACGATCAGCGACTGTCCGCGACGCGCGTCACCGGCTGCGAAGACACCCTCGGTGGAAGTCGCATATGTGGGGGCCTCCGCATTCCCACGCCCATCGCGTGCGACGCCGAGTTGGTCGAGCAATGACTGCTCGGGGTGGAGGAAGCCCATGGCCAGGAGGACGAGCTCGGCCGGGTGCGACTCCTCGGTGCCCGGGAGCGGCTCGAACGGCGGCTTGCCGTCGTTGTGCGACCAGTGGATCTGCTCGACTTTGCCATCCGAGCCCGAGAGCCTCGTCGTCGAAACTGCGAAATCACGCTCGCCGCCCTCCTTGAGCGCGTACGACGTACGCAGCTTCAGGGGCCATTGCGGCCACGGCGTGAGGTCGTCGGGTCGTTTCGCAGGGGGCTCGCCGAGCACCTCGATCTGGGTCACCGACGCGGCCTGCTCGCGATGCGCGTTCGCGACACAGTCGGCGCCGGTGTCGCCGCCGCCGATCACGACCACGTGCTTCCCAGCAGCGGTCAACGGTCGCTCCGTCGGAGGAGGTGCGAGGCCGCCTGCGGTCCCGACCTCAGCAGCGATCGCGCGCGCCCTCTCGTACAGGTACTCCATCGCGTAGTGCACGCCCTCGAGCTCGCGACCGGGCACCGGCAGATCGCGCGGCACCCGCGACCCGGTCGCGACAACGACCGCGTCGAAGGAAGCGCGCAGCTCGTCTGCGGCGATATCCACGCCAACGTCGACGCCGTAACGAAACTCGACACCTTCGGCAACGAGTTGGGCCAGGCGGCGCTCGATCAGCCTCTTTTCGATCTTGAATTCCGGAACGCCGAACCGCACGAGCCCTCCGCCTGCTTCGTCGCGCTCGAGCACGGTGACGGAATGCCCCGCCCGGTTCAGTTGCTGTGCGCATGCGAGCCCGGCAGGGCCGGCGCCGACGACGACGACCGTGCGGCCGGTTCGCCGCTCCGGGGGCCGCGGCACAACCCACCCCTCCTCCCAGGCGCGATCGACGATCGACACCTCGATCTGCTTGATCGTGACAGCCTCGCCCTCGCGGATCTCGAGCACGCAGGCGGCCTCACACGGGGCCGGACAGAGTCGGCCCGTGAACTCGGGGAAGTTGTTCGTCCTGTGCAGCTGATCGATCGCCTCGCGCCAGCGGTCGCGATAGACGAGATCGTTCCAGTCGGGGATAAGGTTGCCGAGCGGGCACCCGTTGTGGCAGAACGGCACGCCACACTCCATGCACCGCGCTCCCTGGCCCTGCAGCTCGAGCAGTGGCAGCGGCCGCACGAACTCGCGCACGTCGTGCACGCGCTCGCTCGGAGCGCGCTCGAGCGGCTCCGCGCGGGCGATCTTGAGGAAGGCTCCCAGCTCACCCACTACGCAGCCTCTTCGCTCTCGGTCGTGAAGAACCCGCCGCCACCGGCCGAAACTGCGTGGTCGTCCCGCTCGATCTCCATGTCGGCGAGCGCCCGCTTGTAGTCATGCGGCATGACCTTGACGAACAGCTCGGCAATCGCATCGGCTTCGCCCAGCACCCCGGCGGCGACCGTCGAGCCTGTCCGCTCTGCATGCTCGCTGACAAGGGCGAGGATCGCCGCAACGTCCGTCTCCTCGATTGGGTCGAGGCCGACGAGCTCGGTGTTGCACCGCGATACGAACGCGCCGTCGCGGTCGAGCACGTAGGCAATGCCGCCACTCATGCCCGCGGCGAAGTTACGCCCGGTCGGGCCGAGCACGACGACTGTTCCGCCCGTCATGTACTCACAGCCGTGATCACCGACGCCTTCCACGACCGCCGTCGCACCGGAATTCCGCACCGCGAAGCGCTCTCCGGCGAGACCGCGGAAGAAAGCCCTCCCGGCAGTCGCGCCGTACAGCACGGTGTTTCCGATCACGACACTCTGCTCGGCGACGAATCCTGCCCCGTCCGGTGGTCTGACGGTTAGCGTGCCGCCGGAGAGACCCTTGCCGACGTAGTCGTTGGCATCGCCGACCAGTGTCAATTCGACGCCGGGGGCGAGCCAGGCGCCGAACGACTGCCCGGCCGAACCGGTGAGGCCGACGCGGATCGTGCCGTCCGGCAAGCCGGACCGGCCGTGGGCTTTGGTGACATGGTGGGAGAGCAGTCCGCCGACGGTGCGATTGACGTTGCGGACGGGGTACGCCATCGTGACTGCCTCGCCACGCTCGAGCGCCGGCGCCGCTTCCTCGATCAACTTCCAGTCGAGGGCATCACCGAGCGGGGAGACCTGTCCGTGTGTCCGTCTCGTCGGCGCTCCGTCCGACACGTCCGGGCGGGCAAGCAATCTTGAAAGGTCTAGACCCCTTGCTTTCCAGTGAGCTATCGCGTCGTCCGCCTCGAGCAGCTCGACGCGGCCGACGAGGTCCTCGAACCGCCGCACGCCGAGCCGAGCCATGATCTGGCGCGTCTCCTCGGCGACGTAGAAGAAGAAGTTGACGACATGCTCGGGCTGGCCGCTGAAGCGCTTGCGCAACTCCGGATCCTGGGTCGCGATCCCGACCGGGCACGTGTTCAGATGGCAAGCGCGCATCATCACGCACCCACTCGCGACCAGCGGAGCCGTCGCGAAACCGACCTCGTCCGCACCGAGCAGCGCAGCGACGACAACGTCCCGCCCGGTCTTCAGCTGCCCATCGGTCTGAACCCAGATACGCGAGCGGAGGTTGTTGCGCATCAGCGTCTGCTGGGTCTCCGCGAGGCCGATCTCCCACGGGATCCCGGCGAAGAGAATCGAGGACAGCGGTGAGGCACCGGTGCCGCCGTCGTGGCCCGAGATCAGCACGTGATCGGCGTTGGCCTTCGCAACCCCGGCCGCGACCGTCCCAACCCCGACCTCGGCCACGAGCTTCACGGAAACGCGGGCGACCGGGTTCGCGCAGCGGAGATCGTAGATCAGCTGTTTCAGATCCTCGATCGAGTAGATGTCGTGATGCGGCGGCGGCGAGATGAGCCCCACCCCTGGGGTCGTCAGCCGCACACTCGCGATGTAGCCGTCGACCTTGTGCCCGGGCAGCTGTCCGCCCTCGCCCGGCTTCGCGCCCTGGGCCATCTTGATCTGGAGCTCATCGGCGTTCGTCAGGTAGTCGATCGTGACGCCGAAGCGGCCGGAGGCCACCTGCTTGATCGCCGAGCGGCGAAGGTCGCCGTTGGCGTCGGGCGTGAATCGCACGGGGTCCTCGCCGCCCTCGCCGGTGTTCGAGCGGCCACCGATGCGGTTCATTGCTATCGCGAGTGTCTCGTGCGCCTCCCGTGAGATCGAGCCGAGCGACATCGCGCCGGTTACGAATCGTTTCACGATCTCGCTCGCCGGCTCGACTTCGGCCAGTGGTACGCCCCCGTCGTCGGGCTCGCGAAACCGAAGGAGCCCACGGAGGGTCAGCCGACGGACGGCGTCGTCGTTGACGGCACGCGAGTACGCCTCGTACGTCTCGAAGCTTTCGTTCCGAACAGCATCCTGGAGGAGAGCGATCGTCTCTGGATTCCACTGGTGGTGCTCGCCGTCGCGGCGCCACGCGTAGAGGCCGATGACCGGGAGCAACGTGTCGGTATCGCCGGGGTACGCGCGCGAATGCCGCGCGAGCATCTCGCTGGCGAGCACGTCCGTACCGATACCCCCGATGCGCGATGCAGTCCCCGTGAAGTGCCGGGCGACGAGGTCCGGCGCAAGGCCTACGGCTTCGAAGATCTGCGCGCCGCAGTAGGACGGGATGGTGGAAATCCCCATCTTCGAAAGCGTCTTCAGAAGGCCCTTGCCGATCCCCTTGACCGCGCGCTTCTTGGCCTCCTCCGCGGTCATCCCATCCGGCAACCACCCCAGTTCGACGAGCTCGCCGATCGTCTCGAGCATCAGATACGGGTTGACGGCCGCTGCACCGTACCCGATCAAGGTGGCGACGCTGTGGACGCTCCGCGTCTCGCCGGATTCGACGACGAGCCCAGCCTGAAGACGGGTCCCCTCGCGCACCAGATGATGGTGAACAGCCGAGACGGCGAGGAGCGACGGTATCGGCGCTCGATCCTGGTCGACAGCCCGGTCCGAGAGAATCAGGATATTTGCTCCACCAGCGAGTGCGGCGTCGGCCTCGTGGCACAGCCGCTCGAGCGCAACGTCCATTCCCGAAGGCCCTTCGGCGACGGGCCATGTGACATCGAGCGTGCGCGCCTTGAAGATCGCAGAATGGACCTGCCGCAACTGCTCGAGCTCGGCATCGAGCAGGATCGGGGTCTCGAGGACAAGCTGCCGCGCGTGCTCGGGCGTCACGCTGAAAAGGTTCCTCTCGGACCCGATGCTCGTTTGAAGGCTCATCACGATCGCCTCCCTGATCGAGTCAATCGGCGGATTCGTGACCTGCGCGAACAGCTGCTTGAAGTAGGAATAGAGAAGCCGATGCCCAGCCGAGAGGACGGCGAGCGGCGTGTCGTTCCCCATCGAGCTGACAGCCTCCTCGGCGTTGCGGGCGAGTGGTGCGAGGATCACCTTCATGTCCTCCTGCGTGTAGCCGAAGGCGATCTGGCGCTGGCGTAGCGACTCGGTCGGCGTCGTTCGTGGCTCTCGCGCTGGCAGATCGGCCAGGCGAACGACTTCACCATCGAACCACTCGCCGTATGGACGCTGCGACGCTACTCCACGCTTGACCTCGTCGTCCGGGACGATTCGTCCCTGCTCGAGATCGACGAGGAAGAGCTTCCCGGGTTGCAGACGCCCCTTCCGGAGAATGTTCTCGGCCGGAATGTCGAGGACCCCCGTCTCCGAGGCGAGTACGACCCAGCCGTCTTTCGTCTCGAGCCAGCGTCCGGGCCGAAGGCCGTTGCGGTCGAGCGTCGACCCGATCACCCGACCGTCCGTGAACGACACCGCTGCAGGCCCGTCCCACGCTTCCATGAGGCACTGGTGGTAGGCGTAGAAGCCGAGCAGCTCCGTTGGGAGATCGGTCCGCCCGGCGGTTGCCTCGGGGATCATCATCATCATCGCGTGCGGCAGCGAGCGACCGGCCAGCACGAGCAGCTCGAGGACGTTGTCGAAGGTTCCGGAGTCGGACGCGCCGGGCTGGACGACCGGGAGCACCTTGTGGAGGTCGTCGCCGAACAGCTCGGAAGCGAGTTGCGACTCACGCGCGCGCATCCAGTTGACGTTGCCGCGGACGGTGTTGATTTCGCCGTTGTGGGCGATCATCCGATAGGGGTGCGCAAGCTCCCAGCTCGGGAACGTGTTCGTCGAGAAGCGAGAGTGGACGAGAGCCAACGCGCTCGCGGTCCGCTCGTCCTCGAGATCCGGGTAGTAGCGACGAAGCTGCGGGGCTGTGAGCATGCCCTTGTACACGATCGTGCGCGACGACAAGCTCGGGACGACGGCCTCCCTGCCGCCCTCGAGCTCGAAACGGCGGCGGATGACATAGAGCTTCCGCTCGAACGTGGCCTGGTCGTCAACGGAGGATCCCCCGGCAGCAACGACGAGCTGGCGCACGCAAGGAGCAGAGGCGCCGGCAGTGCGGCCCACATGGGCCGGATCGACGGGAACGTCGCGCCAACAGACAACGCTCTGTCCTTCCTGTTCCACGATCGCCGCGAGGAGCTGCTCGAGCTCGGCTCGACGCGACTGAGCGGAAGGGAGGAAACACATGGCCACGCCGTAGCGGCCCGGCTCGGGAAGCTCCTCCCCGATCTCGTCGCGGAAGAACGCGTCCGGCAGCTGCAAGAGGATGCCCGCCCCGTCGCCCGTATCCGGGTCGGCCCCCGCGGCTCCGCGATGCTCCAGGTTCTCGAGCGCCTCGAGCGCCCGTCGCACCGTCTCGCGTTGCGGAACTCCATCGAGCCGGGCGACGAACGCAACCCCGCACGCATCGTGCTCGTAGTCGGCGGCATAAAGGCCAGGCTCAGCTCGGCGCGCAGCGCTCATCGGAACATCCCTCCGAAGGGGTGGAACATCATCGGCCTCGAAGTCCGCAGATCCACGCACACGATGCTCCTCGGCTAGCGGTTTCGAGTGCGGGTGCGAAGGCGAAGCATGACTTCAAAGAATAAAGCAACAGGGCAGCACGCGACGCGCGGACTCGACAAAACCCCGCCGATCGCGTCTCAAGAGGTGCTTTGCGATCACTTTCTGGCGAGTCACCGACGGTACCATTGCGCTCATGAGCGCATCCACCCTGGCTGATCCGGTGGAGCCGACGCTCCGGATTCGCGGCACCGCCTACCCTGTCCTGCTGCCGAAGATGCGCGATCCCCGGCTGCACCTCGCGACGGTGATCATCTCGCTGCAGGTACTCGGCCAAACCGCCTTCGGCTTCCAGCTCTCGATTGCGCAGATCCTCGTCTCGCTGCTCACGTGCGCCGTGATCGAGTTTGCGATCACGTTTCGCCGTCAGCGAGTGATCATGTGGCCCGCGAGCGCTCTGCTGACGGGCAACGGCGTTGCGTTCGTCCTTCGCGTTCCCGGCACCGAGCACGGGGACTGGTGGAGCATGAAGGGATGGTGGATCTTCGCCGGTACCGCCGCCGTCTCGATCCTCTCGAAGTACCTGATCCGCTTTCGTGGGCGCCACATCTTCAATCCGTCGAACTTCGGCCTCGTCCTCTGCTTCGTTCTGCTCGGGTCGACGCGCGTCGACCCGCTCGCGCTCTGGTGGGGCCCGATGTCTGTTTGGATGGCGCTTGCGCTCGCGATCATCACGGTCGGCGGCTTCACGATCCTTTCTCGCCTGCACCTCCTCGGGATTGCGATCAGTTTCTGGCTCGCGTTCGCAGCCGGCATCGCCGTGATAGCGGCAAGTGGCCACGAGATGACGGCCCGTTGGCACCTCGACCCCATTACCGGCTTCGAGTTCTGGCGGGTGCTCGTCTTCTCGCCCGAAGTTCTGATCTTCCTGTTCTTCATGATCACCGACCCGAAGACGACGCCCTCTGGGCGCACTGGCCGCCGCGTCTACGCGGTCGCGGTCGCACTCCTCGCGGTGCTGCTCATAGCGCCGCAATCGACGGAGTTCTGGACCAAGGTCGCGCTCCTCGGATCGCTCACGCTCGTGTGCGCCGCTCGACCGGTTGTCGAAGCGCTGGCCCCGCGGCTGCGGTTGCTCATCGGCGCCCCACGCCGTCCCGTGCTCGCCTCCTCGACACTCGTGGCCGCAGCCGCGTTCGCCGGTGTTCTCGTCCTCGCAGGTGTCCCCGCGCGCCCGAGCGCCGCGGTCACCATCCCCCTGAGAGCAGACGCAAGCGAGCTACCTCCGGTCACCGTTCTTCCCTCCAAGGGTGTGGAGACGCAGATCAATCCCAAGCTAGCGAGACGGATCACCGCCGACCTCGTCGCCGACTTCCGGGTCGAGGCGGAAGCCCTACGCCATCGCAACAAGAACCAAGCAGCAACGGCGACGGCGGGCGCCCGGCTGCAAGGGCTCTGGAGCCAGATCAGCGCCGCTCACGATCGGGCAATCATCGTTCCGCAACGTCGCATCGAGAGCCTGCAGATCAATCTCGAGGCCGCGATCAAGCAGGCCCCACCGCTCGTCATCGCCGCTGTCACGGGCAAGGAGCGGCTCGTCACCGTCGAGGGTGCGCCACCGACCGTTGCTTTCCGCGGCAACGAGACGCCGTTCACGAGAACGCTCGAACTCCAGCTCGACCGAGCCAGCAGGCGTTACGTGATCGTCGGTCTGCGAGGAGGCACGCCCGAGGCAGTAGCACCCACGTCAGCTGCGCAGCTGGCGACCTCGGGGCTCGGCGGGATCCGACTTCAGGACGTTGCCTCCCAGGTAGGTATCGATTTCCACCAGCGCGCGTTCCGTCCCCCGGGCACGACTGACCCTGCCGCCATGATGGGGGGCGGCGTCTGCTGGCTCGACATCGACAACGATGGCTGGCTCGACCTCTTCGCCGTCAACTCGTATTCCGATCTCGACTCCGCGTACTGGACGACGCACGGCGGCCTGCCACGAAGCGGCCTCTTCCACAACACCGCAGGGAAGTTCACCGACGTCACCCGCACGTCGGGAGCGGGTGTGCAGATCAGGGGCAACGGCTGCGTCGCAGGCGACTTCAACGGCGACGGCTTCACCGACATCTACGTCACCGCGGCAGGCAACGATGCCCTGCTCTGGAACAACGGCAAGGGTCACTTCACAGAGGGCGCCCGCGCTGCCGGAATCACTGCGTGGGGTTGGCACTCGGGAGCTGCGGTGGGAGACGTCAACGGTGACGGCCGGCCTGATCTGTTCGTCTCTGGCTACACCGACCTCAACGCCCCGGTGAGCTCCGACTCGGGGTTCCCGAACACCTACTTCGGCGTGCGCGACCTGCTCTATCTCAACACGGGGAACGACAAGAACGGTCGTGCCACCTTCCGCGAGGTCGGCGAGAAGGCAAGGATCGATGCAGGCAAGCCCGAGCACGGCCTCGGCGCCGTGTTCACAGACGTCAACGGCGACGGCCGTCTCGACCTCTACGTCGCCAACGACGCCAACCCGAACCGGCTCTACGAAAACGTCGCGTGGCCCGGTGGCGCGAAGAAGGATCCGCTCGGGCTCGGCTTCCGGCTCGAGGAGCGCGCCGCGCGGCTAGGCATAGCCGATCCGAACGCCGGCATGGGAATCGCCGCCGCCGATTACAGCGGCGACGGCCGACCCGATCTCCTCATCACCAACTCGCACAAGCAGTTGCATGCGGTCTTCCGCAGCGATCAGACCGCGAACGGGGCACGCACGTTCACCGACGCCCGCTCGGAGATCGCGTCGGCCTTCGACACGAGCCTCGCCGGCTGGGGTTCCTCCTGGGTCGACCTCGACAACGACACCAACCTCGATCTCGTGCTCGCGAACGGCGCCATCCCGATCACGGCTATTGGGAAGAGCGCCGAGCCCGTCCAGGGCTTCGAGAACCTGACCGGGCACGGCCATCCAGGACAATTCGCAGCCGCAAGCCGCACCCTCGGCTTGAACACCGCACCTCGCGTGATCGGTCGGGGACTCGCCGCGGCCGATTTCGACAACGACGGGAACGTCGACATCGCTGTCAACTCGATCGACGGGAAGTTGCTGCTGCTCCGCTCGAGCGGAGCGAAGGGAAACTGGCTCGCGGTCAAGCTGGGAACGTTCGCTCCCGGGGCGGTCATCACAGCCGTCCTCCCCGACGGACGCCGGCTCGTGCAGGAACTGCATGCCGGCAGTAGCTATCTCTCGTCCGAGGATCCGCGTGCCCACTTCGGGCTCGGCCGCGCAAAGACGGTGCGCGAACTGATCATCCGCTACCCCGGCGGCCGAGAGGCGCGGCTGTCAGATGTAGCTGCGAATCAGATACTGGCGGTCGGACGCTAGCCGCACAGCGGCTACATGCCCATCGCGTGGTAACCCGAATCGACGTAGAGCATCGTCCCGGTCACGTTCGCAGCATCATCCGAGAGCAGGTACGCAGCAGCTCCCCCGACATCGTCCGCTGCGATCTGGCGGTGGAGTGGTGCTCTCTCCTCGAACATCTCCTCCATGGTCGTGAACCCCGCGATCGAGCGTGCGGCGAGCGTTCGGATCGGTCCGGCAGAGACAGCATTGATCCGGATCCCGCTCTGGCCGAGGTCCCAGGCGAGATACCGGACGCTTGCGTCGAGTGTCGCCTTTGCGACTCCCATCACGTTGTAGTGCGGGACCGCTCGGACTCCGCCGAGATAGGTCATCGTCACGACGGAGCCGCCGCCACGGGCCTGCATCAATGGCTCGGCTGCTTTCGCGCATGAGACGAGCGAGTAGGCAGAGATGTCAACGGCCATCCAGAACCGGTCACGCGGGGTGTCGATGAACCGCCCCTCGAGATCCTCGGCGGCCGCGTAGGCGACGGAGTGCACGAGCAGGTCGAGGCCGCCGCCGAACGCAGCGCCGGTCTCCGCAAACACTCGCGCGATGTCGTCGTCCAACCGCACGTCGCATTCGGTGACGAGCTTTGCGTCTACCGACTCGGCCAGCTCGCGCACGCCCTTCTCGATCCGCTCTCCCTGGAACGTGAACGCGAGCTCTGCACCCTCTTCGTGCAGCCGCTTGGCGATCGCCCACGCGATCGACCGCTTGTTGGCGACGCCCAGGATGAGTGCCTGCTTGCCCTCGAATCTGCCGGCCATGCGACGATCCTACTGTGACGCTTCCACCCTCGCTGCAGACCGGTATCGACGAGCTCATCGGGCCGATCGGTTCGCGTGAGCTGGAGCAATCCGCGCGCGGCCTCTCCGACGCGTACCGCGCCGGCGGGCCTTCGGCCGTGCGCGCTGCTCGCACCGCAGTCGACGTCGCCGCATACCTCGCCACGCGTGCACCGGCAACGTACGCCGCGGCCGCGGAGGTGTTCCGCCAGATCCGCTCAGCCCGACTCGATTGGGCACCGGCGTCCGTCCTCGATCTCGGCGCCGGCCCGGGCATCGCCTCGTGGGCGGCACTCGAAGAGTGGCCCGGCATCGGCGCTGTGACACTCGTGGAGTCGGAGCCGGAAATGGTACGTGCCGGTAAGGCGCTAGCCGACTCCGGGCCCGAGTCGATCAGACAGGCGAGCTGGACGCTCGGCGCTGCCGGCACCGCAACCACGCGGGCCGACCTGGTCGTCTCGTCCTACGTGGTCGGGGAGCTCGATCCCCGGTCGCTCGAAGACTTCGTGCGCCACGCCTGGGATCGAACGAATGACACCCTCGTCCTGGTCGAGCCGGGGACGACCGCGGGGTATCGGCGCATCCTCGCGGCGCGTGCCGCCGTCATCAACGCGGGCGGGTCGACTCTCGCCCCCTGCCCACACGACTCGCCGTGTCCTCTCTCGGAGGGCGACTGGTGCCACTTCTCGACGCGCTTGGCTCGGAGCCGGTCACACCGGAGCGCGAAACGAGCCGAGCGGGGTTTCGAAGACGAGAAGTTCTCGTACGTCGCGCTTTGCCGTTCGCCGCAGCCACGGCCCGGGGGGCGCGTACTTCGCCGACCCGATCTGCGGCCCGGGCACGTCGTCCTCGACCTCTGTGTCGTCTCCGGTCTCGAGCAGCGAACCGTCTCGCGCCGCCAGGGCGACGAGTACCGCCGGGCGCGAAAGGTGCAGTGGGGCGACGCCATGTGAGGATCGCTGCCCGGCTCAATCGTGATTTCACGCGATCGGAGTCTGTGCGTTACGTTGACGTGATGGAGCGCATCGCTGTCGTCACGGGAGCGTCCTCGGGCATCGGCGAGGCAACTGCGCGGGCTCTCGCTGCGCAGGGCTGGGGGTGCGTGCTCGTAGCCCGCCGAGAGGATCGACTCAGTGCCCTCGCGGAGGAGATGCGCGGCGAGATCGAGGTCTGCGACGTGGGCAATCGTTCCGCCGTCGAGGCACTCGCTGCGCGGGTGCTCGAGCGGCACCCGACGATCCACCTTCTCGTCAACAACGCCGGCATTCCCGCCCGGAGCGCCTTTCCGGATGTCGACCTCGACCTGGTCGAAGAGGTGGCCCGCGTGAACTACCTCGGGGGGGTCTGGATGACTCGCTCACTGCTTCCCGGCTTGCGAGCTGCCGCGGTTGCCGGGCGCGGGCAGATCGTCAACGTCGTCTCCATCGCAGGCGCCGTCGCATTCGCTCCGTCGGGGGCGTACACAGCCAGCAAGCACGCCCAACTCGCCTTCTCGCGGTCGTTGCAGGCGTCCTTGCGCGGCACCGGGATCCACGTGCACACGATCCTGCCCGGCTACGTCCAGACGGAAGGGTTCCCGCAGACGTCGCTGCTCGAGCATCGGCTTCTCCGCTACATCGTCGTGCAACCCGAACAGGTGGCCGAGACAATCGTCAGAGCCGTTGCGCGAGGCAGCCGCGAGGTCGTTGTGCCGTGGTTCCCGTATCGCCCGGCGAGCCTGCTGTACGGAGTCGCACCGGCGCTCGTGTCACGACTGGGGTCGCGTGTCGTCGAGAAAAGCCGGGCGTTCCACACGAAGGTGAGCGAACCGACACGAGGTTCGAGATGAGCGACGTGACGCCGCAGCGCCGAGTCGCCGTCGTCACCGGAGCCTCCTCGGGAATCGGCGAGTCGATCGCACGGTTGCTCACCGGACAGGGCTGGCACTGCGTTCTCGTGGCCCGACGGGAGGAGATCCTTCAGAGCCTTGCTCGTGAAATCGGCGCGGAGGCCGAGCCCTGTGACGTCGGAGACCGCGCCGCTGTCGCCGACACGACCGCGCGCATCCTCGCGCGCCACCCAGCAGTGCACCTTCTCGTCAACGGAGCAGGCATCCTCGTCCGCGGAACCTTCGTCGACACACCACTCGAGCTCATCGAGCGAGCGCTCGTTGTCAACTATCTGGGCGGCGTCTGGATGACCCGCGGCCTCCTGGACGGACTGAAGGAGGCGGCGCGAACGGGCGAGCGCGCGCACATCGCGAACATTGCGTCGATCGGCGGCTCGATCGTCTTCACTCCAGCCGCCTCGTATTCGGCCTCGAAGCACGCTCAGCTGGCGTTCTCCCGCTCGCTCCGGGCTGCGCTGCGGGGTTCCGGAGTCGACGTGCACACCATTCTTCCGGGCTTCGTGACGACACCGGGGTTTCCGCATCCGAAGGTCTTCGGCACTCGGTTCGGGAAGCTCTTCGTCGTCGGCCCGGATCATGTTGCGAAGAAGGTGCTCTCGGCGATCGAAAAGGGCAAGGCGGAGATCGTGATCCCGTGGTTCCCGTATCGCTTCGGTTCGATCGCACAGGCCCTGATGCCGACTCTGACGGCAAGAGTGCTGCGCGACGCCGACTACCCCGACGAGACATAGATCTCGCGCCTGGGCGTCAGGCCATGAGCCCGCCACGCTTGCGGGCGACATACCAGCCGATCTCGACCTCGTAGACGGCTCCAGGCGCCATACCGCTCACACGTTGCCGCTCCTGACCCGTCAACCCGACGAGATCGAGATAGCGCTCGAGGTTGCGTTGTTCGCGGCGTATCTCGTTCGTCAGCACATCGAGATCGTTGACGTCGAGCAGGCTACGGATGTCCTGGTCTGGCAGGAGACGCGTATGAGACGGATCGCGCGCCTGTTCGAACCGGTCGGTCTCTGCCGAGACGACCGGGTCGACGAAACCGAGCTGGTCGACGAGGAGGATCCGGCCTCCCGGGCGCGTGACCCGCGCGAGCTCGGAGACGACGAGCTCGGGCCGGCGCACGTGGTGAAGGACGCGCATGCAGCACGCGATGTCGAATGAGCCGTACTCGAACGGCAAAGCAGTCGCGTCGCCGACCGTCAGCTCACAATTTGGCGGAGCCAGGTCACGACCCGCGGCGATGAGTTCTGCCGAGAGGTCGACGCCCACAACGCTGCCGACGAACGACGCGACAGCAAATGCAAGGGCCCCCGTCCCACACCCACTATCGAGCGCCCGCTCAGTGCCGTCGAGCGGCGCAAGCAGCTGCTGCACGCGATCCCGCAGTGCCTCTGCCCGCTCCTCCTGGATCGCCACGCGATATCCGACCACGTCACTCATCGATGACCTCACGCTCCGATCGGGTCGCCCGCGGGACGATCCCGCAGACCACCTCATAGGCAATCGTGCCTGAAACCCGTGCATGCTCCTCGAGCAAGACGCCGTTTCCCACGAGCGTCACGGTGTCACCTTCGGCTGCAGTGTCAGGCAGATCAACGGCAAGCGCGTCCATCGAAACCGTTCCGATCACCTTGGCTCGAGCGCCGCCGACAACGACCTCGGTGCCCGTCATGTCGCGCCTGAAGCCGTCGGCGTAGCCGATCGGCACAATCCCGATCCGGGTCGGCGCCGTGGCAACGAAGCGCCGACCATACCCCGTGCTGTCGCCGGGCTCGAGCGTCTTCACGAGGGCGACGGAGGACTCCCAGCGCAACGCGGGCCGCAGACCGTCGGCGGCGGGATCGGAACCAAAGGGAGAGATGCCGTAGAGCGCGATGCCGCACCGAACGGCGTCGAGATGCGCTGCCGGGTGCCTGAGGGTACCGGCACTGTTCGCGATGTGCCGCTCGAGCCGAGCGTGAGATGACGTAGCAGCTAGGAACCTCGCCAGCTGCTCCTCGGTGAAGGTCGGATCGGAATCCGCAGCGGCGAAGTGGCTCATCAGGCCGACGACGCCCGAGCCCGGGGCTGCAACCTCCGAGAGACCCCATCGGCCCATTCCCGTATCGAGCTTGAGGTGGACCCGGATCCCTTCCGGGACATCGTCGCGGGGGACGCACAGCTCCAGATTCGCGCGACTAGCCTCGGCTGCCTGCGCCGACGAAGTTGGCCCGAGGACGACGATCCGGGCGGCGGGCAGCTCCCCGCGGAGCTCGAGCGCCTCTGCGAGGGTCGCAACACCGAGCGTCGTCGCTCCGGACTCGAGAGCGACTCGGCCGACATCGAGAGCACCGTGGCCGTAGGCATCGGCCTTGACGATCGCCCAGAGCTCGGCCCCATCGAGCAGGCCGATCAGCGTGCGCACGTTGTGGCGAATTGCACCAAGGTCGATCGTGATGAGTGAGCGGGGCACCACCTCCATTGTGACGGTCACACCTCGATCGTCATGCCGTCCCAGGCAAAGCGAATGTTCCGCCCTTCATCCTGCAGGCGCCTTTCGACTCGAACGAGGTCGTCGTACGAGATGCAATCCATCTCCTCGATGTGGCTCAGCACGACCTGGCCCGCCTCGAGCTCGCCCACGATCCCGAGCGTCTCCGCAAACGTCGCCTCGTAGACGAGAACCGGGTGATCCTGGTGGATCAGGCGTTCCCCCGTGAAGAGGTCGAATTCACAGATCCCCATCGGCAGCACGGCTAGGTCGCTGCCCCTCACACCGGGAGGAGGCAACCACCCGTTGAGCTCATCCATCGCGATGAGAAGGCGCCGGTCACCGTCTGTGAGCTCGAAGGCGTACACGTAGTCCTCGGCGAGCCGAAACGGGCGAACGGTGACACCGTTGATCTCGACGGTGTCACCGTCACCAAGCTCATGGATCCGGATCCAACCGCGGTCGCGCATGAACTCGAGATGTGCCATTCCCCCGAGCCAGAGACGGAAGTCCGCTGCGACCTGCTGCGGCAGATAGATATCGGTGACGAGCGGCCGCTTCGATTCACGCGGCCACGTGCGGAAGTCGCCGTTGCGCGTCTCCCACATCCGGCGGCCCATCGTGTGGTCCGGGTGCCAGTGAGAGTAGAAGCACGCCGCGATCTCGTCGATTCCGGAACGTTCGAGCTGGAGCTTCGATTCCTCCGGCGTGTCGAAGAGGATATTCGGCCCGTGAACGAAGGTCGAGGGCCCGGTGCGTGCGGACCGACCGCCGGTCTCGCGAGCCTCGAGACAGACACGGCACTGGCAGCCGGGACGCGGGATCGTCGCCGCCCCGCCGGAGCCAAGAATCTCGACTCTCACGGGTTCGAGGCTACCAACGGCCCTGTCCCGTGAATAGCCGGGCGCTCAGGAGAGGGCCAGCGGAAGCGCCGTTACGACATCGCTTGCAACGAGCCCCGCCTGCTGCGGGACCGATGCCGCCGCGAGCCCATGAGCCGTGGCGGCGGCCGCAGCAGCGGTAACGGGGTCGAGGCCCTTGGCGAGAAACGACGCCACGACGCCCGTGAGAACGTCGCCGGTCCCCGCGGTAGCCAGAGACGGAGGGCCTGTGTCGCAAACAATGGCACCACCCGTGGGGGCCTGGACGATCGAGCCCGCTCCCTTCAGCAGCACAACTGCCCCATACTTCTCGGCGCCGGCACGTGCTGCCTCGAGTCGATGGGCGTCGATCCATCCTGGCTCGCAGTCGAGGAGACGCGCCAGCTCACCCACGTGCGGTGTGAGCACGGTCGGATGAGCTCGGGGAGCGGGTTCGAGCCGAAAGAGCGCGTCCGCGTCGACGACAACCGGCAACTCGAAACGCTCGAGGAGCCGAGCCACGAGCGCCTGCGCCTCGACGCTTCGCCCGAGGCCGGGACCGAGAGCGACAGCGTCCGCACGTTTCGCCTCCGCCATGATCGTCTCCTCCGCGTCCGCCCACTCGAAGCCGCGCTTGACGGGCTCGAGCGCAAGTCCCTCGACCATCGCGAGGCACTCGCGCGGGACGACGATCGTGACGTAGCCGGCGTCGGCGCGTAGGGCAGCCATGGCTGCGAGAACCGGTGCTCCCGTCGTCCCGGGCGCGCCACCGATGACGAGAACGGACCCCGCGGTGAACTTGGAATCGTGACCGGCCCGGCGCGGCACCCTCTGGAGCAGCGCGTGTGTCGCACGACGAGCGACGGTCGCCACTGGACCGAGGCCGATATCGGTGACGACAACCGCACCTGCGTGGAATCGCCCAGGAGCGACATGGAGCCCCACCTTGGATGCCTGGAACGTCACCGTCAACGAAGCATTCACCGCTGCGCCAGCGACCTCGCCTGTCGAAGCATCGACGCCAGACGGCAGGTCGACCGCGACGACCGGCAAGGCGCACGCGTTGATCCGCTCGATCAACGTCGCCGCCGCCGGCCGAGGTGCCCCGCGGAATCCGGTGCCGAACAACGCATCGATGACCACGTCGCATCCCTCGACCGCGTCGGTCTCGACAGCCTCTCGCCCCGCATCACGCAAGAACTGGGCCGCAATCCGTCCATCACCACCGTTCGAGCCGCTGCCGCAGACGACTGCGAATCGACGCGCATGTGGATAGACGCGGATCGCCTCATATGCAACCGCAGCCCCTGCGCGCTCCATCAAGGCTGGCGCCGTCTCGGGGAACCCTGGATACGCCTCCTCGGCGGCGCGCATCTCGGCCGCGGTGCAGAGCGCTTCGTATCCATGGTCCCGCATCGATCAGCGCTCGAGCCGCACGACGCACGTGGCGCCGGCCATCGTGTGCGAATGGGTCAGCGAGACGTCTATCTCGTGCATCCCGACCCGCTCCGCAAAACCTGCCGTTCGCCCGGTCAATGTCACTCCTGGCTTGGGCGGCCCGACGATCTCGATGTCTTTCCATGTGAACCGAACGCCGCAGCCGAGCGCCTTGCCGACCGCTTCCTTGCCGCAGAAGCGAGCGGCGTAGCTTTCGGCCGGGTTCCGCCTGGTCTCGCAGTACGCCTGCTCGTCCTTCGTGAAGCAGCGGTCACGGAACCCGGGGCGCTCGAGCGCCCGCACGATGCGGTCGATTTCGATGAGGTCGGTGCCGATCTTGACGGGCATGCCTACAGTGACCGCTCGAGCCAATCCGGGAACTGCGCCACCGAGCTGAGCACGATCTCGGGCACGAGGCCGGAGCTCTCGAGAGTCTCGGGGCGGAACTTGCCGGTGCGGACGAGCGCGGTTCGCATCCCAAAGAGCTGGGCCCCGCGGACATCGGCCTCGACATCGTCGGTCACCATCCACGTCAGCTCAGGCTCCGCCACGAGCGCATCGAGCGCGGCGGCAAAGTACGCGGGGCTGGGCTTTCCGAGAATCGTGGCGTCGACGCCCGTCGCGTACTCGAGACCGGCCACGAAGGCCCCGGCATCCAGCAACGGGCCTCGGCTCGTCTGCCACCACTTGTTCTTGTGGAGGCAATACAACTCGGCGCCCATCTGTAGCTCGGCGAACGCTCGACCGAGATTCATCCAGGAAAAGACCTGGTTCGGCTCGGTCGTTTCATCGCAGCCGCCGAGGAGCACCGCATCGGCATGATCACCGACGAGCTCGATGCCCTCGAGGTCGGGCACGATCGCCCCCATCACGAGTGCGAAGACGCGCTTGCCTGCGAGCTCGCTCGCCGCGGCGCGCGGTGTCGTCTGGAGCTCGCCGTCGCCCAGCTCGAAGCCGAGCCGTCGAAGCTCCTCCGCCAGGGCGGCTCGCGATCGCGTGGAGTTGTTCGTGACGAACCGGAGAGCATGGCCCTGCCGGCGCAGGCGGGCCACGGCCTCGACGGCGCCGGGAATCGGCTCACCCGAGACGTGCAGGACGCCGTCGATATCGAGCAAGATGCAGGCCACCGACACCATTCTCCCAGACCCGGCCAGTGCTTGGCGAGATGTCAGCGTCCTCCCGCGCTACCTTCTGTGAATGAGCGCCGATCACGACCACGACCACGGCCCCGGCGGCCATCATTTTCACGCAGCGACGAGCAGCTCGCTGCGCTCGTTGACGATCGCGCTCGTTCTCAACGCCTGTTACACACTGATGGAGGCGCTGGCGGCGCTGTTCACGGGAAGCCTCTCACTGCTTGCCGACGCCGGACACAACCTCTCCGACGTCGTGGCGCTCGCGGTCGCGGCGGGAGCCGTCCTCCTGGCGCGCCGACCCCCGACACCAAACCGAAGCTTCGGCTTCAAGCGGGCCGAAATCCTGGCTGCGCTCGTCAACGCCGTCTCGTTGATCGTGATCGCCTTGATCGTGTTCGTTGGCGCCGCTCGTCGGTTCGCCGACCCACCTGCCGTGCCCGGAGGCTGGCTGATCGCAGTCGCTTCTGTCGGACTCCTCGTCAACGCAATCGGCGCGTTTGCCGTCTTTCGCCCTGGCGGGCGTGATCTCAATCTCCGAGCCGCATATATCCACCTCGTCGGCGACGCACTCGGCTCGATCGGTGTGATCGTGACCGGAGTCGTGATCGTCACGACCGGCTGGAGGTATGCCGACCCTCTCGTCGGCGTCCTGATCGGCATCTTCCTGGTCGTCAGCTCATGGGGGGTCTTGCGCGAGTCGACGCTCGTGCTGCTCGAGGCTGCCCCACGAGGGCTCGATGCGGAAGCGATCGGGCGCGCGATCGCCGGACAAGCGGGCGTCGTCGAGGTGCACGACCTCCACGTCTGGCAGATCACAAGCGGATTTCCGTCTCTCTCTGCTCACGTCCTCGTCGGCGAGGGAGACGACTGTCACGGAATCCGGCGTTCGACCGAGCACATGCTGGCCGGCCGGTTCGGGATCACCCATACGACCCTTCAGGTAGACCACGACCACGTCGACTCGCTGCTCACGATCTCGCCGGCGGCAAGACCATGACCGATGCGACGACGCGACCCGGGCGCCGGGTGACGCGGTCGGTCGTGCTGCCGCTCTCCGAGATCGAGCTGCGCGTGTCACGGTCCAGCGGGCCGGGAGGACAGCATGCGAATACGTCGGAGACGCGGGTCGAGGCGGTGTTCGATGTCGAAGCATCGACGGCGTTGACCGATCATCAGAAGGCGAGAGTCGTAGCGAAAGCAGGACCGACGCTGCGCGCGATCGCGCAGGACGAGCGGAGCCAGCTACGCAACCGAGAGCTCGCGATCGACCGGCTCGTGACGCGGCTCGCAGAGGCGCTTCACGTCGAGCGACACCGTGTGCCGACGCGACCGACGCGTGCGGCGAAGGAGCAACGCCTCGATGCCAAGAAGCGCCGAGGGGCGACGAAGCGGCTCCGACGGGTCGACGGCGGTGAGTGAGCTCGAGCCGGAGCGACTTCGCCCGCTTCTCCGAGGAGGGCTGGGTGAGCCGTATCTCTACCTCGAGGTGACGACGTCGACCCAGGACCTCCTCCGCGACAGCGCCCTTGCCCACGGCGCCGTGGCGGTGGCCGAGCACCAGACGGCAGGCCGGGGTCGCTCGGGACGACGATGGGACGACACGCCGTCGACCGCGCTCCTCTTCTCTGTGCTCCTGCGACCCTCGGTGACCGCTGCGTTGCCACAGCTCTCGCTCGTTGTCGGGCTTGCCGTTGCGGAGGCGATCGAATGCGAGTGCGGTGTCGACGCGCTAGTGAAATGGCCGAACGATGTGCTCGTCGGCGGTGACAAGGTGGCGGGGATCCTGCTCGAGGCTGCCGCGGGGGATGTCGTCTGCGGGATCGGTATCAACGTGAATCAGGAGGAGCACGACCTGCCGCCGGTAACCCGCACGCCTGCAACGTCCTTGCGACTTGCGGCCGGTCGGTCGTTCGATCGCGGCACGTTGCTCGCTTCGGTGCTGGTCGGGCTCGAACGTCGCTACACGGACTGGCTCACCGGTGGCCTCGTCCAGCTTGCGGACGAGCTCGAGCGTCGGAACGCCCTTCGTGGGCTCGAGGTGCGCGTAGGCGGCCGCGCCGGCACTGCGGGAGCGATCGCTGCGGACGGCCGGCTCACGATCGTCCTCGAGCGAGGAGATGTCGTGCTCGTCGAGAGCGGTGAGGTCGAGCTCGTATAAGGCCCACGGGCGACGCTACGCATCGCCCCTACGGAGCCGACTCGAGGTCACGATCCGCAGGGCGAGGCAGGGCCTCGACCGCGCCGCGGTGGGACCCGACACCTACGCCTCGGCGATAAGGACCGCCCATTCCTCCGGCGTGTTCGCGTTCGCAGCAGAGAGCAGTTCCGGGTCGAATGCGAGTAGATCAGCATCTGCCAGTAACTCCCGCTCCGACAGCTCGCGGACCACACACACAGTGGGAACGTCCTTGAGCCCGAGGTGACCGTGGCCGAGCAGCTCCTCGAGCGCCTGGACAATCGTCGTCCGGTAGGCCGCGAGCAGAGGCTGTGCCCGACCCCCGATCACGGGCACGACGGCATCATCGTCGTCCCGCACCGACCCGCAGACTCGACGGACGAATGCCGGCACGAGCAGCGGCGTGTCGACGCCGCAGGCGAACGCGACCTCGACCTGCCCTGCGAGTTCAGCGAGCCCGGCATGCAGCCCGCCGAGCGGTCCACGATATGCAACGGCATCGTCGACAACGATGGCGTCGAGCTGCGGCAACTGCTGGCCGGGGGCGCGAACGACGCAGACCGGTCCTCCGGCGCACCCCTCCCGCACCACCTCGACCGCGTGGAGCACCGCCGGCCGCCCGCGCCAGTCGAGCAGCGCTTTCGGCTGACCCATACGACTCGACCGTCCGCCCACGAGGACGACCGCGCCGACCCTCACGTCACCCGGAATCGCGCGCCTGGACGTGCTGGAAGCCAAAGCGCCCCTTGATGCAGAGGTTTCCGCGCGTGACGTCGTGATCGTCAGGGCTCGTCACCTTGACGATCGTGTTGTCCTGCACATGGAGCTCGAGGTTGCAGCCGACGCCGCAATAGGGGCAGATCGTCTGCGTGACGGTCTGGTCGTCCTCCCGCCACTCACCGTCGTGTCGCAGGTCATGCTCGGATCGGAACATGAGCGCCCCTGTTGGGCACACGGCGATGCAGTTGCCGCAGTAGACGCAGGCTGAGTCCGGCAATTCTGCGACGTACTCGGTCGAGATGCGCGCGTCGAAGCCACGCCCGGCGACATGAATTGCGAAGGTGTTCTGATACTGCTCGCCGCACGCGTCGACGCACTTGTAACAGAGGATGCACTTGGAGTAGTCGCGCACGTAGAGCTCGTTGTCGATCTTGATCGGTGTATGCACCGTTGCCGCCGTCTGGCCGTCCGGCTCGATGTGATGGCCGGTGCGTTTGCGGTCGCGGTCCGGGTCCGGCGGCGCCGGCGGCCCGAACCGCTCGGGCTGCGCGTCGTAGCGTTCGAGGTACTCCGGGATGACGTTCGTCGTCGAGAGGTCGACGGACGAGGCGAGCAACTCGAGCACCATCTTCCGTGAGTGGCGCACCCGCTCGGAATCGGTCTGCACCTTCATTCCTGCCTCTGCCTTGCGCGAGCAGGCAGGCGCGAGAACGCGCGACCCTTCTACCTCGACGACACACACGCGACAGGCGTTCGCGGGCTCGAGCGTGTCGCCGTAACACAGCGTCGGGGTGTCGATTCCGAGGCGCCGGCAGGCACCGAGGATCGTCTCCCCCTCGAAGACGCGCACCGACTGCCCGTCGATCTCGAGCTCGATCATCCGCTTCGGTGCGAGCAACACCTCGGTCACGAGAACACCCCCAGGCGTCCTATCGCCGACTCGATAGCGCTCGACGCTGTTTGCCCAAGGCCGCAGATCGACGCGTCCCGCATGCACTGGCCGACCTCGGCGATCACGGCCAGCTCCTTCTGGACTCCCCCGATCGTCCTCCCGGAGACGAGGCGCACGAGCGCCTCCTGCTGGCGGACGGTGCCGACGCGACAGGGCACGCACTGGCCGCACGACTCGTTGCGGAAGAACGCAGCCAGGCGCATCAACAGCCGCGGCATGTCGACCGTCTCGTCGAGGACGAGGACAACCCCTGAGCCGAGCGTCGTCTTCGCCTCGCGGACCGCCTCGAAGGTGAGCGGCAGATCGAGCTCGTCCGGACGGAGGAAGCCTCCGGCGGCACCGCCCATGAGAATGCACTGCAGCTGCTTGACCGCCTGCAACGCCGCCGGCAAGGTCGAACAGATCGCGCAGCGTCGTGCCGAACGGTACCTCGTACACGCCCGGGTTCTCGACGTGCCCGCAGAGGCAGAAGAGCTTGGTCCCAGTCGAGATCTCCGTGCCTGTCTCGGCGTACGACGGACCCGAACGAAGAACGATATCGAGCACGTTGACGAGCGTCTCGACGTTGTTGACGACAGTCGGCTTCCCGAAGAGGCCTTCGACCACGGGGAACGGTGGCTTGTTGCGCGGCTCGCCGCGGTTTCCCTCGATCGACTCGAAGATCGCGGTCTCCTCCCCGCAGATGTAGGCGCCCGCGCCTTTGCGAATCTCGATCTCGAATGCAAAGCCCTCGCCGAGGACGTCGTCTCCGAGGTAACCACGTGCCCGCGCCTCCTCGGCCGCAGCCTCGAGCGCGTGCTGCGGCTCAGGGTACTCGCCACGGATGTAGACATAGCCCTGCTCGCACCCTGTCGCGAAGGCGGCAATCGTCATCGCCTCGATCAGCGCGAACGGGTCGCGCTCCATGATCACGCGGTCCTTGAACGTGCCCGGCTCCGATTCGTCCGCGTTGCAGACGAGGTAGTGCGGACGCGCCGGCTGGCGGGCGACCGCGTCCCACTTGACTCCCGTCGGGAACGCCGCACCACCGCGGCCCTGCAGCTTCGAGTCCTTCACCTCTCGAATCACACCTTCCGGACCGAGCTCGACAGCCCGCCGAAGAGCCGCGTAGCCGCCCTGTGCCCGGTACTCGTCCAGGCTCACCGACCTGTCCGACGCGGCACGGCGGAGGAGCCGGAGCGACGGATCGCCGGCCTGCGGGAGCACGGTGACCGGCGCCGGCCCTGGATCGCCACCGGCTAGAGCATCGAGAACCGCAGCCGCAGTCGTCAACGCAAGCGTCCGTTCGTGCGGCGCGTCGCCGGCATCACTGATGAGTGCTGCCGGGGCGCGGTCGCACTGCCCGAGACAGGGGCTGCGGAACCAGGTCGCCGAGCCGTCGTCTGACAGCTCTCCCTCGGCCCCGAACCGCTCCTCGATCTGCGCGATCAGGTCGTCGGAGCCCGTGCACTTGCAGGCGATGTCTTCGCAGACGTGGACGACGCGGGCAGGCCGCGGCTCGACGGCGAGCATGGCGTAAAAGGTGGCAACGCCGTAGACGTCGGCAGGCGGCAAGGTCAGCCTACGGCAGAGCTCGTTCATCCCGCCGGGGCTGATCCAGCCGATCCGCTCCTGCAGCGCCCAAAGTGCCGGGAGCAGCAGATGACGCCGAGCGCGAGCGGCATGGCCAGAGCTAGCGGTGTTCCCATCGGAGCCGTCGAGACGTGCACCGCCGTCCCAGCCGTCGGCTGCCGGCCCGAGAACGGTGTCGAGAGCCGCGCTTTCCGACGGGGTCGGCTCGGCGCCGGGGACGAGGTGGAGGTCCATTAGCTCTGGCCGCCAACGGTCGCAGGCTCTGCGATTCCGGCACGCTCCTCGCGCTCGGCCGGCTCGAGCTTCTCGACCCGGATCGCAGCCGCCTTGAACTCGGCCGTCCCGGACTTCGGGTCGGTTGCGTCGATCGTCAGCTGGTTCGTATCGACCTGATCGGGGAAGTGGAAGGTCATGAAAGCGAGACCGGGCCGCAACGCCGGATCGATCCGGACGGGCGCCTCGACCGATCCGCGACGGGACGATACCCGGGCGATCTCGCCGTCTGCGAGCTCTAGCCTCTCGGCATCCTCCGGTGAGAGGTCGAGCGATTCGCCTCGATGGAGCGGTGACGAATACAGGTTCGTCTGAGCCCCGGTGTTGTACGACTCGAGCCGACGGCCGGTCGTGAGCCGGATCGGGTAGTCGGCGTCGAGCTGCTCGAACGGGCCGCGCGCCTCGACAACGGTGAACGGTGCCGGCGGACCGACGAGGGGATCGGCCCACAGCCGCTCGTGCAGGATCGACGACCCGGGATGCGTCTCGTCCGGGCACGGCCACTGGAGGCCGCCGTGCTCTTCGAGACGTGTGTAGCTCATGCCTGCGTGCATCGGGGAGAGCGACCGGAGCTCGTTCCAGACGTCCTCTGCGACGGGCTCGGGCCAGTCGTGGCCGAGCCGACGAGCGAGCTCGGCGATGATCCACATGTCGTCACGGGCCTCACCGGGTGGCTCGAGAGCCTTGCGAACTCGTTGCACACGCCTCTCGCTGTTCGTCACGGTGCCGTCGGTCTCGCACCAGGACGCGGCCGATGGGAACACGACGTCCGCCATCTCTGCCGTCTTCGTCAACACGATGTCCTGGACGACGAGGATCTCGAGCTCCGAGAGGAGCTTGCGTGTTTGATTGATGTCCGCCTCCGACTGGGCCGGGTTCTCTCCGATGACGTAGAGGGCCCGCAACTCACCGCGCTCCATCCCATGGAACATCTGCGTGAGATGCCAGCCGTACGTCGGCCTGATCGTCGTACTCCACGCCTGCTCGAACCGTGAACGCGCCTCGTGGTCGCGCTCGATGTCCTGGAAGCCCGACAGCTTGTTCGGGATGGCGCCCATGTCGCCGCCTCCCTGGACGTTGTTCTGTCCGCGCAACGGATTGAGCCCCGAGCCGAAGCGTCCGACGTGACCGCAGAGCAGGGCAAGGTTGATGAGCGAGAGGACGTTGTCAACCGCAGTGTGATGCTCGGTGATCCCGAGCGTCCAGCAGATCATGGCGCGGTCGGCGCGGGCGAAGGCATGCGCCGTCTCACGAATCACCTCGGCAGGCACTCCGGTCAAGCGCTCGCCTTCGACGAGCGTGAACGGCTCGACCGACGCGGCGTAGGCCTCGTAGCCCTCGGTGGCGTGGTCGATGAAGGCTCGGTTCGCGAGGCCGGCATGGATGATCTCCCGTGCCATCGTGTTCGAGAGTGCGATGTCCGAGCCGACGTCGAGACCGAGCCAACGATCGGCCCACTGCGCGGAGGTCGTCCGGCGGGGATCCATGACGAAGAGACGTGCACCGTTGTGGACACCCTTGAGCAGGTGATGGAAGAAGATCGGATGCGTCTCGCGCGCGTTCGAGCCCCACAGGAGGATCACGTCTGTCTCCTCGATCTCCGCGTACGACGACGTGCCGCCGCCTGCTCCGAACACCGTCGCCAGACCGACGACGCTAGGGGCGTGTCAGGTTCTGTTACAGGAGTCGATGTTGTTCGTGCCCATCACTTGACGGGCGAACTTCTGCGCCAGGAAGTTCATTTCGTTGGACGCCTTGGAGCACGAGAAGATGCCAAACGACGTCGAGGTGTCCGCCTCGCGCGCGCGGGCGAACCCGGCGGCGGCCCGATCGAGCGCCTCATTCCAGGTCGCCCGGCGCAGCACGCCGTCATCACGGACGAGTGGGGTCGTAAGTCGGCCTTTCGACTTGCGCATGCGCGTCGCTCCTCTCCGACGGAGGCAGGCGTCCGCCTGCCTCCCCGGGTTTCGTCCCGGTGCCTAACAGGATCGCTGCCGGAACGAGTAGCGTCAAAGTGAACCGATCGACCGGACGATAGACCTGATCTATCATCGGTGGATGGATTTGCGCCATCTCACATATCTCGTCGCGCTCGTGCGCGAAGAGCATTTCGGCCGAGCAGCGCGCGCCTGCCACGTCTCTCAGCCGACGCTTTCGTCGGGCATCCGACGCCTCGAGGGTGAGGTCGGGTTCCCGATCGTACGCCGCTCGCAACGCTACGAAGGGCTGACCCCCGAGGGCGAGCGAGTCCTCGAATGGGCTCGAAAGATCCTCTCCGACGTCGGCGGTCTCGATGACGAGCTGAGCGCGATGCGCGGTGGTCTATCCGGGCATCTCCGCGTCGGGGCAATACCCACATCTCTCCCCTGCCTGTCTCTTCTGACGACCCCTCTCTGCGCCACCCATCCGGGCATCACTGTTGCCGTCCACTCCCTCAACTCGCGCCAGATCGAACGTGGCCTGCACGACTTCGAGCTCGAGCTCGGTGTCACGTATCTGGACTCCGAGCCGCTCACCGGCGTGCGGACACTCCCGCTGTACGAGGAGAACTACGTGCTGCTCACGGCCGAGACAGATGCGCTCGCAGGACGCAACGAGATGACGTGGGCCGAGGCCGCGATGCTCCCGCTCTGCCTGCTCACCGGGGATATGCAGAACCGGCGCATCGTGAACGGGATCTTCCACGAGGCCGGAGCGGAGCCAAAGCCGACTCTCGAGACGAACTCCATCTCGACGCTGTTCGCGCATGTCCGCGACGGGCCGTGGTCGAGCGTGATGTCCCACGCCTGGCTCCACGTGTTCGACGTGCCCACAGGGATGAGGGCAATCCCCCTCGTGGCACCGATGACCACGCGCACGATCGGCCTCGTCTGGCTCGATCGCGATCCCGAGCCGATTCTGGCGGGCGCGCTCCTCGGTGTCGCTTCCGGAGTGGATCTCAGGAAATCGCTCAGCCGGTGATTCGCTCGGGCCGCGAGTAGACGTTCAGGCGACCGTCGCGGACGAAGCCGCAGAGCGTCACCCTGCGGTCTGCGGCCAGGTCGACGGCGAGAGACGACGGGGCCCCAACCGCGACCAACACGGGGCAGCCCGCGACCGCGGCCTTCTGGACGAGCTCGAACGAGAGGCGTCCACTGACGCACAGGATGTAATCGGCGAGCGGGATGAGCCCGTCGAGAAACGCACGCCCGATCACCTTGTCCATTGCGTTGTGGCGACCAACATCCTCGCGCGCGTAGACGAGCACTCCGTCCGCGTCGAAGAGTCCCGTGGCGTGCAGCCCACCCGTCGAGGCGAACGCCGCCTGAGCGGCGCGAAGGCGGTCGGGTAGGAGCCCGACGACGGCCTCGCTGATGGTGAGCTCACTCTCGACCAGGGGCGACTCGACGGCGATCGCCTCGAGAGCTCCCTTCCCGCACACTCCGCAGGAAGACGTCGTGTAGAACGAGCGCGCGATCCGCGCCGGGTCGAAACCGGGCGCATCGAGCTCGATCGTGTTCGCCGCCAGGTCATCCGGAATGCGGGCCGAGACCGGCCGCAATCCCTCGGAGAGCGCGAACCCGAGCGCGAGCTCCTCGTCGTTCCCGGGAGTCCGCATCGTCACCGCGACCGGCTCGCCGTCGATGCGCAACTCCAGAGGTTCCTCGACCGCGACGCGATCTTCCACCTCCTCCCCGCCCGGCAGCCGCACTACACGGACAGCGGTAGTGCTGTAGGCCGGTGGGGCATCCTCTCGCTTCGGTCTCATCGTGAGCCAACCGTAGCCGGTTCGAATCACAACACGTCCGGCGTTTCACGTAGCTTCCCACTGTTGCCCCGCCTGGGGCAGCCGGATTGTCAACATCGAGTTCGGGGAGGGCACCACTGTGGAAACGCCATCGATGAGTAATCGCCTTCTGGCCGAAGTCGTCGGCACGTTTGGCTTCTTCTTCATCGGCTTCAGCGGTATCGCCGCCTCGGTGAACCTGCCCGGCTCGATCGGCTCCGCAGGCGTTGCGGCAGGCTTCGGTCTCGGTCTCGGTCTGATGATTGCCGCGTTCGGACAGATCTCCGGCGGTCACTACAACCCGGCTGTCACCTTCGGCCTAGCGGTCGGCCGAAAGTTTCCGATGGCTGCAGTGATTCCGTACTGGGTCGCGCAGCTCATCGGCGGCTTCATAGCTGCGGTCGTCGCGACGATCCTCTACACGAGCGACGTCAAGGACTCGCTCGTCACGAACCCCGGCAAGGGAGTCGAGGACTGGCGTGCGATGCTGATCGAGCTCGTTGCGGTCTTCCTGTTCGTCTCGGTGATCATCACCGTCGCGACCGACGATGCGGCACCGTGGAAGGGCGTGCTCGCGCCGGTAGCCATCGGTGGCTTCATCTTCGTCGCCGCCGTAACGATGGGACCGTCCTCGGGTGGCTCGTTCAACCCGGCGCGCTCGATCGACCCGGCGATCTGGGCCGGCGAGTTCGGCAACGTCTGGATCTACATCGTCGGCCCACTCATCGGGGCGGCGCTTGCCGGCGGGCTGTCGATCGCGATCCGCGGCGACAAGGCGTAACGCATCCCAGCCGAGACTGGTCGCCGGCTCGGTCGCGTTAGGGAGGAGGAGCGTAGGCAGATGGCAGCCACGATTGGATCCGCCCGCTCGTCACCGGAGCGAGACCACCCCCGTCTGGGCGTACGCGCATGACCCGCCGAACGAGATCGTCGGTGTCGCGACTGAAGAGAATCCATTGTCCATCAGCCGACCACGCGGGATACGCGTCCTCGCCGTCACCGCGGGTGACCTGACGCACGTTTGAGCCGTCGGGCTCGGCAACCCAGATCCTCCAGCGACCGCTCTCGTTGCTCGCGAAGGCGATCCCGGCGCCGCCGTAGATGTCGTTCTGACCCGCGCTTCGCGTATGCCGGCCACGGCTGGGTTGCTGGCCGCCTCGGCGTCGAGGAGCGGTGCCCCGCACGACGGCACGCCGAGCGCGAGGTGCTCGACCGATGTCGCGTGTCAGTCTCGCGAGCTCGTAGCGATGCGGGGCGACAAGGCGCAGGGGCGAGGCACAGCCTCGCCCCTAACAGCAACGCTCTCGTCGTTCGGGCGAGGCTGGCGCCTCGCCCCTACGGTCGAGTGGGCCGGCCTTCGAGGCCTGCCTACTCGACGGTGACGGTCTTCGCGAGGTTCCGCGGCTGATCGACGTTCAGGCCGCGCAACCGCGCGATGCGGTAGGCGAGCAACTGCAGGGGCACGACCGCGAGCACGGTCTGCAGGAACGCCGGCGAGCGCGGTATGAAGATGACGTCGTCGGCGTGGTGCTGGATGTCCTCGTTCCCATCCGTGGCGATCGCGATCACGTGGGCGCCGCGAGCGCGGACTTCCTGGATGTTCGAGATCATCTTGTCGTAGACGTGGCTGCGGGTCGCGATCACGACCACCGGTGTCGACTCGTCGAGAAGGGCGATCGGGCCGTGCTTCATTTCGCCGGCTGAGTAGGCCTCGGTCGGGATGTACGAGATCTCCTTCAACTTCAATGCGCCCTCGAGCGCCACCGGCAAGCCGATATGCCGGCCGAGGTAGAGGAAGAACGGCTTCTCGAAATGGCGCTGCGCGATCTCGTCGATCGGATGGTCGCCGTCGAGGAACGCCTGGATCTTCTCGGGTAGCCGATAGACCTCGTCGAGAATGAACGTGAGCTCGTCGGTCGGGAGCGTCTCCCGCACCTGCGCCAGCTTGAGTGCGACGAGGAACAGGAGGCTTACCTGCGCGGTGAAGGTCTTCGAGGCAGCCACGCTCACCTCGAGCCCGGCGCGCGTGTACAGCACCGAATCGACCTCGCGCGTGATCTGCGAGCCCATCATGTTGGTGATCGCGACCGTTCGCGCTCCCATCTCGCGCGCGAGCTTCATGCCCGCGATCGTGTCTCGTGTCTCACCCGACTGGGAGATGCCGATCACGAGTGTGCTGGCATCGAGAACCGGGTTGCGATAGATCCACTCGGACGCGATGTCGTGCTCGACAGGCACCCTCGCCCACTCCTCGATCGCGTAGCGGGCGGCCACAGCGGCGTGGTAGGACGTCCCTGCGGAGAGGATCACGATCCGACGCAGCACCTTCAGCTCGGCGTCGTCCATGCCGAGCCCTTCGAGCTCGAGCCGACCATGGCGCACCCGGTCGCCGATCGTCTCGGCGACAGCGTCCGGCTGCTCGTAGATCTCCTTCAGCATGAACGTCTCGAACCCGGCCTTCTCGGCACTCTCATCGTCCCAGTCGAGCTCGACGAGCTCGCGCTCGACGGCGCTGCCGTCACCGGCGCGCAACACCCGGGCTCCATCTGCCGTGATCACGACGAGATCGCCGTCCTCCGGGAAGTGCACCTCACGTGTCTCACTGAGGAACGCGGCCGCATTCGAGGCGAGGAACGTCTCGCCCCGGCCGATGCCGACGACGAGTGGGCACTGCATCCGCGCCCCGACGAGCACGCCAGGATGGTCGCGATGGATCACGACGAAAGCGAAGTGGCCTTCCAGCTCGTTGAACGCAAGCCTTGTGGCCTCGACGAGGTCACCGTCGTAGTACTCCTCGATCAGGTGCGTCACCGTCTCCGCGTCCGTCTCGGACGTGAACACATGACCGGCCTCTCGCAGGCGCTCACGGAGCTCCCGGTAGTTCTCGACGATGCCATTGAGGACGATCGCGACCTCGGCGGGATCGTCTCCCGCAAGCGGATGCGCGTTGGCTTCGGTGACGCCGCCGTGCGTCGCCCAGCGCGTATGGCCGAGACCCGTCGTCGCCGGAGAGCCGCCCTCACCCGCCTCCCGCTTCAGGTTTTGCAGGTTCCCGACAGCCCGGGTGTACCGGAGTCCCGACTCCTCGAGGAGCGCTATCCCGGCGGAGTCATAGCCGCGATACTCGAGCCGTTCGAGGCCGCGGAGGAGAAGTGCCTTGCACTCCTTCGGGCCGACGTAGCCGATGATTCCACACACTTCAGTACTCCTCTCCTCGCCCCGTCGGCCGCGACGAGGATGACCTCATTCAACGTCGGAAAACAGACATCTTCGCCTACCCGAGCTCCTGCCGGACGAGATGGGCGATGCTACCACAGAGCTCTTGCGCTTCCTCCTCGTCCTCGGCCTCGACGAGCACCCGGACGAGCGGCTCGGTGCCGGAAGGCCGAACGAGAATCCGTCCTCGCCCGGCGAGTTCGTTACGGAGCCGCTCGACTTCGGAGACGACGGCCTCGGACGGGCCCGGCCGGGCGATCGGAACGTTCTGCTTGGCCTGCGGAAGGCGGTTCAGTACCGCTGCTGCCTCGGCGAGCGAGCCGCCGCCGAGCGCCCGACAGAGGAGCAGGGCCGCTGCGAGGCCGTCTCCCGTGACATGGCCGTCGAGCGTGATGATGTGACCCGACTGCTCACCGCCCAAGACCGCTCCCTCGGCCCGCATCGCCGCGAGAACGTGTCTGTCGCCGACGTCCGTGGTGAGCACCCGAATGCCACGCTGGCTCATCAGCCGGTGAAATCCGAGGTTCGTCATCGTCGTCACCGCGACGGTGTCGGCACCGAGTGCAAGCGCAAGCACGGCGAGAATCTGGTCTCCGTCGAGGGCTCCCCCCGTCTCGTCGACGGCAAGCATGCGATCACCGTCACCATCGAACGCGACGCCGAGGTCGTACGCACCGGTTCGCACGACCTCCTGGAGCAGTCCCAGATCCGTTGCGCCGCAACCAACGTTGATATTCGATCCGTCCGGCGTCGCAGCAACTGCTGTCACCTCGGCGCCCAACTGCTCGAAGACACCAGGGGCTATCGTCGAATACGCCCCGTTCGCACAGTCGACGGCGATCCGAAGGCCGTCGAGAGGGGCTCCGAAGTGATCGAGAATGTGCTCGACGTACCCCTCGCTGGCTGCCTCCGCGACCTCGACCGAGCCCCCGCCCACGGCCGGACCGTCGAGGAGTGCCTCGATCGCCTCCTCATCCTCGTCGGTCAGCTTGTGGCCTTCCGCATCAAAGAACTTCACCCCGTTGTACTCGGGCGGATTGTGCGAGGCGGAGAGGACAACGCCGAGATCCTGAGCGAGGAGCGCGACGGCTGGAGTCGGCAGCACCCCTCCGAGAACGGCGATCCCGCCGCCCGAGACGATCCCTCGCACGAGCGCCTCCTCGAGTGCCGGCCCGGAGCCACGCGTGTCACGTCCGACGAAGACGCGCCCGCGTCGCGCCCACACCGTCGCGGCTCGGCCAAGCAGCTCGACGAGGTCGAGCGTCAGCGTGTCGCCCACGATCCCGCGCACGCCATCGGTTCCAAAGTGTGGTCGAGGCATCAGTGTGTGCCGCTGAACGGCCGAGGAAGAAGCGGGAAGGACGAGACAGGTGCCTCGCCCCTGCGGGCGTCGGGTTATCGCTTGGAGAACTGCGGTGCTTTGCGCGCCTTGTGCAGGCCGGCCTTCTTGCGCTCGACCTGACGGGCGTCGCGCGTGAGGTAGCCCTCGCGCTTCAGTGCAATACGAAGCTCAGGATCGGCCTCGACGAGCGCCCGGGCGATACCGTGGCGAACCGCGCCGGCCTGGCCGCTGATGCCGCCGCCGTGCACCCGAACTCGGAGGTCGTAGGTGCCTTCCGCGCCTGCAGTCTTGAACGGGCCGAGCGCCGACGTCCGGTGCGAGGCGCGCGGGAAGTACTCCTCGAGCGTGCGACCGTTGATCCAGGTTTTGCCGTCGCCCGGTCGCAAAATGACTCGCGCGACCGACGTCTTGCGCTTACCGGTACCGAGATACTGAGCGATCTCTGCCATCTATAGCTCCAGATCCTTTGGCGCCTGCGCGGCGTGCGGGTGCTCGGGGCCTGCATAGACCTTGAGCTTGGTCAGCTGCGCTGCGGCGAGCTTGTTCCTTGGAAGCATGCCCTTGACCGCCTTGCGGATGACCTCGGTCGGTCGCCGGTCGAGCTGCTCGCGCATCGTCCGCGTCTTCAACCCACCGGGAAAACCGGAGTGCCGATAGACCATCTTCTGGTCGAGCTTCTGTCCGGTGAGATGAATCTTCTCCGCGTTGATGACGACGACGAAGTCGCCGGTGTCCACATGCGGGGTGTACTGGGGCTTTCGCTTGCCACGAAGGGTGTCGGCGATCTGCGTCGCGAGTCGGCCCAGGGTCTTTCCCTCGGCGTCGACGACATACCAGTCGCGCTGGATTTCTCCGGGCTTGGCGGTGTAGGTCTTCATCGCTTAAGGAAGGAGGCAGTCGTCCTTGACCGCCGACGGAGGAGTGTAGCAGCGGACGAGAAGCGCCGACATTCACCGTCCGGAGCGCCAGGTCGCTCTTGCGACGTCTTCGACCTGCAACCGGCACGACATGAGCCCGTCGTCGGTTCGGCGAATCAACATTCTCCTCACCCTCGATCAAGGTAGGATGATCGCAGCGAAACGGGGAGCTCGGGCACGACCGGGCTGAGAGGGTGGCTCGACGCGCCGCCGACCCGCAGAACCTGATCTGGGTAATGCCAGCGGAGGTATGCGCGTGAAGCCCGAAACCATTGTCGTCGTTGCCGGAGGGCATCTCCCTGGCGGGCCTCGACTCCAGCTGCCCGACGGCGCGACCGTGATCGCCGCCGACGGCGGCGTCGACCGGGCGGTCGAGCTCGGCCTGCACGTCGACCTCGCGGTCGGCGACTTCGACTCGATCACTCCTGAAGGACTTGCAGCCGTCGAGGCCGCCGGAACGCGCATCGAGAGGCACCCAACCGAGAAGGACGCTACTGACCTCGCGCTCGCTCTCGACGCGGCCATCGAGCTCCGACCGAAACGGATCGTCGTTGTCGGCTCGAGCGGCGGGCGCCTCGACCATCTGCTCGGGTCCGTGCTGCTGCTCGGCCATGCTCGATACGCAGGCGCTGAGATCGATGGATTTCTCGGCTCGACCCGCATTCACATCGTCCACGACGCGCGAACAATTGTCGGTAGCCCAGGCGAACTCGTCTCGCTCGTGCCGTTGCACGGCGCCGCGGAGAACATCACGACCGAGGGGCTTGTCTATCCCCTCTCAGGCGAGAGACTCGACGCGGGCTCGACCAGAGGCATCTCGAACCTCTTCGAGACCGAGACGGCCTCCGTCACCCTCGAGCGAGGCGTCATCGCGATCGTCCGCCCCGGCAAAGGAGAACTGTGAGGAGCATCCTGATCGTGAGCGTCTGCGTCGTGGCTCTGGCGGGCGCCGCCGGCTGTGGCGGTGGTGAGACAGCGACGCCGACCGAGGTGGTGCTCGTCACGCACGACTCCTTCGCGATCCCGAAGCAGGTCAAGGCTGCGTTCGAGCAGGAGAGCGGGCTCAAGCTGACGATCCTGCAGGGCGGGGACGCAGGCGAGACCGTCAACCGTGCGCTCCTCACGAAAGGGAAGCCACAGGGGGACGTCCTGTTCGGGATCGACAACAACCTGCTCTCGCGCGCACTCGACGAGGGCCTGTTCGAGCCGTACGAGGCGCCAGGGCTCCAGACGGTCGACAGCCGCTACTCAATCGACTCCACGCACAACGTGACGCCCATAGACCACGGCGACGTCTGCCTCAACATCGACAGGAAGTGGTTCGCGTCACGCAGCATCGCGCCGCCGAAGACGCTCGCGGATCTGACGCTGCCGCGCTACCGCAAGCTGCTCGTCGTCGAGAACCCTGCCACCTCGACGCCGGGACTCGCGTTCATGCTCGCCACGATTGCCCGATTCGGGGAGAACCATTGGCAGGACTACTGGCGCCGACTGCGCGCGAACGGCGTGCTCGTCGTCGACGGCTGGGAGGAGGCCTACACCGCCCGGTTCTCCGGAGCCGGTGGAAGCAAGGGGAAGCTGCCGATCGTGGTCTCGTACGCGACGAGCCCGGCGGCTGAGGTGATCTTCGCAGCGAAGCCGCCGGCGACGGCGCCGACCGCCGTCGTCACCGACAGCTGCTTCCGGCAGATCGAGCTCGCCGGGGTGCTCAGGGGTGCGAAGAACGTCGAGGGTGCCCACGCCCTGATCGACTTCATGCTGTCACAGCGGTTCCAGGAGGCTGTTCCCAACAGCATGTTCGTCTTGCCGGTACGGAACGGAACACCCGTGCCCGACGCGTTTCGCCGCTACGCGGTCTCCCCTCTGCACCCGCTCGAGCTGTCAGCGGCAGAGATCGGCCGCAACCGCGACCGCTGGATCGACGAGTGGACACAGACCGTCCTGCGCTGAGGCGCAGCGTGCGCACCGCAGCGGCGCTCGTCCCTGCGGCATTCGTTGTCGTCTTCTTCGCGTTCCCGATGGCGGCGATCCTCGAGCGAGGCCTCTCGTCGGAGGGCGGGCTCTCGCTCCCGTCGGGAACGGCCGAGCTCCTCTGGTTCACCATCTGGCAGGCGGCCGCGTCGACGGTGCTCACGCTCGCGGCCGGGCTGCCGCTGGCGTGGGCGATCGGGCGGTTTCGTTTCCGTGGCCGCTCTCTTGCACGGGCCTTCGTCTTGGTGCCGTTCGTCCTGCCGACAGTCGTCGTCGCGACCGCGTTCCTGACACTGCTCCCGGACGGGTACGAACGGGGCCTCTGGGCTATTTTCGCAGCGCACGTCTTCTTCAACATCGCCGTCGTCACGCGCATCGTCGGCGGAGCGTGGGCGACGATTGACCCGGCGAGCACCGAGGCCGCCACGGTTCTCGGTGCGGGGCCGATCAGACGAGCCCGAGAGGTGACGCTACCGCAACTTGCACCTGCTCTCTCCGCGTCTGCAGCGCTGACGTTCCTCTTCTGCTTCACGTCGTTCGGCGTCATCTTGATTCTCGGCGGCCCCGGCCGGGCCACGCTCGAAACGGAGATCTACACCCGGGCCGCACGCCAGTTCGACCTCCACGCTGCTGCTGTGCTCTCGCTGCTTCAGCTTCTGGCCGTCGCCGTCGTGCTGACCGTGGCGAGCCTCCTCGAGGCGCGGGCGGGCGCCCAAAGCCCACTTGCTGTCGAGAACCGAGTGCTCCGCCGGCCCCGCGGACGGGAGCGTCTCGTGCTCGCCGCCGTGCTCACGGCCGCGGCGATCGTGCTCGCACTTCCTCTCGCGGTTCTTCTCCGCAGCTCGCTCGGCCACTGGGGAGCTCTGTTCCACGAGACACCCGCGCTCCTCGTGGAGCCCTGGGAGACAGCCGTCTACTCCGTGGCCTTTGCGAGCCTCGCGGCACTGATCGCGCTCATCGTCGGCGGCTTCGCGGCCGTGACGCTCGCCCGCCGGCCACCAGGCGCTGCCGACGGGTTCGTCCTGCTCCCCCTTGGTGCCTCAGCGGTGATGCTCGGCTTCGGATTCCTGATCGCCTTCGACACGGCGCCGTTCGACTTTCGTTCCTCCTGGTGGCTCGTCCCGGTGGCCCAGGCCCTCGTGGCAGCGCCGTTCGTCGTCCGGATCGTCGTACCGGCACTACGATCGATCGATCCCCGGTTGAGAGAGGTTGCGGCCACGCTCGGTGCGGCACCCTCGCGAGCCTGGCGTGAGGTCGATCTGCCCCTTGTCAGCCGCGCCTTTGCAGTGGCAGCGGGGTTCGCTTTTGCGATCGCGTTGGGCGAGTTCGGAGCGACGGTGTTCGTCGCGCGGGCCGAGCAGCCGACGCTACCGGTCGCGATCTTCCGCTTTCTCGGACGTCCTGGAGCGGAGAATCAGGGAGTCGCGGCGGCGCTGGCGGTGGTGCTCGCTGGGATCGTCGTCTGCGCTGCGCTCGCAGCAGAGCGCCTCGCAGACGGACGCGCCGAGGCGCTCTGATGCTCGAAGTCCGCAACGCTCGGGTCACGTTCGGGACCCACACCGCCCTTGCCGGTGTCGATCTCGATGTCGAGCCCGGAACGACCGTCGCGATCCTCGGCCCGAGTGGCAGCGGCAAGTCAACGCTGCTCCGGGCTGTCGCAGGCCTCCAACGACTCGACGAGGGGTCGGTGATGCTCGACGGCCGCTCGCTTGCCGGCGTGGCGCCGCATCGGCGGGGAATCGGCCTGATGTTCCAGGACGACGCTCTATTCCCCCATCGCGACGTCGCCGCGAATATCGCCTTCGGCCTGCGAATGCAAGGCGTCAGTTCCTCGGTGGCCGCGGCTCGGGTTGCCGACCTCCTCACCCTGGTCGGACTCTCCGGCCGCGAGCAGCGAACCGTGACCTCTCTGTCAGGAGGCGAGCGGAAACGGGTGGCCCTCGCCCGCGCACTGGCACCATCGCCCCGGGTGTTGCTGCTCGACGAGCCGCTCGGGGGGCTCGATCGCGCGCTGCACGACCGGCTGTTGACGGATCTGAGAGACCTCTTCGTCGCGATCCGGCAGACGGCGGTCTACGTCACCCACGATGTAGCCGAGGCATTCAGGCTCGGCACCAAAGTCGCGGTCATGCGCGACGGGGCGATCGCTCAGATCGCCACGCCGGAGCAGCTCTGGGCTGACCCTGCCGATGCCTGGGTGGCACGCTTCGTCGGCCTTGCCAACGTCGAGGAGCGAGGAGCACACGCGATCGTGACCCGTCCGGAGGGCGTCTTCCTCCGCCCCGACCCCCGGGGCGACGCCGTCCTTGTCTCTTCCGAACGCGTGGGGCCAGTCGTAACCCTGCGTGCTCGCTACGACGACGGCCGTGAGATCGTCTCGGCACACACCGGCTTGACCGTCTTCGAGGCTGGTCTGCGAGTCACGGTCGAGATCGCCGCCGAGGCAGTGGTCGAGGTTCCGACGGAGGTGTCCCGAGGGCAGCGGTGATTCAGCGCTCGGGGGCGCACTGCTTGTCGCCCGCCATGAGCGCGTCGAATACCGTCGTCATCGAGCCCGACTGCGCCCTGTCCGCTGCGGTCAGGCCAGGCCCTTCCCACTGGATAACGGGAGTAACGCCTGCCCCCATGACCGTGATGCGATAGCGCTCTCCCGGTGCCGGCGGCCGCATTGCCTGGCTCGGGTAGCCGGGAAACGGCTTCTGCGGGACGAAGCTGTGGCAGAAGGTGCCCGTGCCCTTGTGCACGAGGATGCCGGACTCGCGCTTCCAGCCCTGGCCGTACGCCGAGTTGAGAGTGTCGATATAGACGTTGCGCCCGAACCGGTCGAACGGGTTGCCTTCACTCGTTGCTCCGAATCCGTACACCGGATTGCCGAGATAGGTGAAGCGCCCGAACAGTCCCTGCCACTGGCCGCCGTACGTCCAGTGTGTGTACACCTCGAGCTTCGACAGCTCGCCCGTCCAGTGCGAGATGTGCAGTTCGTACGCCGCCTGGGCCGGCCTCCACGGATCGAAGCCGAGGAGCGGCAACCCGCGCTGCCACCTCTGGATCGCCCAGTAGCTCCCGTCAGAGGCCTTGCAGCCGCTGAGGAAGTACACGAGCTCGGGGCCATCGTAGGGTGCGCAACCGTTCTTGAAGGTCGCCCAGTACGACGCGACGTGATATTTGCCCCAGCCACCGGCGTAGTCGTACTTGAACCGCTCCTGGTGCACGCTCTGATCCGTCGAGGTGACGGCGTTGAGCCCGTCCCAGACGAGCACGTGCCGGACCTTGCCGTCGGTACGGCGGTAGGTGACGAGGGCCTCTCCCTTCGAGTTCACCTGGAGAGACTGCAACCGTGCCCCGAGGTCGGACATCGGCTCGCTTGCGTGCGCAGGCGTTGTGGACAGAAACGCGCCCAGAGCGCCGACGAGAAGAAGGGTCGTCAAGGAGCGCCGCACATATTGGGTATCGGCAGACCGGCAGAGACCCGACTCCCCTCAACCGAGGGAGGCGGGTTGGCTCACGTTCCGGCGTCAGTCGCCGGGCACGCGGGCCGTCGCCTGCATCCGCCGGAGCTCGACGGACTCGCTGCTCATTCCCACTCGATCGTGGCCGGCGGCTTGGACGAGAGGTCGAGGGCGACGCGATTGACTCCGGGTACCTCGTTGATGATCCGGTTCGATATCGACTCGAGCACGTCGTACGGGATTCGCGCCCAGTCCGCAGTCATCGCATCCTCCGAGGTGACCGCCCGGATCACGATCGGATACGCGTACGTTCGCTCGTCGCCCTGGACTCCGACCGACTTGATGGCGGGTAGTACCGCGAAGCTCTGCCAGAGGTCGCGGTACAGGCCCGCCCGGCGGACCTCCTCCTGAAGCACAGCGTCGGCTGCGCGAAGGATGTCGAGCCGCTCGGCGGTGACGTCGCCGATGATTCGGATCGCAAGGCCGGGGCCGGGAAACGGCTGGCGCCAGACGAGCCGTTCGGGCATGCCGAGCTCCTCACCGACCCGGCGCACCTCGTCCTTGAACAGCAGCCTGAGCGGCTCGACGAGCTCCATCCTCATGTCAGCGGGGAGTCCGCCGACGTTGTGATGTGACTTGATCTTCGCCGCGACACCATCGTCGCCACCGGACTCGATCACGTCCGAGTAGAGCGTCCCCTGGACGAGAAAGCGAGCGTCACCAATCTTCCTTGCCTCTTCTTCGAAGACCCGGATGAACTCCTCGCCGATGATCTTGCGCTTCGTTTCGGGATCGGTCACGCCCGCCAGGCGAGAAAGGAAGCGGTCCTCGGCGCGCACGTGGACGAGTGGAACGTGGAAATGACCTCCGAAGGTTTCGACGACCTGCTCCGCCTCGTTCGCCCGCATGAGTCCGTGGTCGACGAACACGCAGGTGAGCTGATCGCCGACGGCCTTGTAGACGAGGAGCGCAGCCACGGCGGAGTCGACACCACCGGAGAGGCCGCAGATGACCCTCTCGGAGCCGACTTGCGCCCGAATGCGCTCAACCTGTTCCTCGATCACCGCCGCCGGGGTCCAGCTCGGGGGCGCTCCCGCGACCTCGTAGAGGAAGTTCTTCAGGATCTGCTGTCCGTCGGGCGTGTGCACCACCTCCGGGTGGAACTGGACGGCGTACAGGCCTCTGCTCTCGTCCTCGAAGGCAGCCACGGGCGTCGACGGTGACGCCGCCGTTACGCGCGCGCCGGGCGGCGGCGCCGTGACCGAGTCGCGGTGGCTCATCCAGACGACCTGCTCGGCCGGGAGGTCGTGGAAGAGCACCGATTCGCCCAGTTCGGCATCTGCTTTGCCGTACTCCGAGACATCGTTGGACTCGACGGTGCCGCCGAGATCGCGCGCCATCAGCTGCATCCCGTAACAGATCCCTAGCGTCGGGATCCCGAGCCCGAGCACGGCTGTGTCCATCTGCGGTGCACCCTCTGCGTAGACCGATGCGGGCCCCCCAGAGAGGATCAGCGCGAGAGGGTTTCGCGCCTGGATCTCGGAGGCCGTGAGACGGTGGCTGACGAGCTCCGAGTAGACGCGCGCCTCGCGCACCCGCCGGGCGATCAGCTGACTGTACTGGCCACCGAAGTCGAGCACGAGGACAGGTCGGTCCTCCGGCTCCGGTTGTGGCACCGGGAACGCGATGACCTCGGCGTGCTCGGGACTACCCACGTCGGTAGTTCGGGGCTTCTTTGCTGATCGTGACGTCGTGCGGGTGGCTCTCACGGAGGCCCGCTCCCGTGATTCGCACGAATCGGCTCTCGGTCTTGAGGGATTCGATCGTGGAGGCCCCGCAGTACCCCATCGCCTGTCGCAGACCACCGACCAGTTGATAGACGATCGGTGCGACCGGGCCCTTGTAGGGGACACGGCCCTCGATACCCTCTGGCACAAGCTTGTCGACGTCCTCGACATCGCCCTGGAAGTAACGATCCTTCGAGAACGAGCGGGCCTTCATCGCCCCCAGGGAGCCCATGCCGCGGTACTCCTTGAAGCGCTCTCCCTGAACGAGGATGACATCACCGGGCGACTCATCGGTACCGGCAAGCATCGAGCCGAGCATCACCGTATCGGCGCCCGCGGCGATTGCCTTTGCCACGTCGCCGGACGACGTGATGCCGCCGTCGGCGATCACGGGAATCCCGTACCGGATTGCCACCTCGGCGACGTCAAAAACTGCCGTCACCTGCGGGACGCCGACACCCGCAACGACACGGGTCGTACAGATCGACCCCGGCCCCACGCCGGCCTTGAGACAGTCTGCTCCGGCGTCGATCAGGCCCTCGGCGGCGTCGCCGGTTGCAATGTTTCCGGCGATCAACTCGATGTCGAACTCCGACTTGATTCGCCGCACCATCTCGATGACCGAGCGGGAATGGCCGTGCGCCGTATCGACGACGAGAACGTCGACCTCAGCCGCAACGAGAGCCGCGGTGCGCTCGAGCGCATCGGTGCCGACACCGACGGCAGCGCCGACACGCAGCCGCCCGCGCTCGTCCTTCGTCGCGAGCGGGTAGCGCTCGCGCTTCTGGATGTCCTTCACCGTGATCAGGCCCCGGAGGTGGCCCGTGGCATCGACGATTGGCAGCTTCTCGATCTTGTGCCGGCCGAGCAACCGTTCGGCTTCTGCGAGCGTTGTCCCGACCGGCGCCGTGACGAGGTTCTCGCTGGTCATCAGGTCACGGGTGCGCTGATCCGGCCGTGCACCAAATCGCAGGTCTCGGTTCGTCAGAATGCCGACGAGCACTCCGTCCGGATTCGTGATCGGGACGCCCGACACGCGGTAGTGCGCCATCAGATCGAGCGCGTCGGCCACGAGGTCATCGGGGCCGAGTGTGACCGGTTCGACGATCATGCCGGCCTCGCTGCGCTTCACCTTGTCGATCTCTGCAACCTGATGCTCGATCGAGAGATTGCGGTGGATGACTCCGAGCCCACCCTCCCGGGCGAGAGCGATCGCGAGGCGCGCCTCCGTCACCGTGTCCATCGCCGCGGAGACGATCGGGATCTCGAGCGCGATCGTCGGCGTCAGCCGGGTGGCCGTCGCGACGTCATTCGGTAGAACCGCCGACTCGGCCGGGACGAGCAGCACGTCGTCGAAGGCGAGGCCTTCCTTGCCGAACTTGCCGTCTCGATCGAGCTCGAACTCCAAGAGTCAGTTGACTCTACCAACCGCGGTCGACGGCGCCCGTTTGGAGCTCCTCCTGCGTGCTCTCCGTGTTAGGCCACAGGCTGGAGCTCGTCGACCTCGACGAGTGATGCGAGGCGCGCGGCCTCCTTGGGGTCGAAACGACCGGCGCCGACCTCGAGCACCGATGCCGAGCCTGCCGCAACGGCCAGTCGAAGCGACTCCTCGGCTCCGCGGCCCTCCTCCTGCGCCACGAGCCAGCGGGCGAGGAGAACGTCGCCGGCCCCGAGCACGGACACGGCCTCGACCTGAGGTGCGTGTGCGCGGAACCGTCGCACGTGGCGCTCCTCCCGGACGAGAGCAAAGCACCCCGTTTCCATTGTGATGTGGACATTCCGGGCGCCCATCTCGGCGATCGTGTCGAGTGCCATCACGAAGTCGTCATCGTCCTCCAACTCCTGCCCGACGAGCTGCTCGGCCTCATGCTGGTTCGGTGAGACGAGCCAGGGCTCCGCCTCGATACCGCGACGCAGAGGCTCGCCTTCGGCGTCGAGAACGACCTGTGCGCCGAGCCGCGTCATTTCGCGCACAGCGTCGGCGTAGAAGCCCTCGTCGACACCACGGGGCAACGAGCCGGCGAACACGACCACCGATGCCCCCCTCGAGAGATAGCGAAGCTTGTCGCGGAGAATCTCGAGCTCGTCATCGGAGACCTTCGGGCCCCATTCGTTGATTTCCGTGTACGTCGCCGCGGTTGGATCGAGGACCGCAGTAGAGGTCCGAGAATCGTCCCGAATCCGGACGAAGTCGTTGAGGATTGCCTCTTCGGTGAGCTCCTCCACGATCCGTGTGCCCGTCCTCCCGCCGGCGAGGCCAGTTGCGACGACGGGGACATCGAGCCGTTTCAGCGCACGAGCAACATTGATTCCCTTGCCGCCGGCAAGGACGAGCGCGCTGCTCGCCCGGTGCCGGTGCCCGAGCTTGAAGATCGGAACGGTGAGCGATCGGTCGAGCGCAGCGTTGAGAGTGACGGTGACGATCACGGGAGCAGATCCTTCCTACGAGACGAGTCCGAAGAGATGATGCACGGTCCGACGGGCATACCAGCCGACCTTCCCTGAGACCCCAACGGCCGGAATGGCATCGGCAGTGACGAGCGGCGTGCGCGCAATCAGCCTACCGCCTGCATACACGCGTACCTCGCCTGCGCGTTGCCCGGCAGCGACCGGCAACGCCAGCGTGGAGCTGACAACGACGCGCTCGACGAGCGGCCTCTGCACGCGCACGGTGCGCACGACAGTTCTCGCTGCCACGAGCTCGACACCGGGCCGGCCGTAGCCCGTCCGTGCGACGCCGTACACACGGGCCTTATCGATTGCCCGGACACGGTGGTACTGGCCCAGACCCCAGGTGAGCAGGGAGCCTAGTTCTGCGTTCCGCTGTTCCTCGCTGCGGGCCCCGAGCAATGACGCGGTGATACGGACACCGTCTTGTTCGACCGCCGCAACCTGAGACCAGCCTGCGCCGTTCGTGTGACCGGTCTTGGCGCCGAGCAGCGGGAGTTTCCCGATGAGACCATCGGTCGAGGTGAGGAACCTGCCGCCTGCGATCGTCGCCGTCGGCTTCGTCGACCACGTGCGGATGAACGGGATCCTGAGAGCCGCCGAGAGCAACGTGGTCAGGTCTCGTGCGCTCGAGACGTGGCCTGCCTCGTCGAGGCCGTGCGGGTTCTCGAAATGCGTCGAGGTGAGCCCGAGCGACCGAGCCTTCCTATTCATCAGCGCGACGAACCTCTCGACAGAGCCGCCGCCGACGTAAGCGGCGAGGGCTGTGGCTGCATCGTTTGCGCTCGGGACGAGGGCTGCGATCGCAAGATCGCGCACGGTGAGGCGCTCCCCCGGCTTGAGCCCGACAGACGATTCGCCGACCTCCGCCGCCTCCTGCGGGACCGTGACGACATCGTCGAGGCGGGCGTGCTCGAGAGCGACGAGCACCGTCATCAACTTCGTCATACTCGCAGGAGCCCGTCGTGCATCCGCCGCCCGGGCTGCGAGAACAACGGCAGTTGGCCCTCCGCGGACGACGTAGGCGGGGGCGCTCACCTGCGGCGGACCGGAACTGGCACCGGCGGAGGCGCAAAAGGCAGCGAACGCGGCTGCAGCGAGGGCGAGGGGGCCTCTGAGCCTGAGCCTGGGCATCACGCGGGAATGTAGCTACCAGCCGGCCGCTACCCAGATCTCCGCGGCGAGCCGGGCCGCCTCTGCGCCGGCTGCCGCGCGCCAGTCGTCATCGGTGTCGCGGTAGGCGAAGATCACGGAGCGGGAGGCATTGACGAGGGCGCTCGCAGGACCGCTCGTGAAAGCGCGAGCGACATCGGCCGGCGTGGCCCCCTGGGCACCGACGCCTGGCAACAGGATGATCTGTTGCGGCATCGCGCGTCGAGCATCGCCGATGACCCGAGGTACGGTCGCGCCGATCACGGCTCCGACACTCGACATCCCTCGGTCACCGACGAGCTCAGCGCCCCACTCGCTCACGAGCCCGGCGACGTGCCGCCAGACGGGCGTTCCGTCGGAGAGAACGGCATCCTGGAGATCGCGTCCGCCGGCGTTCGACGTGCGAACGAGGCAGAAGATGCCGGAGCCGTGGCGTCGACAGGCAGCGAGAAACGGATCAATCGAATCGGAGCCCAGATACGGGTTCAATGTGAGAGCGTCTGCAAGGGGTGGCTCCGCGCCGCGCGGCTCGAGGAAGGCGGCTGCGTAAGCACGAGCAGTGGAACCGATGTCCCCGCGTTTCGCATCCGCGATCACGAGCAACCCCGCATCGGATGCGTAGCGGGAGACCATCTCGAGCGCCAGCCACCCGTCACTGCCAAGCGCCTCGAAGAAGGCGACCTGGGGTTTTACGGCAACGACGTACGGTGCAACCGCATCGACGATTCCCTTGCAGAACCGCTCCATGGCGGCCGCGGCGGCGGCGCGCCCGAGGACCGCCTCGCCTCGCAACTCGACGGGCAGCAGATCGATCCTCGGGTCGAGCCCGACGACGAGCTGGCTGCGCTTCCGTTCAACCGCCTCGGCGACGCGATCGGCAAACGCGACCACCCCCTCGGTCGAGTCATCATCCGATCGGGCGCTCACGCAGCCAAGGCTACCCCGTTCGCCGCGGCAAGGATCGAGTCGCGATCGAGCGCGGTGACACGCAGCTCGGGAGACGGGCGCCGCAGGAAGGTCGCGATCAGGAGCAGCTCGTCGGCCGCGGTCGCCTCGAGTGGCGCGGGTCGGGGGCGGCGAGCCTCGGCAAGACCTGCCTCGACCTCGAGGTACCCCCCGCCGCCGCGCGGAATCGTGCGCCGCGCGACAACGGTTCCGGCGACGAAGACGGCGCGCACCATGCCTTGCTCGAGTGCGGGTACGACGAGGCAGGCCCTCAGCGCGCGGAGACGCTGGAGCTCGTCGATTCGCTCGACGACCTGTTCGAGGGCCGCGATCCGATCCCGTAGCCGTGCAGCATCCTCGAAGCGGAGATCACGAGCGAGACGTCGCAGGCGCGCTCGCAGGCCGGGAATCACGTCTCGCGGATCATCTCCCTCGAATCCGTCGAGTGCTTGCGCCGCCCGCCGCGCGAGTGCGCGCCCTGAGATCGGCCCGTGCGGCGTTGGCTCCGGTCCGCAGATCCAGCGGGCTCCACGACGCCGCAGGTAGACGTGGCGATCCGGTCGTGTCCCCCGGGCATTGGCGGGTGGCCTGAGCTCACGAAGGAGGTGTAGCTCGTCGAGCGCAGCCTCGAGCTCACTGCCGCACCGCTGCCACTCGACACACGCGAGGGCCCCGAGAGCCGCCTCGACGGCAGGTCGCTGCCGTTCGCCGCTGAAGTACGAACGAAGCCGGGCTCTGAGATCGCGCGCGCGGCCGACATACAGCGCCTGCCCGCCCACGTCGCGGAAGATGTACGTCCCAGGAGACGTCGGCGCGTCAGCGACGAGCGCGCGCTTGACGTGAAGACGCCGGGCGCGAGGTGCCGACAGCTCAACGAGATCTGCAACCGTCTCCGCTCCTCGTTCCTGCGCAAGCCCGATCAACGCGACCAGGATCTCGGCCGTTGCCGAAGCGTCGGCGAGTGCGCGATGGCATGGAGCGACATCCGTCCCGAAGAAGTGTGCGAGCGGCGCCAGGCCGAAGCGCTTCGTCCTTCCGCTCAGGAGCCGACGTGCGAGCCAGACCGTGTCGACGACGGGTGCAGCCACCCGTCGCCCGGTGAGGCGCTCCACGGCTCGATCGAGGAAGCCCATGTCGAACCGGGCGTTGTGAGCGACGAGCACGGCGTCGCCGGCGAAGGACAGGAACCGCCGCACCGCCAGGTCGGCTCCCGGGGCACGCCGCACGTCGTCCTGGCCGATGCCGGTGAGCGCGGTGATTGCCAACGGCAACACGACCCCTGGATTGACGAGCGTCTCGAACGTCGCGCCGACTTCGAGCGCTTCGACCTTCTGGGCGCCGATCTCGACGATGCGTGAGCGGGCGGGCGACAGCCCCGTCGTCTCGAGATCGAAGACGACGAATGACGCTGTCTCGAGTGCGGTCGCGCACCCGGGCGCGTCGGCGAGTCCGACCGACGTTCCGCGCCAGGTAAGCCGCGCATCGCCTGTGACAACGTCGTCGAGTAGGGCTCGTGCAATCGCCGTCGGCGCCGAGGCGAGGGCGAAGAGGACACGTGCGGCCTCGCCAACGGGCACAGGCCCGCGTCGTGCCTCGACGAGCTCGACTAGCCGATCGGCGGCGTCAAACGAGAGTTGCATCCGGGCAAGGCTACACGAACAAACGTTCGTAAGAGGAGGCCAAGCGAGAGGCCTCTCGGCACCCTCGCTTGGCCTCGGAGCAGCGACCTACGCTAGAGAGGCTCGACCCTCTAGTTGACAGCCTTCTTCAGCACCGAGCCGGCCGAGAACTTCGGCACGGTCGCCGCCTTGATCTGGACCTTCTCGCTCGGATTCCGCGGGTTGACACCCTCGCGGGCCTTGCGGTAGGTCGTGTGGAACTTCCCGAAACCGGTGAAGGTCACGGTGTCCCCTGCCTTGAGCGCGTCCTCGACGGTACTGAGAAACGCATCTACCGATGCGCCTGCGTCACGCTTGGACATGCCGGTCTTGCCGGCGACTGCATCTACGAACTCTTGCTTGGTCACTGCCACTCCTCCTGCTAGACGGTCGTTGTCATGACCGCTGGAGCTTCTTCTACTCCAGCGATTTCGGCTCAACCAGGTGGATTCTGGACGCCTGCGCGACGCTGCACTCGTTCAAGCGCTCGCCGAACGTCGGACTCTCAGCCAGCTGAGTGCCCGACGAGGAGTTCGCTCGCGCGGTAGAGGCAACGAAGCCGCACCCCCAGCCGGGCGAGGGCGTCGGCCCCACCCTCTTCACGATCCACGACGCACACTGCGTTGCGGACGATGAGGCCGGCGTCCCGAAGTGCGGACACCGACTCGGCAAGAGCGCCGCCGGATGTGACGACGTCTTCCAGAAGGCACACGAGGTCCCCCCGGTCGAACGGGCCTTCAATCCGATTCGCTGTGCCGTATTCCTTCGTCTCACCTCGGACGATGATGAAGGGCAGTTCGGACGCCATAGACGCTGAAGCGGCCAGTGCTACCGCTCCGAGAGCAGGTCCGGCGAGTCTGACCAGCTCCGGTTCCGCCTCCCTCGACACCTCGGCCAGCCTCTCGCCGAGCGCGCGGAGGAGGTCCGGGCGTGTCTCGAATCGGTACTTGTCCAGGTACCACGTCGAACGTTTGCCCGACCGGAGCAGGAAGTCACCCTCGAGGAGCGCGTGCTCTACGAGGAGGCGCCCGAGTTCGTCCGTCACCGAGTTGCGGCCTCAGCGGCGATCCGCAGAAGCCGGTCGAGCTCGGGTGAGCCTGTGTCCAGCGTTACCGCCGAACCGTCCGCGTAGCCGATCGTGACACTGGGCTGTTCCGAGTCCCCTCTTCGGGCGAAGAACCACCACGCGATTCCTCCGGCGAGCGCGAGGATGAGAACTCTACGCATCGACGTCGTCCTTCTTCTTCCTCCGAGCAGGCTTGCGGGCGGGCTTCTCGTCGAGCCGCCGTAGCGCCGTGCGGAGGTCGTAGACGACGAGGCCTGCGGTCGGCTCGGGAACCGTTGTTGCGATCGCCGTCCGACCGGCTTCGGAGACGACGAAGACGCTGGTCGAGTCCAGGGCGATCTCGATACGCGAGACGTCCCCTGTTGGGCGCACGTCGCCGGCCGCGGCGACCAGCTCCGCGGCTATCCGCGCGAGCTGCTCGGAGCGCTCCGGTGTGCCAGATCCAGCGAGCACGAACCCCGACGCACCGAGGATCGCAACGTCCTCGATCTGCGAGGAAAGGTCGAGCAGCTCGGCGAGTGCCTCGTTCGGCTCCATCGTCGAACAGGATAGTTCTTTCCGGGATCGGCGTCGGGTGTGACGTTCTCGGCTGCGGCGTTCAGCCTGGCGCCAGGGTCTCGAGCGCGGACGCCAACGCGTCAGCGGCGCGGGCCCGGTGGGAATGCGTGGCTTTCCAGGCATCACCGAGCTCAGCGACCGTCTGCTGTTCTCCCTCCGGCACAAAGACGGGGTCGTAGCCGAAGCCCTCCTTGCCGCGGCGGGTGCGCGAAATCACGCCGTTGAGCGCGCCCTCGACGGCGATCTCGTCACCCTGCGGCCCAATCGCGACTATCGCGCAGACATACCGCGCACGCCGGTCGGAGACATCCGCGAGCTCGGCGAGCAGGCGCTCGACGCCATCGTCTGCCCAGCGGGCCGACTCGAGGCCCGGCCGGCCCTCGAGGGCGGCTGCCTCGATGCCGGAGTCCTCCCCGATCACCCATGCATCGGAGGGAGCTGCTGTCCGACCATGGAGCGCCTTCCCGCGCGCGTTCGCGGCGTATGTCAGTCCCGTCTCCGGCGGGAACGCCGAATCGTCGATCAACTCGATCTCCCACCCTCGGAGCGAGCGACGCAACTCCACGAGCTTGTGTGGGTTGCCGGAGGCGAGCCGCGCCCTCACGCCCGTGGTGCATCGGCGGCAGCCCGCTGGGCCGCTGCGAGCCGCTCGATGCCGCTCGCCGCGAGGTCGAGGAGCCCATCGAGCTCGTCCCGCGTGAAGGGATCGCGCTCTGCTGTCGCCTGCACCTCGACGAGCCTGCCGTCTGCCGTCATCACGACGTTCATATCGGTGTCTGCCTGGGAGTCCTCCGGGTAATCCAGATCGAGCACCGCGACACCGTCGACAACACCGACCGAGACCGCAGCCACGGCGCCCGAGAGCGCCTTCGAGAGCCCCATCCTGTCGAGCGCACGGTAGGCAGCCACATAGGCGCCGGAGATTGCAGCACACCGCGTGCCTCCATCGGCTTGCAAGACGTCACAGTCGAGCCAGAGAGTGCGCTCGCCCAGCGCTTCGAAGTCGCAGACGGCGCGCAGAGCGCGGCCGATCAACCGCTGGATCTCGACGGTCCGGCCATCCGGCCGACCACGCGTCACGCCGCGCTGGGTGCGATCACCCGTCGAGGCCGGCAGCATCGAATACTCGGCGGTCATCCAACCCCGTCCCTTCCCGCGCAACCAGCGGGGAATGTCTTCTTCGACTGTGGCGGTGCAAAGCACTCGGGTCTTGCCCTGAGACCACAACACGCAGCCGTGCGGTTGCTCGAGGAAGTCGGGCAGGACGTCGAGCATCCGAAGCTCATCCGATCGGCGGCCGTCGTGCCTCACGCAGCCACGCTCCTCTCCAGTTCGGCGACGCTGACGCGCTCCACATCAGCGATAGGGAGTTGTAGGAAACGGCTCCCCATGGCACGAAAGGCTGCCGGGTCGCCGGTCGTCAGGAACCGATAGCTGCCCTCACGGGACTGGTCGTTCTCGAGACCCTTCCGGGCGAGCGTCTCGGACACCTCGCGGGCCGTCTCGTCGGCCGAGAACACGAGAGTGACATCGCGGCCGAAGACGCGCTGGAGAATCGGGCGGATCAGGGGGTAGTGGGTGCAGCCGAGAACGACGGTGTCGACGCACGCGCGCTTCAACGGCTCGGCGACCTCACGGACGGCTTCGACCGTTGCCTCGCCGAAGGGATCGTCGCTCTCGATCAACGGCACGAGCTTCGGGCACGCAAGCGGCACGATCACCACTCCGGCGTCGAGCGTATGGATCAACGCCTCGTAGCGGCCACTCGCCACTGTCGCCTCGGTCGCGAGGAGGCCGACGCGACGGTTTCGTGTCGCGCGGACGGCGGCGTGCGCCTCGGGCTGGATGACGCCGAGAACAGGGACCGCTAGCGCCTGCTGAAGATCGGGAAGGGCCGCGGCGGTGGCCGAGTTGCACGCGGCCACGACGAGCTTGACGCCCTGGTCTTCGAGGTAGCGGGCGATCTCACCTGCGAAGCGTCTGATCTCGTCGAGCGGTCGGGGTCCGTACGGCAAGCGAGCACCGTCGCCGAGGTAGACAAAGTCCTCGTGCGGCATCGTGACGAGGCACTCGTGCAGAACTGTGAGCCCGCCGGCGCCGGAGTCGAACACACCGATCGGGCGGGCATCCACGCGCGGCAGTCTACCGCTGCCTGCCGAGTGCAAGCCGCTCGGCCCGAGGGTGGCGGTTGCGGCTTCGTCTACGCGAAGGCGGTGCCGGCCGTCGCGTTGGCCGTCACAATCGCTTCACGACTCGAGTCCGAGAGGCGCAGCACGAGTCGGTCGCGTTCGAGTTTTGCCTCTGCGAGCGCGTCATTCACGAGTCCGTCGGCTTCAGCAGGCGTCAGGCTGCCGTCGATCAGGGTCGCGCCGACTGAGACGGTCACCTCGAGCAGCGTCCCGCCCACCGTGAACGGCGCCATCTTCACTATTCCACGCACCTTCTCACCGAGCTCACGCAGCGCAGCTCCGTCACGGACGCCAGGGGCAACGACGCAGAACTCCTCGCCGCCGCGTCGCGACAGATGGTCGGTGGAGCGCAGAATGCTGCCGACGCGCTCGGTGATCGCCCGGAGCAGCTCGTCGCCCCCCGTCCACGTGTGGTTGGTGTTGACCAATTTGAAGTGGTCGATGTCGAACACGACCAGTCCAGCGGGATGCTCACCGCGGTTGACGCGTGCCGTTACGCGCTCTAGCTCCTCGTCGTAGGCGCGCCTGTTTGGCGTACCTGTGAGCCGATCGATTCGCGCGTCCGCGTAGTGCTCCTCGATCTTCGCAAGGTAGTGACTCCTCGCCTTCGTGCCGACATAGAGGGCGACGAGCAGTGCCCCGATCGTCATGAGCATCAGCGCTGGTCCACTCGAGTCGTAGCTCTGGAGGAGTAGCGCGAGCACCGGGATCGAAACGAGCGTCTCGACCGCGTCCACCACTGTTCCCGGACGTGCGAAGAGCTGTGCGTTGATGCCGCGGACGCGACCAACGAGGAGCCGGCCCGCCACGTTCGTGACGAGGAAGACGAGTGCTGCCACGGTCGCGCAGACAAGACTGTTGTTGGGACCGCCGAAGGGGATCATGCCCGCGAGTCCAGCGGCAAAACCCTGAACCGAGTTGAGGCCGCCGTACGCGGCCCGGCGCCGCCAGGTGCCCACATCGTCTCCGACAGCGGTTGCCGCTCCCGCGATCGAGCCGGCGAGCGGGCCGCCGACAAGCCCTGTCAGGAGCACGATGGGGGTCGAGATCGTGTACCAGCTACGCGGCGAGATCGGCAGAGCAATCCGGCCGGCGAGGAACGATGCAGCTACGAGAGCCGTAAAGGTGAAGGGCTCGAGCTGGCTCGTGGGGCCGACGAGAATGCCCCAGAGGCCGACGAGCGCAAGGGCTGTTGCCGCGTACGTGAGCGAGAGCCAGGTCGCGTCACGGGCGTCACCGGCCGTCGCCTCGCTGCTCGTCTTCCCCGTCCGAGCGTCCCCCGAATCGGTCGTCATCGATCCTTTCACCGCAGTTGACCGGACAATTGATCGATCCCGCTACGGTGGCAATCCCCTCGAAGGGGGAGCCGCCTCCTCACGAGGGGGTAGTCACTTCCTCAACCGGCTGCAGGGCGGCGCGCAGGGGACCGCGGATACGATGCCGACCACGGTGTCCGACGAGGAAGGGGCGTGAGAGGAGGGTGGAGGTGCTCGGGATGACCGACGGGACATGGTTGCTCGCGACCCTCGTGATAGCACTCTACGTCCTCGTGATCTGGATGCTGCTGGAGATCATCTTCCGAGCCGATTTCTCCGGCGGGATGAAGATCGCCTGGATCGTCGTAGCGCTGCTCTTCGCCCCGGTTGCGGTGCCGATCTGGTTCCTCTGGGTCCGGCGAAAGGACTACTCGAGGGCTTAGAGTCGCGCGAGCCGTGTGCCCGTGGCCGGTGTCACGCGGCGGCTGCCTCGGCGGGTATCACCACCTGTGCGCTCTCTGCCCGGCGACGCGCGATCAGCTTGCCGAGTTCCCACCCGAGGAACAGCGCCACGGCGGGAACGGCGCCGGTCAGCCATTGCAGGCCGGTGAGGGCCTGAGTATCGAGCAGAGACGTCAGGACGCCGCCTCGGGCGATCAGAAGCGCGAGGGCGATCTCCACCAGGACGGTGACGTTCACGACGTTGTTGTCGAGCGTCTCCATGCGCAGGATCGACGCCGTCTGGTCGCGACATTCGAGGGCTGCGACCACGAGCATCAGGGAAAACGCGACCAGGCCGATCGTGCTGCCGATCGCGACGTTGTCGTAGTGGTCCTTCCCGAACACGATCAACAGGTCGATGGCGACGGACATGAACAGGCCGGCAAGCCCCACGGTCAGGATGACGGGGCGGGACATGATCGACGCAGCGCGTGGGCGCGGCTTGCGCTTCATCAGCCCCGGCGTCTCCTTGTCCAGGCCTAGCGCGATGCCGATGGGAGCCGTGATCAGGAAGTTGATCCACAGGATCTGGACGGCAGAGAACGGCTGCCCGCCGGCAATGTTGAGCAGGCTCGCGAGCAGGAATGTCACGATGTACGTGACCAGTGCCACCATCATGAAGCGGATGTACTTCAGCATGTTGTCGTAGAGCTTGCGACCCTCGGAGACGGCCCGCACGATCGTGGCGAAGTTGTCGTCGGTGAGGATCATCTTGCCGGCGTTCTTGGCGACCTCGGTGCCTGTGCCCATCGCGATGCCGATGTCGGCGGCCTTGATTGCAGGGGCATCGTTGACGCCGTCGCCGGTCATTGCCACGACGTCGCCCTTCTTCCGCAGGGTCTCCACCATCAGCACCTTGTGCTCGGGCGCGACTCGGCCCACGACGCCGATCTCGTCGATGCGGGACAGCCTCTCGTCTTCGGAGAGCGCTGCGAAGTCCGCGCCCAGGATCGCCTCTCCGGGGATACCGAGCTGCCTCGCGATCGCCTCGCCTGTGACGACGTCGTCGCCGGTCACCATCCGCACGCGGATGTTCGCGCTCTGGGCGTTGCGGACGGCGTCCTTGGACTCGGCTCGCGGCGGATCGATCATCCCGACCATCGCCGTCATCTGCAGGTCCGTCATCAGGGAGAGCAGGTCGCCATCTGGATCGAAGCCCGCCGGGTCGATGTCCCGGGTGGCCGCGACCATGATGCGCAGCCCCTGGCCTCCGAGGCGCTCCATCTCCTGGGAGGACCGGGTGTTCTGCTCGTCACCCCAGGGAACACTCTTGCCATTCGCCAGCGCGGACGAGGCCCGCCCGATCACCGCAGGGCCGGCTCCCTTCACGAATGCTCGAACGACGGCCTTCCCGGAATCGTCCTTGGCATCCGCGAAGACGGCCATCAGCTTGTAGGTGGGATCGAACGGGAGGGTCGCGAGCCGGGGGTACCTGGCCTGAGTGCCTTCGACGTCGAGCTTCGCCTTGTGTCCCAGGACGAGCAGCGCCCCCTCGGTGGGATCGCCGACGACCTTGCCGTCGACGAGCTTTGCGTCATTCGTGATCACGAAGGGCAGAATCGCCTGCTCGATCGTGTTGGTGTTGCCGGCGGAGTGCTTGACGTCGCCGTCGAGGCCGTAGCCCGTCCCGGAGATCGCGTAGCGGTCAGTGGGGTCGATCACCTCGACGACCGTGACCTGGTTCAACGTGAGAGTGCCGGTCTTGTCCGAGTTGATCGCCGAGGTCGAGCCAAGAGTCTCGACGGAGGCGAGGCTCTTCACGACGGCACCCTGCGCGGCAAGCGTCGTCGAGCCGTTCGAGAGGATCACCTGCAGGACCGTGGGCATGGCCATCGGCACGGCGGCCAGGGCCAGCGCGATGGCGGTCGTGAAGATGGCCTGGGTCGAATCGCCACGCGAGATCCCGAGGGCGAACATGATTGCGATCGTCAGGCCCGCGGCACCTGCGATCCACAGCGTCAACGTGTCCAGCTGCGCGGTCAGCGGGGTCTTCAGGGTCGGGGTCGACTTCAGCATGCCGGAGATGTTTCCCACCTCGGTGTCGGCGCCCGTACCGGTGACGATCATCACGCCGCTTCCGTGGGTGACGGGGGAGTTCATGAACGCCATGTTCGACTGGTCGCCGGCGCCCGGCTTCGGGTCGCCCGGGATGACCTCCGCGTCCTTCGACGCGGGCACGCTCTCCCCGGTCAGCCCGGACTCGTCGATCTGCAAAGACGCCGCCTCGATGATCCGCCCGTCGGCGCACACATCGTCACCCGCGGTGAGCAGGACCACGTCACCGACAACCACCTGGTCGGCGCCGACCTTGACCTCCGATCCGTCACGCCGAACCCGGGCGGACGACTTCAGCATCGACTGCAAGGCGTTCATGGCGCTCTCCGCCTTGCCCTGCTGACGCATTCCACCGAGGGCGTTGACTGCCGTGATCAGCAGAACGACGATGCCTGTAGAGATCTCGCCGATCAGCATCGAGGCGACGGCCGCCGCGACGAGGATGATCTGCATGTAGCTGCTGTACTGGGCCAGGAACTGCTTCCAGCCTGGCACGGTCGCCTCGGCGGGAAGCGCATTGGGCCCGTTCTTCTCCAGCAGCTCAGTGGCCCTCGCCGCCGACAGGCCCTCTGCGGGGGTGACACCGAGCCTCTTCGCCACCTCCTCCGCCGGCAGGGCGTACCAGCCTGTCGCAGAAGCATCGCTCTCGGTGGATGCCACAGGGCTATCGGTCATTCCACAGGTCCTTTCCTTCATTTCCAGGGGTGGTTGGTCTCTAGAAGCGCGTCGGGATGTTGGGCTTCGAGGAGTCCGGCTCCACGTACCCGCCGTGGCTCGGCGGCTTGGGCATCTTCTCGTCAGGGGGCGCGAGCGGCTCGTACGGGATCTGGGTCAGCAGGTGGGAGATGATGTTGAGCCGGCCCCGCTTCTTGTCCTCGTTGTCGACGATGTGCCAAGGCGCCCACTCCGAGTCGGTGGCAACGAACATTGCGTCGCGGGCCCGGAGGTAGTCATACCGTCGACTGTAGGACTTCAAATCCGTGGGCGAGAGCTTCCAGATCTTGCGCTGATCGTCGATCCGGCTCTCGAGCCGCCGTGTCTGCTCCTCGCGGCTTACGTTGAGGAAGTACTTGATCAGGATGATCCCATCGTCGACCATGGCCTTCTCGACCTGCGGGATCATCGCCAGGAAGCGCCTGGTCTGCGCCGGGGTGCAGTACCCCATCACCGGCTCCACGCCGGCGCGGTTGTACCAGCTGCGGTCGAAGATCACGACCTCGCCCGCGGACGGGAAGTGGGCCATGTAGCGCTGGACGTACATCTGAGACCTGACCCGCGCGTCCGGGGCGGGAAGGGCGATGTGCTTGAACACCCGTGGGCTCGTTCGCTCGGTGATCCGCCGGATCGTGCCACCCTTGCCGGCTGAGTCCACACCCTCGAACACGATGCAGACCCTGGCGCCGGTGGTCTTGACCCATTCCTGCATGGCCACGAGCTCACCCTGGAGGATCCTCATCTCCCGTTCGTACTCCTTCCGCTTCATCTTCCCGGACGGGCTCGCCTCGGCCTCAGGCTCGGCCTCAGGCTCGGCGGCGGGCTCCCCCGGCGTGGCCGACGCGACATCCGCCTCGTGGTGATCCTTCTTGTGCTTCGCCTTCTTCCTCGTCTTGGACTTGCTCATCTCTCGCACCCCCTATTGCTTCGGCGACTCGCACAACTTATCCACAGCGACATCCCCTGGTGGACAAACATCACGTTTGGTGGCAACGAGCGGACAACGCGGTGCGGCAGATTCCGGCTCAAGAAGGAAGAGTCAGACTTGCGGGCGAGCCTCTATGTTGCTGCCATGACTGCCACGGTTCGACTCGGGACGTGCAGCTGGGCCGACGAAGGGCTCCTCAAAGCGTGGTACCCACGTGGCGTGTCGAGCGCCGAAGCGCGGCTGCGCTACTACGCCGAGCGCTTCGACGTCGTCGAGGTCGATTCGCCCTTCTACGCGCTCCCCGACCCGGACGTAACGCGGCGCTGGGCCGAGCGCACGCCCGACCATTTCTCGTTTCACGTCAAGGCGGGAGCAGCGATGACGTGCCATGACGGAGAGCCGACGGACGCTGACTTTGCCGCCTTTCGCGGTTCGGTCGAGCCTCTCGAGCTGTCGGGAAAGCTGCGTGGGGTGCTGCTCCAGTACCACCCACGCTTCGTCAAGTCGGCGGCGGCGAAGCAGGAGCTCTCGCGTGCGCGAGAACGGCTCGAGCCTCTCGTGCCCCTCGTGGAGTTCCGGCACCGCTCGTGGATGGAGGCCGACGAGCGATCCGACACGCTCGGGTTTCTGGAGGAGAACGGTCTTGCCTACGTCTCGGTCGATGCGCCGCTGACCCGAGCCACGAACGTCGCTCCTCGCGTCGCCGCGGCGACACACGCCCTCTCGGTGATCCGCTTCCACGGCCGCAACGCTCAGACATGGAACATCCGAGGCGGTAGCGCCGCTGATCGCTTCGACTGGATGTACAGCCCCGAGGAGCTCGCCGAGTGGGTTGGGCCGACGCGCCTCCTCGCCGGACAGGCGGACGAGGTCTATGCCCTGTTCAACAACAATCGAGATGACTTTGCCCCTCGGAGCGCGGTGATCTTCCGGGGATCTGCTGGACGAGGCGGGCATTCCCGCTACCGGGGGACTCGATCTGCCGCCGGCGGAGATGACGCTGTTCTAGCCCGGAGCCCGGAGCGCCGTCCGCGACTCGAGAGTCGCGCCGCGATCCTCAGGTCGTCGCCGCGAGACGCTCACGACACTTGCTTGCCGAGACGACGTTGCCCTTCCGCTCGTGGAGCGTGATTGCCGCTGTCAGCGCCGCTCGGCACCCGCGCGGTCGCCGGCGGCGCGCAGCACCTCGAACACGTCGACCAGCGTCTCCGCCGCGGCGGTCGGGTCGTCGCTACCGGCACTCGACGCCTCTGCCTTCCGCGCGAGCGACACCGCCGCGTCTGTCTCGCCGCGCGCGGCGAGCACGCGCGCCCAGTTGCTCTGCCACGACGCTGTCTCCTTGCGGAGCATGGCCGCATCGGTGAGCAGGGCGCCCGCCTCGTCGTGTCGGCCCTGCTCGTTCAGGACGCGTGCGAGGCGCACCCGGTAGAGCGCGACGTAATGTTCCGCCTCCATCGCGGCCGCCATGTCGATCGCCGCCCGGAGCTCCCGCTCGGCTGCGTGCAACTCGCCGGCGAGCATCTCGAGCTCGGCCCCCGCCATGTGCGCCTCCGCGAGGCCGTATGCGATGCCGAGGTTGCGGCAGATCTCCTTCGAGCGCTCGAGCTTGGCTCGCGCCGTCGCGAAGTCGCCCAGTCGTGCATCGACGTAGTGGCCGCCGACAGCGCATCCGCCTCGAGAGCCGGCAGACCGTGCTCGCTCGCCCAGGCGAGCTCCTCCTCGACGAACGCGTTCACCTCGTGGGAGGCTACCCGAGGCGAAGGACGAGGAGCTGCACGACCTCGGTCTGCCTCCCGGCGCACTGCATTCGAGGGGGTGGGGATCAACGACAACGGTCAGGTCGTCGGGACGGCAGACCTCGGTCAGCCTCCGCGGCGCTCTGCACGCCAAGGGGCGTGGAGGAGCGCGACTAGGCCGCGTCGTCGGGTCGGCCTCGCTCGTCCTGCACGCTCGAGCAGCCGGGCGGCTCTCAGCGCAAGGTCATCGTCGCGGCGCCCGAGCTCGACGCCCAGCCGGTCCGCCTCCTCGAGGTGGTACGCGACGAGCGCGTCCTGCCGGTGAGCCGGTGGTCCGCGTGCCCGTACAGCCAGTCCGCGAGGTGCGAGTGCAGCCTCGAGCGCAACTCCTTCGGCATCGAGGCGTACGCAACGTCGCGGATCAGCACGTGGTTGAACCGGAACCCGTCGTCGCCCGGGTACAGCGATCGATCCGGCCGCACGAACTCCTTGCGCACGAGCGCGAGCAGCGTCCCGCCGAGGCCGACATCGTCGTCGAGGAGCGCGCCCACGCCGCCACGGTGGAACAGGCGGCCCTCGACCGAGCCTCGCTGGAGGACGGCGCGCTCGGCGGGCTCGAGCCGGTCGATGCGCGCCGCCAGCAGCGCCTGGATGTCCGGCGGCACGGATTCCGGCACGGCGTCGGGATCCTCCGCGAGCATCGCGACCAGCTGCTCGACGAACAGCGGATTCCCTTCCGCTGTCGCGACGACGCGCTCGTGCAGGCCCGGGCCGAGCATGCGCGTTGACGAGCGCCCCGACAGGTCGTCGGATGCGGCGGTGTCGAGCGGGTCGAGCACGACGAGCGTCACGCCGGCCCGCGGCGTCGCCCACGACGGCCGCACGTCGAAGAGATCGGGGCGGGCCGTGCAGAGAACGAAGATCGGCGCATCGCCGGACGAGAAGGCGACGTACTCGACGAAGTCGAGGAGGGCCGGCTCAGCCCAGTGGAGGTCGTCGACGACGACCACGAGCGGGCGCTCCGCGGCAATGGTCTCGAACAGGCGCCGAAAGGCCCAGGCCGTCTCCTCGGGCGAACCGCCGCCCTCCCGCTGACCCACCGCTCCGGCTACCAGGCGCGCTGCCGCCTCGCCATGCTCGACAGGCTGGAGCAGCCGAACGAGCTGTTGCTCGGGATCGTCGCCGCCGACGTCGCGCACGACGTGTCCGACGGCATTGCGACGATTCCCGTGCCCTGGCAGGGACAGCAGCGAACGTCCCTCGACCCTGCGACCAACAGCGGCGCAGACATCACAAGCGAAGCGGTGGACGTCAACGCCAGCGGCCAGACCATCGAGGTCGATTTCGTGAGTTGGCAGGCTTCCATGTGGCGGGTCGGGAAGTCTGGCATGTTGCGGGCTGGGAGGACGGTACGGATAGGCCACACCAACGAAGACACGGTCGGAGATATCAACGATAGTGGCCAGATCGTTGGAACCGCCGGGCCGCGTGCGTTTCTCTGGCAGGTGGGGAAAGTCGACTGACCTCGGCACGCTTCCCGGACCGGACGCCGTGGTCACGCTCGAGCTCGGCGTTCAGAGCCTGGAGCGACTCACGAACTCGCGGCAGCGTGGACGTCGCGATCAACGAGCATCTCGTGCACCGCTGGACCCGAAGACGGCAAGAGTCACAGAACTTCCCCCGTCCCGCGGCAACACGAGCAGCCCTCGGCGATCCAACGAACGCCATCATACGACGCAGGAGCTCCGGATCGAGCCGCTCGCCGAGCGCCGTCAACCGGCGACTCGGTGAACAGCACGCACGACCTTGCGTGACTCCGGTTCGAGAGCCGACTGGGCAAGTCCGCGTCGCAGCCGGCGCAGGAGCGCTCTTCTGCGCGTTTCTCGCCCGCAGTTCGGGCAGGTCATAGCGGCGAGCCTACGCGACTCAGAAACTGGATAGACCCGTTTCCGCGCGAACCGTTGCTTCATTCAAACAACAATTGTGATGACTTCGCCCCGCGGAGCGCGGTGATCTTCCGAGGTCTATCGGACGACGCCGGCATGGCAGCAACAGGGGGGCTCGACCTACCACCGGCAGAGATGACGCTCTTCTGAGGCTACCCTCGAACCATGCGGGTCCTCTCGATCGTTCACGAGCCGACGTCGACCGGTGGTGGTGGGCTGTTCGAGGATCTCGTCGTGCAGCGCGGCGATCGACTCGACCGCTGTGTCATGTCGAGCAGTAGCGCCCGGCCGGATGCTCCGGACCGATATGACGCGATCATGGTCTTTGGCGGGGCTATGCACCCCGACCAGGACGCAGAGCACCCGTGGCTCGCCGATGAGGCCGCGTTCATCCGCGAGGCGCTCGACCAGGAAGTGCCTCTTCTGGGCGTCTGCCTCGGTGCGCAGCTGATCGCGCGCGCGGTCGGCGCGAAGGTCGGCCCGGCGGCCCGTGGGGAGGTCGGCTGGCACGAGGTCCGGCTCAACGCGGCTGGCTGCCGCGACCCTCTGATCGGCGTCCTGCCCCCTAGGATCGACGCCTTCCAGTGGCATTACTACAGCTTCGAGCTCCCGACGGGCGCGGAGCTTCTGGCGGAGAGCGACTCGGCCCCCCAGGCGTTCCGGCTCGGCGAGCGCACCTGGGGTGTCCAGTTTCATCCTGAGGTGACCCGCCACATGCTCGACTTCTGGTTCGTCGAAGGAGAAGCGGAGCTTCCGGATCCCGTGTCCGTCCGCCGAGAGACGAACGCGCTTCTCGGCACGTGGAACGAACAAGGACGCAGCCTCTGCGGAGCATTCCTGGATCTCGCGACGGGCGACGCTCCGCAAACGGGCGACGCTCCGCGGCGCTGACGAGCAGCTCCTACGGCAGGGGGGACTCGATCGGAAGTGTCTCGTCGGCAGCCCACTCGTGCCACGAGCCTGGGTAGTTGCGCGCCTCGTAGCCAGCCGCCCGGAGCACCTCGACCGCCATCGCCGAGCGGCCGCCGGAGTGACAGTAGGCGATCACCTCGGATCCCGCGGGAGCGGCGACGAGCTCCGCGACCGCCTCTGCGGCGCCTGCTGCGAGAAGCTCCTGGAGGTCGACGTTGCGTGCGCCTGGCAGATGACCCTGGCGTGCATCGCACGGATATCCAGTTTGACCGCTGAACTCGCCTCGGGTCCTCACGTCGAGAACGACGAGACCCTCCTCCCCGAGTCGACGGACGAGCTCGTCGCGGGTCGCGTCGCTCATCGCACCGCAAGCCCAGCGACCAACGCCAGCTCCGTCGCAACCGACGGGCGCTCGAGGAGACGTGTGAGCCAGGCATCCACGTGCGCGGTCGCTGTCAGCGACACTCCGAGCAGGTCTCGCGCACGGATGACCCAGGGCACGTATGCCACATCGGCGAGGCCGAATGCCGGGCCGGTCAGGTACGGATTCTCCACGAGCGTCGTATCGAGGGCGGCAAGCGCCTCGGCAAACTCGATCTCCGCTCCGGTCTGCCCTCGACGGAGAGCGTAGTACGGACGTGTGAAGTCGTCGTAGCGGAAGATCCGGAGCCGTGCAGCGGCGCGAGCCTCGGGATCGACAGGCAGGAGCGGTGGCTCCGGATACGCCTCCTCCAGGTACTCGTTGATCACCGCGGACTCCGGCAGCGCCCAACCGTCTTCCTCGATCACCGGCACCCGGCCCAGCGGGTTCTTCTCGTAGAGCCAGGCGGGACGGTCGTCGAGGTCGATCACCACCGTCTCGTACTCGACCCCTTTCTCGGCGAGGGCGATGCGGACGCGCGCGCAGTAGGGGCAGCGTGGAGCATCGATCAGCGTCAGGCCTCCCATCAGCGATCGAGCCTGATCGAAGCGTCGTCTGCAGGCGCGTCGGCCCAGCCGCACTCGGTGCCGGAGAGCCCGAGAACATCGGCGAGTGCGGCGAGCAACTCACGAGCCGGCGGCAAGTCGGACGGAAGGCTCGCGACGGGAGCCGCGGCTCGAACCGACGATTGCAGGGCGCCTGTATACCGCTCGACGACGACGGGGTTGGCGTGAAGAGCCACCACCTCGCCGGGAGGGAGAGGTCCGTGGAATTCGGGCACCGACGCGTACTCGTCCACGATCCCGCCACGGTCGAACAGGATCATCCGCACGACAGCCTCCTGCTCGACGCCGAGGGTGATCACGACGAGTCCGGTCCGAGAGGAAACCTCCTTGGCAAGACGGCGTAGCATCGCGGGGTCGCGATCGCAGACGTCGTCGTAGATCGTGACGTAGCCATCGCGTGGTTGGGTCACGACCGAGCCCGCAGATCGGCCCGGCAGCCGAGGGACGAGCATCTCGACCGTCTTCACGATCACATCGACATCGTCGGTTTGCGCGTGGATCGAGCCGAACGATGTAGCCTCGATTGCGTCGCCGAACCGCTCCGCGAGCGCGGCTGCCGGTGCCGCAAGCACGAGCACCTCCTCGCGGAACCCCCACCGCGCATAGACGGCTCGGGCCCCTGCGTTCGACGCGGTTACCTCGAGGTCGACGGTATCGACTCCGTCGGCGGCAAATCGTGGCCACTACGGCGTGCGTCAGCGCACTGGCCACTCCGGCGAGACGCGCGTCCGGCCGGACGTAGAGGTCGGTGATCCGACCCACTCGGGGCCCACGGCGGCGGGCGAGCGCCATGCCAACAGCAGCGCCGTCTTCCTCGGCCAGCCATCCCAGTCCCGACTCCACGATCTTCCGTATCTCGCCGAGTTCGGTGGCAGGGTCGGTGGGCTCGTGAGCCAGCGGAGGTACCTCGGCCTCGAACGCCCTCCAGAGCTCCTCCAGCGTGGCAAGATCATCGAGCGTCGCGCTTCGCACGGTCATCCGTGCAGCCTCGCGCCCGCCAGGAGCATGTGGCAGCCGATGTTGCGCCACGAACCGAACCGTTCGCCCACGTCACGTACCTCCGTCTCGTCGAGATCTCTGCCTGCACCGTAGAAGAACGACACTGCCTTGCGCACACCGAGGTCGCCGGCCGGCCAGGCATCGGGTCGGCCGAGCGTGCGGGCAAGGAACCAGTCGGCCGTCCAGCGGCCGAGGCCTCGCTGCGCCGTGATCGCCTCGATTACCTCGGCGTCGGGACGCTCGTAGAGTGCGCCGAGATCGAGGTCCCCCCTGGCGAGACCGATCACGTATTCCGCCTTGCGCGTCGAGAAGCCGACCTCGCGGATCTCGCTCTCGTCCGCCCGTGCGATCCGTGTGCGCGACGGGAACGCCCACGCCTCTACGTGGCGCTCTCCGAAACGCTCGATCAGACGCGATCTGACCGCAAACGCAGAGTGCAGCGACACCTGCTGGGCGGTGATGAGGGTCACGAGCATCTCCCAGGGATCGACTACGAGGGGCGGCCGATACCCGCTGAGAGGCGCCGCGAGTGCTGCGAGAACCGGTTCGCCGACCGTCCAGGACCAGAAGGCCTCGAGATCGAGAAAGGCACCGAGGAGCCAGTTCACCGAGCGGCCGATTCCCTCATCGAAGGGCTCGACGTCGACGCCGCCCGGCGTCGGCACGATCCGCACTTCTCGACCCGCGATGACCCGGTGCAACCCGCCTTCGTGCCAGAGGTTCGCCCGATCCACACCGTAGGAGCGGAATCGCTCGGTCGAGGCGTGGAAGTCGTACGGCTGTGGGAGAGCGAGAAAGGCGATGCCGCAGATCGTATGTGCCTGACCCGACCCGGAAGACCGGCTGAAGCCTGTCAGTGCTGGCCGTGGTCACCCGTCGAGCGCAACCCTGACGTCGTGCAGGTCGTCGAAAGGCTCGTAGGTGATGTCTCGCTCGCGGAGCCAGCGGGCGAGACCGTCTCGCGCAAAGAGCCGGTCGGCCGCAAGCGAGACGCAGCGGTCGGAGACGCCGTCACCGACGTAGGCGAATGGCCCGCCTCCGGCGAGTGCCATCCGTTTGCACGGCTCGCCGCAGACCTCGCACGACTCGCGCTCGAGGAAATGCGCCCGCCAGCCTTCGGGGCCGGGCTCCAGGTGGTTTGCAATCACCGGCGCGGCTATGCCCTCGCGCTCGAGCACCGGCTCGATCAGCTCGCAGAAACCGGCGGAGACGATCAGCGGAGCGTGGGTCGCGACGAGTTCGGCAAACCCTGGCCGCACCCTGACGGTGTCGACGAGCCAGGCGAGCACGTCGCTGAACGGTGCTGAGATCGTGGCCATCTCTGTCCCGATCACCTCGTTGAGTGTCAGCTCCCGCTCGATCCGCGCCTCCAGATCGCGGAACACTTCGAGGTCGCCGAAACGCTCGATCACCATGTGCAGCGTGTCACGCTCCGTGACCGTCCCGTCCCAGTCGAGGACAAGGCGCATTGTCTAGAGGCTGGGACAGTCGAGCGTGCCGATGCCCTCGACCTCGAGTTGGGCACCAGACGTGATGCGGTCGAGGCTCGCGACGGGTGGCCCCGCGACAACGTCACCGGGCCGCAGGACGGTTCGGCGAGCTGCGAGCTCGACGGCCTCGGGCCACGAGAACGGGGTCTGTCCAACTGTTTGCTCGCGGTCATCGGCGCCGAGTCGGCAGACGAGGGTGGCTGGATCGATCTCGTCCGGTGTCACGACGGTCGGACCAAGGACGAGACCGAAGTCGGACTGCTTTGCCGCCGGCTCCTCGGCCGGGTCGTCCCACTCGAGCAGTCCCGAGTAGCCGCCGATCGCCCCTTCAGCGCCGATGATGGCTGCGATCCTCGCGTGTGCGGTCAAGAGCGTGCCGGCGACGGGTACGCCTGTGCCGATCACAGCGCTCGCGTTCGCGAATCGGAACGAGCCGTCGGTCGAGAACACACGGACGGTCGGCGGGTTCTGCACCGGCACGAGAAGCGTCACCTCGGCACGGGCGTACTCCGCATGCTCACGCGCACCCCCACCACCGAGGAAGAACGACTGCAGGGTCTGGGCCGCAAGGTGGAGCACCCGGTCGCCGTCGAGCCGACCGACCCAGCCGCGCTCCAGCGGGTTGTCGTTCGGATGAAACATGCAGAGCCGCATTCCTCCGCCTATTCAACCTGGAGCGACTGTTTGGCGTAAGCGAGAGGCGCTCGGACGCGGCGCTCAGGGCTCGGTATGAACGACGACCGCTGCGACGCCGGGCACGGTCGTCCGGATCTGCTTTTCGACACTCGAAGCCGTCACGTGTGCCGCGGCAAGGCTTTCGGCCGGGTCGAGCACGAGCGTGAGGAAGACGATGAGCCCTTCGTCGGTGTGGAGAAAGCGCGTTGCGCGCGGCTGCGCGCCGGTGGTCTCGAGCACGAGACGCTCGATGTCCGCTGGGTCGTCGTACGACTCGCGACCCGCGGCAGGCTCCCGCAGGGGCTCCAGGTGGCTTTGCACCTCGATGACCTCGGGCACTCCGTTGACGATGGCACGCTCGACCTCCTCGGCGATGGCGTGCGCCTCGTCGAGGGGTAGGTCCCCGGGAAGCTTGAGATGAAGCGAGACATCGACGCCGTCGGGTAGCTCGATGACGGACAGGTTGTGGATCTCGCGAACCCGGGAGACCGACATTGCGGCCTCCCGAACGCGCTCGCGCAGCGCCGCCTCCTCTCCCGCAGGCTCGACGTGGACCACGACGTCACCGCCCGGGAGAGCTTGCTGGACTGCTGCCTCGACTCGGTCCGCGACGGCGTGGCCTTGCCCGACCGCCGCTCCCGGCGAAACCCCGATCACAACATCCGTGAACGTGCGGCCGGCGGCCTCGCGGAGCCGCAGACGCCGTACCTCGACTGGAGGGTCGAGCGTTGCAATCGCTGCTCGAGCCGCGCGAACGGCGTCGACCGGCGCCCTGTCCATGAGAACGTCGACGTTGCGACGAATCAAGCGAGCCGCCGCCGTGACGACGAGAAAGGCAACGAACAACGCCGCGAGCGAGTCTCCTGCCGGCCAGCCTGCGCGAACCGCGAGGAGCCCAGCGAGGACGGCGAGCGTCCCGACGAGGTCGCTGCCGAAGTGCAGTGCGTTCGAGGCGAGTGCCGGGCTCTCGAACCGGCGTGCTGCCCGCACCGATACGAGCGTGCGCGACACGTCGATCAGCACGACGACTCCGAGAGCGGCAAAGACCCACCATGCGGTCGACGTGTCGATGTTGATCCAGCCGACGAGGCGGGCAACGGCGAGCGCCGCGACGACAATGCTCACGAGCAGCAACACGAACGCCTCTGCGAGCGCGGCGAGGTGCTCTGCCTTGCCGTGCCCGTAGGGATGCGAGCGATCTGCCGGACGACCTGCAACGCCGATGGCGAAGAAGGTGAGGAGCGCTGCAACGAGGTCGGTGCCGGAATGCAACGCCTCGGAGATGAGACCGAGGCTGCCGCTCGCGAGTCCCGTGCCAAGCTTGATCGCCATGAGCGCCACCGCAGCGCCAACCGACACGAGGGCTATGCGTCGCTGTGGACTCACCCGCGCAGAGTACTGCGCGAGGGAATCCTCACTCACCCGGAGACACCGGTGACCGCCGCCGCGCCGCCAGGATTCCGGCCCCGATCATCAGGCCTCCGATGATCTGCACGGCGTCGATCGTCTCGCCGAGCAACACGACGGCGAAGAGTGCAGCAACGAACGGTTGCAGGTTTGTCGCGAGCGTAGCGCGCGACGCGCCGATCCGGTCGAGCGACTTGAACCAGAGGATGTTCGTGACCACGAGAGGACCGAGCGTCGCGAAGACGAGCAAAGCCCACACCTCCCAACCGAGCTGCCAGTTCTGAGAGCGAGTCTGCGGCAGACCGACCAGCGCGATCCCGATCCACGAGATCGAAAGGACGATGGCGCTGATTCTCGACGGTGAATAGCGTTGCATCAGCGGCGTCACCAGGATCGAGTAGACCGCCCAGGTCGCCGCTGTGAGGATGCCGAGCAGGACTCCACCGACGTCGCCGCCGAGCTCGCCTCCGGCTCCGAGCGCGACGAAACCCACTCCGAGGAACGAGAGCGCCGCACCGAGCCAGAAGCGTCGGGGCAGGCGCTCCGTCCCGAATGCGAGCCCGATCAGAGCCGCGAAGATGGGAGTTGCCGCGAGAATCAGGGCGATCACGGAGGCCGAGGTCGTCTTCAGCGCGTACACGAACCCGATCTGATTGATCCAGACTGCGATGCCTGCACAGACAACGACCAGGAGATCGCGACGGGCTATTCGCAGCGACCGTTCTGCGACAAGGGCGATCCCGATGAAGATGAGCGCCGCAAGGGCGTACCGCACCGTCGAGTAGGCGAGCGGCTGGAACCCGTGCGTGAGGATGTACCGGCTGGCCGAGAGGTTGAGTGACCAAAGGCCTATCGCGGACAGCAGCATCACTTCGACTGACGTCGGTCTCCGCATCTCCGTGAACGTAGTCGTTAGGCTTGCGGGCGCGATGGCAGAGCCGACCTTCGACGACATCGAGGCCCTCGTCGGGCCTGCAACTCCCCATTTCGCGTTCCAGATCAGGGCTCGCGTGCGGGAGCTGATCGGCGACCTGCCGGAGGATGACCCGGTGCGACGTTTCGGGGAAGCGAAGATCCGCGAGCTCGACGATCTCGGGTACGCCTCGTCGAAGGCTGCGGACGACGAGCCGGAAGAGCCCCGCACCCGGATCGGTTGGGACGAGATCCCGTCGTCGGCGCCGGTCTCCCGGCCACTCCCGCGCGCCTGATGGGGCGGTCCGTCCTCGTCACGGGCGGCTCACGCGGAATCGGCAAGGCGATCGCTCTCCGGTTCGCACGCGATGGTGCCACGCGTGTCGCAATCGGCTACATGCGCTCCGACGCCGCGGCTGAGGAGACGGCAGAGGAGTTGCGGGCGCTCGGAGCCGAGCCGGTACTGCTGCGCGGGAATGTCACGTCGAACAACCTGCTCGAGCAAGTCGCGGCCCTCGGGCGGCTCGACGTCTTCGTGCACAACGCGGCAACCGGAGTCATCCGTGGTGCGCTCGAGACCGAGGACAAGCATTGGGACTGGACGATGAATGCAAACGCCCGCGCGTTCCTTGCGTTGACCCGCGTGATCGCTCCCGCGATGCCCTCCGGATCAGCGATCGTGGCGATCTCCAGCCTCGGGTCGATCCGTGTCCTCGAGAACTATGCACTCGTCGGTACGTCGAAGGCAGCGCTCGAGTCGCTCGTCCGCTACCTCGCCGTGGAGCTCGGGCCGCTGGGCATCCGGGTCAACACGGTTTCGGGTGGCGTCGTCGATACCGGCGCGCTCGAGCATTTCCCAAACCAGGAGGAGATGCTCGAGATGGGAGCCCGAAACGCGGCCGGGCGCATGGTCACCCCCGAAGACATCGCCGGCGCAGTCGCCTTTCTCAGCTCGGCGGACTCCGACATGGTGCGCGGTCAGACGCTGATCGTCGACGGCGGCTTCAGCCTGCTCGTCTGAAACCTCCCCGCGGCCGCCCGATCGCCGGCCGACGGCGCGGCTATAGTCCCGATGCGCTTGCGAGACAGGGGAAAATGCGCTTGCGGGACAGGGGAAGGGTGAACCGAGTGGGTGCCTGGGGAACGAGCCGTCGGTTGCGCATGGCCTTCGCAGGAGTGATCGTCGTGGGAGTTGCAGCGCTCGGGTTGGCTCGTGCTGCGACCGGCGTCGGCCCTGCCGAAGCACTCCCTGACATCGTCTCCGACGCACCGACGTCCCCGCGGTTCGAGAGCTACACCGACGCCACGAATACGAACCGCCTGCTGCTCCGCTTCAACGGCTACGTCCACAACCAGGGGACAGGACCGCTCGAAATCATCGGACGGACGCCCGTCTCGGGCACGATGAGCACGACCGGCCAGAGGATCTACGACACGAGTGGTGCATTCCTGCGCGAGGACACCACGCGTAAGCCGCTCCTGATCTACGAAACAGCGGACGGACACAACCACTGGCACCTACGGGCGGCAATGAAATACGCGCTCTACAACGAGGCAAAGAGCGTTGAGGTCGCCCCCGCTCAGAAGGTCGGCTTTTGCCTGGTCGACTCCGAGCACGTCGACGTCGCTGGCCCCACGAACGCCCTCTACCTCCTCGGCACGTTTTGCCAGAAGAACAATCCGACGGCTCCGTCTGTGTCGATGGGAATCTCTCCCGGCTGGCGGGACTGGTACTCGTCAACTCTGGCGTTCCAGTGGGTCGACGTCAGCGAGGTTCAGCCCGGCACCTACTGGCTGGGTGCCACGGCCGACCCGAACGACTCAGTGCTCGAGTCGAATGAGAGCAACAACGGCACCGCCTTCGCGAGCGCCGCGACGGCAATTCCCGGCTTCGTGGCGCAGCCGGTCAGTGTGACGAACGTCGTCTCCGGCCAGGCACAGCAGGTGACGTTGGGTGCGACGTCGTTCGGCGGCGTCTCGGTCGCCAACCGGCGGTTCAAGATTGTCACCGCTCCGTCGCACGGCACGCTCGATCAGCCGGTCGGAACGGCATTCTCGAGCGCAACCGTCACGTACACGCCCACCCCTGGCTACTCTGGGGCGGACTCGTTCAAGTACGCCGCAGCGGACGCAACCAGCGCGTTCCCGATCGCGCCGGCAGCCGCTACGGTAACGCTCTCCGCCGCCGCTGCACAGGCGTCCGTGGCGATCTCCGGCGCACCGTCGCATATCGTCGCCGGGACGAGCGTCCAGCTCCTGGCGACGGTCGTCGGTGACCCACCGGCCGTCCAGTGGAAGGTGAACGGGGCCGCCGGCGGCACGGCTGCGAGCGGCATCATCTCGAGCGCCGGCCTCTACACGGCGCCGGATGTGCCACCGTCAGGCGGCACAGTCACGATCACCGCCTCGAGCGCGCACGCCTCGAATCAAGTCACGATGCTGATCGACCCGAAGCCGGCGCCGCAGCCGGCTCCGGACCCCATTCCGACACCGACACCCACCCCGCCGGCGCCGGCTCCGCAACCAGCACCGACACCCACCCCGACCCCAGCTCCGCAGCCAGCACCAACGCCGACAGCGTCCGCCGACAGCACCGACACGACGACACTCCCAGTGGTCACCCCTCCGACCGAGCCCGCGACGACGCCGCTCCTGCCGCCGATCGAAAGCAAGGCTAGGCTCCTGCCCGTGCTGGAAGCCCCGACGCTCGCGCAACGCGGCAACGTGCTCGTGATCGGGACGTTGAGTCGCAAGGCAGGCACGATCGACGTCAGCGCCTGGAAGGGATCGAGCCGCGTCGGACACTGCTCCACGCGGACGCCCGCCACGCGCTCGTTCACCTGTCAGATCCGGCTGCACAGCGGACTGAAGGTCGGCGGCATCCGTATCTCCGTGCGACTGTTCGTCAACGGGAAGGCGATCGCGCTTCGGCGCGCCACCTTCTCGCGCCAGATCGCCGGGCCTCGAAACCTCGCGATCTACCGCGGAACCGGCCTCCAGTGCTGGCTCTCCGAACCCGCTCGCTAGCCCGGCACCTGGGCCTGATCATCAAGACCTACGGTTCGCGCATGAACCCCTGGCGGGCCGCACTGACGAGCGCCACAGCTTCGGGGAAGAGGACGCGCATTGCATCCCTCAGAGCCGCCGCCTGCTCGTCAACGCCACCCGTCGGCTGCATCTGCTTCAGCGCGGCAGCGGTGAGTTCGACAGCGGTGCTCAACGTCAACGTCGCGAACTGCTCGCGCTGCGTCTCCTTGACGCTCTCGGACTGAGTCTCGGCGAATTCGCGCAACCCACGCAGAATCTCCTCGGGATCACCGCCGAACGGGAAAAAGCCCCCACCTTCCATGGCGCGCAGCGTACCGGAGGCGACCCGCGACCATGGGTCGCACCGCGTCCCTTCTCACGAGGAGAGCTGCACGAGATACGTGTGCTCGACCTCTTTCAGAAGCTCGTCGATCGTTCCCTGGACGCCCTTCAGCGCTGCTGTGAACGGCGACGGAGCCGCCGGGTCGAGGGCCAGCTCGAGTCTTCTCGTCGCAGCACCGATCTCGTCGAGCCGCGCCGGCGAGGCGAGGTGAGGTGGCCTACCGAGGGTTCGCTGCAGTTCCCGCACGGCCTCCTCGGCTTCATCGATCCCTTCAGGGCTCTCGGTGAGCTTCAGTGCGACGAGCTGCGAGAGGAGCTCGTCGAGGTCTCCGCCGACGGCGGACTCCTCTGCGATCTCGCAGAGCGCCGCTATCGAAACGGCGTCCTTGATGTCACGTCGTTCCGTGACTACGGCGCCCTCACCGTCGAGCACGAGCCAGGAACGCGCGCCGCCAGGCCCCTCGAACGCGCAGAGATACCGACGAAGTCCCGGGTCCGACTCGGACGCAAGCACCGCGCTGACGGCACCACCCTCCGGCGCGTGCGCAGCAGCTCTCCCGGCAATGCGCTCGAGATCGGCGAGCAGCGTCACCTCCGCAGGATAGACACGAGCAGCGTCACCTCCTCAGGGCGAGGGGTGCCGAACCCGACGAAGCATGGCAGGGTAGGGACGATGTCCGAGCGCCAGACCCATGCCCGCGGGCTCTTCGCACCCCTTGGGCCGAACTACGACCGGGTCGGTAGGACACTGTCGTTCTGGCAGGACCCCCGCTGGCGGCGTGCGATGGTCGCCCGTGTTCCGAACGACGGCGGCACCGTGCTCGATGTCGCAACTGGCACAGGGCTCGTCGCGGAGCTGCTCCTCGCGCGCGGCCATAGCGTGACCGGGCTCGATCAGAGCCCCGACATGCTCGCTGTCGCGCGGCGGCGCTTCGGTGACCGAGTCACGCTCGTGGAGGCGTCCGCGACGGATGTCCCGTATCCGGATGCCTCGTTCGACCACGTCACCTTCACCTATCTGCTGCGCTACGTCGATGATCCCGGTGCGACGCTCGCCGAACTCTCTCGGCTCGTCCGTCCCGGCGGCACGATCGCGTCACTCGAGTTCTGCGTTCCCCAGGGCGTCTGGCGTCCGCTGTGGGATCTCTACGTCGACGTCGGCCTGCCCATAGCCGGCCGGCTGGTCTCCCGTGGCTGGTATGACGTCGGTCGTTTCCTCGGTCCTTCGATCCGGGGCTTCTACGAGGAGTGGCCCCTCGAGCGCCAGCTCGAGCTGTGGGAGGACTCCGGGCTCGTCGACGTGCTGGCGCGACGGATGAGCATCGGCGGTGGTGTCGTGATCTCGGGTATCCGCCGGTGAAGCCCGCGTTCTATGCCCTTCCCCGGGGAGGCTGGCGCGACTACGTGACCCTGCTGCACCTGCCCTACACCACGTGGCATCTCTCGTACGTCGTCGTCGGAGGTTGCCTGGCGATCGAGGTGCCGTGGGATCGGCTGGGGGCGACGGTGCTCGCATTCTTCCTCGCGATGGGCATCGGAGCGCACGCGCTCGACGAGGTCGCTGGGAGGCCACTGCAAACGGCTATCCCCTCGAGGACGCTGGCTGCCTTGGCCGTCGTCTCGCTGCTGGCCGCGTGCACGATCGGCGTGGTCGTGGCTCTGAGCTTCAGTCTCTGGATTCTGCCCCTCGTTGCCATCGGCGCCTTCCTCGTGCCGGCCTACAATCTCGAGCTGTTCCGGGGACGCTTCCACTCCGACCTGTGGTTCGCCCTCGCCTGGGGAGCGTTCCCTGTCTTGACCGGGTATCTCGCCTGCACAGGGACGATCCGCCTCGTGGCCATCGTCGCGGCCGCCTGGGCAACTGTCCTCTCGCTCGCGCAGCGGCGGCTGTCGACCCCCGTGCGACACACGCGACGCGACGTCGTGGCAGTGGCCGGAGAACTGGAGCTTGCGGACGGGGGCCGCGAAGCGATCACGCGCGAGGTTCTCATCGCCGCACCGGAGTCCGCCCTGTACCTGCTGGCGTTCGCGACGTTCCTCATCGCCGCTGCGCTGGTGGCTCTCCACCTATAGCGTTCCTGCGTGCTCGTCTGGATTCTTGCAGCCGGGATCGTGGCTCTGGTCGCCATCTCGATCGGCCTCTGGCTCGCCCTCCGCCGTGCACGTGGCCGCTCTGCGGCCACCGACGCCCTCGTCGCCGAGGGCCGGGCACGCATTCGCATGGCCGTCGAGGAGGAGACGACGGCCCACACGGAGGAGATCCGCCGCACCTTCGCCCGCGAGCGCGCCGACACGATTTCCCAGCTTGCCACGGAAGAGCGGCGACTAGGAGAGGAGCGGCGCGCAGCCTTCGTGGAGCGCGAACGACGGGCGGGCGAGAACCTCGTCGACATGCTCGCGGACGTGGAGAGACGCCTCGAAGAGCGATTGCAGGGAGTTGCAGACGACCTCGAGCGCGCAGGGCGACACCTGGAGCTGCAGCTCACGCGGCTGAGCCAGCGCCAGCAGCAAGCCGTCGCCGATGTGGAAGCGCGGATCGACCGCGAGGCGGCTGAGCTCGGATCGACGAGCGACGAGCAACGCCTTGCGGTGATCAAGCTTCGCGAGGAGCTCGAGCTCGCTGCGGCGGCCGCAGTGACGGAAGCCCTCGACGAGCTCGAGTCCCACACGATCGAACGACGCCGGTCGATCGACGAGATCACCGAGCGACTGCGGGCGCGCGAGGAGGCGATCGCCGAAGGAATCGAGCAGGCGGAGACGGACGCGAGGGCGCGGCTGGAGTTGTCTCTCATCGACTTCGAACGCCGTCAGACAGAACGGCTCGAACGGGTCACGGAGCGTGAAATAGAGCGTCACGCCCAGATCGCTGCAACAGCGTTCGATGAGCGGATGCGCGAGATCAGAGAGGAGTCGGCGACCAAGCTCTCCCGCGAGCTGGACCGAGCAGCCGAGCTGATGATGCGCGAAGAGCTCGAGCGCCGGCTGGACACAAATGCGTAACCGCACCTGTCAACGCCAACCAATCGCGGGAGGGATCGTCTTAGCAATCACGAATCCCCTCGCACACATGGCAGAGATCACAGAGACATACGTCGAGCGCGACAACGAACAGGCCAAGGTCGAGAGCTGGCGCCTGCACGTTCTCATCGAGGCCGGCTTCCCTCTTCCGCTGGCCGAGCGCCTCGCGGCCAGCGAGGCTGACCTGCACACATGCGCCGATCTGCTCCGACAGGGCTGCGCGCCCGCTGTCGCAGCAGAGATTCTGCTCTAGCCGGCATCCTCACCCCGACGAGGCTTCACGCGAGTACCCTCCGAGGGGTGAAGGTCGAGGCGACGTTCCACGGCGACCGCAAGGTCTTCAGCGTCTCCGCATTCAACGAGGGCATCGGGATCTACCTCCGCAAGCTTCCCGACCTCTGGGTCGAGGGCGAGGTCACCGAGCTGCGTCGGAACGGTGCGTGGGCGTTCGTCTTCTTCACGCTCCGAGATCCTGGTACCGGAGCGTGTCTGAGGGCCACGATGCAGCGCCGCCGATTCGACGCCCTTGGGCTCGAGCTGACCGACGGCGAGCGTGTTCTCGTGCAAGGCAAGGCAGAAATCTATGCCGCCAAGGGCGAGCTCAGCTTCCGAGTCGTCGCAATCGAACGCATCGGGCTCGGTGACCACCTGGCAGCAATCGAGCGACTCAAGCGGGTGCTCGCCGCCGAGGGACTGTTCGCGGCGGAGCGGAAGCGGCCCCTGCCGCGCTTCCCGCGCGCCGTCGGGGTTGTCACCGGCGCGGACGCGGCCGCACGGGGCGACGTCGTGACCGGCATTCGTACGCGATACCCGGCAGCTCACATCGTGGTTACCGAGACGCGAGTGCAAGGCGCGGGAGCCGGCCCCAGGATCGCCGACGCGTTGAGACGCGTCGCCGCGCACCCAGCCGTCGACGTCGTCATCGTGGCACGAGGTGGAGGCAGTTTCGACGATCTTCTGCCGTTCAGCGACGAGACCGTCGTTCGCGCGTTTGCAGCCTGCCCCGTACCTGTTGTCTCGGCAGTCGGCCACGAGCAAGACACGCCGCTCTGCGACCTCGCAGCGGATGTCCGCGCCTCGACTCCGACGGCGGCCGCGCGTCTCGTCGTCCCGGATTTCGACGAGCTGACGATCGGGCTCGGACGGCTGCGCGAGCTTCTCAACGATTCCGTCGGGCGGATCCTCACCCGCGAGCGCGAGCGCCTCGGCCACAGCCACGAACGGCTCCGCGCTGCCCCACTCCTGTTCCTGGAGCGCCGTCGGGTCGCACTCGACACGGCGGGGGCTCATCTCCAGGCGCTCTCGCCGCGTGCGACGCTCACGCGCGGCTACGCAATCGTTCGCTCCGGGGGCGTCGCTCTCCGCGACGCGACAGCAGCCACTCGCGGCGACATGCTCGAGATCGAGCTAGCAACGGGCAGACTCGCTGCCACGGTGGAGGATGTCCTGCCTTGAGTGAACCCGAACCAACGTTCGAGGAACTGCGCCGCGAGCTCGACGAGATCGTCGGAAAGCTCGAGCGCGGCGACGTCGCCGTCGATGAAGCGATCCGGCTCTGGCAACGGGGCGAGGCGCTCCACCGGGCGTGCGCAGCGTTGCTCGAAGCGGCGGAGGGACGCATCGAGGAGCTGGCCGCGGACGCAGATGACAACGGACCACGAGCACTGTAAGGTCAGCCCATGTCTCAGCCATCAGCCGATCTCATCCGTGGTGTGCCGCTCTTTTCCGACCTCGACGACAAGACGGTGTCTCGCCTTGCCGGCGAATTCATCGAGCGACATTTCGACGAAGGTGTTGCGATCGCGACGGAAGGCGTCGAAGGGCTCAACTTCTTCATCGTGGAGAGTGGTGAGGCCTCGATCACGGTGAAGGGGAACGCTGTCGCAACGCTCGGGCCGGGCAGCTCGTTCGGTGAAGTTGCGCTCGTCGACAAATCGGCTCGGTCGGCGACGGTGACGGCGACGACGCCGATCGTGGCATACGCCCTTCCGATCTGGAGCTTTCGGCCGTTTGTCGAGCAACGCCCGGAGCTTGCGTGGAAGCTCCTCCAGACGCTCGCCGAGATGCTCCGCGCCGCCCAGTCCCGCTAGCCGAACGTGCCTCACGGTCTGGACGCTGAACGGTCCGACGCGGAACTCGTAGCAGATTGCCGGAGCGGCGACCCACAGGCATGGAACGAGCTCGTCGAGCGATGTTCGCGCTACGTCGCGGCGATCGCGACGCAGGCGTTCCGCCTCGCGCCCCACGATGCCGGGGACCACGGCCCTCACTCATCGTGGCCGGGGTCCTCCTCCCCGCCGCGACCATCCTCGCGACGGGAAGGCTCGTGGCGATCGATCGCAGCACCGCGGCCCCGACGTACACAACGCTGCTTCGCGGCGTCCGACTGCTCGGCGTCCTCCCCGAGCCGGTGCTCGAATTCCTTGCAACCTCTGCGGTGCCCGTCGCCGTAGGCGCCAGAGAGACAATCCTCCGCGAGGGAGAGCACGGTGATCGGTTCTACGTGATCGAAAGTGGCACCGTCGACATTCTCGGACAGGTCTTTGGTCCCGGCGACTCGTTTGGTGAGATTGCGCTCCTGCGGGACATCCCACGCACAGCAACGGCAACGGCCCTTACGGATGTCACGCTCGTCGCACTCGAGCGGGACGTGTTCGTCACGGCGGTCACGGGGCACGGCCCCACCCATGCGACCGCCCAGGAGCTCGTGGCCGCACGCCTCGGCTCGTTCAACCCGCTGCTCGCCTGATCTCCTGATCGGCTGCGTTTGGCTTCGCCTGCGCGAGGAGCGCGTTCTCATCGGACTCCTGCTCCTCCTCCATCGTCTTCAGTGACGCAAGCGAGATCCCTTCACGCGCGAGGAAGATCAGCCCGACGCCAACGCCGACCGACATCTCGACTGCCTGGAGCACGAGCCCATAGGCGAACCCGGTGCCGTACGGGACGCCGTACTGCACGAGCGGCAGGGCCACAGCGGCCTGGAGAAGACCGATGTTCCCGGGCCAGAAAGGGAAGATCGTGGCGACGTTCATCAGGACGAGTACGAGCCCGGCAGCCGGCAGCGGCAGGCCGAGGTCGAACGCCGCCATCACGGCCCAGACCGCAAGAAGTTGCATCAACCAGCCGACGCACTGGAAGAGCCCCGCCGCGAGGGCCGGAAGCGGCGCTCGCAAGACGGCAAGCCCCTGCCGGGCCATCGCCACGACGGCTCCGAGGCTCCCCATGCCGTCGCGCATCCGTCCTTCCCCTGACCCTGCGGACACGAGCCCCACCGCGAGAAGGACAAACCCGACGACACCGAAGATGACGAGGCTCGTCACGGCCCAGTGCGGAATCTTCGCCGTCAACAGGACCCACGTGACGAGGAATGCGACGGGGAAGAGATCGAACAACCGATGCGCGAACACGGTGCCCAGCAAGGTCGCACTCGTCCCCCTCCCATGTGGCAAGTGCCGGCGCAGGACGGCAACCCGCGCGAGCTCGCCGGCTCTCGCCGGGAGCACGGCGTTCCCGAGCAAGCCGATCCCGAAGGCGGAGAAGACCTGCCCGAACCGCGGGTGCGGCTCGGGGAGCGCCTGGTTGATCGTCATCCGCCACGAGAGAGAGCGGGCCAACACCGAGAGGAGGTTGAGAAAGACTCCGACGATGACCCATCGCCACAGCACGAAATCGAAGGAGTGATAGACCGTGGGCCAGTCAGGCCCACGCCACCAGATCGCAAGGAGTGCACCGACGAGCGATGCGAGAACGAAGGCACCTCGCGCCCACGGGTTGCGCATCACCAGAGTGATCCGGCTCACGCTGCCCGGGCCCCCTGAGCCGCGATCACACGCTCGTAGATTCCCTCGAGGCGGCGGGCGATGTCGCCCCACGCGTAGCGGTCGAGCGCGAGCGCGCGAGCGGCGACACCCATCTCGACCCGGCGTGGCTCGTCTGCCAGCAGCGCGCTGACTGCCTCGGTGAGAGCAATAGGGTCGCCGGGCAAGACGGAAACCGCTGTCTCGGGCGTCGTCACTTCGCGATAGCCGGGAATGTCCGACGCGACGACGGGCAAGCCGCACGCAAAGGCGCGTGTCAGCACCATGCCGAAGCTCTCTCCTCCGAGCGACGGTGCGACGAGGACCTTCGTGCGGGAAAAGAGCGCCGTTAGCTCCTCCTGGGGTAGGAAGCCGAGAACGTCGATCCCCGCGTCGGGGACGCGCAGTCGCGTGAGGAGGAGCCTGACCGCGAGTGGATCTGCGCCGCAAATCTGCAGCCGGGCGCCGGTTCGACGATGGAGGTCGGGCCACGCTCGCAGAAGCACCTGGAGCCCTTTCCTGACTTCCTGGCGGCCCGCGAACGTGATTGTGTGCTCACGACCCGCAGAGCTGACAGCATCGGGGATGAGCACGCCGTTCGGGACGATCTCGTAGGAGCCCGGCAACCACGCGGCCGCCGATTCGCGCGCGCGCTCGGACACCGCGATCCGCTGGTCGATCCGGCTCCCGAGGAATCCCATCAGTGGCATCGCGAGCTTCATCCACCCGAGTTCGCCCGAGGCGTGATGGGTCGCGACGATGGGCGAGGTCGCCATCGCGAGCACCATTGTGCACGTCACCGGTGTCATGGGCTCGTGCAGATGCAACACGTCGAAGCGTTCCCGCTCGAGCACCCGCCTGATGCGGAAGACGGCGCGTGGGCTGAAGATGACGTTCGGCAGCGACCCATTCGCAGGCACGATCACCGAGCGGCCGATGGAAATCACGTTCGCCGGTGGATCGCCGTGGCGCCCGACCCTCGGGTGGAGGGCGCGGGTGAACTGCCCGGGTGGGTCGTTCCCCATCACCAGGCGCACCTCGTGCCCGCGCGCCTCGAGCGCCGCGGCCTGGAGCTCGGCGTGTTCGATCACCGCGCCCCAGAACGACCACGAGAACGGCACCACGATGCCGATCTTCACGCGGGGAGCCTATTCATTCCGCGGTCGCACCGGGGAGGACGCGTTCCCAGAAGCCCGCGAGCACCCGAAGCTCTCCGTCGTCGAAGCGATCGAGGAAGCTCGCCCGAACGTCAGCGAGATGGCTCGGGCGTGCGCCTTCGAGCCGCGCGCGCCCGGCGCTCGTTAGCTCGGCGTACAGACCGCGACGATCGTCCTCGCAACGGGTGCGCTCCACCGACCCGGCGCCGGCCAACCGGTCGACGAGGCGCGTCAGCCCACTCTGGCTGAGGAGAACGGCTGCCGCGAGCTCGGACATCCGCATCCGCCTATCGGGTGCCTGCGCGAGCACGAGGAGGACCTCGTACTCGTGGAGGGAGAGATCGTGGTGCGCTCGCAGCTCCGCGTCGAGCTCACGGACGAGTGCGCTGTGTGCCCGCAGCAGACCGCGCCACGCGGCAAGCTCGCCGGTTGTCAAAGGAGAGTTGACCCGTTGTAGTTGCATGTGCAAGTATACTGATTGCTGCAGCAAGTATCGCTGAACGAGAGACTTCCGTCCAGCACACGAGGATCCGAGAGACAAGGAGAGCGCGATGCGCTTGGAAGGTATCCACCACATCACCTGCATCACGGGCGATGCACCCGGCAATGTCGACTTCTACACTCGGGTTCTCGGCCTCCGCATGGTCAAAAAGACGGTGAACCAGGACGACCCGACCGTCTACCACCTGTTCTATGCCGATGAGGACGGGAGCCCGGGGGCCGATATCACCTTCTTCGAGTATCCCGGCGCGCGACGCGGCCGGGCCGGCGCGGGGATGGTGCACACGATCACGTTTCGCGTCGGCTCGAACGACACACTCGACTTCTGGGAAGCGCGCCTCGGAGCAGCAGGCATCACAACGCACCGGAGCGACGGCCGGCTCGGCTTCGACGATCCGGAGGGTCTCGGGCTCGAACTGGCAGTCGTCTCGACCGCTGACGCGCCGCTCGTCGCACGGCACCCCGACATCGCTGCCGGTCACGCGCTGCAGGGCTTCGACAGCGTGCGGGCGTTTGCAGACGACGCCGAACGGAGCCGCACGTTGCTGGAACAGACGCTTGGCTTCGTTGCGACGGGAGAGGGTGCCTGGGAAGTGCGTGGAGCTGTCCGCGGCGGCCACTACGCCTACGATCCTGCCCCCGGTGCAGGTGTCCCGGGCGCAGGCACCGTCCACCACGTCGCGTTCTCCTCGAACACGGACGAGCAGGATGCCTGGCTCGACGCGGTTCGCACAGCCGGTCAGCATCCGAGCGGCGTCATCGACCGCTTCTGGTTCCGCTCGATCTACTTCCGCGAGCCGAACGGGGTGCTGTTCGAGATCGCGACCCTGGGACCGGGGTTTACCCTCGACGAGGAGGCGGGCCACCTCGGCGAGGCCTTGATCCTGCCTCCCGCGTACGAGCACCTGCGCGCCCAGATCGAACCTGCGCTGACGCCGCTTCCCGATCCTCGTGCAGAATGGCCGACCCGATGACGGATGAGCTCCGGTATCTCGAGCGGCCCGCGACCGGCGCCCCGGAGGGGGCGCTCGTGCTCCTGCACGGCCGGGGCGCCGACGAACGCGATCTCTTTCCCTTGCTCGACGCTCTCGACCCGGACAGGAGGTTGCTCGGAATCACTCCGCGCGGACCGCTGGCGCTGCCGCCTGGCGGGGCTCACTGGTACGCGCTCGGCGGTATCCCGACGCCTGATCCCGACACGTTCTTCCCGACCTTCGAACTCGCCGCCACATTCCTCGACGGCCTCCCCGTCCCGACGGAGCGCATCGTGCTCGGCGGCTTCTCGCAGGGCGCGGTGATGAGCTGGGCGCTCGGTCTCGGTAAAGGGCGACCTCGTCCAGCCGCGGTGATCGCACTGTCTGGCTTCATGCCGGAGGTGGATGGATTCCAGCTCGACCTGACCGCGCTCGACGGCTACCCGGTCGCGGTAGCCCACGGGTCTCTCGACACCGTAATCCCGGTCGAGTTCGGCCGCGCCGCCGCCGAACGCGTCCGTGCCGCCGGTGCCGATCTCCTCTGGCGCGAGAGCGCGGTTTCTCACACGATCGATCCGCAGGTGCTGCCGGAGCTCCGCACACTTGTCCGCGCCGTGACCTAGGAGCGGCACTGACCTACAGGCCGGCATCGGCGTCGACGCGACCCGAGTCGACCGCGTTGGCGAGTGCCTGGAAGTCGCGATCGTTTTGCTCGGCATACGCCTCGCTGAAAGAGAGAACGGCTCGATCGAAGACGTCACTGCGACCGAGGTACGCGGCGATTGCGATGCGATCTCCTGACCGCGCGTGAGCGTGGGCAAGGGTCGCGGCGCAGAGCTGCCCGTAGACGGACAACGCGACCGGAGACATCGCCTCGACCACCACGGATCCTTTCCAGTCACGCAGCTGACGAACGTAGTAGTCGCGCGGGGGACCGTCGATGCTCTGCTCGACACTGAGCCAGCCGAGAAAGATGTCGCTCGACGCCTGCATCAGGCGCTGCCCGGCGACGACGCGTTCGCCCGAATTGAGGTACTCACTCGCGCCGACGAACTCCTCCATGACCGACGGGGGCGCCTCCTTGATCTGCAGAAAGAGTGGATCCTCCGTGTTGCGACCGAGTAGCAGCGCGATCCAGGCAGCCGTCCCGACACTGCCGACCCCCACTACCTTGCGGGCCAGATCGACCAGCCGGAACTGTTCGAGGAGCACCCGACGCTCGTGCTGGAGCGTAGAGCTGTACTCCTGCAAGAGCCGCTCGAGGTCCGCCCTGACGCGATCGCGATCGTCGGGTCTCCCGTAGTCGTCGAGGCGGACGATCAGCGGCGGGTCAGAGACGATGCGCCGCTCACCGTTGACGTCCTCCGACAACCTCGAGAATGCATGAACGCTGTCTCGTGACCGTGCCTTCGTCACGGCCTTATCGAGGCGCTTGCGCATCCGCGTGCTCACCCGCGACCGGAGCTGAGGCAGCAGCTTCTCGATCTCGAAGCGCGTGTACCAGACATCGACGTTGCGCATTCCTGCAAATTGGGCCAAACGCGCGCGGTACTCCCCAACCGTCTCGAGGACGATTCGCTCTTGATCCTTGATCGGGAATTCGCTGTTGCGCGCCGCTATGAGCATGCTGACGGCGAGACGCTTGATGTCCCATTCCCACGGACCGGGGAGTGTCTCGTCGAAGTCGTTGATGTCGAAGACGAGTCGCCGCTCGGGTGAGGCGTACATCCCGAAGTTCGAGAGATGCGCATCCCCACAGCACTGCGCCGTCAGGCCGGAGCGCGGCGTCGCAGCGAGATCGGCTGCCATGATCAATGCTGCACCTCGATAGAACGTGAACGGAGAGGCCAGCATCCGGCCGTAGCGGATCGGCACCAGCTCGGGGATACGCGCGTCCGCCTGCCGCTCGAGCAATTCGATCGGGTTCGTCCGATGAGCGGTCGGCTCGAAGATCGCGTGACTGGAACGAGGAACTTCGCGACGCGCCGCCTTGCCTCGCGCGACTCTTTCGGCAACGCTCAGATGCGGAACGCCTGAGCTCACCGGATAGCGACGGCCGGATCCCGACAGATCCCCGCCGGCTGCTCCCGCCTCGTCATGCAATCTGGCTGATTCCATCGATTGCAACGCTACCCGAATGGGCAACGCGGACGATCGCTCGCCAGACTCTCGACGGCACCCGGGGTGAGGTACGCGCGAGGCATAGAGTTCGTCGTGATGATCGCTGCCGATGAAGGGCTCGCGGAGCTCCATACCCACCTCGGCGGCTCGGTCTCCTCCGACATCCTCTGGAGTCTCGCGCACGAGCAGGGGATCGCGCTGCCGGTGAAGGATTACTGGGAATTCGTCGAGCTCGTCACCGTGTCCGACCCGCGCGGTGTCGAGAGCCTCGATGCGCTCGACGCGATCTACCACTGGACGGAACTGATCCAGTCATCCCCGCTCGCCGTCGAGCGATCGGTCTACGCCGCGATCGGCGGCGCGTACCGGTCGCAGCGGATTACGACGCTCGAACTTCGCTTCAACCCGATGAAGCGCAACCGGGGTGGCGAGCGCGACCTCGACCACATCATCCTCGCTGCGATCCGAGGCCTCGACCGGGCGCGTCTCGAGTATCCGCAGGTCCGCGCCGGGTTGATCCTGATGATGGACCGAACGTTCAGCAGCCGGCAGAATGCAATCATCGTCGACAAGGCGATCGCCTGGGCCGACCGGGGGGTCGTCGGCGTCGACATTGCCGGCCCGCGCCCCAGGGGAGCGCGTTACAACTACAGATCCGTGCAGCCGATGGTCGATACTGCACGAGCAGCGGGCCTCGGGGTGACGATTCACGTCGGCGAGGAAGGCACCACCGGTGCAGAAGAGATCGTAGAAGTCATCGAGTACCTCCGCCCGGATCGCATCGGCCACGGCATCATCGCCGCCTCGGATCCCGCTCTGATGGCCCTGCTCCGTGACGCGGAAACAGTGCTCGAGGTCTGCCCGACCTCGAACCTGCTGACGAAGGCTCTGCCCGACGAGGAGGCAATCCGTGCCACCTTCCGAGCGTTCGTCGAGCACGGCGTCTCGTTCACGATTGCAACCGACGGGCCAGAGATGATGAGAACGCACCTACGCGACGAGCTCGAGTTGCTCGAGCGGATCGGGGCTCTCGACGCAGACGAGCTTCAGCAGGCGAACGCCCGCGGTCATGCCGCGAGTTTCATCCGCCGATGACTCCGTCTCACGTCGCTGAGCGTTCGCGCGTTGGAGAAGGAATGCGGGAGCGGGAGCGTTAGAGAGCGTATGGCGCGGGGCTGGAAAGTGTGGACAGCACTCTGGATCGTCTACCTGGTGTGGGGGTCGACTTACTTCGCGATCAAGGTGTCGGTGCGGACCTTGCCCCCGCTCCTCTCGGCTGGCTTTCGCTTCACGTTGGCCGGTCTGCTGCTGGCAGCGATCCTCGCGGCACGGCGGACGCCGTTGCGTGTTCCATGGCGGCAGGCGTCTGCAGCCGCCGGGGTCGGGGTCGCGCTTCTTGCGTGCGGCGTCGGGGTTGTCACCCTTGCCGAGACGCGGATCGACTCGAGCGTTGCAGCCGTCATCGCCGGCTCGGTGCCCTTGCAGGTCATCCTGTGGCGCACACTCGCACGGGAGCGGGTCGCAACCGCAACGAAGCTCAGCGCCGTCGTCGGTCTTGCGGGTCTGCTCTTGATCATCGTCCCGACGGGCGTCTCCGGAGGCTCGACCGCGGTTGGGCTCGCCATGATGCTCGGCGCCTCGTTTGCGTGGTCGACCGGATCGTTCGTTTCGCGCCGGATGCCGCTTCCACGCGATCCCTTCGTGGCGACTATCTACGAGATGCTCGGTGGCGGCGCCGTGCTCATCGTCGCCGCGCTGGCGCTCGGTGAGGCAGGCGATATCTCTGCCAATGGCGTCTCGACGGCCTCACTTGCAGCGTGGCTCTACCTCTCCCTCGCCGGCTCGCTGATCGCGTTCACGGCGTATGCGTGGCTCCTCCATCACGCTCCCATCTCACAGGTGGTGACCCACCAGTACGTCAACCCACTCGTTGCGATCGCCCTTGGGGCACTCCTTCTCGGCGAGACGCTCGACGTGACGACAGCGATCGGAGCCCTCATCGTGATCGGCGCCGTGTTCGCGACGATCCGAAGCGAAAGCCGCCAGCCGGCGGAACTGCCGGTCGCCGAGGCCCTCCCATCGGCCGAGAAACCGTCACCCGCCGTGGCGGTCAGGGCGAAGTAGCACCTCGGTCTGACTCTATGTCAGATCGACGTGCGTGCGGCGGTGGGCGAGGAAGTCGAGCAGATCCGACCGCGTCAGAATTGCTGCCGGCCTTCCCGCCACACCGACGACGACAGCGGCGCTCGGGCCCGAGAGATCCGCGAATACGTCATCGAGAGAGGCCCGCACGTCGACTGCCGCGAGCGGCGGCTGCATGGCCACGGCGATGTCTTCGTTCAGGGCATCCGGGTTCTTGAACACCCGGTCGAGAAGGCTTCGCTCCTGAATCGAGCCGACGATGTCGGTGAGCGCCACGGCAGTCCCGTGACGTACGACGGGAAGTTGCGAGATGCCGTAGCGCTGCATGAGCTCGATCGCAGCGCCAACCTTCTTGGTCGACTCGATCGTCACGAGGTCCGGGAGATCGGACTCCTCACCGTGCTTGAAACGGAGCACCTCGTCGACTGCCGGGGTCGGCGAGCTGCGCTCCATGAAGCCGTACTGGATCATCCAGTTGTCGTCGTAGAACTTCGACAGGTACGAGCGACCGCCGTCAGGTAGCACCATCAGCACCCGCGACTCTGGCCCGAGTCGCGCGGCCACTTCGAGTGCTGCCCAGGCTGTCGATCCGCACGAGCCGCCGACGAGCAGCCCCTCCTCGCGGGCAAGGCGTCGCGCGGTCAGGAATGAGTCGCGGTCCGAGACGCGAACCCATTCGTCGACGACCTCGGGGCTCATTGTTTTCGGCCACGTGTCCTTGCCGATTCCCTCGACGAGATAGGGGCCGAGAGGATGGTCGGCGTCCTCGGTGTAGACCGAGCCTTCCGGGTCGGCGCCGATGATCCGCACCTCGGGGCGATGCTCCTTGAAGTAGCGCCCGATGCCCGAGATCGTGCCACCCGTGCCGACCGAGATGACGATCGCGTCGATCTCGCCACCGTCGGTCTGCTCCCAGATCTCCGGCGCAGTCGTCGTGTAGTGCGCCTCTGGGTTCGCCATGTTCGAGTACTGATCGGGCTTGAACCCGCCGGGGATCTCTTCGGCCAGTCGGTCCGAAACCGAGTAGTACGACTCGGGAGAGTCGTGCTCGACTGCGGTAGGTGTGATCACGACCTCGGCGCCGTACGCGCGCAGCGTCGAGATCTTCTCCTGGCTCATCTTGTCCGGCATCACGAAGATACAGCGGTAGCCCTTCTGCGCAGCGGCGATCGCGAGGCCCACACCCGTATTGCCGGACGTCGGCTCGACGATCGTGCCGCCGGGACGCAGTTTCCCCTCCCGTTCGGCAGCCTCGATCATGGCGAGTCCGATGCGATCCTTGTTGGAGCCACCAGGGTTGAGGAACTCCAGCTTGGCTAGGAGGGTAGGCGACACATCGGCGCCGAACCGGTCGAGGCGAACGATCGGCGTCGAGCCGACGAGGTCGAGCAGGATCGGATAGGTGCGGCCCACGGGCGAAGACTACGCGGCTGCGGCGGCTCGAGGCGGCGTTCAGGACCGGACGACGCGACGAGCACCCTCGACGCTGCCGCTGCGTGAGGCAAGGCTCTGAATCTCGACGCGCTCGCCGGAATGCGGCGCGTGAATGATCCGCCCGCGACCGATGTAGACGCCGACGTGACCGAGCCCGTGGAAGAAGACGAGGTCGCCGGGCTTCAGGTGACCGCGGTCGACTGCCCGCCCGTAGGCATATTGCGCTGCTGCATTGTGCGGGAGCTGAACGCCGAGCTTGCCGTAGACATAGGCGACGAGCCCCGAGCAGTCGAATCCACTCGGCGAGCTGCCGCCATAGCGGTACGGCACGCCCAGCTCCTTCGCCGCGATCCGCACCGCCCGCTGACCGAGCGACACCGGTGGATGCTTCGGTCTGCGGGGGAGTGTCAGTGGCACGGAACCGGCGAACCGCGCCGGGTTGGCCACGACCGAGATGGTTGGACCTTTCGCTGCGGCTGACGCTGATGTCGTGACCACGAGGCAGAGCGCAAGCAGGCAGATGCGGGAGATATGAGCCATGAGGATGACCGCGGCGCGGGCCGGGCACCGAAAGGAGCCCGCCGCAACACAGTGACCCTCTCACGGTAGCGACCGCGCTCCGCTTCGCAAGCCCCCGAAACACCTTCCTTACAAGGTGTGGTACCCCTTCCGAGGGGCATGCGGCCGGTCCGGCCGCCGCGCCCCCCTCGTTCGCGGTGAGATCAGAGCACATCCCGCAACCCGGGCCGTGCGAGGCTCCCGCCTCGTCGATCCCGCTACCGCGGTCGTTGCGCGGCCGCGTTTGTCAGACTGCCGTCATGACTTCTGAGGCCCCTCCGGCTGAGCAAGAACGGGCTCGTTGCAGACGGAGCAGGCTGGTTCGTCGTGAACGCGCGGGAGTCGCGCTGGCGGGAGTTCGCCGACGGAGCGGCGTACGCGAGCTACAACGAGCACCCGCAGCACGTGAGCTTCGTGCAGGAGCGGTGGCTTGCCGAGGTGAGCGACTTCCTCGAGCTCGACTACGCGGCTCGCTAGTCGGCCCGTGAGCAGCACGGCTCGTCGCTCGCGCAAGAGTCGCGAGGGTCACGGTGCAGGGGTTAGCCCGTGGCGCAGCATGACTGCGACGATCTCGCTGGGATCGGGAGGGCCGTCTGTCGCGGCCCGGACGACGGCGGCGAGCTCCCGGAAGTAGTCCGGCCCGAGGACGCCGGGGCTGACGATCGCGAGCACCGTGGCGTCGACGTCGGCGTGGTTGTCGAATCGATGGACGACGCCACGGCGAATGCACACGACATCTCCCGGTCCGACGGCGACGGGCGCGCCCTCGATCGTCCAGGTGAGCACCCCGGAAAGACCGTAGATCGTTTCCTCGTATCCGTCGTGACTGTGGGCGATCGGCAATCTCGCACCCGCGGGAACGTCGAATTCGAAGACAGCGACGGTTCCTCCAGATGCCTCGCCTTCGACGAGGAACCGGATCGCGAGCCCTCCGACCCTGATCTCTTCACGCGTTGCCGTCGACATCGTTCCTCCTTTTTCGGTTCAGGATTGGTACAATTGCTTTACGATATATGACAGACATCGCTTCACCGAGCGTTATTACCAACCGTATGGAGACATCTCCTTACGGGCCGCCGCTCATCGGTGCGCTCCTCCGCATGTCACTCGATGTCGTTCGGCAACGAATGCTCGACCGGCTTCATGAGCGCGGCTTCGACGATCTCGTCGCCGCCCACCTGAGCGTCCTCCAGTACCCGGGCCCCCAGGGCAGTCGGCCTTCCGACCTGGCCGCGCGATTACGTATGAGCAAGCAGGCGCTCAATTACCTGCTCGGCGAACTCGAGCGCCTCGGGTACATCGAGCGACATCCCGATCCCGAGGACATGCGCTCACGACGCATCTCTATGACCGAGCGCGGCGACGCGGTCGCTGCCGTTATCCGTGGGGCCGTGGGCGAGATCGAAACCGAGTGGACGCAGAAACTCGGCAAGAAGCGGTTCGCTCAGCTCCGCACCCTTCTGCTGGACATCAACCAGCTCCCCGAGTGACCCGCCTAGAGCGGGATCACCCTGGCGTACATTCCGGCCCCGGCAGCGCGATCGCCCTCATCGGGCTACCAGACGCTCCAGCTACTGCGGGAAAGGAACAGTCCGTGTCCGTGCCGGTTCCGGCACGTGACGCCCGTCGTTCGGGACTGACAGGTGAAGGCGCCGGCGCGCCAGCTCGCGCCGTAAGGGACCACAGTGAAGCTGGGGTGCTGGGTAGTGGGGTTGTAGAGGATCCCGCCGCTGCAGGTCGGGTTGCCTCTCCCCCTGGGGTCGAGCTCGAAGCCGTGCCAATCGACGCCGGCTCCGGTCGGGCCCATGCACCGGGCCTGCAGCTTGGCTGCATAGGTCGCGCGCACGATCGTGCACAGCAACCGACTCGGGGCGTTTACACCGGGTACCAACAGACACCTGATATTGCCGGACGGTGACCGCAGACCCGGCAATGTCGCTGTCGGGGTTGCGGAGCCCGAACCGGCGAGAGCTGCGATGCCGATAGCCGTGAGACTGAGCGCAACGGTGAAACGATTCACGTGTCCTCGATCTGAGAAGGAATGTGCTCGACTCGATCATCGCGCCAGCTTTGGTGCTGACTGTGACCGGCGTGTATGGATTTCGCGACGGCCGACTCCAGCCCTCTGAGTCGACTCGCATTGTGGGTGGGACGCCAGCCGTCGCTCGAGAATCGCTACCACTCCACGATCGGCCGGATCTCGATCGCGCCGCCGTGGAGAGTCGACGGCACCCGCGCTGCCAGTTCAACGGCGGCATCGGGGTCGTCGGACTCGAAATGAAAGTAGCCGCCGATCGCCTCCTTGGTCTCGGCGAATGGCCCGTCGGTGGTCAACATCTTGCCATCCTGAAACCGAACCGTCGTTGCCATCTCGGCCGGCTGAAGCTGGAGGCCGGGGGTGACCCCCGGGGTCTCGTTGATCGCCTTCCACGCCTCGTACAGCGCGCCCTTCTCGTCCTCCGAGAGGGTCTTCCACTCTTCCAGGCTCGGGCCGTGATGGATCAGCATCAGATACTTCACGCTTCCTCCTTCTTTCTCCGGATGGTCTCCTGGTAGACGAACGCCGTGAGCCGGAATCGACATCGGCGGTGGTGAGGACATTCCCCGTCCACGCCAGTTGTTCTGGAATATCACCTAACGCGAAGGCAGTCGCGCAGCGGCTTGGTGCTACCTCGAATTGGGTGTAGCCTCGTCTACGTCGGCTCCGCGGCCCGGGTCACGTTACTCCCACACGAGTCCCCGACGGAAAGGACTAAACATGAAAGCTTGGCTCGTGGTTCTGTCAGTCGCGATTTCGGCCGCTCTCGCTTCTTCTGCGCTCGCCGCTGGCGACCGGGTCAACGGGATCTCGTTCTGCGGGAACGTCGTCGGCGCCAAGTGGGTCTTCCCGAACACGGGAGGCAAGGTCACGGGCAACAAGTACGGCGTCACCGCGGTTGGCGTCAGCTGCGCGATCGCAAAGCAGTACGCGATCAAACTCTCCAGCACGAAGCTCAGCGGGAAGGTTGTGGGTCATAGCTACCCGATCGCAGGAGGACCGAAGGGCTACACCTGTTCGGCGAATCCCGATGCGAACGGGAAGCTGCTCGCCGGAAGCTGCCGGAACGGCCCGAAATCGGCCGTCACGAAGCTCTCCTTCAGCTGGGGTGGCCGGCCCGGATAAGGAGCTCTCGGGCTGCTGTCCTCCTTGTGTGGACCCAGGGGCAGGTGGCGGGCGTACGCATCCAGTGTTCGGGATTGTCCCGGAGCGGCTACCTCGCTGGCGTTGAGGCTAGTCGTCGCGCCAGCGGCTCCTCAGGCACTCGAGCGACGCCCTGAACGGGCTGGGGATAGCCTTGTGTGATGCGTGCGCTTCTGACCTGCAGACCGTTGGCGGGTCACTATCGACCGATGCTGCCGCTCGCACGTGCCCTGGCTGAAGCGGGGCACGATGTGGCGTTCGCGTCGGGTGAACCCGTCGCCGGTGAAGCGGAAGCGGAGGGCTTCACGGCGTTTCGCGTCGGGCTGGCGTTGGACTCCGTGGAGCCGCTTGCCCGGCGTGTTCGTGATCTTGCTGCCTCGCTCCCTCCTTCGCAGGTCCGCCACTACGTCTTCACCGAGCTCTTCGTCAGGGTCGAGCTGGAGCCGCGTGCGAATGACCTGCTCACGATCGTTGAGCAGTGGGCGCCGCACGTTGTCGTACACGACGTCGCGGAGTTCGCCGCTCCGCTCGTCGCAACGACGGTCGGCATCCCGTACGTGGAGCACAGCTACGGACCCGCGATACAGAACGACGTCATCCGTGCCGCAGGCAACGCCACTGCCGCCTTCTGGACCTCGCACGGGCTTGCGCCGCACCCCCGTGGTGGCCTCTACCGCTACCTCTACCTCGACGTGTGCCCGCCGAGCCTCCAGATACCCGAAGCTGTTCCTGGCGCAGTGCAGGGCATGCGTATAGTCGAGACTCAGCCACCGGAGACGCGGCTTCCGTGGCTAGATGCGCTGCGCGGCCTGCCGATCGTCTACGTCACGCTAGGCACTGTCTACAACCGGAACGTCGGCATTTTTGGAGCGTTGCTCGACGGCCTCCGCGACGAAGCGCTGAACATCGTCGTGACGGTCGGCAAGCAAAACGACCCCGCGGTGGTCGGTGCGCAGCCTTCGAACGTCCACGTTCATCAGTACATCCCGCAAGAACTGCTGCTCCCGCACTGCGCCGCTGTCGTCACGCATGGTGGTGCCGGCTCGACGCTCGGCGCCCTCGCGTTCGGCCTGCCGCTTCTCATCGTTCCCCAAGGCGCCGATCAGTTCTACAACGCGGAACGCGTCGTTGCCGCCGGGGCCGGAGTCCAGCTTATGCCGGATCGCCTCACCGCCGAGTCAGCTCGCGACGCCGTCCGCATGCTCCTGAGCGACGACACATTCCAACACGCGGCCCACCGAATCAAGAACGAGTTCGTAGCAATGCCCGACCCACGGCAAGCCGTCGAGACGCTCGAGCAACTCACCGGCCGCGAACCTTCGCAGCACGGAAGCTGACACCCCCCGGCGGTTGCTCGGCAGGGGACGCCGGCCGACAGTTCGCGATCGGTCGTGCATCGGAGGTGGGCGGCCGAACGAAGGCCCGTACGGCCGAGTAGGTCGGGGCGCCGAGACAGCTCACTTCCGTGCGCCGGCGTTCCGGAATGTCACATGCGCTCGCCGTCCTGAGGAAACGCCGTGGGATGATGTGAGAGTGAGATCGACGCGCGTTAGCCGCCACGTGAAGGCACCGCGTGCCAAGGTGTACGCGGCACTCATCGATGCGAACGCGGTCGCGAGGTGGAAGGTTCCGGCAGGCATGACCTGTCACGTGCACGAGTTCGAAGGCCGTGAAGGTGGCACGATCAGAATCTCCCTGACCTACGACGCGTCCGGCGATGCTGGGAAGACGACCGCGCACACCGACACATACCGGGGCCGGTTTGTGGAACTCACCCCGAATGAGCGGGTCGTCGAGGTAGACGAGTTCGAGACGGCAGATCCCGCTCTGCGCGGCGAGATGAAGATCACGATCTCGCTCGTCGATTCCGACGGCGGCACCGACGTTCTCGGTGTGCACGAAGGGCTACCGCCGGGTGTGTCGATCGCCGACAACCAAGCGGGGTGGCAGTCGTCACTCGCGAGGCTGGCCGCACTCGTCGAAGACGAGTAGCTGGAGCTGACTCCGCAGGTATTCGGGAATGTCACCCTGGCAATCACGCGGATCGTCGGTCGACCGGGAGTGGAGAGTATCCGGCCGGTCGACCGACGATCACGGCGTGGCGTTACGAGACGGCGAGAGGCTCTACTTCACGGTCAGGGTTCCGGACAGTCCACCGGTCTCATCCTTGCCGACCGACGAGTAGTAGTGGTAGACGCCTTTCTTGAGGGTAAAGATCGTCGCCGTCGTGCCCTTCCCGATCGTGAGAGTCGCCCCGTATTCGAGTTCCCCGAGCTCGAGGCTCACGTTGTGCTTCTTCGTGGTTTGGTTCTTGAAGATGAGCAGAAACTCTGTTCCCGCAGGGGCGGTGAGCGTTTTTTGGCTGTAGCTCGTCCCGCGACTCGCGCTCAGGGTGATGGTCGGCGGGCCGGCGCTGACACGGGCCGGAGAGGACGCGGCATTCGAGACGAAGACAGCCGCTACTGCTGCGACTGGAATGAGTAGAACCAATGACTTCCTCATCGTTCTCCTTGATAGCTGTCGAACTGACCTTCAGTCCATGTGCAACGACGGTAGGCGGCTCAGGGCAAAGCAAGAGCCAAGTTCCCGCCACGATCGCGTTAAGGGCACGAAAGGGATCGATGCATACCGCCTGCTCCCCCGCTGGGCCGCGCACGTACGACAAGGAGGCGCTCGCCTGCGCGCGCGTTCGGAAATACCATGGGCGGGTGGGCTTCGATGCGGGGCTGGCACAGGCTTTGGACATCAGGAGGCTTGCGACCTTGACGACCATGTCGTAACCTCGCGTCCCCTGCCTGATGCTGCGTGACGCACCGGGCATACGTACGCGAGCGAGAGGATGGAGACCGTGTCCGATCGTCTGGATCGTCTAGCACCGCTGACCGGCGTCGTGTTCGCGGTGCTGGCTGTGGCTGCTTTCGGGACGGCCTCGGGAGCGCCGAGTGCGACCGACAGCGGTGCCCGCGTGATCGCGTTCTACGAGGCCCATGGCTCGAGCGCCAAGACATCTGACTACTTGTGGATGTTCGCGTTGGCGTTCTTCTTGCTCTTTGCCGGGTCACTGCGCGGCTACCTGCGGCGCACGCCTTCCGCGGCGGCTCTGAGTTCCGTGGTCCTGGCCGGCGCGGCTGTGCTGACGGCGGGCGGCTGTGTGTACTTCGGTTTCGACTATGCGCTCGCGACCGTTCCCAGCCATCTGGCGCCGGCCGCAGCGCAGGCGTTGAACGTTCTCGCCCTCAAGCTGTTCCTGCCGGTCTCGGCCGGAGCCCTGGTGTTCGGGATCGCGAGCGGCCTCGCGATCCTCCGCGGCGCGCAGTTGCCAAGGTGGCTCGGCTGGTCGGCGATCGTCATAGGGATCGCGACGGCCACCCCTGCCGGGCTCATAGGACTCGTCGCATTCATCTTCTGGACAGCGATCGCGAGCATCCTCATCTGGAAACGCAGCGGGGCGCAGTCAGAAACCCGGCTCGTGGACGAGCCGGGAATGAAAGCGATTGACGGAGGCTAACCGCCGATCGACGCCACCGTCCGTCAATGGGCCGAGAGCGGAGTGCCGAGGCCGGGCGTCAACGCCGGGTAGTTGCGCGACCCTCTGCGCCAGTGTTCGGCAACGTCGCCTGAGCATTGGCCTCCGCAATTGCCGGCCTCTCGATCACCTAGCGTCGCGGCAACGTCGTATCGTTCATTGATGCTCCGCGATGCTCAACGGCACAGGGTCCGTGTCGGGTTGGTCCTCGCGCTCATCGTCATCTTCGCGGGCATCGTGATCGACTCGCTCTTCAGCGCGAGCTGGGCTCTGGATGACGGCCTTCTCCTCGCGGCGGCCGCGGTCATCGCGCTCGCTCTCTTCCTAACTCGCGGTCGTAGCCGGGCCTGACGAGAGGATCACCGTCTGCGCCAGGGCTCGGGAATGATGCTCCTATGACTGTCAAGTCATGATCGGCGCTCTGTTGAGTAGGCGGTAGAGGTGGCGGGCCAGGTAGCGCTTGAGGAGTCGTGTCGCGTCGCGGCGGGTTTTGCCTTCGGAGATCCGTTTCTCGATGTAGGCCTTGGTGGCGGGGTCGTGGTGGCGCCGGTGGAGCACGATCGTGTGGAGGGCGCGGTTGAGTTGGCGGTCGCCGCCTCGGCTGAGCCGGTGACGGGTGGTCTGGCCTGAGGAGGCCGGGATCGGGGCGACGCCGGCGAGCCGCGCGAACGCAGCTTCGGAGCGGACACAGCTGATCTGCAACCATCCGACCGAACCTCAAGCCCTTGTTGGGGGGAACACTCCGGTAGCCGGTCTGGGGATGAGAACCGCTGGCGGCACGACTGTGACGGGTCACACCCCATTTTTCGGGGTGGACAGGCTTCTGATCAGGCCAGCAAGCGGGCGCCAGACCGGCACCGGCCACTCCGCCCGGACACATCACTGGAAAGACACCCGCCACAGCCGGGTCATTCGAAAATCGAGTCACAAACGGAGAGCACGGCACCACCCTGGCAACAACCCCAGACGGGGCAGCCACACACTCACAGTTCGGGAATGGCACCCGACCCAACATGGGCGGGGCGAGGCTACTTGGACGTCTCTCGGATGCATGATTCTCTCTGATTCCCGATTGCGAGGTGGCTGTCGATTGCGGAGATCGCATCTGTTAGAAGCTGAGAACAGGACACGGCTCATACCCCGCCTCCGTTGTTGCTGTCGTTTCGAAAACTGCATGGTGCTAGGGTCGTCGTGGTGATGAGAGCGGACGGCGCAAACGTTTTGAGTTTGCTGCCGCCCAGTCCTGGGGCGAGCAAGTGCTTGGGGTGACCGGTGCGACGGGTGAGATCGGCAGACGGCTTAGCCGCCGCCTCGCTGACCGTGGAGAGGAGCAGCGGCTGGTCGTCCGCGATGCCTCTCGAGCGGAGACGCTGCCCGGGGTCGAGGTGGTCGAGTTCGGAGGCTACGGCGACGAAGACGGAATGCACAAAGCATTTGCGGGCGTGTCGACGTTGTTTTTCTGCTCGGCCAAAGAATCCGAAGATCGCGTGGCGCAACAACGGTCCGTTGTGGACGCAGCCGTCACGGCCGGTGTCGAGCGGATCGTCTATCTCTCGATTATCAGCGCTGGCCCTCAGGCCACGTTCACCCTTGCTCGGGATCACTACGACACCGAGCAATACATCCGTGCCAGTGGTATTCCGTTCACGTTCTCACGGCAGAGCCTGTACGCGGACTTCCTGCCGCTGCTCAGCGGAGAAGACGGCGTTATCCGCGGGCCGGCAGGTGACGGACGCTTTGCGCCTGTCCTGCGCGACGACGTGGCCGACGTCCTCGTGAACCTCCTCGTCCAGCCGGGGCACGACGGTGTCACGTACACGCTGACAGGGCCGGAAACGTTCACACTCGCCGAGATCGCCGACCTCCTTACGCGGCTGACGGGGCGACGCGTGACATTTGAGAACGAGACGCTGGAACAGGCGTACGCATCGAGAGCGGCCTACGGGGCGCCAACGTGGGAAGTCGAGAGTTGGGTCACGACCTACACCGCGATCGCCGACGGAGAATGGGACGTCGTCACCGATGACGTCAGGCGTGTTGCAGGGCACCACCCGGTGTCCGTCCAGCAGTTCCTCGAGTCGCTCAACTGACAGGCGCGAGCCCTCGCCTGCGCGAGCGTTCACGAATGACGCCTGATGACCTTGCGTGTAGGGCGCAATGGTGGCTGAGGTGAGGGAGACCGGGCTTGTGCGGCCTCGAGGACGGGAGTAGTGTTGCGAGGCTGCGGCACAACGACCAGGAGGTGACCCCGTGTCCGCGACCGAGACTACGACCGAGCGCGCTGCTATCGAGCAGGTTGTCCAGCTCTACATCGATGGAGTATCGAGAGGGGACGGTGAGAAGCTGCGTCAGGCGTTTCACGAGAGTGCGTGGATGTACGGATCGCTGGCGGGGACGCGCTACGACGAGCCGATCGGTGAGTTGATTGCCCTCGTAACGGGTCAGCCTCTCGACAGCGACGGGAGCTACGACGCGCGGATCGTTTCTGTCGCACAGGTGGAGGATGCTGCGACAGCCGTGGTGGAAGAGGACGGCTGCTGGGGTGGGATCTCCTTCACGAACTTCTTCGCCCTTGTGAAGATCGACGGCCGCTGGCAGATCGTCAACAAGACGTTCGCACACACGGCTGGTGAGCTGCCGACAGCCTGAGGTCGAGCCGCCGAGGCAAGCCTTGCCACCGGGAACGTGGCATGGGCCAGCGTTCGGGAATGACGCCTGACCCAACGTGGGCGCGCGAGGCTACTTGGACATCTCTGGGATGCTCTATGCTCCCTGATTCCCGACTGCGAGGTGGCTGTCGATGATCGTTCACGGGGTTGGGTGACACAGGTGAAGTTGGCCCTCGCACGTCAATTCATTGAAGCCGTCGCGGCGCATGATTTCGAGGCAGCGCAAGAGTTGCTCGATCCCGATGTAGAAACCGTGACGCCACGCGGCACTCTTCGTGGCATTCCAGCATGCCGGCAAGTGCTTCAGAAGGCTGGCGGAGACGAGCAGTTCGTCCTGGAACAGGCGGAGCCTGAGTTCGAGGATGCTGAGGGCGACATCATCGCCCGGACGCACGAGACAGCTCGCTGGCGCGAAACCGGCGAAGTGGCGTATGAACGTGACTTTGCCGTGCGCTTGACGCTCGATAAGGAAAGAATCGTCAGGATCGTCGTGATCCCGGGGGGCGACGCCCGGGTCGCAGGCCAGTAGGCCACCGGACTCCGACTCGGAGATCTGCAGCCTCCATCCCGACAACGACGGAGAACGCATGTGCGTCGTGTGACTCCGACAGCGCAAGCTTCAGAGACAGCAAGCATGGCATGCGCGACGGCGCTTACGCCCGACGTCAGTGTCTGAAGTGCCGGCGGCCGGTAAGAACCATTGTCGCTCCAGCAGTTCGCACGGCAGCGACAACCTCGTCGTCGCGCTTGGAGCCGCCCGGCTGAATGATCGCGCTGACGCCCGCCTCGAGCGCGATCGCCGGCCCGTCCTCGAAGGGGAAGAACGCATCCGAGGCAAGTACGGCGCCCTCGAGCGAATGTCCGAGCTCACGTGCCTTCGCGACCGCGATCCGGACCGCATCGACACGGCTCATCTGACCCGCGCCGACGCCGAGCGTCTGGCCACCACGAGCGACCACGATCGCATTCGAAAGCGTGTGCTTGACGACCGACCAGGCAAAGAGCAGATCGTCCCAGGTGCCCGAAGCGACCTCGCCGCAGACGACTTTCATCTCATCGAGCGAATCAGGCCCATGGTCGCGATCCTGCACGAGGACGCCGCCGAGAACGCGCTTCAGATCCCACTCGGAGACATCGAACCCTCGCCGCTCGAGGTCGTTGAGTATGCGGGCACCCGGCTTCTGAACGAGAGCATCGATGGCGACGGCGTCGTACCCAGGTGCGAACAGGACCTCGACGAACTGCTCCTTCAGCCGCTCGCCGAGCGCCGCACTCACCGGTCGGTTCAACACGACTACTCCGCCATACGCGGAGACCGGGTCGGCGGCAAGTGCCTTGTCATAGGCCTCTTCGATCCTCTCGGCCACCCCCACCCCGCATGGATTCGCGTGCTTGACGATGACACAGGCCGGCCCGTCGAACTCGAGCGACAGGAGCCTTGCTGCGGAGAGGTCGTTGAGGTTGTTGTACGAGAGTGGCTTCCCGTGGAGCTGCTCAACGCGGGCGAGCAGATGCGTCCGTGCGCCCCTTTCGGCGTAGAAAACAGCACGCTGATGCGGGTTCTCCCCGTAGGCGAGCTCGAGCTCACGGTCGAACACCGGCACGATCGTCTCGGGGAAACCGAGTCCGCGCGAGAGCCAGCTCGTCACCGCGCTGTCGTAGGCGGCCGTAGTCGCAAACGTCCGCACCGCGAGCTCCCGCCGGGTCGCGATGGAAACGTCACCGCCGTCTCGCAACTCGGCGAGGACCCTGTCGTAGTCAGACGGCCTGCAGACCGGGATCACGTCAGCGTGATTCTTTGCTGCAGCGCGCAACAGGGCAGGACCGCCGATGTCGATCTTCTCGATCGCCTCGTCCCACTCGACGTCGAGCCGGCCAACGGTCCGCTCGAATGGATAGAGGTTGACGCACACGAGGTCGATCGGTTCGATGCCGTGAGCCTCGAGATCGGCCGCATCCTCCGGAACGTCGCGACGAGCGAGGATGCCGCCGTGAACTGCGGGGTGCAGGGTGACGACGCGGTGACCGAGCATCTCGGCGAACCCCGTCAGCTCCTCGAGCCGGATGACGGGGATCCCCTCGTCGGTGAGCAGCTTCGCCGTGCCGCCGCTCGCCAGCAGCTCGAAGTCGAGCCGGCGCAGCTCCTCGGCGAATGCGGCAACACCCGTCTTGTCGAAGACCGAGAGCAGCGCCCGTTTCATGCTGCGGTCAGCTCCCGGACGACCTCGGGTAGCAGTCGATGCTCGACCGCCTGGATGCGCGTGTGCAGCGACTCGGGCGTATCGTCGGGAAGGACTGCGACTGCCTCCTGGCGGAGCACCCTGCCCGTGTCGATCCCTTCGTCGACCAGGTGGACCGTGGCCCCTGTCTCGGTCGCACCCGCGGCGAGCGCCTCCTCAACGGCATGGGCGCCTGGAAACGCCGGCAGCAGCGCCGGGTGCACGTTGACCACCCGTTGGGGGAACCGGCTCAGAAACGCAGGACGAAGAAGGTGCATGTAACCCGCACAGACGACGAGCCCGACCCCGTGCGACGCGAGCCAATCGGCCATCGCCCTATCTCGTGCGTCGCGGTCCGGGTACGCCTCGAGGGCGAACACCCCGGTCGGTATGCCGATCCGCTCACTTCGCGCGAGCGCTGGAGCGCCGACGACATTCGTCGCCACGGCTGCGATCGGGATCCCGGCATCGATCAGAGCCTGCAGATTCGACCCGTGCCCACTCGCGAGCACCCCCACTCCACGGCGCTCACTTACGACCACGAGACACCGCTTCCCGAGACGACCTCCCCGATCACGAGATCGTCGTCTCCGACGTCGGCAGGCGGGACGATCGCGCAGTAGCCGATCCCGATGTTGAAGACGCGACGAAGCTCGTCCTCGCCGACGCCGTTCTCGGCCAACCACTCGAACACCGCAGGTCGACTCCAGGCAGCGGGATCGACAATCGCGCCGATGCCCAGCGGCAACACGCGGCCGAGGTTTCCCGCGATGCCGCCACCCGTGACGTGCGCAAGCCCCCGTACGTCCGCGCGGGCCTGGACGGCGCGGACATCGTCGAGATAGAGGCGCGTTGGCGGGAGCAGGAGATCAGGATCGAACGGACCGTCGCCGACGATCTTGCGCACAAGCGAGAAACCGTTCGCGTGGATACCCGCAGACGGAAAGCCGAGCACGACATCACCCACCTCGACGCGCGAGCCGTCGATCACCCGGTCGCGGTCGACGACGCCGACCGCGGTGCCACAGAAATCGATCTCATCCTCGCGGTAGATCCCCGGCAGCTCCGCCGTCTCACCGCCGAGGATGGCACATCCGGCGGCACGACAGACATCGGCAGATCCCTCGATCAGCTCTGCGACCTGCTCGACGTCGATCGCGTTGGCGGCAACGTAATCGAGAAAGAACAGCGGCTCGGCGCCGGTCGTAAGGATGTCGTTGATGCAATGAGCCGCGAGATCGGCGCCACACCAGCGCAGACGACCTCCGCGGCGACCGAGCACGAGCTTCGATCCGACCGAGTCCGTCGAGGCCGCGAGTACGCGGCGATCGTCGATCGCGAAGAGGCCGGCGAACGCCCCGAAAGTCCCTGCGACGCCCGGGGTCGCAGTCGATTCCACGGCAGCGCGGAGCCGGTCGACTATCGCGTCTGCGGTTGCAAGCGAGACCCCGGCAGCGTCATAGGTCTGCTCCGACGAGGACACGTCACGAGCCTAGCGATCGGCTCGGCGCCCTGGGGTTGTGGACCATCGGGTTGTGGCGAAACTCGATGTCCAGCACGACCCATCAAGGAGGCGGCGCGTCGAGCTCCCTGAACCCCTTGACCCAGATCGATCCCACCGCAACAACGAGCAGGCCACAGGCGAGCAGAAGAAACGTATTGCGCAGACCGATACGACCGATCAACGGACCGACGAGAAGATATCCGGCTGGACCGGCGGCATATGCGATCGACGTCGAAAGCCCCAGCACGCGGCCACGAAGCCGATCGGGGGTTCGCTCCTGCAATGCCACGGCGCCGATTGGATTGATCGGCCCGTAGGTCGCGCCTGCCACGAAGCCGAAGATCAGCAACGCGACGAGGGGCGGCAGGAACGCCATGCCGATGATCGCGATTGCCGTACCGAGTAGCGCTCCGATCAGCGCCGGGCGCCGACGCACTCGAGTGCCCACAGCGGCATAGAGGAGTGCTCCTAGAACGCCGCCGGCGCTGAGCGACATCAACACGGCGCCCAGCTGACCCGGCTCGTGCTTCCCCTGGAAGTAGACCGGTAGCAACACGCCCTCGATGGGCAACCAGAAGCCAACGACGAGCGCACTCAGGAGAGAGACGCTGCGCAATACCGGCTCGCGCCAGAGAAAGACGAGCCCTTCCCGGGTCGCCGGCCAGAATCCAAGGAGGCGCTGGTGCACGGCAGGGCGGCCGGCGCCGGGGACCCGAACGACGACCATCAGCAGGGCGGACATCGCGAAGCAGATAGCAGTCGCCCAGAAGGCGTTCGTCGCGCCCACGACGGCGATGAGGATCCCGCCGATACCCGGGCCGACGAGGAATGCAACCCCCCACACTGCCTCGTGCGTCCCGTTCACTCGTTCGAGTGGCAGCCTCGCCGCGCGTGCGGCCTCGGGGAGCATCGCCTCACGGGCCGTGATCCCGGCGGGATCGAAGAAGGCACCGAGAATTGCCAATCCAGCGAGCAGGCCGAAGCTGAGGCCGACGAGCGCATGCAGGATCGGGATTGCCGCGACACTCACGAGCGAGAGCACATCGCTCGTGATCGACACGCGACGCCGACCGATCATGTCGACGAGCGTGCCGGACACGACCGACGTCAGCAGCAACGGAACGAGGGTGACCGCGCCGATCGCCGCAGCGGCAGAAGCGCTGCCCGTGAGCTCCAGCACGAGCCATGGGAAGGCGACCATCGAGACGCCATTCGCCGTCCCGCTGAGCGCAGTCGCGGCTTCGAGCGCGATGAACGGGGCAAGATGCCGACCGCGCGCGTCCATCTCGATCCTCCCCCTTCGAACCGCCGTCAGGACGTCGGTTCGCTACACCGCGGCGGCCTCGAACCGCAGCTTGGTGCGGCCGCCTGCCGGCACCACGGTCGGATACTCGCGCGTGAAGCAGGCACGGCAGACGGAGCCCGCGGGCAGGCGCGTGGCCCATTGCATGCCGTCGAGCGAGAGGTAGTGAAGAGAAGTGGCTCCGATGTATTCGCGCATCTCCTCGACCGAGCGGTGGGCCGCGGCAAGCTCATCCTGGTCGGCCATGTCGATGCCGTAGAAACACGGCGAGACGACGGGCGGTGATGAGATCCGCACGTGCACCTCGGCAGCGCCGCCTCCGACGAGCATGGCGATGAGTTGCTGCATTGTGTTGCCTCGCACGATGGAGTCGTCGACGATGACGACCCGTCGGCCGGCGATCTCGTCCAGCGGGTTGAACTTCAACCTGATTCCCTGCCGACGCAGCTCCTGGTCGGGCTGGATGAAGGTCCGGCCGACGTAGCGGTTCTTGATCAGGCCCTCCTCGTACGGAATCCCTGACGCCTTGGCGAACCCGATGGCCGCCGGCGTGCCGGAGTCGGGAATCGGCATCACCAGATCCGCGTCGGCGGGTGCTTCCTCGGCGAGCCTCTGCCCCATCCGCACCCGGCTCGCGTGGATCTCACTGCCACCGAGACGCGAGTCGGGCCGGGCGAAGTAGACATGCTCGAAGATGCAGGCCGCCCCTCTGCCCTCCGGCAGGGCCTGCGAACTGTGCAGCCCCGTCCCGTCGAGCCAGACGACCTCGCCGGGCCGCACATCGCGATCGACGGTGGCGCCGATCAGGTCGAGCGCGCAACTCTCCGACGCGACGACCCAGTCGTCACCGATGCGGCCCAGGGTGAGGGGGCGAATGCCGTTGGCGTCGCGGAACGCAACCAGCGTGTCGTCGACGAGCGCAACCACCGAATAGGCACCCTCGAGGCGACGCATGGTGCCGGCGACCGCCTCGGCGAGGGGAGCCGGGTCGCGGGCGATCAGCGCCGCGATCACCTCGGTGTCGGACGTCGACCCGAGCCTGATGCCGTCCGCAACGAGCTCGTCGCGCAGGCTGCCGGCGTTCGTGAGGTTGCCGTTGTGGCCGAGCGCGACGGTGCGGGCCCGCCCGTGATGGACGAGGGGCTGGGCATTCGACCAGTGCACACCGCCGGTCGTCGAGTAGCGCGTGTGACCGATCGCAACCTCGCCGGGAAGCGCCTGTAATTGCTGCTCGTTGAAGACCTGCGCGACAAGTCCCATATCGCGGAGCACCGTCAGCCGACCGCCGTCCGAGACGGCGATCCCTGCGGACTCCTGCCCTCGATGCTGCAAGGCAAAGAGCGCGAAGTACGACAGCCGCGCCACATCGCGGTCGACCGAGCGGATGCCGAAGACGCCGCACATGGCTAGGCAGCCGCATCCCAGACCGCGCGCATGCGGGCAAGGGGGACGCCCAGGATCTCGTCGCCTCCGACCTCACCGATTCGCCTCAGCTCGATCGCAGAGCCGAGCGGATCCGTCTCGACCTGATCAGCGGGCAGGGCGAGGATGACCTGCCCGCACCCCTCTCCGAACAATGTGACCGAATCCAACGGGAGGTCGAGTCTGGCGCCGATACCGGAGTAAAGCGCCGCCTCGGCGAGAGCGACGGCGAGGCCCCCGTCGGAGACGTCATGCGCAAGCGAGCAGCGCGGTGCGACCTCGAGGACCCCGCGCACGAGCGCGGCTTCCGCTGTGAGGTCGAGGGTGGGCGGTGACCCGGAGACGGTGCCGTACCGCGCCTGAAGCTCCGAGCCCGGTAGTGCCGCGCTCCCGGTCGACGCGAGCAGGATTACATCACCCTCATTCCAGCGGTCCGGAACCCGTCGGACATCTGCCACGAGCCCCACGCAGCCGACGACCGGGGTCGGATAGATCGACCGGCCGTCCGTGTCGTTGTAGAGCGAGACGTTGCCGGAGACGATAGGCACGCCGAGTGCCTCGCACGCCTGGGCCATTCCCTCGATCGACTCGGTGAGCTCCCAGGCGATCTCGGGCTTCTCCGGATTGCCGAAGTTGAGACAGTCGGTGAACCCGATGGGCTCACCACCGGCACAGACGACGTTGCGTGCGGCCTCGAGCACGGCTGTCGCGCCCCCGGTGAACGGGTCGAGCGAGCCGATCCGGCCGGTGCCGTCGAGCGTGATGGCGAGGCCGCGATATGACGGTCGCAGCCGCAACACAGCGGCATCGAGACCCGGACGACGAACCGTACGGGACTGGACGAGCTGGTCGTAGCGGCGGGTCACGAACGCGCGCGAGCGCAGAGCGTCGGAGCCGAGGAGGTCGAGCAGCACGTCCGCTGTCGCGGGTAGTCGGGCTACAGGGCTCTCGGGCGTCGGCTGTCGCGGCTCGCACGCGACGACGTAGCGAGGGCAGTCCTCGGTGAGGAACCGCGCGGGGATGGCGCCGACCACGTCGTCCTGCCAGAGGGCTCGCAGCTCACCGGACTCTGTGACCTCGCCGATCACAGCACGGTGCAGTTCCCAGCGGTCGATCAGTCTCTCCACTTCGGCGAGCTGGTCGGGTGCGACGATCGCGACCATCCGCTCCTGCGACTCGGAGATCATGATCTCCCATGGCTCCATCCCGTCCTCGCGCTGAGGGACGCGGTCGAGGCGGACGTCGATTCCATAGTCGGCGGCCATCTCGGAAAGCGACGATGCGAGACCCGCGGCACCGCAGTCCTGGAGCGAGAGGACGAGCCCGCGCTCGACGAGCTCGACCGACACCTCGATGAGTCGCTTTCCGGTGAACGGATCGCCAACCTGAACGGACGGTCGCTTGGCGGCATCCTCATCACCGAGCTCCTGACTCGCCAGTACGGAGGCACCGCCGATGCCATCTCTGCCGGTGGTAGCGCCGTAGAGGACGAGGAGCGCGCCCGCCGTGTCCGCTCTGGCGCTCATCACGGTGTCTGCGGGCAGGAGTCCAACGCACATTGCGTTGACGAGGCAGTTGGAGGAATACACGTCGTCGAACACGACCTCCCCGCCGACGTTCGGGACGCCGACCGAATTGCCGTAGGCACCGATACCGCCGACTGCACGAGAGAAATGATCGTCAGGCGCGCCGAAGCGCAGCCCATCGAGAAGCGCGATCGGCCGTGCACCCATCGCGATGATGTCGCGGAGGATGCCACCGACGCCGGTAGCCGCTCCCTGGAACGGCTCGACCGCGGAGGGGTGATTGTGGCTCTCGGCCTTGAAGGTGACGGCGAGTCCCTCCCCGAGATCGAGCACGCCCGCATTTTCACCTGGCCCCTGGAGCACCCGCCGGCCCGCACTCGGGAGTCGCTTGAGAAGCAGCGCCGAGTGCTTGTAGCCGCAATGCTCTGACCAGAGCAGTGAGAAGACGGCCAGCTCGAAATGGTTCGGCTCGCGCTCCATCAGTTCCTGGATACGGGCGTGCTCCCCGTCCGTGAGGCCGAGCTGGCGGTGGAGTGGCTGTTCCGCGACGAAGCTCAGAACTGCATCCTAGCCGGGGAGGACGACGGCAGAAGATCGTGCCGCCGCCCTCCCCGGCAGTTGCTTTCTGCACGCTGCGCGTGATCCTGAAGCCGGGGACCCACGGTTCCCTTGGGATCCCTCCCGTTGAACGGCGTGCTGGTCACTCTTGCCGGCGTGCACCTTTCTCGCAGGTTCCTCACCCCGGTCGTCCCCGGCGCGTTTACCCTCGACGAGCCGTGAATCGCCGAGACGCCCTCCTCCTGTTGCTCCTCTCCGCGATCTGGGGAGCATCGTTTCTGTTCATCAAGCTCGGCGTCGACGTCCTCGAGCCCTCGGTTGTGGTGCTCGGACGCCTGGTCTTCGGCGTGCTCCTCCTCGCAGCACTCCTGCCGGGGAGAGGCGGGCTCGGGCCACTGCGCGGTCGCCTCTTCCCGCTCGTCGTTCTCGGCGCGCTCAACAACGCCCTTCCGTTCTGGCTGCTGGGCTTCGCGGAGACGCGGCTCCCGAGCGGCCTCACGGCAGTGATCCAGGCGGCAGCACCGATCTTCACCGTCATCCTCGCCTCTCGCATGGACGTTACGCAGCGGGTCACCGGAATGAGATTGCTCGGGATCGGCGTCGGCTTTGTCGGGGTCGCCTTGCTCGTCGGCGTTCAGAGCGGGGACAACCTCGTAGCTGCGTTTGCGGTGCTCGGAGTTGCTATCTGCTACGCAGTCTCGGTGCTGTATGCCGGCCGCACCGTGCGTGGGATCCCGCCTCTACAGGTGTCGTTTGGCCAGCTCGCGTGCGCGGCCGTGTTGATGGCACCGTTCGGTCTCGCCCAACTCCCGGCGACGGCACCGCCGGCCAAGGCCTGGTTCGCGGTCATTGCTCTGGGAACACTGGGTTCGGGGGTTGCCTACCTCCTCTACTTCGCGATCATCGCAAGCGCCGGTGCCTCCCGCGCGATTCTCGTCACCTACCTCGTCCCCGCCTTCGCGCTCGCCTACGGCGCCGTCTTCCTCGACGAGGCCGTCACGGGGACGGCGCTGGTCGGCCTCGCGCTCGTCCTCGGAGGCACGGCTCTCGCGACCGGACTCGCCCGGGTGAGGGCGACAACAACCGCAGCCTCGTGACGCGCAGATACTGGCCACTGATCCTCACTCTCGCGTTTGCGTGGGGCGCGTCGTACCTGTTCATCAAGGTCGGTGTCGACGGAGGCTTCTCCCCTGCGGCGCTGATGTCGGCAAGGGCACTCCTCGCCGGCGTGGTCTTGCTCGGATACATCTCGATCTCGTTCGGCTTCGCAACCGCCGTGCAGCGCCTCCGCGCAGCTTGGCGCGAGTCGCTCGTTCTCGGGCTGCTCAACGCCGCGCTCCCGTTCTGGCTCGTCGCGTGGGGCGAAACGCACATCGACTCGGGCCCTGCGGCAATCGCCCAGGCGACCGTCCCGATCTTCTCGCTGTTGATCGGGCTGCGGTTCCTTCCGCACGAGCGGATTAGCCGCACGAGAATGCTCGGGGTCGGCGTGGGGCTCGTCGGGGTTGCCTGCGTCGCCGGAATCGCACCGGCCGGCAACGCGTGGGCGGCCGTGGGCACCCTCGCAGTTGTGCTCGCGTCCGTCTTCTACGCGTCTGCCGGCATCTACGGCCAGCTTCACCTGCGAGGGACGACCTCGGGACCTGTGCTCGCCGCCGGGTCGATGCTCGCCGGTGGACTCATCCTGCTGCCGCTCGCACTCGCGCGCCTCCCGACCACGATGCCAACCCCCGGGGCAATTGGGTCGCTGCTCCTGCTTTCTCTCGTCGGCACCGCGCTCGCACAGCTGATTCTGTTTCGTGTGATCGCTCTCTTCGGCGCCCGCCGCTTCAGCCTCGTCACCTACCTGATGCCGGCCATCGCACTGGGCTACGGAGCGCTGATCCTCGACGAACAGATCGAGTGGTCGTCGCTGCTCGGGCTCGCACTGATCCTGCTCGGCGTCGCCACCGGCTCGGGCACGCTGCGTCTCAGGACCCGGCGCTCGAGCGGGCAGGCCGCCCCAGCAGCGTCCTCGGTGGCGTGGACGGCTTCAGACGAGGATGCGAAACGCAGTCTCCGGCGGGCAGCCGCGGCGGACGAGCTCGATCGCGTCGTGGAGATCGACTGAGCGGTCGAGGGCGAGCACGAAGGCCGCGTCGCTGTCGTAGCCAACCGCGATCAGCTGCTCGACCCTCCAGCTCAGGACCCGTGCGGCAGGATCGGGAGCGTATTCCTCGACGACGTCAACGGCCACGGCCTCAATGGTCGGGTCGCCGCTCATGCTGCCCTCCGTTCACGGGCGAGAGAACGATTCTGCTCCTCGACGTAGCGTGCGGTGGCGTACGCAGCCGCCTCGGTCTGTCCCAACTCGAGCGCGCGCCGAGCGAAGCGATACCACTCGATCCACGTCGTGAGCCTCTGTCCGTCGCCCATAGCAGTACCCCTCCTGGAGGGTGTTGGATTGTCTGCTAGATGGTGTATCGGCAGGTTGTTCGGAAAGCTTGCGCCTGAGTTGCGCACGCAGGATCGCACCGTTAAGAACGTGTGGCGATCCAACCCTCGAAGCGTTCGAGCGCCTCGGGCATGTTCGCCCGACCGAATCCGATGCGAACGTGTCCGGGCTCGTCATACACGGCACCCGGGAGCAGAAGGACCCCCGCCTCGGTGACGAGCAGCTCGCAGAACCCTGTGGTCTCCTCGACCCCGTCCAGGCGGACGAAGCCGATCGGCCCGGCTGTCGGCCTGGTCCACGAGAACCTCGCAGCGTGCCGTCCGAAGAACGCGTCCAGAAGCGCAAGGTTCGTGAGCACGATCTCGCGGCTGCGGTCGGCGAGGATGTGACGGTGCCTCAGGGCAAGCGCGCTCAGGAGCTCGCTGGGAGCGCTCGCGCAGATCGTTGTGTAGTGCTTCAGGTCGACGACCTTCGCGAGCGCATCGCGATCGCGAGAGGCGAGCCAACCGAGGCGCAAGCCCGGCAATCCGTACGTCTTCGACATCGAGCCGAGCGACAGTGCGCGCTCGTACAGGTCGCAAGCGGCGGGTAGCCGCTCCGCGGGGTTGTGCTCGAGCTCGCGGTATACCTCGTCGCAGAAGAGCCACGCGCCTCGTTCGGCACAGAGCTCGACAACGCGATCGAGCACACCCCGCGGCATGAGCATGCCGGTCGGGTTGTGCGGCGTGTTGATGTACACGAGGCGCGTGTCGGGCCGCAGCGCCTGCTCGAGAGCGTCGAGGTCATGGTCCCACCCGTTCTCCTCGAGCCGTTGCCACTCGGTCACCTCGGCGCCGGCCGAGACGGCGACCTGAAGAGCCGACTCGTAGCAGGGCGTTTCGACGACGACATGGTCGCCCGGCTGGAGAAGCGCGTGATAGGCGACGAAGATGCCCTCCTCGGCCGCAGAGACGACAACGACGTCGTGGTCGGCAATGGTTTCGTAGACGCTCGCCGCCGCGGCGCGCAACTCGGGCGCTCCCGCCGACTCCGTGTAGCCGAGCCTTAGCTCCAGGAGCCTGTCGGTTGCGTCTGGCTCGAGGGCGAGCAGGTCGGCGATCGCAACCGACTCGGCATCGCTCGAGGAGAGCATGTACGGCGCCGAGAACTCGTGCGCTGCGTAGTACTGCTCGATCCTGAACGGCGCGATCTTCACGAGCACATCCTCGCCGGTCTGCGTCCTACGTAACGACCGGGCTCGTCTCGCCGCCCGAGACGGCGAGCACGTCGCCACGTCGGAGCAGCGTGAACAGAAGCACGGCGCCGGCCGCGAGGAAGACGGCGCAGCCGAACCACGCGACGTGGAAGCCGTCGACGAGCGCCTGGGCCGTTTCGGCGTCCGTCGGCTTGCCTCCGGACGAGGCGAGCACATCGGCGGTCTTGTTCGCCGCGAACGTCGAGAGCAACGCGAGGCCGAGAGCTCCACCGATCTGCTGCGAGGTGTTGAACAACCCCGAGGCAAGGCCGGCATCGTCGACGGGGACGCCACTCGTCGCGATCAGCGTCACCGGTACGAAGGTCAGCCCCATCCCGATCGAGGCGAGCATGATTCCAGGGAGAATGTCGACGAGATAGGTGCTGTCGGGGGAGAGTCGGAGGAAGAGCAGCATGCCGACGACGGCAATCGCAAGGCCGATCACGGGCACCTCACGTGCCCCGAGCCGCGGGATCAGCGACTGCGAGGCCACCGAGCCGATGATGATTCCCGCGGTGAAGGGGAGAAAGGCGAGCCCCGCCTCGAGCGGCGAGAAGCCGAGCACACGCTGCAGGAAGAGCGTGTTGAAGAAGAACATCGCGAAGAGCCCCATCGCGACCACGAGCATCCCCACGTTGGCGCCGCGTACGGTGCGCACCGAGAAGATGGAGAGCCTGACGAGTGGCTCGGCGGAGCGGTTCTCGATCACGACGAACGCGACGAGGAGGACGGCAGCGAGCGCGAGAATACCGAGCACCTCGCCCGACCCCCAGCCCGACTCGGCCGAGCGGACGATCCCGTAGACGAGCGCCACGAGGCCTCCGGTGACCGTGACCGCGCCCGCGAGGTCGAAGCTCTTGTGTGCGTGCTCGTCGCGCGATTCCGGCACGAACCGCAGCGAGAGGAGGAACGCGATGATCCCGACAGGGACGTTGACGAAGAAGATCCACGGCCAGGACAGAAAGTCGACCAGGAGACCGCCGAGAACCAGGCCGACGGCGCCGCCGCCGACGGCGATTGCGGCCCAAACGCCAAGGGCCTTGGTGCGCTCCGCACCTTCCTTGAAGGTCGCGGTCACAATGGACAGCGCCGCCGGCGAGACCAGCGCGGCACCAAGGCCCTGGAGGCCGCGAGTCATGATCAGCCACGTTGCCCCCTGGGCGAGCGCACACAGGAGCGAGGCGCTCGTGAAGAGCACGAGGCCGGCGAGGAAGATCCGCTTCCGACCGGCGAGGTCCCCAGCGCGACCTCCGAGCAGGAGAAAGCCGCCGAACATCAGCGTGTAGGCATTGACGATCCACTGCAGGTTGGTATCCGTCATATCGAGGTCCTGCTGGATGGTCGGCAGTGCAACGTTCACGATCGTCGCGTCGAGCACGACCATGAACTGCGCGAGGCAAACGAGGACGAGGACGAGCCACGGGTTGACGCGAGCGGTCACACCTCGAACGTATCAGCGGCCGAGGGGGCTAGCGCGCCCACAACCGTCGGCGACCGACGGGCGTCAGCGATCGCTTGTGAGGGTTCTGCCGGCGGCATCCAGAAGCTCGTGGGCCTGGGATTCGATGCTCGCGACGATCTCTGCTGCAGACGTGACCGTATCGAGCAGCCCGATCGATTGACCCGCGTAGATGTGCGCGATGTCGTAATCCTCAGCTGCCTTCGCCTGCTGGAACGCAGCACGCGGCTCAGTGCCGTCACCGAGCATCTCCTCGTGGCCCGTCCAACGAGCACCGAACGCGGTGCGTAGCGCCCGTGCAGCGAACTCCTCGGGCCAGGGCTTGTCCTGCAGTCGGTCGTAGACGCTCGTGTAGATCGTTTGGGTCTCGTTGGCGTCCACGATCCGCGTCCTCGCGCGACCACTGTTGCGTGCCTCCTCCGCGAGAAGAAACGGCGTGCCGATCCAGGCGCCCGAAGCTCCTGCTGCGAGCACCGCGGCAAGCCCGCGGCCGGTTGCGATCCCACCCGCTGCGACCACAGGTGTGTCCGTCAACTCGAGCACGATCTGGAGGAGCGGCAGCGTCCCGACGCGGCCCGTATGACCGCCTGCTTCGGTGCCCTGCGCAACGAGGACGTCGACGTCGGCGGCCACTGCAGTCTCGGCCCAGTGCCGAGACTGCACCTGGCTGGCCACGAGGATTCCGGCTTCTCGGATCCGTGCGACGTACGGCCCTGGATCCCCGAACGAGACGCTGATCAACGTCGGCTTGGCGGCGATCGCAATCTCGAGCAATTCCGGGCGCCGTTCCACGACCCACGCCGCGAGCCCGATCCCGAACCGAACGGGTGGCACGCCGGTGACGAGCGCGAGCTGTTCGGCAATCCCCGCTTCGGTATCGATCTCCTCGATCCCAACCATGCCGAAGGCCCCGGCCTCACTCACCGCCCGCGCCAGCCGGCCGCCGGCCTGCGGGGTCATCGGTGCATTCACGACGGTACCCGGACACCGAGCAACTCGGTCAGAGCGGTCGAGATCATCAGATCCCGGTCAGCCGTATCATCGCTTCCACTTCCGCGCCGATCCCGGCTCGCTCTGCCGCCACGGACGCTTTCTCCCGCAACGACTGTGCCTCGGCCTTCGGCAACGCGGGTACCGCCAGGTTGGCAGCAACGATCGTCACCGCGGCCTGGGCCGCCGTTCGCGCAAGCAGCAGGGCTGCCTCTGCGTCGGGCCGCATCGGCGGCTTTCCCTCGCGCGTCGCGGCGACGGCGAGCACAGCGACGTCGGCCGCGCACGACGCAATCTCGACCGGTACCCGCGACGCCCACAACAGCGCTTCGACGAACTCTGACCCACTCCCAGCCGAACTGTGTCCGCCGCGTCCAGCGGCGAGCACCGCCCCAACTGCCTCGACGTCCTCTATCGCGGCGTCGAGCAGCCGCACCCTCAGCGAGACGGCTGCTTCGGACGCATCGGCCCCGGCAGCCCACTGCGGCGAGTCCCGGCCCACCATGACGAGCAGGCTGGCTGCGATCGCCGCTGACGTCGCGGCGGCACTCCCTCCTGCCGGCGACGGCAGAGGCGCCTCGAAGGCTTCGCACATCCGATCCAGCCCGAGCCGATCCATCCTGCCCGATGCTAGACACTCGAGCGCCCCCGCGTCTCAGGACGTGCGGCCGGCGCACCGACGCTCAGAAGTCGTTGCGCTCCTAGGCGGTTGTACCACGTCGCTCAGCGGCGCTCGCGACGAGCGCGGTGGCGAGTCAGTAGTCGCTGCGCTCGATCAATTCGATTCGATATTGATCAGGGTCGCGTACAAAGCACAGCAGCGAGCCTCCCTCACGGATCGAGTACGGCGGTCGCTCCGGCTCGATTCCCTGTGCCGCGAGCTTCTCCAGCGTGTCCGCCATGTTCTCGACCGTGAGCGCGATGTGCCCGTAGGCGGTTCCGAGCTCGTAGGAGTCCACGCCGAAGTTATGGGTCAACTCGAGCTCCGGCACCGGCTTCCCCGGTACGCCGAGGAAGTAGTTCATCGCCTCCTCCCGGATCGGCAGCTCCCGCCGTTTCTCGAGTCCGAGCGCCTCGTAGAACGCAATCGATCGAGCGGGATCGGTGATCCGGTAACACGTATGGATGAACTCCATGGTGGTCTCCTTCGCTGTAGTCGTCTGCTGAAGACGTATCAGCTCGCCGCCCGCTTCGTCGCCAAGAACGAGCTGCTCTCGGTCGATCGACCACCGGGCGACACGAGCCATCAGTGCCAGGAACGTCTGCTCGCCGTCCATCGCCTCTTGCGGACCGGCCATCATCGTCGTTGCCAGATGACCGAACGAGAGCAACGCCCCCGAGAGCTGATAGTCGCCCATGAGGCGGTTGATTCCACTCGTGCCGGTCACGCGGCCGTTCTCCAGCGTCAGCGACGCTGGGCCGTTTCCCCAGTCGATCCCCTCGATCTGCGCACTCACGCTGCGAGCCTAGCCTGTGACCTGTGCTCGATACCGGGACGGGTCACCCGTTGCTGAGCGTCGGTTCGGTCAGTTCTGCCCGGACAGGCTCGGTCCAAGCTCGATCTCGGCGGGCAGCTCCGACGGTTGGTCGCCCGGCTCGAGCTCGCCACGGACGCGAGCATCGAAGTAGACGTACGCGGTGACCAACGCGACGAACGGCAAGGCCAGCGCATAGACCATTCCCGCGATGATGTTCAGGAATGCGAGCGGCACGGAGGTGGTGAAGATCAGGGCAACGCCGAGCAACGGTCCTGCGGCGAGTGCCAGGAAGGCGCTGACGCCGACGAGTGACCCGACCCGGATCCAGCGTCGCCGAACGAGCCGTGCGCTGCGGTGCAGCGCTCCGACCGCCGTCTGGTCTTCGAGCTCGACCGCCGGGGCGAGCAGGCACCAGCGAACGGCGAGCCAGACTGCGACGGGAATCAGGATCGCGGTTGCGGTGAGAGCGACCCAGGCGATGACGAAGAGTGCAATCGAACGGAGCAGCGGTCGCAGCCTCCGAAGCGCGATCCTGTAGGCGTCGACTGGACCTATTGCACGACCTGCGTCGATCTCCACGAGCGCACACGCGACAGCTGCCTGCACGAGCCCGAGTCCGAGGAGGGTGAGCGTTGCGCCGATCACGAGCGCGAGGAAGGCGAACGTTCCTGCGCCCTGGCCCGTCATCGTCGTCAGCACGTCTATCCCGAGGAACAACAGCCACTGCAACAGGGTGATCACCAAGACGACCGGAATCAGCACCAACCCGATCCCGAGGAAGAGCTTCGAGCGCCGGACGTACATCACGGCGGACGCCGAAAGGATCTGGCCCCACGTCCGTCGGCTCGCGACCCGCAACGGCGCGACCGGGAGCCACGTCGCGCGAACGACGGTGAACACGATCAGCGACAGGATTGCAGCGATCGCGAGAACTGTCAGCGCCGGACTACGAAGCAGCAGGACCAGTGCCTTCGAGCCCTTTGCCACCCCGCTGCAGAACAGATCGGTGGCCCCTGTACCGAAGACGCCGCCCGCCGGCACCGCGTAGCCCCGGTCGCGCCAACCCGTCGACCACTCGATCGGACGCGTCCACTGATCCTTGAGGTTCGGGCCGGTCGGGCCGTTGAAGAACGCCGGTTGCAGCTCGCCCCATCGACCCTCGAAGGCAATCCACGGAAATGCTGCCTTCGCAGCGGCCGGGTCGCTCGGGATCGTCTTCACGACCGGCCTGATCTCGTCGTGCGGGCCGAGCGTGTCGTCGCAACCGACGCCCGCCTCCGCTGAGCTTCCAAGATGAAGTGCTGCGGTGAACTTGTTTGCATGCGAGCCGGCGGCCGGATACACAACCGGATGCGTCCCGCCGACGATCTCGAGCTTCTCGTCACCCCACGCGGCACGCTCGGCGCCTTCGTGCGAGCTGTAGCCGACCTCGACCGGCTCCTCCGTCAAGGCCTCGCTCACATCGGCAGCGTCAAAGACGAGCTGGATCATCTCCCAGTCGCCTTCGTGCGTGTTGTTGAAGTCGTTGAACGGGTAGAAGAACCAGTACTGGAGCGAGAGCTTGCCGGGATAGCCGGCCTCGGTCGCAACGTGGGAGTACACGGTGGGTGAGGTACCCGCTGTCAGGCGGCGCGCCCAGAGCTCGTAGTCACAACCGGGATCGAGGGGATCGCCGGGGAAATCGAGGTGGTACTCGTAGCGATTGACGAGGTCGCTCGCCGTTGGCCCGATCTTGACGAGGTCACTGGGACGCCAGGGCCCGCGGAACGCGACCGTCGGCTCGTCGAAGAGCACGTTGACATCGGTCGGGATGTACGGCTCCCCCGGCCCGCACTCGACCGGCTGCGCGACGAGCCGGACGACGGGCGCGTACTTCGCGGCGAGCGCCGCCTCGCCGGCCGTGTCCGCGAACGCCGCCGGCACGATGACGAGCGTCGAGCCGGCGACGAGCGCCAGCAACACGACACGAGCAGACAACAATGCGGACAGCCATTTCACTCTTCGTGTTTCGACGTCGACCCGACCAATCCCGTCACCCAGGAACACCTGGAAGAGGCGAGCGCTATAGGCTTCGGATCCGGGCGAGAGGAGCGAGCCATGACCGAACATGCAGTCGGCGCAGGAACGAGGAACGACCCGTGGCAGCTCCATACGCCACCCGGCAGCTCCGCCTACGTGATGTACCGCGACGAGGATGCCGATCCACCGGCCCTCGTATGCCAGGTCGGCTCCACCCAGCTGCGGTACCACCTGAGCGCCATCGATGATCTCTACGCGATGTTGAAGGCGCACGGCGACTGGGTGCCGCTCGGCGGCGCCGACGAGCAAAAGCCTGCGGCCGAGGGCTCCGTCGAGGCGTGGGGGCGAGCGGCGGACAACCCGATCGGCGGCTGGTATGGACTCAAGAAGGGGCTGCGCGGGCGCTTCGGCGTCTACCTACCGCCTCTACTCGAGGCTCTGGGCCTGGCCGAGCTGACCCACGAGAAGCGCAACAATCAGATGCGGGCGCTGCCCTAGGCTCTCTGCGCGCCGGGGTCGACCAAACGCGTAGGCTTTTCGCCATGGAGCACCGGACCGCAGATGAGCTCACAGAAGGCCTTGACGAGATCCGCCGGTCACCGGCCACAGATGGAACCGTCGAGCTGATCGTCCGGCGGCCGGCCGTGGACGAGCGCGAGGTACTCGAGGACGGCGTGCTCGACCTCGACGAGGGCCTCGTCGGCGACACGTGGCGTCCGCGGGGGAGCAGTCGTGGCCCAGACGGCGCCGCCAACCCCGACGCTCAGCTGACGCTGATGAACGCTCGTGCCATCGACCTGATCGCGCGGCACGCGTGATCGGTGGCCGCTTGCGGGTGATCAGCTCTTCGTCGATCTCGACCTCAGTGTCGACAACCTTCCCGCAGGAACCCGTCTCTCGCTCGGCCGCGCCGTCGTCGAAGTGACGGCGGAGCCGCACACGGGCTGCGCCAAGTTCAGTGCCCGCTTCGGCTCGGCCGCAATCGCATTCGTGAACAAATCGCCCGGCCGCGAACTGCGACTCCGTGGTCTCAACGCTCGTGTCGTTACGCCCGGCGACGTCCGGGTCGGCGACGCGATCACCAAGCTCTGAGGAGCCTAGAGCCCGGCGATCCCGTCCCCGACGAGCTTCGCTCCGATCAGGAGCAGGATGACGGCGCCGATGACGCCGTTGTTGCGCGCCATCCACGTCCGGAGGCTCGTGAGCAACTCGTCCGATCGGTCGCCCATCGCGAACGCGATCACGACCGGCGTGGCGACACCGATGATCGCGATCAGCGTGAAGATCGTCCACGCGACCACTTCCTCCCCGGTCGAGGCGCCCGCGCCGGCGACGGCAGCGGCGCCCGCGATGACGAGCAGCAGGTTCTTCGGGTTGAGGCCTGTGAGAATGATTCCCGCGCCGAAGGACTTGGGAGGCGTGAAGCCGTCGAGCGCACCCATCCACCTCGGCATCGGGGGCTCCTCATCCGGGGCGGGACGGCCTCGCCATTCCTTCGCGGCCAAGACCAACAACACTCCGCCGAGGACGAGCTTCAGAACAGACGTGCTCGTCGACGGTCCTCCGGAGTCGCTCGTGCCCGAGCCGATGCCAACAGCAATCAGCACGGCCCCGATCACTGCCGTGCTGACAAGGCAACCGAACACGAACGCCGGCCCGTTCACCCTGCCACGAGGCGCGCTGACGAGCACGACGACCGCGATGATCGGAATCGGGCTCAACGCCACGCCCACTGCCATTGTCAGCATCCCGCCTATCGCCTGACCCATGCCCACGACCTCTCGAGTTGACCCTGACCCGATCCTACGGGAAGGGTCTGGCGCAGCCGTCCTCGTCATCGAAGCGCAAGAAGCGTGATCCCACAGACGACGAGCACAGAGCCGGCGAGCCTCGATCGGCTCACCCGCTCGTGGAGCACCACCGCCGCGAACACGGTCGCTATCACCACGCTCGTCTCGCGCACGGCGGCAACCGACGCGGCAGAAGCACGCTCGAGTGCTGCCAGCACGAGCGCGTAGGCGGCGAATGAGAGGAGCCCCGCAAGGACAGCGGAGGCTCCGAGCTCTGCCCGCACGCGCGCGCGACCCTTGACGGCCAGGGTTGCGCCGGCGTACCCGACTGCTGCCGGAATCATGCTCAGCTCTAGATAGGTGATCGGGCTCGCGTGCGTGATCCCGCGCTTGTCGAGTAGGGTGTAGGACGCGATCACACACGCTATGCCGAGAGCGAACGCGAGCGCGTGTCGATCCGTGGGGCGCCTGAGACCGCGCACGAGCAACACGCCGATGCCGACGAGGACGACCCCTGCGATCTGCGCCGGCGAGGTTCCGTACCCGAGTGCCACGACCGAGACGACGAGAACGATCGCCGGCGCGACACCGCGCGCGACGGGATAGACGAAGGACAACTCGGCTTTCCGATACGCGGTCGCGAGCAGGGCGAAATAGAGGAGTTGCAACATCGATGTGACGACGATGAACGGCCACACGTCCCACTCGGCGTCGAACCGGACGACTGTCACCGGCGCGAACACGACCACCGCGGCGACGAGCGCCACAGCGGTCGCGCTCTCGGGATCTCGAGCCCGCGCGAGGAGAATGTTCCAGAGCGCGTGCAGAACTGCGGCAGCGAGTGCGAGCATGAACGCGAGAGGCGGCATCGCGCGAGCAGAGTAGTCTTGCGGGCCGGATGGGAACGGTGCGGGCGCTCATGTTCGACTTCAACGGGACGCTGTCCCACGACGAGCCGCTGCTCTGTCGGATCTATCGCGAGCTCTTCGCGCAGCACGGCCGACCGTTGACCGAAGAGGAGTACTACAGCCGTCTCGCGGGCCTGTCAGAAGAGGCGATCATCGGCGGGTGGCTCGGTGTCGACGGGCCGCTGCTCGGCTCCCTCGTGGCCGAGAGGATCGACCGCTATACCGTTGCGGCCGCCGATGGGTCAACGGTGCCCGAGCCGGTGCGCGGCGCCGTCCGCCTCGCAGCGGCACGCATCCCGGTGGGCATCGTCTCGGGCGCATTCCGGGCCGAGATCGTTCCTGTCGTCCAAGCGGCGGGCCTTACGGCCGAGGTGACCACGATCGTTGCAGCCGACGACGTCGAGCGAGGCAAGCCTGACCCGGAGGGATATCTCCTTGCAGTCGACCGGATCGGCGTCGAGGCTGCTGACGTCGTCGCGTTCGAGGACACCGAGGCAGGGGTCGCGGCAGCGAAGGCTGCCGGCCTCAGGTGCCTCGCCGTCCGCGGCACGCTCCCGGAGGCTCGTCTCGTCGAGGCGGACGAGATCGTCGACGGGATCGACACGGTCCTCATCGGCCGTCTTCTCACCGAGACCTGAGCAGTTCCGGTGATACTCGCCATCGACCAGGGCACGACCGGCACGACCTGCCTCGTCGTCGACGAGAGCCTCCAGCCGGTCGGCCGCGGGTACCGTGAGATTCGCCAGCAGTTCCCCGAGCCGGGCTGGGTCGAGCACGATCCGGAGGAGATCTGGTCGAGCGTCATCGGCACCGCCGAAGCCGCACTCGCGGATGCGGGAATCACGGCACGCGACCTGACTGCCGTGGGAATCACGAATCAACGAGAGACGACTGTTGTGTGGGAGAAGCGCACAGGGCGCCCTGTCCACAACGCGATCGTGTGGCAGGACCGGCGCACGGCGGCCCGCTGTGCAGAGCTTCCTCCCGCGCTCATCAGAGAGCGAACGGGGCTCGTCTGCGATCCCTACTTCTCGGCCACCAAGCTCGAGTGGATCCTCGGACAGACAGAGATACCCCGGGCGGGCCTCCGTTTCGGGACGATCGACTCCTGGCTGATCTGGAACCTGACCCGCGGGGCTGCGCACGTCACGGACGTCACGAACGCCTCGCGCACCATGCTGCTCGAGTTGACGACGGGAGATTGGGACGAGGAGCTCATGGAGCTCTTCTCCGTCGATCGAAGCATGCTCCCCGAGGTCGTACCCTCCGCCGGCGTCTCCGCCGAGGCGATGCTCCTCGGCGTAACGCTTCCGATTGCGGGCATCGCAGGCGACCAGCAGGCTGCACTGTTCGGCCAGGGGTGCTTTGCCCCCGGTCAGGCGAAGGCGACCTACGGCACCGGCACCTTTGTCCTCGCAAACGTTGGAAACCTGGCAGGGCAGGTGCAGGAAGGGCTGCTGAAGACGGCTGCCGCGGTCGCGCCGGGTGCGGAGCCTCAGTTCGCAGCGGAGGGCGCTGTTCTGGTTGGCGGCGCTGCACTTCAGTGGCTGCGCGACGGCCTCGGCGTGATCGAGTCTGCCGCTGAGAGCGAACGGTTGGCCACCGAGGTCGACTCGACCGACGGCGTCTTCTTCGTGCCCGCCCTGACCGGGCTCGGCTCGCCGCACTGGGACGCCGAGGCGCGCGGGTTGATCTGCGGACTGACACGCGGGACGACCCGCGCCCATCTCGTTCGCGCGGCGCTCGAGGCGATCGCCCACCAGGTGGCCGACATCATCGACGTCCTCCCCGTCGAGGCAGACGTTCTGCGGGCAGACGGCGGCGCAACGGCGAACGGCTTCCTGATGCAGTTCCAGGCGGATCTGATCGGGAGCCCTGTCGAGGTGGCAGGAGACTCGGAAGCGACCGCTCTCGGTGCTGCAGCCCTTGCGGGTCTCGGAGTCGGCATCTGGTCAACCGTCGCTGAAGTCGCTGCGCTCCTGCGTCCAGGTGGACGATACGACCCTGTCATGGATGTGTCGGAGCGAACGCAGAGGCGCGAGGCCTGGCGGCGGGCCTTGAGTCGTGCGAGGAGCGATGTGTGACCTGGGTGATCGCCCATCGAGGCGCGTCCGCGGAGGAGAAGGAGAACACACTGCCCGCCTTCGAACGCGCCATCGAGCTCGGTGCCGACTACGTCGAATTCGACGTTCAGGCCTCGAGCGACGGCGTGCTCGTCGTCTTTCACGATCTCAGGCTGGACCGCCTCACGGCTGCTCGCGGGGCGCTTCGGGCACGACCGGTGGCCGAGTTGCAAGAGCTCGGTATCCCGACCCTCGAGGAGGTGGTCGAGCTGACGGCCGGAAGGATAGGCGTGATGGCGGAGCTGAAGAGCCCGTGGCTCTTTCGCCGCCACGACATCGTCAGCCGAGCCGTGCAGATCCTTGGGCCTGAGGCAGTCGTCGTCTCGTTCTCGCGGCGTGCGATTCTCGAGACGCAGACGCTTGCGGCCGTCGCTTCGCACGGTGCAGCACGTCGGCCTCGGGACGTCGATCCGCGCCGCCTCAGAATTCGCCTGGGCGGCCGGCTTCGAGGACTCCCGCGTCACGTCGCGTGGGATCGCGAAGGCCCACAGGCTCGGGCTGAAGGCGCTCGTCTACACGGTCAACGACCCGTCACGCGTACGCGAGCTGCAAGCGCTCCGCGTCGACGGGGTGTTCAGCGATCTTCCTCAGCGAGCACGGGCAGCTCTTGCTGCTCGGCCAGGCTGAGGAGACGAGCACTCTCCGGCGGGAAGCTCGCGACCACTTTCGTGCCAACCGTCAACGGCTCGGCCTGCGCCGTCGAGATGTCCGCGGTCAGTGTTCGCTCCCCGCTTTCGTCCGCCACTCGCACGCGCGAGGTCGAGCCGAGGAAGGTATTGGAGATGACCTCGCCGGCCACGGCGCTCTGTGGCGTCGTTCCGTTTGCGAGCACGATCACCACCGTCTCGGGGCGCACCAGGCAGAGAACCCGCTCGCCGCGCGGCAACCCTCGCGCTGCATCGACCCGTAAGGAGAGCCCGCCGTAGTCGATTGCACCATCGTCGCCGACGGTGGCAACGAGCCGATTCATCGTGCCGATGAACTCCGCCACGAACGGCGTCGCCGGGCTGCCGTACATCTCGGCGGGAGCGCCGACCTGCTCGATCTTGCCGCCGTACATGACGGCGACTCTGTCCGAGACCGAGAGAGCCTCCTCCTGGTCGTGGGTCACGTAGATCGTGGTGATCCCGAGCTCGAGCTGGATCCGGCGGATCTCCTCCCGCAGCTGAACACGCACCTTCGCGTCGAGCGCCGAGAGCGGCTCGTCGAGCAGGAGCACGCTCGGCTCGATCGCGAGCGCCCGGGCGAGGGCGACGCGTTGCTGCATGCCGCCCGAGAGCTGGTGCGGGTACCTCTTGCCCGCGTCGGCGAGCCCCACGAGCTCGAGAAGCTCGCCCACGCGCGTCTGCCTGTCCGTCCTTCGACTTCCTGCGGATCTTGAGGCCGTACTCGACGTTCTGCTCGGCCGTCATGTTGGGGAACAGGCTGTAGGCCTGGAAGACCATACCCATGTCGCGGCGGTTGGGCGACACGCGGGTCACGTCCTTGCCGCCGACGATGATGCTGCCCGCATCGGGCTGGTCGAACCCTGCGACGAGCCGCAGGGCGGTCGTCTTGCCGCAGCCGCTCGGCCCGAGCAACGAGACGAACTCGCCCGCCTCGAGCGCGAGGTCGATGCCCTGGAGAGCCGTTACGGGGCCGAACGAGCGCCACAGCCCCTCGAGCTCGACGTGGGCTGCCACTACCGTGCCGATCCCCACGCGGACCGACGCGCTGACCGCCGCGCCGTCCGACCAGGAGGATCGAGAGCATCGCCGCCCACGTGATCGCGAAGCTCATCAGCGTCGCTGCGGCCGCAGGATACGCCTGCGTCTCGTTGATGTACTGGAGGTACGTCGGGAAGGTGTGGAAGGCGGAGAGGCTCGAGATCGTGAACTCGCCCATCACGATCGCGAGCGTGAGGAAGGAGCCGCTCAGAGCGGCCACCTTGATGTTCGGCAGGATCACGCGTCCGAGCGTCGTGCGCCAGCGACGCGCCGAGGCCCCGCGACGCCTCGGTCAGCGTGTGCACGTCGATCGAGCGGAACCCCGCATCGAGCGAGAAGTAGATGTACGGGAAGGCGAGGATCACGTAAGCGCCGACGAGGAACAGGTCGGGTTTGCCGAGGAACCAGAACGGCGCCTGCAGCGTGTCCTTGTAGAACTTGAGCAGCCCGACGACCATGATGATCGGCGGGATCACGAATGGCACGAGCGCCAGAAAGCCGACCACGGGGCGGAGGCGCGGCAGCTTCAGGTGCACCCAGTAGATGGTGGGCACGAAGAGCAGCAGCCCGACCACGATCGTCTCGAGCGCGAGCCTGAACGAGACCTTGATCGTCGACCAGAACTGCGGATCGTGCAGGATCACGCCGTACGCGGAAAGGCTGCAACACTTTCCGGTCTGCGCGTCCCTCAGGCTGAAGAGCAGCGTCGCGATCAGCGGGACCAGGAAGTACGCTGCCCCGAGCAAGAGCCAGACGACGGCGGAGAGGGCGATCCGCGGCTTCCGCAACTTCATTTGGACCACCGTGACGCGCGCCGCTGCAAGCGGGACATAGAAGAGCATCATCGCACCCAGGACGACGAACATCCCGAACGCCAGCGCCTGGCCCTCGTGCGGGTTGGAGAAGACGTTGCCCGTGAGGTCGTTGCCGATCAGGATCGGCACGAGTGGCAGACCGGTGCCGCTGGTGAGCGAGTACGCCGTCGCATAGGCGGCGAACGAGTTCCCGAAGAGGAGGATCACTGCACCGAGGATCGACGGCATCAGCACGGGCATCCCGATGTGGCGCCAGTACTGCCAGCGGCTCGCGCCGAGGTTCGAGGACGCCTCGCTCCACTCCGCGCGCAGACCGTCGATCGCCGGCGCGATCACGAGGATCATCAGCGGGATCTGGAAGTAGAGATAGACCAGCTCGACCCCCCTCCGCGACCAGATAGCGAAGCCGTGCTGGTAGATGTTGACGCCGAAGACGTTGTTGATGAACTGGGTGACGATCCCGATCGTCCCGAGCGTGGCAATGAACGCGAAGGCGAGGGGGATGCCTCCGAAGTTTGCCGCGACCCCGGAGAAGGTGCCGTACGCTGAGCGGACCCAGCCGGGCGTTCCCTTGCGGATCGCGGCGTACGCGATCAGGAGCCCGAAGCAGCCCGCCGAGGAGCGCAGTCGTGAGGCTGATCTGGATGCTCTCCCAGTACGCGTTGCGGATGTCTCGCCGACTGGACGAGCACCTTGACGTTGTCCAGGGTGTAGCCGCCCTGCTCGCCCTTGAACGCGCCGACCATCACGGTAGCGGCGGGCAGGATCAAGAACATCGTCGCGTAGGCGAAGAACGGGACGACGCCCAGCCATGCGAACGAACGACGTCTTCGGCCGGGCTGAAGGCCCGGCCGAAGAGCGTCGTCGGTCACTGGATGCGTCGCCAGCGAACTAGCTCGTGCCGACCTTGGCCGGCCACTCCGTGTTGATCGCGACCTTGGCCTTTGCCTGCTGGCCAAGGCTCGCGAACTTCGCATTGCTGTTGAGCCAGCTGGCCGGGAGCGCGCCAGTCACCGACTTCGGAATCGACCTTGCGCGCGGCGAGGTCCGCGAAGCGGGCGGGATGGGCATACCCCTTCAGGTACAGGATCTGCCCCTGATCCGAGTAGATGAACTCCTGCCAGAGACGTGCCGCCCACGGGTGCGGCGCCGTCGCGTTGATCGCCTGGCAGTAGTGGCCGCCGTACTGGCCGTCGGAAGGGATGATGACCTTCCAGGCCGCCGACGGGAACTCCTTGACGTACGCGAAGTTGTTGTAGTCCCAGTCGATCGAGATCGGCGTCTGACCGGACGCGACCGTCTGGGGCGTCGTCTGCACCGGAATGAAGTTGCCGACAGACTTGCACTTCGCAAACCAGTCGACGCCGGGGCTCACGTTCGAGAGCGAGCCGCCGTTCGCGAGCGCCGCCGCGAACACACCGGCGATCGCCGAGCCGGATTTGAGCGGGCTCCCGTTCAGTGCGACCTGGTTCTTGTAGTCCGACTTCAGGAGATCGGCGAACGACTTCGGCGGCGTCTTCACGAGGTTCGCGTTATATCCGATCGTGACCGAGCCGTAGTAGTCGCCCGTCCACAGGCCGCGAGTGTCCTTCATTGCCCGCGGAACTGACGCGTAGTTGCGGACGTAGTACTTGGAGTAGAGGCCCGAGACCGTACCGGCGACCGCGAACGTGGGGCTGACATCCACAACGTCAGGAGCACGAGGGTCGCCCTTGAGCGAGACGATCGCCTGGTTCTCGTCCGACGAGGAGCCGTTGGGGTTGTCGCTCGTGATCGGGATGCCGTACTTCTTCGAGAACGTGGATATGATCTCGCCGTAGTTCGCCCAGTCGGGCGGCAGCGCGATCACGTTCAGCCGGCCTTCCTTCTTCGCCTGCTGCACGATCTCCTTGAGGCTGGCCAGTGTCCCGCGCGAGGGTGGATCGGCTAGCACCTGCTTCCGGGCTGCCAGTGCTGCCGGCGACGAGAGACATGACCGTCAGACCTGCGCCTGCTACGAGACCCCTCTTCAGCAGCGTCCGTCGGCCGACGCGTTCCTCCTCGAGCCTTCGCAGGAACTCGTACTCCTGCTCTTGATAATCCTCCACGCTTTCCTCCTTGCATCATCCGGTAGGTACCGGGAATTGTGGTGCGAGGCGATCGTACGTTGAGACGAAGACCTGTGCAATAGGTTGCACGTTCGAGGGTGCACTAGGCTGACCGTGATATGACCGATCCCTGGCAGGCGCCCGGAGCCTGGCTGCGCTGCGCGCTCCACGCCCACACGACGAACTCCGACGGCGAGCTCGCACCACGCGCACTCGTCAAGCACTACGAGCGAGCAGGCTACGACGTGCTCGCGGTCACCGACCACTGGGTGCGGAGCGCGCCGCCGTCGACCGACCGACTCCTCGTGCTGCCGAGCGCCGAGCTCAACTGCCTGCTGCCGGGCGACCGCGACGGCCATGTGCTGGCGCTCGGGATCGAGGACGCCCTCGACTCGCTCGAGGGCGAGCGGCTCGACCTCGCGGAGACAGGGGCTTGGATCACGAACCACGGCGGCGTTGCGTATCTCGCCCACCCGTACTGGACCGGTGTCACGCCGGGCTCACTCGAGCTGCCCGAGACCGTCTCGGGCATCGAGGTCTACAACGCGGGCTGCGAGCTCGAGATCGGGCGAGGGCTGTCGACGGTGCACTGGGACGTGCTTCTCGACGCCGGGCGCTCGTGTTTCGCTCTCGCGACCGACGACAGCCATCACCCCGGGTTCGACTCCGACTTCGCGTGGACATGGGTGCGTTCGGAGCGCACGGCCGAGGCGGTACTCGACGCGCTGCGCACGGGCTGCTTCTACGGCAGCACCGGCCCGCGCATCACATCGGTCGTCGTCGGCGAAGGCTCGGTCGAGGTGCAGTGCGACCCCTGCCGAAGCGTCACGGTCGTGTTCGGCATCTCGAGCGGCGCAGCAGTTCACGCGGGACGCCTCGGCTACCGACACGGCGGCGAGATACTCGCAGCGACGACAGATGGGCTGATCACCGCCGCACGACTGAGCCTGCCCGAGACGGCGCCGTACGCGCGAATCGAGGTAACAGACCGAAGCGGCGGAAGGGCCTGGGCGAACCCCATATGGCAGTAGGTGCTTGGCGCGAGACGGCCCGGGCCGAGCTCGCGCGAGCACCCTATGACCTGCTCGTGATCGGCAGCGGGATCATTGGAGCAGGGATCGCGAACGAGGCTTCCCGCGTCGGGCTGCGCGTCGCACTCGTCGACCGGAGCGACTTCGGAGGAGCCACCTCGAGCGCGTCGTCGAAGCTCATCCACGGCGGGTTGCGGTACCTCCGGCTCGGCGACATCAAGCTCGTGCGCGAAGCGCACACGGAGCGCCGGGCTCTCCTGCGGGTCGTAGCACCGCACCTCGTGCGACGGATCCCCTTCCTGTTCCCCGTGTACCGCGGCGGCCCGTACAGGCGCCTCACGATCCAGGCGGGGCTGTGGACCTACTCGACGCTCGCCGGCGAGAAGCTCGGTGGCCTCGTCAAGCCCGAGCAGGCCCGGCGTAGCGTTCCCCCGCTCCGCGTCGAGGGCCTGCGTGGGTGCGGGATCTACCAGGACGCCTGGACGCACGACGGCCGCCTCTGCCTCGCAAACGTGACGGCAGCGTCGGAGGCCGGCGCAACGGTCCTCAACTTCGCGGAGGTTGTCGATCTTCGCCTCGTTGCCGGCAGGGTGCGAGGCGCCGAGGTGCGAGATCGCCTCTCGGGTGAGGTCGTCTCGGTCGAAGCCAGGGCGGTCGTCAATGCGACCGGGCCCTGGCTCGACACGCTGCGACGCCTGGAGGAACCCGGCGTCGAGCGCTACGGCCAGCTCTCCAAGGGCGTCCACGTGACGTTACCCCTCGACGAGCCCTGGTCTGCTGCTCTCACGATCCCCCATGATCAGGTGCGTGTCACCTTCGCGTACCCGTGGGAAGGAATGCTCCTCCTCGGAACGACCGACACGCTGTACGAGGGGGATCCGACGGACGTAACGGCGACCGACGAGGATGTCGATCTGATTCTCGCCGAGGCCGGAGTCGCCGTGGACGCGGACGTCTTGAGGAAAGAACGCGTCCTCGCGACCTACGCCGGCCTGCGTGTCCTGCCACGGAGCGAGAGCTCGACCGTCGACGCCCGACGCGAAACGGCAATTCTCGTCGGCAAAGGGGGGATGCTGACGGTGGCCGGCGGGAAGCTCACGACGTACCGCCGCATCGCTCTCGATGCACTCGATCGCGTCTCGGCCGAGCTCGGGCTTTCCCGCATCGACCGCCGTCCCGTGCCGCTGCCCGGCGCGGCCGATGCGGGCGACGTTGCGGCGAGGCTCCTGACGGGCTGGGATCTCGAGCCGTCGGTGGCCGCCCACATCGCGCACTTCTATGGCTCGCGCGCGGACCGCGTCGTCGGCCTCGCGAACGAGCGCCCCGCGCTCCTCGAGCGAATCCACCCCGGCGCCCCCGACATCGCCGCGCAAGTCGTCTTCGCGGCGCGTGAGGAATGGGCGATGAGCGCGGACGACGTGTTGCATCGTCGGACGACGCTGGCGACGCGGGGTCTCGCGAGCCCGGACGTCGATCGTCGCGTGAGCGATCTCCTCACGTCGTAAGTCCCCCATCGGCTGTCTCGTCACGCAGATCCGGGACTCTGATTGGATAGAGAGCACATCTGCCCACGAAGGAGAGCTGACAGTGGCGACGGTCGAGGAACCGAGGACATTCATCCGCCCGGACGGCAAGGAGAAAGTGACCGGCACGGGCCGCTACACGGCCGACCTCGTGCTCGCGGGGCAGCTCGTTGCGAAGTTTCGCTACGCCGACCATACCCACGCCCGGATCACACGCATCGATGCGACGAAGGCGCGCGCGCTCCCGGGTGTGCTGGCTGTTGTGACCCATGAGGACGTGCCGGACGTGCTCTACGGTGGGATGGTCAAGGATCGCCGGCTCTTCGCAAAGGACACCGTGCGATTCGAGGGAGACATCGTCGCAGGCGTGGCGGCGACGACCGCCGAGATCGCCGAGCAGGCCGCCGCTCTGATCGAGGTCGACTACGAGAAACTGCAGGTCGTGACCGATTTCGAGGCGGCACTCGCCGACGACGCGACCCTCGTCCATCCCGACTGGGAGACCTACGAGGGCGAGGAAGCGCTCGGCAGCAACCGCAATACGCTCGGCTACTCGACGATCGTCAAGGGTGACGTGGACGCGGCGCTCGCGGGCGCCGATGTCGTCGTCAAGGGGCGCTATGTCACCGATCCCGTCCAGGGCGTCCCGATCGAGCCACGCGCGGTTGTCGCGCAGTGGCAGGGCGACAAGGTCACCGTGTGGACATCGACGCAGGTGCCGTATGCGGCTCGCGGCGGCGTTGCGCACACCCTTCAGATTCCCGAATCGCACGTCCGCATCGTCGTGCCGTTGCTCGGCGGCGGCTTCGGAGCCAAATGCGACTTCCATTTCGAAGGCCACGTAGCAGCACTCGCGCGCGTCGCGCGCCGCCCGGTCAAGCTCGTGTTCTCGCGGCGCGAGGAGTTCTTCGCCGTCGGGCACCGCCGCGAAGGCATGGTGATCGAGCTCGAGACCGGGGCGCGCGCGGACGGCACCCTCGTCGCCCGCAAGGCGCGACTCGTGCTCGACAAGGGCGCCTACTGCGGCGAGGGTGGCTTCTTCGCACAGATGGCGGCCATGCACGCCCTTGGGCCGTACGAGCTCGAGAACGTCCACGTCGAATCCTCGCTCGTCTACTCGAACAACCAGCCGTCGTCCTCGATTCGCGCTCCGACGGCCCCCCAGGTGTGCTGGGCGCTCGAACAACACATGGACGAGCTCGCGGAAGCACTCGGGATGGATCCTGTCGACTTGCGCCGCCACACGCTGATCGAGAACGGCTCGGTGACGGCAACCGGTCAGATCCTCGAGCAGATCGCAATGAAGGAGACCCTCGAAAAAGCTGTCGAGCTGATCGGGTACGGGCAGGAGCTACCCGACGACGAGGCGATCGGCATCTCCGTGGGCTGGTGGCCGTGCTTCTCGGCGAACAGCGGTGCGTACGTGAAGCTGAACCCGGACGGCACGGGCACGATCATCACAGGGGCGCAGGAGAACGGGACCGGCGCTGTCATGGCGATGCCGACGTACGCGGCCGAACAGCTCGGCATGCAGCCCGAGGACTTCTCGATTCTCTATCAGGACACAGACGCGGCGCCGTGGGACATGGGCTCGTGCGGTTCGCAGACGACCTTCAACAGCGGTCGCGCCGTCATCGCCGCGGCCGTCGACCTCCGCGAGCAGCTGCTCGATGCAGCGGCCGAGCAGCTCGAGGCATCGCGCGACGATCTCGAGCTCGTGGGAGGATCGATTCTCGTCAAAGGGTCTCCCGACAAGTCCGTGACGATCGCGGAGCTTGCCGGCGGCGGCACCTTCCACGGCAAGGGAGCCCCTGAGCCCCTGACCGGACCGGAAGCTCCTGCCGAGGGATGCGTCGGCCGGCTCGGCCTGGAATCGTTCCATGCGCCTCAGCTGATCGCGCATGCGGTGAGAGTCAGGGTCGACCGAGGAACCGGCGTCGTGCGGGTGCTTCAGGTCGCGGCGGCACACGACTGCGGCACGATCCTGAACAAGATCGGCGCGGACGGACAGGTCTACGGCGGTGTCGTGATGGGAATCGGCCAGGCACTGTCGGAGGGAACGCAGTTGGATGCCGAGGGACGTCATCGAAACGCGCACCTGACCGACTACAAGCTCGTGACGGCGTCGGATGCGCCGCAGATCGATATCGCCTGGATCGAGACCGATACTCCGAACGCCGGGCCGAAGGGCGCGAAGGGAGTCGGCGAGCCGCCCTGCGTGCCGACGGCAGGCGCGGTTGCAAACGCAATTGCGAAGGTGATCGGGGCGCGTGTGCACCAGCTGCCGATGACACCCGAGCGTGTCTGGGAGGCGGGATCGTGAGCGCGTTGGAGTTCACCACCGCAGTCACGATCGAGGACGCCGTGGCAGCAGTTGCTGCCGGCGCCCGCCCCGTCGCCGGCGGAACCGATCTCGTGGTCGGGGCGCGGGCCGGCAAGTCGACGTTGCCCTCCAGCATCGTTGCGATCCACCGCATCGCTGAGCTGCGCGGAGTCGAGTCTCTCGATGACGGCGGCCTACGGCTGGGGGCTCTCGCGAGCCACGCCGAGGTCGCGGCGAACCCTGCGGTACGCGAACGCTTCACGGCGCTCAGCGATGCGTGCGCGATTGTCGGCTCTCACGCGACCCGCGCACAGGGAACGATCGGAGGCAACCTGATGAACGCGTCTCCCGCGATGGAGACGGGAGGCCCGCTCGTCTGCCTCGGCGCGTCTGCGACTCTGCGCTCACCCTCCGGAACGCGCTGGATCGCAGTCGAGGATCTCTGGGCCGGCCCCGGCCAGACGACGGCGCACCCCGATGAGTTGCTCGTCGGGATCGACGTTCCCGCTCCGGCCCACGGCACCGGAAGCGCATACCTGCGGCTCGAGTACCGGCGTCAGATGGAGATCGCCGTTGTCGGCGCGACGGCTGTGGTAACAGTTGCCGACGGGACGGTTACCGCTGCGCGGATCGCCATGACGGCCCTGTCGGCCACGATCAGGCGCGTACCCGAGGCAGAGGCCGCTCTCGTCGGAAGCGACGGCGACACGGCAGCCATCGAATCGGCTGGGGCGGCCGTCGCCACGGCAGCGACGCCTATCTCGGACGTGCGCGGATCGGCCGAGTACCGACGGGCGATGGCGGCAGTGATCGCCCGTCGCGCGATCGAAACGGCGCTCTCGCGCGCCCGAGGGGAGACGACATGAAGACAGCGGTGACGCTCAACGTGAACGGCATCTCCTACCCGGTCGAGATCGACGCCGCAACGAACCTGCTCGCGGCGGTGCGCGATGTCGTCGGCCTGACGGGATCGAAGGAGGGCTGCGACGATTCCGAGTGCGGCGCCTGCATGATGCTCCTCGACGGTCAACCCGTGAACTCGTGCTCCTATCTGGCACTGCAGGCCGAGGGCAGCAAGATCACAACGGTGGAGGGACTCGCCGACGGCGATACCCTCGCGCCGCTGCAGACGGCATTTCTCGAGCAGGGTGGAGTTCAGTGCGGCTTCTGCACTCCCGGGATGCTCGTCTCCGCGACGGCTCTCCTCGCCGCCAACCCATCGCCGACCGAGGACGAGGTACGGATCGGGCTCTCGGGCAACCTCTGTCGCTGCACCGGCTACGACGGCATCGTCAAGGCCGTTCTGAGCGTTGCTGGGACGGCGGGCTGAGACCGGAGAAATGGGCGGGACGTTCGTTGCGGAGTGACGGAAAGCCGAGTCGCGTCAGCTGACCGCGTAGACCCACACCCGCGTACGACCCTCCGGCGCGGTCATCGGCATCGCCGCCACCTCCGCCCCTCGCTCGACGAGTGCCCAGATCCCGTCGTCGCGAAGCTGGGCCATCACCTCGTCGAACCCCGGCGGCGTAGCGTCCGAGCGCAGCGTAAAGATCACGTGCCCGCCGGGGCGGGCGATCCGCGCGAGCTCCCGCAGACCGCTCGGCGGCGCGTGCCCCGTCGTGAAGACACCACACGCAACGACCGCGTCGTAGGCGCCGTCCGGATAGCCGAGGGGATCGCCGAGCTTCCCTTCACGGAGCTCGGCGTAGACGCCTTTGTCGCGCGCCACAGCCAGCATCCCGGAGGAGAGGTCCATGGCGTGGAGCCGCGTGTACCCGGCGTCGCGAAGCGCGACCCCGAGCTGGCCGGTGCCGGCGCCTGCGTCGAGGACGAGAGCGTCGACCGAAACCCATCGCACCACGGACTCGACGACGATCTGCGGGCCGAGCCAGTCCCACTCGTCGCCGTCGTAGACAGAGGCAATCCGGTCGTATTCGGTCCGCAACTCGTCGAGATCCCGAGCACCGTAGACGCGCGCGAGATCGAAGGCCGGCTGCTCCTCAGTCATCGGGTGTGCCTGTAGAACTTCGCGTCCGATGCGGGCAGAGGTGTGTTCCCGAGGATCAGGTCGGCGGCCTTCTCCGCGACCATCATCGTCGGCGCATAGATGTTCCCGTTCGTGACGTACGGGAACACCGATGCATCGACGACGCGCAGGCCGTCGACCCCATGCACGCGCATGGTGGCCGGGTCGAGCACTGACATCTCATCCACGCCAAGCCGACACGTGCACGAGGGATGGAGTGCGGTCTCCGCATCACGGGCTACCCACTCCAGGATCTCGTCGTCCGTCTCGACCGACGGACCGGGCGAGATCTCACCCGCGTTGAACGGCTCGAACGCCGGTTGGGTCAGGATCGTTCGCGCGGTATGGACAGCCTCGAGCCACTCACGCCGGTCCTGCTCGGTCGAGAGATAGTTGAACCGCAGTGCCGGATGGACGCGTGGATCCCGCGACGTGATCTTCACCGTGCCACGCGCATCCGAATACATCGGGCCGACGTGCACCTGATAGCCGTGGTCGGCAGCCGGCGAGGTGCCGTCGTAGCGGATTGCAACGGGAAGGAAGTGGTACATCAGGTTGGGATAGGCGACGTCTTCGTCGCCGCGGATGAACCCACCCGCCTCGAAGTGGTTCGACGCCCCGGGACCCGACCGGAAGAACAGCCACTTGAACCCGACCCACGGCCGATTGCGCATCTTCATCGCAGGCGCCACCGACACGGGCTGCTTCGAGCGGTACTGAATGTAGACCTCGAGATGGTCCTGTAGGTGCTCGCCGACACCCGGTAGGTCGTGGACGACGCCGATGTCGAGCGCCTCGAGCTCGCTCGCGTTGCCGACTCCCGAGAGCTGAAGCAGCTGCGGCGAGTTGATCGCGCCCCCGCACAGGATCACCTCGCCGGCAGCGATCCGCTCCGGGCCGGTCCTCCCTGCTACTTCGACCCCGACGGCACGCGTGCCGTCGAAGAGAACACGGTTGACGAACGTGCGGCACCGCACCTCGAGGTTCGCTCTGCGCATGACCGGGTGGAGGTACGCACGGGCCGCGCTGAGTCGCCGACCACGATGGATATTGCGATCGAAGGCGGCGAAGCCCTCCTGTCGGTACCCGTTCACATCGTCGGTGAGGGGATAGCCCGCCTCCTGCACCGCCTCGAAGAAGGCCCTGAAGAGCGGGCTCGTCGCCGGACCGCGCTCGAGCACGAGCGGGCCGTCACCACCGCGGAACTCGTCTGCTCCCGCGAGGCAGTTTTCCATGCGCTTGAAATACGGGAGGCAGTGTGCGTAGTCCCACGCATCCATCCCGGCGTCGGCACCCCAGCGCTCGTAGTCGAGCGCGTTACCGCGCTGGAAGATCATCCCGTTGATGCTCGAGGAGCCTCCGAGAACCTTGCCGCGGGCGTGGTAGATCCTCCGGCCGTTCATGTGTGGCTCGGGCTCCGACTCGTACTTCCAGTCGTAGAGCTTGTTGCCGATCGGTGTCGCGAGCCCGGCCGGCATGTGGATGAAGACGTCCCACTTGTAGTCCGCCCGTCCGGCCTCGAGCACGAGAACCCGATTCGACGGGTCTTCGCTGAGCCGATGTGCGAGCGCGCACCCCGCCGAGCCGCCGCCGACGATGATGAAGTCGTATGCCACGTCGCTCAACCGCCCGCGAGCTTCCGCTGCCGCCACGCCTCGGTGTCGGCGAGGTCGTTGAACGTGAAGATGTGGAACCCGGCGATCTTCGGCTCGGGGTCCGCGAGCAGCGGCGCGAGACCCTTGATCAGCCGATCCGGGCTGAATCCGCCCGGCTGCAAGAACCGCGTCACGAAGTCGCTGTGCCTGCGCAGGTACCGCAGCGACTCCCCGATGCCGATGCGGGTCGAGACCCGCAGGAGCTTCGCGCGCGGAACCACGCCGGGAATTCCGACGAGGATCGGCAGTCTCGTCCCACGGGCCCACACATTGTCGACCCAGCTCACGGTCACGCGCGAATCGAAGCAGATCTGGCTCGCGATGTACGTGGCGTAGCGCGCCTTCTCGAACATTGAGGCGATGGTCGTCTCGTCGTCGATCAGCGGATGACTCTCCGGGTACCCGGTGATCCCGATCTGCTCGAACGGATGACCGATCTCCTGCATCGCATCGAGCAGGGACGAGGCACCTTCGTACAGGCCCGCCGGTTCGTCGGCGTCACCTGCGACGACGAACACGTCACGCACTCCCATCCCGCCCATTCGCGCAATCAGCTCTGCGAGATGCGAGCTGTCGACGACGAGGCGGGCGGAGAGGTGCGGCACGATCCGATACCCGTGGGCTGCGAGCTTGCCGGCGAACTCGAGTGTGTGGTCGAGCCCCTTCACGGGGGAGGCGGTGACCGTGAGCGTGACGTCACGTGGAACGTGCTCGAGGACCTGCTCCTCGGCGCCCCCGAGCGGGATCACCTCATAGCGCGAGCGTGTGAGCAGGTCGGCGACCGTCGCTGCCTCGCCAACCGGCTTCGTGGCGACTGCCGTCACGCGAACGAGTCCGCGAACGACGCCTTCTTGCGCTCGATGAATTCGAGCAACTCCTCGTCGACGGCATCGTCGATCGGCGGCGCCTCGTAGTCGGCGAGCATCTTCTTCCACACCGCGTTCGCGCGCAGATTCGCGTCCTGCGCTCCCTCGAGATCCCACTGCTCGAAGCTGCCGTTGTCGGCGTTCGATGACCGCCAGAACGCGCTCTCGAAGTTCGCGAGCGTGTGCGGATGGCCGAGAAAATGGACTCCGGGCTCGTTCGTCAGGAGCGCATCGAGCGCCTGTCCATTCGGGGACATGTCGACCCCCTTTGCGAATGCGTGCCACGACGCAGCCTGATCGACGTCGAGGATGAACTTCTCGTAGCCCATCGAGAGACCGCCTTCGAGCCAGCCGGCAGTGTGTAGGACGAAGTTGACGCCACCGAGGACGGTTGGCTGCATCGTGTTCGCCGATTCATAGGCTGCCTGCGCGTCGGCAATCTTCGACGCGGTCAGCCCGCCGCCCGAGCGAAAGGGGACTCCGAGGCGTCGAGCCAGGGCTGCCATCACGTAGAGGATCAACGCGGGCTCCGGTGTTCCGAATGTCGGGGCGCCTGATTGCATTGACATCGAAGAGCAAAACGACCCGAGGATCACGGGAGCACCCGGGCGCACGAGCTGGCAGAAAGCCATACCGGCGAGTGCCTCGGCGAGCGTCTGGGTGGCGGCCCCGACGACCGTTGCCGGGCTCATCGCGCCGGCGAGGATGAAGGGCGTGATCAGAACGGCTTGATTGGCCTCGGCGTACGCCTTCGCGGCACCGAGCATCGTCGAGTCCCAGACCATCGGGGAGTTCGCGTTGGCGAGAGAGACGATCACCGTGTTCGAATCGAGAAAGTCGTGGCCGAAGAGGATCCGGGCCATCGCAACGGTGTCCTCCGCCCTGCTCGGATGCGTGACCGAGCCCATGAACGCCTTGTCGGAATAGCGCATGTGGGCGTACACCATGTCGTAGTGCCGCTTGTTGACGGGGATGTCGACCGGCTCGCACACCGTGCCACCGGAGTGATGCAGGAACGGGGTCATGTACGTCAGCTTGACGAAGTTCCGGAAGTCCTCGATCGTGCCGTAGCGACGACCGTTGTCGAGATCGCGCACGAACGGTGACCCGTAGGCGGGTGCGAAGACCGTGTTCATGCCGCCGATCACGACGTTGTTCTCGGGATTCCGTGCCACCTGGGTGAACTGCGCCGGGGCCGTCGCCTGCACGAGCTGGCGGGCGAGGCCACGAGGGAAGCGCACACGCTCGCCGTCGATGTCAGCTCCTGCTTCCTTGAACAGGCTGAGGGCCTCGGGCGTGTCGCGGAACTCGATGCCGACCTGCTCGAGCACCGTGTCGGCGTTGGTTTCGATCAGCTCCAGATGCTCGGCGGAGAGCACCTCGAACGGGCTCAGCGTCCTCGTGATGTACGGCACGCGAACGGCATTCGAGACAGCGCGCGCGGCCTGTCTCGCGGCACGACCACCACTGCGGCGGCCGCCTGCTGTCTCGGTCATGAGAGGCTCCTTTCGGCGGAATCTGTCTGGGCACGGCGACGTGAGCGGCCCTCTCCCGCCTCTGCCAGACGACGGGGCGGCAAGGTGACGACGGCGCCGAGCCTTTCGTACGAATCAGTGTCGTGAGGGATCGCCATCGCACCGACGAAGAGCTCCTGGAAGCGGGGCTCGATCGCAGTTTCGATCTTTTCGACCCGCCGCACAACCTCCTCGATCTCGGTCCTGGCTGTGCGATCGAGCAGCGCGATGCGGGCCCCGGTGCCAGCCGCGTTGCCCGCCGAGGTGACGTGGGCCGGATCGCAATCGGGTATCAGGCCGAGCACGAGCGCATACACCGGGTCGATATGGCTGCCGAAGGCGCCTGCGAGCCGGATGCGATCGACGCGCGCGATCCCGTAGTGCTCGAGCAGGAGCGTGCAGCCGGCGTGGAGGGCAGCTTTCGCCAGCTGGATCTGGCGAACGTCGTTCTGGGTGATGGTGAGCTCGGGCTCGCCGTCGGAGAGCACGTACGAGAACGTTCGCCCGTCCGCCACGATCCGAGGGGACCGGGCAGCGACCGCCCCGTCGATCGTGCCGTCGGTCGTGAGAATTCCCGCCAGGTAGAGCTCGGCGATCGCCTCGATGATCCCGGAGCCGCAGACACCGGTCACGTGGGTTCCGGCGAACGCGGGGTCGTTCGACCAGACATCGCTGCCGATGACGCAGAACCGGGGCTCGAGCGTGGCCGGATCGATCCGCACGCGCTCGATCGCGCCGGGCGCGGCGCGTTGGCCACAGCTGATTTGCGCTCCCTCGAAGGCCGGTCCCGTCGGGCTCGACGCGGCGAGGAGGTGGTCGCGATTGCCGAGCACGATCTCGGCATTCGTGCCGACGTCGACGATCAGGTTGACCTCGTCGCCCAGGTACGGACCTTCGGACAGGATCACTCCCGCGGTGTCCGCACCGACGTGCCCGGCGATGCACGGGAGCACGTATGCGCGTGCACCCGGGTGCACGGGCAGCCCGAGCTCCGTCGCGGGCCGGCGTACTGCCTCGTCGATCGCCAGAGCGAACGGGGCTCCACCGAGCTCGGTAGGATCGAGGCCGAGCAGCAGGTGATGCATGATCGGGTTGCCGACGAGAGTGACCTCGAGAATGTCGTCACGGGACACGCCGGCATCGTTCGCAAGCTCGGCGGTGAGCTTCGCGAGACAGCCACGGACGGCGCGCGTCAGCTCTTTCTCGGAGCCGGGATTCATCATCACGTATGAGACGCGGCTCATCAGATCCTCGCCGAAGCGAATCTGCGGGTTCATCTCGCCGGCCGAAGCGAGCACCTCGCCGCTCGCGAGATCGCAGAGATGCCCTGCGACGGTCGTCGAGCCGATGTCGAACGCGATCCCGAGCATCGTCTCGTGGAGACCGGGCCACACACCGGTGATCACGGCGCCGTCGTGGACAGCGACCGTGACGCGCCACCCTCCCGCGCGAAGAGTCTTCTGTAAGCCGGGCAGCACGTGCGTGTCACAGTCGAGCCCACTCAGCTCCCACTCCCGTTCGAGGGCAGCTCGCAGACGGCTAAGGTCGCTCGACGTCGTCGCGAGGGCCGGTTCCTCGACCTCGACGTAGTGGAGGCGGACGACGGGGTCGACGTCGATCGGGTGGGCGTCGGCCTCCTTGCGGACGACCTGCCGGTGCACCTGGCTCTCGGGTGGCACGTCGATCACGAGCTCACCCTCGACGCACGCGGTGCACCCCAGGCGACGGCCCGCGCCGAGACCTCTGTCAGCGTCGTACGCGCGCTCTACGTCACCCAGAGGTGACAGGTGTGAAGCTGCCGAGACGATCGCGTGCTTCGCGTGCTCACCTTCGCTTACCTCGATCTGACATCGCCCGCAGATGCCACGTCCGCCACAGACGGAATCGATGTCGACCCCGAGGCGCCGCGCAGCGTCGAGCACCGTCGTACCGCTCTCGAAGCGACCACGCCGACCGGACGGCGTGAAGACGACGAGGTGCTCGGATGCCGCGCGCGACGTCACGCGGGAGCAGACCTCCGCCTGCCGTCGCGGCCGCCACGGCGGCCGGTCTGCGCTGCTTCGCTCGAGTCGCCGTTGCGGGCGATCCAGGTCGCGCAATGCTCGTCGTTCCCGTTCATGACGTCAGCCGCCCAGATCGCCTGGCGTACCTCCTCGTGCAACGGGCTCGTGATGGCCGAGGTCAGGCCGGACGCGATCGCCATCGGCAAGAACGCGGCGTTCAGGACAGGCCTGTTCGGCAGGCCGAAGCTGACGTTGGAGGCGCCGCAGGTCGAGTTGACTCCGAGCTCCTCGTTCAAGCGGCGCACGATGCGGAACACCTGCCTGCCGGCCGTGCCCATGGCGCCGATCGGCATCACGAGAGGATCGACGATGACATCCTCCTTGGGAATACCGTGGTCGGCGGCTCGCGAGACGATCTTCCTCGCGACGTCGAATCGCACGTCGGGGTCCTCCGAGATGCCCGTTTCGTCGTTCGAGATCGCAACGACTGCTGCTCCGTATTTCGCCACGAGCGGGAGCACGCGCTCCATCTGCTCGTCCTCGCCCGTGACGGAGTTCACGAGCGCCTTGCCCTGGTAGACCGAGAGACCGGCCTCGAGCGCTTCGACGATCGAGGAGTCGATGGACAGAGGAACGTCGGTGATCGACTGGACGAGCTCGATGGTCCGGCGCAGGATGCCCGGCTCGTCCGCGAGCGGGATGCCGGCGTTGACGTCCAGCATCTGCGCACCGGCCTCGACCTGCGCAATTGCATCGGCGATCACGGTCTCGAAGTTCCCGTTCTTCATCTCCTCGGCGAGCTTCTTTCGGCCCGTCGGGTTGATCCGCTCGCCGATGATCACGAACGGCCGATCGAAGCCGATCACGACCTCCTTCGTGGCCGACGAAAGCACAGTCTCTGTCACGCGCGCTCCTCTTCTCCGCTCGCTCGGACGAGCTGCTCGAGCCTCTCGTCGGTGTACTCCAATTCGAGCGCCGACGCAGCCGCAGCCACCTCGGCTACGAGGTCGTCGCCACACGGCCGGGTCGTGCGACGCCACTCCTCGAGGTACCCGTCGCTGCCGATCAGACCGGCTCTCATCGCTGCCGCATCGACTGCCTCCTGGAAGCGCTCGGACAGCTGGATGCGCGCAGCCTGGCGGCCCTTGCCGGCCGTCACCTGAGCCGGAATGTCACGCCACGCGATGACGGTCAGCTCAGGCACGTGCACCACTGCGATTCGACCCGGCGAACCGAACGAGTGACGGCAACAGCTCGCCGTACCCTGTGCGACGCTGCTCGAAGGCGAGCCCGAGGAACACTGCAGCCTTCTCGGCGCGCTCGCGCAGCGCCGGATTGTCCGTTTGCGCCAGATAGATGAGGCGGTGGTAATTCCCGAACATCATCGGCACGAGCTCGGGGTGGACATCGAGCTTCAGGCCGCGGACGACGAGTGATTCGAAGTGCCGTGCGAGAAAGTCGGTGAGGTAGAAGGTGGCGGGATCGTCCTCCTGCATCGCGTCCCAGGAGTCGTTTCCCGCCAGGAAGCCGTAGCAGTGGGCGCCGGGCAGGCGCTCGACATCGTGCCGCTTCAAGACCACGTCCAATGCCCCGGCCGTGCCGCAGTCCGCGTACGCGACGAAGACGCTCTCGTAGCGCCCGGTCAGCTCGGTGAGCTTTGCGTCGACAGCGCCGGCGATCTTCTCCGGTGTCGAATGGAGCTTCGCGGGAAGGCAACGGACGTCGACGTGCGTCCATCCGTTCAGCCGGATCACCGCGAGGACCTCGCGAGCGATTGCGCCGCAAGCGAGAATCAACACGTCGGGGCGATCGGTCGCGTCGAATGCGACCTCGGCCTGTAGGAGGTCCGTTCGCTCGAGGCTCACCTCGGCTTCCACGGCAGCGAGGTCCGAGCTCAACTGGCCTTCGCGGCGGCGCGGCGCGCCAACACGAGCGCCTGCGCCGTCTCGGCTGCGACGGCGGCGTCGCGGCAGTAGGCATCGGCCCCGACGGCCATGCCGAACTCCTCGTTCAGCGGCGCGCCGCCGACGAGCACGATGTGATCGTCGCGGATCCCCTTTTCGTTCAATGTGTCCACGACGACCTTCATGTACGGCATCGTCGTGGTCAGGAGCGCCGAGAGGCCGAGGATCTCCGGTTGATGCTCCTCGAGTGCCTCCAGATACTGCTCGACCGGCGTATTGATGCCGAGGTCGACCACCTCGAAGCCCGCGCCCTCGAGCATCATCGCGACGAGGTTCTTGCCGATGTCATGGATGTCGCCCTTGACCGTCCCGATCACGACCTTGCCGATCCGCTCGACACCGGTTTCCGCGAGTAGCGGTCGCAGAATGGACATGCCCGCCTTCATCGAGTTCGCGGCGAGCAGCACCTCCGGGACGAAGAGGATTCCATCGC
>CAWATN010000010.1:0-265248 GCA_963784945.1 uncultured Thermoleophilia bacterium | reverse complement strand
TCGCCAGCAGAGATTGCTTGAACACACCTGAGGTCTTGTTGCCCTTGGCGGCAGACTGCCGGTAAACCGCTTGCGCCAAAAGGGAACCGCCGATTGGGTTGCATTAGAAGGTGATGCCCCCGGCAAGAATCGAACTTGCGCACGCGGTTTAGGAATGAGCCGGAACCAGGCACGCTCACTGTTCTAAGCGGTTCTCAGGTGCTCTGAGGTGCTCTCAGTTCGCTCAGATCACGGCAGTTCGGGACACGGTTACGCTTCGGTGTGGCCCGCGAACCAGATCGGGTCAGGTGCCGTGCCGCAGCGTCCACAGGACGGCGTGTCTGTGTCTGTTCGTTGCGCTCCAGCCCACGACCTGTCCGCTTTCGTTGATGGCGAAGGCGTCGCTGCCCTTACCGCCGGGTTCGTCGAGGTCGGTCATCGCCCCGTCCTGCCACACGAAAGCATGGCCCTCGCCTGTCTTGGTAGCGCTTGAGCCGATCACCTGCCCCTGATTGTTGATGGCGACGGCTCGGCTCCACCGCCCTCCGAGAGTGCCGAGGTCGGTCATCCGTCCGTTGCTCCACAAGAATGCGTGCTCGACGGGTGCCTTACCCGAAGCGATCTTCAGGCGACTCCATCCGACAACTTCGCCTTGGTCGTTCAGCCCGGTCACTCGGCAGTACCTGCCCCCCAAGGTGCCGAGGTCGGTCATCTTGCCGTTTTGCCACAGGAAGGCATGTCGGTTGTTCGGCGCTACCGTCCCGTCACCAGCGACCTGACTGGCCGCGTTGATCGCGACTGGGCGAACTATGGCCGCATGCCACGCGAGCGTCCCGAGATCCGCCATCTGCCCGTCAGACCAGAGGAACCCGCGCTCCACCGTTTTCGTATTTCGCGCCTCGCTGAAGCTCGACCCCACGACTTGGCCGCGCTCGTTGATGTCCGAGGCGGACATCCCCTTTGAGCCTGGAAGCGCACCAAGAGAAGTGACCTCACCCTGCTCCCAAATCGCGGCGGCCGACTGATGACCGTACCTGCCGGTGGATCCAGCAATCTGGCCCCTGTTGTTGATCGCCGCAACGTTGAAGCGCCGGAGGTACGTCACCCGCGCCTTGTCCCACACAAAGGAGTATCCATCTCGCTTGGCCGGGAGAGTCCAACCAATGATCTGGCCCCTGGCATTGATGGCGTCAGCGGATTCTCCATCCGGGATCGCAAGAGCCGTCATCCTGCCATTGCGCCACAGAAACAGCCGCGAGGACTCCTGATCGGCAGCAATCTCGTCCCCGACGATCTGGCCGCGCTCATTCAAGGCCGTCGCCTCACTCCAACCACTACCCAACGTCCCCAGATCCCTGATCACCCACCGCGACTGCCCCGACCCCGGAGACCCCGACGCACCCGCCACCAACACGGCGCACGAAACAACCACAACAACGGCACCCACCAGCAGCATCAACCGGCGCATCAGCGCCTCCCTTCACCCCGAAGGCTGACGCACACCCGCCCGTGGCGCATCCGCGCCGCCGCTGATCCCGGCTACCCAGAACTACCGACGGTGGTCAGGTGCCGTGCCGTAGCGTCCACAGGACGACTCCGCCGGTTGACTGAGATTCGTGATTCTGCGCACTGTCTGTTCTCACTCGTGGAAGGAGCTGAGATGAGTTCGATCAGAGAAACGGCTGAGCAGTTCTTCATCGCCTGCGAAACAGGCAAGGGGTGGGACGGGTGTCAGTCCTACTGCCACGAAGGTGCCACGTTCTCGTCGCAAGTTGGAGTCCTGGAAGGCGTCGACACGGTGGAGGGCTACACCGATTGGATGAAGGGACTCTTCACGCCGGTGCCGGACGCCAACTACGAGATTCGCTCGTTCGCGGTCGACGATGAGCGGCAGAACGTGGCCGCCTACGGCGTCTTCCGGGGAACGCACACCGGAGAGGGTGGGCCGGTGCCACCGACCGGAAAGAAGGTGGAGGCCGACTACGTCTACGTCATGGATTTCGACGACGATCGAATCCGTCACATGACGAAGATCTGGAACGACGGGATCAGCCTGAAGCAGTTGGGCTGGGCGTAAGCGTCATCTCGACGCCGCGACGCAGTTGCCGCCTCGCGCCCCCTGGCCGTTTGGCAGAAAGGGTAGACCCTTGGGCGGCGACTCACGCGTCGCGCGCGAGCGTCAGCGGTGAGGTATGTAGTGCGGCGGCGACAACGAATCACTGCGGTTCTGGTATTCGAACCGACAGTGCGCGCAGCGCACCGACCAGTCACGATGGCGCTGGTCTGCCTTGGACGCGTTTGTACAGTGTCTTGGCGGCGCCGATCAGTTCGGCTTGTGTTGGCGGGTCCTTGGCCTGGTTGCCCCATCCGGCGCCGATCCAGTAGATGAACGGGCCGTCGGCAAAAATGATGTTGATGCCGGCGTGATCGGAGGCGGGCAGGCTGAATCCGTGCGCGCCTGGGATGGCTGGGACGGCGAACGTCTTGTACGCAGTGGCCTTGCCGCGGTTGGGCTCGTCGGCGGCGTCCCGAAGCTCTCGTCCGATCTCGGCCAGGGCGCTCTTGGCCGAGCCGAGCCGAACGACAGCCGAGAGCGCGCCGCGATCATCACCACCCTTCCACTTCAAGTCTTCTCTCACCGCTGACACGAACCCAGAGGCCCGCAAACGAGGCTCTAGATCAATCCCGCCGGATGGAGCAACCTTGTTCCACGCAGCGACGCTCGCGACAACCTTGGGGGTGCCACTCGGCGCGAAACCCGGGAGCTCGCCCGCGCGTAACACCCGATCCCCGATAAACAAGGGTTTGCCCTTGACTGAACCAGTGGCCCAAGACTTCGCACCAACACCTGACACGCCCGCGAAAAAGACAGAAGCAGCCAAGACGGACAACACCAGCCGCATGCTGACCAGACGCATTGACCCCTTCACCACGTCCTCCAATCTCGGCGGAAAACGACCCTACGCTCGACACAGCAACCAACGAACCGAGACGGCTAGGCATCGCAGAACCCCACAACAATCAGGCGTTGCTGCCCCAGGAGGCGTTATCGACCCGACTCGACCCGCTGTACCCGACACTTATACGCAACCGCTCCGGCTCGGTCAACAACCGGCAACCCCGCCCACGCTGCCTCGTTAGCCCATCGGACAGGTAACCCATGCGTGACGGTAGTGCGTGGCCCGGAGAAGCTGATCCCCTTCGGGTTTGTCGGCGGAGCAGACTCCGCAGCGGCGCTGCCGACAAGGACCAACCCGAGCAACCATCCGGAGGTTCCGGCGGCCCGCCGCGAGGTCCGAGAAACCGCTGCCCCAAAACGGGGAACCGAGTACGCCCGCGCAATAGAGAGGTGATGCCCCCGGCAAGAATCGAACGTGCGCACGCGGTTTAGGAAACGCCGTGGGCAGCGTAGAAACAGCGTATTTTGCAGCGTAGGAAAACGGTACGTTTGAGAGTACGCTGCCCTTGTCTAAAGTCATCAATCCTGGTCGGCCATGGGTCGGAGCCGGTCGTGCCTGGCGCTCGGCGGTTCCGCATTAGTCCCACCGTTGTAACGAACACATCGATGCCCGGCGAAGGAGCGTCTCGCAATATCCGATCGCTCGGTGGGAACTGTGCGCTCCATTCAGAGCGGTGACCCTACGTGTGCGTCGGGCGGCCCGTTTCCGGTGCCGTTGGCGGCGTCCCTTCTCTAGAGTCAAGGGGAAATCTGCACACTCGCGCATGGGGCTCGGCTTGTGGGTCTTTTCGAAGGGGGTTGTCGGTTGCTCAGCGTGCCGGCGGCGTGTCCAGGAGTGCGCTGACGAGCGCGGGAACGCGGATCGGCTTGGTGATGTAGCCGTTCATGCCTGCCTCGTCGGCTTCGCGGCGATCCTCTTCGCTGACGTTGGCCGTCATTGCGACGATACGGGGGCGTGTCTCGGGAAGGGAGTCGTGGAGGATGATACGCGTGGCTTCGAGGCCGTCCATTTCCGGCATTTGCATATCCATGAGGATGATGTCGTATTGCTGTCTCTGCACGGCTTCAATGGCTTCGAGGCCGTTGGCGGCCAAATCCGCCTGATAGCCCATCGCGCGGAGGAGTCGCAGAGCGAGCTTCTGGTTCACGACGTTGTCCTCTGCGAGGAGGATGCGCAGTGGGTGCTGGCCGGCTTGCCCGGGATCGAGATCGAGCGTGCCCTTGTCGGTTCCTGCGCTTGGCACGTCGGCGGCGGAGGCGACGCGGGCGGTCAGTGTCAGGTGGAAGGAGCTTCCGGTCCCCTCGCCGTCGCTTTCGGCCCACATCGTGCCGCCCATCAGCTCGGCGAGCCGCTTCGAGATCGCGAGCCCGAGCCCCGTGCCTCCATAGCGTCTAGAGATCGAGGCATCGGCTTGGGTGAAGGAGCCGAATAGCCGGTGCATCCTGTCCGGCTGGATACCGATGCCCGTGTCGCGTACGCGGATGCGGATGTCGACCGCCTCGGTGCCGACGGGTTTGGCCCGCACGTCGAGCACGATCGACCCCTCTTTCGTGAACTTGACCGCGTTACCGAGAAGGTTGAGGAGGATCTGACGGAGCCGGCTACCGTCGCCGTAGATTCCGTCCGGAACGCTCTCATCGACATCGGCCCGTAGCTCGAGTCCCTTGTCGGTGGCGATAGTCCGCATGAGCGTGATGGCCCCCTCTACACAGTCGCGGATGTCGAAGGGCACGATCTCGAGCTCCATGCTGCCGGCCTCGATTTTGGAGAAGTCGAGAATGTCGTTGATGATCGTGAGGAGCGCCTCGCTGCTCGATCGGATAATCGAGGCCTGCTCTTCCTGGTCGGCGTCGAGGTCGCTCCGCAGCAGCAGGCCGCTCATGCCGATGACGGCGTTCATCGGCGTTCGGATCTCGTGGCTCATGGTCGCCAGGAAGATGCTCTTCGACGCGTTCGCATCGTCGGCTGCTCTGCGTGCCTCCTGTGCCTCTGCGAAGAGCCGGGCATTGTCGAGTGCGATCGAGGCGAGTTGCCCGAGGCGCCGTAGTAGTTCGACCTCATCGGGCGTGAACGCACGGCCGTCGGCTGGGTCGCGTGCGATGCCGAGCGCGCCGACGGTCTCGCTTCCCGAGCGAAGCGGCACGACGGCGAGCCCGCCGATGACCCCCGGTTCGATGGCCGGATCCCGGGCGGGCCAGGTGTCATACTCGTCCACGACGAGAGGTGCGGCGGTTGCCCATACCTGGCCGGCTGCGCCGACGCCGCGGCCGAGGCGCCGACCTCGGTCGGGCGCGAAGAGGCCGACGGCGACGCGCGCCTCGATCTCGTCCCCGTCGGGTGTCTCGAGATAGACGTATCCGTGGGGCGTTCTCAGCATCTCGCCTGCGCGCTCGACAACCTCGGCGAGGAGCTCCTCGAGATCGAGGCGTTGCATGATCCCGACCGATGTCTCGTTGAGCGCCTCGAGCTCGATGTTCTGTTTCGCGAGTTCGTCGGTACGCTCTGCCACGCGCTGCTCGAGGCCTTCCAGCGTCTCGCGTAGCCGCGAGGTCATGGCGTTGAACGCCACCGCGAGCTTCCCGACCTCGTCCTTCGTCGTCACAGGGGCTTCACGAGCGAGGTCGCCTCCCGCGACAGCCTCGGCGGTACTCGTAATCGCGAGGATCGGCTTCGCGATCCGGCGAGAAAGAAGGTAGGTTCCGATGCCGAGGAGCGCGACGACGAGCAGGCCGAATCCTCCGATGGTCAGGCCTAGCCTGCGGGCCGGTGCAAAGGCGGTTGCCTGCTTCATCTCCGCGATCAGGGCTGTTCCCGTTCCCGGCAGCCACTGATAGGAGCCGATCACAGCATGTCCTCGATAGTCGGCGTAGAGGGCGTGTCCTCTGACCTGGCGCAGCCCGGCATCGATGCCTCGGGAATGGACGCTGCCCCCATACGTGCCTGTGGCGAGCCGCTGGCCGACGAAGCGGTTGTTGGAGCCGACGAGATAGATCTGGCCGGATTCGCCGAGCCCGGTGGATTGGAGCACGATCGAGTCCAGTCGCTCCAGGTTGAGTGCGGCGGCGAGCTCGCCGATCTCCTGCCCGTCCTGGTTGAAGAGGGGTGTCGCGATCGTGATCGACGGCTGTTTCGTAAGGGTCGAGAGCCTCACGGGCTCGACGGTGGTGATTCCGGAGCTCGCGTCCTGGAAGTAGCGTTCGTGGGCCTGGGAGGCACCCTCGTGGGTCGGGGTCGTGGAGAGCCGCACGAGGCCGTTCTGGTCGAGGATCATGTACTCCTCGGCGTCGGCCGTCTGGCTCACGACCCCGTCGAGCAGCGCGCGCATCGTGTCGTGAGCGTGTTTTCGGGTGGTCGCGGCGGTGCTCGGTGCGAGGAGCTGCTGGGACAGTCGCTTCAGCTGCGGGTCGCCGCTCGACTGGGTGCTCCCGAAAAGGGTCGCCACGAAGACGACGTTGCGGCGCTGGTCGTCCACCCAGCTGTTGACCGCACCGGCCTTCTGCTCGACAGCTGCGTCGAGGCGAGCGTAGACGGATTGCTGCAGCGTGCTGCGGGCGCGAAGGTAAGCGAGCGCCCCCACGGCGGCCACCATCAGCACGGACAGCACGAGGAACGATCCCACGAGGCGAACCATCAGCGTCCGCCGCGGCATGCGGGGTCGACGCGAGGGCTCTCCCGCGTTCATGTGCGCATCCGTCGGGTCGCCTGCCAGGGGATGGTTCCCTACCTCACGACCTGACGGACCGTGCTCATGTCGAACGCGCCCGCCTTGGTTGCGTAGTCGGCACCGTAGAAGTCCGCCCGCGACAGCTTCACTAGTGTCCCGTCGGCGTGGAGGCTCTTCACGACCTGGTCGATCCGAGCGACGAAAGCCTTGACGTCGTAGGCCGAGTAACGGTCGACGAACCCAGTCGGGTACATGAAGAACGCCGGCTCCTTCAGGGCGCGAAGCTTCACCCCGTCGTGGATCGCGCCGTCACCCTCGGGAGCTGCACAGAGGAATGCGTCGATCGCGCCCGCGGCCACAGCTCTCAGCCCCGGGTTCTCGACGTCGAAGATCGAGATCTTGGGGCTCTTCACCTTGAAGACCACCGTGACTCCGGGGATCGTGAGCGTGCGCTTGAGGTACAGCTCGTGCGTGCAGCCGGCGCAGACGCCGATGCGCTTCCCGTTCAGGTCACCGGGCGTCTTGGCCTTCGAGCCCTTCGCGACGAAGAACAGCTGCGGCGCGGCGTAGTAGGGCTGGGTGAAGTAGAGGCGCGAAGCGCGGTCGGAGTTGATCGCGCCGGAACCGTAGGAGATGTCCCAGCGATCGCCCCAGTGGCCGCTGATGATCTCGCTCCAGGTTGGCGTCACGAAGCAGGCCTCCACGCCTAGTCGTTTGGCCACGAGTTTGCCGGTGTCGGCGTCGTAGCCGGCCATCTGATTTGCCGTCAGCTGGTTCGCCGCGCACTTGGTGTGGGCCAGCCGCTTCGCGCTCTTGACCCGGGAGGACTGCGGCGGATAGGCGGGGTCGGTCGAGAGGATCAGCGTTCCTCGCGCAAGCACCTGGGCGAGCTTGTCGGTCGACGGGTCGGCGGCGTTCCGCCCGGCGGAGGCTCCGGCGTAGACGAGCGCGAACGCGGCCGTCAGCGCGATTGCGATACGCATGGCTGGGCGTGTTGCACGATGCACTGATGTCCTCTTTCGGTGGAGATGGTGTCTCTTGTTCACGTTCGTCAATGAATGTGCTGGTCGAGCCCGGCGATGTCGAATCGGCTCGCGGGCGTGGAGAAGTCCTGGCCGAAGTAGTGAACGGAAAGTCGGCGGAGGATGTCCGCCCGGTGCAGTCCCCGGACGATCGTGTTGACCTTCGCGACGAAAGCGGCCGAGCTCATGCCCGAAGACTGGTCGACAGCACCCGAGAGGACGCCGTAGTACCGATTGCCGCCGACGGACCTGAGCGGCACCCCGTCGTGGATCGCCTTCGCGCCGACGGCGACCGAGCAGAGGAACGCATCGAGCTTGCCCCGTCCCACATCTGCCAATCCGTTCGCCTCGACGTCGTAGCCCACGAACCTCGCGGGCTTCGCGAGGAAGGTGATGTGCTGGCCGGGCATCTCGAGGCGGCGCTGGATGTACGCCTGGGCGGCGCAGCCGCCACAGCCGCCGAGGCGCGTGCCCGAGAGCTGTTGCAGGCTCTTGATGGGGGAGCTCCTCCGCACGAAGAAGCGCTCGGCGATCGCAGCGTATGGCTGTGTGTAGTAGAGGCGGGACATCCTGTCACGGAGGATTCCGACCGACGCGATCGCGATGTCCCAGCGATCGCCCCAGTGGCCGCTGATGATCTCGCTCCATGTCGGGGCGACGAAGCAAGGCTCGACCCCGAGGCCCCTTGCGACCAGCTTGCTCGTGTCGGCGTCGAAGCCGGCCATCTGATTTGCCGTCAGCTGGTTCGCCGCGCACTTGGTGTGGGCCAGCCGCTTCGCGCTCTTGACCTGGTAGGACTGAGGTGGGTACGCCGGATCGGTCGCGAGCACCAGCGTCCCGCGCGCCTGCACCTGGGCCAGCTTGTCGGCGGACGGATCTCCGGACGGGCGCGCGGACGCCACTGCCGTCACAACGAGGGCGAGGGCAACGGCGACGCCAAGAGAGGACGGTTTCAGGACTGCGTCAGCCCCCAGAGACGCGTCGGTTCCGCACTGCCGCGCAGCGTGGCTTCCCTTACCGGCACGAGCTCGGAGAGCTCCGTCAGTACCACGGCAAGAATGAGGATCAGTGAGCGCCGCATCGGCGCATCATCCGCGCTGCCGCCGCTCCATGCAACCGACCCGCACCGCAGCTAAGGCATGTCGCGAGACGCGCGCCGGGACCACGGGCAAGCTAACGCCAACGTTCGCTGACTTCGCCCAAACGACGGGCTCGCTTTCCGACTGGCTGACGTTCGTCGGCGTCGGCCTCGGCACTCGGCGACTGAAATTTGGTGATCGTCCGGTTGGCGCTTCGGCGGCCACCGCAGAGCGCCCAACAACCGCTGCCCATGGAACGGGCACTAGGGTGGTGCCTCCAATAGAAGGTGATGCCCCCGGCAAGAATCGAACTTGCGCACGCGGTTTAGGAAACGCCGTGAGCAGCGTATTAGCAGCGTACGAAAACGGTACGTTTGCGAGTACGCTGCCATCACATGAGGGGCGATGCTGGTCCGCCGCGTCCTCCGAACGGCCAGTCGCCGGCGGATTGTTCTCGATGGCGGACCGGGGCACTTTCCAACCCTCAAGCAATGCTTGAGTTCTGGCACCGCTGGGAACTGAAACTCAAGGTGTTGAGCCGAAGACGCCTTCCCTGGAGGACGAGCCTCCATACGCGTTTCATGGTTCCTCCTCAGGAGTGCTGCTTGGGAGAGCGTCGAGGGCCGGGCTCTGTCGGACGAAGAACCCGGCCCTCGCTCATGGATTCGCTGCGTCGAGGCAGATGGCGGCTCAGTCGCGCCAACCGAAGCGGTAGAGCCCGTCCCAGGCCCAGTTGACCCCGCCCGTGTAGGAGACGTCCGCTTTCGCGTGGAACGACTCGAACTGCCCGGTCCCGCCCCAGAACGTGACCTTTCCGGTTCCGGTCGCGAAATCGAGCGTGACGTGGCCTAGGGCGTAGTTGCCTGGCCCGACGACCAAGACGATGTCACTGTCGAGCGACGTTGCCCCGGCTGCCTGCAGGTACACGACCCTCGAGCCGGCGGTGATCGCGGCGAGGTTCGAGGAGGTGATCGTGCAGAAGGAGTCGGCCTGCCCCGTGTGTTGCGAGCACTCCTTCGTCGCGTGGAGCTGTCCGCCGCGAGGCGACGATGCCGTCGCGATGGCGACGCTGATGCCTGCCGCGGTAACGAGTGCCACGGCGAGCACGAGAAGCTTCTTCATGACTTCCTCCCTGGTTTGTCGCCTGCTGCGGGTGCTGCAGGCCAACGGCCCCAGCGTGACACCGGTGCCGAGCTGCGTCTGCGGTGCCAGCCCCCTGTTCGACGCGGATGCCAGTACGGTGATGCCGTATCAGGCGCAGAACCTCTGTACCTGGTGCGGAAAGCTCTCGACGTCGATCGGCTTCTCGAGAAAGCCGACAAAGCCAGCGCGCGCGAGCCAGGTGGTGTCTCCTTCGAACGCGACCGCGCTCAACGCGACCACGGGGATCGCCGCTGTTCGCGCCCCGTCCGCGAGGATCCTTGCAGCTTCCGTACCGTCCATATCTGGCAGTCGGAGGTCCATCAGGATTACGTCCGGACGATGCTCGGCGGCGAGAGCGACGGCTTCTGTGCCGTTCCCGGCAACTAGCGTCCGGAATCCGGCGGCGAGCAGTACGTCCCGGGCGAGCTTCAGGTTCCTCGCGTCGTCGTCGACGATTAGGACGAGCGGGGATTCGCTGTCTTGAGGAGGACCGGGCACTGGCATATTCTCTACCTGTGCCGATTCGGGTCGTGCTGGCGGACGATCATTACCTCGTTCGCGAAGGCGTACAGCGCCTGCTCGAACCGGTGTCCGACGTCGAGGTCGCCGCCGTCTGCAACGATCTCGATTCCCTTCTCGATGCGGTCGACGCGAAGCGGCCGGACGTCGTCGTCACCGACATCCGGATGCCGCCCGGGAATGCCGACGAGGGGATCCAGGCTGCCGAGCGGCTACGCGAGACGCACCCGAACGTGGGCGTCGTCGTGCTCAGCCAGTACGCGAATCCGAGCTATGCCCTCGCGCTTCTCGATCGCGGTAGTGCGGGTCGCGCCTACCTCCTCAAGGAGCGGGTGGAGGACGTCGACCAGTTCGTCGGTGCAATCCGCGCGGTCGCAGAGGGCGGCTCCGTGATCGACGCCAAGGTCGTCGAGGCCCTCGTCGCGGAGAGCGGTCGGAGCGAGGACTCCCCGCTCAACGAGCTGACGCCTCGCGAGCGCGACGTGCTGCGCGAGATGGCCGAAGGGAAGAACAACGCGGCGATCGCCGAGACGCTCTTCCTGACCGAGCGTTCGGTCGAGAAGGTGATTCACTCGATTTTCCTCAAGTTCGGTCTGACGTGGGAGCCCGCGGTTCACCGGCGGGTGAAAGCCGTGATCCTCTACCTCGCGGAGAACGGCTAGGTTCATCCCGAGATCGGCAGCGAGCCGGTAATGGCGCCGTGCCCAGGCTCCGATTCGATCGTCAACCGACCGCCGAGCGCCTCCAGGCGGTCGCGCATCGGGATTAGGTCGGCGTCGGCCGCGAACGAGTCGGAGCCTTCGGCGACGATCTCGAACACGACATTCTCCCCCTCCTGGCGGACGGTGATCGCGACCTTCGGCCTCTCGCCGAGCTGCGCGAGTGCGTCGGCGCAGGAGAAGTACACGGCCCCTGCAATGTCCGCGGGAAGGGTCGCTCCCGCAGTGATCTGCACGCGCGTTGGCACACCGAGCATCGCCGCCGTGGTGCGCAATGCAGCCCGGAGCCCGCCCGCTTCGAGCAGGGGAGGATGGATCCGGTGCGCCAACGCCCGCAGCGCGTCAGCGGCCTCCTGCAGCTGGCCTGCCATCTCGTCGATCAGGACACCCGCCGCGGCGGGGTCGACGGTGAAGAGCTTCCGAGCCTGTTGCAGCTCGACCGCGAGCGCGACGAGGCGTTGCTGCGGGCCGTCATGAAGCTCGCGCTCGATTCTGCTGCGATCGGCTGCGGCGGCCAGCACCAACCGCTTCCGCGACGCACGCAGCTCCTCGATCTGCGGGTCCTTCACGGCGAGCGAACCGCGGTCACTCACGATCGCAGTGCCCTCGACGACCCGGATCAGCTCGACGATGTCGACGGGCTTGGAGAGATAGCCGTCGAACCCGACGTCGAGGAAACGCTCGCTGTCGCCTCTCATCGCCTGGGCGGTCAGCGCGACCACGGGGATCGCGGATGTTCGCGCGTCCCCCCGTAGTTGCGCGAGGGCCTCGATGCCGTCGATCCCGGGCAGCTGCACGTCCATCAGTACGAGCGCCGGGTCGAGCGTCCGCGCGAGCTCGACCGCATCCTCACCCGTGGTCGCCTCGAGCGTGATGTACCCCTTGGCCTGCAGCACGTCGCGGAAGAGCTTCATGTTCGTCTCGTTGTCCTCGACGACGAGGATGCGCTCAACCGCCATTGCGGCCTGCCTTCTCGATTGGAAGCGTGAAGACGAACCGGCTGCCGTGCCCGGACTGGCTCTCGACCCAGATGCGGCCTCGGTGCAGTTCGACGAGCCGCTTCGAGAGTGCGAGTCCGAGGCCGGTGCCCTCGCGTTGCTGCACGCCGACCTCCGTCTGCTGGAACTCCTCGAAGATCCGTTCCTGGTCGTCTGCAGCGATACCAGGCCCGGTGTCCGTCACGGACACAAGCACTTCTCCATCCTCCCGCGCCGACGCGACGACAATGCTTCCGCCCCTCGGCGTGAACTTGACCGCGTTCGAGAGCAGGTTGAAGACGACCTGTCGGACGCGGCGCTCGTCACCGTCGACCAGATCGACGTCCGCTGTGAGCTCGAGCGATACGCGTACGCCGTTCTTCGTCGCCCGCTCCCTCACGGTCACCACGCCGCGCTCCAGCGCCTCGCGGAGCGAGAAGGTCGCGACTTCGAGCTCGACCTGCCCGGCCTCGACCTTGGACAGGTCGAGCACGTCGTTGATCAGGTCCAGGAGGTGGTTTCCCGATGCCAGGATGTCGTCGAGGTACTCCTCCTGCTTCGGGTTGATCTCTCCGAACAACCGCTGCCGAAGCACCTGCGAGAAGCCGATGATCGCGTTCAGCGGCGTCCGCAGCTCATGCGACATGTTGGCCAGGAACTCGCTCTTGTGGCGACTCGCGACCTCGAGCTGGCCGCCCTTCTGCGAAAGCTCTACGAGCGCCTGCTGCAGCTCCTGCGTGCGGTCCTTGACCCTTTGCTCGAGCCCTGAGACCGATGCCTGCAGGCTCGCTGCCATTCCGTTCAACTCGTCTGCAAGCCCACCCAGCTCGTCCCTCCGGTCGTGCTCGATCCGTTCGTCGTAGGCACCCGCGCCGATCCTGGCCGCTGCGGTCTGCATCTGCTTGACGGGGCGGACGAGATGGCGAGCGAGCAAGACGCTCAGGCCGACCCCGGCGGCGAGGAACGCCGCGAGCAGCAGCGCCGTCCGCCAGATCTTTCCGCGGACCGGCGCGAACGCCGCGCTCTCGGGCTGCTCGACGAACACCTTCCAACCGACCGGCCCGACGGTCGCCCAGGTGCTCAGCACCTTTTCGCCGCGGAGGTTTCGGCTGATCGTCGATCCCGTACGCGACGACGCCAGCGCTTTCGTCACCTGGGGAAGATCCAGGGAACGATGCGTGAAGGCGGCGGGGTTCGGGTGCGCGATCGGCACGCCTTTGGCGTCGACCAGGTAGACATATCCGGACGTGCCGAGACGCGTCCGCCGGACGAGATCCTGAATAGCGCTCAGATCCAGCGTCTCGCCGACGAATCCACCTCCTGCTGCCCGGTAGTCCCCCCCCTTCTTCCCTCGAATGACGACCTCCATCACTCGCGCGCCAGGGTTGGACAAGAGCCGCGGAGCGTACGTTGGGCCGTAGTAGACCCCGGTCGCCCTCACCTGCTCCACGTTCGGCTGATGGGAGAAGCTTCCCCGGGGGCGGGAGAGTCCGCCGCCCGCCGACGCGAGCGTCTTGTGTCCTGCGCCGTCGATGTAGAACGCAGCCGTGGCGTCTGTCGCGAGCAGTGGTGCAAGCTGCGCGCCCTGCGCCGTGAAGGACAAGTACTCGCCCTGCACGACTCTCATCCTCGCGAGGACATCCTTGAAGTATTGATCGATCGTGTCCGAGACAGACTTCGCCTTCTCGAGCTGCAGCCGGGTCAACGCGCGCTTGTTGTCCTGATAGGACGAGTTGAGCAGGTACACGCTCGTACAGATCACCGGAACGGCGACGAGCAGTGCGAACACGGCGATGTACTTGGCCGAGAGCGACGAAAGCCACTGAGCGACCCGTTCACTCACCGGCCGATTTCCCACCGGGTCTAGCCCCGATTGAAGCTGTACGTCCCGTCCCAGTGCCACAGGTTCGGAATCGACTTATCGGTCGTGACGCGGAGGCGGGCAGAGAACCCGGCGAGCGTTCCCGTGCCGTCCGAGATCGTGCACAGTCCGACCCCAGTCCTGAAACGAAGGAGGCAATGGCCGGCCGCGATGTTGCCAGGCCCTGCGTAGATGGCCGTGTCGCTGTTCAGCACAGTCTTGCCACTCGGCTGCATGTAGAAGATCTTCGAGCCAACCTTGAGTGCCTTGACGTTCGAGGACCTGATCGTGCAAAAGTTGCCGGCGAAGCCCCTGTTCCCCGAGCAATCCTTCGTCGCGTGCAACGCCTTTGTGGCTTGGGGCGAGCGATTCTGCGAGGAGGCAGAGGACGCGGAGAAGGCGAGAGCGGCGAGCGAGAGAAACGCCGCTGCAACGACAAGAACGCCCGCCGGCAATCTCGTTCGGCCGACCATTGAGGCCCCCTTTGCTCGAGAAGCGAGCGTAACAGTCATTTGTGCGGCGTGTAGCTTTTTCGCCGCGGAGGTGGATCCCTTCGCGATGAGTGGCTTCCACATCTTCCTGACCTCCTTGGGCTGGCTCGCTATCAGTCTCGGGAGATGATGATCGTGGTCAGAGGACGCAATCGCCAGGGTGCCAGCATCCCGATTGGAACCGCGGTGGCCTCGACGATCAACGCTCCCCAGATCGCGCGGGCCTCGCCGTACCGGTCGGCCCGACCGCTTGTGGGCGAGAGTCGACTGCGGATCCGTGATCGTTGTCGCGGTCGCAGGGCGGCCAGCTGTCGTGGCAATGAGCGGTGATGCCCCCGGCAAGAATCGAACTTGCGCACGCGGTTTAGGAAACGCCGTGTGCAGCGTAGAAGCAGCGTATTAGCAGCGTACGAAAAGGGTACGTTTGAAAGTGCGCTACTCTTGTCTAAAGTCGACAACTGAGCGGCGCGCGTCAGGTATCGGGCCATCGACGCCAGAATGGAGTTGCGGGCATCCGAACATCAAGGCCACGTCGGCAGGTTCCGCAGCTGTTGCGAGACCGTCGGATGAGCATCAGAGCGCTCGCCCGCGATCGGCGTACAGTTCGTCTCCGAGAGCGGCGTCGCGACGGATCGTCTCGACGAACCATCACTTCTCTACACCAACGGCGAAAATGGCTGTGGCGAGCCATTCTGTCCGTTAGGGGGCGCCGTTTGGCGGGTGCCTTTCGGGGTTGTCCTCATAGCTGTGCCGAGGTGCGGGTTAGGTGGCGGCTGAGGCTGCGGCGATCCGTTTCAGCATGCCCCCGAAGATGTAGTCGTGGATTGGCCAGAGCGTGTACCAGTACGCGAGGCCGGCGATCCCGGCCGGGTCGAAGACGGCTGTTTGCCGGATCGTCGAGCTGCCGTTGCTGTCGGGCTCGACCTCGAACTGCAGCCAGGCGCGGCCAGGCACCTTCATTTCTGCCGCCAGCCGCAGCAGGCGATCCTGCTCGAATCCCTCGACGCGCCAGAAGTCGATCGTGTCGCCGACCTGGATGCCGACGGGGTCGCGGCGCCCGCGCCGCAGGCCGGGCCCGCCGACGAGCACGTCGAGCGCGCCGCGCAGTTCCCACAGTTCGTCGCCGACGTACCAGCCGGTGTCGCCGCCGATCCGTTGGATCGGCGCGAAGGCTGCCGCTGGCGGGCGCGGCACCGCGAGCTGGCGTGAGTCGACGAGCCGCGAGCCGTAGCGGGTGCCGCCATAGCCCGGGTTCGGTGCGAGAGCTTCGTCCGACCAGCGGGTCTCCGCGATCTCGTTGTCCTCGTTTGAGAGCGCGCGGGCGACCGCCTCGTCCGAGCTGCGAGGCCGCACCGGGAAGGCCTCGAGCGCCCGGGGGTCGTTGACGACGGTTTCGTTGCGCAGGCTGTCAACGAGCTCACGCCCGATCCCAGCGTACACCGGGGTGACGAGATGGAGCCACAGGCTCGAGAGCCGCGGTGTCAGAACAGGCACGGGCACCATCTGCCGGCGGAGGCCGCGACGGTCGGCGTACTCGTGCATCAGGTCGAGGTACGAGCAGACGTCAGCGCCGCCGATCTCGAACACCTCGCTTCCGTCCGGCTCGTAGTCGAGCGCTGCAAGGAGGTAGGCGAGCACGTCCTCGATCGCGATCGGTTGCGTGCGCGTGCCCACCCAGCGCGGCGTCACCATCACCGGCAGCCGCTCCACGAGCGCACGGAGCATCTCGAACGACGCGCTCCCCGAGCCGATCACGATCGAGGCGCGGAACTCGATCGTCGGCACGCCCGACTCGCGCAGGATCCGGCCGACCTCCTGCCTCGAGGCGAGGTGCTCGGAGAGGCCACCCTGCCCGAGCCCGCCCAGGTAGACGATCCTGCGCACGCCCGTGGCCAGGGCAGCTCTTCCGAAAGCCGCGGCCGCCTTGCGATCGGCCTCCGCGAAGGAGCCGCCAGACCCCATCGAGTGAACGAGGTAGTAGGCCGTCTCGACCCCCTCGAGCGCAGGGCGCAGGGTCTTCGGGCGCAACACATCGCCGAGCACGACCTCGGTGCCCGACGCGACACGCGCTTGGAGGTACTCCGGCCGGCGCGAGAGACAGCGCACCCGTGCTCCGCGTGCCTCGAGGGCATGCAGAAGACGGCCGCCGACATAGCCAGTGGCACCCGTCAGCGCGATCAAGTCTTCCACCCTCCCAGGCTAGCGAGAAGCTCTGGCTCCGACGCGTCGCCCCGGAGAGAACTCGCAACCCGCCCCGGAGCGAACGCGCGTACGAGGGCACAAACCCGATTTCAACCGCTCGCCACGATGTTCTCGTGCCCGCCCGGCAAAAGGAGACTCTTCGGCGGGCGAAGCCGACGTATGCTCGTGTCTAGAGCTGCTGACAGGGCGAGTGGTGCCTGCTTGCTCATCCTATGAACGCGATTCTCCTCTCCTTCTTGGTCGCGCTGGCGGTGAATGCGGCCTTCTTCGCTTTCGCGGCGGCCCGTAAGACCGATGTTGTCACTGACCTTTCCTACAGCCTCTCTTTCGCGGTGCTCGCGGTCGTGCTCCCCTTTCTAGGGGCGCGCGAGCCGGTCCAGTTCGTCGCCTCTCTTCTCGTCCTCATCTGGTCGGTGCGGTTGGGCGGCTACCTGCTTCGCCGCATCCTGCGGATCAAGGTCGATCATCGCTTCGACGAGATGAGGGAGAACCGGCTTCGCTTCGCCCGGTTCTGGCTCTTGCAAGCGATCTCGGTCGCCGTGATCATGCTGCCGATCTCCTACCTCCTCGGCCAGGATGCGGCTCCCGGCTTCGGGCTCTGGGTGATCGCCGGGGCGGTGGTTTGGTTGCTCGGGCTCCTGATCGAGGCCGTAGCCGATGCCCAGAAGTCGGCCTTCAAGGCAAAGCCGGAGAACCGCGAGCGCTTCATCACGAGCGGCCTCTGGAGCTACTCCCGGCACCCCAACTACTTCGGCGAGATGCTCGTCTGGTGGGGGCTCTTCATCTTCGCCGTGCCCTTCCTGCATGGAGCAGCCTTCGCGGTGGTTATCGGGCCTGTCTTCATCACCCTGCTGCTGCTCTTCGTGTCCGGGATCCCGCTGCTCGAGCGAAGCGCCGAGGCAAAGTACGGCGCCGACCCGGCCTACCGCGAGTACAAGCGGCGCACCAGCATTCTCGTCCCGCTCCCGCCTCGCAGCTGACGCCGGACCGGCCCCGCGACGACGCTGCTCGCGCTTTCACGCCGGTTGGGCGGTGTATCGCGAAACGTGGCCCTGGCATACACCACATCGCGTACGAGGTCGCGGGTTCGGCGCGGGTGCTTGCTCCCACTTCCGGCTGAACAAGATCGGGGCGCCGATGCCGGGAATAGGTGCGAGGAGGGTCTCGTTAGAAGGAATGACAAGTTATACAAAACCTAGACAGGAGTTATATGATGAGGAAGTGGCTGGCAGTAGCGGCGGCAACGATGATGGCGGTCGCGGCGGTGGCGGGTTCAGCCTCGGCGCGTCCTCAGGCCGGTGGCACGGTCGTGGACGTGGCAGCGTCGAACAAGAACTTCTCGACGCTGGTGACGCTCGTGAAGGCAGCCGGTCTCACCGGCGCGCTCTCGAACCCGAACGCGCAGCTGACCGTGTTCGCACCCACGAACGCCGCCTTCAAGAGCCTTGAAACTGCTGTCCCCGGCGTCAGCAAGGCGCTGACCGATCCGATGAACAAGGGCCTGCTCGTGCAGGTGCTGAAGTACCACGTGCTCGGCTCCAAGGTGATCGCAGCCGACGCGGTCGCGGCGGCTAAAAAGAACGCCAAGGTGCCCACGTTGCTCGGCAAGAACACGAACGGTCAGATCGCACTCTCGCTCAAGGGCGGCAAGGTCGGCCTGTCCGATTCCGCAGGCTTTAACACCGCGATCGTGACCAAGACCAACCTCGCCGCCTCCAACGGCGTTGTGCACGTCATCAACAAGGTCATCGTCCCCAAGAGCGTCGCAACCGCGCTCAAGAACGTCGGCCTCATCAAGTAGCACACACGCGCCGCACCGAAGTCCGTAACCGGCAGGCTCCGCTTCCCAAGCGACACTCGTCCTGGTGCACAGGCGAAAATCGGGGCCCGGCTTTCAGCTGGGCCCCGATTGCTGCCGGTCAGACTGCGCCGGCCGTCCGTTCTTCGGACGAGCTAGCCGGTGAGATCGACACATTTCCCCCGGCGGCGCTTGGTCGCGTCCGGGACGCTATGGTGACCCGCGAGGCCGCCAGCAAGACATCAGTTCCTCGATCCGAAGACCTGTTTTGACGATGCCTACCGCCCAGCTGTTTCGCGCTGACCATGTCGGCAGCTTTCTGCGGCCAAGGTTTCTGCTCGAGGCGCGCGAGCAGAGGGCCAAGGATGAGATCACGTCGGAACAGCTGCGCGCTATCGAGGACAGAGCGATCACGGAAATCGTCGAGTTCCAGAGGGACGTCGGACTGCGGAGCATCACCGATGGCGAGTTTCGCCGTGCCTACTTTCACCTCGACTTCCTCGACCAGCTTGGCGGCGTCAAAACGGAGCTTCCGGTCATTGTCCAGCGTCCAGACGGCAGCGAGGAGCTGTCGCCTCCTGTCATTCGTGTCATCGACAAGGTGCGCCACACGAAGAACATCCAGCTTGCCGACTTTGAGTACCTGAAGTCGCAGGTAGCGGCCGGGCTGACAGCCAAGGTGACGATCCCGTCACCGACGATGCTGCACTTCCGCGGAGGCCGAGCTGGAATCAGCAGCGAGGCCTATCCCGAGCTCGATCCCGAGTTCTACGACGATGTCGCCAACGCCTACTGCGACGAGTTGCAGAGCCTGTCCGACGCCGGCTGCAGCTACGTCCAAATGGATGACACCAACATGGCGTACTTGTGTGACGAGCGGATGCGCGAAGCCGCCCGCCAGCGGGGCGACGACCCGAACGAACTGCCATCCCGCTACGCCGGCTTCATCAACAAGGTCGTCGCGCGCAAGCCCGAGGGCATGACGCTGGCGATGCACCTCTGCCGCGGCAACTTCAAGAGCACACATGCGGCCGAGGGCAACTACGAGCCGGTAGCCGAAGCCCTTCTCTCAGAGATGAACATCGACGCCTTCTTCCTCGAATATGACGATGAGCGATCGGGCGACTTCCGGCCACTCCGCTACCTGTCCGGAGGCAAGATCGTCGTGCTCGGCCTCGTCACGACCAAGTTCGGCGAGATGGAGGACAAGGAAGCGCTCAAACGCCGCATCGACGAAGCCGCGAGATACGCACCACTCGAGCAGCTCTGCCTATCACCCCAATGCGGCTTCGGCAGCACAGTCGAAGGCAACAACATCACCATCGAGGCGCAGCGCAGCAAGCTGCGACTCGTCGTCGAAACCGCACAAGAAATCTGGAGCTAGCGCCACGCTGATCAGCGGTCGCGAATAATGCCGGGTGGCGGCGGGTTCCAGATGGTGGCGCCGATTCGTGTGGCGATGTGGGCGCTCTCCCTCCTGAGCGCTCACGACCCGTCAGACGTGGTTCGAAACAGCCCGAGCTTCCGGCATGAGCCAGGACGGTGCGTCAATCACCGGGAGCGACGTCCTCATCGATGACGGGTCACGGCCGCCTACTGGTACGGAGAACTCGCCCCCAAGTAGCCGCGCCGAGAGGCGCCTCTTGCGTCCTCTCACTCGACGTCGTTGTCCGATGAGATTCGGCGGTCTCCCGGTCGGCGGCTTCGGCAGCCACCGCAGAGTGCTGAAAGACCGCTGTCCTGAGAAACAGCAGAGGATGTGGCCTGACAATAGTGCTGATGCCCCCGGCAAGAATCGAACTTGCGCACGCGGTTTAGGAAACCACTGCTCTATCCACTGAGCTACGGGGGCTCACAGGGAGGGTAGCGCCGTCGGTGTCCGACAAACGTGCCGGGTCGCTATCGTCCGGACACGTGTGCTTCGAACTCGACTCCGTGCCGCCGATCCCTGCGCTCTCGGGCGGGGCGCCCGTCCTCTCCGAGGACGTCACGCTCGAGGCAGCCGATGGGGCGCGTTTCGCGGCCTTCGCCGCTGTACGCGACGACGGCGCCCGGGTCGGCATCGTCGTCCTACCGGATGTCCGCGGTCTCTATCGCTTCTACGAGGAGCTCGCGCTTCGCTTCGCCGAGCGGGGGTATGCCGCGGTCGCCTTCGACTACTTCGGGCGTACCGCCGGCATCGGCAAGCGCGGTGACGAGTTCCCGTACATGGACCACGTCGCACAGACCACTCCTCAAGGAATCGAACAGGATGTCGGCGCCGCCGTCGACTACCTCCGCTCGCCCGCCGGGGGAGGATGCGAGGCCGTCTTCGCCGTCGGCTTCTGCTTTGGCGGGCGCCATGCCTGGCTGGCCACCGCCGGCGGTCACGAACTTGCGGGGGCGGTCGGCTTCTACGGTTCGACAGGTGAGCGAGCAGGCTCCCCGGGCCCGGTGCAGCGGGCGTCCGAGTTCCGCGCACCGATCCTTGCGCTGCAGGCCGGCGACGACGATCACATCCTTCCGGCCGACAACGCCGCGTTCGAGGAGGCACTCGAGGCGGCGGGTGTCGTGCACGAACTGGTCGTCTACGACGGCGCCCCACACAGCTTCTTCGACCGCCGCTACGCGGAATACGCGGCCGCCTCGGCCGATGCGTGGGAGCGCGTGGTCGCGTTCATCGAGAGACACGCCGGCCCAAACCGCATGGTTGAATCACCGTGATGGCCGAGCGACACCACGTCCGCATCGAGTACTGCGTTCCCTGAAGCGCACGACCGAACGCCGCCGGTCTGGCGGCGCGAATCCTCGAGGAGTGGGAGCGCGAGGTCGATCTGTTGGAAATCGTGCCGGGCAAGGGCGGCATCTTCGACGTGCACGTCGACGGCGTGCTCGTGTTCACCAAGAAGATGCTCGGGCGCTACCCGGATCCCGACGACGTGCTGCCGCTGCTCCGGCCGATGCTCGGCTGACAGCCGTTCTCGGCTAGGGCACCCAGCGCTCGGCGAGTGGTGTCACCTGCAGCTCGTGCGTGGTGCCGCGTGCGCCCTGGTCAGCGAGGAAGCGGACGGCTGCCGCGAGCTCGCGCGGGTCGGCGAGAGCCGCCGCGTTCGTGCCGGCGGGCCCTCCTGCAAAGGGCTCGATGCCGGCATCGACGATGAGCAGCGCCACGTGGATCCCAGCCTCGCGCAGTTCGAGAGCGGCCGCCTGCGTTATCGCGCGGACGCCGAACGCCCCCGCCGCCCAGAGGCCCCTGCCAGCGGCCGCGCGTCGTGAGGAGCCGCCCGTCACCTGGATCACCGTCGCCGGCCGTCCGCGCTCGAGCAGGAACTCTCCCGACGCCGACAGGAAGGAGAAGGCAGCCCGGGCCGGGGCCGCCGCCCACGCGTCGAACGCCTCCGGGTCAGCCTCGGCTATGGGGCCGCCGCCGAATGGCCCGCTGCGGTCGCCGCCGTAGGCCGAAGCCGCATTGACGACGAGGTCGACCTGCCCGTGAGCGTCGGCTGCCTCCGTCAGCAGCCGGTGTACGCTCTTCGGGTCGGTCACGTCCGCTCGCAACGCGAGTGCACCCGAGGCGTTCACGGCCGCCAGCGTCGCGTCCGAGACGGCACCCGCGGCCACCGACCACCCATCCTCGAGCAGCAGCTCGATCACCGCTCGGCCCAGGTTCCGGGCTCCGAAGACGACCGCGCTTCGCTGTGGATCTTGACGTTGCGTCATCTCAGGACGCCTGCTGTCTCGCGGACACCGACAGCGAGCCCCTCCACCATCGTGGCGAGCTGGTCCTCGGTGACGACGAAAGGCGGCGAGATCTGAAGTGCAACACCTCGCAGGGCGCGCGTAAGCACGCCCTGGCGCCGCGCCGCCATCATCGCCTCGGCAGGCGCCGTTGGGCGCTCTGTCAGAAGCGCTGCGTCCAGCTCTACGGCCGCTGCCAGACCGGCGCTGCGAACGCCCGCAACCCCCTCGATCTCCCGGAGCGGGGCCAGCAGGTCGCGAAGAACAGGCTCGAGTGCAGCGACGCGTTCGACGAGCGCTTCTCGTTCGAGGATGTCGAGGTTGACGAGCCCGGCCACGCAGGCAGCGGGGTGGCCGGAGTAGGTGCCGCCTTGCAGGAACGGCGCTGCTGTCTCCTCCCAGAACGGTGCTCGAACGGACCCCGAGACGATCACTGCGCCGAGGGGCACATACCCCGATGTGACCCCCTTCGCGCAGGTCATCAGGTCCGGTGTGAAGTCGTAGCGCTCGCAGCCGAACCACGTCCCGAGCCGACCGAAGCCGGAGATCACCTCATCGGCGATCAGCAGCACGCCGCGGTCGCGGCAGATGCGTTCGACTTCGGGCCAGTATCCCTCCGGCGGCGGGATGGCGCCCCCGGCTCCGATCATCGGCTCACCGATGAAGGCAGCCGCTCGATCGCCGAGACGGTCGAGCGTCTGCGCGACAGCCTCCGCGTCGTCGTAGGGGACCTCGGCGACGTCCTCGATCAGCATGCCGTAGCCGTCGCGAATTGCGGGGATGCCCGACAGAGAGGTGCCGTAGGCGTTCGTGCCGTGGTAGGCGTGGCTCCGCGAGACGATCACGGTGCGGTGCGGCTGACCTAGTAGAGCCCAGTAGCGGCGCACGATCTTCGCGGCCGTATCGACCGCCTCGCCGCCGCCGCTGCCGAAGAAGACCGCCGCATCGGGTACCGGCGATAGCTCCGCGAGGCGCTGCGCCAGGTCGAGCGCGGGCTGGTTCGCCTGGTCGCCGAAGATGTGATGTGCCGCAAGCGTCCGCAGCTGCTCCCCGACCGCATCGGCGATCTCGGCCCGCCCGTGACCGACGTTCGCGAACCAGAGCCCGGCCGTAGCGTCGAGGTACTCGTTGCCGACCGCGTCCCAGACTTGGCAGCCCTCGCCGCGGACGAGCACGAGCTCGTGGCCGTCGACTTTCCCCATCGCTGCGAACGGATGCCACAGCCTGTTCGAGGTGTCGGGCGCCATGGTGGAGAGGCTACAACGAACGCGCCGTGACGAGGACGAGCGTCCGGGGAAGCGAGAGGTGATCGCCATCACGAAACGCAGCGAGCCGGGCTTCGAGCTCGCCCGCGAGCGCATCGCGCTGGGGGTCGCTCAGTGCGGCGGCGACTCGGCGAAAATGCCCGTTCTCGCTCGACAGCTCGTCGCCAATACTCGGCAGCATCGGGTGCCTCCCGAGTGCCGTGCAGCCGCGATGCCACAACGTCCTCGAAGCCCGCGGCGAGATGCACTGCAGCCGCCTCGGCGGGCTCACCAAGCCGGCCGAACGCCCGTGCGAAGGCGGCCTGCTCGTCGCCCAGGACCGCTCCGATCGCTTCCCGCGGGACCGCGAACCACGGATTCTCTTCCGGTGAGGCCCACAGGACAGTGACCAGTCGCCCGCCAGGTTCGAGTACCCGACGCAGTTCGGCGAGTGTGGCGACGGGGTCGTCAGCGGCCATCAGCGCGAGACGGCTCGTGACGGCGTCGAAGGATGCGTCTGCGAACGACAAAGAGCCGTTGAAGTCGGCCTCGATCAGGTCGAGCTCGACGCCTGCTGTCGCCGCGCGCCTGCGCGCCTGTTCCAGCCGCTGCTCGCTCGTGTCGATGCCGGTGACCTCGGCTCCAGCCTGGGCAAGGGTGATCGTCAAGCGACCCCCGCCACAGCCGACGTCGAGCACCCGATGCGCTCCGTCGACGGCGGCGACGATCTCGGGAGTGCCAAAAGGCGTGGGCTCCATCGGGGATGCGGCTTGTGATTCAGGAACGGTTGTCACGGAGCCACTGTACGAGTCCCAGTGCGGCAACGCACGAAGAGGCCGACGGCGCTTCGCTAGCCGGCAAACGGCGGTCGAGTGGGCGGGGGCTTCGGCTTCGGGCGCACCTCCACCTCGACCTCTCCGCCCGCGCCGCCCTCGTCAGGGTCGACGGTTGCCGTCCCGACGGCAACCCCGTTTGCCATCGTCCCTGGTTTGGTCGGCCGGAGTATCACGACAATGGTTGCTGTTGCGCCTGCGGCGATCGAGCCGAGGCTGCACGACGCGGGACGGTATTGCGTCACGCACGTGCCCTGACTGGGCTTGGCCGACACGATCGTCGCAGTCCCCGGCGTCTGTTCGGCAACAACGACCTCGGCGGCAGCCCCCGTGCCCTTGTTCGTGACGGTGATGGTGTAGGTGACGGGCTGCCCCACCACGACCGAGGTCCTGTCGGCTGTCTTGCTGACGACGACGTTGGCCTCGGGATCGGGCGGCCCTGGAGGCTCGGGCGGTGTGACGGGTGGCTCCGAGGTGTAGGTGTTCGTGAAGGTGCAGTCCATTTTCGGGGTGTTGACGGTCAGCTTGACCGTCGCGGCACCCTGGCCGAAGCCGACGAGCCTTGCCGTTGCACACGACGGAGGTGAGCGTCCACCCTGCGGCGCTGCCGCCGGCGGCCAGCTCCTGGATCCGATAGGTGCCGAGATGGAGGCTCGAGGTGTCGTCGCCCTGGGCGATGACGGCGACGTTCTCCTTCTTCACGATCGCCGTCTGCGAGAGCACCGTTGTCTTCCTGGAAATCGAGAAGCCCACCGTGCCCGTGTTGCCGCGCGTGATCTTGCGCAGGACGATCGCCCCTACCGGCCGGAAGCGATTCTCGAAGCTGCAGAGGAGGCCTTCTCCCGCGACGATCGTGACCGTGATGGGGTTTGCAACTGCAACGGACTCGCCGTTGCACACGATCTTCTTCAGCTTCCAGCTACCCGCGTTGGATGTGGGTAGCCGTTCGGCGACCCGGTACCGGCCGGGTGCCAGGTCGATCGTCTCAGGCGTGGCCGCCACCTCGGTGCCGGGTCGCGACGTCGTCGCGGTCGCTGTGGTCGCATCGCCGCCGTCGGCAGGCGAGACGGTGAAGGCGAAGGTCCCGACCCCACCGAATGTGGTCTTCGCGAGCGACAGCCCTCCTGTCGGCGGCACCTGCCGGTCGACGTATGTGCAGATCACTGTGTCCGAGGCGGCGAGCGAGACCGTCGTTCGCGCCGTCGCCAGGTCGGTCGTGATGACACTGTCGTGCGTTCTGGAGGTGCAGCTGATGTCGTCGAGCCTCCAGCCAGGGGGGATGACCTCGTGGAAGTCCCAGGGCTGCTCGCCGTGGTTGGTCTCCGCGCGGTAGAACGTCTGCGAGCCCGGTGAGCCGTTTCTGACGTCGAGGGTGAAGCTGTTGTCGCTTGCATAGGAGATGTTTCCCTCGAAGCGGAACTGCTGTGAGGCGCCTGGAGGATTCGAGATCTCCTTGCGGACGATGATCGTTCCGCTCGTGGGCGGGGGCTTGACGTAGTACGCGTAACAGAAGACGTGGGTCGCACCCTCGGGGAAGCCGATCCATTCGACGTTGTCCCCGTTGAGGTTGTCGATGGCGCACCGAAGGGCTCCGAAGCCGTACTCCTGTGGGTACTCCTGGTCGAGCACGGGGTCCGTCGTCAGGCCACCCTGAATCCAGAGACGGTTCGGCTGCGCCGCAAGGTCGGCCTGCGTCCTGTCGAGCTCGATCGTCACAGCCCCGTCGATCTGCATTCCTGTCGGGTTGCCGCGCGGGTCGAGGAGCGGAGTCTGTTGGCGGGTCACGATCTCGGTCGAGAACGGGTCAGTGACGATCGAAAGCGCCCCCCAAGGTCCCGTGACCGCACGGCTGTGATAGCCGCGGCCTAGGGTGAATCGCCAGTTCGCGAGGGGAGAGCAGTTCGGCTGACCCTCGTTTTCGACGCTGTAGCTGATCGGCTCGCCGCTCTGGTAGAGCGTGTCGACACCGAGATCCTGCAGGCTCTCCTGGATGTTGTTCCGTGCGAGGTTCGCCGTGATGTCCTGGTACGTCGGGCAGGAGCGCGCTGCGACGGTGAGGAGGACCTTCTGGTTCGAGCCGGACGCGTGAGCCCTCGCCGGCGTCGTCTGTCCCCACGCCGCCGGGACGCCGGCAAGGCCGAGCAGGGCAGCAGAGATGGCGGCGACGGCGGTGAGGCGATGCACGGGAGTCGGGCGGCGACGGTTTGAAGGAGGGAGCTCCGAGCCTCACCATCGTTTCACAGCTGCCCGACGGAGAGCCATCGCTCGATCGGGTGAACATCCGTCGCTAGCGCTCGCGTGGCTCCCAGCCGAAACGGCGCCAGGCGATCAGGAGTCCCGCGACACCCCAGGCGAGAACGATCGCAATGCCTTTCGGCTGCGACCAGAACGACCCGCCCACGAGGTAGACGACCTTGAGGATGCGGATCAGGTACGTGAGCGGCAACAGATCCGAGATCGCCCGGAGGAACGCCGGGTAGCTCCTGGTCGGGCCGAACGAGCCGGAGAGGAACGCCATCGGCAGCACGATCAGGTTGACGACTGCCGACGCGCCCTCCGCCGAACGGATCAGTGCTGCGGCACCGAACCCGAGACCGGCGAATGCGGCGACCCCGAGCAAGACGGCGCACCCGAGGCCGAGCCAGTTTCGCGGCCCGGTCGCGTCGTAGAGAACGACCCCGAGCGCCATCGTCACGAGCATCTGCAGGATGAAGACGAAGAGGGTCGAGCAGAGCACCGCAGCCAGGTAGGTCGCCGGCGGCAGCGGCGTCGCCCGCATCCGCTTGAGCACACCGCCCTCGCGACGGATCACGAGCGTGATCGCCAGCCCGGCAAAAGCAGTATTGGCGCAGCCGTAGCCCACGAGCCCGACGAGCAGCGCATCGGCCGCTGGAAAGGGGCCGATGCGACCGTCGTAGACCGCACCGAGGAGCAGATACAGCATCGGTGGGAAGACGAACACGAACACCGCCGACTCGCGGTTGCGCCAGAAGAGCCGTTGCTGGTTCCGCAGTTCGTGGAGGAAGATCTTCACGCCGGTTCCTCGCCGCCCTCGTCGATGAGGTCGAGGTAGACGTCCTCGAGTGAGGGGCGCACGACCTCGAGAGACTCGAGCTCTCGGCCTTCGGCTGCGGCGGCGCCGGCCAGCTCCGCGAGCACGCGGGTCGGCTCGTCCGTCTCGATCACGACATCGCGGTCGTCTTGCCTGTAGCGGATCTCGACCTTGGGCGCGACACCGATGAGCTCGGCCGGCGAGCCCTGCTTCACGATGCGTCCATTGCGAATGACCGCTACGCGATCAGCTAACTGCTGGGCCTCGTCGAGGTAGTGCGTCGTCAACAGGATCGTCTTTCCCAGTGCCCGCAGCGACCGGACGAGCTCCCACGCGGTGCGTCTTGCGGCGGGATCGAAGCCCGTCGTGGGCTCATCGAGAAACACGAGCTCGGGGTCGCCGACGAGGGCGATCCCGAGGTCGAGTCGCCGCTTCTGGCCCCCCGACAGGGTCTTCACCCGGGCGCCTGTCTTCTCTTCGAGACCGACGAGCCCGATCACTTCATCGATATCGCGAGGGTGCGAGTAATACCCGGCGAACATCCGATGCACTTCGCGGACGGTCAGTGCGGCGGGGAGTTCGGACGCTTGCAGGACGACGCCGATTCGCTCCCGCAACGCCGAGCCACCATGTTCTGGGTCGACTCCGAGCACCGCTACGGAGCCACCGTCCCGCTTCCTGTACCCCTCGAGAATCTCGACTGTGGTCGTCTTCCCGGCACCGTTTGGTCCGAGCAGGCCGAAGACCTCCCCCTGCTCGACCGTGAAGGTGATCCCCGCGACGGCCTCGACTGCGCCGTAGCTCTTGCGGAGATCCTGCACCGCGAGTGCGGTCACGCGGTGAGCTCCAACTCGATCATCCCGGCGACAGGGAACCCGGGATCCCGCCCGATCAGTGCGTAGGCGATCTCGGAGCAATCAGGTTGGTGGCCGACGGTGGCGACGGGTCCCTGCTCGCCGTCGACTGCGCGGATGAGCGCGTCAGCGGTTGCCCCGGGGGCGAGCGTCTCGTCGATGCGCACCGGCGCGCCCGTGGCAAGGCCTATCTCGGCTGCCGTCTGCCTTGCCCGAAGCAGGGGGCTCGAGAGCACGAGCGTCGGTGCATCGTTGCGGTCGGCGAGCCGGTGCCCCAGGGCACGGGCCTGCTCGAGACCCTCGGCGGAAAGCTCACGAAGCTCGTCTGGATCACCGGGGCCGGCCGCGGCGTGTCGGCAGAGGTAGACGCGCATCGCTGTGCCAGAATAGGCGTAACGCGCTCTTCACCCGATCGTAAGACGTTCGTAAGGAACTGGATGTACAACTCTGGACGACCGGATCAGCACCGACGCTAGGCGGGCGCACGTTCCTCAGGCGCCCCGCCCGCGGGAGGCGAGACCGTTGGCCGCGAACAGCCAGACGCAGGAACGCACCCTGACCGCACGCGAGATCGCGCGATGAACGACCGCACGATCGGGCGCGCCGGCTTTCTCGGGCTCCTCGGAGTCGGTGCCGCTGGGCTCTTCTTCGCCAAGGATGCGACAGGCCTCCTCGACCGCGCCGTGCCGAAGTCGGTCTCGAGCTTCGTGCCGACGTCGGGCTGGCGCATCTACACCGTTGGTAGCTCCATGCCAGACCCCGATCCAGCGACCTTCCGGCTCACGATCGGCGGCCTCGTCGACAGGCCCGCCAGCCTCTCACTCGCCGATCTACGGGCCATGCCTCGAGCCGACCAGGTCTCCGACTTTCACTGTGTCACCGGGTGGAGCGTCACCGGCGTCCGCTGGGGAGGTGTCCGCATCGCCGACCTTCTCGATCACGTCGGAGCCAGCGCGAGCGCCCGTGGCCTCCGCTTCGTATCGGCCGAGGTCCCCTATGACGATTCGCTCACGGTCAAGCAGGCGCTGCTGCCCGATGTGATGCTCGCCTATGCCATGGACGGAGGTCCGATCTCGCGGCCGCACGGTGCTCCGCTACGGCTCGTGATGCCCCAGATGTATGGCTACAAGAGCGTCAAATGGGTGCAGCACATCGAGGTCCAGACCGATACCCAGCTCGGGTTCTGGGAGCAGCACGGATATGACGCTGACGCGTGGCTCGGGAACTCGAATGGCTTCTCTGCCTGACGCGACCCCAGTAGCCCGGATCCAGCGCTTCACCCGCACCGAGCGCACGCTGCACTGGATGCATGCCTCGGCGTTCTTCGCGCTCCTCGCAACGGGGCTCATCCTCTATCTGCCCGCGCTGTCGACACTGATCAGCCGCCGCAATCTCGTCAAGAACGTGCACATCTGGGTAGCCGTCGCCTGGGCGATCGCGGTCGTCGTGATCGTAGTGGCCGGAAACCGGAGTCGCCTGGCCGAGGACTGGCGCGAGATCGAGACGTTCGATCGCGACGACCGACGCTGGTTGCGCGGTCGGAGAACGCCGCAGGGACGATTCAACGCGGGCCAGAAGATCAACGCGCTGCTCACGGTCGCGTTCGCGCTCCTGTTCGCGTTGTCCGGCTTCTTCCTCTGGCTCGGCGAACGCGACCACCGCTTCATCTTTGCGGGGACGGGGACGGTCCACGACATCCTCACGTTCCTCTCCGTGGGCCTGCTCGTCGGTCACCTCTATCTCTCACTGATCCACCCGAGCACCCGGCACGCCTTGCGGGGGATGACGTCCGGAGACGTCGACGAGGAGTGGGCGCGGAAGCATCATGCGAAGTGGGTGGAGGCAGAGCGGTTAGCCTCTTTGCATGAGCACTCGACCCTCTGACGATCTCGGCGCCGCGATCGGGCAGTTCGTGCCCGCGGCGCACGAGTTAGCGAGCAAGGCGGCCCCGACGTGATCACCGACCGGGCTCGCGGTGGCGCATAAGCTCCTGTCATGGGAACCTTCCGGTACGTCGTCGCTGACGTCTTCACCGACACCCCGCTGGCGGGAAACCAGCTTGCGGTCTTCACCGACGCACGTGGGCTCGACGATGCAGCGATGCAAGCACTCGCGCTCGAGGTCGGGTTCAGCGAGACGGTGTTCGTTCTCCCACCCGAGGCCGACGGTCACGCGCGTATCCGTATCTTTACGCCGCACTTCGAGCTGCCGTTTGCGGGCCACCCAACCCTCGGTACTGCGTTCGTGCTCGGAGCGCCGCTGCAGCTCGGCGTGATCACGCTGGAGACGGGGCGGGGGAACGTGCCCATCGTGCTAGAGCGCGATGACTCCGGCAGGATCGCCTTTGGGCGGATGGAGCAGCCTGTACCGACAGTCGAACCGTTCTCGGACGAGGCAGCGTTGTTCGCCGCACTCGGCGTCGCAGGGTCGGAGCTGCCTGTCGAGCTGTACGACAACGGTGCGACCCACCTGTTCGTCGCACTCGGCTCCGAGGAGGAGGTGTCTGCGTTGCAGCCGAACATGCCCGCCGTCATCGCGTTTGGGGTCACCGGCGTCAGTTGTTTCGCAGGGTCAGGCGACCGTTGGAAGATCAGGATGTTCTGGCGCGGCGGAGAGGACGCCGCCACCGGATCGGCAGCCGGCCCGCTTGCCTGTCATCTTGCCCGCCACGGCCGCATTGCCTGGGGCGACGAGATCGTCATCTCCCAGGGCGCCGAGATCGGCCGGCCCTCGACCCTCCACGCGCGAGCCGAGGGTGGGGACGGTCTGATCGACCGGGTCGAGGTGGGAGGGCAGGCAGTCACGGTCGCCCGCGGCGAATTCAGGTTGTAGCGACTGCTGCGATGTTGAGGGCGACGCGGAGCCTCGCCCTCCAGCCGCGGTCGCAGCCCTACGTTCCGCCACCGCTCTACCCAGGCGTGTCTCCGAGGTGCTCGAGCGATTCGAACGCCGCGTCGAGCTCGCTGTCCGGCGCGAGGTGGCCCTCGGGCGAGACCGTGTCGATCACCGTCGGTAGCACCTGCGCGACGGCGTCGGCTGCCTCGTCCTCGGAGACCCCGAGCTGCGCCGCGATCTTCGACAGCTCTGCCGCGCCGACGGCCTTGCGAACGTCCGCGCCGCTGATAGGCGCGTTCTCGCCCGTCCCGACCCACGAGTCGGTCTGGGCGGAAAGCCCGTTCTCCCGGAAGCCGGCGATGACCTTCTGGAGGCCACCGCCTGCGAGCATGCCCCCGATGACCGGCAGGAGTGACCCGAGCAAACCGCCCATGCCGCCCGGAAGCGCATCTGCACCGGCCTTGCCGCTTCCCCCTGCGAGACCCCCGAGAATGTCACCGAGGCCGCCTGCGCTGCCACCGCCGGCGAGGCCGCCGATGAGATCACCGAGTCCGCCGCCCTGGCCTTCGGTGACGCCCTTGATCAAGTCGTCGAGCCCGCTCATCTGACACTCCCTCTTTCGCCGGTTTGTTCCGGAAGACTACGAGAACGCGACGGCGGCAATCCCGATCAACTCGGGGTCGAGGACACGCCAGAAGCGACCGCCGTCCTCCGAGAGAAAGAGGCGTGACTCCGAGGCGTAGAGCAGTCGATCGGGATCGTCCGCGTGAATTGCGACCGCGGCGCCGGCAGGGAGCCCGCCCCCGGTCTCCCGCCAGGTCTGTCCCCCGTCGTCGGAAAGCATCAGCGGTGGCCGGCGCTTGACGAGCGCCACAATTCGGGCTCCGACCTGATCGGCCGCGATGAGCAGCGGCAGTGAGACGTCGGCGGACCCGACCGTTGGTGGATCGTCATCGACGAGCTCCGCGTCGCCGGTCTCGAGGTCGACGACGACGCAACCGAGGGCGGTTGCGACGCGCGCTTCCATCACCGTGCGATGATCGTCGACACGAACCGGCTTGCGATCAGCCCCGCCTCGTTCGGGCTGGCACCACGCTGCCGCGCGACGGCGTAGGAGAGGAGGAACGAGTCGCCTGCGCCGGTCGGATCGACCGGGCCGTCGATCGGCACTGCGTCGACGCGCGTCGTGACGTCTTCCGAGATGATCAGCGCGCCCTCGGATCCCAGGGTCAGCACGATCTCGGGGATCCCGAGCGTCCGGAGCGCAGTCTCGTCGGTGCCACCGCACAACTCGATCGCCTCCTCGTCGTTCAGCTTCAGCGCCGTGACGTGGCCGAGCACGGCGCGATCGATGGTCCCGTCGCTCACGAGCGGGCCGACCCGGCTGTGACGGACGAGCCCTTGGCCATCGACGATGAGGCGGTGGTTGCGCGCGGTGAGTGCGCTGAGCGTCTCGAGCGGGAAGTCGCCACGGGTCAGAGCCCCGACGAGAACCCACGGGGCATCACCGATGGCTTCGTCGACCCAGCCGCGTATGTCGGCTGGAGTCCACGGGTCTGCGAGCGCATCGATGCGCATGATTCGCCGTTCATTCTCGTAGTGGAACGAAAACCGCGTCGTCCGTTCGGACGGTCGCCACACGACCGGGAAGCCGAACCCCTCGAGGCGCGGAACGAGGGCATCGCGATCGTCAGGGGCGCAACGGCAGACGAGCACGACATCGGCCCCGGGGTCGATCTCGCGAAGGGCGCGGGCGCAGTACCAGACCGCGCCGCCGGGACGCTCCGGAGCCCCGTCGACGACGTCGAGGACGAGGTTCCCGACGATTGCAGCGCGCGGCATGAGGCGATGCTAGATGCTCGAGGCGAGTGGTCGTGCTCGTCGTTGTGACACGGCAGCAGCGGTTAGGCCGACCACGAAGGACGCGACGAAGCTCGGCAGCGTAGCGCCGATTCCCCACGCCGGCGGATCCAACAGCTGCACCTGCTCGGTCCACCAGTTTGGCCCTGTGGGTGACAGATATTGGTACGTACCAAAACCGACGATCCAAGCAGCGATCAGGCCTGGGCGCCACGCGGGTGCCCCGAAGACGTCGTCCGCGTCGTACGAACGACCTGCAAGCAACCAGTCCGCGAGCAGCACCGCGAAGAGCGGCACGAAGAACGAGCCGAGAAGGAAGAGAAAGCTCTGGAAGCTCGTCAGCTCGAGTGCAAGTGCTCCTACCGTGCCGACGGTCGTCGTCGCGACGATGAGGAGACGTTGTGGCGCGCCCGGGAAGAGGTTCTGCAGCGAGACCGCACCGGAGTAGGCGTTCGCGAAGGCCTCGTCCGTCTCGGCGACCGTCAGGACGCACAGCGCGAGCAGGGCGACGATACCCCCGGCAGCGACCGCCGCCGGCAACGCCGCCGCGTCGCCGACGTCGCGCGTCAGCAGAATCACAGCGCCGAGCGCGAGCAACAGCACATCGGGGAGCAGGTAGCCGATCCCCGTACCCCAGAACGCTTCTCGCGGTGTTCTCGCAAAGCGCGTGTAGTCGGCTGCGAGCGGAACCCAGGAGACCGTCACGCCGACGACGATGTCCACGCCCTGCCAGATCGAGAGGCCGCCGGCGCCTGGCCGGCTCCACGCCGCCGAGAGCCCCCCGCCCGTCAGTGCCCACCAGACGAGGTAGCCGATCGCGACAGGCATCAACCAGATCGCGACCTTTCGAAGCAGCGTGCGCACGACTCCGATCGGGCCGAGCAGGCCCATCGCCAGTGCTGCGGCGCCGAAGACGAGCGTCCACGCCCACTGCGCCTCGACCCCGAACAGCTGGTCCGAGAGCGCGGCGGCGGCCGTTGCGATCACGAGCAGCTCGAACACCGTCCAGCCGAGGCACTGCACGATGTTGATCGCGGTCGGGAGGTACGAGCCACGCGAGCCGAGTGGCGCTCGCATCAGGGTCATCGCGGGGACGCGAGCCTGTGCACCGATCAGGCCGGCCGTGGCGAGCATCAGGTTGCCGATCAGGCAGCCGACGAGGATCGCGACGAGTGCCGAGGGCAACGAGAGTGCCGGAACCAGAATCGCGCCGGCGACGACGACGAGCAGCGAGATGCCGAGGTTGCCCCACAGGAGCCCCAGGTCGAACCCGCCGAGCACGCGCAACCGCTCCGGGACGGGGTCGATGCCCCAGGATGTTTCTGTGTCGTTCACGCCACTGCTCTGAAGAATCCCGCCGACGACCTAGTCAGCGAGCAGCCGCCGCAGCACGTACGGGAGAATCCCGCCGTGGCGGACGTAGTCGCGCTCGCGCGGTGTGTCGAGCCGGAGCGTGGCGCGAAACACGGTGGTATCGGCGCGAACCGTGACTTCGCGTGCTTCACCGTTTTCCGCGCCCGTGACCGAGAACTCCTCACGGCCACTCAGGCCGAGCGTCTCCCGGTTCTCGCCGGGGAGATACTGGAGCGGCAGGATGCCCATCATGAGCAGGTTCGAGCGATGGATCTTCTCGTAGCTTTCCGCGATGACTGCGTGCACCCCGAGGAGGTTCGGGCCTTTCGCGGCCCAGTCGCGAGACGAGCCGGAACCGTATTCCTTGCCCGCCAGCACGACCGTGGGTGTGCCTTCTGCGAGGTAGCGCTCGGCTGCTGCGAAGATCGTCATCTGCTCGCCGTCCGGGAAGTGTGCGGTCCACGTCCCCTCCGAGCCGGGAACGAGCTGGTTGCGTAGGCGCACGTTGGCGAAGGTGCCGCGCACCATCACCTCGTGGTTTCCGCGGCGCGACCCGTACGAGTTGAAGTCGCTGCGCTCGATGCCGTGACTCATGAGGTACTCGCCGGCGGGGGACTCGAGCTTGATCGAGCCGGCGGGCGAGATGTGGTCGGTCGTGACGGAGTCGCCGATCGAGACGAGGCAACGCGCTCCGGTGATATCCGCGATCGTGCCCGCCTCCGAAGCCATGCCTGCGAAATACGGTGGGCGTCGCACGTACGTCGAATCCGGCTCCCACTCGAATAGCTCCCCCGTCGGCACCGGCAGCTCACGCCACGCCACCTCGCCCTCGTAGACGTTCGCATAGGTCTCGAGGAACATGTCACGTCCGATCGCCGCTGCGATCGTCTCCTGTACCTCTGCTGGTGAGGGCCAGATGTCGGCCAGATAGACAGGCTCGCCGCTCTGGTCGTGTCCGAGCGGTTCGGTCGTGATGTCGATGTCCATTCGCCCGGCGAGGGCGTAGGCGACGACGAGCGGAGGCGAGGCGAGGTAGTTGGCCTTCACCTCGGGATGAATGCGGGCCTCGAAGTTCCTGTTCCCGGAGAGGACTGCGCACGCGACCAGATCGCCGTCCAGCACTGCCTCCGACACCTCCACGGGCAGCGGGCCTGAGTTTCCGATGCACGTCGTGCAGCCGTAACCAACCGTGAAGAAGCCCAGTGCCTCGAGATACGGCGTCAAGCCGGACTTCTCGTAGTACTCGGTGACGACGCGTGAACCGGGGGCGAGGCTCGTCTTCACCCACGGCTTGCGCACGAGGCCCCGTTCGACTGCCCGTTTCGCGAGCAGTCCAGCGCCCACCATCACGGCCGGGTTCGACGTGTTCGTGCAGGACGTGATCGCTGCGATCACGACGACGCCATGGTCGATCTCGACACGCTCTCCGTCGATCGTCAGCGCGACGGCGGTTCGCTCAGCGGTGGCCGTGAGCGCAGGCGCGTCGCTTCCGTCCATCGACTCCTCGCTCGCCTCGTCGACGTGGCCGTTGCCCTCGACGACGCCGAACGACGGCAGCGCCGCCGAGAAAGCGTTGCGGCCCTCCCGCAACGGGATCCGATCCTGCGGCCGCCGGGGCCCGGCGATCGAAGGCTCGACTGTGGAGAGATCGAGCTCTACGACCTGCGAGTAGGTGGACTGTTCGTCAGGGTCGTGCCAGAGGCGGTTCGCCTTGCAGTAGGCCTCGACGAGCTCCACCTTTGCCTCGCTGCGGCCGGTGAGGCGCAGGTAGCGGAGCGTCTCGTCATCCACGGGAAAGAAACCGCACGTGGCCCCGTACTCGGGCGACATGTTCCCGAGGGTGGCGCGATCGGCGAGGCTCAGCCCTGCGAGGCCGTGGCCGAAGTACTCGACGAACTTCCCAACGACCCCGGTCTGGCGCAGGATCTGAGTGACGGTGAGCACGAGATCGGTGGCCGTCGCACCTTCCGGCAGCGCTCCGTGGAGCCGGAAGCCGACGACCTGGGGAACGAGCATCGAGATTGCCTCGCCGAGCATGGCCGCCTCTGCCTCTATCCCACCGACACCCCAGCCGAGCACGCCGAGCCCGTTGATCATCGTCGTATGCGAATCGGTACCGACGACCGTGTCCGGAAACGCCTGCCCGTCCCGCTCTTCGACGACGCGGGCGAGGAACTCGAGGTTGACCTGATGGCAGATGCCGGTGTTCGGCGGCACAGCCTTGAAGTTCGCGAAGGCGCCCTGACCCCAACGAAGGAACGCGTACCGCTCTCGGTTGCGGCTGAACTCGAGCTCGGAGTTCCGCTCGATCGAAAATCGGGTCGCAAAGTCGTCGACCTGCACCGAGTGGTCGATCACGAGCTCGACGGGAATCAGCGGATTGATCTTCTGCGGGTCGCCGCCGAGATCTGCCATCGCCGACCGCATGGCTGCCAGGTCGACGACTGCTGGAACACCCGTGAAGTCCTGTAGCAGGACGCGGGCGGGGTTATAGCTGATCTCGTTCGACGGCTCCGCGACGGCATTCCAACCGGCGACCGCCTCCACGTCGCGCGCGGTGACGGTGTCGCCGTCCTCGCGGCGCAACACGTTCTCGAGCAGGATGCGGAGCGTATACGGAAGCCGGGCGACGTCGTACCGCTCCTGGAGCGCCTCGATCCTGAAGATCTCGAGCTCCCTGCCGCCGACCGAGAGCGTCGAGCGCGCGCCGAAGGAGTCGGGGTGAGCCATTCCTGTGATTGTAGGGGCGGGAGACAGTCGCCCGAGGAGTGAGCCGGGCTCAGTTCCGATCCACGTGATCGAGCCGAGCCTTCACTGCATGCCTCGCAACCTGTCGACTCCGCGCTCGGTCACGCTGGCGCGTTCCCGATCGAACTGACGGGCGACGGCCGAGCCGTACGGTCGCGCGACACGTGCCGCGTACGCGCCGAACCCTTCGTTGCGCAGGGGCTTCAGATCCTCGCCGTACGGGTCGAGTAGATGCTGGCGCCCGATGTGGCGGGCCGAATTGAAGAAGGCGATTCCGACGCCCGTCGATACTTCGAGCATGCTGCGGCGCTCGCGGAGAGCCTCCACGCGGAGGCCATCGAGGAGCGAGCTCATCTCGGCCGGAGAGGGAAGCCCACTCGCATCCGCTCGCAGATCGGCAAGCGACCGGCGCAGGGCAACGAGTTCGAGCGGCGGGATGTCGACGAGCCGGGCGAGAGTGCCGGAGCCCCCCTCGAGAGCTGCGAGCAGGTCGTCGACCGTGGCGAGCTGCAGGTCGGCCGCCAGCACACCGGCCACCTTGAGCTCGGTCACGAACGCATCGAGATACACGCGCGTACCGTGGGTGACGTCGGCACCGGCGGCCAGAAGCCATAGCGGCGAAAAGCCAAAGGCTGCGATCGAAGCGAGCTCGACGGCATTGCCCGCGGTCTTGCGCATTGCGAGGCGACCGGCATTCGGTTCGTACTCCGCGGCTGAGCCTGCCGGGGCCTCGACCCCGCCGACCAACTCGATCGAGACGCGCAAGAGGTTCTTTGCGGTCGCTTCATAGAGTCGTGAGCGGCGTACGAGGCGCGGCAAGACGAGCTCGGCGGTTTCATGGACGCCACCGCCGACGAGTGCGAAGAGGGAGCGGATCGTGCGCTCCGGCAGCGATACCAGGAAGGCAATGCGCCCGGCCATCGTTAGCATCATTGCCGATGGCAGCGAACACGATCCGCGACTTGCTCGATCAGGCCTTCCCCGGCGGGGAGATCGACGTCGAGGATCGCACAGGAGGCGGCGACCACTTTCAGGTCGTCGTCGTCTCGAGTGCGTTCAACGGATTGCCGCTGATCCAGCAGCACAAGCTGGTCAACGCCGCGCTCGCGGCACCGCTGGCCGACGGCACCATCCATGAGCTACGCATCCGAACGAAGGGAACGGCATGAGCACGTTGCACGAGCAGATCAAGCAGGTCATAGAGACAGAGCCCGTCGCGGTGTTCATCAAGGGCACCCCGGAGGCGCCGGCGTGCGGCAACTCGATGCGCGCGCTGCAGGCTCTCTGGCAGGCTGGTGCGCCGATCGTCGCCGTCGATGTCCTTCCCGATCCGCGCATCCGGCAAGAGCTGACGGCCCTCAGCGAGTGGCCCACCATCCCCCAGGTCTTCGTCAAGGGCGAGCTGATCGGCGGCGCCGACATCACCGAGGAGCTCAACGCTTCGGGAGAGCTGCGGGCCAAGATCGACGAGGCGCTCGGTGCGAACCAGGAGCAGTCAGTGCGCACGGTCGAGCTCGTCCTCGACTAGAGCCGCACTGCGCATCACTGCGTTTGTCCACCTCGCGAGGTGGACGGTATTCGGGCCGTTACCGGGACGGGCTGCGCCTTTCCCCTACGCGCTCTATCCCCTGAGTGCGGATCCGGGTTCAGGCGCGGGGCGACCAGTGGCGCACGGCGCTCTCGACGTGGTCGGCCATGAGGAGTGCCGCCCGGTCGCCGTCGCCGGATTCGAGGGCCTCGAGAATGGCGCGGTGCTCGTCGACGTCACTGTCGTGCCACGATTCGGACCGGCTCCTCTGAGCCAGTAGCCTGCGGCCGACGTCCGCGATCCAGAGCGCATCGAGCAGCTTCGTGAACGCCTGGTTGTGGGTCGCCTGCGCGACAGCCGCGTGGAACGCGCGGCTCGCGTCGTGGATCTCGTCGGAGGTGCTCGCGGACGCCTCGGCCACGATCGTCTCCCGCATCACCTCGAGATCCTTCTCGCTTCGCCGGGCCGCAGCGATGCGTGCGATCTCGGGCTCGAGAGCGAGACGCGCCTCGAGACGCTGGCGGACGTCGTCGAGCCCGACCTCCGCAACGAAGAAGCCCCGGTTGACCTCGAACTCGACGAGCCCGTCGCCTGCCAGCCGTCGAAGAGCCTCGCGCACCGATCCGCGAGAGATGCCGAGACGGTCAGCCAGTTCGCCCTGGCCGAGCCGCGACCCGGGTGCGAGCGACCCCGCCACGATCAGAGATCGGATCTCGTCGTACGCGAGCCCGACGACGGACCGCACGCGCAGAGGCTGCGCCGACCGGGCTCCGAGCAGAGGATCAGGAAGAGTTGACATTCGATGTTCGACCGTTCTAACGTGCCAGCGACCCGGACGCAAGTGAGCCGAGGCGTCCGACCGACACGGAAGGGTGTGATCGCATGAGCCAGGCCGCTGAGAGCGACGCCACGACGGGAGCGCTCGGGAAGAAGAACCTCACCACCATGCACGCGGTCGCCCAGGCGCTCGCGATCGGGCCGATGTTCTCCGTCGCCCTCATTCTCGGCGGTGTCTCACGACCCGATATCGGCGCCGGCTGGAACGCAACGCTTGCGGTGCTCATCGCGGGGATCGGTGTGCTCGCGATCGCGTACACGATCTCGCTCTACGCGAGGAGGTACGCCGGGGCCGGAGCGGTGTACGAATACCTCGCCCACGGCGCCCATCCCTGGGTCGGCGTCTTCACGGCCGGGTTCTTCTTCGTCGGCGCCCTCTTTCTCGGAGGCGGCGGCATCTACCTCGGTCTCAGCGTGCTGATCGACAACTTCTGGAAGACGCACATCTCCGACAGCGGCCCTGCCTGGTGGATCTGGGGGATGATCGCCCTCGCGATCGTCCTCGTCCTCAACTATTTCGGCGTCCGACTGGCGATCCGCGCGATGCTCACTTTCGCGTTCGTCTCGTTCGTTCCGATGCTGATCCTGGCTGTGGTGATCATCGCCAAGGGCGGCAAGGACGGCAACACGCTCACGATGTTCAACCCGGGCGAGACTTCGTTGTTCGGAATCACGGGCGGCGGCGTGCTCGGGGGCATCTTGCTCGGGATCCTGCTCTTCGTCGGCTTCGAGGCAGCCGCCTCGATCGGCGAGGAGTCCGAGGATCCCCACCGATCGATCCCACGCGCGCTGATCGGCACGGTCGCGGTCGCGGCTGGGTTCTTCGTCTTCATGTCCTATGCCTTCTCGATCGGCTACGGCCAGAAGGCAGTGAGTGAAGGGTTGTGGGCCTTCTCTCCTGGGCCGGTGAGCGAGATGGCGACGCTGTACGTCGGCAAGTGGTTCGCGACGATTCTCGAGCTCGTCGTCATCCTCGATGCGATGGCGCTCGCGCTTGCGATCTGCGTCCTGATCGGCCGCGGCTTCTTCGCTCTCGGTCGAGACGGACTGCTGCCGTCGTTCTTTGCCAAGACGTCGCGACACAACACGCCGTGGGTCGGCAACCTGATGGTCGCTGTCGGCGGCATCGGCCTCACGTTGCTCGTGTTCGCCACGAGCTATGCGTCGCAGTTCGGCTTCATCGACCCGGCCGGCAAGTTCGTGCCGTTCTTCCCGAACGATCAGTTCGCGACGTTCATCCTCTCGGCCACGATCGGATCGTTTGCGATCGAGCTGGTCTACCTCGTCCTCGCAATCGCCGGGTTCCGGCTCGTGCGGCAGGGTGGCAACAAGGTGTGGCAGTACGCCATCGTCGCCGTTGCCGTGATCACGCCGATCCTCGGGTTCTACGGCGCGCTCAAGCCCACACCGCACGACAGCTCGAACTTCAACTGGGTCGCGGCCGCCTGGACAATCGGTCTGCTCGTCCTCACCCTGATCTGGTTTGTAATCGTCGTGGTGACGCGCCGTGACAAGGTCGACAGCGCGGCCGCACATGCCGCCGAGCACCACGGCGTCGCTCCACTCGACGAAACGCTCGCGTTCGAGTCGGCGGGCCCCACGACCCCACTGTAGAAAGGAGCGACGTGGCGAGCGCGCTCCACTGGCACGACGTCGGCACGGCGGAGGACGCCCCGGTTGGCTTCCTCCGCCGGGTCGAGATCGACGGTGCTGCAGTGTGCCTCGGGCGCACCGCCGAAGGCTGGGTGGCGTTCCAGGACACGTGTACGCACGAGGAGTGCTCGCTCGCCGACGGCGAGCTCGAAGGCCGGGTGATCGTCTGCCCGTGCCATGCCTCCGAGTTCGACCTGCGCACGGGAGATGTCCTCTGCCCGCCGGCGCTCGAGCCGCTCCCGATCTTCGAAGCGCGAGTCGAGGCAGGCGAGCTCCAGGTGCGCCTGGGTCCCCCTCCCGCTGCCGCCGAGGCAGTGCACGAGCGGGAAGACCACGTCCCCGAGATGGTCGCACGCGCCGCAAGTACTGCCGGGCCATCGGTCGAGGGCCTCGTTCTCGACGACGTGGACCTCACCGACCTCGGTGCCTGGGAGAAGGGCGTTCCCTATCAGTGGTTGACGCTGCTCCGCCGCGAAGCACCGCTGCACTGGCAGCCGGAGGTCGACGGTCGCGGATTCTGGGTTTTCACGCGTTACGACGACATCGTGCAGGTCTCGAAGGATTGGGACACCTACTCGTCGGAGACAGGCGGGACGTCGCTCGAGGACCTCACACCCGAGGAGGTCGAGGCGCGTAAGTCGATGCTGGACACGGATCCTCCGGCGCACACACGACTTCGGGCACTCGTGAACAAGGGGTTCACGCCGCGGGTCGTGAACACCTACGAGGAGCGCATCCGCGGGTTGGCGCGTGGCATCCTCGCGCAGGCGTTCGAGCGCGATGCCTTCGACTGGGTAGAGGACGTCGCATCGGAGATTCCGATGTGGGTGTTTTCCGAGATCATGGGGCTGCCTGTCGACGATCGGCGACTGCTGATCGAGCTCGGCGACAAGCTCCTCGGCAATACCGACCCGGAGGTTGTCGGCGAAGACAACCTCCTCGAGCTGACGTCGAGCGACCCGTCGATTCGGCTGCTGCCGTTCTCGAGCCCCTTCGCGCCGGAGCTGATCGAGTACGGCTGCAAACTCGGCGCTGCGCGGCGGATCGATCCGCGCGACGACGTCACGACACGCCTCGTGGAGGCAGAGATCGAGGGCTCCCGCCTCTCGGAGCACGAGTTCGGCCTGTTCTTCATCCTGCTCACGACGGCCGGGAACGAGACGACGCGACACACGATCAGCCTCGGTCTGCTCGACCTGCTCGCCCATCCGGAGGAGACGGCTCGTTTGATCGCCGATCGGTCGCTCGCAGCCACGGCCGCGGACGAGATTCTCCGCCGCGCGCACCCCGTGCATCACTTCAGGCGCACCGCGACGCGCGACGTCACCGTTCACGGCCGCCGGGTCAAGGCCGGCGATAAGGTGACGATGTGGTACGCCGCGGGCAACTACGACGAGGAGAAATTCGCCGACCCCTTCCGCCTCGATCTCGGCCGACAGCCGAACAGGCATCTCACGTTCGGCCTCGGCGGACCGCATTTCTGCCTCGGAGCACACCTCGCGAAGCTGGAGGTGAAGATCTGGCTCGAGGAGATGATCCCGTACCTCGACCGCATCGAGCTTGCGGGAACCCCGACACGGCTGCGGTCGAACTTCTTCAACGGCATCAAGCGCCTGCCCGTGCAAGTGCGCTCCTGACAGAAAAGGAGGCTTGGAGTTGAGTCACCACTCGGAGGCCGAAGCTGCCGCGAGGACCCTGAGCGGCCTCGGTGTGCGCGCAGTCCGCCTGCTCTACACCGATCTCCACGGCGTGGCGCGCGGCAAGGACATCCCCGTCGGACATTTCGCCGATATGTGCGAGGAGGGCGTCTCGTTCTGCGCCGCCGTGATGGGAACCGACCTGCGGCACACGCCTGTCGTGGGGGGCGAGGAGGGCTATATCGATCTCGCCATCCGGCCCGACCTCGACACGATCCGGCCGGTGCCGTGGCAGCCCGAGGTCGCCTGGTGCCTCGGCGAGGCATGGACGCTGGACGGCGCCGATCACTACCCGTCCTGCCCGAGGGCACTGCTACAGCGCGTGATCGACGCGTACGCGACCCGCGGCCTGGAGCCGATTGTCGCCCCGGAGCTCGAGTTCTTCCTCGCCGAACGTGACCCGTCGGCGCCGAACGGCCTGCGCCGTTACGTCGATGAGTTCTCGCGTGTCTACACCGTGGGCGCCGTCTCCGATCCTCGCGAGATCGTCCTCAGGATGCTGCTTTGGTGCGACGAGCTGGGGCTGCAGGCATTCGCCGCCAACCACGAGTACATGAACTCGCAGTACGAGATCAACGTCAAGCATTCGGGCGCCCTCGATGCCGCCGACCGCGCGTTCATGCTGAAAGCCGCAGTGAAGGAGATCGCTGTCCGCGAAGGGATGCTCGCAACGTTCATGGGCCGCCCCTTCGCCGACCAGGGCGGCTCGGGGTTCCATGTCCACCTCTCGCTGAACGGTGCAGACGGTCGGAACGCCTTCGCCGACGATGGTGGCCCTGATGGGCTCAGCCCCCTGGCGGCGCAGTTCATTGCCGGCGTGATCGAGCACGCCCAGGGCTTGCAGGCCCTGCTCGGGCCAACGATCAATTCCTACAAGCGACTCCTGCCTGACAGCCTCGCGCCCACCCACGCGAACTGGGGCCACGACAACCGCACTGCCTTCTGTCGTGTCCCGAACGAGCGCGGTGCGCGATCCCGCGTCGAGATCCGGACAGCTGACGGCGCCGCCTGCCCGCACCTGATGATCGCCGCACTGCTGCTGGCCGGCCTCGACGGCATCGAGAGGGAGCTCGCGCCTCCGGAGCCGGTTGTCGGAGATGCGTATCGGCTGGACGACGCACACGCCGGATCGGTCCTGCCCTCGGATCTCGGCGCTGCGCTCGACGCACTCGAGGCCGACACCGTCCTCGTGGACAAGCTTGGCGGGACGCTCGTATCGACCTTCGTCGCCATGAAGCGCTTCGAGGTGGAGCGGTTCAGCGAGGCCGTCGGCGAGCTCGACCTCGAGGTCGTCAGCTCCTGGGAGATCGAGGAATATGCTTCCCATCTGTAGTCCGAACGGTCGCTGCGTCCAGGTCGAGGTCGACGGTGAGGGGCGTTGGGGCGGCCGCGACGGGAACGAGATCGTCCTCTCCGACGGAGTACGAATTCCGGAGGAGACCGCGGTGTACCTCGCGCCGGCGAGACCGTCGAAGATCCTCGCTGTCCACCTCACGTACGGGAGCCGCGTCCGCGAGTACGAGGCCCGGATACCACCGGAGCCTTCGTACTTCATGAAGCCTCCGACGACATTGAACGGGCACCGGCGGCCGGTGTTGATGGCCCGCGGCGCCCGCTACCTCAACTACGAGGGTGAGCTGGCCGTCGTGATCGGCAAGGCGATGAAGGGCGTGCCGATCGACAGGGTGCTGGACTACGTCGGCGGATACACGTGTGCGAACGACATCGGCATGCACGATTTCCGCCACGCCGACCGCGGCGCGATGCTGCGGGTCAAGGGCCACGACGGATTTCTTCCACTCGGCCCCGAGCTCGTCCCCGCCGCGGAGTTCGATCCAACCGACTACGAGTTGCGTACCTTCCTCAACGGTGAGGTGGTGCAACAGGCCACGGCCGACGATCTCCTCTTCTCCGTGGCGTATCAGCTGGCGGACCTCTGCCGACTGATCACGCTCGCGCCGGGAGACGTGGTCCTGACCGGGACTCCTGCGAATTCGCGACCGATGCAACCCGGCGACGTCGTCGAGGTCGAGATCTCCGGGATCGGTCGCCTCACGAACACGATCGAGGAGTGGGACGTCGACCTCTCGGGCCCGGGTGAGCAGATGCAGGTCTCGGCGCAGACGCTCCACGTTGCCCTCGCGATTCCCGAGGACGAGGCGGAGAGGATGGTCGCGGCGGGGGAAACAGGTTGATCGAGCTTCGCCGCATCGATCACGTCTGTCTCCTTGTCGCCGACGTGGACGAAGCGGCTGCGCGTTGGGGCGTCCAGTTCGGGCTCCTCGACCGGGGCCGCGACGGTGGGCGGGCGCTGCTCTCGTGCGACGACGAGCCGTACAGCCTGGAGCTCTCTGCGGGAGACGAACCGGGCCACGACCACACCGGCTTCGAGCTCGCTCGCGGCTGCTCGCTCGACGATGCCCGCGCCCACCTGAGCGCGCTCGGAATCACGACGCAGGAGCAGGAAGGGAGCCTGTTCCTGCTCGATCCCGACGGCCGAGGCGTGCAGCTGATGCCCTACCGACGTCAGGAGCCCTGGGTCATGCACGCTCGCCGCTCGACAACGGTGCGCCCGGGAGCGCCGCGGAAGCTCGGTCACGTGAACTGTCTCAGCTCGCACTTTGCGGACTCGACCCGGTTCTACACCGACGCGCTGGGTATGACCATCTCGGATCGCCTCGGCGAGGCGGGGGTCTGGTTCAGCGTCAACAGCGACCACCACGTGATGGCGCTGATCGATCACGGTGCTCCGCATTTTCACCACCTTGCTTTCGACACGGTCGACATCGGTCAGATGCGCGACTTGTTGGATCACCTCGCCCGGCACGGGCGCTGGTTGGGGTGGGGCCCAACGCGGCACGGCGTCGGCGGCAACATCGCGAGCTACGTCAGGATCGTCGAGGAGGAGTGCTTCGTCGAGCTCTATTGCGACATGGAGCAGCTTCAGGCCGATCACGAGCCACGCGTCTGGCCTGACGACCGCTACTCGTCGAACACGTGGGGACCGCTGCCGCCTCGCTCCTACTTCCGGTTCGATCCCGTTGCAGTTGTGTGGGAGCGAGACAGTCGCGAGATGCTCGGCGAGGCGCTGCCGGAGTCCTTCTCGTGACCCCGGTCACCGGGTACACGATCCCCAGATCGCCGGGCGGACGTTCCTCGATCGTTCCGTATCCACCCTGGCACTACGTGGGTGACTTCCTGGTCGTCGAGTACTGGGCCGACCCCGAGAAGGCGGCGTCCTGCCTCCCGGCAGGCCTCGATCCGCACCCGGACGCCGGTCGCTGCGCCGCGGTGTTCGCAGATTGGCAGTCGTGCTCGGACGGCGGCGGCGAGCTACTCGACCCGTCGCGGTCGCAATACAAGGAGGCATTCCTCGTCGTCAACGCACTCCTCGACGGCGAGGAGGTGACGACCTGTCCGTTCATCTGGGTCGACCGCGATTTCGCCCTCACGCGTGGCTGGTTGCAAGGCTTCCCCAAGAAGCTCGGCTCGATCTGGATCACGCGCACGTTCGGGCTCGAGAGCCCCGCGGACCCCGGCGTGAAGGCGGGAGCGACGTTCGGCGGGACATGCGCGGCGTACGAGCGGCGTGTCGTCGAGGCGACCGTGGCCCTCGAGAAGATCTCTCAGACCGGACCGACGCACAACGATCCTCCGATCGTGAACGTACGTCACTTCCCTCGGCTCGAGGCGGGGCGACACGACGATCCGATCGTGCACGAGCTCGCGCGCTCACGGAGCCGCGACAGGGTGCTCTCGTCTGTGTGGGAGGGCACCGCGACGCTCGAGCTCTCCGGTTCGGACCACGAGGAGCACGACCTGCTCGCTCCCGTGCGGATCGGCAAGGGTTTCCGCTTCACCTTCGGGTACACCGTTGATGACCAGGAGATCGTCAAGGACCTACGGACGTGAGCCGGGTTGCCTTGGTCACCGGTGGTGGCACGGGAATCGGCGCGGCTGTGGCGCGACGGTTGGCAACGGACGGATATGCAGTCGTGGTGACGGGGCGGAGGCCCGAGCCGATCGAAGCCGTCGCGCATGAGATCGGGGGACTTGCCGTCACTGCCGACACTGGCATCGCGCTCGATGCCGACAGGGCCGTTGCCGAGACGGTGGAGCGGTTCGGGGGCATCGATGCGCTCGTCCTCAACGCGGGCGTCGGCGGCGAAGGCTCGCTGCTCGATCTCGACCCGGAGATATTCGAGACCGTCTTCAGGACGAACGTCACGGGTGCGTTCCTGACCGCGCGCGCCGCGATTCCGCATCTCCTGGAACGTCGGGGAGCGCTCGTCAGCATCGCTTCGGTCGCCGGGTTGCGTGCAGCGCCGGCAAGCGTTGCCTACTGCTCGTCCAAGGCGGCGCTCGCAATGCTGACCCAGTGCATTGCTCTCGACCACGGACCGGCCGGAGTGCGGGCGAACTGCGTCTGCCCGGGCTGGGTGCGGACGCCGATGGCCGACCGCGAGATGGACTCGCTCGCAGAGAAGCTGGAAGCCTCTCGCGAGGACGCCTACGCCGAAGTGACTGCAGAGGTGCCGTTGCGTCGCCCGAGCTCGCCCGAGGAGATCGCCGGCACTGTCGCGTGGCTGCTCTCGGCCGACGCGTCGTACGTCAACGGCGCGGTGATACCCGTCGACGGTGGGCACACGATCGTCGACGTGGGGACGATCGCGTTCGGGAGGGTGGCGTGACGACGACCGGGTTCAAGCCGGCGACACGCTTCAGCCTGTCTCCTGGGTGTGCGCCGTGAACGTTGCGGGCGTGGAGGTCTCGCCGGATCACTACATCGGAGGCGAGCGCGTTCCGAGCGAGCGGACGTTCACGGATATCTCGCCGATCGACGAGCAGCCGCTCGGCGAGATCGCTCGCGGCGGCCAGCGTGAGGCCGACCTTGCCGTCGCCGCTGCGACCGAGGCGTTTCCGGCCTGGGCCGCCCTCGGCGCGTCCGGCCGCGCGGTCTATCTGCATCGGCTCGCCGATCTGATCGACGCGAACGTCGAGCGGCTCGCCCCCGTCGAGTGTCTGGACATGGCGATGCTGCTCCGGTCGCTGAAGGCGCGCCTGATCAACCGAGGCGCGCGGAACTACCGGAGCTATGCCGACCTCGCAGTTGCGTACGAGGAGCGCGTGTGGGAATCGAACGGCACGGCGAACCGGGTGATCCGGATGCCGAGTGGCCCCGCCGTCGTGATCACGCCCTGGAACGCGCCGTTCATGCTGTCGACCTGGAAGACTGCACCGGCGCTCGCCGCCGGGGCAACGATGATCCTCAAGCCCGCCGAATGGTCGCCCCTCTCGTGCTCGCTCCTCGCCGACCTCGTGGACGAGGCGGGCTTTCCACCCGGCGTGTTCAACATCGTGCAAGGGATCGGCGAGGAGATCGGCGCAGCACTCGTCGCGCACCCCGGCGTCAGGCGAGTGTCCTTCACCGGTTCTCCTGCCACCGCCAGGCACATCGGGGTCGCCGCCGCGAAGAACATCGTTCCGTTCACCGGCGAGCTCGGGGGCAAGGGGCCGTTGCTCGTCTTTGCGGATAGTGACCTCGAGGCCGCTGCGAGAAAGGCGGCAGGACAGTTCGACGACGCCGGTCAGGTGTGCCTCGCCGGGACGCGGATCCTGGTGCAAGACTCGATCGCCGAGCCGTTCCTGGAGCTCTTTCATCATTTCGTCGATGAGCACCTCCTCGGTGACCCGCGCGACGACTCGACGACGGTGACGCCGCTGATCCACCGCGATCACTTCGATCGGGTTGCAGGTTTCGTCGAGCGCGCCAGGGCAAACGGGGACGAGATCGTCCGCGGAGGCTATCCCGCCGATCGCGGCGGCCTCTTCTACGAGCCGACCGTCGTGATCCCCCGGTCGAACGAGAGCGAGATCGTCCAGAACGAGGTGTTCGGACCCGTCTTAACGGTACAGACCTTTTTACGGGAAGCCGACGGCGTCGCGTTGGCGAATTCGACACCCTACGGCCTCTCGGCGATTGTCTACACAGGGTCGGCCGAGCGGGCCGAGCGTGTCGGGCGGGCAGTTCGTGCTGGGACCGTGTGGGTCAACACCTTCCTCGTGCGCGACCTGACGGCGCCCTTCGGCGGGATTGGGATCTCGGGGATCGGCCGCGAGGGCGGCGACTTCGCCCTCGACTTCTACTCCGATCTGAAGACGCTGCAGATTGCGGAGGGAACAACCAGGTGAGGCGGACTGGGCTCGTCTGGCACGAGCGGATGATGTGGCACGACACAGGCTCGGGCGCTTCGGAGCTGCCCTCCGGCGGCTGGCTCGAGCCGGGTGAGCACTCGGAGAGCCCCGCGACGAAGCGCCGGCTGAAGAACTTGCTCGATGCGACGGGCCTCACTGAGCGGCTCGTCGTCCTGTCGCCGAGGATCGCGACGGTGGAGGATCTCTCTCGCGTGCATACGCACCGGTACATCGAGCGGATCCAGGCGCTCTCGGCCGGACGCGGCGGCGACGCCGGGAGCGAGGCACCGTTCGGAAACGGCTCGTTCGAGATTGCGAGCCTTGCTGCGGGCGGGACGATCACGGCGATCGAGGCGGTGCTCGACGGGAACGTCAAGAACGCGTACGCGCTCGTGCGACCGCCGGGCCACCACGCACTTCCCGACCTCGGCATGGGTTTCTGCCTCTTCGCGAACGTCGCCGTCGGCATTCGTCACGTACAGGTCGTACGAGGGGTCGATCGGGTCGCTGTCGTGGACTGGGACGTGCACCACGGCAACGGCACGCAGGCGATCTTCTGGGACGACCCATCGGTGCTTGCGATCTCGCTGCACCAGGACGGGCTCTACCCCGTACGATCGGGACCCCTCGGGGAGATCGGCGGGGGATCGGCGCAAGGTACGACGCTGAACGTGCCATTGCCGGCGGGGAGCGGTACCGGTGCCTACCTCGATGCGATCGATCGTGTGGTCGTGCCTGCACTCGACGCGTTCGCGCCAGAGCTGATCGTGATCGCGTGCGGCTTCGACGCGGGCGCTCTCGACCCGCTCGGGCGGATGCTCCTGCCGGCGTCGACGTTCGGCGCGATGACGGAGAGGCTGCTCGACGCTGCCGCGCGGCTCTGTGACAACAGGCTTGTGGCCTCGCACGAGGGCGGGTATTCGGCCGGGCACGTCCCGTTCTGCGGACTCTCGGTGATCGAGACACTGGCCGGTCAGTCAGCCGGGATCGAGGACCCCTACGGGTACCTAGCCGCGGTGCCCGGTCAGGAGCTCGCGCCTCATCAGCGGCTCGCCGTCGATGCGGCCGCTGCGCTTGTGAAGGGCGTACCCGGGTGAGCAAAGCCCGGCTCGTTCTCGTGCTGAGCGAAAACTGGACGCTGACACCGCCACGTGACTTGCGCGCCCTGATCGAGATGGCCGTCGTCGCCGAGGAGGCAGGGTTCGACGCCGTCATGGTGAGCGAGCACATCATCCTCGGGCCGAGCGCCGGAGCGGACGGGATCATGGGCAACCCTCGCGACTATGCGATGCCGGGAAACCAGGATCCTGCGATGCCCTGGCCGAGCTCGCTCGTCCTCCTGGCGGCGATCGCAGCCGTGACGACACGCCTCCGCCTCGCAGCGTGCGCCGTCATCGCGCCGTTGCGTCATCCACTGCTGCTCGCGCGTGAGCTCGGCACCCTCGACCTCCTCTCCCAGGGCCGCCTGGTCGTTCAGCCCACCGTGAGCTGGCACCGGGATGAGTACGAGGCGCTCGGCGTGCAGTTCGGGAAGCGCGGCGCCATGCTCGATGAGCACCTCGCGGCGTGGGAAGGCCTCTGGCGCGACACACCCACCTCGTTTGCCGGCGAGCACTACGCCTACGACGACGTCTACTTCGAGCCGAAAGCCTGGCGCGCGGACGGGCCGCGGCTGTGGCTCGGCGGGGAGTCCGTGCACCCGAAGCTGCTCCGCCGGATCGTCCGCTTCGCCCACGGCTTCCATCCACTCGGGCAGCCGTCCGACGATGACATGACCCTGTTGCGCTCCGGTCTCAGCGGTGCTGGGCGTGATCTCTCCGAGCTCGAGCTGGTGGGCGGCATGCGCGCCAGCTTCCCCGACGACCGTAGCCCGTCGTCCCTCGAGCCGGCAATCGCATCAATCCCGGCTCAGCAGAGAAGGGGCTTCACGACGTTCTGCATCAAGCCGTCCCAGTTCATCGACGAGCTGGCGCAGTACCCCGCCTGGTGCCGCGAAGTCGTCGAGCGCGTCGAGGGGCTCTAGTGAGCCTCGCAGACGAGATCACGGTCGAGGAGCTCGACAACGATCCGTATCCGACGTACGCTCGGATGCGCCGGGATGAGCCAGTCTGCTTCGTTCCGGCAGTCGGCCTGTGGTTCGTCACGCGTTGGCACGACGTCGAGGCCGCGACGACGCAACCCGATCTCTTCAGCTCCAAGGTCGAGCCCTCGCCGCTCACGCGGGCGATGGGAGGAGACAGCATCCTGCTCCTCGACGGCGCTCCTCAGAAGAAGCTCCGCGCGATGCTCGACCCCTCCCTCCGTCCGCGCGTCGTCGAAGCCTCCACTCCGGAGCTCGTCGTACCGATCGTCGAAAGGCTTCTCGACGGAATCGCAGAGCGTGGTGAGGCTGAGTTGATGAGCGAATACTTCGAGCCCGTCTCGGTTCTCTCGTTGGGCCAGGTCCTCGGACTCGGCGATACCGATGGCGACACCCTACGCCGCTGGTTCCACGGGCTCGCCCAGGGAGCGATCAATTTCGAGGATGACCCCGCCAGGTGGGCCGTGTCCGATGCGACAGGCATCGAGATCGATCGAGAGCTTGCGCCGGTCTTCGAGCGGCTGTGGGAGCAGCCTGACTCGAGCACGATCGCGACGATGCTGCAGCACGCCGACGGCACCCTTGCCGAGCGTATCGCTGCGATTCTCCCGACACTGAAGGTGATCCTGCTCGGAGGCATGCAGGAGCCGGGTCATGCCGCGGGGTCGACCGTGGCAGGGCTGCTCGAGTCAGGTCAGGCCGGCGCGCTCGCTGCGGATCCTGCAGGGCTCGTGCGAGACGCGATCGAGGAGGGACTCCGCTGGGTATCCCCGATCGGGACGCAGACAAGGCGTGCCGTCGCCGCCGCCGAGCTCGGTGGGAAGCAGCTCCCGATAGGCGCCAATCTCGGTGTCCTCGTCTCCTCCGCGAACCGCGACGAGGACGTGTGGGGGCCGACGGCCGACACGTTCGACCTCTTTCGACCAAAACGCAATCACGGTGCGTTCGGATTCGGGCCGCACTTCTGTTCCGGTCATCATTTCTCCCGCGTCCAGATGCGCATCGCCGTGCAACGGCTCTTCGAGCGCCTCCCGAACCTCCGCTCGGATACCGCGCGCCCTCCCGTCTTCAGCGGCTGGGAGTTTCGGGCACCGCAGCACCTGCACGTTCGGTGGGACGTGTGATGGCGGTCGATTTCGGGCCCGCGAACCTCGATGACGGTGACCTACGCGAGGGCGAGGCAGGCGACCTCTCGCTCGCCGTCGCCCGGCTGGGCGAGCGCTACGTGGCCTTCGAGATCTGGTGCACCCACGAAGAATGCCCGCTCAGTGACGGGTGGCTCGAGGGAGAGGCAATTCGCTGCGCCTGCCACGGCGCTCTCTTTTCGCTCACCGACGGAGCGCCGCTCGAGGGGCCGGCGACGGAGCCGATCCGCATCTTTCCAGCCGGCGTAACGGCCGGCGGCAGGATCGAGGTGGAGATCTAGTGGTCATGGGTCTCCGTCTCGACGTGCCCCGCGAGCAGGCACTCGACCGTGCCGCCGAGATCGTTACCGAGGGTTGGCGCAGTTTCGACCAGGCCCGCGCAAACGAGCCTCCCATCGACGACCGGCTCAAGACACTGCTCCAGGCCACGCTGCCCGAGTTTCCAACCGGCGTGCTCGAGGTGCTCGAAGATGCGCGTCGGGGCCTCGACGAATCGATCGCCCAGACACGCCCTCGCTTCTTCGCCTTCGTCGCATCGTCGGGTCTCGAGATCGGTGTGATCGGCGATCTGCTCGCGTCGTGTTTCGACGCGAACCTGGCTGTGTGGGCGGCTGCTGCCACCGAGATCGAAGATCAGGCAATTCGCTGGGTGGCGGAGTTCGTCGGCTTCCCCGCGGCCGCAGGAGCTTTCACGAGTGGGGGGACGGTGTCGAACATGACGGCCCTTGCTGCCGCCCGCGAGCGCGCGATCCCCGGTTCCCGCCGGCACGGCCTCGGCACCGCTTCGGCCACGCTCTACTGCTCCGAAGAGGCGCACTACTCGATCGAACGGGCTGCAGAGATCCTCGGAATCGGCTCGGCCAACGTTCGCGCGCTGCCGATCGATGGAGACCGGAGACTCGTCCCCGAGGTGGTGCAGGAGGCGATCCGCGGCGACCGAGCCGCCGGCAGGACGCCGGTTGCCGTCGTCGCCACGGCAGGCACAACGCTGACAGGTGCCGTCGACTCGATCGAGGCGCTCGCCGACGTTTGTGCAGAGGCCGGCGTCTGGTTGCACGTCGACGGTGCATACGGCCTCCCTGCGGCCACGACTCCTTCAGCGGGGCACCTGTTCGCCGGCCTCGAGCGCGTCGATTCGGTGACGCTCGACGCGCACAAGTGGCTGTATCTCCCGAAGGCGTGCGGCGTCCTCCTCGTGCGTCGCCGTGACGATCTCGTGCAGGCGTTCTCGCACGAGGAGGCGTATATCCCGCATGAGCGCACTGGCCACATGGTCGACATCACGCTCGAGTACTCGCGTCCGTTCAGAGCGCTCAAGCTCTGGCTCGCCTTCAGAGCGCACGGCGCCCAGGCATTCCGCGACGCGGTCGAGGAGAACCTCCGGCAGGCACGCCTGCTCCATGACCTCATTCTGGCCCATGACTCCCTCGAGCCACTCTGCGGGCCGCCGCCGCTCTCCATTGTCCCGTTCCGGCACGTCGGTACGGGCGAGGATGTGAACGCCAAAAACGCCCGGCTCGTTCGAGCGCTCCAGGATGACGGGCGTATCTGGGTCGCCCCGGCGACGATCGACGGCAAGGTTGGGCTGAGGCCGTGCTTCGTGAACTTCAGGACCACCGACGACGACGTCCGCGCCCTCGTCGACATCGCCGTCGAACTGGGAGCGCGCGCCTGATCGCGAGTGGGAGTCCGTCCTCTAGATACCCCCATGGGGTATAGTTCGAGGGAGATGACTACCGTCACTCCCGAGCGAGTGCACACACGACTCGAGCTCGAGGGCATGACGTGTGCCTCGTGTGCGGCCCGGATCGAGAAGGGGCTGAATGGGCTCGACGGCGTTGCGGCGACCGTGAACTACGCCACAGAGACGGCGAGTGTCGATTTCGATCCCGGCGTCGTCGGTGTCGACGAGCTGCTTCATGCAGTCGAGGCGGCCGGGTACGGAGCGCATCTCGAGAGTGCTTCGGGTGAGAAGATCGGTACAACGAGAGCCGGTCGCCGCCTCGTCGTCGCTGCGGCTCTCTCTGTCCCAGTCGCACTGCTTGCGATGGTGCCCTCGCTACAGGTCGACGGCTGGGAATGGCTCGCGCTGGTGCTGACCCTGCCGGTTGTGGCCTGGTGCGGCTTTCCGATCCATCGGGCCGCGGCCAAGGCTGCAAGGCATGGAGGGGCGACGATGGACACGCTCATCTCGGTGGGCACGCTTGCGTCGCTCGGCTGGTCGATAGTCGTACTCGTCTTTGTGACAGACGGTGATCTGTACTTCGAAGTCGCTGCGATCGTGACGACACTGATCCTTCTCGGTCGTTGGCTCGAACAGGGAGCTCGCCGCCGCTCGGGCGCTGCGATCCGCTCGCTGCTCGAGCTCGGCGCGAAGGATGTCGCGATTCTCAGAGACGGCGTCGAGACGCGTCAGCCGGTCTCCGAGCTGACCGTCGGTGACCTCTTCGTCGTGCGGCCGGGAGAGCGCGTGGCGACAGACGGCGCCGTTGTCGAAGGAACATCCGCAGTCGATGCGTCGATGCTGACGGGCGAGCCTCTACCGGTCGAGATCGGTCCGGGCGACACCGTTGCGGGTGCGTCGGTGAACACGTCGGGACGTCTCGTCGTGCGCGCGACGAGCGTCGGCGACGACACTGTGCTGGCGCAGATCGCGCGACTCGTTACCGAAGCGCAGGAAGGAAAGGCACCGATCGAGCGCCTCGCCGATCGCGTCGCTGGTGTGTTCGTCCCGGTCGTGCTGGGGATTGCGACCCTGACACTCGTGGGTTGGCTCGTGACCGGGCACTCGGCAGCTACGGCGTTCACAGCGGCGGTCGCCGTGCTGATCATCGCGTGTCCTTGCGCGCTAGGCCTCGCAACGCCGACCGCGCTCATGGTCGGTACCGGGCGGGCCGCGCAGCTCGGAATCGTCGTCCGCGGACCAGAGGTCCTCGAGCAGACCCGGAAGATCACGACGATCGTGCTCGACAAGACCGGCACCCTCACCGAGGGCCGGATGTGGGTCGTCGACGTCGTTCCTGCCGCGGGTATCTCTTCCGCCGATGTCCTCCGATTCGCCGGAGCGGCCGAGGCGTACAGCGATCACCCGATCGCCCGTGCGATCGCATCCCACGCAGCCGATCGGAGCGGCGTGCTCCCGAAGGCCGAATCATTCGGCGACCGAGCTGGCCTTGGAGTAGAGGCGGTCGTGCGTGGCAAGGCGATCGTCATCGGCCGCCCCGGTCTTCTCGCCGCGCGGTCGCTCCCGCTGCCGTCGTCGCTCGCTTCAGCGGTCTCGTTCGCGGAGCAGAGCGGTCTCACGGCCGTTGCGGTGGCCATCGACGGCCAGGTGCAGGGAGTGATCACGGTTGGTGATCGCGTGCGCAAGACGAGTGCCGAGGCTGTCGCAGAGCTGATCGGCCTCGGCCTCGAGCCCGTGCTGCTTACAGGCGACAACGAGCGGGCCGCCCGGACCGTCGCGGCCGCTGTGGGGATCGAGCGCGTCGTTTCCGGCGTCTTGCCCGCCGGCAAAGTCGAGGAGGTGGCGCGCTTGCAGTCCGACGGCTCGATCGTCGCGATGGTGGGCGACGGCGTCAACGATGCTCCAGCACTCGCTGCTGCCGATCTCGGACTTGCGATCGGCACGGGCACAGATGTGGCAATCGAAGCGAGCGACCTGACACTCGTTTCCGGCGACCTGCGCGCCGCCGTCGACGCGATCGCGATCGCCCGCCGGACACTCGCCACGATCAAAGGCAACCTCTTCTGGGCGTTCGCCTACAACGTCGCTGCGATCCCTCTCGCCGTAGCGGGCCTGCTCGATCCGATCGTTGCGGCTGGTGCCATGGCTCTTTCGAGTCTCTTCGTCGTCACCAACTCGCTGCGGCTACGCCGCTTCCGCAGCATCAGGGAGGAGCACGCATGACCCAGGGCTACACACAGGAGAAGGACGCTCTCCTGAAGCGACTCGCCCGGATCGAGGGCCAGATCCGTGGTATCTCCGGGATGGTCGAGGGCGACCGCTACTGCGTCGACATCCTGACCCAGATCGGCGCCGTGCAGGCGGCCCTCGACAAGGTTTCGCTCGGGCTGATGGACGGCCACGTCCGGCACTGCGTGCTCGGCTCCGAAGGAGCGGTGCGAGACGAGCGGGTCGAGGAACTGATTGGCGCTGTGGGACGCCTGATGCGGACGCGCTGAGAGGCGTGGTCACAGCTGACTCCTATCGCCCCGCAACGCGCACTTAACCGCTTCTAACCCGCTGCTTACGACGCTGCCCGTATAACAGTCATATGGAACCCTCTCCCCCTCCAGCTCCACCCTCGGATGGCGGCTCGTCGCGCTCAGCACTCAAGCCGTTCGCGCTACTCCTCAGCGCTGCCGTGCTCGGCGGAGCCGCGGCGCTCGGAGGAGCCGCAGCTGTCGGTGCACTCGACGGGACGACGTCGACAACGGTCGTAGAGCAGTCGAGCGCAACGTCGAGCACCGTCCCCGCGGTCGCTGGTACGGGGCTCTCGATCAACGACATCTACAAGCGGAGCGGCCCGGGCGTGGTGCAGATCACCTCGACGATCGGCGCCTCGACATCATCGACCGGGCAGTTCCAGCAGGCGTCGCAGGCTCTTGGGTCGGGCTTCGTGCTGGACAAGGAAGGCCACATCGTCACCAACTTTCACGTCATCGACGGAGCAACCTCGATCGAGGTGCGGTTCTCCAACGACGACACACTGAAGGCCACCCTGGTCGGCAAAGATCCCTCCACCGACGTTGCTCTGCTCAAGGTCGACGCCAGCGCGGATGCGCTCACCCCTCTCGTTCTCGCGGACTCGGCAGCAGATCGAGGTCGGCGACGCCGTCGTTGCGATCGGTAACCCGTTCGGGCTCGAGCGCACGGTCACGGCAGGCATCGTCAGCGCTCTCCAGCGGGCGGTCAAGGCTCCGAACGGGTATTCGATCGACCATGTGATTCAGACCGACGCCCCGATCAACCATGGCAACAGCGGTGGTCCCCTCCTGAACACGCGGGGCGAGGTGATCGGGATCAACTCGCAGATCGAGACCGGTGGCTCCGGCGACGGCAACGTCGGGATCGGCTTTGCCGTCCCCTCGAACACGGTCAAGGCAGTCATCGCCCAGCTTCTCGCCTCTGGCAAGGTCGAGCACGCCTACCTCGGCGTGTCCGCCGTCGAGGTGACTCCCACCATCGCGAAGTCCTTCGGCCTGCCGGTCGCCAAGGGTCTCGTGATTCAAACGGTGAGCGTCGGCTCGGGTGCCTCGGATGCAGGACTGAAGGCCGGCACGAAGCAGGTCGTGATCGCCGGCGAGAGCTTCCGGATGGGGGGAGACGTGATCGTCGCTGCCGCCGGCAAGGACGTTTCGACGATCGACGAGCTCCGCGACGTCATAGCCGAGCATCGACCTGGCGACAAGATTCAACTGAAGATCTACAGCGGTGACACGGTCAAGACTGTCACCGTCACCCTCGGGCGGCAACCGATCTCCCCCTCCCAGTAGCCGCCCGTAGCCGGCCCTCCTCCCGGGCCTGGAACCGACGCGACAAGGCCCCCCGCGCATTCGTTGCCGGGGGGCCTTTTCGCATCCGAGGGGGATCGGGCTCTTTGTCCGCCGCAGCCCGTGCCGCTGTGGTTATCGTGCGGCGGTGAACGACGAAGAGAGGCCAGAGCAAGGCTCCCTACTCCTCGACGAGGAATGGGCTGTCGAGGACGAGGAGCTCTGGGAAGACGACGGTTCGAGCGACTACAACGGCTGGTACTGCGTGCGCACGGATCCCTTCCCGTGTCCCGCGCCTGGCTGCACGTTCGTCGCGGTGCACATGACGGCTGCGCATCTCGTGCTCGTGTGGGAGGAACGCGACGACCCCAATCTGCTCTGGCATGCCCAGCGCGCGATGGAGGTCGGCCGCAACCCCCGGGTCATCTCGTACGAGCAATCGTTCGGGCCGAGCGCGTCGTACTACGCCTGGGAGGCCGCCGGGCGGCCGGTACACGGCGTTCGAGGCAAGGTCTGAGTTGGCGACCCGATCCGAGACGCTGCACGTCACCGGGATTCGTTGTGAACGCTGCGTGAACCGGCTTGCGGCGGCGCTGAGGGGTCATGAGGGGCTCGAGAGCGCCAACGCCAATCTGATGGGTCAGGTCATGCTCGAGTTCGACGATGAGAAGACGTCCCGGGATGCACTCGTCGCGGCAATGGCGAAGTCTGGCTTTCGCGAGCTCGAGATCGTCTAAAGGTCGGACAGGGTGGCGGCTGACGGAATAACCAGGCGCTCGATCGCGTTTGAGCGTCCGTAACCGGTACGGTTGCGTGGTGGGTGAGGCAGAGCCCGAAATCGAAGGACGGCGGATTGCGGCAGAGGCCCGCGACCGTGTTCGTTTCGAGGAGGAAGCTCTTGCACTAGCCGACCAGGTGTATCGCGTTGCGCGCAGGCTCGTCGGAAGCCGTGAAGAGGCGGAGGATCTTGTTCAGGACACCTACGGTCGAGCATTCAGGAGTTGGCGCTCCTACACCCCGGGCACGAATCTACGCGCGTGGTTGCTCCGCATCCTCACCAACCTCAACCTCGACCGTGGTCGCAAGGTGCAGCGGACGCCCGACATGCTTCCGATCGAAGAGGGCGATTACTACCTCGCCAACAAGATGGCCGAGTCGCAGGGCGAGCAGGCCCTCGACCAGGAACGCGTCGTCGAGAGACTCTCGCAGGACTCGATCGTGACCGCTCTCTCATCGCTTCCGCATGACTTCCGCGACACCGTCGTCCTCGTCGACATCGGCGAATTCAGCTACGCCGATGCGGCCCAGATTCTGGACATCCCGATCGGCACCGTCATGTCACGGCTGCATCGCGGCCGCCGCCTGCTGAAGCAGCAGCTGGCAGAGGAGACGATTGCATGAGCCACGGACCGTGTGACGCATGTGAAGAGCTGTTACAGGGGTATCTCGATCGTGAGCTCACCGATAGCGAGGTCGGGCTGGCCGAGTCCCACCTCGACGGCTGTGACTACTGCCGGCGCCGCTACCGCTTCGAGGCGTCTCTACGGCAGTACGTGCAGACAACAGCAGTCGAGCGGATGCCCGCAGGCCTCATGGAGAAGCTGACGCAACTGCGCTCCGCCGACGCCTGAACCTGAAGGCGTAGCTACCTCAGGCGTTCCGGCAGGTCTGCGGGGGTGTCGACGTCGCCCGGTGCACCGAGGTCGTCACAGGGAACGAGTCGCGCATCGAGGTCGCGCAACCCAGCGTCGGGGATCGTGTCCCAGGCCTCTCGGGCGACGAGCACCGGATGGCCGCGCACGCCGCCATACGAGGCTGCGACGAGGCTGCCACCCTCGGCTCGCCAGGACCCGATCACGCGATCGACTGCTTCCGGAGCGAGGTCGGGTCCGTCCGCGAGAACGACGATCGCAGCCTCCACGTTGTCGGCGAGCTCTTCGAGCCCGGAGGCGAGCGAGGCACCCGGGCCACGCTTCCACCCTGCGCACGTGACGACATGCTCTGGCGTTTCGAGCGTGTGAGCACCCGCAACGACGACGATCTCGGCTACCGAGCTCTGCTTGAGTCGTTCGAGAACCTCGGGGAGCAGGAGCCGTTGCTTCGGGGTGCCGAAGCGAGAAGCTTCGCCGGCTGCGAGCACGACCGCGGCGACGCTCATTGTTCCTTCACCGTAACCGACTCGATTACGACAGGACGGGTGGGCTTCTCGGTCGCCGGGTCGCCGAGCTCTCCGATCCGTCCGACGACAGCGAGACCGCTCGTCACGTTCCCGACGATGGCGTAGTCGGGCGGTAGTCCGACGTCTGCGCCGGTGACGACGAAGAACTGGCTGCCGGCGGTTCCTGCGGGCTCGGTATCCGACTTCGCCATCGCGACCACGCCCTTCGTGTAGCTCGCGTCGGAGGCGGGAGGATCGACCGTCTGGTAGCCGGGCCCACCGTTGCCAGTTTGCGTGGGGTCGCCGCCCTGGATCACGAAACCAGGGACGATGCGATGGAAGACCGTGTCGTTGAAGAACCCCGCCCGTGAGAGGAAGACGAGCGACGCTGCGGTGGCCGGCGCCGAGTCGAGGGCGAGCGCGACCGTGAACGAACCGCAGTTCGTCTTGAAGACGAGCTTGTAGGTCTTCTCGGGGTCGAGCCGCTCCGTGGGCGCGGTTGCATTGCCGGCCTTGCGCGGGGCAGGAACCGCAAGGTCGGTGCAGCCATCTGCGTCGATGGCCGCTGTGGTTTCGGCAGCCGCCTCGGTGGCGACAGCCTCGGTGCTCGTGGCCGCGCTGTCGTTCGACGAGTCGCCGCACCCCGCCACGAGCAGACCGAGAGCGACGAGAAGGATGAGGAGGGCCCGAAGCACCGGCAGATCCTACCCCGCTTGACGAGCGCAGGCAGGCACCTGTAGTCCTAGAGGCTCGATGTGGATCAAAAGCACCCCAGTCGCACTTCCAACCACATCGAGCCTTAGGGCATGACCGTTTCGCTCGAGATCAACGGGCAGACCCATCTCGTGCTGCCTGCGGGCCGTCGACTCCTCGCCGTGTTGCGTGATGATCTCGAGCTGCTCGGGACGAAGCTCGCCTGTGGGGAGGGCGCCTGCGGTGCCTGCGCGGTCCTCGTCGACGGCCGTCCGATCAACTCATGTCTGTTGCTCGCCGATGCCGCCGCGGGCCACGAGATCGTGACGATCGAAGGTCTTTCTGCTGGTCGGGCTGAGTCGCTGCAGGCCGCATTCGTTGCCGAAGACGCGTTGCAGTGTGGCTTTTGCACCCCGGGCCAGATCGTCACCGCGACCGCTCTTCTCGAGCGGACGCAGCAGCCGACCCGCGCGCAGATCCACGAGGCGATGGCGGGCAACCTGTGCCGCTGTGGCGCCTACCCGAAGATCGAGCGTGCAATCCTTCGCGCCGCCGGGGTCGCGTGACCAGCCGCTTCGTCAAGACGCAGAAGGAGATGGAGGGGCGCTACGAGGACGTCTGGGTGCTCGTCGACGAGACGGACGACGTCGAGACCTGGGCGGCCGACGCGGCCCTCTCGCTCGTGGGCCGGCCGGCACCGCGCGTGAGCGGTCCCGCGCGGGCGGCCGGGCGGGTGCGGTTCACGGTCGACGTGCGCCTCGCCGGAATGCTCCACGCGGCGGTGTTGCGCTCACCCGCAGCTCACGGCCGAGTCCGCTCGCTCGATCTCGATGCAGCCCTCGCCGTCCCGGGCGTGCGGGCTGCGATTGGCCCCGAGAGCCAGCTCTCCCTCACGACTCGCGATCCGCTGCTCGCGCCCGAGCCCGGCTACGCGGGCCAGCCGATCGCCGTCGTCGCAGCGGACACGCTGGACGCGGCGCGGGCAGGCGTGGCAGCGCTCGCACTCGACCTCGAGGTGCTGGGCCACGTTGTCGACCTGCAGGAGGCACTCAACAAGCAGAGCTTCACGACCGATCCGTCGGACATCTCCCGTGGGGACGCCGAGACCGCACTCGCTGCCTCTGACGTGACCGTCGAGCTCGCGCTCGACACGCCGGCGCAGCTGCAGACACCGCTCGAGCCGCACGGGGCAGTCGCCTCGTGGGACGGCGGTTACCTGACGGTCTGGGTCTCGACCCAGGGGATGTTCTCCGCACGGGACGAGCTGGTCAAGGCATTCGGGCTGCGCAGGGATGACGTGCGGATTCGGACCGAGTACGTCGGCGGCGGGTTCGGTGGCAAGCAAGGCGCCGGCTTCGAGGCGCTCGCGGCAGCCGAGATGGCCCGGATCACCGGCAGACCTGTCCGGCTCGTCAACGACCGTCACGCTGAGCAGCTCGACGGAGGGCGTCGTGCCGCGACCCGTCAGACGATCCGACTGGGGGCGCGCCGCGACGGCACGATCACCGCGATCGACGCGGACGCCGTGATCGCGATGGGCCAGGGCGGCTGGGTGTTCCCCGTGCTGAGCCCCGCTCGGACGATCTACCGCTGCGCCGACGTGCGCGCGTTGCTCTTCCCCGTGAAGACGAACCTGAGAGCCCAGAACGCGTTCAGGGCCCCCGGAGTGATGGAGGGCACGACCGTGCTCGAACAGGCGATCGACGAGCTTGCGCTCGTCCTCGACATCGACCCGCTCGAGCTGCGCCGCCGCAACCACGCGGATGTCGACCAGGTCAGCGGGCTGCCCTACTCGAGCAAGCATCTGCTTGCCTGCTATGACCGGGCTGCGGAGCTCGCCGGCTGGGAGGGGCGAGACGAGCTCCGGCAGCCGCAGCCAGATGGGCTCCTGCGCGGCATGGGTTGCGCGACCCAGATCTGGTGGGGCGGGGGTGGGCCGCCGTCGCACGCGACCGTGCGGCTCGACGCCGACGGCTACGCCTCCGTCATCACGGGGATCCAGGACATCGGTACCGGCACGTTGACGGCTGCACAGATCGTCGCAGCGGAGGAGCTCGGGCTGCCGCTCGGCCACGTGCGCGTGGTCGGCGGGGACACGAGGCCGAACGTCTACGGCCCGGTTGCCGGAGGCTCGCAGACGACCGCGTCGGTGATGCCCGCTGTGCGCTCGGCCTCGGCGAAGGTGCGCAAGACGCTGTTACAGCTCGCGGGCGACGTGTTCGAGATCGCCGCGGGTGATCTCGTGATCTCGGACGGACGCATCCGTTCGCGCGACGGTGCCATCGACGCCGACGTGACCGAGGTGACCGAAAAGCTCGGCGACGCGACGATCGACGGCTCCGGCTCGCGTGGACCCAATCCCGACGGCTTCGTCGTCAATACCTTCGGCTGCCAGATCGCTCAGGTCGCAGTCGACGCCGGGCTCGGGGAGGTGCGGGTCGAGCGGATCGTCGCCGTCCACGACGTCGGGCGGATCGTCAACCCGCTCACCGCGTCGAGCCAGGTCGAGGGCGGAATCCTGCAGGGGATGGCGTTCGCGCTGTCGGAGGAGCTCGTCGTCGACCCGACGACCGGAGTCCCGGTCAACTCGTACCTCGACGACTACAAGATCCCGACGATCGCCGACGTGCCCGAGATCGTGATCGACTACCCGAACCTCCCGGATGCGAACCTGCCGACCGTCGGCTCCAAGGGCCTCGGGGAGCCACCGATCGTGCCGACCGCTGCCGCGATAGCAAACGCGTTCGCGCACGCGACCGGTCGCCGGCCGGCAGCCCTCCCCCTGACGCGCGACCGGGTACTCGAGGCGCTCGCGTGAGCGACTATGCACGGCCCGCAACGGTCGACGAGGCGCTCGAGCTGCTCAGCCGTGACGGCGCCGCTGTTCTCGCCGGCGGCACCGATCTCGCCGGGCAGATCGATCGCGGCATCCGCCAGCCGACGATCCTCGTCGACCTCCAGGACGCAGGCCTCGGGGGCATCGTCGTCGGCGGCGGCGGCATCAGGATCGGGGCGACCGCAACGCTCACCGACGTTGCGGGCGACGCCCTCGTAGCGCCCTACACGGTCGTGGCGGGCGCGGCCGGCCTCGCGGCCTCGCCGCTCCTGCGCAATCAGGGCACGGTGGGCGGCAACCTCTGCCAGCACACGCGCTGCTGGTACTACCGCGGCGAGGAGTGGCACTGCTGGCTTGGCGGCGGCGACACGTGCTTCGCGCAGATCGGGGACCACCGCAAGCACAATCTCCAATCCGGCGACTGCATTTCGGCGCACCCCTCCGACCTCGCTCCTGCACTTGCGGCCTGCGGCGCGACAGTGACGCTCCGGTCGCGGAGCGGCGAGCGTGCGTTGCCGCTGCTCGAGCTCTACCGCCGGCCAACGGATGCGAACCGCTCACTCGTCACGCTCGGGGAGGGCGAGATCGTCGCAGCGGTGGAGCTACCGGCCCCGCCTGACGCGTCGGTGTATCTCCGAGCCGGCGAGCGCCAGGCATTTTCCTTCCCTCTCGTGTCGGTCGCGGCCGCCCGGCGTGGGGCCGACGTAACGCTCGTCGCAGCAGGTGTCGCCAACATCCCGCACCCGCTCGATCCCACCGATCCGCTCGCCGGCCTCGAGGGTCACCCTCAGAGCGCCTGGAAGCGCAAGGTCTTGGCGACGCTTGTGGAGCGGGCGATCGCAGCTGTGGCCTGACGTAGTGCTGTGCGGGAGGGCGACGCTTCGCGTCGCCCCTACGCGTCGCCCCTACGCCGATGCAGTCATCGCGAGAACGTCCGCGATGTGCACGAGCATGCGTGCCGGGCGTGCGATTCGCTCCGATTCGTCTCGATCCTCGATCTCGCCGATTCCGGCCCAGAGCTCCGTTGCGACCGACAGGGCACGGCGGATGAGGTCGGCATTGGGGACGCCATCGACGTTGGCCTCGTGCGCCGCGTTGAGCGCGAGCCCGAGTCCCCCGGCCCGGTCGGGCTGGCGCATCCACAGGAGCGGCGTCGCCATGCCGATGTACTGATGGATCCGGGCGAGAGGCAGCGATTGCGTGATTGCCTCGGGCCCCTTCGGTGCCGTCAGCGCGGGCAGTGCCCCACCGTTTGCGATCGCCAGCGCCGTCCCGCCGAGCATGCCCCGAATCTCTGTCTCGTCGAATCCCGCCAGCCGAGCTGCGCGCAGAGCGAGCAAGAGCGCGTTTGGTAGCCGCCCGTACGGGTAGTCGGTCGCAAAGAGGATCTGTTGTGGCGCCACCTGCCGCATCAGGTCGAGGAGGTCGACGATGCTCCACAACGACGTGTCGAAAAAAACGCCGGGCACGTGTCCGAAGTGGCCCGCGAGGCCACCGAGGTCGGCGATGCCCGCGTGGGCGATGATCAGGCGGACGCTGACGTAGCGGTCGACGAGTGCTGCGAGGTGATCGCCGATCGGCGGTAGGCCGCGGCCGCCGTGAATCAGAATGGGCACGTTGCGCTCGACGGCGAGCGCGAAGATCGGATCGAGACGCTCGTCGCCCATCGAAAACCTCTGGGCGCGTGGGTGGAGCTTGATCCCGCGTGCCCCGAGGTCGAGGCAGCGTCTCGCCTCGTCGACGGGGCTTTGGTCGAGGTCGAGGCGAACGAAGGGGATGATCCGATCCGGGGTAGCCGCCGCGTACGCAAGCGTACGGTCGTTCGCTGCCGTGAACGCGGGAACACGGTCAGGCTCGTCGAGGCAAAACGTAAACGACCCTGTGATGCCAACGCTGTCGAACATCGCGAGCATCTCATCCGGGCGTCCGCGCATCCCGTCGATGTCGCTGCCGAGGTGCGTGTGTGCGTCGAAGAGCGTCGTTCCCTCCGGGATCTCGGCGAGGAGGTCGACGGTGACGCCGTCGAGGATCTGCTGCGCTCGCTCGAGGGCGTCCACGACTAGGGCCTTACGCCGCCATCTTTTCGCCGAGGTAGGCGAGATATGGCTGCGGGTCGATCGCATCCGATCCGGTCATACGTTCGAGCGTCTCCTTCGGCGTGAGCTTGCAGCCGTGCGCGTACAGGTTGTCACGCAGCCAGTCGGACAGGCCGAGGAGGTTGCCGGCTGCCATCTGCGCGTCGAGGTCGGGGATCGCCTCGCGGACCTGTGCCCAGATCTGCAGCGAAATGACGTTTCCGAGCGCATACGTCGGGAAGTAGCCGATCCCGCCGCCCGACCAGTGGACATCCTGGAGCACGCCGTCGGTGTTCGAGGGTACATCGACGCCGAGAAATTCTTTCATGCGTGCGTTCCAGATCTCCGGCAGGTCTTCCAGTGCAACCGTGCCGGCGATCAGCTCCTGCTCGAGCTCGAAACGAAGGATGATGTGGAGCGAGTACGTCGTCTCATCGGCATCGACGCGGATCAGTCCGGGCTCGGCACGGTTGATAGCCCGAACGAATGCATCGAGCTCGACGGCCCCGAGTTCAGCGGGAAACGTCTCCTGGAGCGGTTCGTACCAATGAATCCAGAACGGTCGGCTGCGGCCGACGAGGTTCTCCCACGTTCGACTCTGCGACTCGTTGATCCCAAGCGACGGAGCGTGTCCCAGCGGCGTCCGCATCAACGAGTCGGCTATTCCATGAGCGTAGAGGCCGTGCCCTGCCTCGTGAAGCGTCGACCAGATCGACTCGAGGTCGTGCGGTCGGTAGCGGGTCGTGAGTCGGACGTCCCGATTCGAGAAGGACGTACAGAACGGGTGGGCCGTGGGGTCGAGACGCCAGGCACCCTCTTCGAAGCCCATCGTCACGAGCACTCGCTCCGCGAACCGACGCTGCGCTTCGGGATCGAACGATCCGTGGAGGAACGAGGCGTCTACCTTCGGTGCTGTGCGCACGAGCTCGGTGAGTGCTGGACGTAGGACGGAGAACACCTCGCGCACGTCGGTCGTCGTCATCCCAGGCTCGTAATCGTCGAGCAGCGCGGTGTACGGCGAGTCGGCGGGCTCGAAGCATTCGATGTAGCGGCGCTTGAGCTCGACGTTCTCACGCAGGTACGGCAGGAACGAGGCGAAATCGTCGTTGCGTCGGGCCTCGACCCACGCGTGGTGCCCACTCGCCGCGGCGCGGGTCATCTCGACGCGGAGCTCGGTGGGGACCCGGCAAGCCTTTTCCCAGTCTCGGCGCGTGACGCGAATCAGGCTCGCGTCGTCGGAGTCATACGGCAGCGACTCCTCGAGTGGAGCGAGCCGGTCGAGCAGGCGGCCGACCTCCGGGTCGGTGAAACGGTCGTGGATGATGCGTCCGAGGGTCGCAAGCGAGTTCGCGCGTGATGGGGTGCCGAGGGGTGGCATCGAGACGCGCTGCTCCCAGCCGAGAACCCCGGCAGCCCGGCCCAGGTCCGAGATCTCTGCGAGGCGCTCGCGAAGTGTCGTGAGATCGTCGATGGTCTGACCCTATCTCGCGGGTAGTCTCCGACGTCGTGCCTGACGTCCTAGGGACCGGGGAAACTCATCGCGTCCCCGACCTGCCGGCAGAAGGCTGTGGGTGTTGATCCGGTTCCCGTACGATCGGGAGGTTCCTGCATCGTGAGTGACCAGACGATTCATACGTTTTCCGATGAGGCCCGGCGGTTTCCGCCGTCGGCTGCCTTTGCGGCGCAGGCGAATGTCGGGGCCGAGGTCTACGAGGAGCCGTTCGAGGCGTTCTGGGAGCGGAACGGGCGCGAACGTGTGACGTGGTTCGAGCCGTTTTCGGAGTTGTATCGGTGGGAGTTGCCGTATGCGCAGTGGTATCTCGGCGGCAAGCTCAACGTTGCCTACAACTGCGTCGATCGTCATGTCGAGGCGGGACTCGGCGGCCGGGTGGCGTTCGAGTGGGAGGGTGAGCCGGCGGGCGATAGTCGCACGATCACGTATGCGCAGCTGCAGCTGGACGTGGTGCGGATGGCGAACGCGTTGAAGGAGCTCGGCGTTCGGAAGGGCACCGCTGTTGCGATCTATATGGGGATGGTGCCCGAGCTCGCGGTGGCGATGCTCGCGTGCACGCGCCTCGGTGCCCCGCATACCGTCGTGTTCGGGGGTTTCTCGGCCGATTCGTTGTCGGATCGGATGAATGACATGGGTTGTGAGGTGCTCGTGACTCAGGATGAGGCGTGGCGGCGCGGCAAGCCGGTGCCGTTGAAGCGTGTTGCCGACGACGCGATGGCTGCGGCGCCCGGGGTTCGAGCCGCGCTCGTTGTCCGGCGAACCGGGAACCCGGTGTCGATGACCGAGGGCCGCGATCGCTGGTACCACGAGATCGAGGTGGCCGATGACCCCGCCACGTGTCCCTGCGAGCCGATGGACAGCGAGGACCTGTTGTTCCTGATGTACACGTCGGGGACGACGGCGAAGCCGAAGGGGATTGCGCACACGACAGCCGGCTACCTCGTCGGGGTGGCGACGACGCACTCCCTGATCTTCGACCTCAAGCCGGACACGGACGTGTACTGGTGCGCGGCCGACATCGGCTGGATCACGGGGCACAGCTACATCGTCTACGGGCCGTTGTGCAACGGCGCCACCTCGGTGATGTACGAGGGCACTCCCGATTTTCCGAACCACGAGCGCTGGTGGGAGATCGTCCAACGCTATGGCGTCACGATCCTCTATACGGCCCCGACGGCGATCCGGGCGCACATGAAGTGGGGGCCCGAGCACGCGGCCGCACACGATCTCTCGACGTTGCGGCTACTCGGGTCGGTAGGCGAGCCGATCAATCCCGAGGCCTGGATGTGGTATCACGAGCACATCGGCGGTGAGCGGTGCCCGATCGTCGACACGTGGTGGCAGACCGAGACCGGCATGGTGCTGATCACGCCGTTGCCGGGGGTGACAACGACGAAGCCGGGGTCGGCGACGACGCCGTTTCCGGGTGTCGAGGCAGCCGTTCTGAACGAGCAGGGCGAGCGGGTCGAGCGCGGCGGCGGCTACCTCGTTCTCGAACGGCCGTGGCCCGCGATGACCCGTGGAATCTACGGCGACGACGCCCGGTTCCGCGAGACCTACTGGAGCCGGTTTCCCGGCCACTACTTCGCGGGCGACGGCGCCCGGATCGACGAGGACGGCGACTTCTGGCTGCTCGGGCGCGTGGACGACGTCATGAACGTGTCGGGCCATCGCATCTCGACGATCGAGGTCGAGTCGGCCCTCGTCGACCACCCGAAGGTTGCAGAGGCTGCTGTGTGTGGCCGCGCCGACGCTGCGACAGGGCAAGCGATCGTCGCCTACGTCACGTTGAAAGGGTCGGATCCCGGCTCGGTCGCGATGCTCGAGGAGCTGCGCAACCACGTGGCGCAGAAGATCGGCGCGATCGCGAAGCCCGCGAACATCGTCTTCACACCGGAGTTGCCCAAGACGCGATCGGGCAAGATCATGCGGCGGCTCCTACGCGACGTGGCCGAGAATCGGCCGCTCGGCGACACCACCACGCTCGCCGACCCAGCCGTCGTGTCGGAACTGGCCGAACGCGCGTCGGAAAGCGCGACCGAAGAGTAGACCGCGCAGCGCGTCAGGCCAATGCAGCCCGTACAAACGCGTCGATCGTCCGGCGGACATCGTCGGTATTCGTCCGCCAGCACGAGACGGAGATGCGGATCGCCGGCCGATCATCCCAGACGGTGAGCCCCATCCACGCCTCGCCTTCGCGTTGCACGGCCGTGAGGATGGCAGTCGTGCGCTCGTCACTCTCGAAGCGCAGGAGAACCTGGTTGAGCACCACTTCATTGAGGATCGTGCAGCCGGGCACGGCGGCGAGGCCGGCTGCGATCGCATCGGCGTGGTCACAACTGCTCTCGATCATTTCCGCCACGCCCCGTCGTCCGAGCGAGCGCACCGCGGCCCAGACGGGGAGCGACCTGGCGCGACGTGAGAACTCGGGGCTGTACCCCATCGGATCGCGCTCCGCCTCGCCGCCGACCTCCAGATACGGAGCGGCATACTCCATCGCTGCAGCATGCATCGCCGGATGGGCGCAGATCGCGATGCCGCAGTCGTAGGGGACGTTCAGCCACTTGTGTGCGTCGGTGGCCCACGAGTCAGCTCCGGCATGACCCCGGACGAGGTGGGCGAGACGCGGACTTGCCGCAGCCCAGAGCCCGAACGCGCCGTCAACGTGCACCCAGGCGCCATGAGCGTGGGAGACCGCGACGATCGTCTCCAGGTCGTCGACGGCTCCGGTGTTGACCTCTCCGGCGAGCGGGCAGACGATCGTTGGCATATCGCCGGCGGCGAGCGCTTCCTCGAGAAGCTCCACGCGCATCCTTCCCTGGTCGTCAGCGGGCACGACGTGCTCCTGTTCTCGGCCGATCCCGAGTAGGCGCAGCGCCCTGATGACGGTGACGTGCCGGTGCTTACCGATCACCACCCGGAGCGGCGGTGCTCCCGCGAGGCCGTGCTCGCGGAGGTCGTAGCCGATCCGGTGGTAGACGGCCTGGCGTGCTGCAGCAAGCGAGGTGACGTGGGCCATCTGGCAGCCGGTGACGAACGCGAACGACGAGTGGGACGGCAGGCCGAGAAGATCGAGCACCCACCGGCCGGTGACCGCCTCGAGCGCCGAGACGGCCGGCGTAGGCTGGGCCAAACCGGCGTTCTGATCCCATGCGGAGACGAGCCAATCAGCGGCGAGCGACGCGGGCAGCGCTCCGCCGATGACGAAGCCGAAATAGCGGCCGGAGCCCATCGCCGTGAGCCCCGGCTCCGCGGTTGCCGCGAGCTCGTCAATGATCGCGATGGATTCGGTGCCATGTTCTGGGACGGGGCCGTCGACTTCCTGCAGCATCGTGGCGTAGGTGGCGTCCGGCCGGATCGGCCGGGTGTCCAAGCTCTCGAGGTACCTCGCCGCGATCTCGGCCGTGCGGGCGAGGAGTGCGCGTTCGTCGGTCACCCGTCTCCGTCAGGCTGGCTCGAGAAGCCGCTCGAACCGCTCGGAGTCGTCGAAAGGACCGATGACGGCGAGCTTCAACTGCTGGCCGAGAACGTCCTGCGCAACGCGCTGGACATCTTGCGCTGTGACGGCGTCGAGACCGGCGAGCGTCGCCTCGGGCTCCTCTGCCTCGCCGAGTAGCACCTCGCGTCGTAGTCCATACATGATCGTTCCGTGCGGGCTCTCGAGCCCGAGCACGAAGCGGCCCTTGGCAAAAGCTCGCGCCTTCTCGAACTCGGCGGTCGGCACCGGCTGCTCGGCGATACGACGCAGCTCGTTGGCGATGGTCGTCACCGCGTCGTCGATTCGCTCGATGTCGACACCTGCCTGCGTGTACAGCGAGCCTGCGTCGAGGTAGCTCGCATTGGTTCCGAACACGTAGTAGGCAAGGCCGCGACGTTCGCGGACCTCGGTGAAGAGTCGTGACGACATGCCGCCGCCGAGGATCGTCGTCAGCAGCTGCACGACGTACCGGTCGGGGTGCCCGAGTGGATAGCTGCGGGCGCCGAGCACGATGTGAGCCTGATCGGACTGCTTCGTGAAGACCGTCACTGCTGAGCCGTTTGCCGGAATCACGGCAGGCTCCGGCATTCCTGTCTCGCGCGGTTCGATCGTCCCGAGCAGCTCCTCGAGTCGCCCGCCGAGATCGTCGCCGATCCGGCCCCCGACACCGACGACGATCCGTTCGGGTCGGTACCAGCGATCGATGAACGACGTAAACGTCTCCCGGGTGGCCGCGCGCACGGTCTCCTTGCTACCGATGATGTCGCGGCCGAGGGGATGATCGCCGTAGAGGAGGTTGTCGTAGACACCGCCGACGAAGTCGCGCGGCGTGTCGAAGTACATGTTCATCTCCTCGACGATGACCCCCTTTTCCCGCTCGATCTCCTCGGGGTCGAATCGCGAGTTCCGCAACATGTCTGCCAGCACATCGAGCGCGATGTCCCGGGTGCCTGCGGCGCACTTCACGTAGTAGCCGGTGTACTCCTTGCCGGTGAACGCGTTGAACTCGCCGCCGATGCCGTCGATTTCGCTTGCGATATCGCGTGCCGTCGGACGCCGCTCTGTGCCCTTGAAGAACATGTGCTCGGCGAAGTGCGCGATGCCGCTGATGTCCGCGGTTTCGTACCGCGAGCCGGTCGCGAACATCACGAAGCAGGAGACGGACTGGGCCTGCGGCATCGGGGCCGTCAGCACCCGGATGCCGTTTGAGAGAGTGCTGCGCTCGAAGGTGGGCATCGCTCCATGGTAGACACGCCATGGTTCTGCTCGTGCGATGATCAGGCGCGATGCGAACGATCGTCGACGTCGTCCCGACGCTCTTACTCGTCGTTGCCGTTGTGGGGGCGGTGCTGGGGATCGTCCTCTTTTCCGTGTGGGCGGTGCGTCGGTGGCTTCCGATAACGCGTGACGGGTTCGACGCGGAGGTCTCGTCGCAGATGCTCGGCGTCGTCGCGTCACTCTTCGGCCTCCTGCTGGCCTTCGTCGTCGTGATCGAGTTCCAGGCGTTCAGTTCGGCCGGCGACACGGTCGGGACGGAGGCAGACGGGCTCGAGGCGATCGTCCGCGACAGCTACGCGTTCGGGGACCCGGGAGGCGCGGCTCTGCGGGCAGCGATCCGTGACTACGCCCAGGTCGTCGTGAACAAGGAATGGCCGCTCATGCGTGACGGGAAGGAGAGTCCCGCCGCCTGGGACGCGATCGACGGTGTCTTCGGAGCGATGCAGAACTACAAGCCGGTTTCTACGTCGCAGGTGGCGTTCTACGACGACTCGGTTCGCCACCTCAATTCGGTGCTCACCGCGCGAAGCGACAGGCTTGGTTCGAGCGACGGCAACGATCTTCCGGTGCTCATCGCCGCCCTCATCCTGGTCGGCGCCGTCGTGATCCTGGGCTATGCGACGCTCGTCGGTTCGAAGAGTTCCGCCTTCCACGCGATCGGTGCCGGTGCGATCGCGGTCGTCGTCGGATTCTCGCTCGTCGTCCTGCTCGCGCTCCAGTTCCCGTTCTCCGGTGGTCTCGCTATCGATTCGTCCCCGTTCAAGGAAGGAGAGTTGGCGCAGTTCTTCGCGCCGTCGAAATGACACACGATCAAGCACTCACCGTTATCGCGAGCGTGATCGGCGCCGCCGCCGGCCCCGTCTCCGCGGTGGTCGTCGATACCCACGGCGAGGTCGTCGCCTCGGTTGCCATGACGGGTGCAGCTCGCGACACCTATCTCAACGCTCGGCGCAAGGCGTATACCGCAGCCCGCAGTGACGCCCTGACGACCAGGCAGCTCGCCGAGAAGGCCGGTGGCTCGCCGACGGAGCTGGCGAGCTTCGATCCGCAGTTCAGCTTCTTTCTCGGCGGCGTTGCTGCTCTCCACGACGGCATCCGTGTCGGCGCGGTGGGTGTCAGCGGCCTCGCCGGCGAAGTGGACGAGGAGCTCGCTATCGCCGGCATTCGCGCAGCCGGTCTCGCCGCACCGGCCTGACCCTGACTCTTACGCGCGGATCAACAGGGCGCGCATCCGCTTCCGTTCGCTCGGCAGATAGAAGCCGAGCGGCAGAAGCACGAGCGGATAGATGAGCGAGAGGGCGATGCAAAACGGAAGTCCGGCACCCAACAACTTGCCAACCGCGGCGAGGGCGACACCGGCGGCCGCGGCCGTCAGCACGCGGCGCCACTGGTACGGACAGGGGAAGATCCGCTGCGCCCACCAGGCCATGCCCGCGAACATCACGGTGTATGCGGCGACGGTTGCGATCGCGGCACCCATCATCCCGTAGGGCGGGATCAGCGTCAGGTTGAGCGCTACGTTGACGACTGCCGCGACGCCGGTGATCACCCAGTTGAACTGGGTTCGGCGCGCTCGTCCGATACCGATCGATATCACGATGAAGCCGCCGAACGACACGGCCGCGAAGGAGAGAGGCCCGACAACGCGCGAGGCACTCGCGAACTGGGGAGCAGTGAGCCAGTCGACGAGCCAGGGTGAGAGCAGGGCAAGGGCGGTGGCGATCCAGGTCGAGAGCACAACGAGATAGGTGAGCACCCAGGCGTAGGTGCGCTTGGCCTCGTCATCGCTCTTGATCGAGTACGCGAATGCGGGCCACGCCATCCTGAACGCAGTCAGGAGCAGCACCATCGCGGAGGCGATGCGCACGCCGACCGAGTAGAGGCCGACCTCGGAGGTATCCGTCAGCTTGACGAGGAAGAAGCGGTCGCTGAAGTTCGTCACCCAGAGCAGCAGCGCGGAAGGCACGAGCGGAAGCCCGAAGTGATTCATCTGGCGGAGGAGGGGCCAGCTCAGCTCGAGCCCGAGTTGCTCACGGCGGTACCCGAGGAGCACGAGGTAGACCACGAGCGTGCCCGTGAAGTTTCCGACGATGACACCCAACGGCCCTCGGTCCAGGACAACGACGAGCAGCAGCGTTGCCCCGACGGTGAGGAGGATGTTCGAGAGGCTCGCAAGAACGAACGCCACGGAGCGCTCCTCGACGCGGAACAGGTTCGTCAGCTGCATGTAGTTCAGCTGGGCCCAGAGCGCAACCGCGCTGGCGCGCACGAGGTTGGCAGCGCCCGCGTCACCGAAGAGCCCTTCGGAGATGGGGGTCGCAAGCGCAACGAGCACGACGAGCCCGAGTGTTGCCATCGTCATCGTGAACCAGAACGACGTGCGCAACACGAGACGGCGCCCGGCGTGGTCATCTGCATCGAAGTAGAAGCGAAAGAACGCCGAAGAGATGCCGAACTGGAGCACGATCGTGAGAACGGTGACGAGGGCGACCAGCGTCTCGATCTGCCCGTAGTCGGATGTCGAGAGATACCGCGTGTAGAGCGGCAGGAGGAGGACGGCGAGGATCCGCGAGACGAGGCCACCGAGGCCATAGATCGCGGAGTGCTTGCCGAGCCGCTTGAGCTGGCCGGAGAGCGCCATCAGAGTCGAGCGTAGACGTCGAGGAGGCGGTCGGTGATTCTCTCCTGGTCGTGAACGAGCTCGACGTAGGCCCGCGACGCCGCTCCCATCGTCCGTCGTGCAGCCGCATCGGCAACGAGCGGACGCAGCTGCTCGCGGAGCGTTTCGGCTGTAGCGGAGACGATCGGCACCGTGGTGTGGAACGCCTCCTCGGTACGTCGGACGGCTTCATCGTGAAGGAAGGTGACGACCGGCTTGCCGAGCGCCATGCATTCGATCGCGAACAGCCCGTACCAGCCTGCGTTGAGCTGGTCGACGACGATGTCGGCGTTCCGAAAGCGCTCGAACGCCTCGTCGTGGTGAACTCCCTCGACGATCTCGAGGTCGGCGTCGAGACCCTCGACAGCCGCGATCACGTGCTCGGTGCCCTTGCGGCTGCGTGAAGACGGCGCATGCAGAATCACGGGGCGGGCGCGGTCAGACGGCGGGGCGGGGCTGATGCGCGAGAGGTCGATCCCCGGTGGGATCACCTCCGCCTCCGGCACCCAGCGCGTCGCGTCGTAGCTGCCGACGATCTCGGCGCCGGCCTTCTTGCCGTAGGAGAGCTGCGCGGGCGTCTTGCCACGGATGTCCGAGCCGAGGTAGTGCATGACGGACTTCTTGCCGAGCAGCTTCAGAATCGGGAACTGCAGCGACTGCGGCACCAGGGTGAGGCCGAAGATGAAATGGAAGATGTCCGTGTGCGGCAGGAGGCCGGCGAGTGCTCGCCACTGGGTCGCCTGGCGGCGCGCGAAGCCACCGGTGCGGTCGAGGCAGATGTCAGCCTCTGGATGCAGGAGATAGCGTTCGAAAACGACGAGCTTCGCGTCGACGCCACGGCGCCGAAGCGCCTGGACCGAGGTCCACGGCACGCCTGCCGTGTTGACCGGGCAGAGGACGACCCGAAGGGGGCGGGGGCCGCCGGATTCCTCACTCCGCTTCAGGGCGCCGCCTCCGTCGTCGTCGCTGTGGAGCGATTGGCTCACAACTGGTGCGATTCGGGGCCGGACACGTCACGCCTGCCGCGGTACCGTGCCTGTGCCTGTCCCCTGGGAGGGTGGGGGTTAGGGATGGGCGACAACAAGGGGCCTCGCGCTAGCCGTCCCATTCGAGCTGGTCGAAGTAGCGCAGTGCCGTTCGCCCAGGCCTGATCCGCGAGCGAAGGGCTACGAGCTCGGCAGCCGAGACCTCACCCAGCGCGCGCTTGACACCGAGGTACGGGATGTTCAGGTCATCCTGGTAGACGATCGTCGAGATCCTCGGGTTGATCTCGATCACGTAGTCGCCGACGAGCTGAATGTTGAAGAAGTGCTCGATTTCGAGCTCGGCGACGATTCGGTCAGCGATGTTCATCAGCGCGTCATCCTCGAGCGTGACGAAGTACATCGCGAGTCCGGCGCGCATCGCCTCACGGGTCTTCGGGTGCCCGAGCAGGATGCGCTCGCCGTCGGCAATGCCGTCGATCGTGCGCTCGCCCCCGGTAGCGAGCTCCATCACCAGGAGGTCCGGCCCGCCCTCGGCGGGCAGCAGCTCAACCGCCTCCTCGAGCCGCATCGCCACCGATCCGGGGCGCTCGTTCAGCAGCTGGTGCGCTCGGTCGACGGTCGGGTCGAGAATTCGGAAGCCGCGGGATCCCGACGAGAAGACCGGCTTGAAGCAAACGGGCACGTCGGGATAGCCGAGGTCGCGAGCGGCGGCCTCGACCTCTGCCGCACCGTTGACACGTCGGAATGCCGGCGCCGGCAGCCCGAGCCGGTGCAGAAAGGCGTACGTCTCCGCCTTGTCGTTCGAACGAAAGATCGCGTCCGGTTTCGACACGAGGACTGGCACCGGGAAGGCCGCTCGGTGCGCTGCGAGACCCTCGAGATCGAACGACGACTGCGGTAGGACGCAGTCGGCGCCCTCGCGCTCGACAACTGCGCGGATCGCATCGGCGAAGTCCGGATCCGAGCCTGCTGGGACGAGGTGGAAGCTGTCGCAGAGGTGACGTCCGACCGAGCGCTCGGACATGTCTGTGCCGACCAGCCTGACCTTCCGCTCGCCGTTCTCTCGCAGGCCCCGCAGCAGCGCCGCTGTGCCGGGGGCGCCGGAGGCAGTGACAACGACGGTGATCGGCTTCAGCTGAGCCATCGGCCCACCTCCCGCCTGTGCGCCTCGAACCAATCGCGCCGGGCAACGAGATACCTGTCCTGGTCGCGATCCCAGAGCCCGTCCCAACCCGGCCTCCGCTCGTCGCGGCCCCAGGTGCGGTAGGTCGCGAGCCCGATCGCCGTCTTCTGTTCGATCGCATCGAGGAGCTGCGGCCGCTGCACCCGCTCGAGCCCGTAGCCGTCGCAGAGCGCGCGTAGCCGCGACTCGCGACGGTCGGTCGGAACGCCCCAGGCCTCGCACTGATCATCGGGACGTAGCGCGACCCAGAAGTTCGCGGCCGATGCCAGATCGTTCAGGCGCGGCGCGGGTGCGGCGAGATCCCAGTCGATCAGTCCGACGAGTCGATCCTGGCGGAAGACGAGGTTCGGCCAGAAGAGATCGTTGTGGCAGACGACCTCGCCGTTGACGGGTGCTCCGACCATCCGCTGCCATGGTGCCTGCTCGGGAGGCAGGAAGCCCGCCTGCGCATCGTGCATGGCACGCAGGAAGAGGCCGATATCGGCAACGGCGTCGTCGGACGAGGGCACAGGTGCGAGGGCAGCATCGCCCTCGACGTACGAGAGCACCTCCCGGCCGTCTGGGTCGACGCCGAGCACCCGTGGCACTCCCCAAAAGCCCACCGATTCGAAATGGCGCAGCAACGCGTGGACGGCCGGTGTATGTGGGCCCAGGGGGCGACGTACCGTGTCGCCGACTCGAACAACGGCATTCTTGCCCACGTTGACGTCGCCGCCCGCGAGCGTGATCTCGCTCACGAGAGGTCGATGCGGTCGTCTGCGAGCTGCTCTAGCCGCCGCTCCGCTTCTGCTTGCAGCATCGCGCGCATCGTCTGCCCCATCGTCTCTCCCGGGTACGCCCAGATCTCGGGGTGCGTCAGGAGCTGCAGCCACGGGAACGCACCGGCCCGCAGCTCATCATGCGGGCAGCCGGAGCGCCAATGCTGGTTCGAGTCGGACCGGTAGGTCGTCGGGTTGAACCACGGCTCCTGCATGACGTTGATCCTGCCGTCGGCGAGCGGAGCGCACATGTACTCCGGGTCCGGGTTGTGCCACGCCACGACCGGGTCGAACCGCTCGTCCCGAGGGGCGTCCGGATACACCGCATGCAACGCCACCCGGTGCCCGAGCGCACGCAGACGGGCAATTGCTGCAACGCCTTCGGTCGAATCGAGGTTGTAGAACACCGACTGCGGCATCAGGAAGTACGTCGCTGTTGCTCCGGCATCGTGCTCCAGCTGTGCCATGCGCACGGCAGCGTCGAGCGAGAGATCGACGTCATGGCGCAAGATCAACGACCCCTCCGAAGGGGTGCCCTCGAAATGCGCGAACCGGTATCCGCCCGTCTGGGCGGCCGCGATGATCTCCCCGTAGTGCCCGAGATCGAAACCGCAGCTCACGAGGCGACCTCGACGACGAGCAGTCGCGCCGCCGCTTCGGCCCGATCGAGGGCGGCGACACTGGTGTCAGCGGTCGCGATCACGTAGCCGCGGCGGTCGCCGTCGAGGCGGACGGGCCGGATCGTCTCACCGACCTGCAGGTATGTGTCTGCCTGGACAACGCCTTCCGCTGTGAGTACGGGCTCGAGGCTGCCGATCCGGGTCACCCTGCCGGTCGGTAGCGGGCCGGGCTCCGCGGTGAGGAAACGGATCGCGAGAGGCTGCCTGAATCGTGGACGGGCGACGTCATCTGGAACGGGCTCCCCCAAAGCGAACCTGAGGGCGACGTCGACGAGGTCAACGCCGGTCGCGTGACGCACGAGGTCGGCCATCTGGCCTCCGGGGATGCGTGCAGCTACCTCGACAACGGCGACGGATCCATCGGGATGTGCGATCAGTTGCGGAAAGGCGATACCGTCTCGAAGGCCGAGCACCTCGACGGCGCGTGTGGCAACCCGCTCTGACAGCTCGAGCTGATCGCCGTAGGCCGACGCTGGGTAGACGTGGATCCAACCAACCCCGAAGCCGATGCCCGGTGGGCGGAGGCGGTCGGAGAGCGTTACGACCTCGGCGTTGCCGTCGCGGGCGATAACGATGCCGTTCATCTCGGTGCCTTCGACGAATCCCTCGAGGATGCACTCCTGCTCGGCCGATTCCGCCAGGGCGGCATGGAGGTGACGATCGAGGTCATCAGCACTCTCGATCCTGAACACGCCCCGCTGACCGCCTGAGTCGGCGGGCTTCAAGACGGCGGGTAGGCCAACGGTGGCGAGTGCCCGGCGGCCCTCGACGAGGGAGCGCACAGCTGCAAACGGTGGTTGCGGGACGCCCTCCTCTGCGAAGGCGCGTCGCATCACGATCTTGTTCCGCATCCGCTGTGCAACCTCGGTGCCGATTGTCGGCAGGCCGAGTCGCTCCGTCACTGCCGCGACGACCGGAACCGCTCGGTCGGCCGAAACCGTCAGCGCCCCGTCGACCGCGTGGCGACGTGCGACGTCGGTGACGGCGTCGATGTCGGTGAAATCGACGGCTTCGGCGATGTCGGCCGCCTGCAGTCCCGGTGCGTCGGCGTTTCGGTCGACGGCGACGACACGGATGCCCTGCTCGCGCGCCTGCAGGATCGCGCGACGCTGATGGCGCCCGGCGCCGACGAAGAGGACTGACTTCATTGCGCGCCGATGCTAGACGAGGTCACGGAGCAGACGGCGGCGGCAGGAGGAACGCAACGCGCTGCCAGCGCGCGATCTCGCAACCGTTCGCCAGGGTCAGCTTCACCCACAGAGGACGACCGACGTAGGTGCCGGTGACGCGTGCCTCCGATGGGCCGCCTGAGATCTCGGTGCACGCCGTTCCGGCGGGCGTGGGGGTGAACGCGCCCTCGCCCAACCGCTGGAGTCGAGCGCAGGCCGAGGCCGGACGGGGCACCGTCCCTGCCGGACGCTCACCGCAGCGCAGCGTGAGGATCCGGGGCACCGCGCCGGGCTCGGCCCGAAACTGAATGCGCAAGGCGATCCGGCCCGCAGAGGCGGTGGCGGGGAGCACCGCGCACGAGAACGCGATGATGAAGAGGAGCAGCCGGCCGCGCATCCTCTGGAGGATACGTCGCCTACCGTGATCGGGGCGTACCGTGACCGATGAACGATCCGGCTAGACTCGCCGCGTGGCTCTGAGCGGCAAGAAGATCCTCATCACCGGTGGTGCAGGCTTCATCGGGACGACGCTCGCTCGACGACTCGTTGGCGACAACGAGGTCCTCGCATTCGACAATCTTCACCGGGACGCCCTCTCGGGCACCGACCTGGGCGAGCACCCGAACTTCACGCTGTTGCAAGGCGACGTCCTCGACCTTCCAGGGTTGACGGCGGCGACGAAGGGAATGACGCACATCGTCCACGCTGCGGGCATCGCGGGCGTCGATACCGTGCTCGCGAGCCCCGTGCGCACGATGCGGGTCAACATGATCGGCACCTATAACGCGCTCGAGGCTGCGCTGGCGACGCAGGACACCGTCGAACGCATGGTCGAGTTCTCGACGAGCGAGGTGTTCGGCCAGCACGCGTTCAACGTCGGCGAGGGGCAGGTGACGACGATCGGCTCGGTCGGCGAGGCACGTTGGACCTATGCTGTTTCGAAGCTCGCCGGTGAGCACATGTCGCATGCCTACCATGCGGAGTTCGGGCTCCCAACCGTGTCGGTACGCCCCTTCAACATCTTCGGGCCCGGTCAGATCGGCGGCGGAGCAATTCGCGCCTTCATCGAGGCGGCGCTCGATGGGCGCGACCTGACGATTCACGGAGACGGCTCGCAGATTCGTGCGTGGTGCTACGTCGACGACATGGTGCACGGCACGCTTCTCGGTCTCGAGCACCCGAACGCGGTCGGCGAGAGCTTCAACATCGGCAACGCCCGCTCGGCTGTGACGATCTACGACCTCGCCCAACGGATCAAGCGGATCACGAGCGCGCCGGGCAAGATCGTTTTCACTCCCCTCGACTACGTCGACGTCGAGCTACGGATCCCGAATATGGGAAAGGCCCGCGAGCTGCTCGGCTTCGAGGCGGCGGTCGAGCTCGACGAAGGGCTCGAGCGCACGATCGACTGGTACCGCGAGAACCGTCCGACCGGGTCGTGACCGTGACGCCGAGCTCGAGCCCGATTCGCCTCGCGCGCCCCGACGTCGGTGAGGTCGAGCTCGCTGCCGTGGCGGACGTCGTGGCGACGGGGATGTTGACGATGGGCCCGAAGGTGGGTGAGCTCGAGCGTGCTCTTGCCGACGCCTGCGGTACCGCCGAGGCAGTGGTCGTGTCGTCGGGAACCGCGGCACTCCACCTCGCGATGATGGCGCTCGAGGTCGGGCCGGGCGACGAAGTGATCGTGCCCGCCTACACGTTCCCCGCGACGGCGAACGTCGTCGAGTTGTGTGGTGCGCGGGCCGTGATCGTCGATATAGACCCCGACACCTTCAACCTCGATCCTGCTCTCGTTGCCGCTGCGGTAACGGATAGGACGAAGGCTGTGCTCGCTGTGCACCTCTTCGGCCGCCCGGTCGAATGGGAGGAGTTGCAGACGGCCGTGCCGCAGGAGGTGGTACTCGTGGAGGATGCGGCCGGGGCACTCGGGGCGCGGTATCGCGGCTTGCCCTGCGGCTCGCTCGGCGTGATGGGCTGCCTCTCGTTCCATCCACGCAAGATCGTGACGACGGGTGAGGGTGGGGCCGTCACGACCGACGATGCCGAGCTCGCCGAGGCGATCAGGCAGTTCCGCCATCACGGGATCGTCTCGCGCGGCGATTTCGACATCCCCGTCCCGGGGCTCAACTACCGGATGCCCGATCTTCTCTGTGCGATCGGGATCCCTCAGGTCGCCCGTCTCGAGCAGCTGCTCGCTGCTCGAGAGCGCGTCGCGGGCTGGTACACCGAGCGGCTCGAGCACCTCGTGCTGACCCCGACTGCGGCCGATGGAGACCGGCACGGGTGGCAGGCATACGTCGTGCAGCTCGATCGGCGTGACGAGGCGTTACAGGCTCTTCGAGCCGAGGGGATCGAGGTGCAGATCGGCACCTACGCGCTGCACCATCTCGGCGCATACCGCGACCGAGGCTCGTTTCCCGGCGCCGATCGCGCGTTCGCACGGGCGCTCGCGCTGCCGCTCGCGACGACGATGAGCGAGGCCGAGTGCGACCGCGTCGCCTCCGCGCTTGCGCGCTTCGTGTAGCGCCGAAGAGACAGGGCTTGACAAATCCGTTATGTGAGTGAATACTCACTATCAATATGTCGACCACCACTCACCGCCACACCGCCGAGGAGCGCCGCGAGGCCGTTCTCGCCGCCGCCACGCACGAATTCGCGGTCAAGGGGCTGCACGGCGCGTCGACGGACGACATCGCCCGGGCCGCCGGCATCTCGCAGCCCTACCTGTTTCGTCTCTTCGGGACAAAGAAGGAGCTCTACCTCGCGACGGCCAAGCGTGCCGTCGACCATCTCTACGCGGTCTTCGCCGAGGCATCTCGCGACAAGAGTGGCATGGATGCCCTGCGGGCCATGGGGGAGGTCTACGACACCGTCATGGCCGATCGTGACAGGCTGATGCTGATGTTGAAATGCTGGGCCTCCTGCGACGACCCCGAGATCTGCGAGGCCGTGCGGAGCTCGTGGCGGAACCTCGTCGACCTCGCCGAGCGAACCTCGGGCGCGTCGCCGGAGGAGGTCAGCATGTTCTTCTCCAAGGGGGCGCTGCTGACGGTGCTGATGGGCATGGAGGCATTCACGCGGCCAGAACCGTGGTCGAATCGCCTGATCGAGGGCTGCCAGGCAGGAATGGCCGGGTAGCGACCGCTCTTTTTTTCACCAGATAGTGAGTGACTGATCACAATCAAACAGAGAAAGGCTGAAGCGACCATGACCGACCGATCGAAGACCCTCTGGACGTTCGCGATCACCTCGATCGCGCTGTTCATGGTCTCCCTCGACAACCTCGTCGTCTCGACCGCGATCCCCGTGATCCGCGTCGACCTCCACGCGTCCCTCGAGAGCCTCTCGTGGACCGTGAACGCCTACACCCTCACCTTCGCCGTCCTCTTGCTCACCGGGGCTGCACTCGGAGATCGCTTCGGTCGCCGTCGCATGTTCGCGATCGGCGTGGCCGTGTTCACCCTCGCCTCGGTCGCCGCGGCGCTCGCACCGAACGTGGAGGTGCTGAACGTCGCACGCGCCGTCCAGGGGCTCGGCGGCGCGATCGTGATGCCGCTGACCCTGACGATCCTGTCCGCTTCCGTCCCACCCGCGCGTCGGGGGCTCGCGCTCGGTGCTTGGGGAGCGATCGGAGGTCTTGCGATCGCATTCGGACCTGTCGTCGGAGGGGCTGTTGTCGAGGGCTTCTCATGGCAGTACATCTTCTGGCTCAACGTGCCGATCGGCATCATCCTCGTCCCGCTCGCATTGACGAGGCTGACCGAGTCGCACGGGCCTGCGGGCAAGCTCGACCTTCCGGGTGTGGGTCTCGTCAGCGCTGGGATGTTTGGCATCGTCTGGGGCCTGATCCGCGGCAACGCGCAGGGCTGGACGAGCCCGGAGATCCTGACCGCGCTCGGTCTCGGCCTCGCCCTCGTGGCCGCCTTCGTCGCCTGGGAGCTGCGCGCCCCGCATCCGATGCTCCCGATGACCTTCTTTCGCAACGCCGCGTTCTCGCTCGCGAACCTGGCATCGCTATTCATGTTCTTCGGGATGTTCGGTTCGATCTTCCTCTTGACGCAGTTCTTCCAGACCGTGCAGGGCTACTCTCCGCTCAGCTCGGGCCTGCGGATTCTGCCGTGGACGCTCGCGCCGATGTTCATCGCTCCGTTCGCCGGTGCCATGTCCGACAGGGTCAGCCCGAAGCGGATCCTCAGCATCGGGCTGACCCTGCAAGCGATCGCACTCGGCTGGATCGCATTCGTCTCGACGCCGACGACCCCCTACGGCGCGCTCGTCGTACCGTTCATCCTCGCCGGAGTCGGGATGGCGTTGTTCTTCACGCCGATGGCCAACCTCGTACTCTCGTCGGTGCGGCGTGAACAGGAAGGCCAGGCGTCCGGAGCCAACAACGCAATCCGCGAGCTCGGCGGGGTCTTCGGCGTTGCCGTGCTCGCGTCGGTCTTCTCGCGGTACGGCGGGTATGCAACCGGCCAGACGTTCGTCGACGGAATGACCCCGGCCTTGTGGATCGGCGCAGTCGTCGTCGGCCTCGGAGCAGTCGCCGCGTTCGCAATCCCGAACCTTCGCCGCGAGAGCACGCCGGAACAAGAGCCTCTCGTACAGGTCGTCGAGACCGCCTGAGCTGCCTCATCGTGGCCGGAGTCCCGACGTGGGTGCGTCGCGACTCCGGCCGCTGCTGCTTCTCTAACGATGTGGTTCACCTCATTGCGACCCGTGCTCGTGCGGTCACGCTCCTCTCTGCCGGCCTCATCGTGGTGGCGTTTGCGATCGGGAGCACTGTCATTCCACGGATGGACGCGGGGTCGGCACAATTCGCGGATCTCTCCTCCGAGAGCCGCCTCGCGAGCCGCGAGGTCGAGCAGCGGACGGGCGTCGAGGCCGATCCCGGCGTGCTCGCGCTCGTCACCGGCGGGCCGGCGGCGATCGCGCGTGTGCGGGCACGGATCGATCGCGATCCAGCAGTCGCACGAACGATCGTCGACGACAACGGCGTCGTCGTCGCATTCCTCCGTGCCCGTGGAGGTGATGCGAGCAAGGACGCTGCGGATCGGTTGACGGTCGCGTTTGCAGGCAAACCGCAGGTGCTCCTCGGAGGCGGTGCGATCGCTTCACGGCAGGTGACCGAGGCAATCCAGAGCGATCTCCGCCGCGCCGAGCTGATCGCCTTCCCGCTGGTGTTGCTGCTCTCGTTCTGGGTGTTCCGTGGGCTCGTGGCAGCGTTTCTACCGCCTCTCGTCGGCGCCGGGGCGATTGCGCTGACGTTCCTGGGGCTCCGTGTCGCCGTCGAGGCGCACTCCCTCTCGGTGTTCGCTCTCAACCTCGTCACGGGCCTCGGCCTCGGGCTCGCAATCGACTACTCGCTCTTCATCGTCTCCCGCTGGCGCGAAGAGGCCGCGCGACACGGCCACGGGCGGGAGGCACTGGCCGAGACGATGCGCACGGCAGGTCGCACGGTGGTGTTCAGCGCACTCACTGTCGCTGCATCGATGGCCTGCCTGCTCGTCTTCCCGCAACAGTTTCTCTACTCGATGGGGCTCGGCGGAGTCCTCGTTGCACTCTCGGCGGGGCTGGTCGCGCTCGTTCCGCTGCCCGCATTCCTCTACTGGCTCGGCCCGAGAATCGACGCGCTCGCACCCCGTCGGCTCCAGCAGGTGCCGTCGGGCGGCCGATGGGGTCGACTCGCAGCCTGGGTGATGCGACGGCCGGGTCGGGTTGCAGCCGCTTCTGCCACCGTTCTCGTCGTGCTCGCGCTCCCAGCGATCGGCGTCCATTTCGTCGGGGTCGACGCGACGACGCTGCCCGCCTCGGCGAGCGCCCGACAGGTCGCCGAAGCGCTCGATCGCGACAACGTGCGCGGGCGGTACGCACCGATCACCGCGATCATGGACAGCCCTCCATCGAGAGGCGCCACGGCGCGCCTCGTCACCGCAGACGGCGTCGCTTCCGTGCTTCCTGCACGGCAGGTGGCACCCGGACTGTGGCGGCTCGACCTCCTGCCGCGCGAGACGGGGCTTTCGGATCGATCGCAGGACCTCGTTCGCACCGTCCGGGCCGAGCTTCCAGCAGCGCGCGTCACCGGCCAGACGGCCGGATTCGTCGACCAGCAGGCCTCCCTCCAGGCCCATCTGCCATGGGCCTTGTCGATCCTCGCTCTCACGACCTGCACGCTGATCTTCCTCTTCACGGGATCCGTCGTCCTGCCGATCAAGTCGCTCGTGATGAACGTCCTCACGCTCGGCGCGTCGTTCGGGATCCTCGTCCTCGTGTTCGAGTGGGGGCAGGGCCTTCGAGGACTCGAATCGACACAGCCGATCCTTCTCTGCGCGACGGCATTCGGCCTCTCGACCGACTACGCCATCTTCCTCTTCTCTCGGATCAAGGAGGCGCGCGACAGAGGGCTTGCCAACCGAGACGCAGTGGCCGACGGCCTCGAGCGCACGGGACGGGTTGTCACTGCGGCTGCGCTGCTCTTCTGCGTTGCGATCGGAACGTTCGCGACCTCCGGAATCTCGTTCATCCAGGAGCTCGGGGTCGGCACTGCCGTTGCGGTTGCTCTCGACGCGACGATCATCCGCGCTCTGCTCGTGCCGAGCCTGATGGCGTTGCTCGGTGACTGGAACTGGTGGGCGCCGGCACCGTTGCGTCGCGTGCACGCGCGGCTCGGCCTGGAGGAGTAGCCGAACGCTCCTGCCCTTTGATGGCCGTGTCCCGTCAAGACGGTTACGCTCATCCTCCAATGTCAGAGACCGAGGCGCTTCCAGGGCCAACGCGGGTGGCCGACGACGATTCGCCACCCGAGCTTTCCGTTGTGGCAACGCTGTACAACGAGCGGGAGTCACTCGACGAGCTGCACCGGCGCACCGTCGCAACGCTCGAGGGCCTCGGCCGTCCCTACGAGATCGTGTACGTCGACGATGGCTCGACCGACGGGACGTTCGCCGAGCTGGAGCGACTCCACGCAGCAGACGATCACGTGAAGGCGACCCGCTTCAAGCGGAACTTCGGCCAGCATCCAGCGATGCATGCCGGCCTCACGAGAGCGCGTGGCGAGATCGTCATCACGATGGACGGCGACCTCCAGAATCTCCCCGAGGACATCCCGAAGCTCGTCGCCGCGATCGACGAGGGCTACGACGTGGCGAGTGGGCGCCGCGCCGCGCGCAACGACTCCTGGGGGCGAACGCTCCCCTCGCGACTGATCAACGGGATGCTCCGTCGCTTCACAAAGGTCGATATCTCCGACTTCGGCTGTGCGTTCAACGCCTACCGGCGCAGCGTCGTCACCCCGATGCTCGGGTCGATCGGGAGGCAGAAGTTCACGAAGGCGCTCATTCTCTCCGGCGGGGCATCGGTGATCGAGGTCGACGTCGGTCACGCCGCTCGTCAGGGTTCATCGCGCTATTCACCCCTACGGCTGACGCGGCTCGCATTGCACGTGCTGGCGGGCTTCTGGCCGCAGCCGATCCAGTGGGCCGGTGTCGTCCTGGGCTTCGTCTGCACCCTCGCGGCGACCGCCCTCGGCATCTACGCAGTCGCGTACTGGATCGGCGAGTCGAATTTCCCCGGGCCACTCTTCCTCGGTGCGGCAGTGATCTTCGTCCTCGGCGTGCAGGGGTTCGTGCTCGCACTCGTCGGCGAGTACCTCGGGCGGATCCAGCGAGAGGTCGAGGGACGGCCGCTGTACGCGATCGAGCGCGAGTTGTAGACCAACCCGGGCGACGCTGCGCGTCGCCCCTACGAAAGCCATTGCGTTGACGCGCCTCATCTCGTAGGGGTGAGGCGAAGCCTCGACCTCGTCGAACGCTGCCAGGTCGGCGGAGGGGGTCGGTATGCGTTTCCACCGAGACCTCCCCCACCGGTAGCATCGTCCCACCGTGAAGCGCGTTCTCGTCACCGGCGGCGCCGGTTTCATCTCCTCCAATGTGATCCGCCACCTCCTGGCGCACACGAAACACGAGGTGATCTCGCTCGACTCGCTCACCTACGCAGGCAATCTCGAGAATCTCGCCGACGTGCTGAGCCACGAGCGGCTCTCGTTCGTCCACGGCGACATTCGCGATGCCGAGCTCGTAGCCGAGCTCGTCGGGGGCGTCGACGTGATCGTCAATGCCGCTGCGGAGTCGCACGTCGAGAAGTCGATCGAGGAAGGTGCGTCCGAATTCGTGACGACGAATGTCGAAGGCACCCAGATCCTGCTCGACGCGATCCGCGCCACGCCCGTGGAGCGGTTCATCCTGATCTCCTCGAGCGAGGTGTACGGCACCGCCGAGACGGACCCGATGGACGAACGTCACCCGCTCGAGCCGCGCAGCCCGTACGCCGCGACCAAAGCCGGCGGTGACCGTCTTGCATACAGCTATTTCGTCACGTACGACCTGCCAATCCTGATCGTGAGGCCGTTCAACAACTACGGGCCGCGCCAACATCCGGAGAAGGTCGTGCCTCGCTTCATCACGCAGGCACTCGCCGGAGCCCCGCTAACGATCCACGGCGACGGCCACGCAAGTCGCGACTGGCTCTATGTCGACGATCACGCCGAGGCGATCGAGGTGCTGATCGAGACGCCCATCGACTCGCTGGCCGGCGAGGTCGTCAACGTCGCGACCGGAGTCGACATCTCCGTGGCGGAGATCGCCGATCTCGTGCTCGACTGCGTCGGCGACACCGGGTCGACAAAGGTGCACATCCCCGAGCGGCTCGGCCAGGTCGACCGCCATATCGGCTCGACCGACAAGATGGCAGGGTTGACCGGCTGGCGGGCCCGTACGACGTTCGCCGACGGTCTCGAGAAGACCGTCGCCTGGTATCGCGAGAACGAGGCCTGGTGGCGGAGCATCGCCGGTCACAGCCAGCACGTCTCCTCGTCCTAGGCGCAGGAGCGGCTCAGCTCGGCCTCCTCGAGGCGGCTGCCAGTCGGGGCGTGACCGTGATTGCCGCGGACCGTGACCCTCTCGCGGTCGGCTTCGCTCTTGCGGACGAGCGTGCAGTGATCTCGTCCGAGGACGAGCAGGGAATCGAGCGTCTCGCCAGAGCGCGTGACGTTTCCGGTGTCATCTCGCCCGGGGCCGATTGGCCGGTCGGAATTGCAGCCCGGGTAGCCGAACGGCTCGGCCTGCCGCATCCGATCGATGGTGCAACTGCCGTTCTTGCGACCACGAAAACGCGACAGCGCGAGCGGTTCGCAGCAACCGGGGTGCTGCAGCCGCGGACATTCTCGGCAGGCGACCCGGCCATCCCGTTTCCGTGTGTCGTCAAGGCTCCCGACCGCCAGGGCCAGCGTGGCCTGACGCTTGTCGAAGAGCCGGCGGGGCTCGCCGCTGCGGTCGAGGCCGCTGTGGCCGAGTCGCGTGGCGGCGGTGTCCTCGTCGAGGAGCTGATCGAGGGGCCCGAGTTGACGGTCAACGCCGTCTCCCGGGATGGAGCGTTCTTTCCTCTCGCCGTGACCGACAGGATCCTCGCCGAGGCGCCGGCTTTCGGGGTCGCGCTCGCGCACGTCTGGCCGAGCGTTCATCCCATCGACGCGGTGATCGAGGCAGCGCGAGCCGCCGTTGCCGCGCTCGGGATCGCGAACGGGCCGAGCTACACCCAGATCCGGCTCGGGCCTGACGGGTATCCGTACGTCGTCGAGGTCGCGGCCCGGCTCGGCGGCGGCCATGACGCAGAGCTCTGTCGCGCCGCCGTCGGCGTCGATCTCAACGATCTCGCGGTGTCGTTCGCCCTCGGCCAGGATCCCGGCAGCACCATGGCCCGGGCGGATGATGGTGCGCACCCAGGCGGCGCGTGCGTTCTCTTTCTCGTTGCGCCGCAGGGCGGTCTGCTCGCGACGGAGGGCGTCGAGGAGGCCGAAGCCGTCGAGGGCGTCGCCTGGGTTCGAACGTATCGCCGACCCGGGTGGCACTTCGGACCGCTCCGTCGCGGAGCCGACCGTGCCGGCGCGATTCTCGTGACGGGTGCCGATCGTGAAGACGCGCTCAGCCGGGCTCGCCGTGCGGCGCAGGCCGTACGCTTCCTGGTCGATGCGAACCCCTCGTAAGACCATGCTCGGCTTTCAGCCTCCCGCGATCGGGGAGGAGGAGATCGCTGCGGTCGTCGAGACTCTGCGGTCGGGTTGGCTGACGAGCGGACCGCGCGCCGCGCTGCTCGAGGAGCGCATGGGTTCCTATCTCGAAGCCGAGCACGTGCTGGCCGTCACCTCGGGTACCGCTGCGCTCCACCTGGCTCTGCTCGCAGTGGGCGTCGGGCCTGGCGACGAGGTGATCACGAGTCCGATCACCTGGCCCGCGACGGCGAACGTGATCGAGCACTGTGGTGCCGTTCCCGTCTTCTGCGATGTCCGCGACGGTGATCTGAACATCGACGCCGAGCTCCTCTCAGCTCTTGTGACCGACCGGACGAAGGCGATCCTCCCCGTCCACCTGGCGGGGCAACCGGCGGATCTCGACCCGATCCTCGCACTCGGGCTGCCCGTCGTCGAAGACGCAGCCCACGCGGCCGAAAGCCGATATCGCGGTCGGAAGATCGGGGGCATTTCGGACGCCTCCTGCTTCTCCCTCTACGCGACCAAGAACATCGCGGCCGGCGAAGGAGGGCTCGTCGCGACGAATCGCGACGACGTCGCCGAAGCGATCCGCAACATGCGGCTCACGCGACGGGGTGACGGGTCGCACTACGATCAGGTCAGCCCCGGTTTCAAGGCGAACCTCTCCGATGTGCTTGCAGCGATCGCGCTCGTGCAGCTCGATCGGGTCGAGGAGCACGCGCGGATCCGGGAGCGCCAGTTCACGCTCTACGACCAGGGCCTCAGCGATCTGGATGGGATCACGCCGCTCGAACGCGACGCTCGCGATACGCACGCTCTGCACCTGTACGTGGTGCGGATCGACGCAGCGCGGGCCGGTGCGGACAGGGACGCCTACCAGCAAGCCCTGACGGGACGAGCTGATCGCTACGAGCATCCACTTCCTGCCCGTCCACCGGCTGACGTGGTTCCGCGAGCGCTATCCGTCGCAGACGCCGCTCCCCGTCGCCGAGCGTGCCGGCGCTGAGGTGCTCTCGTTGCCGCTGTCGCCCGCGCACTCCGACGACGACATCCTCGACGCTGTCGACGCCGTCCGGCGGGTGCACCAGCGGTTCACCGCATGAAGACGCCGAAGGTTCCCCATCTATCGCGTGTGACGCGCCCAGTGCGGATCGTGATCGGCCTCGTCCTGACGACCCTCGCTGTCGCCTACATCCTCCTCAAGATCGACGTCCAGAAGACGTTGGACGTGCTCAAATCGGCCAACCTGTGGTGGTTCGCGCTCGCCGTCACGATCATGATCGTGACGGCGCTGCCGATGGCCCTGCGCTGGCAGTGGTTGCTCGCTGCGCAGGGGATCATCGATCGCTTCTGGTGGCTGACCCGCGCCTATTTCGTCTCGTATACCGCGGGGCAGATCCTCCCGACCTCGATCGGTGGCGACGCGGTGCGGATCTTCGAGACCGCCAAGCGCCATCCCGGCCGCTCCGGCGACTTGACCGCAATCGTCCTGCTCGAGCGAGGTCTGGGCGGCGCTGCGACGGTCCTCCTCGGCGCAATCGGTTTCGTGCTCGCGCTCGGGCGGTACGACGTCAGTGCCTACATCTGGCTCGAGGGAGCGTTCGTCTTCGGCACCATTCTGCTCGTCGTCATGTTCTTCTCGCGATCAGCGCGGCCGCTGCTCGCTCGGCTGCGGCCCCTCCTCGCCCGCTTTCGTCTCGAGCGGCCGCTGAGAGCCTTCTACGACGGCGTGCACCACTACCGGGGGCACCCCGGCCTCCTGCTCAAGGTGTTCGTGTTCACGACGGTGATCCAGGCGGTGCGCATTCTCTCGATCTGGGCGTCCTGCCGAGCGGTCGGCATCGAGCTCGGCCCGCGGATCTACTACGTGATGGGGCCACTTTTCTTTCTCGTCCTGCTCGTGCCCTTCACGCTGAACGGGTTCGCTGTTCGGGAGGCGTTCTTCGTCAGCTTCCTGGGCAGTGTCGGGGTCAGTGCAGACGCGGCGTTCGCCGCCGGGTTTCTCTTCTTTCTCGTCACCGTCGCCCTGGCGACGCCCGGCGGTCTGATCCTGATGTGGGAGTCGGTGCGAGGTGGGCGCCGCGCCGAGGTCGGCCATGGCTGACGCCGTCGTCGTCGTCACCACCTACAACGCGATGCCGTGGATCGAGCGCTGCCTCCAGAGCGTGCACGACGTCGAGACGGTCGTCGTCGACAACGACTCGACGGATGGCACAGTCGCCTTCGTCCGTGAGCACTTCCCCGACGTGCAGGTCGTGGAACAGGAGAATCTCGGCCTCGCCGCCGGTTGGGCCAGAGGGCTCGAGGAAGCGTCGGCGGGACGCTGGGCTCTGATGCTCAACGCCGATGCGTGGCTCGTCGGCAACGCGCTCGAGAGGATGGTCGCGATCGGCGATGCGCATCCTCACGTTGCCGTCGTCGGCCCGAAGCTGCTGAACGCGGACGGGACGCTGCAACGATCGGTCCGCGGCTTTCCGACGCGGTGGAGACTCGCAACCGAGTATCTCTATCTGCGCAAGCTCGGCCCGAACACGGAGCTGTTGAATGCCTTCTACGGGGCCGGGTTCGACCACGCGTCAGAGCGCGAGGTGGAGTGCGTGATGGGAGCCTGCATGCTCGTTCGTCGTGCCGCGATCGACGAGATCGGCCCGCCGGATGCGAGTTTCTTCCTCTTCAGCGAGGAGGTCGATTGGCTCTACCGGTTCGCGCAGGCAGGTTGGAAGACCCTGTTCACACCGGAAGCGGAGTGCGTGCACGTCGGGGGCGCTTCGCATGGCGGGCGTCTCTTCCGTGAGAACGTCCGAGGGCAGCTCCACTTCTTTCTCAAGCACCACGGCGCCGAAGAGGCCGAGCGTGTGAGGTCACTGCTTCGTACCTCACTGGCCCTCCGCGGCAGGATCGTGCGCGGGCCGCAGGGGGCGATGTATCTCGACGCCGCACGCTGGCTCGGGACGGGCGATGTTCGCTCGCTGATCGTGCGATGAGCTCACTGTTCCTGCTCGCACGGCTCGCTGTGGCGACGGGCCTCGTCCTCGCGCCGGGTGCGATTGCCGCGCGCGCGGTCGGGGTGAGGAGCACGTCGGCGACGCTCGCGTGGGGGCTCGGAATCGTGTTCGGAGCGGTGGGGGTCGTGTTTCTCGTTCACGCCTCTTTGACACTGGCGCTCGTGCTGCTCGTAATCGCTGCGCTCGTCGCGGCGCCGTTTGCGATCCGCCGGCCGGTCGTGCCGCCTCTCCCGGGTCGAGCGGCAGTGTGGGCCGCAGGTGCCGTGCTCGGGCTTCTCCTCTGGCACGTCGCAGGCGAGATCGGAGGTGACGGCCTCTTCCACCTGGCGCGCGTTCGCAAGCTCGTCGAATTCGGCGGCCTCTCGCTGTCGTCTGTGAACGAGTTCGCCGACGGCGGCCTTCATCCCGGGTACGCGTTCCCGCTCTGGCACGCGTTTCTTGCGCTCGTAGCGAAGGTCGCCTTCGCTGACCCAGCGGAGGTGGTGCTGCACGAGCCGACGGTGCTCGCTCCTCTTGCTGTGCTCGTTGCCTACGAAGCCGGGTATGCCGTGTTCCGTCGTGTGGCCCCTGCCGCCGCAGCGGCGGGAGCAGCGGTCGCGATCGCGGCGATGGCACCCGGACACGGCGGCGCCTTTACCGCCTTGGCGTTACCCGCGACTGCGGCGCGCCAGCTGCTCGTTCCGGCCGCGCTCGCGCTCGCCCTCTCGGTAATGAGGAAGCCGTCACTCGGACTCCTTGCGAGTGCGGGGCTCGCGTCACTCGTGCTCACAGTCATTCACCCCACGTACGGGATCTTCCTCTGGATCCCCTTCGGCGGCTTCCTCGCGGTGCGCTGGGCGTGGCGGCAGGAACAGATGCGTACGGGCGCCCTGGCACTCGCCGCGCTCGTCGTCCCGGCAGCGTTCTTCCTCGTCTGGCTCCTTCCCGTCGTTCGCAGCACCGCCTCGGTGAGCCCGGATGCGCAAGAGCGTCTCCGGGCGTTCGATCAGTACGCCGGCCAGCTGCGAGGGTCGGCCGACCATTTTTCGCTCGCTCCTCAGATCTTCGGCCGCTCCGGCGCCATCGCGGTCGCGGCATTGCTGCTGATTCCACTGTCGGCGCTCGCGTCACGCCGACGTTGGGCGGCGTACGTCGTCGGCGGCTCGCTTGCGGTCTTTGCGATCACGCTCCTCCCGTGGCTCTTCACGCCGTTCTCGGATGTGGTGTCGCTTTCGCAGGGCCGCCGCCTTGCCGGCTTCCTCCCGTTCGGATTCGCATTCGCAGGGGGGATGGGCGTGCTGGCATCCCTCCTCGGACCGCTCGCGGCGCCGGTGGCGCTCGTCGCGGGTGTCGTCTTGCAATGGCTCTATCCCGGTGACTTCGGGTACACGGTCGACCATGGCGGCCCGGCATGGGCGACGTGGATTGCAGTCGTCGGCGCTGTCGTCGCATTCGTGCTGGGCCTCCGGCGCCTCCGCTCCGTCGAGACCACGGCGGCTGTCGCCTCGGCGCTGCTGCTCCTGCCGACGTTCGCCCACGGGCTTTCGCAGTGGTCGCCGTCCGCCGAGCGACAGCCCAGCCCGTTGACGCCGGGGCTCGTTCACGCCCTGAGGACAAAGGTGCCGCTCGGTGCTGTCGTCTACTCCGACCTCGAATCGAGCTACAGGATCGCCGCCTTTGCACCGGTGTACGTGTGCAACGCCCCTCCGGGACACGTCGCCGACACGAGGCGCAACCACCCGTACATCCGTCGCGCACAGTGGCGACGATTCAACGAGACCGGTGATCTCGGCATCCCGAAGCGGTGTGGCGCGACGTGGCTCGTGATCGACCGCTCCCGCTTCGACACGGAGCCGAAGCTGCCGGTTGCATATCGCGACGGGCGCTTCACGCTGTATCGGATTCCCCGGTGACGGATAGTCGTGGTGTTAAGCCTTCGCGCGGACGCGGCGGCTGGTTTCTCGCGCTCGGGATTGCGTCGTCGGCCTTCTTCCTCTGGCTCGTCTTCCGCGACGCCGACCTCGACGCGGTGTGGCTCGCGCTTCGCGACGCTGAGCTCGGCGTCGTTCTCCTCGCGGCGGTTGTCATCCAGGGGGTGTACGTCGCCCAGGGAGCGCGCTGGAGACTGATCGCCGACACACTCGAGCTCACCGTTCGGCGCTTCTACGCACTCGTGCTGGGGGGAATTGGTGCAAACGATGTCCTCCCTCTTCGTATCGGTGACATTCTCCGGGCGCGCTGGCTCGCAACCTCGGCCGAGATTCCGACCGGGCGTGCGTTCGGGTCGGTGTTCCGTGATCGCGCATGCGACGTCCTTACCCTCGTTATCGCACTCGCGATCTCGCTCCCGGTCGTCGGCAAAGCCGCCTGGGTTGACAAGATTGCTCTCGGCGGCATCGTGCTGATCGTCGTGCTGATACTCGCTATCGCTGGGGCGGTTACGTACTCGCGCACGCGACCGCGGGCGCGGCGTCAGAGCCGAAGCCGCGCGCGGCAACTGTTGCGGGACACCATCGACGAGGTCGCTTCACCGATTGGCCGTCGCCGGCTTCTGCTGGCGCTGGCTCTGAGTGCAGCCGCCTGGGGAGTATGGGCGTGCTCGGCCGGTCTCGTCTGTCGATCGCTCGGTTTCTCGCTTTCCCCGATTGAGCTCGTCTTCGTCACTGCGGTCATCAACCTCGGTGTGGTTATCCCGAGCTCACCCGGTTTCATCGGGACCTACCAATGGCTCGCCGTCTCCGCGCTCAGCGTTGTCGGAGTCGACGGTGACGTCGCGATCGCGTTCTCGCTGCTGATGCAGGCGATCTGGTTCATTCCTACCACGATCGTGGGGGGTGCAATCGCGATTCGCGAAGTGCACCGCGACGCGACACGCCGGAGGGAGCAGGTTGAGTCGCGGGTGCGAGCTCCGGACACTCCGACCGGAACCCAGTAGGGGACTGGCGCAGCCTGTCCCGGTGGCGAGTGGATCCTCAACCTGCCCGTGGGGCAGACCGCCGGAACGTTCCAAGACGAGGCACAAGTACCATCGCCACCGTGAAGGTGCTGCTCGTCAGCTTCTACTTTCCCCCCTCGGGAGGGGGAGGAGTGCAGCGTCCCCTCAAGCTTGCTCAGTACCTGCCGACTCTCGGGGTCGAGACGCATGTCCTGGCGCCAGACGATCCGCAATGGATCCACCGGGACGAGGATCTGCGCGTGTCGACCAAGGCCTGGGTGCACCGGGCGCGCTATCTCGGGCCGAGCGGCCGCAAGCCTGCGGAGGAGCTGTACGGCACGCAGGGCCTCGCCCGCCTCTCGACGCAGATGCGCCTCTTCGGGCGCCGGGCTCTCGTGCCAGACGAGAACGTGTCGTGGAACCTGACCGCGATTCCTGCTGCGATCCGCCTCGTCCGCAAGCACCAGATCGACGTCGTCGTCACGACGTCGCCGCCCAATTCGATCCATCTGATCGGTGCCGCCGTGAAACGCGCGACGGGAGCGAAGTGGGTGGCGGATCTGCGCGACTCACCCGTTGCCCATGCTCACCGTCGGTCCGAGAGCGCCGCCGTGCGCGCGAAGGAGAAGGTGGATGTCGGCGTCGCGAAACTCGTCGCGCGTTCAGCCGACGCGATCGTGTGCGTCGCCGACTTCATCGCCGACGAAGTCCGAGCGCTCGAGCCGCGTGGCGTCATCGCAACGATCCCGAACGGCTCCGACTTCGACGACTTCGAGGGGCTCGACTACGTACCGGGCGACCGCCTGCGAATCACGCACACGGGAAGCTTCTTCGGCAAGCGGGATCCGCGGCCGTTCCTCCAAGCTCTGCACGACTCGGGCGTCGATGCGACGGCGCGGTTCCTCGGTGACTTTCGTAGCGCTGACCGTGAGTGGGCCGAGCCGCTCGGGCTCGAGGGCCGACTCGAGCTGATCCCGTACGCCCCTCGGGCCACCTCCCTCGCACTGCAGCGCGACTCCGAGGCGCTCCTCTTGCTGATTCCCGAGGCCGGTGGCCGCGGCAAGGGCGTACTCTCCGGGAAGGTGTTCGAGTACATCGCTGCGGGCCGGCCGATTCTCGCTGCCGTGCCCCCGGACGGGGCTGCGGCTGAGCTGATCCAGGCAACGGGTGCGGGGATCGTCGCTCCACCAGACGATGTCGGCGCGATCCGCGACGCGTTGCTCGAGCTCGACCGACGGTTCCGGGATGGAGGGCTTCCCGACGTCTCACTCTCGGAGGAATGGCGCCACAAGCTTGCCCGCTCGACGAGAGTGGAGGAGACCGCCGCGCTTCTGAGGTCGCTCACATGACCCGTCGCCAGCCGATCGTCGACGTGCTGTTCTTCGCGACCGTGTTCACGGTCACGTTCGCCAAGATCCACTGGAGCGTCGGGGGTGACCTGTCGTTGTCCGACGTTCTCACGGTGCTCTTCCTCATTGCTTTCGCGCTGGGACGGATCGAGCAGCTCGACGGTCGGTTCGCGCGCTCCGCTGCCGTGACGTTCGCTTTCTTCCTTGCATTTCTCGCCGTCTACTTGCTCGGCTTCTTCAACCTCGAGACGGCAACGTCTCTCGCGCAGTGGGCAAAGGGGATGGTCAAGTTCCTGCTCCACTTCCTGTTCCTGTTCGCCGCGGTTGCGCTTGTCGCCCGACGCGGCGAGCGGTTCTACTGGTGGGCACTGACGGCGTTCTGCGGAGGCGTGGCGTTCAACGCCCTCTACGGCGTGCTCCAACTCGGAGTCGCACAGACGACAGGAGGCAACCTCGATGCCTCCCTTCTGTCGCCGCTGACCGGCGGCGCGAGTCAGATCAACGTCTACGGAGCCATCGAAGGGGCGAACGTGTACCGCCCGAACGCTCTCACCGGCGACCCGAATCACCTGGGGATCGAGCTGGTCATTCCGCTGCTCGTCCTACTCCCCATCTATCTGCGACTCGAGAAGGGTCACCGCCTGAGGTTGCCGTTGATGCTGACGCTGATGTTTCTCTTCCTGATGGAGCTCGCGACGCTCTCGCGCAGCGGCATGCTCGGGCTCATCTGCGGCATGCTCGTGCTGGTCGTTCCCTACAGGCACCTCCTCTTCACGAAGCAACTCCTGCTCCCTCTCGCGGGTGTTGGTCTCGCGATCCTCGTCTTCGTTGCCCAGCGCCCCGACTTCTTCCGGACGGTTCTGAAGTCTCGGGTCGACACGAGCGGGAAGGGAACGTCGACGCATTTCGTCGTCTACGAGTTCATCCCCCAGGTGCTGTCGCAGCATCCCCTCTTCGGCCTCGGGCTGAACAACTTCTCGGTCTACTACGCGTTCGTCACGGGGCGTGACAACTTCGGGCCCCACTCGTTCTACGTCGCCCTGTTCGTCGAGACGGGCATCGTCGGCGCGCTGCTCTTCCTCGCGTTTCTCGGCTATCTCTTCCATCGGCTCGCCGTCGGGCGCTCGCTCGGCCGGGCGCTCGGGGCCGCCGGCGACGCGGTCGCGGCCCGCGTGCGTCCGCTCGAGTGGGGGCTGACGGCTGCGCTCGTCGGCACGATGGCCGCGAACTTCTTCTATCTGACGATGAGCTTCTACTACTTCTTCGTCTTCGCAATGCTCGCCATCGTGGCGCCTGCCGTGTTCGGGCGGCGGCTGTCGTCGGCGTGAAGGTCTGTGTCCTGACGACGTCGTATCCGCGGTATCCGGGCGACGTCGCGGGCCTGTTCGTGGAGGATGCGGTCGAGCACTTGCGCGCCGCTGGCGTCGAAGTAGTCGTCGTTTCGCCCGCGTCGTTCCGGCATTTCGGGATCGCTTACGGGGACGGGATTGCGAACAATCTCCGGGCCGAGAAATGGCGGGTGTTGCTGCTCCCTCTATTCTTCCTGTCGTTTGCTCGGGCCGCACGACGAGCGGCGCGTGGCGCCGATGTCGTTCACGCCCACTGGCTTCCGTCGGGGCTCGCCGGGCTTGCCACGGGCAAGCCACTCGTCGTGCAGCTGTGGGGGACGGACGTCGTGTTCGCGAGGCGGCTGCCATGGCTCTTTCGGCCCGTGCTTCGCCGTGCCCGCGTGGTCGTGTGCGCGTCGAAGGCACTGGCGGCGGACGCACGTGCCCTCGGTGCTTCGGACGTCCGGGTGATCCCGAGCGGCGTCGACATCCCGGAGTCCGTCGGTGATCCCGACGTTCCACCGCATGTGCTGTACGTGGGCCGGCTCTCCGAGGAGAAGGGCATTGTAGAGCTCGCCGAGGCCACTGTCGGTCTGCCGCTCGTCGTCGTCGGCGACGGGCCGTTGCGCCATCTCCTCCCGCAGACGGTCGGGTTCGTTCCGCACGACGAGTTAGGGGCGTACTACGAGCGGGCCGTCGATCGTCGTCGTGCCGTCGCGACGCGAGGGGTATGGCGTTGCTGCACGCGAGGCGATGGCGTATCGGCCGGTCGGTCGTGGCGACAGATGTCGGGGGTCTGCCGGACGCGATCGACGACGGAATCACCGGGCTGCTCGTGCCGCGGCGTGACCCGGCAGCGCTGCGCGCTGCGCTAGAGCGGCTGCTTCGTGAAGGCGACGTGTCGGATCCGCCTTGGGTGCTGCAGCGCGCGCTCGTTCGCCTCCCGCCACCTCGGCTGGGCGCGCGAGCACTGCCGCCCAACGAGCGGCGTACGACTCAGCGATTAGCAGTGATCAGCGCTGATTCGCCGAAGCACGGTGAAGCCGTCGCCAGCGGTCAGCATCGTTCGCCACGAGGCCTCGCATCGCGCCACCTTCCGTCCCGGCGCCTCGACGATCCACTCGAGGCGTCGAGTGGATCGAGCCCCCGGAGGAAGCAGGCGAATGGTCCGGTCGAGGGAGTTGCCAAAGTACGGGAAGACGTAGTCGTCGCCACGAAGAGCCAGCCCGATTGTCGCTCGGGACGGGACGTGATCCTCGACATAGCGGATCGTCTCGCGCGTGCCGTCTGACTTTCGCAGCCACGTCTCGACGCTCCACCGCGGCTGCCCGAAGACCGAGCGCGGAGCCTGGCCGTCGAGAAGCCGCACGCCAGGAGGCTTACTGTGACTCTGGGTCAGGACGAGAATGGCTGTCGTCAACGCAAGTCCCGAGACGGCCCAGGCAAGGGCTCGGACCCTGTAGACGGAGCCCCACGTTGCCGCCGCGAGCGCAACTGGGAAGACGAAGAACCTGCCACGCCAGGGGTCGTATGTTAGTCCGACTGCGACGACGGCGACGAAGACGATCGGCGCCGCGGCGAGCGCTGTACGCACGACGCGGTCGGGCGCCCTCGTTCGCGTGACGAGAGAAGACACCAAGCAGAACCAGCGAGACGCCGAGAGGCCCGATACCACGTTACGGCGCTGTCGGAGAGCGTCGGTTGCTCGTAGGCTGGAACCGTGCTCGCGGTGGCGTCGTGACCGACGAGTCGCCACCCTTTGTGCCAACCGGCGGTTAGCGCAGGGCGGCCGTCAGAACGAGCACGGGGGCGACCACGACGAGCAGCGAGGCAGCGACGAAGAGTCTCGGGCTGCGCTCACGCGGCGGCGGTATGCGGCGATGCCAGCGGCAGCGAGGAATACCGCCGTGCAGGCGGCGTAGAGATAGACGTTTGCCCCCGAGGCGCCTGGGAACTCGAAGCCGTCGAGCGTCGACCTGAAGGCCCGCCACGTGACGTCGACAAGGCCCCGTCCGGGTACCTGGTTCGCCTCCTGTGCGAGATGGCCGTCGAGCGAGCCGGTATTGAGGACGTTGACGATGTACCAGACGCTGCCTCCTGCGACACCGACGCGATGATGGCGGCGTTCTCGAGAAGCGGTCTTCGGCGCGCCGCAACGACGACGAGGCATGAAGGATCACGAGCAAGAGCGGCGCCGAGATCTTCGTCCCGAATCCGAGCGCCAGCGCGAGTGCCGCAGCAGCACCCGTGCGACGACCTGCGCCGAGGGCGAAATACACGGCCACGGTGAAGAATGCCGCGACGACGAGATCGTTGAGCGCCGTGGACAGTTGCAGGACGATCAGAGGCAACGTCGCGAAAACGAGCGCGCCGAAGAGCGACTCGCGAACCGTCCAGTTCGTGCGGCGGCCGATGTCCGAAGACGGCTAGCGACGTAGCGAGCGCTGCCGTGAGCTGCGGAAGCCACACTAGGCGCTCGTTCCCGCCGAGCACGAGTGCTGCGAGTTGGCCGATCTCGGCGTTCGGCGGATTGCCATTGAGTCGCACGTCGACCGTGTCCGGGACGTATCCCACGTTTCCTTGCTGCGCCCAGAGCGCGGCTCGTGCGAGGTGGTAGGTGAGGGCATCCCACTCGTTCTGGGGCTGTCAGGGTCCCAATCACCGCCGCATAGAGAACGACCACGGCCGCCAGCACGCCGAGGATCGCGAGCGGCGGATCGCGCAGTGCTGTCGCCGCCGCACGCAGCCCCGGGCCGAAACGGCGGCGGCCTCGGAGTTCCACGGACGTGCCACAGGACGAGCGCAAGCCCGAGTGCACCAATGAACGCGACGAAAAGTCCTGCCGTGCCGATTGCGCCAAACAGCGAAAGGCCGAAGACGACGGCGACTAGTTCTGCCCACGCGACGAGGTACGCGCCCAGCACGAACGACACCGCAGAGCTTGGGCCGCCCCACGGCCGTGAGTACGCACGCGGTACAGGTGACGAGGGCGAGGCCGAGGAGAAGGACGCCGGTCACGTCTCGCAGTCTCTCGGCGCTCCGGCGCTCACTGGCGTGTTGCGCGCCGTCGATCCTGCAGCGGACGAGTGTTCTGAGCACGCGCAGCCCGTCGGCCGCCGTGAGCTTCTTGCCTTCGGCGCGTGTGCGCGCCTGGTACGAGACCGGTACCTCGTAGATCCGCTCGCCCGAGCGCAGCACTCGCGCCGCGATCTCCGGCTCGATCGCAAACCCACGCTCGCGCAGCCGAAGCGACCGGAACAGGTCGGTGCGCATCGCCTTGTGGCAGGTCATGACATCGGAGATCCAGCAGTTGTAGATCACGTTCGTCGCGAGAGTGACGCTCTTGTTCCCCATCACGTACCAGAAACTGAAGGACGACTGCGACGTGAACGCACGCGATCCGAACACGACATTGGCCTCGCCCGACAGCAGTGGCTCGAGAAGTGAACCCAAGTCGGCGGCGGCGTACTCGAGGTCGGCGTCGAGGATGGCAGAGAACGTTCCCTTCGCGTGCTGGAGCGCGGTGCGGACGGCAGCCCCCTTGCCGAGGTTACGGGGATGCGCGACGATCTCAACGTCCTCGCCCCACTCTCGTGAGGCGAGCAACTCCCGCGTGCCGTCCGTCGAGCCGTCATCGACGACGACGAGTTGCCGGCTCGCGACCGGCAGCTCGGTGTCGAGGGCGTCTGCGATCGCCGCCTCGACCGTCGCTCGCTCGTTGAAGACGGGCATGAGGATCGTCAGCGGGACGGCCACCGGCGCGAAATCCTAACACTGCGTTGGACGCCCTGGGTGACTTCGGAACTGAAGCACCGGGATCCCGCTCGTGCACGCCGACTGGTTGTGGGTTCTGATCTTTGGGGGCGAGGCTCTCGCACCGGCGTCATTCACCCAGCGGTCGTTACTCCAGGTTCAACCCCAGTGTCCCGTGGTTCGGGATCGAATTGCCCCGGCGCCGCGGTTCCGAGAAGAAGAGGCAGGACGGCGCCGCAGAAAACAGCTATGAACGCAGGCAGGCGATCGACTGTGTTGTCGACGTAGACGTGTAGATCGACCCTACTGAGCCAGTAGATCGATGCGAAGCCGAGAGTGTCGAGGACGACCACGGAAGTTGTGAACATTGCGAGAGACGGTGATCGCCTCGCGATTAGCAGGGCCAGAATCAGCGACGCGGGAACGATCAGCAGCCAGCGCGACGGGGTGACGAGCTGATCGACGAGCTGGCCAAGCGCATAGTGAAGCCGGTCGAGTCGCGAGGCGAGAAAGCTTGGGTGCAGGGCGTCCGACAGATTGTAGAAAGGGTTCCGAGGCACCGCGTGGCGCGCGAGCCACAGACGCCAGGCGCCGTGCACCGCGAGGATCACGCCGGCCAGCGCAACAAGAACTCGAGGATGACGACGGCCCGTCCTCGTTGCCGCGAGCGAGATGACCACGATCAGAGCAAGCATCAATCCTTCGTTCTTCGTCGCCGTCGCCGCGGCGAGGAAGAGACCCGCTAGCACGACGTAAGCAGCGCTCTCCTCGAGGAGCCAGACGGCTCCGGCCAGGCCGCCCATCGCGACGAGCATCGCGAGCGGTTCGTCGGCGAGCGACGATCCGACGAGCACCCCGAACGCCGGCGAGAGAGCGAGCAAGCAGAGCGACGGCCAGAGAATGGCCGGCCTGACGCGCGGCGTGAGGATCGCCGCCACTCCGAACAGGAACGAGGCCACCAAGGCCCAGTGCAGGCGAGCGAGATCCAGGACATTTGCGGCGCCCAGCGCGTGGAACCCGAGGGCCTCGCTAGCTGCGTCGAGGGGCGGGTAGTCGGGGTTGTACTGGCTTGTGAAGCCCCCGGGGCCGCTGTCGAGACCTCCGAAGAAGTAGAGGATCTTTGCCTTTGGTAGCCACTGGTTCCACACGTCGGGATGCAATACGCCGGTCGGCTCCCACGATCGGACGAAGAGTGCCAGGAGATATCCGACGAGTGCCACGAAACCGACGGCGGCGCAGAGCCTGCCCGTTCGGCTCGTCTCGCGCACAGCGGTCAGGTAGCGGCCCCGACGATGTCCTCTCCGTGCGACGAGAACTGCGGCGACGAGCAACAGAAACCACACCACGGCCGCGCTCGAAAGAGTCGGCCCCACGCCGGCAAGGAGGCCGAGCGAGAGGCAGAGCGCCGTAACAGCCCACCCTGAGAAGACCGCCATACCCGCCGCTGCCAATCCTTGCCGCCCGCTCCCCACGATCCCGAGGCAGTAGAGGAGCGCCTCGCCGGCGATCAGGAAGCCGGCGAGCAGCACGACGGGTCCAAGCACGGCGCCTATGGTGACGCGACCTTGATCAACTCGATTCCAGGCCCGACGGTGATCACTCGTGCGACTCGCACGCCACGTGGTGCGTGTCCGCCGTACGAGACGATCCATTCCGCATCGCGCGCATGCCGGACGAGCCGCCGAGGGAGGAGGTAGTAGCGCGCAAACCGCCGTACCCAGCGGAGCACGAGGGGGTCTCTTATCGCCGCTCGCGGCCCTGTGGCGACGAAGAACCTGGCATCGCGAGGGATGGTTCGCTGAGCCGCCAGGAAGACGCGCAGATCCGTGAGCCCAACAGTCCGGGCTGGTTGTAGCTCGCGGTAGAGCCTGGTACTCCCTCTTCCGACCTCGACATCGCTATGAAGCCCGCGCGCCTGGCCGCGCAGGTCGCGGCCCGCAGTGATTGCCAACGTAGCGACTACGGCCCACCAGGCGAACGCCGAGAGAGTCGCGCGCCGATCTCGCTTCCGACTCAGCGACACAGGCTTCGTCATCTTTGACGCCGGGGTCAGCGAGTGTCCTCGTGGAACTCATCGCTACAGCGGTTCAAGGCGGCACCTCACAGGACGAGCGTAGCGCCGGCTCCAAAGCGATGTCGCCGCGCGTTGCAGCGGTTTCGTGTCATCGAAGCTGGAACGCGATGCGCCACCGTTTCTTGACAGGAGGTCGTCGATGGGGCGATGCTGCGCTCGTGTGTCCATGTCGGGAGTACGTGCTGCTCGAACCGGAAGCATGCCCCGGCTGAAGCGACGATGACCTCCCGCGATAGTCGTTCGGACGCTCAGGGCGTCGAGATTTCGATCGTCGTGTGCGTCCTGAACGAGGAAGCCGCCATCGGACCTTTTGTCGCTGCCATCGATACAGCCCTCGGGCGAATGGACGTCGACAGCAACGAATACGTCTTCGTTGACGACGGGTCGCTGGACGACTCCTGGAAACGGATCTCCCGACTGGCAGCCGAGCGAACAGACGTCGTCGGCGTTCGGCTGCTTCGCAACGTGGGGAAGGAGAACGCGCTCGCGGCGGGACTTGCGGCGGCGCGAGGTGACGTCCACGTTCCCATGGACGTCGACCTTCAGGATCCGCCCGAAGCACTCGCGGCACTTCTGGGCGAGTGGCGGGGCGGCGCGCAGATCGTGCTCGCCCGCCGGCGACGGCGCGACGACTCATGGTTCCGTAGAACTGCCGCCTCGCTCGTCTACCAGGTGCTCGAAAGGGGCGACGGCGGTGTCACGATCCCCCGGGGCGTGGGCGATTTTCGGCTGATGACCCGCGAGACGTCAAACAGGTTCCTCGCCCTCCCCGAGCGCAGCCGCTACAACAAGGGGCTCTTCGCGCTAATCACGCCCGAGACGGTCGTCGTGGAGTACGACCGACCGGCGGGGAGGGAGGCGGATCCACACGGATCGAGGCAGACGCTGTCCAAGCTCGTGCGTCTGACGACGAATGCCATCGTTTCGTTCAGTACCTGGCCACTGCAGGCACTCGGCGTCCTCGGCTTCCTTCTGCTGGGACTCTCGATCGTTGGCGCGGTGCTCGGTGTGATCCTCCGCCTGACCTCTGTCCTCGAGGTTCCGGGGCAGGCGACCACTGTCGTGCTCTTCGCCTTCCTGCTCGGGTTCCAGGCGCTATCAACGGGGCTCCTCGGACTCTACGTCGCGCAGATCCTCACCGAGGTCAAGCGCCGGCCACTCTTCGCCGTCGTCGAGACCCTCGGGCTCCCCGCTGACCGGGCCGAGCGGCTGGACGTGGTGGCGCGAGGGTGACGGGCGGCGTCCGACCGCCCAGTGCGTCTCGGCGGATTGGGCGCCTCCACAGGCTGGCGATCGGACTGCTCCTCTCCGTGGGCATCGGAGCGGTCGCCGTCGCGGCATGGTCGCTAGCTCACGGCGGTATCGGCTGGGACTCACGGTTCGACACCCAGGCCGCCTACGCAACGCGCTCCGTCGACCCTTCCTGGACGCTCGCCAGGGCCTACGCCTGGGTTCCGGCTACCTCGGAGTTCTACGGGGTCTTCCTCCAGCAGTTTGCAGATGCGCTCCACCTGCTCGTCAGGGGAACCATGGAGCCCCGCGGGTCGGACGACCCAGTGACCTATGTCTATCAGGGCTTGGCGAACATGATCCTCTCGCTTCTCTCTGTCACCGCACTCGCGGTTGCCCTCGCGGTCTCCCTCCGCTCGATGCTGGCTGCGGCATTCGCATGGTCGGTCACGCTTGCGACCCCGCTGTGGCTCGGAATGTCCCACGTCGACTTCAAGGACATGCCCGTCGCCGCAGGCCTCACGCTCGTCACCGCCGGCCTCATCCTCAGCTTCTCGATCTCGCCTCCGATGTCGTTCGTCTCGGGGAGCGTACTTGCCGGAACGGGGGGAGCAATAGTGCTGGCGACGCGCGCGGGTGCGCTCCCGCTGCTGGCGACACTCGTGGTTGGCTCGGCGGCGGGAGTGCTTGTCGTCGGCCGACGGGGAAGCATCCAGGCCTTTCCCGTCGCGGTCGCCTCGGGTTCCGCGCTCGCCTTCGCCCTTGCCTTCACTTGGGCAACGAACCCGATCGCGCGCATCGGGATGTTTACGTGGCTGGAGAACGCTAGCCGTGTCGCGCACTCCTTCCCCTGGGACTCAACGATTCGAACTGCTGGCAAGGATCTCCGGAGCACTGACCTACCGTTGTGGTACGTACCGGCCTGGATCGGAGCCCAGCTGCCGCTGCTGACCCTGGTTACTGTCGTCGGAGGACCTGTGGTGCTCATCGTCCTGCTGTTCCGGCAGACTGCGGCCGACCGGCTTCGGACGATGCTGCCGCTCGTGCCGATCGCCATGCAAGCGATCGTCATGCCCGTGCTGATAGTCGGCAGCGGTGCGGTGCTCTACGACGGCATTCGCCACCTCCTCTTTGTGGTCCCTGCGCTTATGGCGATCCCGGCCGCGGCACTGGCGGTTCTGGATCGGCGCCCTGGGAAGCCCTCTTGGCTGAGGGCGGGGCTTCCGGTGGCCGCGGTCGTAGTCGCTGTTGCGAGCCTCTTCGCCTCCATCCGCTGGGCCCCGTATGCCTACGCCTTTGTGAATCCGGTCGCCGGCAGGAACACAGACGGCCGCTCGTGGGAGCTGGACTACTGGGGTGTGAGCGCGAGGGAGGGCGTGCGGCGGCTGCAGCGGCTCGGGCTCACCCCCGTCCATGTTGAGCCGACTGAGGGGGTCGGCATTCCGTGGGGAGCTGCTGCCGGCCCGATACCGCCCGGCAGCACGACCGGCCTCTACGTCTTCCTTCGCGGAAAACGGGCCGCTGATTTCGGTTGCACCGTAGTCTTCAGGATCAAGCGGGACGGCCACGTCCTCGGGGAAGGAGCACGCTGTTCTGGTGCACGCGTCGGCAGGACAGATACAGCCGTGAGGTGACTGTGTCGGACTCCGCGGCGAGCACTCCGGGCAGACCGTGAAGCCCAGGGTCAGATGCTATTCAATAGGTCACGCATGACGGTGTGGAAAGATCGAAGGTAGATATGCAACGTGGTGCCGTCGTAAGGGATGGCCTTCAACCAGTATGCGACCGTGGCGTACATCGCGATGAGTGATGATCCGCCGATCGCAACGAGGAGAATCCGGCGTGACGTGCGCCCCCGCACCGTCTCGATCAAGGCGGCGAGGCCGAGGGAGAAGACCGGTAGCGCCTCGACGAACGCGCGCTGTCCGAGTGATCCCCCGTACGACCACCTCTGCCAGCTCGAGATTACCCACGCATTGACGACGAGATAGGCGACCGATGGAACGAGAAGCCCGGCCGCAAAGCGCCGGATCAGCGGGAGACCTGCAACGGCGAGCAGTAGGAGGGGCGACCAGAAGAACAGGCCCTTGCGCACGCTGAACAGCACCTGGGGGAGGTGCGGGCGGAAAAGGGTTAGGTGCTCGTCTCCGTACGCGTACACGAACACATCTCCAGTGATTGCGTACCAGTAGGCGGATTGAGGGATAAGGGCCAACAGAAACGCGCCCGAGGCCGCGGCGAGGACGGGCAGATGGTGGCGCAGCCCGCGCAGCCGAGTCCCGAAATCGGTCAGGTTCACAATCCCGACCAGAGCAACGAACACGAGAATCACGGCGTTGGTCGGTCGTACAGCCGTTAGGAGACCCATCGCGAGGCCGAGTGCGCCTGCACGTAGAAGTTCAGGTCGCTCGTAGGTCGAGACGGCGAGGTTCAGGATCACCGCCACGAGGAAGAACGAGAAAGCGTGACTGAAGACAGCATCGAAGGTCGAGTAGTGGAAGAGATTGGTGCCGAACACGACTGCAAGCAACGTCACGAAGACCGTTCCCTTCGAAAACCACCGCAACAAGAAGAAGCCGAGCACGGCGACGCCTAGCAGTGCGTAGACGAGGCCGGCGGTCGCTGCCGCAACTTGATACGGGGTCGAGAATCCGTTTCTGTCAGATCCGATGAGGATCGCCGCTGCATGACCGGTGGCGAAAAACGGAAGCAGCATGAGCGCTTCGCCCACGGGATACTTGTCGAGGTATCGGCCCCGAGGCGCAACGCGGCGAACACCCGACATGTACGACGTTCGCCCCGCGAACGACCGCTGCGCGGTGCGCTCCATCGTGACGTCACGATCGATGAGCACCGCCGGTAGGAAGAGGTAGTAGCCCATCGCGTCGGAGCGAATAGGCGAGTCCGCTGCGAGACCAGAGCCATAGATCCAGCCGAACGACGCCGACGAAACCACGGCAAAGACGAACACAGCCGCCAACACCGGAGCGCCGTGGGAATGGCGCAGAGCCGTCACCGCAGCTGCGAACGAAGCCCGCACGTCCGTCACGCTAACCGACACCTCGATGCGATGGCTCTTCGTCTCTTCGTCAGGTCCGGCGACCGAGAGAACGAGCGACTGTCGTGAGAAGAGGCGATTCTTTCGGGTGACCTTGTCGGCGCCTCCACGCATCAAGACCGCCCGACGCTCCGAGTCGGGGCACCCGAGAGCAGTTACACGGGCGTCGGGCGTGTCGGGCGCGCTGACTAAGCTTGCGCTTCGCGATGGCGCAACCAGACAGACATCGCCCTATCGCGGCGCGCGCCATCGCATCGTCGGCCTGGCCTCCCGCTGTCGTCTGGGTTGCCGCCGCAGCCGTCATCGCGGTCGCCGCTCTCGCATTCGGCTACGACCCACATGACAGTGCCACCTGGTCTCGGTGGGACTCGGTGCACTACCAGGAGATCGCCCACGACGGCTACGACCTCTTCCCGTGCCCGGCCGGATTTTCACCCGGGAGTTGGTGCGGTGACGCCGGCTGGTTCCCAGCCTACCCATGGTTATTCCGCGCTCTCCACGAGCTCGGTCTGCCGCTTCGGGGGAGCGCCGTCGTTCTCTCGTGGCTCTTTACCGCTGGCACGCTTGTCCTCATCTGGAGCACGTTCCTCGGACGCCGCCTCACGGCTGCCGCCCTGATCGTGCTCCTCTACGCGGGGTTCGCGCCTGGACAGATCTACGACTACGCGCTGTTCCCCATGTCGATGCTCGCGTTCTGGACGGTCGCGCACCTCTGGCTGATGCACCGAGAACGCTGGGTCGCCGCCGGCGCCGCGGGCGCGGTCGCCACCCTCTCGTATCCCCTTGGGGTGTTGCTCGCGCCCGTTTCAGCGGTGTGGCTGCTTACGAGCAGAGGCACCCCCATCAGGGAGCGGCTCCGCCGTACCTCGTGGACCAGCGGCCTGACGCTCGCAGGTTTCGGCGTCCTCCTCGTCGACCAACGGCTCGAAACGGGCCACTGGAACGCCTACTTCCTGGTCCAGGACAAGTACGACCACCACCTCCAGAGTCCCATCACCGCGACCCGTGCTGCAGTGAGCCCGCTCTGGCACGGTTCCCCTCTCGACCTCGCGAAGGTCCCCGCGATGCAAACGGCGGTCGTGACGATCGTGCTCTTCGCGGTTCTCATCTTCATGATTGCGCGGTGGAGCTCGGTCACGCGCCTGGACGTGCTGCTGGTTCTGTGGGCGGTCGCGACTTGGGCGTTTCCGCTGTCGCAGTCCAACGTGTCGATCTCGCGGAGCCAGGCAGCGCTGCTGCCGCTGGCGCTGCTCGTGAGTCGGTTGCCTCGCCCTTTCGCGTTCGCACTCGTCATCGTCGCCGCGGCGCTGGCGGTTGCAATGGAGAAGCTCTTCCTGCAAGGGGTGCTGGTCTGACCCGGGATCCGGGTTAGACTCCGAGCCGCTGAGCGAGCTGCTCGTAACACACTTGCGATCGGAGGGTCGATGTCGGGGGTAAAGGATTTTGCGCGCCATCCGAACGGCGCGGTGCAGCGGGCGCGGGCGGATGCGTGGCTCCTTCGACGGGCGATGAAGCTCGCGTTCCAGAAGCGCATTCAGGGTGACATCGTCGAGCAGTTCCATCGCGTCTACTACGACGGAGCGCTGTTCGGCGATACGCGGGCGAACACGTACTGGCTGGGGGTGCGGACCGACAAATGCCCGCTCGATCTCTGGATCTACCAGGAATTGCTCTTCTCGCACCGGCCCGAGGTAATCGTCGAGGCAGGAACGGCTACCGGTGGCAGTGCGCTCTTCTTCGCCTCCATGCTCGATCTTATCGGCGGGCCCGGTCGGGTGGTCACTATCGACGTCGACGACCAGTTTGACCGGCCGACGCATGACCGTATCGAGTATCTCAAAGGCTCCTCCGTTGCCGACGAGACCGTGGCTCGCGTCGCCGAGATCGTCGGCGATCGATCAGCGATGGTGTTCCTCGACTCGGATCACACGCGTGATCACGTCCTCTCTGAGCTTCGCGCGTACCGGTCTTTCGTCCAGCCGGGAGGCTACCTCGTCGTCGAGGATTCGAACCTGAACGGCCGGCCGGTCAGTCCCGAGTTCGGCCCCGGCCCGGGCGAGGCAGTGGACGCGTTTCTCGCTGAGGACGATCGCTTCGCTCGCGATTCCGGCTGCGAGAAGTTCTATCTCACCTTCAACCCGGGCGGGTATCTGAAGCGCCTTCGGTGAGTCACTCGTGCTGGATGCCGGTAGTTCCGCGTCATGAACCCCGGCTAAACTCGGCGCCGTGCTGGCAAAGGGACTGTTCTGGGGCTCGCTGGCGGCGCTCGCATGGACGCATGTCCTCTACCCTGCAGCCGCCGGGATCGCTGCACGCTGCGTCCCGACCCGGTCGGCGGAGGATCCGGGTGCCGAGCCGTCGTGACCGTCATCGTGGCCGCCCACGACGAGGAGCCGGTGATCGAGCGGCGACTCGAGAACCTGCTCGCGCTCGACTACCCACCGCGAAGCTCGAGGTCGTCGTAGCGTCGGACGCATCCACTGACCGGACGAACGAAATCGTCGCCGACGTTGCATCCCGTGAGCCGCGAGTGCGCCTGATCGACTGCGAGCGCGGCGGCAAGGTTGCTGCCCAGGATCGCGCCGTGCGCGAGACGTCGAGCGACGTCGTCGCGTTTTCTGATGCGAACGCCACCTGGGCGCCCGACGCCTTGCGCAGGCTCGTTGCGAACCTTGCAGATCCCGACGTCGCCTACGTCTGCGGGCAGCTCCGGCTCGAGGCCGCCGACGGCTCGAACCAGGAGGGCCTCTACTGGCGCTACGAGATGCGGCTGCGCGAGGCCGAGTCTCAGCTCGGCTCGATCACCGGTGGCAACGGCTCCATTTACGCTCTCAACCGAGCGGACTACGTGGAGGTTGATCCGCGCTGGGGCCACGACCTCTCGTTTCCCTATCGCATGGTCCAGAACGGCCGCCGAGCCGTCTACGAGCCCGCTGCGCATGCGTTCGAGCGGCCGACCCCCTCGAACGAGACAGAGTATCGGCGTAAGGTGCGGATGTTCGAGCACTGCTGGGAGATCACATTGCGAGGCTCGATGTTCAGGGGTTTGCCGCCGCTCTACTTTGCTGAGGTCGTCTCACACCGGCTGCTGCGCTATGGCAGCGGACTGCTGCACCTCGCGCTCCTGGCATCGTCTGTCGCCCTCGCAGCTGACGGCTGGGCCTACGGGCTCGTACTCGCCGGGCAGGTGGCGCTGATCGCTGCTGCTGCCGCGGGCGTCCCGATCGCTCGCTATTACGCACTCGTCACCTGGGCCACCGTCGCGGCGCTCGCGAACTACTTGCGGAACGGCGTGCCCGCCACGTGGGACGCCGCCGAGGGGACGCGGTAGCGGAGACATTCAGAGGGTTATCTATTTCCGATCTTGCTCCGGATGACGGGAACGGGAGGCGTCCGCCAGCGACACGGCCCAAAGTGCGGATAGCCAACCAGAACGCTTTGGGATATCCTGAGACCATGAAGACCACCGTCGATGTCGATCGGCAACTCGCGGATGAGGTCGCCCAGATGCTCGGCACCGAGACGCTGAAGGACACCGTCAACAAGGCCCTCGCCGAGGTTCGCCGCGCCGAGTTACGTCGCCGCCTTGCCGCTCGTGTGCGGGACGGCACCCTGCCGGTCCCCACGATTGAGGAGCTCGAGAGAATGCGCGCACCGGTCGTTCCCGTGGGCGCGCTCTCGTCACGTCGTTCGGCCTCGTGACACTGGTTGTGGTCGATACGAGTGTTTGGCAACGGCGTCTTCAGCCCAGCGTTGGTGTCCCCCTTGGCGATGCGATCGAGAGCGACGCGGTGGCCATGGTGGATCCGATCGAGCTCGAGCTCCTACGGTCGGCGTGGGGCAGCCAGGATCACGATCAGATTCGCGAGGAGTACTCGGCGCTTCATCGGATCCCGCTCAGTGCCGAGATCGGGGCCCGAGCAGTTGAGGTGCAATCGGGTCTGGCGCGACGCGGCTACCACCGCGGACCGTCTGTCACGGATCTCCTTGCGGCGGCCGCAGCCGAGGCGGTTGGCGCCGAGCTCTGGCACTGCGACCGTCATTTCGAGCTGATCGCGGACGTAACGGGGCAGCCGGTGCGGCGGCTCGGGACGTGAACCGCGCGCTCGACGTTGTCGCGGCTTCAGTTGGCCTCACGATCGCAAGCCCGTTGCTCGCAGTATCTGCGATCGCGATCAAGCTAGAGGGTGGTGGCTCGGTCCTGTTCCGTCAGACGCGCGTCGGCAGGGACGGCGAGGACTTCGAGCTGCTGAAGCTCCGCACGATGGTCGTCGGCGCCGAGGCGAAGGGCGCCGGCTATGCGGTCGACAGGGGAGACAGTCGCATCACCCGCGTGGGGCGGATTCTGCGCAAGACGTCTGTCGACGAGCTGCCGCAGCTGTGGAACATCGTCCGCGGCGAGATGAGTCTGATAGGGCCACGCCCGACGCTCCGCTACCAGGTCGAGAAGTACACCACACGTCAGCGCAAGCGACTCGACGTTCGTCCCGGACTGACGGGCTGGGCGCAGATCCACGGCCGCGCCACGCTTCCCTGGGACGATCGCATCGAGCTCGATGTCTGGTACGTGGAGCACCGCTCACCGCTCGTCGACCTGAAGATCTTGCTGCGTACCCCGCTCGCGCTCTTCGGTGGGACGTATCGAGGCGCATCGGGCGGTTGGCGTGGCGACGATGCCGCCTAGGGTCGCTCGCCTTCGAGCTGAGTTCGCTGAGCCTGGCGGCAGGCTGCCGAACACGCTGTCGGTCATATTCGTCCTCGTCCTGGCGGTCGTCGTCTGCCACAACGCGTTCACGTATCCGCCCGTGTCAGGATTCGACGCAGAGCCGGGCATTCAGTATGCCGAGAGGCTTGTCGGCGAATGGCGCATCCCGACCGAGCTGAAGAACTACTACACGCCGCCGGGCTTCTTCCTGCTCGCCGGCGAAGCGATGAGGCTCGGCACATGGCTCGGCGTCGACGAGCCCGCTCGCATGGGCCAGCTGCTGAACGGGATCCTCACCGTCGCGACGGCGATCTTGCTGGCCATCCTCTGCTCGATCGTCTTCCCCGGCCGGCCCTGGCTGCGGTGTGCCGCCCTCGGATTCTTCGTCTCGGTCCCCGTCGTTCTGAAGACGGGTGCAATGTTCCATCCGCAGCCGCTCGTCGCCTTCCTGGCCACGCTGTCGCTGGTGCTTGCCGCGCGCATGCTGTCTGCCCGCCGTTACGGCCTCGTCGGCGGCGGTCGTGCTCGGGCTCGTCGTCGGGGCCGGTCAGCTCGTCCGCTCGGTCGGCATCTGGACGCTCGGCGTCGTCTGCATCGCCCTGCTCGTGGCGGCCGATCGCCCGGCCGGCCGAGCGCCGCGCAGCGGTGCGGGCGCTCGTCGTCGTCGGCGTCGTCGGCGCGCTCGTGGCTCTGCCCTGGTACGTCTACCTCCAGACCCGGTACTCCAATCCGATCTTCGGTCGTACGTCGGCTCCTTCGAGCGCGGTCGTGAAGCCGAGCCTTGTCCCCGGTGTCTCTGCTGCGCCGGCGCCGTTCCGCCTCCTCGCGGCGGCGACGCTTCCCTCGAGGCGCCTCTGGTTCTACGTCGACCCGGGGCTCCCGGCGGTGATCACCGCGCCTCATCGCGGAATGCTCGGCGCCCGGATTCTGGCCGATCCTGTTTACCGACACGTGGGGCGACTACTACGGCGTCTGGAGAGTGGGGCTCCGTCCAGAAGCCGATGACATCCTCCATCGAGAACCGTCTCACGGTTCAGACGGTCGTGGGCGCGCTGCCGACGTTCCTGGCGGTCGCCGGGTTACTCGCGCTCGCCGGGCTTGCTGCGGCACGTGTGCGCTCGCGGCCCGAGATCCTTCCGGTCCCGTTGATGCCGCTCGTCGCGTTGGCGGGAACGCTCTACTACGCGTACACCTATCCGACGGTCGACGGGGACACGGTGAAGGCGCTCTTCTTCCTCCCTGCCGTTCCGGCGTTCGCGATCTGCTTTGGATTCGCGGTCGAGACAATCGGACGACGTTCGCGCTGGTTGGCGATTTCCCTGGGCGCCGCACTCAGCGTCTGTCTTGTTGTCTCGCTCACCTTCGGGATCGCGTGAACGGCACCCCGGATCGGCTCGAGTGGCCCTACCTCCGGATTGCCGTCTGCGTCGTCGCGCTGATCATGCTCGCCGTTGTCACGACTTGGAAGGTGCACGGCATCGTGTATCCGGGCGCGACAAGACTCGAGCGAAGCGTCTTCTGTCTGAAGGACAACCATGATCTGACAGCCACTGTCCCGGCGGGTGATCCGATCTCGAATACCGCGCGTGCCGGTTCGTTCCGGGTCACGGTCGAGGGGAGCGAGGTGATCGTGTCCCTGGCGGCGTCGGACAACGAGGCAGCCAGGATCGAGAGGGACTATCGGGCCGTCAGCGGCAATCTCGAAGGTCGGCTCGAGCGACGCGGGCAAACGGTCTACCTCTGGCACGGCGTCGCTTCGCCGGCGCAGCGGCAGACGATGTACGACTGCCAGTACTGAATGCGGCAGGGCACGTCGCGAGAGTAGGAATGCCGTCAGATCCGGATCGCATTCCTCAAGACGAGGAGCTTCTCCCTCAGGCGCCACCACCTTCCATTGACGATCGCGTCCCTTTCGTGCTCCAGCACTTCGAGTCGCGTGGCAATGCCAGCGCGTTCGAGTTCCGTTCGTTGCAGTCGCGACATGAGGATTGCGTCCCGCTCCGCGCGAGCTCTCCGAAGCGAGAGCCGCACCTCTGGCAGTTGCGCTGAATCTGAGATGCGCTCCAGCCACCGCGCATTCTGGAGCACGCGATCGCGCCACGCCTGGTCACGTCCGGTGGCCCTGAAATGGAGTACCGTCGTCTCACCGGTGTCCGCTGCTCGGCCTCCTGCTGCAAGCGACCGCTTCCACAGGTCCCAGTCTCCGGCCCGTGACTGACCAGCGTCCCACCCACCGACATCGCGCACGAGCTGAGTGCGAATGCTGACACTCGCCATCACATTTGTGTTCTCTCGCTCGAGCGAAGAACGGTGCCACTGCACGCCCCAATCGGCGCCGATCCACTGGAGTGAATCGTCTTCGTGGACGATCGTTGCTGGAGACGTCACGATGTCGATCGCCCCTCGGTCCCAGACCTCGCCGAGCCGCGCGAGGTGATCCGGCAGCAGCAGGTCGTCGTCCGCCAGCCAGAGGAGGGCGTCCGCGCTCGTGAGCTCGAGCGCCCGATTCCGGTGCCCGTACGCGTAGCCGGCCGCCTTCGGCAGCTCGACCACGATCGCTCTCGGATCGTTGAGCTCGCGGATTGCGGCGGTGGTGCCGTCCGTGCACCCGTCACAGAGAACGATCACCTGCTCGGGCGAGCGTGTTTGACGCAGAGCGCTGAGGACGGCCAGCACCACCGTGTCACGGCGGTCGTGGGTGGGGATCGCTACGGCGAAGGTCGTCTTCATCGGCCGGCTTGCCAGAAAGATAGTCTCAGTTGAGATGAAGGGCGTTCGGGATACCCAGACCGTCACCGCCGGGGGTGAGCGCATCGGAAGGCTCCCAATGGGAACCGTCGTCCGCGACCTGACGACCCACACCGATGAACGCGGGACGGTGTGTGAGCTCTACGACCCTCGCTGGGGGGTGCACCCGGATCCGCTCGTCTTTGCCTATGTCTTCACGATTCGCCCGGGTGCCGCGAAAGGATGGGGAGTCCACCGGCGACACGACGATCGGTATGCATTCCTCGCCGGCGAGCTAGAGCTCGTGCTTTACGACGAGCGCCCAGACGTCGAGACGTCCCACCTGGAAACACGGCTGGTCCTTTCCGGACTGCGGCGTCAGCTCATCACGATTCCTGCCGGGGTCTGGCACGCCGAGAGAAATCTCGGTCAGACCGACGTGGTCGTCGTGAACTTCCCGACGATCCCGTACGACCACGCGAGCCCTGACAAGTTCCGACTCCCGCTTGACACCGACCAACTCCCGATCAGGCTCGGTGCTGACTGGCGCGGCTGGTAGGTGCGTCCAGGCCTGTTCCCTCCACCGTGGGCATGCGTCGAGGTCGAGGTAATCTTGGACCCTCGATCCCCCTTCCTACCCAAGGATCCTGCCGGACGATGGTCCCGCTCTGACGGTCAGGTGGTCGACGACTTAAGGCGTTGAGTGCCGGGTACTACCCTGCCGGGGAGAGCGGTTCCGGTAGACAGTCGGTGATGATGATGTCGCGGCGACACGCTCGCCGCGTATGCTTGCCAGCTTGCGACCAAGGCACGCCCAACCTGAGCAAGAGCCGCTGGTAGGTCCGTGGTGCAGGCTCCTTTGTCTGCGACGATGAGGGTGCTGATCACCGGAGGTGCGGGCTTTGTCGGTGCCAACGTGGGTATCCGGCTTGCTCTGCGTCATCCCGACTGGGAACTTGTGGCCTTCGACAACCTTCGGCGGCGTGGTGCGGAGCTGAACATCGTCCGGCTCAGGGAAGTCGGTATCGAGTTCGTCCACGGAGATGTGCGGGAGCTGGCAGATCTCCTTGCGTTGGAGCCGGTCGGCGCTCTTGTTGAGTGCTCGGCGGAGCCTTCGATCCTGGCCGGGGTGAACGAGGGTATGGACTATCTCGTTCGTACCAACCTCCTCGGTGCATACCACTGCCTCGAGCTGGCGCGGCGCGATAGCGCGCAGCTGATCTTCCTTTCGACGAGTCGGGTCTATCCGGTCGAGGCGCTCAATTCCACGGTGTACGTCGAGCACGCCGGCAGGTTCGATCTTGCAGCTCAGCAATCCTTGTCAGGCGCCTCGCAGGCAGGCTTTGCTGAAGACTTCCCATTGGAAGGAGCCCGTACTCCGTATGGAGCGACCAAGCTCTCTGCCGAGCTTCTGGTGACGGAATACGTGAACACCTTCGGTCTCCGCGCCACCGTGAACCGGTGCGGTGTGATCGCAGGGCCATGGCAGATGGGAAAGGTCGACCAGGGTGTGTTCACCTACTGGATGCTCGCACACTACTTCAAAGACGCTCTGGAATACATCGGGTTTGGTGGGTCGGGCAAACAGGTGCGTGATCTCTTGCACGTCGACGACCTCGCCGATCTGATCGAAGAGCAGTTGACCCATCCAGTGCTTTGGAACGGGAAGACATTGAACGTTGGTGGGGGTAGAGAGAGCAGCCTTTCTCTCCGTGAGACCACCTATCTCTGTAGCGAGATCACCGGGAATCGGATCGAGCCAGCGGCATCGGCGATCGACCGTCCAGGGGATGTCCGCATCTACATCTCAGACTGCGGACGGCTTCTTAGCCAAACCAGCTGGCGGCCAACGCAGAATCCCAAAGGCATACTCACTGACATCTTCACGTGGATCCAGGACAACGAGCATGCGGTGAAGACCGCGCTGCAGCAGTGATGCGGAGAACATGCCTGTCGCCATAGTCACCGGCTCCGGCGGTCTTGTTGGATCGGAGTCCGTCAGCCATTTCGCCGAGTCCGGCTTCGATGTCATCGGACTCGAGAACGACATGCGGGCCAAGTTCTTCGGATCGTCGGCGTCGACCGCCGTCCAGACGCTGCGGCTGGAAGCGCGGTACGACACGTTCCGCTGTCTAGACATCGACATCCGTGATACCGATGCGGTGTCACGCGTCTTCCGCGACCGCCGGGGTGAGATTGAGCTGATCGTGCATGCCGCAGCACAACCCTCCCACGACTGGGCGGCTTCCGACCCCCTCACCGATTTCACGGTCAATGCCAACGGGACGCTGAACCTGCTCCAGGCCGTCGCGCACGTTCACGCCGGACGCGACGTTCATCTTCATGTCGACGAACAAGGTCTATGGCGACCGGCCGAACGAGCTGCCGCTTGTCGAGCTGGAAACACGCCTCGAGTTGCCCGACGAGCACAAGTATCACGGAGGGATCGACACGACGATGTCGATCGACTCGTCCATGCATTCGCTCTTCGGTGTCTCGAAGGCGGCCGCGGATCTGCTGGTCCAGGAATACGGCCGCTACTTCGGCATGCCGACCGTGTGCTTCCGCGCCGGCTGTCTCAGCGGCCCGAACCATGCGGGCGCCCGCCTCCACGGTTTCCTGTCCTACCTCATGCGGTGCACGCGTTACGGGCGACCCGTACGTCGTCCAGGGGTACAAGGCGCTCCAGGTCAGGGACAACCTCCACAGCGCCGATCTCGTCCGCGCGTTCGCTGTCTTTCATGAGCAGCCTCGGAGGGGGGCTGTATACAACATTGGAGGCGGTCGGTTCAGCAACTGCTCGATGCTCGAAGCCATCTCGATGTGCGAGGCGATTACCGGCCGCTCGTTGAGCTGGGAGCTGAGCGACGAGGCTCGCCTCGGGGATCATCGGTGGTGGATCAGTGATCTCTCGGACTTCAGGGCCGACTACCCAGATTGGCAACCAGAATACGACGTCGAGTCGATCCTGGTGGAGATCTACGAGCAGAACGTCGAGGCGTGGATGGCGACGGCGTGAGACTCTCGGTTGTCATCCCCGCCCACAACGAAGCCGATTCGGTCGAAGCGACGCTCGCCTCGCTCGTAGACGAGCTTGAGCGGGCGCAGATCGATTACGAGGTGTTCGTCGTCGACGATGCGAGCGCGCGACGGTACCGCTGCGGTCGTGGCGAGCTTCGGCGCGCAGCACCCGCGCGTTCGCTGCATTTCGTCGCATCACGACCGCGGTTTCGGCTACGCCGTGCGGGCCGGCCTCGAGCGCTTCGACGGCGACGCGGTCGTGGTCATGATGGCCGACGGCTCAGATGCACCTGCGGACGTGGTGAAGTACTACGGCGTGCTGGAGGAAGGATATGACTGCGCCTTCGGCTCGCGGTTCATCCGCGGCTCGGTCGTCCACGACTATCCGAAGGCGAAGCGGGTGCTCAATCGAGGTGCCAACCTGGTCGTCCGCATGTTGTTTCGCCACGGCTACAACGACACGACGAATGCGTTCAAGGGTACCGACGTGAGGTGATCGAGACGGTTCAGCCGCTGCTGTCGAACCACTTCAACCTGACCGTCGAGCTTCCACTCAAGGCGGTCGTCCGCGGGCATACCTACAAGGTCGTCCCGATCTCCTGGACGAACCGTCCGGCGGGAACGTCCAAGCTGTCGCTGCAGGAGATGGGCAGCCGTTACCTCTTCATCGTGCTCTATGTGTTGCTGGAGCGGCATCTCAGTCAGGGTGACTACCGGCGCCGTTCGGAGAACCCATCTGACTCGTCGTCCCTGCGAATGAACACACTTGATCCGGGTCAGGATCCATGAAAGGAGCCGAAGTCGATCTTCGAACTCGACGGTCTCCTAGTCTGGGAAGGTGACCCCGTGGAAGCCGGAACAGAGACTCCAACGCTCGGCACTGAGTCGCACCTCCTCGGGCAACTCTGGTTGTGGTCACGACTCAGCCCTGAAACGTGGATCGCTGTAGCCGCAGTTTCCCTCGCGGTCGGGGTAACTGTGCTGCGGCGCCCCGGCGATCTCTTCTCCGCGTCTCCCTGGGCCGAGGACATTCCCGTGTTTTTCCTTCAGCAGGCTCAGCACGGATACCGACCGTTTGTGGCGTACAACGGCTTGATGTATCTGCCGCAGCGAACGTTGGCAGCGATCTGGTCACCGCTTCCTGCGAGAACGATCCCGCTGGTTTACGACATCTCAGCGATCTTTCTCGGCGTCCTCTCCATGGCCGTCGTTCTTGGTCGACGCTTTGCGCTTCTTGTGGAGCCGTTCTCGTACCGAGTTCTCCTCTTCGCGCTTCTCGTCCTGACGCCGGTCGCGTCGGAGGTTAGTGGAGTACTCACCAACCTCCACTGGTGGTTCGGCATCTCGCTGTGCCTGCTGGCACTCTTGGGTTCGCCCAAGACGATCGGCGGCAAGGTATTGGAACTGTTCGCCGTTGCCGTGATGTCGTTGGCTGGCCTGTCAGCATTAATCGCACTCCCGTGCGTCGTTGCTGGAGCGATTCTCCACCGCTCTAGGTATGTTCTCGTCAGGGCGAGCGTCATCGCCATTGGGGCGGCTACCCAGATCGTGCTGCTCATGTCAACTGAGCGGCAACACGGATCTCTCGCCGGGCTTGGGCATCACATCTCCACGGTGGTCGAGGTAGCCACCTTGAGGGTGGGCGCGGCACGGCTTCTGGGGGAGATCCCTCGAGACACTGCGCTGGACAGGCAGGAGATCAAGTGGACCGCGCTGTTGTTCGGCGTCGGGGTGCTGCTTCTAGCGGTGGCGTGTCTGCTCCGCACAAAGGACCGTCGGGTTGTCGTTGGCCTTACCGCGTCGGCGCTGCTCGCGGTCATCCTTGGAATGCTCGCTGTCCCGACCGACACGTTGACACTGCTGACCAAACCTATTGCTGGCGAACGCTATTTCTTCCTACCCGTCGCCCTTATGGCCGTTGTTGCGGTAATTGGTGTCTCATCGCCGCCGCGGTCGTGGTTTGCCGTCATTCTCCTCGTCGTTTGCGGAGTCGGCGCTCTATCGGGGTTCAAACTTATCGAGCTCAGACCAGTTCGGGACTGGCCCGCGTTCGCGGAGTGTCTCGAAGCGCCGTCGGCCGTGATCCACGCATGCCAGACCGTGGTCGATCCGAATTGGGTTGTTCGCGTCCGCGTACAGGACGGGCGCGTCCGTGAAATTGATCCGGTCACCTTGACGCCGTGAACGACGTTCCTCTCGGGTTCAGGGGAGCAAACCTCGTCGCGGGGCGCAGCGGTTCATCTTCACCGACCCACGTTCTCGAATACCTCGGGAGGAACCATTAAGTGGGTGACGGGCGTTCGATGCGTCACATTGATCGTCTGACGCGAATATCAACTTGGGTTCGAAGAGGGCTCTCGTTGGCCGGGCGCTCGGCGCAAAAGTCCGACGAAGGGACGGCGCCCGCTCAGGAAACGTTCCACTTCCGCGGCTTCGACATACCCGTGCGGTTGATGTTGCTGACAGGGGGCGGTCCCGACACGTTTGAAGCTATCTCCGACGTGCACATGAGGAATCTCGACCGTGAGCATTCACTCCGGCCGGGTCTGCGGATCCTCGAACTGGGTTGCGGGGTCGGGAGAGATGCGATCCCGCTCGCCGAGCGGATAGGGCCGTGCGGCTCGTACGTCGGAATCGACATCATTCGGGAATCTGCCGACTGGTGCACTCGGAACATCACTCCCAAGTATCCGAACGTGCAATTTCGGTTCGATGACGTGGCGGACAGCCTTCACAACCCGAGCGGTTCGAAGGGCTTCGAGTCCGTACGGCTTCCGGATGGAGAGGTCGATCTCATCGTCGCTCAATCCGTCTTCTCCCACATGTTGCAGCCAGAGCTCCTGCATTACCTCCGAGAATTCGCTCGTGTACTGGCCCACGACGGGACCGTGTACGCGACGTTCTTCCGCGTCACACCCGAGATCCTCGCGTCGGCGCGCGAGACCAACCTCACGCCTTGGGACCTACGCTTCGAACATGACCTCGGCGGTGGCTGTTACGTCAACGAACTCGAGCACCTGACGGGGGCCGTCGCCTACACCGAGCCGACGATTCTCGCGATGGTGGCGGAGGTGCACCTCCAGCTCCGCGGAACGATCAGGCCTGGCGGTTGGTCCGGGTACTTCTCCGAGGCCCACGATGGTCAGGACGCACTCGTCCTTGAGCATCGATCCTGAAACTGCAGCCCGCTCAAGAAGTTGGCGGGATGATCGCAGCATCGCGGCCCTCTCGCGGCGAACCTCATCACCCTTACGCCCCGAAACGAATGAGACCCTCTGGGTACCAGGTCGGTGCCGGGAACAGCTGACCGTACCGGTGGACGAATGTTCGTCGCTCGTCGTCGGACAGTTCCCAAACACCGCTGAACGACGCTCCGGCCACCGCGGCGACGAGTGGCGAGAAGGCAACACGGCGCCCAACGGCCAGCGCTGCCGCGCCGAGCCACACGCCGAGGTGCTCCGGCGCGGCATCCGCTGGCAGGTCGTCCAGCGCCTGCTTGAGAAAGCGTGTATCGGCGACGAAGAATTCACCGCAGACGGCGCCTGCCGACCGCTGCTTGAGCGAGAGCGCCCACGGACCTGGGTCTGCCTCATGACGTCCGAGGTCGGGGCAGATGGCCGACCCATCGGCAGCCAAGATCTCGCCTCCTGCGACAACGAGCCGATCCTGGTTCAGGATCCTAGCCGAGATCAGAACCGCGTCGCGATGGAGTTCCATGAGGCCGTGTGCTTCCCACGGCCATTCGTCTCCCTCGGGTTCGATCTCGTGACCCACGACCGCAACGAGTCCATCCTTGAGCTCGGTGGCCAACGACTGCAACTCCTCGATGCTGATCCCGATGACGTGTTCCGCAGCGAATGGGTAGTCGGTCGCTCGGCAGATAGTCGCAAACCTCGCGTCGGCGGCCACGGAAGGTTCGCGGGCGATGAGCGTCAGGGGAGGGGGTTCGACACGACGTCTCCGAAGCCATAGCTCCGGTAGGCCTCTCGGCAGAGGGAAGAGCGCGAGTTCGTAGAGATCGGGCCGCGGCTCGGCGGCTAGCCGCTGCGTGAGGACGTGTCGCTGCGAGCGGAGGGAATCGGCAGTCGGGTCTCTCCGGTTCGTACTGGATCCCTCGTGGGCACGCCAGTGGTACAGCACCTCAGGGACGTGGAGAAGCCCCGCGCCGTCTGCCACGAAACGGAACACCGTGTCCCAGTCCTGAACATACTCGGCGGCGCGATCGCTGAAGACCCCGAGTCGCTCGGCGTCGTCGCGACGAAACGCGCAGAGGTGGAAGATGTAGGACGTTGACAGGTTGAGGACGGGGTCCCAATCAGGCCGGAAGTAGGGGGCGATTGGTCGATCTCGTGCCAGCACGTCCTCGTCCGAGTAGAGGAACCGAGTGTTTGGATTTGCCTCCAGCGTCCGCACGACGACCTCGAGGGCGTCGTCGACCAACACGTCGTCGTGATCGAGCGGCACAATGAACTCCCCGGTCGCTTCCTCGAGGCAACGCCTCATGCCTCCGACGATGCCCAGGTTCTTCGGTGACCGGATCACCCGGACGCGGACATCCTGTGCCGCCTCGTCAAGCATGGCTCGGACAGATGTGTCTTTCGAAGCGTTGTCGACGATAAGCCATTCCCAGTGTGGCCACGTTTGCCCGAGGACGCTCGCGAGCGTCGCGCGAAAGATCTCTGGTGGTGGATCGTAAACGGGCGTGAGCACTGAGATCGAGACGCCTGGACCGGGGGGCTGGACGCTGCCGCGCTGTGCGATCCGCGCCTGCAGCCAGGCTTCGTATTCGCTCCAGCCTGTGCCTTGTTCGGTCGGGGCGGGCCGCCTCAGCATGCGCCGCACGACTGAGCGACGACTCATTGTCCTAGGTGGAACACGGACGGGAGCGCCTGTTGAAGAAAGGCCCTCCGCTCACTCTCGGACGACGGGACGTACGGACGCTCCGGATCGAGGCTGAGGAGTGGTGAGAGGAATCGAGTGTCCGGGAGGAATCTCCTAGCGCGCGAAGCAAACGCGAGCATCTCTCCCGCGTTCGTCCTGACGTCCCAGCTCGCCCGGTCCAGATGGGTCGTGGCGGAGAGGAACGGACTGTAGACGACCCGAGTGCCCGATTCGGCTGCCGCTAGCCCACACCACGCACCGAGGAACGATAAGGACATCGGTTCGTTGTTGAACCGGTCGTGTGCCATGCGGACGAGGTCTGGTTCGATGACCGCGAGCATTGTGGACACAGCACTCGTGGAGCGCCGTTTCCACATCTGCGCGAAGTAGCCCGGGTCGGTGGTGGCTCGACCTACGTCTGGACATCCGCAGGCACCGCCGAAGCCGAAGTATTCGCCGGCCGCAACGATCTGTTGGGAGATATCGCTCACGCGTCCTCCGACCATCACTGTGTCAGAGTGGAGCTCGAGGATCGCCAAAGCCTCCCATGGCCATTGTTCATTCTCCATCTCGACCTCGGACGTCATCACGTGGAGGAGGGCGCCTGGCGGTACCTCGCTGTCGAGCAGTGCGATCAGCTCCTGGACCGGCGTCGAGATCGGCAATGTGGCGACGCGATGAACGGGGTAGGAGCGCATCGGACGAAATCCAACTTTGGACCCGTTGGTTGTCAGCACGAGTGACAATATGGGGCGTGGGTCGACATGATTCCGGCGGATCCACCAGTCCGGCGTTCGGTCAAAGAGAGGGCTGCTCTCGATCGTGAACCGCTCCGGATGAGGTCGCGAAGCGATGAAGCGGGATAGCACGCGTCGCTGGGAATTGCCGACGTACGGCTTCGAATCGATGTCGAGCGCCGTCGAGTCTCCGTGCATCCGCCAGGTGTAGACGACCTCCGGCACATGCACTGGAGTGTGATTCGCAATGACGAAGCGGGTGAACGCATCCCAGTCAGGGGAGCCCTCCGCGCCCTTGTCGGTGTATGCACCAAGCTCAAGAGCCAGTTCGCGGTCGAGGATACCCAGGTGCGCGACATAGCAGGAGTTGGCAAAGAGAACCGGATCCCATGACGGCTTCAGGTAAGGCATCCCGAAATGCCCCTCTCGGTACTTGTCCTCGTCGGTGTAGAGGAGCGCCGGAAAGTTGTTGCGCACAATCGCGTCTCCGACGACGCGCAAGCAGTCACGGGTTAGAAGATCGTCGTGGTCGACCGGAAGCACATACCGTCCAGCCGCGCGTTCGAGGCAGTAGCGCAATCCACCGACAATTCCGAGCCCCTCATTCTGCCGAAAAACCCGAATCCGGGGTTCGCGACCAAGTCGCTGTACCGCTTCCACGGTTTCTTGATTCGTCGATCCGTTATCGAGAACGATCCACTCGTAGTTCGGTGCGTCGAGCTGCGAAAGGACGCTCTCGCCGAGCTCAGTGAGATAGTTCGGAGGCGTATTCCATGCTGCTGTCAGCAGAGAGAGAAGTCCAGGGTCTTCCCGGTCGGCCGTGGCGGTTGCGCGGTGGAAGAGTCGGCCAGAGCGCCACGTCTCGTAGTCGAAAGTGCCCAGGTGACTCTCGGAGGGCAGTATTCGGGAGCGGATCGCGGCCCCGAACCGGCTCGATGTTGCTCGACGCACGAGATGGGAATGCGCTGCAAGAGCACGCACAGCCTTGATTCCAAGGTCGCGAGGATCACGGTTCGCACGCCGACGATCCAGTTCGGACACCGCGGCAGCGAGTCGCGCTTCGGTAATAGCCGCGGTGGCCCGAGCATCTCGAGCCTGTGTCTCGAGCCGCGCGACCTCGGCGCGCGAACCGAGGAGCTCGTCTTCAACCCGATCGGTCCGTGCGGCCAGGCCCGCGGAGCGGGCATCGAGTTCCACGAGAGAACGAGCCGCCAGAAGCGCACCCTGGAAGACAGGATCGACCGGCTCGTCGTCGGTTTCGATGGTGGGAACTGCCTGGGCGACGCTTTCGATCGTTTCGGAGGAATGCGCAACGACGTAGACCTTGCGATAGGGAATTGATCCGGTGCCTGGGGCCCCAGACTCGTTGTTCGCAATACGTGCGACCGTTGGCGTGAGATCAGGCCACCCAGGTAGCGTGCGCAAGACCTGGTCGAGCATCAATGTAGCCTCCCACCGGTCAAGGCGAGAGTTGTCGACCACGAGATACGGCAGTCCGATCGTGTTGAGAGTGGCGCGCATTTCACTCTCCCTCGGCAACCCGTACATCCGGTGTTCGTGGATGAACGGATGCGGTTTGCCGTTGTAGTGCTCAAACACTAGTGAGATGCGTTGCTCAGCGTCCTCGACGGCGGCATGCCCATTGGGGCACGTGAGGAGTGCCAGCACGCGGCCAACGCGGAGGGCCTCACGGATGAAGCTTTCGCGTCGATGAGCCTCTATGTGCTCCAGCACCTCGATCGCCAGCACCGCGTCGAACGAACCGTCGCCGAAGGGGAGAGGACCTTCCTCGTCCAGTAGGACAATGTCGGCTTGGCCGAATGTGTCGATGTCTGCGCGTACGATCTCGTAGCGGGACCCGAGGAACAGCGATGTGAGACGCTCCGGCCCCGAACCCAGATCAAGAATGCGTGGCGCCTGCGCGCTCGACTGTGGCCCCTCGAACGTGGCTGCAACGAGCGAGCGCACCGCGTCATAGCGACGGAACTGATCCGGCTCGATCGCGAGCAATGTCTCCTCTTCGGGAGTGTTCACTGCCCTATCCGTCCCGCGTCCGGCAGTTCTCGATCATTTGAATGATGCGCGGTACGAGCGGGTCGAGTACGTCGTCCCAGGCAGAGGGCAGCGCGCACGTAGCCCGTGTGTCCGGCAAACCCATTTCTGCTTCGGCGACGGCTTGCTCGATTGCTGCCGCAATCGCGTCCGCGGTCGGCGCGACAGCCGCGATACCTGGCGAGATGGCTTGCAATCGTTCCGGGGTCTTGACCGAATAGGTGTTCGTGATCGTCCTCATGCCGCACGCCGCCATCTCGAGCGCCGGGTATCCCGTATGCGGCGAGAGCATGAGCGCGAGCCCGACGTGCGAGCTCCGAAGCAATTGAGCGTAACCGTCGTAGTCGAGCCATTCAAGCGGTCGGATGACGACGTTGGCTGCCAGGCGCGACGGCAGGAGCTTCTGTTCGCCCATGAGGTACAACTCCCAGCGGCCCGAGGCGAATGCGCCGCGATCTGCTGCGCGCTTCAACGCAACGAGTCCTAACTCGTAGAGATTCCGCGGCGCGCTCGGCCGAGCATAGAAGAGCAGGCGACGTCTTCCATCGGGATCGTTGGCGGGGCGCTGTCGATCGTGGAACCGGGTTCGGTCTACGGCGGGCTCGAAGGAGGCACATTTGGCCGCAAACTCCGGTTCACCGAAGCGTCCGACCCCATTTTGGGCGAGGTGCTCCAGGAGCAGCGATTCGTTGACGATTGCGAGGAAGTCCCAACCGTAGGTCTCCAATGCCAAGGCGTGAGCTGTCGACCATGGATAGAAACCCGGCTCGAAATCCTGGACCATGTAGAGGAAGCGGCGGTGCTGCATTTTCGGCAGCACTCGATTTATCATGTGCGCGGTCCACCAGGCGGACGCCAGGAACACGTCCGCGGCGCCGATTTGGGCCGCGCGCTCAGAGCGGCCACTGACGATCTCGACGTGTGTGGGCGGAGCCTCGATTCCGGTGAGGGCACCCAGGTGCCTCCAGATCGCAGGGCCGGAGTCGGGCGGCACATCGGTCGAGATGTACCGCACCGGCACCCCTTCTCGCGCGAGGCGATACGTCAAGTTGAGGACCGTGTTGGGGCCGCCAGACATGGCGGACATCACCATCCCGGGAATCATGACGTTGAGATATGGATCGCCGGCCGAGCTGAGAATCGCAACGTTGACGGGCGCCACGTTTGGCAGCTCGTCAACCACGACGATTTCCTGTGTGTTACCCCTTCCGAAGCTCTCGGAGAGCCGCCGGACGAAGGCTCGTGGGTCGCGACGGCAGGCGGTGAAAGCACGTCGCGGTAGTCGGACCAGTCTTTGCGCCGCGTCGACCACAGAATGCACGGAAACGCGAGTCACGTAGCGTCGGCTGTGAGTGGCGGCATCCCAGGGCAGTATCGCCCATCGAGGCTGCTGCGGCCCTTCCCGTTGACCATCAGGTCAATCTCGGGTAAGTCAGGATGTGCCTCCTTCCGGATGGATGAGCGCGTCGTAACGGCCAGCACGTCGACCGGGGCTACCAAGCGACTGGATGGAGCCGTCTTGCGAGCAGCATCGCGCGGTCGCAGTGCGTGCGGATGGCCGCCAGGTCGTGCGAGACGAAGACGATCGTCTTGCCGGCCTCGCGGATCGCCGCGAGCGTCTCGAAGCACCGCTCCTGGAACTCCTGGTCTCCGACAGCAAGCACCTCGTCGAGCAGGAGGATGTCGAAGTCGACCTGGATCGCGATCGAGTACGCGAGTCGTGCCTGCATCCCGGAGGAGAAGTTCTTCAGCTTCTGATCGATGAAGCGCTCGAGGCCGGCGAATGCGATGATCGCGTCGAAACGGTCGGCCGACCTGGCGACGAGTCAGCCCGAGCAGCGTTCCGTTGATCCGTATGTTGTCGCGCGCGGTGAGCTCGGGATTGAACCCGACCCCGAGTTCGATGAACGGTGAGAGTCGTCCGTCGACACGGACGAGCCCTGTGTCCTGACGGTAGATGCCGGCGACGATCTTGAGCAGCGTGCTCTTGCCGCTTCCGTTCGGCCCGACGATGCCGAAGAACTCGCCGCGCCCGATCGAGAAGCTGATGTCGTCCAGAGCGATCTGGTGCTCGCTCGACATCGGCCGGAACGGATGGAGAAAGTACTCCTTGAAGGTCGTACGCTGCTCGTGCGGGAGGACAAACGTCTTCCGAACGCCCTTCGATCTCGACCACGACGTCGCCCTGCTGACCCACTCTTAGACACGCTCCGCGAAGAAGGGCTCCTGGCGCTTGAAGAGCCAGAGCCCGATCACGAAGGTCGCGAACGCTATGCCGATGGGGATCAGGCGACCGTACGGTGCCGAGCGCCGTTGTGGCCGTCGTGATGTCCTCCGGGTAGATGATCAGCGCCCGGATACCCTGAAGAACCTGGGTGAAGGGATTGAGAAACGCGATGTTCCGGGCCCACGCCGGCAGGTAGCCGATCGGGTAGATGATCGGTGACGCATAGAAGAACAGCTGCAGGGCGAGCTCCCAGATCTGCCCGATGTCCCGGAAGCGGAACGAACAGCGTCGAGAGGATCAGGGCGATGCCGAGAACGAAGATGTAGAGCTCGAGCAGCAGTGGGATGATGAGCAGCCAGTCGAGTTGAGGTACGAGCTGATTCCAGGCGACGAACCCTGCCGACCACGATCGTGTTGACAGCGAACGTCATCGCAGCCGTCAGCGTTGCGGCGGTCGGAATGATCACCCGCGGGAAGATGAGCTTCCGCAGGAGGGACTCGCGCGAAACGAGAGAGTTCATCCCCATGATCGTGGCGTCGGAAAAGAACGTGAACAGCACTATCCCGATGAGAAGTGCAAGCGGGTAGTACTGAGAGATCGTGCCCCGAGCTTGAAAATGCGCCCGAAGACGAGGTACATCATCGTGAAGAGCGCGAGCGGCTTGAGCACCGACCACAGGTAGCCGAGCGCCGAGCCGGCGTACTTGAGCTTGAACTCCGCCTGGGCGATGACGACCAGGATCGTGAGACGATGTCGCAGCGACTGCGCTCCCCGCGGTCCGGTGCGGATCGTTCGGGCAGGCGGTGTGCACGCGGCGTGAGCGTAGCCGAGCCCCTGGTCGAGCTCAGCGGTGACGCGGGTCGAGGCGATGAGCGGCGTGTGTCAGTGCCCCGCCGGCGCCGCGATGCCTGATCGAGAGAAGCCCCTTGGCCGGGAGCTCGGTGATCGCATTGGCCCGGATCCTGGCCGGGACGATAACCCGTTCTCCGGTCGTAGCCAAGCAGCGCGACGAGCGGCTCCGTCACGCGACTCCAGCGGAACTGCTCTCGCTCGTCGGCGACCCGCCCTCGGATCTCGGTCATCTCAACCTCGTCGTCGAGGAGCCTGCCGAGCGCCTGATGCCAGCCGTCTACGTCCCCGACTCCGACCGTTCGTCCGAGCCGGCGCTCCGAGACGAGGTCGGAAAGGACATCACCCTCGGTCGTCACGATCGGAAGCCCGGCCCAGAGGTAGTCAAGCAGGCGTGTCCGAAACGCGAATCGTGTCTCGATATCATCGAAATGCGCCGACACGCCGATGTCGGCCTCGCGCGAGCCAGGCGCCTCGTTCGGCGTACGGCACCCATCCGTCGTTGAAGAAGACGAGAGTGTCCCGAACGCCGAGCTCGTCGGCCAGCTGAAGCGCCCGATCCGTCATCGACATACGTTTGACCGCCGGGTTCGGGCGCTGTGTGCCGAGGAAGACGAGGCGAACGTCGTCACGCAGTCGACCGAGCTTCGCTACCGCGCGGATGAGCGTCAGAGGATCCAACCAGTTCCAAAGCCCTCCCGCCCAGACGAGAACCTTGGCGTCCGACTCAACTCCAGGCATCGACCCCGCGCAGCACATGCCCGGGTTCGACGGAGGCGTCGTCGATCCCGAACGGCACGACGTCGATCAGCGCCGCGGAACGAGGTGTCGCGCGCGTGTCTCGTAGCGTCCAGGCGCCCAAGTGCGCCGAGCCACCCGAGCCAGAGATCTCGTTGGCGATCGCTTGCACAGATGAAAGCGTCGCCGGTAGCGAGCGTTGTCTTCGAGCACAAGACGCTCGTGTCGCTCGTGAAGTCGCATGTCGAGGCTTGGCGCCGCATTGCTCTGGAGCGCCAGCATCTCGAGCGGCACGGGTGCGTACAGGTCGTAGACGACCGGACGTGAGATGCAGCGAGCCGAAGGGCTGTGTTGATCGGTAGCCGCTGTGAGACGACCGCGTCGTGCTCGAGCGCGAGCATCGTGAGTGCACGTGAATCCGTCGGCTGCACCGTGACGAGCTCCACGCCGTCAAGAGCGATATCTGACGCATCCGGGGCGGCCAGCGTGACGGAGAAATGCTTCGGAGAGCTCCTTCGCGAAGTGATACGACCGGATGCCCGGGCCCGGCCATCCTGCGAGCCGACGTGATCGTTCGAGACCACGAGCACCCGCCTGCTCATTCGGTCATTCCGCTCAGCACCCAGTCCGAGAAGCTCGCATCCGGCCGTGTCTGTCTTCGTGCTCGCCCGATGTCATGAACGGAGTCCGCGACCTGCCACAGTGCAGGAGCGATCAGCCTCGGATGCCGGGGAAGCCGCAGCAGCTCACCGACGACAACCCGTCGCAGCGTCGCTCGCGGGAAAGCACTTCAGCGCGAACCGCATCAGGTTGTGATGTGACGAGATCAGCCGTCGCGTCTCGCAGCGCCCAGGTGACGTCACCGCTCCGACCCGATGGCGAACCCATGCATCCGGCACGTACACACTCTCCCATCCTCGCAGCCAGGCACGCCAGCAGAGGTCGATGTCCTCGAAATCCATGAACATCGTCTCGTCGAAACCACCGAGCTCGAGCAGGCGGTCGCGGCGGACGAGCATCGCCCCGCCGTTCGCGCTGACCGTCGGCACCACGTCGTCGGCGGGCACCGTGAGGTCGAGCCGGAAACCCGGTAGCGGCTGGCGCAGCATCGGCCCGCGCGTCAGCATCGCGCGGGCGTGCACGAGCTCCTCGCCGGACCAGCTCATCTGTCGGGGATCCGCAGCGAATCGACGCTCGTCCCGGTCGAGCTCCGCTCCGAGCAGCTCGAGGCAACCGCTGTCGAGTGCGACGTCGTTGTTGACGAGGAAGAGATAGGGGGTGCTCGCCGCCCTGGCTCCCTCGTTGTAGAGATAGCCGAGCCCGCGGTTCTCGCGGATCAACACGCGCGCTCCGAGCTGCTCTGCGAGGGCAGCGCTCCGATCCGTGGAACTGGCATCGACGACGATCGCCGTCGCTGCAGCGCGCGTCTGTCCATCCGAGGCTGCCGAGCAGGTCACCCAGCAACCCCTCGCCCTCGTAGTTTCCGACGATGACGGTGATCTCAGCCGGCATCGTCGATCTCCCTCAATGCCTATCCAGCAGCGTCCGGAAAGCGCCTGGAGAGTGAACCCGCTCAACGTAGTGTCGCCCGGAGACCCGCATGCGGCCGAGCGCGACAGGGTCGCGAAGGAGTTTCACGAGCTCAGAGGCCAGTTCGACCGCGTCGAAACCCGCAAGCACGACCCCGCCACCCGAAGCGCGAATCAGCTCCTCGGGCCCCCCGCACGGCGTTGTCACGACAGGCACGCCGCACGCGAGAGCCTCGGCCGCGACGATGCCGAACCCTTCCTGCCGCGAAGGGAGAACCAAGACCGACGCTCGGCGCAGGACATCAACGACATCCTCGATCTCACCCACTGAGCCCACGCCTGGAGGAAGCGCCGTCCCGGGAGCGCGGCCGACGAGCACCAGTCGGATCGTAGGAATCTCGGCGCGCACGGCCTCGAACGCGGTGAGCAGCAGACCGATGTTCTTGCGCGGGTCGTCCGCGCGACCGATGAAGACGAGCTCGGGGCTCTCGAGCCGAGCGAGCCACGCTGCGTCCGCTTCGGGGGTCAGACGGACGGTGTCGACGGGGATCGGCAGGATGGGGATGTCGCTCTCGTCGAGGCCGGCGGCGGTCGCGATTGCAGCCCTCGAGCTCGGGCTCGTCGCGTACACGCGAGCTTGCCGGGTCAGCACCTGCCGCTCGATTCGCCGCAAGAGCGGTGCATTGACGTCCTGGGCGAGCCTTCGGGCGCGATCGAGTCCGGGGCCGCGGGCCTTCCACTCGTCATCGAGCGAGGTCCCGATCCAGCACCCGTACGCGCGTCCCGAGCGGGCTGCGGCCAGACCATGCGTTGCGAGTGTTGCAGCCACCCAGACAGAGCGCGGCGCGCGGAGACGAGGAGCCAGCCGGCGCGCTCCTCGAACCTGACGCAGCACCTCGAGACGATCGGCGGTCACTCGTCGTCCCGCGAACGTCGGGTGTGGTACGTACACGAGCTCCGGCGAGCGGTCGAGACTCCTGGCACCGGCCAGAAAGGCCTGCATCTGTGCCAGCGCCCCTCCGCCGAAGCCCGGATCCTGGCCGACGACAGCGAGATCAGTCGGCAATGACACGGGAGTACATGCTCTCCTGGAGGTCGACGACGGTGTCCCACGAGGTCGACCGAGCGACGGCTTGCCCGGCTCTACCGAGTCGGCCTCGCAGCTCGACGTCGTCGAGAAGGCGTTCGATCGCTGCTCGAATCGCTTCGACGTTCATCGGCACGACGACGGCGGCATCAGCCAGCAGCTCCGAGACGCCACACTGGTCGGTCAGGACGACGGCGACTCCAGCAGCGGCGGCCTCTGCCGCGACCATGCCGAAGCTTTCGTTGCGCGACGGCAACACGAAGACGTCGGCTTCGCCGTACAGTTCGCGGGGCTGCTGGTCGTCGAGCGGCGGAAGAATCGCGACGCGTCCGGCGAGGTCGGGCAGCGACGCTCGCCGTTCGAGCATCTCCCGGGTTCCATCGCCGTCGTCGGGCCCGACGATCGCCAGCTGCACGCCGGGTAGCGCCGAGACTGCTTCGAGCAGCACGTCGAGGCCCTTCTTGAAGCTCAACCTGCCGACGTTGAGCACGAGGGGCACTTCCGCGTCGATGTCGAGCGTGGTCCGAAGAATCGTTCCATGGTCGTCATGTGCTGGGGGGAAGCCGTTCGGTCGAATCACGATTCGTGTGACGTCAACGTCTCGCGGCAACGAATTGCCTCTGTTCCCGGCCGGAATTGGCGATGACGAACTCGGCTCCTCGAACGACCGAACCGCCGAGCACGCGGTCGAACACACGCTTGAAAGGGACGTTCCGAAACTGCGGCACAATCATGTCGAGTGGCTCGAAAACATACGGAATCCGTCGGGCGCGACACCAACCCGCAGTAACCGTTGTCACCACGTCTCGAAATCCGAAGATGTGGACGACGTCGGGCCTCGGAAGACTCTCGAGACTGAGCGGCAGCGTCGGCGTGATCCCCATCCAGCGGTAGCGGAGGGGGGTCGCGAGCTCGTGAACAGTCACGCCCTCGACGATACGGGACCTCGTCCGTGAGCGTGACGCGGGTGGTGCGCCGATCGACCGAAGTGATGTTGTCACGACGTCAACGCGGTGTCCGCGACGTACGAGTCCCTCCGTGAGATTGCGTGCAACCCAGATCGGTCCTCCGAATGCCACTGCAGGCCAGTAGGCGGGCGTTGCAAAGAGAATGTTCACGGCGTAGACGTTAGCCTTGGTTTTCGATGGGAGCGAATCGACCCGCGCGTCCGCGCCTCCTGGTGCTGAACCAGTACTACTGGCCCGGCGTCGAGGCAACCGCCAACCTCCTCACCGACCTTTGCGAAGGCCTCGAGAAAACGTACGACGTCGAGGTGGTGACCGGCGTCCTGCACGAGCACGAGCACGAGCCGCGCTCGCTCGTCCGTAACGCAGTCGCTATTCGACGGGTCCGGTCGACGGCGTTCGATCGAACCGGCCTCGCCGCCCGCGCCTCGAACTACTTCACGTACCTCGGTTCCGCCCTCGGTAACGGCCTCGTCGCACGGCGGCCGGACATCGTTCTCTGCATGACCGACCCGCCGATGGTCGGCGCAGTCGGGTTGGCTGTGGCGCGGCGATTCGGAGCGCCTCTCGTTGTCGTCTGCCAGGACGTCTTTCCGGAGACGGCACAGAAGCTCGGGCGCCTGACGAACCCCGCCGCGGTCGGGACGCTCCGGCGAGTCGTAGGTTCGTACCTGCGGCGCGCCGACCGCATCGTCTCGATCGGAGAGACGATGAGCACTCGGCTCGTCGCCAAGGGTGCGCCGCCCGAGCGGATCGTCGTCATCCCGAACTGGGTCGACACGGACGAGATCACGCCTCAGCCTCGCGACAACGCGTGGGCCCGCGAGAACGATCTCGTCGACCACTTCGTCGTCATGCATTCCGGGAACATCGGTCATGCACAAGGACTCGAGGCGCTCGTGCGGGCCGCGGTGTTGCTCCGTGACATCGACAGGCTCGAGATCGTCGTTGTGGGCTTCGGTCCCCGTCACGCCGCCGTTGTCGAGCTCGCGGAGTCCGTCGGTGCGACGAACGTCCGCTTCCTTCCCTATCAGCCGCGCGAGCGGCTGCCGGAATCCCTGGCCTCGGCCGACGTCCACTATCTCGGCCTCGCCGAGGGTCTCGCCGGCTACGTCGTGCCGAGCCGGATCAACGGCATTCTCGCCGCCGGGCGGCCTGTGCTCGTGGCCGCAGACGCGAACAGCGAGTCGGCACAGGTCGTCGCCGACGCGGCCTGCGGACTCCGAGTGCCGCCGGGCGACCCGGCGGCACTCGCCGGCGCAATCCGTCAACTGGCTTCCGGTGAGATCGATCTGGCGGCCGCCGGCGCTGCGGGGCGCAGCTGGGTCGTGCACCACCGCGGCCGCAGCGAGGCGATCGCACGGTACGAGGAGCTCCTTGGCGCGTTGCTCGCGGGCGACCGCTAACGTCGGTTCCGACAGCCGACGCGGCTACCTTTCCCTCCGTGACAGCCGTCCTCTTCACCTGTGCCGGCCAACGTGTCGATATCGTGTCGGCGTTCGGCCGAGCCGGTGCCACCACGATCGCCTCGGACCTGGATCGGCTTGCTCCTGCGCTCTACCACGCCGATCACTTTGCACTCGTCCCACGCGTGGACGATCCAGGCTACGTTCCGGCGCTCGCGACGCTCGTCGCCGAGCACGACGTTCGACTTGTCGTGCCGCTGACCGATCTCGACCAGGGTATTCTCTCGCTCAACCGCTCGGCGCTAGCACCGGCCATCGTTCTCGCTCCGCCCCCCGAGGTGTGCACGACGATGGGAGACAAGTTTCTCGCCCACGCCTTCTTCAGGGCCAATGGAATTCCGAGCCCGCGCACGTGGCTCCCCGATGATGTGCCGGACGACGCGCGCTACCCCCTCCTCGTCAAGGTACGTGAAGGGTTTGGCTCTCGTCACATCTATCGGGCAGCCGACCCCGAGGAGCTCACATTCTTCCTGCTGCACACAACCGTGGACTCGATGGTTCAGGAGCTCTGCCTCGGGGAAGAATTCTCGATCGACGTCTTCTGCGATCTCGACGGGCGCTGCCTGAACGCGATCCCACGCACGATGATCCAATCGAAGGGCGGTGAGTCGATCAAGGGGATGTCGATCCAGGATCAGGAGCTGATTGCCCATGGCGTGCGCGTCGCAGAGACGATCGGGATTGTCGGCCCGGCAAACGTCCAGTGCTTCCGCGAGGCCGACGGCACGCTGCCGGTGACCGACGTGAATCCGCGGTTCGGCGGCGGCTTCCCCCTTCCGCTCGCCGCAGGCAGCCGGTATCCGGAGCTCGCGATTGCCCTCGCGAACGGCGATCGGCCCGAGCCGCGTGTCGGAGACTTCCGCGCCGGGGTGACGATGACGCGCTTCTTCTCGGACGTCTGCCTCGTCGAGGATGGTCACGGCGGTCTCCGCGAGGTCGCCGCTGCTCACGACCGGGCGCCGCGCTGAGCCGGTGGTCGTCGCGCATTCGTGTCTACAGTTCCACTGATGCGATACCTCGTCACCGGTGCCGCCGGGTTCATCGGATCGCACCTCGCCGATGCTTTGCGCGACCAGGGGCACGATGTCGTCGGCCTCGACTGCTTCACCGACTATTACGCGGTCGAGTTGAAGGAGGAGAATGCGCGAGGGCTCGATATCCGACGCATCGATCTGGCGCGTGACCCGGTCGACCTCGACGGGATCGACGGGATCTTTCATCTTGCCGGGCAACCGGGCGTGCGCAGCTTCGGGGACGTGTTCGAGACGTACCTCGACAGGAACGTCCTTGCTTCGCAGCGGCTGTTCGAGGCTGCGGCGCGGGACGACGTTCGCGTCGTCTTCGCGTCATCGTCATCGATCTACGGCGAAGCCGAGGTGTATCCGACCGCCGAGACGGTCGTCCCGCGTCCGATCTCTCCCTATGGGATCACGAAGCTCGCCTGCGAGCACCTCGCGCGCGCGACCGCGCGCAGTTTTGGCCTCGACGTCGTTGTGTTGAGGTACTTCAACGCGTATGGCCCCCGCCAACGGCCTGACATGGCGTTCACGCGCATCGCAATGTGCCTTGCCGAGGATCGCCCGTTCGACCTCTTCGGGGACGGTCTCCAGTCGCGCAGCTTCACCTACGTCGGCGACGTCGTCCGCGGGACGATCGCCGGAATGGAGCGCGGCAGCGGCACCTACAACGTCGGTGGAGGGGAGGAAGCGACCATGCGCGAGTCGATCGCGATTCTCGAAGAGCTGGCCGGCCGCCGGCTCGATATTCGCGACCATCCCACGGTGCCCGGCGATCAGCGCCGGACAAAGGCCGATACCTCGCTGATCCGTGCCGAGCTCGGCTGGGAGCCGACAACCGCCTTGCGGAACGGTCTCGCTGCTCAGTGGGAGTGGGCCGCTGCTAGGGTCGCGGCCGGATGAGCACCCTTCAAGAGCTCGATCCCGACGCCGAACGGGAGGTCGACCTTCGCTCCGCGTGGAAGCGGATCACGGCGCGCTGGTGGCTGCCCGTGGCAGGCCTCGTCATCGGTGCGGTGCTCGGGGTCCTCGTATCCGTCGGCGGCGGGGAGGTCTTCAGGGCGACGACGCTCCTCTATCTCGGCCAGCCGTTCACGACCTCCGGCGGCGGTCAGATCCAGAGCATCGCCACGAACCCGAAGACGGTGAATCGAATCATCCACTCCGAAGCGGCCCTTCATAGGGCTGCGGCCGCCAGCGGTCTCACCGTCGGTCAGCTGCGTGGGAACGTCTCGTCGCAGGCGATCGTCACGGCCGGTCAGGGAAAGATCGTGTCGCCGCTCGTCGAGATCACCGTTGACGCACCCAAGGCCGACCAGGCCGAGAAGGCGTCCGAGTCGCTCGCGGACTCGGTGGTGAGCGTGGTGTCGGTCTACGTCGATCAGAAGATCAAGCTGCTGAACAAGCAGATCGCGTCGAGCAACACCGAGCTCGAGGACGTCAACGCCCGCGTCTCGAATGCCGTCCAGCAGCAGCAGGCGATCATCGCCGACAAGAGCATCTCGGCCACTGACAAGCTGATTGCGATCTCGAACGTCAACTCGACGATCGGCTTCGCGGAGCAGCGTCGCGGCACCGTGCAGCAGGAGCTGTTCCAGAACCAGCAGCTGCTGTCGCTCGCTCAGAACGTCGAGCTGAGCAAGATCGTCCAGCCCGCAGTCGCGAGCAAGACGACGGCAACGAGCCGTAGGAATGCCGCGGCGATCGGTGGAGTGATCGGACTCCTGCTGGGCGCTCTTGCTGCGTCGATTGCTGATCCCTTCCTGCAGAGAAGGAACGCGCGGGGCAAGGAGTGATGCACCTCTGCGAAGCCGTCGACTGCAAACCCCGCAGGGGACTGGCGCAGCCTGTCCCGGGATCCGCAAGAACGATCACCAGCCTCCGGAGCACGCAAACGAAGCTGTTCGCGACAAGGCTGTAGACGACGATGGTCGAGGGCAAGCGTGTAGCCGTCGTCGTTCCCGCATTCGAGGAGGAGCACCTAGTCGCTGAGACGCTCCGTGGGATCCCCGACTTCGTCGACCGGATCTACGTCGTTGACGACGCCTCGACGGACGCGACGGCCGCGAAGGCGCGTGCGGTTGGCGACGCACGGGTCGAGGTGATCGTCCACGAACAGAACGGAGGCGTCGGGGCGGCGATCGTGACCGGCTACCTCAGTGCTCGGACCGAGCGGATCGACGTGACGTGCGTCATGGCTGCCGACAACCAGATGGACCCGACCGAACTGGCCGACCTCGTCGGCCCTGTCGCTCGGGGTGAGGTCGACTACACGAAGGCGAACCGTCTCATCACGGGGGAGGCCTGGACGCTGATCCCGCACAGCCGCTACCTCGGCAACGCGGTCTTGTCGCTACTGACGAAGATCGCGTCGGGGTACTGGCATGTCGCGGACTCCCAGGCCGGCTACACGGCGCTATCTCTGGCAGCGCTAGACCGGATCGACCTCGACCGGATCTATCGGCGCTACGGCTTCCCGAACGACATGCTCTTGCACCTGAACGTCGTCTCGGCAAGCGTGCGAGACGTGCCGTCGCGCCCGATCTATGGTGTGGGGGAGCGCTCGGGAATTCGAATCCGCAGAGTCGCACCACGGATCGCGTGGCTGCTCTTCAAGGGCTTCTGGTGGCGGATGAAGGAGAAATACGTCATCAGAGATTTCCATCCGCTCGTCTTCTTCTACGTCCTCGGGACGCTGATGACGGTGCTCGGGCTCCTGCTCGGCCTCGTCGTGGCGTGCTCCCGAATCGTCTTCGACAACGAGATCACGACGGCGACGATCGTGCTCGTGGCCCTGCTGCTGATCTCCGGCACCCAGTTCACGCTCTTCGGGATGTGGTTTGACCAGGAGTCCAACAAAGAGCTCCGCTGAGGGCTCTCACGAAGCCGTTCTGACCCTGGTTGGGATGTTCCTGCAAACGTCCTGCAAAACAAGCCACGCGGTTTACGAGAGGCCGGGGCGGTACTGAATAGCACGTCGCGTGTCTTCCAAGCGCCGCACGGGGTCTGGGATCCGTTACTTTTTTGGCTTGACAACCAACGACCGCTTCGCGAGCACCTTCCCGTCGAGCGTGGCGAACACGACGAGTTTGGCCCCGGCAGCCAGTTTCTTCGCAACGACAACGTTGAAGAGCTTGCCGAGGCTCGTGCAGCGCTGCGAGTGCGCCGTCCGTACACACGTCTTCCCGCGGAGGACGAATGCGGCTCGGGTCGTGGCCGAGCCGGACAGGATCGCCTGAATCCGGAGCTTTTGACCCATCCGCACTGCGGTCACCGGGCGAAGACTCTCCGCGTCTAGTACGCGCATCCGCGCCGTCGAAGGAGAAGCGGGTCGAGCGGCAGGCGACGTTCCCAGGGTCGGCGTGACCGCAGCGGGCGGTGTCTGCGGAGTTGGAGTCGGGGTAACTATCGCGCCTCCTGGCGGGGTCGGCTGTGATGGTGCAACGGTGAACGATGCAGAGTCCGACCACCCCACGTCCGAAAAGTCCGTCGCGTGCGAGAACACCCGTGCGTAATAGGTGCCAGGGGACAGCGGGATCGAGCCGACAAATCGAGCCTGCCCGTCCTCCGGGATCCCTCCGTCAACGAAGTTCTCCGTCAAGAATGAGCCGTCTGGCCGGGTTTCTGCGCTCGACGCGATCACGACCAGTTCGGCAACCCACCCACTCGGCAACGTCCATTCCACGGTTGAGCGGCCATCGGACCACGACGCCGACGTGATCGTCGCGCCCGTCAACGACGCTGCCCTGGACGGCCCCGATGCTACCAAGGCGAGTGCAACCGCGAGCCCTGAGAGCACCACTCTCATCTGCACATCACTCCCTGTTCTCTCGAAACGTCGCTTCCCTCGAAGTCCGAGAGGAGCGATGCTCTTTCCCGACGAACGTCGTGGGCGGAGGGTCCTCTCGCGAGGACCCTCCGCCCACTCGACATCAGTGAATCGACAACGGCACGGCGACCGAGCCGTCGATGTGGTTGATCGGCAGCCCGAACGTCTTCACCGCGTTAAGCGTGAAGATGCCAAAGTGCTCGTTGGTGATGCTGTTCCCTGCGATCACCGTGTGCTGGATGGGCGTGGCACCGGCTGCCGCGTCACTGAAGACGACGATCCCGGCCGACTGCCCGGTCTGCGCGTCGTCGTCAGGCCCATTGCCTCCGAGATTGTTGCCCAGGACTACATTGCCGTTCGCGTTCTGGAACGGTTGATGGCTGTGGATGGCGACGCCGGGCAACCCGTTGTTCAATGCCGTGTTACCGAGGACCAGGTTCCCCCAGGCTGCGGCGCCAGGAGGCCCAGCAAAGACGCCGACGCCAGCTGCACCATTGCCGTTCGAGACGTTGTGAAGCACCTGGTTCAGGTAGACGCCGCCGACGCCGGCGGCGACCGGAGAGCCTAGTTGGAAGTAATGCGACGCGAGTGTGATGCCACAATCCTCGGCGTTGTCGAGGACGCGGTTACCCGCGATCGTGTTGCCTGACGTCGGCCCGTTCTCGTCAGTGAGCAGGATACCCCCGACGTTGTCCCGGACCAGGTTGTCGATCACCTTCGAATTCGTGACCGACTGCAGGTGCACCGCCTCTCCGCAGTCGTCGGGTTGGTTGACGCACTGCGGACTGAAGATGCCGTACTTATCGTTCTCGACGACGGTGTTCCCCCCGATCGTCAGTCTCGATGTCTGCAGGGCGAAGATGCCTTCGAGCCCAGCGTTCTTGATTGTCAGGCCGCGCACCTTACTGCCGGAGGCACCGGCGCCCGAGACTACGACGCCGTTGTCGAACCCGTCCGCATCGATCGTCGCGGAGTTCCCAACCAGATCGAGTCGCTTCGTCAGTGTCACCTGCTCCTTGTAGGTTCCCGCCGCTACAGAAACGGTGTCGCCGTCGCTCGCCTGTCCGGCGGCGTAGCCGATCGTCAGGCAAGGCAATGCCGTGCAGCCACCCGTGTCTGCGCCCGCCGTTGACACGAAGCGAGTCGAACCGGACGTCCCGGTCGCACCCCCGCTAGCTGCCCCGACCGACAATGCGACGAAGGCCATGCAGATCAGCGATAGGTTGAGTTTGGACACTGGGTCCCCTTTCCGCTGGAATTCTGGCGTGAACAGTTCACTCTACTCCGACATGAGCTGTGCGATCGCCTATCGGTTGATCATCCGCCCGACGGCCGCAAGGTGCAAGCGGTGCTTCGCTCGTCATCTGGTGCGGCCGAGTCCTGCCAGCGTCCGTCCTGGAGCGCGCTCATCATCGTCGTGATGCTCGCCTCGTTCTGGTCAGACCCGGGGTGGCTTCTCATACGGCATCCTCGAGCTCCTGCTGCGCTTGCATCATTCGGTGACGTAATTCAGAACCCGCTCTTCGGCACTCTGCTGGGGTTGCGCGATGTCTTGAGTTTGCAGCGAGGCGAGTGGTTTGCGATGAGCATCCCGTGACTTGGTCACTTGCTTGCGTCGCGTTTGCAGTAGTCCGAGGGCCTTTCGGAGCGTCACTCGTAGCCACTCCGCTGGGGTGACAGTCCAACAAAGGGTCCGGGGCGTCGCGGAAGCTGCGAACGAACCGAGAGCTCGGCGGACCATCGACCAGGCGCGAGCTCACACTTCAGCCCCGGCTGGCTTTGAAGCATCAGGAGGCTGGTGTGCCGATATGGAGGCTGATGACCTCGTCGTCGGTCGGTATCGGCTGCGTTCGGAGATCGGCAGTGGCGGCCTTGGTGTTGTCCGGTGCGCTTTGGACGACCGCTCGGACACATGGTCGCGCTGAACTTCCTTCATGGGTTGCTGCGGGTGAGGGGCGGCAGCGATCGCTTCTGGAACAAGTCATTGGCCGGCAATCGCGGTCGCCGCTGAGTCCCCGTTCGGTGTCATCTCGGTGGAAGTGCGATTTCGTTGTGGTCACCCGCTGGGGTGATTGCATTCGAGGGACCGGCGCGAACGAGTCGTGGTCGTATGGACACAGTCGCGGAGGACGACTATCGTGCGCTGCCTGCAGACGATGTGTGATCGACGAGGGCGGCGATAATGATCGAGGACGCCAGCTCAACGGTGCTGATCGACAACGACCGCGTGCGGGTGACCCGATGGGATTTCGCGCCGGGAGCAGCGACGGGCTGGCACAGGCACGAACACGACTACGTCATCGTGCCCCTGACGGACGGCAACCTCAAGCTCGTGGAGCCCGACGGTGACAGGGAGTCGAAACTCGAGACAGGGGCTCCCTACTTCAGGGAGACCGGCGTGGAGCACGACGTCGTCAACGCGAACGATCACGAGTTTGCATTCATCGAGATCGAGATGAAGCGCTGAAGTGAGTCCAACAGCGAGCTGCGCTGACGCCTTCCGTTCGAGGCTTTCGAGGCTGTAACGGACAAACGCGTCGGGCCTTCGCGAAGCCGCTCTTACCCTGGTTGGGACGTTGGTAGAAAACGACCTGCGCGGCGTCAGCTCTTCGGTGTGCGTCGGGCCTTGGGGCGGGTGATGACCGCGTCCTCCGCTGGGAAGCTGATCGACTCGTGGCCGTCCTCCCAACGCACCCGGAAGTGCTCGTGACCGGGTTCGCCAAGCAGCTCGATGATCTCCCCGTTGCGCGGTGCGTCACCGACGGTATGACCGACGATCTCGATCCGGTCGCCTACTTCGGCGGGCAGTCCCTGAACCGTCTTGACCATGACATGTCTCCCTTCTTGGGGGTCAGCTGCATCCTCGCATCAGCTGCGACGGCCGCCATCCGGGTATATACGGATCCGTCCTGCGGTGTTCGGGAGTTCCGGGGAGGCGGGCCAACGGCGGCGCGGATCACCCGCGGGTCGCGGTCTATGGATGCCAGCTGTCGGTCGAGGTCGTCACGCAGCGACACTGCGAGACGACCTCGACGACGTCTACTGCGTTACTTCGCGGCCGCGTCGAACTCGGCGACGTCCATCTCGAGGGAGAGCGCCCGCACGATCTTGCTCGTTGCCGAAGCGATGCGAGCGGTGCCGACGATCGGGGCGACTGCCGCGAGGACTCCCTGAACCTTCTCGGCGTCGATCTCGAGGTCGCCCACGACCTCGAGGTTCAATGCGTAGGACACCGGCGGTGCGTCGACCGCGACGAGCGCGGCGATCCGCACGAGCATCAGCGTCTCCAGGTCAAGGCTCGATGCCTCGATCGAGTCCGCAGTCATGCTCGCCAGAAGATCGAGCACGGGTGTCTCCGTGGTTGACTCTGCCATTGTTGCCTCCTTCGTCTTGGGTTAGCGCTCACGTAGGTCGCCTGTCGGTACACCCTCGTTGCGCTTCACCAACAAGTCTCGCTCGGGGCAGCGTCGTTGGCATCGGAAGACACCCACACACCCGCTGCCTCAAACTACGCGACTCCGTACTCGGGAGACCGAGGCCAGAGCGAGCTCGAGATCGTCCGCTGGACGCTGCGATCGCCCCGGCGGATGGGCTGCCCCTGCTCACCTGCCCATCGCCCGAGAGAGACCACCCGCAAACGCGGCGTAGTACTCGGTCGCCGGCGCGGGTCGTGGTTCGCCCGGCAGGTGCCGATACAGAGGGTGGCGTGCGTGCATTCACGATTGTTGCTGCTGCGGCAGCCTTCATCGCTGTAGCCGTCTCCGGTGCGGCTAGCGGCTCTCCGGCCGCTGTCCGCTGCGACTTCTGGGCGGCCCCGTATGGCCTCGACACGAATCCTGGCACGCAGGCCGCCCCGTTCCTGACGCTCGCCAAGCTCGCGGGCACGCTCACCCCGGGGCAGACGGGCTGCCTGCCCTCGGGCGCGTCGTTCGCGACGCGCGAGGTGATCACCGCCGTCGGCACTCGATCCGGCCGGATCACGATCAGGACAGCGCCGGGAGGGGTCCGCGCGATCCTCTCCGACGGGATCGAGACGACGCAGGCGACACGCTTCCTCACGTTGACGAACCTGGCGATCCTGGGCCGCGACGAATCGGCGAACCGGACGGTCTCCGGCACCGTTGTTCTGCGAGGCTTCTCGATCGCGTTGACTCGGTCGGACGTGGGGCCGGGGACACTGAAGGACGTCGGCCGCTCGTGCGTTGCGCTCGATCACGCAGGGTCGGCTGTGATCGACGGCAACATCCTGCACGAGTGCAACGGAGCCTCACCGGGCCTGTATGCCGCGGGAGTGCTCGCGTCGACCTCGGTCGGCGCCCGGATCCTCAACAACGTCATCTACGGCAACCTCGGCGGTGACGCAATCGCGTTCTCGCCGAACGCCCAGGTGTCTCGCGCACGCTTCAACTTGATGGTCGACAACCTCGGCGGCATCTACTTCGGCGGCGATCCGAAGGTTGCATCACGTGACACGGTGGTCGAACAGAACGTCATCATCCGAAATAGCCGATTCGACGTGCACAGCGCCTACGGGGCGAACAGCCCGGTGGGCAGCGGGAACATCGTTCGGGGGAACTGCATCTGGAGTCCCGGCGCCGTAACTGCCGCCGGCGAGGGCTTCAGGATGGGCGTCAACCGAAAGGTGAGCGCGCGCGTCGTCGAAGGTCAGGGCACCTACCATCTCGCGGCCACCAGCCCCTGCCGCGCATACCGCCCTCGACCGTAGACGAAGGGAGTCGAGAATGTCCGGTTCGCACATGGGCTCCGCTCGCCGGCGTCAACGGCATGGTCTTCGATCGCACTCCCTGGAGCTCATGATCGTGCTCGTGATCGTCCTCATCTTGCTGTTGATTGCGGTGCCGTCCTACCTCGGCTACATCAGCAGCGCCAACAGTGCGGCCGCACAAGCGAACCTTCGCTCTGCGATTCCGGCCGTCGAGGCCTACTTCCTGCTCACCAACAGCTCCTACGCCGGTTTGGATCTGCACTGGCTCCAGACCTTCGATTCGGGTGTGAAGGTGAACGACCCCGGGAAGACACCTTCCAAGCAGACGGCGACGACGTACTGTGTTTCAGCGACCGTCGGCGGAAAGACCTGGTACAAGGCCGGCCCCGCGGCGCCGATGACGACGGCGCCCTGCTGAGATTCGGTCGGGGGCACACCGCACACCGGATCCGGTTCCGTGCAGCCACACCGTTCGACACCGCGTGACATCCCGCGGCACCCGAGTAAGACCGTCGAGCCGCATCAACTCCGGACGAATTCGATCCGGGTTGAGCCGACGAGCCCTGTGCTGCGCAACTCGTACACGCAGCGGCTCCGCCCTCTCGCGTACGCGGGCGCGGGTACCGCCCCCGTCCAGACGCCTCCAGCTGCGAGCTCGATGCGAAGCTTAGGGGTGCCATTGACGTCGATTTCAACGGGTGTCCCCTGTTTGCCGAGCAGCGTCAGCTCCAGCCTGCCCGGACCACACGCGAATACTGTGACGTGAACCGGCTCCTGGATGTCGCCGTTCGGCCGCAGCCCTGCCGTGGCTGTCGACAGCTGTGGCGGCCCCGGGGTCCGCCAGAGACGCAAGCCAGCCTGCTCGACCCCCTCCTCGTGGAGTTCCGCAATGACCTTCCCAACAAGTGTGTAGGCGGTGGACGCGACTACTTCCCGCCCCCGCAACCCCTGACCGCGATCGTCGAGAAGACGTCCGTCAGGCCGTGGTGCCACCGCCCTGGCGTTTGGCAGCGGCCCCGGAGACGGACCGGGGAGCTTCGCGACCCAACGAATCCGGTCGTTCCAGTACGCGTTCTGCCAGACGAGGTTCCAGTACGGATTTCCGTCGTCAAGGTAGGTGACAGGCCCCGTGGCTGCATGGTTAACCCAGGACTTCGAGGCTGTCCCGAAGAACGCCACACTGTCGAATCGTGTGCGACTGTCGATCTCGCGGACAGTAAGGACGGAGCTGAATACGAGCCCGGCGGCAACGAGCGTCGGCAACACCATTGCTGCGCGAGCGGGAAGCACCACGACGAGCACGACCACGACCGCAACACCGATCGTCCAGACGAGCGCAAGGGTGCCCGGCGACGTTCTCTCGAGCAGCCTCGAGAGCGGAATCGTCATAAACGAGTCCGGCGCGGCATGAGGCGTAACAAGCGTTTGCACGGGCAGAAGCACTGCCGACGCAGCCGCGAGGAAAGCGACGATCGAGGTCACGGGCTGAGGCCGTCGCATGCCACGCGCAAGCCAGACCACGAAGCAGACGAGGAGTGGTGGTGCGGCGGCAAGGAGGTCGCGCTCGGCGAGTTGGCCGACGTAGCGCGACGCGAATACGCCAACCTGGAACGTGAACCAGACCGACGTCGAGAGCGTCACGGCCACGAGTGCGCGCACCCGGGGATCCCGCTCGCGCCCCCGCGCCGCCTCGTAGGCAAGCAGAAGCATCGCAATCAGCGGCGCGCCGAGGACGAGCAGGAATAGATCGCCGGCGTGCCTGAAGACCCAACGTGCCGCGGCAACCGGGTCATATCCACCGCTCGTCGCGATGCCGTACGCGCCGAAGGGTGATGCAAGGGACCCGGTCTTCAGCAGCTGGAAGCCGAGCCAGCCCAAAGCGAGTGTGGTAAGGGTGACGAGTAACGGCACGAACCGGCGCACAAACCGTGGATCTCGCGAGAACCAGGCGGCGAGTGCGATCGCAGTGAACAGCACCGGCAGCAGCACGATTCCCTGGAGTCGCACAGACGTCGCGAGCATGATTGCTGCGACGGTCATCACCTGTCGGGATACCGTTGGCTGCACGAGCGCGCGTGCTGTTGCCCATAGCGCAAGTGTTGCGGCCGGCAAGAACAAGGATTCGGTCATCAGAAGGCCGCTGAAGACGAGCCCGGGGAGCAACGTCGTGAGGACAGCTGCTGCCAACGCCCAGCGAGCTCCTGCCGCCGGACGCGCCCACGCGAAGACGATCGCCGCCGTCGACGATGCCAGCAACGCCTGGGACGACCTGGAGAACAGTGATCCCGGCGGTGGTGCCGAACAGCGCCTCCGGTAGCCCGGCGAGTACGGGGTAGAAGCCGTAGAACGGCGCATCGCCGCCGAGCAGCCGGAGCCGGCCCGTTTCCCAGAACGAGCGTCCGATCAGCCCGTAGACCATCTCATCGGGAGCGATCCACGGCACGGCGAACGGACGGGCGGCAAGCGCGTGCGCTGCCGCGGAGCATGCGACCGTCGCGGCAACGGCGAACGCGAAAAAGCCCCGAGCCCGTCTCGGCGGCGCATCCCTTACCAGCTGGCCCACGCGCGCACCTCTCACCTCCCCGAGAATAGAACGTGGGGCGCAGTGCCGTCGGAGCAGGCGTGCCCAACCCACCCAGGTGCGACCGACTGTCAGGCTCTGACGTGGCGGGCTGTCCTTGACCATCCCACACCCAGACGCTTGACTACGCCTCGTGGCAAACGTCTCGGATGTTGCCGGCGGGACCGAGGCGAAGACTGAGGGGGATCTGAGCGCACTCGAGCCGCTGGCGGCAACGCAACGCGGCTCCGGCTTGAGCCGCGCCACGATGTGGGGATTGGTGTTGCTGCTCGTACTCGCGGGGTTGGCTGTGTTTCTCGTCGCGGCCTTCGTTGTCAATGTCGACGTCAGGGGAGCCGGTCAGCTCGCGCGGGCCGGTTACTGCTCGGTCTCCGGGAACAAGGCAGCCGACGGCTCTGCGCTGCAACCGGGAACGTTCCTCGACCTCGTCGTCGGGGAGCCTTCGACGAACGGGCACTACACGGGCGCAGTTCCCGCGAACTTCGTCAAGGGCATGGGGCTCACGTGTGCCGGCCCGCCGGCCGGCTATGTTCGCAAGGGCTTCGCCTCCGGCGCAGGAGTCGCCGGTAGCGGCGTCTATCCCTACTACGTTCCGGCGGATGGCTAGATGAGTAGGCGGGCAGATTCCGCGACGCGGTCGGATGTGACGTGGGTGTCGGTGATCGCAGCGCTCGTTGCGTTGCGGGTACTCGTCCCCCTCGCCGTGCTTGGCGCTGCCCCGGCGAAGCTGCCGCTCCTACCGAGGTACGACTACGCGCCGCTGAACGGGGATTCGTTCGGATTTTACGAGACGGTCGCTAACATCTTTGCCGCGTTCCGTGGGGTCCTGATCGGGTGGATCGGGCTCGCGGCGCTCGTGCTGTTGGCCTGCTTCTCGTGCGCAGCGCTCCTTCTCTGGCGCGGAGGCGTTCGTTGGCTGGCGGTACTCGTGCCGGCGTTCGGAATCTCGTTGGTCGTCGGTGTGCTCGTGCACGACATCGCCACTTCCGGAGCAGGCGTCGTCGGGTGGTCACTCATCTGGGCTTTGGCAACGTTCCCGCTTCCCCTCCTCCACATCGCCCTCACTCCGGACAGGGCGTTCCCATCCGGCCTGACACTGACTCTGGTTGCGAATGCGGCAACCGTCGTGGCGACGGCGTTCGTCGGCCTCCAGGCATCGGGGCGTCGCTCGGTGGGGCTGATCGCCGCGGGTCTTTACGCGACCTGGCCTCTGTGGGTCGGGATCGTCGCAGGGTCCCGGGCCTGGGAAAACGGCCAGTGGCTAGTCGACGTCGGTCTCCACCTCTACTCGGAACCCGTGTCGACGGCGTTGGTCGTCACCTCGCTCGCGCTTCTCCTCCGCCCACAGCTGAGCACCACGTCGACCGCTGTGGCGGGTCTCTTGATCGGCGTTGCGACGACGATCAAGCTCACAAATGGTCCTGTAGGTGCCATCCTCGTCGTCATCGTGGCATTGCAATACGGCATACGCCGCGCGATGATCCTGGCCCTCGGGGGCTTCGCTTCGGCCCCGATTGTCATCGGTTTCTGGTCAAAGGGCTACGTCGACACGTCCGGCGGCAAGGGGGGAGTCGACCTCGGTGCGCTCTACCAGTGGCGTTTCGTCTCCGCAAACGCAAGAACGTCGACGATTTTCACCGGGACGATGCTGCTCGTTCTGCTCCCGCTCGCCGTCGTGGGCATCTTGGGCGTCATCGGGTGGTTTCAGCGGGCGATCCTGATAGCACCGATCGTCGTCACGATTGTTCTCTACTCCTCGTACTACGTCACCAACCAGCACCCTCGGTTCTACTACGTGATCCTTCCATCCCTGTTCGTTCTCGTCGCTGCCGGCGCCGTGTTTCTCGGCGAATTCGTTCATCGCCGCATCCGAGCGCCCGCGACTTCGGGCTCGGCCCTTCTCTGACGCAACAGCGCCCACGCGATGCGCAGCCGCGGGTCGAAGGGATCCGATCAGACCGAAGGCATGAAGCCGCGACGGTTGCGTCGCTAGGCACGCGGTGGAATGTCGCTGGTCATTCGGGCCCAGACGTTGTCGAGGAGCTTTCCCGTTGCGGGCCACAGCATGACGGTGCCGCCAAAGTTGAGGACCCCAGCGGAAAACACGCGGGCACCCTCTTCTGTCTCGTAGTAGGTCATCTCGGCCGAGCGACCGGGTCCGAACAGATCGGGAATGCGAGCCAGGACCTGAGTTCCCGGCGGTGAGAGCGGCGTTGTCGCGTCGATCTCGATGCCGTACCGTCCGAACTGCGACCCGTTCGCCAGTCCCGTGCCCTTGAACGCCCAGGGGGCTGCATCCGTTCCGATGACAACGAACGGTTGCTGCTTCTCGCCGCTGTCGTTCGCGAGGTACTGGGCCCCGAGGAGTGCCGCTTCGGGCCTCCCGGCATCTCGCCACTCGCCGATCAAGTGTGCCTTGTGCTCGACGCGCGTCACGCGTCGGAAGAAGTTGTTCGCGGACAAGAAGATGAGTCGACCCCCAAGGTCGCGGAAGCCTTCTATGAGGTCGTACAGGCGACCAGTGACGTACTCCGTGTGCCCCGGGAAGATGATGAGGTCGTACGAGTCACGCAACTGGCTCGCGTCCGCGAACAACTCGATGTCTTCGTCAGCGTAGGTGTCCACGACATGCCCTCGCGACGCGAGCCAGTGGAGGAACTGAACCTCGTAACTGCGGTAGCGCTCCGGCACGCCACGGCGCAGGTGAGGGCGGTCGAGTGCAATGCGCTTCTGTGACCACAGCGAGTACCAGCTGTCACCGAAGCCGTCACCGTTTCGGTCGTAGAAGTTGTACGCCTGCCAGGTCGTCGTCGGGAGCACGATCGCGACTCGCTGCGTCGGGGCGGCAGGTCGAACGACGATGGGGGCGAAGCCGAGATGACCGGATGGCCCCTCGAGACGGGCTGCATAAAGCCCGCTTTCCTCCACGGTCAGCGTCACGGGGACTTTCGTTAACCGGCCGCGCCTGTGACTCAGGTCGATCCGCTGCGGCTCGCCGACCTGAATGCCCCGCATCTCGTAGTTGCTGTTGGTCGGCCCATCCTCAGGCCCGCAGTGCAGGAGGGTCAGTTTGAGCCAGGGTGCATCGGTCTGAACATTCAGATAGACCTGCTCTCCCGGGAGGGCGCTGCGTTGCCTGAAGGTGGCTTCGACATCGAGCACACGGACAACGGCTGATCCGAGCACCGGTGCGGGTGTTTCGTCGAGCTGTCGCAGCCGCAGGATGTACGAGCCGGGCTTCACGGACGGGGCGGGCGACCAGGGGATCTGGTTGTGGCCCGTGGTCAGCGAAACAGGCGTCCGTGAGAGGACGCGGACGCCGACGCCGTTTCGGCTGACGACTTCCAGGGTCGCGTCGAGCGGCCGTTCTGCGACGAGGTCGACGACCGCACCGGCACGCGGTCCGGGGCTGCGCGGACTGATCGTCGCCAGCAGCCTCCGATCACCGGTGAACGATCTCGATGCGTTGCGCACGCTGATGCGCCGAATGACCTTCTCTGCACCGAGAGCGTTGTCGGGCCAGCGACCCGCCCAAACGACGGCCGCTACAGCCAGCCCGTTCTGAAGGAGTCGCTTACGGGTGAGTTGGATATTCAAGGCCACCGACGCTAGACGAGATCTGTAAACGTTCTCTTAGGTCGGCACATAGCATCCGGCACTCAAATCCTAGCGACTGTTGCGGCCGCGACACCCTGCTCGAGAGGAACGGCCGTCCGCTCGGAGGCTGTGACCCCTCCGCCGTGCCGTTCGTTGCCGACGACACCGAAGGTACGCTCTGTCGGTGCCAGAGCCAGCGATAGTCGACGGCCACGCCTGGCCTGGCGAGGCCCGCCGACGCCCTTCCGCGACGTCGTCAACCTGGGTCGTTCGGTCGGCGATCGCTCGGTGGCTCGAAGCTGAGGCTGACCGGATCGCCGCGCGTGGCGATCTCGTACGCATTCTCGACGTCGGTTGCGGGGTCAAGCCGTACTACCCGTTCTTCGCCAACGTCGCTACGTCGTATGTGGGAGTGGACGTCGTCGCGAATCCACACGCAGATGTGCTCGGCGCCGTCGAGGATCTACCGATCGAGGATGCGAGTTTCGACCTCGTCCTTTGCAATCAGGTCCTCGAGCATTGTGAGGATCCTGCACAGGCGGTTCGTGAGCTGTATCGGGTGACTGCACCTGGAGGGCGTGTGCTCGCCTCGACGCACGGCGTTCAGGTGTACCACCCCTCTCCGCACGACTACTGGCGCTGGACGCACGAAGGGCTTGCACGCCTCTTCCAGTCGAACGGGGCCTGGGAGCACGTCGCCGTGGTACCGGGTTCCGGAACGGCGTCAGCGCTGGCGATGCTGCTCGGCACATTTGTCGAGATCGGCCTGCGACGTGCCCGACTTGCAGGACTCGCACGTGGGCCTGTCTGGGTGCTGAACCGCGGCGGGACCACGCTCGATCGATCGAGCGCGATGCTTCGCGAGCCCCTTCCTGGAGCGCTGTTCGCGAACCTGCACGTAACGGCATCCGTCGCCGGGCGTGGTTGACGGGCGCTATTCCGCTGCCCGTCCTCTCGCGCACCCCTTGCGCCGCTGGTAGAAGATGCTGACACCGGCCGCGTTCCATGCGCTCTCGTAACGGGTCCTGAGCCCGCTCATGATCACCGGTCGACCGGTGAAGGCGCGACCTGCGACAACGGCCCCGACGCACCATTCGTCAATCACGGCTAGAACGCCACGCGACGTCAGTGACCCGGTCAGGAACCGAAGATAGGCTGTGTCGACCAGGGGGCCTGGAGAAACGCGGCGTGCGAGGACGCCCACCATGGGCACGTCGGTTGCAACAAGCTCGTTCCGGCTCGTCAGCGTGCCGAGCATCGCCGCTGCGGCGACCTGGATCGTCGGCTGTCGCTCCTCTGCGATGGTCAGCCGCCGCCATTGCTGTCCGAAGCCGGCCACGACAACAACCGCGAGCGCCGTCATCCCGATGATATGAGCCCGCTGGGGCAGCTCCGTCAGCAGGGACGCGAGCGAGACAGCAGCTGCGAGCCCAAGCGGCACGGGGAGCGCGACGAGATGGTTGTAGTGCAGCGGTGCGTGCCACGCAAGGAACACGAACGCGCTCAGAGCCCACACCCAGAGGGCCGTCTCCACGGCGCTCGCGCGGCGGCGCGCGAGCCGGGCTCCGAACGCTACTCCGCCGGCAATCACTATCCACAGAGTCGGTGTCCGCGGGTTGAACAGGTCGGCTATCGACGCCCAGCGGTCAATCACCGCCGGACTCGAACGCGCAAGATCGTGGTAGGTGATGACGCTGTTCCAGAGGTCGCCAAGAGCACCTGCATGAGCGACGAGGAGCGCGGCAGCCATGGCGGCGGCACCTGCAGCCGCGTACGAGAGTGCACGCCGAGGAGCATCGCTCCGGAGCAGCACAATCGCCACCAGGATCACGATGGGCATGGTCGAGAGCTTCGTCGTCACTGCGACGGTGCTTGCGACCCCGGCGGCGGCGGCAGCTGCCGCGAGCGCGCGACGACGTGCGATCGCAGCGAGCCCGAGTGCCATGAGAGAGAACCAGAGCGACGGCAGGTCCGCGAGAACGCGCGCGGCGAACAGCGGGATCGGCGGGGAGATCACGAGAAGGGCTGCGGCGAGAATTCCGGCGAGCGGCCCCGCGATCGAGCGCGCCAGCGCCCAGGCGCCGATCGTCCCAATCCCGGAGAGCGCGACAATGCCCATCCGTACGCGGTCCGGCTGGTCGCCAAGAAGCGCGGCGATCCCGCGGAGCAACCAGTAGAACGAGGGCGGCTGCGCCGCGAACACCTCGGTTCCGAGCTCTTGACCCGATCGGAGCGCATCGAGGCTGAGCAGGTAGACGCCCTCGTCGTAGTCGTATGCCGTGTGGAGCAGCCGCGAGAAGAGCGCGACCTGTGCGAGGACGACGATTGCGAGTCCTGTCGGCTCGAGCCACCTCCTCACGCCGCGATCCTACGCTCGCCGGGGGAGTGGCGAATATGACAAGGTCGTGACCATGGCAGTCAGAGACTGGCGTCGCGCCTGGTGGTGGCTCCTCGCCGCCTGCGTTCTTGTCCGAACGGCGATGCCTCTGGCGGCGCTCATCGCTCGAGGCCGCGCGCTCCCGGATTTCCCGCGATACGACTACGGACCGTTCTACGGGGACGCCAACGGGTATTACGCAACAGCCCGCGAGCTGGTCGCGGCGGCTGGCCGTGGGGCGATGCCCTTCGCGATCGTGCTCATTTTGGGCATCGCCGCTGTCGTGTTCGCGGCGCGGCGGCTCGGTGCTCGGAGCTGGGTTACGGTCATGCTGGCAGGCTGCGCGGCCAGCGGTACAACGGTAGTCCTTGTGCTCGAGATGTATCCGACCGGCACGCCGGCGATAGGATGGCCCCTTCTCTGGGCGATACCGCTCGCACCCCTCCGGGTGCTCGTTCCGGGTTTCGGCTCGGGCATTGCCTTTGGTTTCGGGCTTGCGCTCTCACTGCTTGCGATCGGAGCCACGGTGATCGCAACTGCGTTCGCCGGGCTCTGGGCATCGGGTCGTCGGAGCGTCGGAGCTCTTGCCGCGGCGGCGTTCACGCTGTGGCCCTTCGTGCCGGGACTCGTCGTCGGGCCACGCGGCTGGGAGAACGGGACGTGGTTCGTCGATACGGGGCTCCATCTCTACTCGGAACCGCTTTCGACCGCGCTCGTCGTGGGCGCCGTGGCGCTGCTCTTGCGGCAGCACACGAGTGATCTTCTCCTGGTTGTCGCTGGACTGTCTCTCGGATTTGCGACGGTGACCAAATTGACGAACGGAGTCATCGTGTTGGGGCTCGTCGTAGTGGTCGTCTGGTCGAAAGGCCGTCGCCCCGCGGCGCTGCTGGCTGGTGCGAGCCTCGTCTTTGCGCCGGTCGTAGTGGCCTTCTGGGCGAAGGGATACGCCTCGACGTACGACGGGGCGCTGTCGGCGAGCAACAACGTCTGGAGCCTGGGTCACGTTCGGCGTTCGTGGGGCGACTCGCTGCTCTTCACCCCGACCTTGCTCGTTCTGCTCGTCCCTCTTGCCGCGGTCGGGGTCGTCGCGATCTCGAGTCGTGCGCGGGCAATGTTGTTGGTCCCCATCGGCGTGACCGTCGTCACCTACAGCTGCTACCAGTGGACTCCCATCCACCCGCGCTTCTTCTACGTCGTCCTCCCGCTCGTGCTCGTACTCGACGCGGCTGGCATCCGGGCGCTGTGTGCGCGCATCGGACAAGCTCTAGGAACGTTCCGTTCGCGTTCTGTAAGTAAGCAAGGGCGGCACGAGACGAGCGGTTAGGATGTCGGCGTGGCTACCTCTGTTGTGACGGGCGGCGCGGGTTTCCTCGGCTCCCACCTTTGCGAGGCGCTGCTGGCTCGGGGGCAGAAGGTCGTCTGCGTCGACAACCTCGAGACCGGGTCGCTCGCGAACATCGAGCATCTCCGGTCCGATGCTTTCGAGTTCGTCCCGCACGATCTCACTCGGCACGTCACAGTCGACGAGCCTGTCGATTTCGTCTACCACCTTGCGAGCCCGGCGAGCCCGATCGACTACCTTCGTCTCCCGCTCCAGACACTCAAGGTCGGGTCGCACGGAACGCATAACGCCCTCGGCCTCGCCAAAGCGAAGCGGGCACGCTTCCTGCTCGCGTCGACGAGCGAGGTCTACGGCGACCCGCAGGTGCACCCTCAGCCGGAGACGTACTGGGGGCACGTGAACCCGATCGGCCCTCGTGGGGTCTACGACGAGGCAAAACGGTACGCCGAGGCGCTGACCATGGCGTATCACCGGCAACAAGGCGTCGACACCGCGATCGTGCGCATCTTCAACACCTACGGCCCACGGATGCGACCGCACGACGGGCGCGCGATCCCGACATTCATGCGCCAGGCACTCGAGGGGAAGCCGCTGACAGTGTTCGGTTCCGGGTCGCAGACGAGGAGCTTCTGCTTTGTCGATGACCTAGTGCGCGGTCTCATTCTGTTGGCAGAGTCAGGAGAGCATCTGCCGGTCAACGTCGGTAACCCAACCGAGATGACGCTCCTCCAACTCGCGGAGGCGGTCATCCGCACGTCCGGCTCCTCCAGCAAGATCGTCTTCGAAGCGCTCCCCGTGGACGACCCGCAGGTGCGGCAGCCCGACATCACCCGCGCACAGCAGCTGCTCGGCTGGGAGCCCGAGGTCGACCTCGACGAGGGATTGCGGAGGACGCTGGTCTCCCTCGGCCGGGAACCTGTCGTTGCGTAGGGCGGCCGCGATCGCTGCGGCGACTCTCGTTGTCGCAGCATCGCTGCTGGCATCCGATGCGTCGGCTTCCCGGTACCTCAAGCTGGGGATCTTCGACGACGCCCAGGTGCTGTACGGCACACCTGAGCAGGCGTTCCCGCTGCTCGAATCGACGGGATCCAGCCTTATTCGCGTGAACCTCTGGTGGGCCGGCCCGGGCATCAGCGTGGCCAAACGGCGGCCGAAGCGCCCTGCCGACCCCGCCGACCCGGCCTATGACTGGTCGACGTACGACCGCACCGCGCGATTCGCGGCCACGAGCGGCATGCAGGTCGTGTTTTCGATCATCGGGACACCTCGGTGGGCAAACGCCGCGCGAGGCTGGAACGCCGCGCCGACGAATGCCGTCGATCTGAGGGCTTTTGCGACCGCTGCCGCCACACGCTTTTCGGGGAAGTACAAAGGTCCGGACGGCAAGATCATCCCGCGCGTGAGCAGCTGGATCGCCTGGAACGAGCCGAACAACCCTGTCTTCATGCGCCCACAATACGTGCGCTCGGGCTCGACCTGGGTGATCCAGAGCGCGAGGGACTACGCACGCATCTGTAATGCGATCGTCGCGGGTATCCATTCGGCCAAGGGCGGTAAGGTCGCCTGCGGCGTCACTGCGCCGCGAGGGAACAACAATCCGAACTCCGGCCGTGCGTCCGTTTCACCCGTCGCGTTCCTTCTCGCGATGAAGAAGGCCGGCGCGAAGGGATTCGACGCATATGCACACCATCCGTACTACGGCTCACCGACCGAGACACCGGCAACCAAGCCGCCCCAGGGCAAGCGCGGACAGGCTCCGACCGCTGTAACGCTTGCGAACCTCGACGTCCTGACGCATGCACTGACACAGGCCTATGGCAACGTACGACTCTGGATCACCGAGTACGCCTATCAGACCAACCCTCCGGACACGTTCTTCGGCGTCACCTACGCCAAGCAGGCGACCTACCTGACCCAGGCGGTTGCTCTTGCACGGGCGAACCCGCGTATCGACATGTTCCTCTGGTTCCTGCTCAAGGACGAGATTCGAGCCGAGGGTTGGCAGTCAGGCTTGATGACCGCCACAGGCGTCAAGAAGCCAAGCTTCTCGGCGTTCGTCAAGGCCAGCCGCTAGGTCACAAGGTCAGCGCCCGAACGATGCTCTTCGCTCGGCGTCTTCGGGGTTGACGAGCTGGCCGTCGCGGCTGACGTAGCCGTTCTTTCCACCCACGACGAACAGTACGAGATCGTCGGTGCCAGCATTGGACACCTTCCGCGGCGTCGTCGAGGAAACGTGGCACAGGCCTCCCGGGCCGAGCTCGCAGGTGTCGCCGTCTACCTCGAAGCGGGCCGTGCCGGCGTGGACGAAATAGAGCTCGTCCTGCGCATCGTGGTAGTGAAGGAACCCATCGAAACCTGGGGGGTAGACGATCGCGTTGACGCCGAACGCCGTTACCCCGAGGGCCTGCCTGACCTTGCGAAAGCCATAGCCCTCGCCTAGGTCCGCGAGCGTGCTGAAGGCGTGTGCCATCTTTCCTCCTCGTGGTGGTGGATTGAAAATCTCACTCCGGCGCCTCGGGCAGCTCGGGCTCGAACGTGGGCTGACGGCGCGTTTGTCCGAGCGACCGCACCAACGAGCGCTCGGCCGGCGTGAGCGCGAGGCGCCAGGCGACCGCACCGAAAACGACAGCCCAGGCGGCGCCGACTGCTGCGAGCAGGAAGAGTGAGTCCGTGTCCGTCAGGAGGCGCGCGAGCAAGAGCGTCGGTACGGCGGCAAGGATGCCGGCCGCGAGTGGCTGGGCCCAACCGACGAACAGGAGGCGCACCGAGATACCACGACGGCGCGCGAGCAACGGGAGCACCACAATGGCGCCGATGCCCTCGGCAACCACGGTAGCGAGGGCTGCCACCCAGATGTCCCCGATCGTCAACAGCAGCACTATTGTGAGACCGAGATTGAGGGCGCCGAGACCTCCCTGTGCGACCGCGAGCTGAGCCGGGCGGCCGCTGGCAAAGAGGTACTGCGACAGAACGGCGTTCGGCTGGGTGAAGAAGACGGCAATACCGAGCAGGGCCAGCGGCACGACGCTGGCGCTGAAGCCCGTCCCGAGCCATGCCGTCAGAATCCAGGACGGCAACAGCACGAGGGGAAGCGCCAGCAGAACCGCGACGCACATCGACGAGCGGATACCGCTGATCACCAGAGCGCGCTGGCGGCCATGTTCGGCGCGTCCTTCGAGCTCGCTCTGGAGCGGGAGGAGGAGCTCCGTACCAATCTGCGAGACGTCGGACGAGAGCCCGAAGAGACGCGTTGCCACGGCGTACAAGGCGACTTCGCGAGCTCCGAGGACAGCTCCGATCACGATCAGATCGGCGGAGTAGACGATTTTCGCCGCGAAATGCCCGATGAAGGCGAACCAGGAGTAGCCAAGAAGACCGCGGACACCCTTTGCTGTGATGAGTGACCGCGAGAGCCGCAGGCCCGGGATCTCGCGTCGCACGAACAGGATCGGGTACCCGAGCCTGACGACCGTAGCCGTGAGCGCAATTACTGCAAGGACGGGAAGGGTTGCATGCCGTGTGAGGACGACGAAGACGAGAACGGCGTACGTGGCGATCCCGATTATCGCTCCGGTGTTGAGAACGTCGAACCTTTGCGCCCCCTTGAGGAGGCCCCTGAACAATCCAAGCGGGGCCTGCGTGCCCAGGTCGAGGACCGCAATCACGACAGCTACCTGAGCCGGCCGCTGCAATTCCGGGCTGAGGGAGATCATGTCTGGGAGGAACCAGGCGAGAACGAGCCCGATCACAACCGAGATCGCCCCTGCGATGAAGTAGACAGCAAGCCCAGCAGACGCGAGCGCGTCGATCTCCTCGGTCGCCCCTTGCCCCCGATGCAGCGCTGTGAAGCGGATAACGGTCGGTGTGACGCCGAAATCGAGGAGGCGCAGGATCGTGGTCAACGAGATGATGAACGCCCATGCTCCGTAGGCCTCGGTGCCTATCGCGCCGATGATGACCGGGGTGAGAACGAGCCCGGAAAGGATCGCCGCCCCGTACGCCACATAGTTCGATGCGAGGTTGCGCGCTGCGAGTCGCATAGCGCTCCAGCCTATGCAGTTTCGTAGACCGCGATCGTTCCGTCGACCATCCGGGCGATGGAGAACTCTGTTCTCACGCGTTCAAGGCCCGCACGTCCAAGCGCCGCCGCCTGCTCCGGATCGCCGAGCAGGCTCGAGAGGGCTGCTGTCAGGGCAGTAACGGCCCCGGGTTCGATAAGCAATCCGGTTTGGTTGTCCACGACCACCTCGGGAACGGCACTGACTCTCGTTGCGACGACGGGGAGACCAGCGAGCATCGCTTCGAGCAGCACGATCCCGAATCCCTCCCAGCGCGACGTGTGAACGAAAATGTCGGCTCGGTCGAGCCAATTCCTGATCTCGAGCCGGCCAGGGAGGAGCACGGCCTTCTCGAGCCCCAGCTGAGACGCGAGCTGGTGTGTCTCCTCCTCGAGCGGCCCGATACCGAGAATCGCGAGCACCGCGCCGGGGTACGCCGTTCGCACGGGCGCAAAGGCCCGCAGTAGCGTGGCGTGATCCTTCTGGGCAGTGAGGCGGCCGATGGCAAGGAGAACCGGTACTTCGGGGGCAACCCCGAGATCGGACGGCGTCACCTCCGACGGTGTGGCGGAGAGGGCATCGAGGCCGTAATGCACTGTGACGAGCTTTTCCCGCGGCAGCCCGGCCTGCTCGAGGAAGCGCCGGACGGCGTCCGAGATCGCGATGATCCGGCGCGCCGGCCGCGCGAACCACCGGTCGATGTGTCGAAATGGGCCGAGCAGGTACCTGTCATCGTTATGGCGCGACGACACGAAGGGCACGGCGGTCGCTCTTGCTGCGATCGACCCGTAGATATCTCCATGCACGAGATGCGTATGGAGTAGATCCGGGCGGCAGCGGCGCACGGCGCCGATCACGGCTCCAGCCATCCTTGGGTTGAAGTCTGTTGTGCATCGGACCTGTTCGAACGGAACACCTGCCGCGCGCAGCTCCGTATAGAATCGCGCGAAATCGCTCCCGGGAACGTCCAGCCCGAGAAACCGCGCGTCCACGCCACGCTCCCGGAGCGCGGGGAGGAGCGTCAGGAGATGACGCTCCGATCCACCGATGCCGGTGATCTTGTGGATATGCATCACTCTCACGGAGTCTCGAGAAGCCTTCGGTAGAGGGCATCGACGGCATCGGCCATCCTCTTGGAGGAGAAACGTCGTTTCACATCGATCTCTCCCGTCTTCCCCATCGACTGGGCGAGCCCTGGTGTCGAAGCGAGCTCGTGGAGGCGTTCTGCGAGCTCGTGTGTGTCCCCCACTCGTGCCAAGAAGCCAGAGACTCCGTGGCGGACGACAGTTGGAGTTCCGCCCGCCTCCGTTGCAACGACCGGGCAGCCGCTAGCGAGCGCTTCGATCGCGACGACCGGCGTGCCTTCGTTCTGCGAGGTCAGAAGGAAGGCGTCGAAAGTGCCGTACCAGTGACTCATATCGCGGCGGTACCCGAGCACGCGGCAGCGTTCGGCGACACCCAGCTCCGCGGCCAGTTTCTCGACGCTCCGTCGCTCAGGCCCGTCCCCGACAATGACGAGAAACGCATCGATTCCCATGCCCACGAGTGCCGCGAGCGTTCGCACGAGATCTTGCGGCCGCTTGATCGCCGTGAGGCGACCGGCCCAGCCGACGACGAACGCCTCGGGTCTCAGGTCGATCTCCCTCCGCCTCAGGTCACGCTCGGCCTGGTCAGGTCGCATCAAGCCGGAGAGGGCGAAGCCGTACGGGATGACCACAATCCGCCCTGGCACCGCTACTCCGAGCCTGACGAGATCGTCGCGAACCTCGTCGCTCACGGCGACGATCGCTCCCGACCTCCGCGCAAGGAAGCGCTCCACGCGGATGAAGGTCTTTTCTCGGCGGCTGCTGAAGTACCCCGAGAGAACATGTCCGTGGAAGGTATGTACCGTTGTCCGGGGCCACTCGCCAAAGAGCAGCATCGCTGCGAGACGGCCTGTCGCGCCCGCCTTTGCCGTATGCGTGTGGAGGACGTCCGCACGCCGTCGTACGACAGTGCGCCGAAGCTCCCGAACGGCAGCGGCGTCTGCAACCAGTGACAGCTCTCTTTGCAGGGCAGGCAACCGGACGACCGGTACGCCGAGGTCGTCGGCGACGTACTCCATCGATTCCTCGCCTTCTGCGAGTGTCCCGGCGACGACCGTGACGTCGTGACCTCGAGCCTGTTGCTGGGCAGCGAGCTCGATCACATGAAGCGCCGCTCCTCCGACATTGAGCCGGGCGATTGCATGGACGATCGACAGAGGTTCGCCCTCGATGCCGGTCATCTCCTCTCGAGCTGATTTGGTTCGCGGGTGGCAGCCAGCACGGCCGACGCGGCAACAAGCCCGAAAGTGAGCCAGAAGAGCGCCGCGATGGGCGTTCCTCCGAACAGCGCGGAACCGGCGATCGCGCCGAGGAGAGACGCCAACCAGGCCGCTGCGAGGTACCCCGCAAGCTCGTCGGGCTCACCTCGCGGCCAGAGGCGCGCAGTCCGAAGAGAGTCGCGTGCGGCTGTTGCGATCAGAGCTAGTAGGAGCGTAACGCCGACGATCCCGAGCTCGTAGGCGATTTGATCAAAGGTTTGCTGTGGGATGAACGACCCGTCTTCGGGTGGGAAATAGTGGGCAGGCTGGTCAGGGAAGCGTGCTCGGGCATCGGGAAGGAACCGTGCGTACGCGGATGGTGGCAGCTCACCCCACCAGCCGGTTCCGAGGAGCGGATTGTCGAGGAACACCCGCCCACCGATGTACCCGAAGATCAGGCGTTGACTCCAGCTGCCCGCGTATTCTCCTGGCTTTGCGTTCTCGGCTGGTGCGAACCATTCGCGGAGGAAGCCGAGATCGCTGCTCCTGAGGGAGTATGTGGCTCCGGTCAGCACTATTGCGATCAGAACGGTAATCACGATCGAGCGCAGGCGGAGCGAGCGTCGCAGAGCCGCGACCGCGATCAGCGCAGCGCCTGCCAGGTAGAGCCCGAGCAAGCTTGCGAGGGCTGCCCCTAACACGACGCCAAGCGAGCCGACGATGCCCGCTACGAGTGGCAGTCGAGAGAGCCGGTGGCGGCAGTGCAGAGAGGCGAGCCCGATGACCAGGCAGACGGTCGAGAGCGCCGCAAGATCGTGCTCCCCGAGAAACGAGGCCTGTCTGTCCCCGGGATGTTGAGCAAAGCCCACGAGACCCCACGCCACGGCGGCGGTTGTGATGACCACGAGCAGGAGTGCGACGAGCCAGAGTTGATCCGTGGTGTCGACGAGCACGACGGACGCCACGAGGAGCACGGCGAGCATCACAAGCTTTCCAGCGGCAATAAAGGCGGTGCCGCCGTTCGCAAGCCCCGTCAGCAGGATGAGTGAACCCAGGGCGGCCGCAGCCAGGGTGACGGAGAGTGCGGCGCGCGGATAGTAGCGGGTACGGGCCACCCGCACGCCGATCACGACTGCGAGCACCACCATCACCAGGTCGCCGACAACCAGTCGTGCGGATGCGCTACCGAGCCTGAAGGTTATGCCGGGTTGGTTGACGGCTTTGATCAGCGAAATCGTGATCGCAGCGAGGAAGAGAGCGAATGCCGGATCTCGAGCCTCCCTCATGGTGCTCTGACGCAGGTGGCCCATGGCGACGCCCTATGATAGAGGACCTGGCTGAGTTGGCTCTGCATGTCCGACCCCAGGTCTTGCTGATGCGGATCGTCTTCCTCACGGGTATCTGGCCGCCGGACGTCGGCGGTCCGGCGACCCACGGGCCTGAGTTCTCCCGATTCCTCATCGATCGTGGCCATGACGTCGTCGTGGTCACTATGGGGGATGGTGAACCCGCCGTGAGGCCATGCGAGGTGATCGTCATCTCTCGGGCTTCACGGTTCCCGCTGCGATACGGCCGTCTCGCGACAATCGCAGCACGTCGCGCTCGGACGGCGGACGTCGTCTACGCGACCGCCACCTATGCTGCAGCAGGATTCGCGTCGACGGTCACGCGCACACCTCTGGTCGCCAAGTTGGTCTCGGATCCCGCGTACGAGCGCGCCCGTCGCTATGGCCTCTTCTCCGGGACTCTCGAGGAGTTCCAGCAGCGAGGTTCGTCGCGTGTCGAGGCTCTCAAGCGGGCGCGCACCCGCGCCCTGCGCTGCGCGCGGGCGATCGTCGTCCCGAGTGCCTATCTCGCCGCGATCGCCGCGGAATGGGGGCTCGGTCGAGCTCGCATCTCGGTGCTGCCGAACCCGGCACCGGATCTCGGGGTCGTAGCCGCGGCGCTCGAACCGCGAACATTCGTCTTCGTGGGGCGCCTGACGCGGCAGAAAGATCTCGGGCTGGCTATCTCTGCAATCGGCCGTGTTCCAGGGGCCAGGCTCATCGTGATCGGCGATGGCCCAGACCGCGAAAGGCTGGAGGACTTGGCGTCCGCGTCGGGAGCATCCGACCGGATCGTCTTCCGAGGATCGCTTCTTCGGCCCGAGGCTCTTGCGATTGTTGCCGGTTCCGAGGCCGCGCTGCTGACGAGCGCCTGGGAGAACTTCCCGCACTCTGCTGTGGAATCTCTTTCCGTTGGCGTGCCGGTAGTGTCGACGGCCGTGGGGGGAGTTCCTGAAATCGTGCGTGACGGGGTGAACGGATTGTTGGTCCCCGTCGGCGACGTCGAGGCCATGACGGTGGCAGTGGGCCGCATTCTCAACGAGGAAGGGCTCCGCGCACGACTCGCGGGCGGTTCGCGCCCTTCGGTGGAGCACCTGTCGGTCGAACGGGTGTACGGCCATCTTGAGGCTGTCCTCGAGAAGGCCGCGAATGGTTGATCGCAGACCGCGTGTCCTGTTTGTCGGTCGGGGTCGGTATCTGCTGCCTCTCCCCACGTGGCTGGCGAAGAAGTGGGATGCAATCGAGGAGGTGATCGACTACCGTGTTCTGGGCGCCGCCGAGCCTGGTGGTGAGACGCGGAGCCAGCGATTCCGCCTGTCTCGGCCGGCGCGAGCCCGTGCGATGGACGGAGTCCTGTTCTACCTCCGGCTGCCCTACAGGATTCGGCGCCAGATCGATGAGTTCGATCCAGAAGCGCTCGTCGCTGCCGATCCGTTCGTCGGTGCCACTGCTCTGCTCGCCCGTCGTCTTGCGCGAGCGAGAACGCCATTGATCGTCGAGGTGCACGGCGACTGGAGAACATTCTCGCGGCTGTACGGTTCACCGTCGCGCCGATTCCTCTCGCCGTTGACCGACGGAATCAGTGAGTTCGTCTTACGTCGAGCGGATGCGACGAGAGCTCTCTCTGGGTTCACTTCGGGACTCATCGAGAGCGTGCGGGGAGAGCCCGCGACGGCTGCCTTCCCGACATACAGTGACCTCTCGGCGTTCACGGCGGAGCCTGTGAAACCTCTCCCCGGCAATCCGGTCGCGGTCTTCGTCGGGATGCTGGAGGCTTACAAGAACGTCGAGGGACTCGCTCGCGCCTGGCGTCGGGTCGCCGTCGCCGTCCCGGAGGCGCGACTCGTGATCATCGGGAAAGGCAAGCAGCGACACCTGATCGATCAGTTGCTCGACGACCTTCCTGAACGGGTCGAGTATCACGCGCAGCTTCTCCCGTCCGAGATCGCGACGAAGCTCGATGAGGCGACGCTTCTCGTCCTTCCGTCCTGGCCCGAAGGTCTCGGCCGCGTGATCATCGAGGCGTTCGCGCGGGGCCGCGGAGTGGTAGCCACCGGTGCCGGGGGCGTCCTCGACCTCGTGGAGAACGGGGTCGAGGGCATGTTGATCGCGCCTGCCGATACGGATGCGCTCGTCGATGAGCTCGTCCGCGTGCTCTCTGACCGCGACCTCGCAACCCGCCTCGGCACGGCAGCCCACGCGCGATACGCCGATTGGCATTCGACTGCTTCCGAGTTCGCACGCGAGATGCGGGACCTCGTCGACCTCACGCTCGCACGCTCCTCGGGTTGAGGCGATGCGCCTGGTCGTCCTGACGCAGGTTGTTGATGCTGATCATCCGGCTCTTGGCCAGACGATCGACGTCGTCGAATCCCTGGCGCAGCGCTGCGACGAAGTCATTGTCATCTGCGATCACGTCGGGCGATATGTCCCGCCCGACAACGTGCGGCTTTCGGTGTTCGGCTCGTCATCTCGGGCGGCCCGAGGCATTGCATTCGAGCGTGCACTCATGAAAGAGGTGACGGGGCGGCGTGCGCGAGCCGACGCTCTGCTCGCGCACATGGTGCCGAGCTTCCTGACCCTCTCCGCGCCTTTTTGCAAGCCGTTGGGGATTCCCATGGCGCTCTGGTACACCCATTGGAACGCGGGCTGGTCTCTGAGGCTTGCGACTCATCTCGCGAACGTTGTGTTGAGCGTCGACCGCCGATCGTTTCCGATTGAGAGCGCCAAAGTGAGGGGCATCGGGCATGCGATCGACCTCCGCCGTTTTCCGCCCCCTGCAGGTCCTAAGGTTCATGACGGTCCGCTTCGGCTGTTGGCGCTCGGGCGCATGACTCCGTGGAAGGGCTACACGACCATGCTGGCCGGCCTTGAGATCGGTACCCGGCAAGGCCTCGACGCGACGCTCGAGATACGTGGCCCGGCTCTCACGAGCGCCGAGGCAAAGCATCTGTCCGAGCTTCGGCGGATCGTCTCGACGAGCTCGACCCTTCGGGAGCGCGTTGTCTTCGAACCGCCCATTTCTCGGGACGCGATTCCTGCACGTCTCGGGTGGGCCGATGTCCTCCTCAGCGCAACCCAGCCCGACCGAAGCGAGACGCTCGACAAGGTTGTCTACGAGGCGGGCGCCGCGGGGATTCCGGTTCTCTCGAGCAACGTCGCGTTGGACGACTTTCTCGCAGGACTGCCGCTTCGGCTTCGGTTCGCCCGGCGTGACGCTTCGGATCTTGCGCGCGCCCTACTCGAAGTCTGCGCCGCTGGTCCTGCGGTGCGAGCGACAACGGGCGAGGAGCTACGGAGGCGCGTCGAGGCAGGGCATTCAGTTGATTCCTGGGCGGACAGCGTGCTACGCGAGCTCGAGGACGCCCGCCCACGTCGTCGTGCGTCGCGGAGTACGATCTGACCGTGGCATCGAACGCCGTCCCGCCGGCGCGCCCGTCGGAGGGGCCTCCGGATCCTTCGTCTCGGCGGGAGCCGCGAGATATCCGGTCGTCTCGGCCGCGGCTGCTCACCCGTCGCTCCCTGATGAGCAGTGTGCAACGGCTGGTCAGCATCGGCGTGCTCATAGCGCTCGACATCACGGGTCTGGCGCTCGGCCTCATGGTCGCTCTCGTCATCAGGTCGCTCGTGTACGGCGGCACCGTCTTCTGGTCGCTCCTCTGGTCGACGGGCGCCTCCCACTGGCTGCGCTTCCTAGCGCCTGTCACCGTGTTGGTCTTCTACCAGGCAGGCTTGTACTCGGTGCGAGAACGGCGGCCAGGCGCCGGACGGATCGTCTCGTCCCTGGTACTCGTCGCGCTGCTCGTGCTCGCGTTCGGGTTTGGCACAAACTACGACTTCACGACAACAGGCCTGATTCCAACAGCAGTCGTCATGTGTGCGCTTGCGGTCGGTTTGCTGCGTGCGGCCTACGCATCGATTGCCCGCGAGCTTCTCAACGTCGTCGGTAGTCGCCGTCGGATTGTCCTGGTGGGGGCAGGAGAGGGTTTGCGGCGACTCCATCGCGAGCTTTCGGCCTCTGGAAGCGGCGTCCGGTACGAGATCGTTGGAGCGGTCGCCCCGGCTAGCGAGCTCGATGTCCCGTTGCTCGGCGAGACTGTCGACGACCTGCCCGGCATCCTTGACACGGTTCGCCCTGATGAGGTGATCCTTGCAGAGGCCGACTTCGACGAGTTGACCGTGCTCGACATCGTCGAGCGTGCCCACCGCCAGGGAGTACGGGTTCGCTTGGCTCCGAATACAACCGAGCTACTCGTCCGTGAGGGCGAATACGTCCCCGGATCTGGTGTGCCGCTCTTCGAGCTACAGCCCCCGGTACTCGTCGGCTGGGACTGGGTCATCAAGCGCTCCTTCGACGTCGTGATCAGCGTGGTGTTGATCGTCGTTGCTCTGCCACTCTGGATCTTGATCGCCGTGGCAATCAAGGTCGACTCCCGTGGGCCGGTCTTCTATGTCGATCGTCGGGTCGGTGTCGGGGAACGGGAGTTTGGCATGCTCAAGTTTCGAACGATGATCGCTAACGCTGCGGTGCAACAGGCGAAGTTGGAGCGCGCGAACGAGGCCTCGGGGGCTCTGTTCAAGATTCGACATGATCCCCGCGTGACGAGAGTGGGCCGTCTGCTGCGCAGGCTCTCTATTGACGAAATGCCACAGATCGTCAACGTCGTGCGGGGACAAATGAGCCTTGTCGGGCCTCGGCCTCTGCCCCTGCGCGACTTCGAGTTGCTCGAGGATTGGCATCGGGCGCGCTATCTCGTGCTGCCCGGCATGACGGGACTCTGGCAGATCTCAGGTCGATCGGGCTTGGCATTCGACGACCTCGTTCGACTCGACTTCACGTATCTCGACAACTGGTCGATCTGGCTCGACATCTCGATCATCGCCAAGACGATCCCCGCTGTGATTTCTGCCCGTGGGGCGTACTGAGCGGAGCGGACGCACAGTCTCGAGCGGTGTCGACACGACGGCACCCTAGTATCCAAGCCGTGAAACCCCCGAAGATCCTCGCCGTCGCCTCGGCGGTTGACCTCGACTTCCGCTACGGCTGTACTCCTGCGTGGTGGCAGCTCTGGAAGGGGATGTACGAGGCTGGAGTCGAGCTCGTCGTCACCCCCTACCGCGGCCGCCCCGTCGAGTCACCCTGGTGGCGCACCGCTCCGAACCCGACGTATCGCGAGGGCGAGTCGTATGCCGCCTTCCGGAACGGCCTGGCGCGCTTGAGAGGCGATCGCTACCTTCGGCGCGCCGAAGATCAGCCAGACGAGTCGGCACTCGACCGAGTCACTCGTGAGACGATCTGGCGTGTTGTGACACCACGTTGGCGGCGGCACCTCGAGCGCCTCGTCGAACGGGAGCGCCCTGATGCTGTCGTCGTCTTCACCGTGCCGATGGCTCATTTCCGGGGGATCCCGACGGCGCTGCGAGAGCAGTTCGGCATCCCTGTCGTCTTCTACGACGGAGACGTACCGATGAGCTTGCCCGAGTTCGGCGGCATGGATACCGGTTTCAACTATTACCACGGGGCCGACCCGTCGGAGTACGACCTTGTGCTCTCAAACTCGCAAGGAGGCCTACCACGGCTTCTCGAGCTCGGGGCACGCCGGGCCGAGGCGGTGTTCTGGGGCGCAGATCCCGCGTTCTTCGCGCCACGGCGGGTCGACAAAGAGATGGACGTCTTCTTCTACGGCTACGGCGACAAATTTCGGCGCGAATGGACTGCGGCGATGGTGGGAGAGCCGAGCAGGGAGGCACCCGGAATCGACTTCGCGCTCGGAGGGCATGACTTTCAGGGCGATATCGGCAACGCGCGCAAGATCGGCGATGTGCCCTTCAATGCTTTCGCGCACGCTATCTCTGCGGCGCGAGTCAATCTGAACGTGACGCGCAGATCCCACGCGACCGTGCCGCTCTCGTCGACCTGTCGCCCGTTCGAGCTCGCGTCTGCGGGAGCCGCCATCGTGTCGAATCCGCACGCTGGGATCGACGAGTGGTTCGAGCCTGGCGAGGAGATCTGGGTCGTTGAGGACGCCGGGCAGGCGCTCGCAGCCTATCGTGCGTTGATCGACGATCCCGCGCAAGCCGAGCGGATGGGGGCGCGCGCGAGAGAAAGGGTGCTCGACGAGCACACCTACGCGCATCGAGCCCGACGTGTGCTCGACCTGCTCGGGCTGGGCGTGCAGGCGACGGGGTGAGGAACAGGCGTGTCATAGCTGTCATCCCCGCCTTCAACGAGCAGAGGGCGATCGGTGCTCTTGTCGACGAGATCCGCGCCTTCGATGCTTCTTTCGACGTCGTCGTCGTTGACGACGGGTCGACAGATGCCACGGCGAAAACGGCCGCCGACCACGGCGCGACCGTCGTGACGCTGCCCTTCAACCTGGGGATCGGCGGCGCCGTCCAGACTGGGTTCAAATACGCGCTCGAGCATCGGTATGAGCTTGCGGTGCGGCTCGACGGTGACGGGCAGCATGATCCGAACGAGCTACCGAAGCTTCTTGCGCCCGTGGAGCGCGGTGAGGCGGACATCGTCACGGGATCTCGCTTCGTTGATGGCGCCGGAGCTTACCGGCCGCCATTCGCTCGGCGGATCGGGATCACATGGTTCGCACTGCTCGTCTCGCTGCTCACACGCCAGCGCGTGACCGACACGACGTCTGGGTTCCAGGCCTTGAACCGGAAGGGCATAGCTCTGTTTGCCGGCGACTACCCGAACGACTACCCGGAGGTCGAGGCGACGGTGCTCGTGTTCAAGCACCGCCTGCGCCTCGCTGAGGTGCCGGTCAAAATGCGTGAGCGTGAGCACGGCGAGTCGTCGATCACGTTCCTCCGGTCCGTCTACTACATGCTCAAGGTGACCCTGGCGTTGCTCGTGGCCATGGTGAGGAAATACACTGTCCCCGCGGACGAGAGCCCGAGACCATGACGCCGGTCAGTATTTCCATCGCAGCGTCGATCGCGTCACTGTTGCTCATCATCGTCGTGCTCGAGCTGATCCGTGGCAGGCGGCTCAAGGAGCGGTACGCGCTGCTCTGGCTGGTGACTGGGCTGGTGCTTCTCGTGCTTTCGATCTGGCGGGGAGGCCTCAATACGATCGCCGGTTGGCTCGGGGTCTCGGGCTACCCGCCCGCGATCTTGTTCGCAGCTGCGATTCTCTTCGTCATCGTCGTGCTCTTGCACTACTCGACCGTGTTGTCAAAACTTGCCGATCAGAACACCCTTCTGGCCCAGCGGCTAGCACTGCTCGAGCAAAGGGTAGCCGAGCACGGCGGAGCACGGGGCGACGGACCGCTAGTGGCCGACCAGGGCGACGAGCACGAGCGGTAGGGCGACGAGGAGCGTCACCAAAGTCACGACGCCTGCAACAGAGTTGTCGGTGGCCTCACTTTTCGGCTCGAGGTGCCGGCCGAACCGCACCGTCAAGGTGGGCACGAGCGCGGGTATCGCGGCGACGAGCACGGCGTATGCCGGCCACGCTGGAATGAGCGAGATGAAGACGTCCCCTCCCGCAAAAGTCGCCCTTGTTGCGACGACGAGGACGGATGCGACCGTGAGCCAGCCTGCGGCGAGGGCGGCAAGCGACGTCACGAGTCGAACGAGGCCTATCGTGCCGGCAATCGGCAGCCACTGAACCAGCCGGTTCGACCAGAAGTACTCGCGGATCTGCGCCATCGAGGCCTGGAATTCCGACCAGGACGGGTGTCCAAGCGTCAGCGTGAGTCCGTTGAGTGCGCGCTGTCGCCACACGAGCGTCGGCACGAGTGCCGCCGTGAGTCCTATGGCGGCCTCGAGCAATGAGCGCCATCGGCGAGAAACGGCGATTGCGACGAGGACGCCGACTGCGATCCCGGCTGCCGTCGGGGTGACGCTGATAGCCGCTCCGGCGAGGAGCCCGGCGACAAGTGCTGAGCGCCGCGAGCCGGCGGTTGCTCGCATGGCGAACGCAGCGGAGGCGATCGACAACGTCATGGCGACGAACTCCGGTTGAAGCGTCAGGCCGTAGAGCGCCGGCAGCACGTCGTCGACGTACGTCGCGTGATACGCAGGGGTGTAGAGCCGAGCGGCCGCAATTGGGGCGACGGACCAGACGATCATCGTCGTCCCGGCAAAGAGACGCCCGCCCCCTCGTACGGCAAGGTCGAAGAGGAAGTATGCGCAGAGCGGCGCCAGAACGATGATGTTGACTGTGGTGACGATCGACGCGACAGAGCCGACATCGTCCGTAACGGCGACGATGGGTGCGAGGAGGAGCGCGTATCCGGGGCCAGACGTCGCGGGCACCCCTCCATGGACGAGCGAGTGTGAGGCCGCCACCGCCGCCTCGGCGGCGTTCCGATCGCCGAAAATGGATCCCGCGGGCGTTGCAACGAGCGCCACGCCGGCCGTGACGATCCACTGTAGTGCGACCGCCGCCACGAGCAGAGGGTCAGGACGCCGCATGCTCCCTGGTCTGATCGCTATACCAGGCGACGGTGCGCCCGATTCCCTCTCGGAGTGGGATCTGTGCGCTGAATCCCAACAGCTCCTGTGCGCGGGTTGTGTCGAGCTTTCGTCGTGGCTGACCGTTGGGCCGAGAGGCGTCCCACATGATCGTGCCCTCGTAGCCTGTTGCTGAGCGGACTAGCTCGGCGAGGTCTCTGATCGCGATCTCCTCGCCCGTGCCCAGATTGATCGGGAGAGGGCCGTCGTAGAGTTCGGCTGCGAGGACGAGCGCCTCGACGCAATCGTCGACGTAGAGAAACTCGCGGGTCGGCGTCCCGTCTCCCCACAACGTGATCGACGCGTGCCTTCCTTCCTTCGCTGCAACCATCTTGTGAATCAGTGCCGGAATGACATGGGACGTCTCGAGGTCGAAGTTGTCGCCCGGGCCGTAGAGGTTGACCGGGAGTAGGTAGATCGCGTTCGTGCCGTATTGCTCGCGGTAGGCCTGCGCCCCTACGAGCAGGGCCTTCTTTGCCACTCCGTACGGGGCGTTCGTCTCCTCCGGGTACCCATTCCAGAGGTCGTCTTCCCGGAACGGCACGGGGGCGAACTTGGGGTAGGCGCAGATGGTTCCGGCGATGACGAGCTTTCGCGTCCCTTGCAGGCGGGCCTGCTCGAGAACGTGTGCGCCCATCATCAGGTTCGCGTACCAGTATCTACCCGGGTTCATCAGATTCGCCCCGATGCCGCCAACCTCGGCCGCGAGATGAAACACGATCTCGGGTCCGGCTTCGACGAACAGACGCGCCACCTGCGCCATGTCGGTGAGATCGAACTCCCGCTGCCGCGGCACCGCCACCGCGTGGCCCGCGGCTTCGAGTCGGTCGACGAGGCGGGAGCCGAGGAAGCCCCCTCCGCCCGTGACGAGGATGCGACTCACGGCGTCGATGCGGGCGCGCTGGTCGGCAGCCAGTCGACGCGGCCAATCCATTTGTCACGGTTGTCGGCATACCAGCGGATCGTCTGGAGGACGCCTTCCTCCCACGACACCTTCGGCATCCAACCTGTCTCGGCGGTGAGTTTCTCATGCCCGACGCGGAGTGCCATAACGTCGCTGGCACCCGGCCGGTAGCGCTTCGGAGTCGTCGCGACCGTGCGACCCGACGGCCAGAAGCCGTTCTCCTCGCCGATCCGAAGGATCATCTCCACCCAGCCCTCCATCGAGATGTTCTCGCCCTGCCCGTAGACGTACACGTCACCAGGTCGGCCATGCGCGGCGACCGTGAGGTGGCCCCGCACACCGTCGGTGCAGAAGCAGAAGTCGCGCAGCGGCTCCAGGTTGCCGAGCTCGATCGTTTCGCGCGTCAGCGCCTGGGTGATGATCGTCCCGGTGACGTAGCGTGGATTCTGCCGGGGTCCGTAGTTGTTGAACATGCGGGTAACGACGCCGGGCAAGCCGAAGGCGTCGTAGTAGTTCATTGTCAGGAAATCCGCAGCGACCTTCGCCGTTGCATAAATCGACTTCGGGTTGATCGGCGAGCGCTCGTGCAGGATCAGGCTGCCCGCCTCGTCGAAGTCGTGGTGGTGGGAGACGTCGTCTCGCACGTTGCCGTACTCCTCCGACGTGCCCGCGGTATCGAACTTCTCCAGCTCGAGTCCAGAGTCGACGATCGACTGCAGCAAGTTGAGGGTGCCGATCGTGTTCGCCATCACCGTCTCGTACGGGCGGTGCCACGACTCGCCCACATGTGCCTGCGCACCGAGATGGAAGATGTACGGCTTGTCGGTCGCCGTCTCTTTGAGTTCGCGCATCAGGTAGTCGATCGAGGTCTTGTCGGTGAGGTCTGCGAAATGAACCTTCAACCGGTTGCGGAGGTGGCCGATGTTGTTCAGCGCACCGCTCGATGTCGCCCGAACGAAGGCGTGCACATCGGCACCGATCTCCACGAGCGCGTCCGTCAGGTGTGAGCCCATGAATCCGTCGGCGCCTGTCACGAGCACCGTGCGCCCGCCGTAGATGTCGCCGAACTCCGAGCGTAGCTCGGCTGCTGCTGCATCGGTGAGGAGAGTGTCGTTGGTCATGGCGCGTACGCTTGAGCGTAGGTGCCCAAGCCTACCCCCTCAACCGGTCTCGGCTCGCTCGGAAGCGGTGCGATCACCGGCATCGCGCTTGCCGTCCAGACCGGTCTTGCCGCCGTCGTTGGAATCGTGCTCGGCCGCGAATTCGGTCGTGGCCCCGTTACGGACGGATTCTTCGCAGCCTACGGCGCTTTCGTCGTCGTCGTTCTTGCCGCAAACGCGATCCGTGTCACCGTGCTCCCCTCGTTCGCTCGGGCACGTCGGGATGGGCGTCTGAGTGGGGACGTGGCGGCTTTCGCGATCACGCTCGCCTCACTGTCGGTGCCGCTGCTCCTCCTCGGCGTGCTCGCGTCCCACCAGATTGCCGACCTGCTCACCGGTGGCCGCGGTGGCCTCGCCCGGGACACCGCCGCAGACGCTCTCCCGTGGATGCTCTTGGCGGCGACTTTCCAGCTGTTCGCAGGCCTGGCCGCGAGCGCGCTGGCTGCTCTGGACGACTACGTCACACCGGCGGCTGGGTTCGTCCTCGGGAGCGTCGCTGGTTTGGTACTCATCCTGCTTCGTGTGAACACTGACGGTGTCGTCGCGCTTTCACATGGGATGGCATTGAACGGGGCCGTGGCGCTGACCGTCCCGCTCGTCGGACTCGGTCTCCGTGCCCGCTCCCTGTCGATGCCGAGGAGCGCCGTGCGCCCCGTCGGGGAGTCGTACTGGGCCCGGCTCTCGACGATGGGCTCGGGGATCGCGTTGCCGCTCGCGCTGCAGGCGATCTACCTCATCTGCTTGCCACTCGCCGCGCGAGAAGGTGACGGTGCGCTCACAACCTTCGGCTTCGCCTATCTGATCTCGTCGGCGCTCGTCGCGGTGACGGCATCGTCGCTCGGGCTCGTGACGGCGGTGCCGCTGGCCCGTGCCGGGATCGATGCTGCTCGCACGACGCGTCATGTGGTCGCATCGTCGTGGATAGCCCTGGCCGTCATCGGAGCCGCGGCAGGGGTCTTCGCGCTTGCCGGAGGTCAGATCGCGCAGACGCTGCTCGGGTCGAGCTACTCGCGCAACGTCGGTGCCGAGTTGGGGCGCTTGGTCGTCGTCTTCTCGCTCTGGGCGGTCGTCTCGGTTGGTGTATCCGTGACGTTCCCTCTCGTGTTTGTGGCCGGCCGGGGCCGGGCGCTCCCCGTGATAGCGGTCGCGGCCGTTGTCCTTCAGGCCGGGCTCGCGTGGTTGGGCCAGGGACTGTTCGGACTAGACGGTCTCGCCGTCTCTCTTGCTTGCACGACGGGGGCGGTGCTCGCCGCTCTGCTCGCCGGGCTTCGCGCTCTCAGCTCGACCGCGCGCGGGCTCGGGTTGGCGGCCCTAACGGTGGCGGTGGGCGCGGTCATCGCGTATGTGCCGCCTGGACTCCTGCTTTCGGCGGCTGTAGGCGCCGCCGTCGGCTTATGCGTGTACGTCACGCTCCTCGCGGTCGTACGTCCCGCGGGACTCTTGGACGCGTGGCACTATCTGAGGGCGCTGGCGTGAGTAACTCGCCGCGAGTCACGGCGATCGTGCTCTCCTGGAACGGTCGCGAGGACACGCTCGCGTGCCTCCGCTCGCTCGAACATGTGACCTACCGACCGTTCTCCGTCCTCGTCGTCGACAACGGTTCGAGCGACGGTAGCGCCGACGCGGTAGAGGCCCAGCACCCCGGTGCACGGCTTGTGCGACTCCCGGCGAACCTGGGCTTCGCCGGGGGGATGAACGCAGGGGTCCGAGCTGCATTCGCGGAAGGCGCAGATGCGGTTCTTCTCCTGAACAACGACATGGAGGCCGAACCAGCTTGCGTTGAGCCTCTGGTTGCGGCACTCGAAGCAGATCCGGCGGCGGGGGCGGCCTGCGCACAAATCCTGTTCGCCGGCGAGCAGCCGCGAATCTGGTACGCGGGTGCGCCGTTGAGACTCCGCCGTGGCTATCACGGACGTCTCGTCGGCTATGGCGAGCCGCCACTCGCTGCAACGGTGGCTCCCTACGAGACGGATCGCGCGTGCGGTGGGGCAATGATGTGGACGGCGGGGACGTTCGAGCGGGTCGGCCCATTCGACGAGGAGTTGTTCGCATATGCCGAAGACACAGATTGGTCGGTGCGAGCGCGACGCGCGGGGCTCCATGTCCTTGTGGTCCCCGCAAGCGTCGTGCACCACGCCGTCTCGGCGTCATCCGGCGGAGAGTCGTCGCCCGCAACGCTGTACTACGACACGCGCAACTCGCTGGTCGTGGCGGAGAGGTGGGCTCCACTCGGGACAGTGGGCACGTGGCTCCGCCGGCTCGAGATCGTTGCCGCCCATGGTGTTCAGGCGTTGCGTTCCGATTGGCGTGCGGAGGGGATGCGGGCGATCTATGACGGCTGGCGCGATTTTCGTCGCAGGCGCCTTGGGCAGCGGTACGGTGAGAGCCCCGCCGTACCGGGATTACTCCGCCGCGACCCGGGCCTGTGGCTCCTTCTGCACGTTCGGCCGTACCGCGATCGCGGTGGCGACCGTGTCGGCCGCTGCTCGGTCTGCGGGTCGGGTACCCGGTTCGTTCGCAACTCGTGGGTGCTGCCTCGCGAGTTGGCGAGCGTCGCGCCCGTCGGATTCGCCGATCGCGAGAGTCAGTTCTGCGGGTCGTGCGGCTCGAGTCTTCGCGTGCGGAGTCTCGCGGATGTCCTACTCGAGCACTACGCGGAAGCTGCACAAACGATCGAGGGACTCGTCGACGAGGAGCACTTCCGGCTGCTTGAAGTCGCCGAGCTCAATTCGATCGGCCGAATGCACCCATTCCTAGCGCGTTTGCCTCGCCTGACATACGCGGAATACCCTGATGAGGATATCCAGGCGCTGACCTTCCCGGATGCTGCGTTTGACCTCGTGCTCACGTCGGAGACGCTCGAGCACGTCCCACACTTTCGGCAAGCGCTGAGCGAGACGCGTAGAGTTCTTCGCCTCGGTGGTCGTCATATCTTCACGGTTCCGGTCGATCCACGGCTTCAGCAAACACGCTCGCGCGCTGGAATGACACCTATCCATCACGGTCGTGGTGGCGGCCCGTTCGCGCTCGTCACGCGGCGCAACGACATGCTTGCGTATACGGACTTTGGGCTCGATGTGCCCGATCTGCTTCGCGAGGCCGGCTTCGAGGCCGAGGTTCACGGCTCCGGAGTAGAGACGGTTTACTGCGCTATTGCGCGGTAGAGACACCGTTCGCTGTCGCGGCTGGCCGTTCCGGTTCCGTACTTACAAGAGCGCCGAGTAGACCTGATCGTGTCTTGCGGCTGTCGCGTCCCACGCAAACAGCGCAGCCCGCTGTAGGCCTCGCGTGCTGAGCTCCGTGGACCGAGTGAGAGCCTCGTCCACGCCGGCGGCGATCGCCTCGGGGTCGAGCGGGTCGAAGAGCACGGCGGCGTCTGCGCAGATCTCCGGCAGGGAGCCGGCAGCGGCCGCAGCGACAGGGCAGCCGCATGCCATTGCCTCGACAGGCGGGAGGCCGAAGCCCTCGTACAGGCTCGGAAAGACGAGGCACGCAGCACGGCGGTACAGGTCAACAAGCTCCGAGCCGGAGACCGAGCGCGCCTCGACGCCCTCGGGAAGAGCGTGTTGATCGTGCCCGACCCCGGTCAGGAGAAGCCGGAGCTCCGGCCGTCGCCGACGGATCTGCGCGAAGGCCTCGAACAACCGGGTGTGATTCTTGTGCGGCCACGGGCGCGCCGGGTACAACAGCAGCGGCTCACGCTCGATCTCGGCCGAGGGCGTGAAGCGATCGTGATCGACTCCGAGCCACACCGCGTGGACATGATCCGGATCGAGGCCAAGGAGTTCGACGGCTCGCTCACGGACGAACTCACTCATCACGATCACCTCCGCCGCCTTCCGCGAGGCGCGATCGTAGGCGAGTTGCCGGAAGAGGCGCTCGGCACGCGGGAAGAGCTGGGGCAGATCGAGATGCTGGAGGTCGTGCACGGTGATCACGTGGGGGTGATCGGGCCGCGGTACCGGCACCGTCAGGGGGTAATGCACGACGTCGACGTCATCGAGCAGCGCACGCAGGCCCGAGGGCCACAGTGTCGCATCGCCCATCGCGCGCAGGCGCCCCACCGTCGTCCTCGAGCTCCGATAGCGGCCCGCGACGACCGTCGGAAGCCCATCGCCGGCGTCGGGCGCGAGGGGCGGAACAAGTGCGAGATACTCGTGTGCGCCGAACCGGGCGAGCGCACGGGACAGTTCGCGCACGTACGTTTCGCTTCCTCCCGAGATGCCCGGAACAAGCGTGAGCAGGGAGAGGCCGACGCGCACGAGGAGGCATCCTACAGCGACCACTAGAATGGCCCGATGCCGGACGCGAGCGACGAAAAGGTGGCGATTGCGGGTGGCGTTGAGGAGCGGCTTGCGCCGACCGAACCGGTTGATGTCGCGGCGCTCTTCGAGTCCTTGCGCGAGGAGGTGCGCAGATCAGGCGCCGATCCCGGTGGCGCTCACGGTGATCCTGCGGATCGCTTGGCGGCGCGCGCCGAGGCAGAACGCCTCTGGCCGGTGTCTGCCGACCGCTCGCTACGGCTTCGTCCCGGCGTCCGCGGTGGGATCGGCACGCCGGTCAAGGCGATTCTCCGCAAGGCAATGCGCTGGTACGTGGAGCCGCTTGCCTACGACCAGCGCTCGTTCAACGCGGCGGCGCTGCGCCTGATCGACGATCTGCAGGAGCAGGTCGACCGGCTCGAAGCAGAGGTGACAGTGCTTCGCGACGCGAAGCGCTAGGGCGACAATGCGGATCGCGGTCGTCAGACCCCAGGTGCCGTTCGCGCACGGCGGGGCCGAGATCTTCAGCGACGCCCTCGTCGAGGAGTTGCGAGTGCGCGGCCACGAGGCCGACAGTGTGACCGTGCCGTTCAAGTGGTACCCGGGTGCTCGCGTCCTGACTCAGGCATTTCTCTGGCGGCTGCTCGATCTGACCGAAGCAGACGGCAAGCAGATCGACATGGTCGTTGCGACGAAATTCCCCTCCTACCTCGTGCGACATCCGGAGAAGCGCGTGTGGCTCGTTCACCAATTCCGCCAGGCGTACGAGCTCGACCGCACCGACCTCGGCCAGTTCAGTGAATCACCCGAAGACAGGGCGACTCGTCGACAGATCCAGGAACTTGACCGAGTCGGGCTCGGCGAGGCATCGCGTCTCTTTGCAACCTCGCAGAACGTCGCCGGACGGCTCGAGCGGTCGACCGGGCTCGTCGCCGAGGTACTGCCTCATCCGGCTCAAAACCTGGCCTATCGGAACGACGGGCCCGGAGACTTCGTGCTTTCAGTGAACCGGCTCGATCGGGCAAAGCGCATAGATTTGCTCGTCGAGGCCGCTGCCGCCGAGCCGACGCTGAGCGTCGTTCTTGCGGGAGACGGGCCAGACCGTGAGCGACTCGAGGGGCTCGTCCGTGATCGCGGCGTAGGACGCCGGGTGCGCTTCGCGGGCCGAGTGTCCACCGAGGAGCTCGCCGACCTCTATGCAACCTGCTTCGCCACGTTCTACGCGCCGGTCGACGAGGACTTCGGACTCGGGCCGTACGAGTCGTTCCTTTCGGGCAAGCCGGTCATCACGGCGACCGACGCAGGCGGACCCCTAGAGGTGGTACACGACGGCACCACCGGCCGCGTCGTCGCGCCGGAGGCTGTGGCGGTGGCAGAAGCGGCGGTATGGCTGCGCGACCATCCAGACGAGGCCGGAGCATACGGGCGAGCAGGCAAGGCCGTGGCGACCGAGGTCACCTGGGACCGCGCCATTGGCAGGCTGCTGTCGTGAAGGTTGCGCTCTTCACGCCGATGCCGCCCGAGCGATCAGGCATAGCCGCCTATTCGGAGTTGCTGCTGCCGGCGCTCTCCGCACGGTGCGAGGTCGTGACCGTCAAGCGGGGCGCGAAGAAGCCACCACGAGGAACCGATCTCTGTGTCTACCATATTGGCAACAATCCAGACGCTCACGGTTGGATCGTGGAGGCGTTACGTCGAACGCCCGGGGTCGTCGTTCTGCACGACTTCGTGCTGCATCACCTCGTGGCGGGCCTCACGATCGGGCGCCGGGATGGACACGGCTATCTCGATGCGATGGAGCGAGAGGGCGGAGTCGTGGGGCGGCTTCTCGGTCACGCAGTGCTCGACAAGCGCATCCCGCCCCTCTGGGAGAACCGCCCCGAGGACTTCCACCTCGCAGGGCAGGTGCTCGATCTGGCCACCGGACTCATCGTTCATTCCCACTACGTCAGCGACAGGGCACGCGCGGCCGGCTATCCCGGGCGCGTCTGGATCGTCCCGCACCCAGCCTTCCCGATTCCCGACCTGACGCCCGCAGATGTCGTCGGCGAGCCGGTCTTCGGCACCTTCGGTAACGTCAATGCGAGCAAGCGTGTGCCGCAGCTCCTCGAGGCCTTTGCACGCGTGCGGCGGCGCCATGCGGCGAGTGGATTGCTCCTCGTCGGCGCCACGTCACCGGGGTTCGACCTCGACCGGCGGCTGCAACGCCTCGGGATCGATGGTGCCGGGCTCGTGCGCGAGGGCTACGTCGACGATCGCAGGCTCTGGGAGCTGATGATCGCTGCCGACGTTCACGTCAATCTCCGCTCGCCGACGATGGGGGAGACGTCGGGCACGGCGATTCGCGCGCTCTCGCTCGGCCGCCCGCTCATCGTCAGTGATGTCGGCTGGTTCTCGGAGCTACCCGACGATGTCGCATTGAAGGTTCCGGTCGACGAGCACGAGGTCGACACGCTCACAGCCGCCCTGGAGCTACTTGCCACGAGCCCGGACGTCCGTCGTGCGATGGGCGTCGCAGCGCGAGAGCTCGCCGGCCGGGAGCACGATCTAGACCGCGTCGCCGAGCTCTACGTGTCTGCATTCGAGCAGGCTGCCGGCGGCGGGGCGGTCGGTGACGCCGTACTGCGAGAAGTGAGCGAGGCTGCGGCCGCCGTCGGGATCGAGCCGGACTCGGCCGACGCGCGCGCGATTGCGGCCCGCCTCGGCGAGGTCGAGCTCGGTGGTTGATCGCCTGCGCTCCGTCCCTGCCTGGGCGTGGCTCGTCGTGATCGTTGCTCTTTCGTTCGTGTTTCGCGCCTGGCTCGCGCGCGGCATGCTCGGCCCCTTCATCATGGTCGACGAGCTGATCTACTCCGAGCTGGGGAAGAGCTTTGCATCGAGCCTCAGGTTCGAGGTCCGCGATCTTGCGACAACCGGCTACGGCGTCCTCTATCCCGTTCTGATCTCGCCGGCCTACGCCACGTTCGATCGCGTGCCCGATGCGTACGCGGCGATCAAGACGATCAACAGCCTCGTCATGTCGCTCGCCGCTATTCCGGCGTATTTCCTGGCGCGGAGGGTTGTCGGTCAGAGCCTCGCTCTGGTTGCCGCCTTGCTCGCGGTCGCAGTACCGTCAATGGTCTATACCGCTGTGGTGATGACCGAGAACGCGTTCTACCCAGTGTTCCTGCTCGCCTCGCTTGCGCTCGTGGCCCTGCTCGAGCGGCCGACGAAAGGGAGGTATCTGGCGTTCTTTGCCGCGCTCGTTTTGGCGTATCTGACCCGGACGCAGACGGTTGTGATTGCGGCGGCTGCCGCGACAGCGCCGATCCTGATCGCCCTCTGGACGCCGAGGGCGATGCGGGCGACGCTCCGCTCGTACGTCTGGCTGTATGCCGTGTTCGTCGGCGGTGCGGTCCTCGGGGTGGGGGCCCAGGTTGCCCGAGGCCGGCCGCTCAACGCGTTGCTCGGCGCGTATGCCGTCGTCGGTGAGTCGAACTACGACGTCGGCAGAGCCTTGCGCTTCATCGTCTACCACGTCGCCGAGCTCGACCTCTACCTCGGCGTGATCCCATTTGCTGTTGCGATCGTGCTCACCGTCAGGGCACGGTCGCTCGACCGCCCGCTCCAGGTGCTGCTCGCGGTCACGGTGTCGCTGTTCGTCTGGTGCGCCGTCGTCGTCGGGACATTCGCTTCTCGATTCGCCGATCGCATCCAGGAGCGGAACATGTTCGTGGTGGCGCCGCTCTTCCTCATCCTCGTGCTCGCCTGGGCGGAGCGTGGGGCACCCAGGCCCAGAGTCGCCTCAATCGTCGCGGCCATCGCATCGACCTTGCTGCTTCTGGCGATCCCCTTCGAACGTTTCGTAACGACCTCGGCAGTCTCGGACACGCTGATGCTGCTGCCCTGGTGGGCGATCCTCGCGCACGGGTGGACGGCGCGGATCGGTCTCCTCGCCGTCCTTGGGGGCGCGATTTTTGCGGCCGCGTTCCTTCTCGTGCCTGTTCGATACGCCCTCGTCTTGCCGGCGATCGTGCTCGCCTACTGGGTTGTGGCGTTGAAGCCGATCTGGTTCGGCCCGTATCCATACGGCGTCAAACAGGCAGGCGCAGGGGCACTGTTCCAGGGGATCCGAGGAGTGCCACGCGACTGGATCGACCGTGCCGTGCCGGCCGGCAAGGGGGTCGCAGTGCTCTATACCGGCACGGCGGACCGTTTCACCGTCAACATGAACGAGTTCTTCAACAGGCGCGTCGGTCAGATCTACTACACGAGTGGCCCAACCCCGGGCGGCATCAACGAGCTTCCCGTTTCGGTCGACACGGCCGGCATCGTCCGGGGCGCCGACGGCCGTGCGATCAGGCCGGAGTACGTGCTTGCGGACGGGTCGGTCGATCCGAACGCCGTCGCCGTCGCGCGTGATCGCCCGCTCGGAATGACGCTCTGGAAGCTCGACGGGCCACTCGTGCTTGCGCGGACGGTGAAGACGGGGATCTATGCCGGAGACACCTGGTCAGGCCCAAGGGTCACGTGGACGCGGGCGCATTGCGCAGGCGGTTCGCTCGCGGTCTCACTTTCCGGCGATGCTCAGCTGTTCCCGCACGGGAACACCGTGACCGCCTCGACGGGTCAGCACGTGCGGGTGCTGCCAAATCAGCTCACGACTCTGCGCGTCCCTCTCGTTCCACGGGGCAGGGCGTGCTCCGTGGCGTTCGAGGTCGATCCAACCGCAATCCCGAGCGAGGTCATTCCTGGCAATACCGACGACCGGGTCCTCGGGGCCCACTTCGACGCGTTCGCCTACGAGCCGTGAGAATCGCCGTCGACGTCTCGCCGCTGTCGCATCCCCCGACAGGAATCGGCAACTACATCCGCGGATCGCTCGCAGGGCTCGCGGAGGTCGCGGGCGCGGAGCACGAGATCGTGGCGTTCGCGCCAACGAGCCTGCAGGGCCCGGCGCGGATTCGAGCCGCGCTCTCCGGCGTTCCTGTTGCCACCAGGTTGTGGCGTCTACCTGCCTCACACGCCGTTCGCACCGCCTGGAGCATCGTCGGCCATCCTGCGGCAGAGCGCTTGCTCGGATCGTTCGATGCGCTCCTCTACACGGATTGGATGACGCCTCCCCAGCGTTCGGGGCTGCGCGCAACGACGATCCACGACCTGAATCCCCTTCATCACCCGGAGTGGTGCACCCAACGAACGATCGCGATGCACCGACGCAAGGACGCCGACGCCGTGCGCGCGTGCGATGTCATCTTCACGAATTCCCGCTACACGGCAGACGATGCGCGGACGTCCCTCGGGATCGAGAGCGAGCGGCTCGTCGTCGCGCATCCCGGGGTCGGCGCGGACTTCCACCCCGAGGGCGAGCGGATGGCATTCGACGGTCCCTACGTCCTCGGAGTGGGAACACTGGAGCCGCGCAAGAACCTCCAGCGGCTGGTCGATGCGTGGCGGCTCCTGGCGGGTGGGACTCGGCTCGTCCTCGTCGGAGGTGCCGGGTGGGGTGAGCAGCCCGGCCTCGACGACGACGGGATCGTCCTTCCGGGCTATGTTCCGGACGACGCGCTGCCGTCGCTCTACCGCGGGGCGGACGTGTACGTATACCCCTCGTTGTTCGAGGGTTTTGGGATCCCGGTCGTCGAGGCGATGGCCTGCGGAACGCCTGTCGTCGTCTCGGATCATCCGTCGCTCGACGAGGCATGTGGAGATGCGGCTATCCGTGTCGACCCGAACGACCCGGAAGCAATCGCCGCAGGGATCGTGGAAGCGCTCGCTCGCCGTGTCGAGCTCGTGGCAGCCGGGATCGAGCACGCCTCCCAGTTCACCTGGCGTGCCACCGGAGCGACGATGCTGAGGGCGCTCTGCGAACGAGCGACATGAACGTCGGCGTCGACGTCTCACCGCTCGTGCAGACCGGCGCCGGGACGGCGCGTCACGTGCGTGGGCTCGTCGACGCGCTCGAGGGAAGACAGGGACTCGAGCTGCGCCGACTGACATTCGGAGGCAGAGGCAAGGCAGCGACCGTTGTGCGCGACGCCGCGTGGTACCCGGTCGGTATCGCGCATGCTGCCCGCGGCCTCGACGTTCTCCACTGCACGACGATGCGGGCGCCACTCCGCGCCCGCCCGCCGGTTGTCGCAACCGTGCACGACGTTGCCGTTCTCCGGTATCCGAATGCGTTCCCGGCCTGGCATCGGTACACGGGGCGACTTGCTCTTCGTCAGGCGATGCGGACGGCGGACGCGGTTATCGCCGTGTCAACGTTCACCCGTGACGAGCTCACGGGGCTGCTCGGCGTCCCGTCGGACAGAGTCCGCGTTGTCGGGAACGGAGTCGACCCGTCCTTCACGGCGATCGGGCCGGCTGCGAGCGGCGAATACGTCCTCGCTGTCGCGACGCTCGAGCCGCGCAAGAATCTCCTGCGAGCTGTCGAGGCGGCGCGAATCGCGGGGATCGAGCTCCGAGTCGTCGGAGCCCGCGGGTGGGGCGGGGTCGAGGTTCCAGGCTGGGTGGGCCGGGTCGGAGACGAGGAGCTCGCTGCGCTCTATCGGGGCGCCCGGTGTCTCGTCTTCCCGTCGCTCTACGAGGGCTTCGGCATCCCGATACTCGAATCCATGGCTTGCGGCACGCCCGTCGTGACGACGCGTGGCGGCGCGACCGAGGAAGTCGCCGGTGGTGCCGCTGTTCTGGTCGACCCCTTCGACGCGGAGGCGATCGCAACCGGCATCGGCGAGGCCGAGTCGAGGCGCGCAGAACTACGACAGCTTGGGCTGGAGCGCGCCAAGGAGTTCACCTGGGCGCGCACCGCCGATGCCATCGAGGCCCTGTGGCGGGAGCTCGCATGAGAGAGCCGCTCGTTGTGGTCGACGCAGATGTCCTCGGCCGGAATCGCACCGGCGATGAGACGTACGTCCTCAACCTCTTGCGGGAGTTGCCGGAGCCGGCGGCTGCGGCAGGACTTCGCATAGCGGCTGTGACGCGGCGGGTCGATCTCGTCCCCGACGGGATCGACGCGATCGAGCTCACGACGGCGAGCCAGGAGCTGCGAATGGCCCGGTCGCTGCCGAGGCTTCTCCGGCGTCTCGACGCTGACCTCGTGCACACGCAGTACGCGCTGCCGTGGCGCTGCCCTTGCCCAGCGGTCGTCACGATCCACGATCTCTCGTTCGAGCGGAACAGCTCGCTCATGAGTCGCCGAGACCGGCTGGTGTTTCGGCGCGTCGTGCCGCGATCCGCGCGTCGCGCTGCGCGGGTGTTGACCGTCTCCGAGCGCTCGAGGAGAGATCTCGTACAGCTGTACGGACTCGCTCCCGAGGCGGTTGTCGTGGCGCCGAACGGTGTCGACCCGGTGTTCTCGCCAGGTGCTGGTGGCACGCACGACTACGTGCTCTCCGTCGGCGCTGTGCAACCGCGTAAGAACCAACTTGCAGCCCTCGCAGCTGCTCAAACACTCGGGCTGCCGTTCGTCGTCGTCGGCCCGGAGAAGGACGCAGGTCTTGCGCGGGAGCTGCGTACCAGGGGTGCCACACTCAGGGGGTATGTCGAGATCGACGAGCTCGCAGCCCTGTATCGAGGCGCCGCCTGCCTCGTGCAGGCATCCCACTACGAGGGCTTCGGCCTCCCCGTGGTGGAAGCGATGGCGAGCGGCACCCCGGTTGTCATCGTCGATGACGCAGCGCTCGTGGAGGTTGCGCGGGAAGCGGCGGTCGTCGTCCCGGAGGACGGCCTTGCGGAAGGGATCCGAGTGGCGCTCGATGACCGCGATGCGCTCGTGGCGGCCGGCCTCGAGCGAGTGAAGGCCCTCTCGTGGCGGGCGACCGCGGAGCGGACGGCCGCTGTCTACCGGGAGGCGCTCGGCCGATGACGATCTCGGCGGTCATCGTCTCGCACGGCCACGCGACCGAGGCCGAGCGCTCGCTCGCAGTTCTTACGCGGCAGGTCGACGAGATCGTGGTCGTCTCGAATCTTCCGGGCTCGGTCGGTGCGGTACCCCCTGGTGTCCGCGTGATCGACAACCCGCGGCCGCTCCCACTCGCCGCCAACGTGAATGCCGGTATTGCCGCGACCACCGGTTCGTACGTCCTCTTCTCGAATCCGGACGCCGTCGCCGCAGACGACGCCGTCGCCGCGCTCGCGACGTTCATGGACGCGCATCCGCGTTGCGGTATCGCCGGCCCGCAGATGCTGTGGCCGGACGGAACGTGGCAGCCGTCCCGCAGGCGCTTCCCGACCGTCTCGGGGACGATCGTGCGCCGCACCCCGCTCAGACGGCTCTACCCTCCGTACGAGCGCCAGAGAGACCACTATCTCCTCGACGACCGCCCGACCGAGCCGGTCGAGGCAGATTGGATGCTCGGCGCATTTCTGCTCCAGCGGCGGACCATGCTCGAGGAGATCGGCGGCTGGGACGCCGGCTACCGTCACTACATCGAGGACATCGACCTCTGTTACAGAGCCATGCGATCCGGGTGGGAGCGCTGGTACGTGCCGGCCGCTGTCGTCCACCACGCGTATGCCGCCGTGATCGACCATCGCTTCCTCTCACGCCACACGCTCTGGCACCTTCGCGGGATGGCGCGGTTCGTCCGCAAGCACCCCGCCGCGATCCTTGGGCGCAGTGGCGTCCGAGAAGCCTAGCCCTCAGGGACGCAGTTCGTACGCGAAGTTGACCCGGGCACCGAGTTGCCGAGGGTCACTCTTGCTCGAGTCGAGCTCGGCCGGGGAGAACGTCGGGTAGATGGTCACTTCGACCCGCCACGGAACTGGTGGCGTTGGGAGCGAGAACACCTTCACCTGGCACGAGTGAATAACGCCTATCGCTCGACGGGTCACATTGCGTATTGCCGGCTGATCAGTCTCGGAGATACCGACAGGGCCGACCCGAATGTCGATCGTGCTCCGGACCTCCTTGCCGCACCACGCGCGGTCAAGCGTGATCCGGACGCGACCCCGCGCCCTTGCGGGAACGTCGTAGAGGGCATAGCTTGCCGAGCCGCCCATCCAGCCGTCGGGGTAGACACCGGTCTGAGCGGTCCGAAGGCGAAGCGCACCGTCGAGCGGATAGAGGCTGTAGCCGCCCACTGGCTCCCCTTGCCGACGGCCGATCACGTCAACCCCTGGAGTCACGACGACGTACGCCGTGCCTGGGTTCGTGAGAGTCCCGTCGGGCTTGTCGAGATTGGGCGTTGTCGTTGTTCCGGGGCCTGGAGCAGTGCCGTCCAGCGACCAGACCTTCGTCAGCGAGCGATTCCAGAACTCGAGCAGGTTCACCGGGTTCGAATCTCGAACACCCTGACCGAGGAACACGACCGACCTGCCTTGCGTCGATCGATCGAGCCAGTTCGCGGGCTCGGGGAGTGAGTCGTACATGCGCCGGGAAAAGAGACTCTCGCCGTGGGCGGCGTAGACCTCGGCTGTGCCGGTCCAGACGAGTGTGAAGGCGGCGATAACCCCGGCGACAACAATCGCTGGCTGTCGCCCGTGAAGTCGTGGGATGAGAGCCAATAGGACCGTCGCCGTGACCGTCACTGCGACAAGTGCGTGTTCAATGGTCTCTGTGGGCCAGCGGAAAAGACGATTTGCAAGTGCGGCGATCGCGAGGCCATGAGCCTCATAGTTCGGGTACTCGCTCAGTGAATACGGGGTCGAACGGACGAGATAGAGCGCGAAGCACCCGGCCGCAACGACCGCCCACCACCGCCCGCCGCGCCGCTCGAGAAACAGCGCGGTCCCGGCGAAGAGGAGCGGCACGAGGAAGATCAGATTGCGCTCGATTGTGAGTGTCGCGAAGACCGTCGAGAGGAATGCCGCCTTGATGGCCGTGTAGAGGCCGAAACAGAGGATCGAGGCAATCGTTACCGTTGCGAGCGCTTTGACACCGGGCCGCGGCTCCTCACCCTTGGGTCGTACGAGTGACGCGAGGCCGGCGATCAACGGCACCATCCCTAGCCCTATTGCCAGTGCGCCGGCTGCCCAGAGACCGTACTCGAGCATTCTGTTCTGGAAGAAGGTCGTCGACACGTACCACGTTGTCGATCGCTTCGAGACGAACGCCCCGGCGACGACAACGGCGCCGAGAGCAAGTGTCACGGCTCCGACCCAGTCTCCCGCTGTCCACGTGCGCCGGAACGCCACCATCCGATCACCCCGCCAGATGACGGCGAGCGCCGACAGGCCGAGAACAGGAAACAGCACGGCGAGCTGGTCTTTCGTCCAATAGCCGAGGATGCAGCACGCTAGGGCAAGCGCAAAGCCGGTCGCTGTGGGTTTCGCCACCCAACGTGCCACAAGGAATAGAGCAAGAGTGGCGGCCGGGTAGGCGGTTGGTTCCTTGACGAGGATCGGTGCATACGCGAGCGCTGGCGAGATACCCGCGCCCGCTGCTGCAAAGAGCGCCCAGGAAGGACGCACCGCAAGCCGGGCGAGCCCGTAAGCAGGGAAGACGACGAGGGCCATCAGGATCGCGCTAAGGGACTTGATCAGCCCGTACGCCGTGGGGACGTTGTCCACCCACCAGAGAGGAGCAGTGAGATAGGCCGCGAGCGGAGCGATGCCCGCCGGCATCTCACGGAAAGCAGCGTGACCAGTGTCCGCGATCGAGCGGGCCATCTGCGTCATCTCGATCTCATCGCTGAAGATCGCTGGCGAGAGGTGATTCGACGCCTGCCAGAGCGCAAGCCCCGCGGTCGCCGCGAAGATCAGCCAGAGTCCGACCACCTCAGACGATGGACGGCGGGCCGGGGGTACGACGGATGTCACTCTGCAGAGACCTCGGTCGGCACCAACACGGCTTCCATGTGCCGGTGCATGAGGCTGCAGGGTATCCTCGCATCGGTGCAGGCGGCGCTCACGATCGCCAGCCGATCGGAAGGCGCAGCGACGATGGTCACCACCACCTCCGTCGGCTCGCTCTGCTGGATCGCTCGCTCGATCTCATCTAGTCGGCCGAGAATTCGCGAACCAGCGATTCGACGCCCGCGGAGCGATGGGTTGTCATCTACAAATCCGACGACCCGCATGCCCGGTGTTTCCCTGGCTTCGCGAGCGAAGCTACGCCCGGCCCGACCTGCCCCGACGATCAAGACGCGAGAGGTTTCGGCTCCCGCTACTGCGCCGTCGCCTCGTTCGACCCAGAGACGGAAGGCGAGGCGCGACCCACCGACGAGCAGGGTGGCGAAGATCGCGTCCAGCAGGAACACCGAAGGTGGAACGCCCGACGCGCCCCGCAGGACCGAGACGATCGCCCACGAGAGGACGGCAGACACTGCGCATGCGAGTGCGACGACAAGTTCGTCGCTGGTCGTTGCATACCGCCACACGCGGCGGTAAACGCCTCCGAGGACAAAGCAGAGGTAGCGAGTCCCTAGCACCACAGGGAGCGCGGCGAGGAACCAGGCGCGCTCTACTGGGTTTCCGAAACCGTCGGCGACGATGATGTACGCGGCGAGAAACGAGCCGCACATGAGCCCGAAGTCGATCACGATCTCGAGAACCCGGCGAGGCTCGAGCAACGAGTGAAGGAGCGAAGGGCGCGGCCCGTCGTCCTCGGAGTGCTCCCGCAGCTCGGCGAGGAAGTTTCCGAATTGAACGAGGAGCACCACACTGATCAGGACGCCAATCGCTGTTATGCGACCGTTGTCGAGGACGTTGTAGGCGAGGCCTGTCGCACCGAGCGCGACGGCCACTATCGCGAGTAGGCCTACGGCCTCCCGCTCGGAGAGTCCGTAGTACACGAGTCGGTGAGAGGTGTGATCCTTCCCGCCCTGGGTCACCGGTCGGCGCTCGAGGATCCGCACGACGGTAACGAGTGTCGTGTCCAGAATCGGAATCGCGAGGACGATCAGAGGAAGCATCACGGTTGCGACCGTCGTCCCGGCTGCCGTCCAACTAGCAGCGAGACCAAGACTCGCGAGGGAAAAGCCGAGCAGCTGGCTCCCCCCGTCGCCCATGAAGACCGCAGCGGTTCGACCAACTCGCAGATTGAACGGGAGAAACCCAGCACAAGCGAACCCGAGAGAGAGCGCGAGGACGATCACGAGATCGTTCCCATGAACCGCAGCTGCGTCGATCGCGAAGTACGCACAGGCAACCGTCGCCAACGTCGCCGCAAGGCCGTCCATGTTGTCGAGGAGGTTGAAGGCGTTCGTTATCCCAATGAGCCACACCAAAGCGACGACCACCGCAACCACATCGTTCGTGAAGAGCTCGACTCGGAGCCCAGTGGCGATGACGATCGCTGCAGCTGCGAACTGTGCCAAAAGCTTAGGGAGCGGACCGAGGTGGAATAGGTCGTCGAGGAATCCGGCCGCGAAGATCACAGAACAACCGACGACGATCCCGAGGAGCTCAGTTGTCGGCTCGATCACGCCTGCGATTACGGCTGCGGCGATTCCGGTCATGAGACCACAGAAGATTCCGACGCCGCCAAATGTCGGGGTCGGTGAACCGTGCCAGCGTTCGCTGGTAGGCACCGCGACCAGTCGCTCTCCGAACGTCGAGCGCAGCAGCACTCGGATGACGAAGTAGGCGACGGGCAGGGCGGCGATCGTAACGGCCGCGCTCACGCCCATAGGGTAGTCCCTGTGCCTGTCGGCCCGGGCTCGATTTTCTCCAGAGTGGCGAGGACCCTCCCGAGACCCCTTTCGTTCCTCGTGACAATCGGACGAGCATCGCGCGACCAGCCACGACTTTGGATCCAGGAGCTCGGGATTCCGAACGGGCCATACAATCTGGAAATGGCCGTCTACGGAGATCTCTACCGCTATCGCGAGCTGTTCGCGAGTCTCTTCCAGCGAGATCTGCGGGCCAAGTACAAGGGCTCCGTGCTCGGGCTCTTCTGGACGCTCGCGCTGCCCGTGACCTTGATGCTTGTCTACCTCGTCGTCTTCTCGGTGATGTGGAAGTCGCCGACGACGGAGGTCGATCACTACTGGATGTTCCTTCTGTGCGGACTTCCACCGTGGGTCTTCTTCGCCACGTCACTGCAGTCGTCCGCCCGCAGCCTGCTCGAGAACGCGAGCCTGATCCGCAAGGTGCGCTTCCCGCGCCAACTCGTGCCGCTCTCGATCGTCGCCACGCAACTCGTCGCGTTCGCGGTAATGACGGCAATCGTGATCGTCTTGGCGATGATCGTCCTGCCCGGCTCGCGCGCGACTGCCTGGCTCGCGATCCCGATCGCCGCAGTGATCGTGCTGTTCGTTTCAGGGCTTTCGCTGGCAGTTGCCTCGGCCAACGCGATCTACCGGGATATCGAGTTCGTCATCGCCGCCCTGTTGCTCCCGCTGTTCTTCCTCACGCCGATCCTCTACAGCCTGGAGGCGCTCCCCGGAGCGGATGCGCACCCATGGCTGATCGACCTGATTCAGTGGGGCAATCCGCTGACGCCGGTCGTCGAGTGCTTCCGCGCGCCACTCTTCCTCGGTGAGCTCCCGTCCACCGCCGACCTCGTCTATCTCATCGTCGAGACCGGTGTCGCTCTCGTTCTCGGAGCGATCGTCTTCAAGGCCGTCGACGATCGGATCGCCGCGGAAGTGTGACGCTGACCCTCCCGTCGAAGAGCCCCGCCGGTCCGTCATAGGCCGGCAAGCCGAGATGCTCTGACGGTTCGACCCCATCGAGAAGCGACGGAAGGAGCAACGGGCGGCCGAAGCGCGGATTCCGCCCGCCGCTCCCGCGCCAGGGCTCGAGCTCCTGCTCGCGCCCCACGGGGGTGAGCGCAGTCCCGACTGCGGCCCAGCCTTCCGCATGGGCGTCGAGCAGCAGACGCGACCATTCCGGCGGCGGAACCGCTCCGGCGACGATATGCGCAACAGCAACTCCGCCGTCCTCGACCGCCAGCTCATGCTGGGCTGCGAGCGCGGCTGTCGTCGCAGGGCTCGCGCCCCCGTGGACGCGAACCTCGAGAAGACGTTCGGCGATCCTCGGTGCGACGTCGAGGTCGACCGTGAGGGGGGTGCAGCCGACCTCCTCGAACCAGAACCGATGCTCCTCGACGAGATCGAACGACAACCGATACGGGCCCGGTGGGCGCGGCGCGCTCACGGCGAGCTCGATCTCGACCTGTTCTCCAGGGGCAACAGCGTGCGGTAGCGGCGTTCGAGGGCCGTCCCAGACGATCGGGTTGCCGAGCGGGTCGAGCCAGTGAAACGACGCCTGAACGCCGTTCTCTCCGTGCGAGCGCCACGTTGCCGTGCCGGCGTTTTCGAGCGAGACGCGCGCCACCTGGGTCACGCCCGCGCGCGGTGCGTCGAGCGACCATGCGAGCCAGCGAGGCGCAAGAGGCCCTGCCGTGATGGGATGCTCGCCGACACGATTCATGCGGGCTACTCTAGGGGCTTGACGGGGATTACGAGCACGTCTGGATGCGGCCCTGCACGCGGCGGATCACGTCCGCCGCGGCCGGCATCAAGGCCACCAGCCTTGATGCCGACCGCGTCGAACACGCTCCTTGGTGCAGAACCGTCCCAGCCGCACTCCCAATCCCCGTCAAGCCCCTGGTGAGCGAGCCGCTTCTCGTGCGCGCCGCCCGGCGCGAGGTGGTCGAGCGGACGCCGGTGTGGTTCATGCGCCAGGCGGGCCGGTCGCTGCCCGAATATCGCGCCATCCGCGAGAAGCACGCGTTCTTCGAGGTCGCCCACACGCCCGAGCTGTGCGCAGAGGTGACCTTGCAGCCGGTGCGCCGCTACGACGTCGACGCCGCGGTGATGTTCGCGGACATCATGACGCCGGTGCTCGGGATGGGTATCGACGTACGCCTGGTCGAGGGCATCGGTCCAGTGATCGACAAACCCGTGAGAACGCTGGCCGATGTGGATCGCCTGCGGATTCCCGATCCGGCTGATGCGTTCGCTCCCGTGCTCGAGGCAGTCGGGCTCGTCCGCGCCGCTCTCCGTCCGGATCAAGCAGTGGTGGGTTTCTGCGGCGGACCCTTCACCGTCGCGGGGTACCTCGTAGAGGGAAAGCCGAGCCGAGAGTTCGCACTCGCAAAGAGCCTCATGCTCGGACAGCCCGAGGTGTGGCACGCGCTCCTCGCAAAGCTGGCGGAGACGTTCGCACGCTACGTCGCCGCCAAGGTGGATGCGGGCGCAGATGTGATCCAGCTGTTCGACTCTTGGGTAGGTGCGCTTTCACCGTCCCACTACCGCGAGTACGTTGCGCCTCACTCCGCGCGCGTCCTCTCCGCCGTCGACGTGCCGACGATCCACTTCGGCACCGGCACCGCGGCGCTGCTCGAGGAGATGGCAGCAGCGGGAGGCGACGTGATCGGTCTCGACTGGCGGATACCCCTGGACGTCGGCTGGGACAGAGTTCCCGACCGGGCGATTCAAGGGAACCTCGATCCCGCCGTTCTGCTCGCCCCCTGGCCCGTCGTCGAGGCCGAAGCGCTCGACGTTCTCACCCGCGCCGGCGGCCGGGCCGGTCACATCTTCAACCTCGGGCACGGAGTGTTCCCTTCCGTCGACCCCGATACGTTGACGCGACTTGCCGACCTCGTGCGGGAGCGCAGCGTCGCCGCGGTGCGAGCATGACCGTCATCCTCCGCCCGCTGCGGCACGAAGAGTTTCAGAGCTGGTGCGACCACCAGCGGACGTGGTACGCAGCCGACCTCGTCGAGAACGGCGGCATGCCGTCAGCAGCAGCGCTCGCGAAGGCAACGGAGGACACGGCCCGCGCGTTCCCGGAGGGGTTCTCCTCACCCGGCAATGTCGTCCTCGCGATCGAGGAGGACGCTGTCGTCGTAGGGAGCGTCTGGTTCGCTCCTCGCGAGCAGCACGGCGTCACCTACGCCTTCCTCTTCTCGGTCGAAATCGACGAGAGTCAAAGGGGACGTGGCCTCGGTCGTCGGGCGATGGAAGAGCTCGAGGCGGAAGTGGGCCGCCGAGGGCTCGCACGCCTCGAGTTGAACGTGTTCGCCGGTAACGGTCGTGCGCGCTCCCTCTATCGCTCGCTCGGCTTCGCCGAGACCTCGGTGCACATGAGCAAGGATCTGGGATGACGGTCGGCTCCGTGCTCGCCGACGATGTCTCCCGGCGGTTCCGTGTCCACGCGCGGGAGACCCGAACGCTCAAGGACCTGGTCGTCGCGCGCGGCCGCACCGGCGGACAGGACGTGTGGGCGCTACGGGAAGTGACCGCCGAGATCGTGCCCGGCGAGGCTGTCGGGCTGATCGGCCGCAACGGCTCCGGGAAGTCCACACTCCTGCGCGTCCTCGCCGGGATCATCAAGCCGACCACTGGAACGGTGCAGGTCGAAGGACGCATAGGGTCGCTCCTCGAGCTCGGCGCCGGCTTCCACCCCGACTTCAGCGGCCGCGAGAACGTCTACTTGAACGGGTCGATCCAGGGGCTCCGTCGTGCCGAGATTCGTGAGCGCTTCGACGAGATCGTTGCGTTCGCCGAGGTCGAGCACGCCATCGATCGGCCAGTGCGTACCTACTCGTCGGGTATGGCGATGCGGCTCGGCTTTGCGATCGCTGCATTCCTGCGGGCAGACGTGCTCCTCCTCGACGAGGTTTTCGCGGTCGGAGACGAGAATTTCCAGCGGAAGTGCTTCGGCGTTATCGCCGCTTTCAAGAATCAGGGCGGCACGATCCTCTTCGTCTCTCACGACGCACAAGCGGTCGAGCGATTGTGCGAGCGGTCGATCCTGCTTTCGCACGGCGCGAAGATCTACGACGGGCCTACGCACGAGGCGATCGCGCGATACCGACGTCTCCTCGCTGATGATCTCGACCCTGCGGAGCGCGGCGCCGGCCTGCGTGAGTGGGGGAGCGGCGAGGCCGAGATCGCCGGCGCTCGGCTGCTCGACACGACCGGTGGGGAGCGTCAGCAGTTCCTGGCCGGTGAGCCCTTGCGGCTGGAGGTCGATTTGCGTGCGCATACCGCGATCGATCCGCCACGGCTCCACCTCGAGCTCCGCGACACGACCGGCCTGCTCATCGCCGAGGATATGGTCGACACGGCGACGATCGGTTGGCCCACGGCCGCGGGTGCCGTGACGGCAACGCTAGACGTGGAACGGCCGTCGCTCGCGTTCGGCCGCTTTCGCATCCGACTCGGGCTCGTCGGCGCCGAAGGGCGCACCCTGCATCAACTCGACGACGCGCTCGCCTTCCTCGTCTATCCGGGCGGGGAGGAGCGTGGGCTCGTGCACCTCGGAGGAACGTGGCAGGCGGGCGCGAATCAGGAGGTCCGATGAGCTACAAGACCTGCCCCGAGTGGCCGGAGCTGATGGAGCTCGCGCCCGATCTCCAGTTCAAGCACATCTCGGTTGCCGATGCCCAGCTGCCGTTCGACGTGCTCTCTCAGATCACGCACGTGTCGCTCGGCGAGGTCGAGATCTGCTGTGACCTCGACCATCACGTCTTCAACGGTGCTCATACCGACTCGCAGGTTGCTGCCGCTCTCCTCGGCACCCATTGGTTCGAGGTGCACGAGTGGGCCACCTCGGGGCCTGGCGCCTCGAGCCACGCCGCCTGACGCGCCCGGCCGCGGGCTCCCTCCCGACCGCGGAGCCGGCCTCCGGGCCGCTCGCGTTGGAGCGTACGTAGGCTCTGGGCGTGATCAACATCGTCGTTCCGTTCCGCGCCGGAGGGAAGCGCCGCCTTCCGCACGAGCTCAGGGTCGAGGTCGCGCTTGCGATGCTCGGTGATGTGGTCGAGGCCGCGAGTGCCGTGGGCGCCGTCTGGGTCGTAACCGACGACCTGGAGGCGGTGAATGTAGCGCGGGCGCTCAATGCGACGGTGGTCGCCGACCCGGGTAGCGGACAGGGTGGCGCAGTCGCTGCCGGGCTCATCGGTCGGGTTGGGCCGTGCGTCGTCGTCAACGCCGACCTCCCCTGCGTGACACCGGAGGCGATCGCAGGTCTCGCAGCGCAGTGCCCCGCCCTTGTCTCGGCTGCCGATGGGACGACGAACGCGCTCGCGCTCCCCGACCCAATGTGGTTCGAGCCACTGTACGGGGCGGGAAGCGCGGCTCGCTTCGAGGCTGCGGGACTTGCCGATGTCTCGATCCCCGAGCTCGGGCACGATGTCGACACGCTCCCGGACCTCCTGCAATTGACTCTTCCGGCCGGCCCACGAACGGCGCTTCTGTTGAATCACCACAAGCTTGATCTCGCGCGCCTGTGACGAACGTCGTCCTGCTCTCCGGGGGGGTCGGCGGCGCGAAGCTGGCGGCCGGGTTGCACGACGTACTCGCGCCGGGCGAGCTCACCATCATCGGAAATGTCGGTGACGATCTCGAGGTTCTCGACCTCCACGTCTCGCCCGACCTCGACTCCGTCCTCTATGGCCTGACCGGGCTGAACGACACCGAGCGTGGCTGGGGGCGAGCGGGCGAGAGTTGGCAGGCGCTCGAGTCGGTGCGTGCCTGGGGTGGGGAAGGCTGGTTCATGCTCGGGGACCTCGACCTCGGGCTCCATCTCGTGCGGTCGCAGGCGCTGCGCAGCGGAGAACCGCTGTCGGTTGTCACCGCTCGGTTGGCGCGTACGGCCGGACTGGCGACCTGCCTCTTGCCCGCAACGGACGATCGGCTACGCACGCACCTCGTTACACCGAGTGGGACATTCGGGTTTCAGGAGTGGTTTGTCGGACGCGGGCACGAGGACGAGGTCGATGCGCTCATCTACGAGGGCGCCGCCGAGTCGAGGCCGGCCCCCGGCGTTCTCGCCGCATTCGCTGCGGCCGACACCATCGTGATCGCCCCGAGCAACCCCTTCGTCTCGATCCACCCGATCCTGGCCGTGCCGGGTGTGCGAGCCGCCGTGGAGACGAGGAGTGTGCGCTCGGTGGCGGTCAGCCCTTTGATCGGCGGCCTCGCCGTCCGCGGCCCGCTCGATCGAATGATGCGACGCCTTGTGGGCGGCACCAGCCCTGCGCACGTGGCCGGGTGCTACGCCGGTCTGCTCGACGCCCTCGTGATCGACAACGCCGACGCGCCGGCTGAGGTAGACGTCGAGCTCGTGGTCACCGATACGCTGATCGCGGACCGAGACGCCGCCCGTCGGCTCGCTCGAACGACGCTGGAAACGGCACTGGAGGCTCAGGGGTGAAGATCGCTCTGATCGGAGGAACAGGGAGCTTTGGGACGGCGCTGGCCGTGCGGTTGCGCGAGGCCGGGTACGAGGTGGTGATCGGCTCTCGTGACGCCGAGCGCGCCGGGGCGGTGGCAACCGAGCTCGGCGTCGAGGGCGCGACGAACGAGAATGCTGCGCGCGCGGGCGATCTTGTCGTGCTGACGACGAAGGCGGATGGAGCCGTCGAAACGGCTCGGTCGCTGCGTGAAGCGATCGGCTCGACGCCGGTGCTTTCGGTTGCAGCCGAGCTCTCCTTCACGAAGGGTGGTGTCTTCCCGACGGCTGAGGGGCTGTCGATCGCACAACGAATTCAGGACGTCATCGACGGCCCGGTTGTCGCCGGGCTCCACTCGCTCGCAGCCGCGAATCTGGGAGGCGAGGAGGCACCGGACGAGGACACGCTCGTCTGCGGCGATGATGTCGGCGCCAAGGCCACCGTGCTCGAGCTAGCCGGCAAGATCACGTCGGGTCGAGCGATCGATGCCGGCCCCCTCGCCAGCGCGCGTGCCCTCGAAGGGATGACTGCAGTGATCGTCAACGTGAACAAGCGCTACAAGACGCATGCCGGTCTGCGCATTACCGGCGTTCACTGACGATGACCACCGAGGTGCGGGTGATCGGGCTCACGGGTCTTCCCGAGCTCGAGGAAGGAGATGACCTCGGGAAGTTGATCGCCGACGCGTGCGGCCGTGTCGATGGGCTCGCGGCCGGCGATATCGTCGTCGTCGCACAAAAAGCTGTATCGAAGGTCGAGGGGCGGGTCGTCCGGCTCGACGACGTTGTTGCGTCTCAACGAGCGGTGGCGCTCGCGGGCGGCGAGGCCGACCCACGGCACCTCGAAGTGATTCTGAGCGAGACCGCCGAGGTGGTGAGGTCTCGTCCACCTCTGGTGATCGCGGAAACGCGGCACGGCTTCGTCTGCGCGTCGGCGGGGGTTGACGCGTCGAATGCCCGGGAGGCGGGAGTGCTGGTCTTGCTGCCGCTCGATCCAGACGCGTCCGCGGCCGCGTTGCGCGACCGGCTACGCGAATTGACCGGCGTTGCCCCCGGCGTCGTCGTCAGCGATTCGTTCGGTCGTGCATGGCGCCAGGGCACGACCGACGTTGCCCTCGGCGTGGCGGGGATCCCAGCGCTCCTCGATCTCAGGGGCACCCGCGACGCTCGTGGCTACGAGCTCCGTTCGACGATGATCGCCGTTGCCGACGAGATCGCTGGTGCGGCTGAACTCGTGATGGGGAAGGCGAGCAGCATTCCCGCAGCGATTGTGCGCGGCCTCCATCTCGAGGGCAATGGTCGCGCTGCCGATCTCGTGATGCCGCGGGATCGCGATCTCTTCCGCTGAGCTCCCGGCCAGATGGACACTGCGGCTGGGCAACGAGGAACCCGCCGATGCTGTTGTGCGCCGAAGGAGCAATCCGGGAGGCCTCTCAACGAACGAAAGAGACCGTCAGCCAATCAGCCAAGCGGCCCGATCGCGAGGAGAGCGGAACGAGGTCAGGGCAGCTGCCGCTGGCCGGTCCTTTCCTCCCCCGGCGGTACACTGAGACCGTGCGCAAGTTGGCCATCTGGGGAACGTCGACCTCCGCCTCACACGAGGCGTGGGTGCGGTCGGTCGCTGCAGAGTTTGCAGCCGATGAGTTCGAGGTCGTCGACGATCATGCCGACGCCGACTTCGTCCTCAATATGTTCGATACCGCTGACCCGAAGGCGTTTCGTCGCTCTTCGCGAGGCACCTACTCGGCCTCGTTCTACGAGCTCGACGAGGTCCCAGAGGATGTCTTGCGCACGAGCTACCCGAACCTCGTGCGCACGCTCGCGAACGTCGTCGTGCTCCATGTCCCGGGTCAGGGTGTGTGGTTCACGACGATGGAACGTGGCACGTACAAGATCTCCGACGATCCGGCCGAGGTGTTCGAGCGGCTCGCACCACTCGCGAAATCGAAACTGGTGATCGACAACGAGTTTGTCCCCGATCTCGAGCCCGAGCTCTGGGACGGTGACGAGATCACGGCCGATATCAGCGCCGCAGGCAAGCGGATGGGGGAGCTCGATCTTCTGCCGGCCCCGTTTCCGGTTCACGAGTTCCTGAACGAGCGAGACCTGCGACACGTGATGCGGCTCTATCAGGTTGGTGGGCTTTCGTACGGCAACCTGTCCGCGCGCAAGGACGAGACGAGGTTCTGGATGAGCGCATCAGGAGTCGACAAGACGGCGCTCGAGGAGCCTGGTCGCGACATCCTGCTCGTCACGGGGTACGACGAGGCGCACGCACGAATGCGGATGAGCGTTCCGCCGGGCGTCGAGCCGCGGCGCGTGTCGGTCGACGCGATCGAGCATTGGATGATCTATCAGGCTCACCCCGACGTCGGAGCGATCCTTCACGTTCACGCGTGGATCGAGGGCATCGCGGCTACCGACATCAATTACCCGTGTGGCACGCAGGAGCTTGCGGAGTCGGTCGCTGACCTGATCGACCGCGAGCCCGATCCTGCGCATGCGGTGATCGGACTGCGGAACCACGGCATTACCGCGACGGGAGACTCGTTGGCGGAGATCCTCGACCGCATCCAGGCGAGCATTCTGCGCCAGGTGCCGATGACGTGAGGGAAGGCGCGATGGAAGAGCGTCTCGCGCTCTCCGTCACGTTCGTTGGTTGCCGTGCTGCGCACGGATCCTGAAGTCGGGAACCGACGTTTCCCCGTGAGCCCTCCTTCCTAGGAACGAGCACTCGAGGTCCTCAGCCGCAACAGTGCGAGTGCCGCCAGCAGGGGCACCAGCACGACGTCGTTTGCCATGCACCAGACGCAGATCGCATCGATCACGAAGAGCTGCAGGATCACGAGGTACCCGACAAATGCAAGTGCGACGAGCGCGAGCGCCGCGGTTAGAGTCCGCGCGAGGTCGGAGTTCCAGATCGTCAACGCCAGAGCTGCGATCCAGGCGGACAGTCCGAGAACGGCCAGCGGAATGCCTGCAAGAACCGCGTACTTCGAATCCTGGACGGTCTCGCAGCCGCCTCCTGCTGTGCAGATCAGCGCGGTCGGCTGGTAGTGGACGTACGTCAGATAGACGGCGACGCCGATCCCAACGGACGAGACGAGCAGTAGGGCCAGACGAAGGTTGCGGTCGCTCACCGGTCAGTCGAATAACTGCTCATCGCTTGAGAGCGTCGTCGAGCGCGGGGCGGAACTCGCTCGGTGTCAGGCTCCGGGGTCGAATCTCGTACGGCTTGTTGAGACCGATGCCGATGTAGAACCACGGTGTTCCAGGCACCTGAAGTGCCACTGCCTCCGCCTGGACAGCCGCGATCTCCTTGCGGACGGCGGCGCTCTGCGCGTCGATCTTCACCTTGGCCGCGTCGAGCCCGGGCACCTCTGCCAGGATCTCGTCGATCAGCTGATCCGTGACCCAGCCAGAGTTCTCGGTGCCTTGCCGCTCGTAGAAGAGCTCGACGACGTCCCAGAGCTTGTTCTGGAGGCCGGACGCATACACGATGCGCAACGCCTTGTCGGAATCCGGCCCGAGGAATGCGATTCCGCGAAAGTCGATCTTGACCAGCCCGGGCTTGACGTACTCGTCGACGATGGCGGGGAACGCGTCGTCCATGTACTTCTTGCAGATGGGGCACTGAAGATCCTCGAACTGGAGCAGCCGTACCGTTGCCTGCGGATTGCCGAGCACCGTTCCCCGCTGGGGTACTCCTGCGACCACCGAACTGCTAGCGGCCGAGGTGTCGGTCGGCGTGCTCCCGGTCGGCGTTGCACCGGTCGTCGCGACGGCGTCGGTACCACCGTTTCGCGTGAACAAGAGGCTGCCGGCAATGAGAGCCACGGCTACGAGTCCGGCAACGGCGAGTGCAATCAGGAGCTGACGGTTGCGGCCGCCCTTCGCTGGCGGTGGCTTCGGAACGGGCGGCATCCAGGGAAGTCTGCCTGCAGATCGCGCACGGACGCCCCACAAGCGTGTTCAATCCATGCATGGACGGCGACGACAGACGACGCGCGCTCGTCGAAGCTGGGATCGCCATTACATCGGAGCTGTCCCTCGACGCTGTTCTGCAGACGCTCATCCGCATCGCTGCAGAGCTGACCGGCGCCCGCTACTCGGCCCTCGGAGTGATCGACGGATCCGGCCGGGAGCTGAAGCGGTTCGTCACCTACGGGCTGGACGACGCTGCGCAGCAAGCGATCGGCGACCGGCCGCGTGGTCGTGGGATTCTGGGAGTCTTGATCGACGACGCACGACCTCTCAGACTCGACGACCTCGCCCGTGATCCTCGGTCGGTCGGCTTTCCCCCGAATCATCCGCCCATGCACAGTTTCCTCGGTGTGCCAGTGATGACCCGCGGAATCGCGTTCGGCAATCTGTATCTGGCGGAAAAGCAATTGGCGGCTGGGTTCACCGAGGAGGACGAGGAGATAGCCACGCTCCTCGCTGCCCAGGCTGCAGTCGCGATCGAGAATGCAGGCAGCGTGCGGCGAGACGCCCTGAGAAGGGCTGTTCAGGCCCAGGAGTCGGAGCGTCGACGGCTTGCACGCGAGCTCCACGACGAAACCGGTCAGGCTCTGACGTCGATCCTCCTCGGCCTCTCGGCGGTTGAGGGAGCCGAGACCGCGGAGGCCGCTCACGCGGCGGTCGGCGACGTGCGCAAACTCGTGGTGGAGACGCTGCAGGATGTCCGAAGGCTCGCCGTCGAACTGCGACCGTCGGCTCTCGACGACTTCGGTCTCGAGCCCGCTCTCCGCAGGTTGGGTCAGGCGGTGCAGGAGGGGAGGGCGTTGAATATCCAGGTCGAGTCGAGGCTGGGCGCGGAGCGGCTTCCGGCGGACGTCGAGACGGCGCTCTACCGTATCGTGCAGGAGGCGCTTACGAATGTGGTCAAGCACGCAGATGCCACGCACGTCAGCGTCGTCGTGACGCGCAAGCAGGAGAGCGTGGCGGCAATGATCGAAGACGATGGCGATGGATTCGATCCTGCAAGAACCTCTGCTGATCGCTTTGGCCTGATCGGCATGCGCGAGCGAGTGCAGTTGCTCGATGGCTCACTCGTCGTGGAGTCTGCTCCGGGCTCGGGGACGACGCTCATCATCGAGCTTCCCCTCTAGAGCTCCGGCTGATCACGTCGCTGCGTTGCCCGCGAGCGCTGCGATCGTTCGCCCGAATGTGGGCGCGAACTTGAAGCCGTGGCCCGAGCATGCGGACGCGACGACGATACGACCATGTTGTTCGAGCACGAATGACTCATCCGAGGTGTTCGTGTAGAGGCAGGTCTCCGTCGCGACGGGCTCTGGATCGAGCTCCGGATAGCGCCTTGCCGCCCAGGTCGACACCCATCGCACGACCGCCGGATCTGGTACCCCCGGCTCGTCGGGTGCGGCGGGCGGCCCGGAATGATGAAGCCCTGCCTTCAGACCGAGCCCCGGCGCAGCTAGTGCGTAGTTGATCAGGCCGGGTCGCAGCAAGCCGTGTTCCTCGGCGTTGGGTATCGCATCGTCAATCACGGGTGGCAGAGAGAGGGGGTCCGGCAGTCTGAAGTACGCGACCGTTTCCCGCGTTGGCACGACAGGGAGATCGATCTCGACACCGGAGAGCAGCTCGCGGGCCCATGCTCCCGCAGCAACGACGCAGGCTCTCGCGACGATCTCAGCTTCATTCGTTCGGATGCGTACGGACCCGTGCTCGAGCTCTATTCCGATGACGCGATGGTGCGCGAGGACGACCGCGCCCGATTCAACGGCGGCCGCGAGCAGAGCCGCGTACGCCCGGTCGGCGCGCGTAATTCCTCCGTCTGGCTGATAGAGAACCTGTTCGTCTGCCTGTGTCGCGATGGGCCAGCGGGCCGAAACCTGGGCGCCTGTGAGTACCTCGTGACGCACACCGCAGGCGCCAAGGGCCCGGGCATTCGCGATAGCGAGGGGGCCGAAGTCGAGGCCGCCAGAGGGCACGATCAGCTCTTCGCCGCACTCCACCTCGAGTTCGTGCCAGCTCCGCAGCGCGCTCTGCGCGAGCCGCACGTAGTGCGGGTCGGAGTAGGAGAGACGGAATATCCTCGATGCGCCGTGACTCGAGCCGTGCGCGTGACCGATGCCGAACTGCTCCACGATGACGACGCCTCGGCCGGCCTGGGCAAGAGCGCGCGCAGCTGCGACCCCGGCGATCCCCGCTCCGATAACGACGATGTCGGCGTCACGTCCCATCGGATCGAGGAGTCGCCGGTCAGCCGCCGAGGGCGCGGGCGGCCTTTGACGCTGCTCGCGAGAGCGCCTGGTAGGCGCGCGCGCATTCGGCGGTGTCACCCGAGGCCTCGGCTCCCTCAACAGCACGCACCTGCGCTGCGACGGCGTCATCGAGCGTCTCGCGGCCGAAGGCGAGCGCCTGTTCCGAGACACCGGCCCGGCGGGCTAGCTCACGCATGACCTGGAGCGACGGGATTCTTTCGCCCCGCTCGATTCGCGAGATGTAGGCGGAGCTGCACCCGGGGAAGGCCAGCTCCCGTTGGCTCAGGCCCGCCGCCTCTCGCGCTTCGAACAACCGCTTCCCGACGGCGGCCGGGTCGTCGTAGTGCGGCGTGCGAGCTCGCTTGAACGTCATAGCCGAGGTTGCCATTTTGCCACTCACCAACGTACACCCATATCGGGCATTCGGGTAGACCGCCGTTAGAGCTTCATTCTGAACTGGCCTCTTGGCCCGAATGAGCTCCGTTGAAGACTACGAGTAACGCGAGGTGCTCGTAGGCGGTGAAGCGATGCTCTGCCTGAGCCGGGACGAACAGCGCCATTCCTTCGGTGAGCGTCGTCGACGTGCCCTCCACCTCGAGAACGCCGCTTCCCTCGAGCACGACATAGACCTCGTCTTCGTCGTGGGGCTGCTGTCGATCGGGCTCCGGGGCGACGAGGACGTAGACGCCGATCTCGAGCCCTGGCGAGCTGTGGACGACCTCGTAGCCTCCGCCACGCGCCACGAGCGCCTGGCGGGTCGCATCGACGTCGAAGGGGTGAGCCGCAGCCGGCATGCGGCAAGTCTAGTCGTCCAGAGGTGCGATGCTACGCGGGTGAAGCTCGACTTCGACGCCTTGTTCAAGTCCGACCGTGCCAACGCGAGTGGCTGGCGGAGGATGCCGGCGATCGCCGCGGAAGCAATGGTCGCAACGAGCCACCCGCTAGCGACCCGGGCGGGTCTGCGGGCGCTCGAGCGGGGCGGGAACGCAGTCGACGCAGCCGTGGCCGCAGCGGCGGTGCTGACGGTCGCTGAGCCCACGGACAACGGCGTTGGGGGCGACGCGTTCGCGCTCGTCTGGGCCGGTGGAGTCGTTCACGGGATCAACGGTTCCGGCCGCTCTCCGGCCGATCTCGGCGACCGGCAGGCCGCTGATGAAGGGCCGTGCTCGGTGACTGTTCCGGGCGCAGTTCAGCTCTGGGCCGATCTCCTGTCGCGCTTCGGTCGGTTCGGACTCGATGCCGCCGTAGGACCAGCTGCCGACCTCGCTGGGTCGGGGGCCGTCTGTACGGCGCGGATCGCTGACAAGTGGGCTCGCGCCCCGCTGGCGCCGTTCCCCGCTCCTGCCCCGGGAGAGAGGTATTCGATCCCTGACCTGGCCGCGACGCTACGGAGGATCGCCGACGAAGGCCCGTCCGCGCTCTATGCCGGCGATATCGCGGCCGCGATCGCCGCAGCGACCTGGCTCGACGAGGATGATCTGTTGGCGCACCGATCCGAGTGGGTCGACCCACTCCGCCGAACGTATCGCGGAGCCGAGGTCTGCGAGTTGCCGCCGAACGGCCAGGGTGCTGCGGCGCTGCTCGCGCTCGCGCTCTATGACGGGCTCGAACCGGGTCCGCACTCGGAGATCGAGGCGATGAAGCTCGCTCTCGCGGACACGCGTGCGGTCGTGCACGATGGCCCGCTGCCGGATGACTTCTTCCACGAGAGCCGACTTGCCGCCCGCCGCACACTCGTGCGGCCGGATTCCGCGGTTGATGTTCGTCTCGCGCTGCCGCGTGGGCGGGACGACGTACCTGTGCGTCGTCGACAGCGACGGCATGGCCGTGTCGTTGATCCAGAGCGTGTACGGCTCGTTCGGCTCGGGTGTCGTCGCGCCGGGAACGGGCATCGTGCTCCAGAATCGCGCCGCGGGCTTCAGTCGCGAGCCGGGCCATCCGAATGAGCTTGCCCCTGCGAGCAGGCCGTTCCATACGATCATCCCTGGGATGCTGCTCGAGGACGGTGAGCTGCTCGGGCCGTTCGGCGTTATGGGCGGGCCGATGCAACCTCAGGGCCACTTCCAGGTCGTACGCCGGGTCGTGGACGATGCCGACGACCCGCAGTCGGCACTCGATGCTCCCCGCTGGCGGGTAGAGGCGGACGGGTTCGTTGAGCTCGAGCCGGGTCTCGAGCATCTCGTTTCCGACCTGCGCGCGCGGGGACACGACGCGCGCGTCGGCGAAGTTCAGCATCCCTTCGGAGTGGGGCAGATGATCCTGCGCAACGGGGACGCGCTGGTCGGCGGCTCGGACGGGCGCGGCGACGGGTACGCGGCCGGCTTGTGATACGTAAGGTCATGCTGCCGTGACGATCCGCGTCCTCATTGTCGACGATCACGCTCTCGTACGGACCGGCCTCCGGCTTCTGCTCGACCGTGAGGACGACATCGAGGTCGTCGCCGAGGCCGGAGACGGAGAGGACGGGGTGCGCGCCGCCCGGCTCGAGAAGCCTGACGTCATCCTGCTCGATGTCGTCATGCCCGAACGGAACGGAATCGAGGCGTGCGCCGAGGTGATCGCCGCCTCGAAAGGAAAGGTGTTGATGCTCTCTATGCAGGACGACCCGTCCTACGTACGTGAGGCCTTCGCAGCAGGCGCGAGCGGCTACATGCTCAAGGAGGCGGCCGACACCGAGCTCGTGCAGGCGGTACGAGAGGTCGCGCGTGGCGGGCGTTACGTGCATCCGACGCTCGGGGCTCGCCTCGCGCAGGCAGAGGTTGACGCTGCTCGCGAGGCAGCGAGCGATCCTCTCTCGGAGCGAGAGCGAGAGGTTCTTCGCTTGTTGGCACTCGGTCACACGAACCAGGAGATTGCGAAGACGCTCTTCATCTCCGTCCGCACGGCGGAAACGCACCGAGCACACATCATGCAAAAGCTGGGGCTCGGTACACGTGCCGAGCTCGTCCGCTACGCGCTCGTGAACGGGCTTCTCGACGATTCGTGAGTTGCGCGATCGCGCAATGAAGGCGACGCCGTCACTGCGCGCCGCCCCCTGCCTGCCTCCTGCCTGCCTCCTGATTCCCCGCAGATCAGTGCGACATCGTCCCGGGCGGGTTGCCGATCTTCAGCAACCCGACCTGCCCCATGTCGACGCTCGCGAACGAGTGGCTGACGAAGGGATAGAGGCCTTCGTCGTCGATCTTCACGTCGAATACCCCGCCGCCGCCCGCGGGCACGTCGACCGTCTGGACGCCGTTGAGGGCGTGGGCTGGATTCATGTCACCGTCGACGTACGCGGTGTTGAAAATCGTGCCGACCACATGGAATGCCGTGGTCAGGCTGGGGCCGGCGTCGACGACGTAGAAGCGAACCGTGTCGCCAGGGTCGGCAGTGAGCGGGTGCGCGACGTACTGGCCGGCGTAGCCGTTGAAGGTCGTCCAGTCGGGCATGATCGCGCGCGCCTTGTTCATGTCGAACTGGGCCGGAGTGGTGAGGCCGTCGGTATTGAGATACCACTCGCTGGCCACGAGCACGTAGGAGCGGTCGGCTTTCGGGAGCGGTGTCGAGGGGTCGACAACGATCGCGCCGTACATCCCGTTCGCGATGTGCATCAGCACCGGCTTCGTGCCGCAGTGGTACATGAACACTCCCGGGTCGCTCGCCTTGAACCGGAACGTGAACGACTTGCCGGGCATGACGTCGACGAAGGCCTTGTTGGGTGCGATCCGGGCGGCGTGGAAGTCGATCGAGTGCGGGATCGCGCCGTCGTTTGTCAGTGTCATTTGGACGGTCTGCCCCTGGCGTGCGTGCACGACCGGTCCCGGTGCGCCACCCTCGAAGCCCCAGGCTGCGTACTTCACACCGGGTGCGATCTGGATCGTCACGTCCTTCAGAACCATGTGAACTTTGACGACATCGCCTGCGGTCAGCGGGGGCAGCGTAGCTGGATACGCCGTGTGAGCCTTGGCGAGCTCCTTCGCGTTCGCGGGCGCGGCGCCCGCGAAGCTGATGCCCTTCGCGGTCGAGGAACCCGACATCCCAGCCATGGAGTCGTTGCCGGCGGTCGTGCTCGCCGCGGCGACGTCGTCGTTGAGCGCACGGTTCGACGCAACGAGCGCGGCCGCGAGGATGAGCAAGGCGGCGCCAAGGATTGCACTACCGAGTAGGACGAGTTTCATCGTGGTCTCCTCTTGTCGTCTCTCGTCGACGTTTTCTGTCGATTGTTTTTCACGTTGATCATCAGACAAATAGGGTGATGTGACATCGTGGGAGAGACGGATCACCTATAAGGGAATCCACGGATGGCCGGCAGAGTGCGAGCCGAGATAATCAGGCCGTGGATGGAAAAATGCTCCACCATCGGGCGCTCGCCGATCCGAGCCGCGTGAGGCTGTTGCAACACCTCCGAGCACTCGAACGACCGCAGTCGGCGGCAGAACTCGCGGGCGCCCTCGGTCTGCACCCGAACACGGTCAGGGCGCACGTCACGGTGCTCGAGGAGGCGGAGCTCGTCGTATCGTCCCCTGAACACCGAGGGCTCCCGGGACGCCCGCGCAGGCTCTTCGCTGCTGTGCCCCAAGAGGCCGAGCAGGAGCATGCCTTGCTCGCGTCTGCTCTCGCATCTTCCCTCGAGCCCCTTCCTGACGGTGCCGACATCGCCGCGGCCGCAGGGCGAAGCTGGGGCCGGGTGCGCGTCGAGCGGCTCGAGCCCGGCCGCAAACCCGACGAGGTCGTGTGCGTGGAGCGGATCGCGAGCCTCCTCCGGCGAAGGGGGTTTGCACCGGAGACGACACCGGATCAGCTCGTGATGCATCGTTGCCCGTTCCGGGAGCTTGCCGAACGCTACCCGCGCGTCGTGTGCTCCTTCCATGCGGGGCTCATCGACGGCGCTCTCGAAGAACTAGGTGCGCCCGTGGTGCTCGATCGCCTCGACGCGTGGGTGACGCCTTCAACCTGCATCGCACGCTTCGCTCCACGAGCATCCGGCGTGGTTGAGCCTTAGCTAGAACCCGCCACCCGTTCAAAGCCCACCGCCGCGGGCTCGGTGTGTGAGCGGTCGCGAGCCCGCTGTGATTCGCGCACGACGAGCACCGGGCACGGCGCGCCACGGATGACGGCATTGGAGACGCTTCCGAGGAGGAGGGACGCGACGGTGCCGTGGCCCCGGGTCCCGATTGCGATCAGGCGTGCATCGATCTCCGTGGCATAGGAGCAGATCCGCTCCGCTGGATCACCGGTCGCAAGACGCGTCCTGAGATGTACGCCGGCCGCTTCCGCGCGAGAGATCGCGTCACCGAGGGTTGTTTCGGCGTGCATCCGTTCGGCGTCGAGGATCTCGCTCAGCATCGCCGTCGACGGGTACGCGAGACCGAAATCGCCCTGTAGTGCGCGCCACACGGTGATAGCCTCGACCGTGCCACCCGTTTCGGCCGCCAACGAGACAGCCTCGTCCAGAGCGACACTCGCCGCCTCGGAGCCGTCCGTCGCGACCAGGATCACACGCATGCTCTGATCGTGCGCGTCGCACAAGGGTTGCGCATCAGTGCGCCCTCCCGATCGGCTGCGGGAATCCCGCAACGGGTACCGGGCGAACCACCGATGGCGCCGTCCGGGCACCCCGTGAGGATGGTGCCCGTGAGCCACACGGCGGTCATAATCACCGTTGCCTATTCGATCGCCGTCGTTCTGGGTGGGGCGATTTCATTCGCCGTCTTCCGCTCGACCGGGAGGCCACTCGAAGAGGACCGCACGGGAATCTGGTCGCGTCGCGAGACGACCTGGCTCGTGATCATGATCGTGACGCTGTTCGCTCTTCTCATGGGAACGATCTTCTACGTCCCGTATGGCGACTCGGCCGGCGCGCGTGGTCAGGTTGTCCGCGTCACCGGCGTTCAGTTCGCGTGGGCGATCGATACGCCGCAGACGCTGGTCACGGGCCGTCCGGTCGCGTTTTTCGCCCGCTCCCGTGACGTCGCCCACGGCTTCGGCGTCTACAACCCGGAGGGAACGCTCATCTTTCAGGCACAGGTCGTTCCCGATCACGAGCAGAAGATCGTCCACACGTTCAAGGAGCCGGGTGTCTACACGGTCCACTGCCTCGAGTTCTGCGGCGCGGGCCACCAGAAGATGACGTCGACCTTCGTCGTGAAGCCGGCATGACCGACGAGCGGTCGCTCGAGACCGCCCGGCGGCTGACGATCAGCTACATGATCGGCTCAACGGCGATCCTTGCCGCCTCGGGCCTCCTCGGTGTCGTGCTCCGGTGGAGCCAGGCAGTTCCCCAGGCTCGCGTCGGAGACAACCTGTGGTACGCGCTGATGACGGCTCATGGACTCGGCGCGTTCGTCGGTTGGGCCGGCTTTGCAGTCATGGGCCTCGCGTGGTGGACGCTTGCGAGCGCCGGCTTCCCGGTCCGGGGGTTCGGCCTGGCGATGGCGCGTGTCGCGTGGTGGTTGATGGTCATCGGTGTGGGCGGTGTGATCGTGACCACCGTCTTCATGGGCTTTGGAGCCTCCTGGGTCTTCCTCTACCCGCTCCCGTTCTACGGCTCGGGCAACTGGGGTGACTGGGCAACAGGTCTCTTCTCGTTGTCCGTTCTTCTCGCGGGGCTGGCCATCGTGACCTGGTGCCTGGGGATCCTGCACACGGTGACGAATCGCGACGCTCTCGGCAGCGTCTCGCGCTCGATCGGCAAGCGGCTCGGGCTCTCCTTCGGCTGGGGCTTTTTGATGCCGCGGACGTTTGCGGTGAAGGGGCGCTCGGTGCCGTACCCGGTGATCCCGCTCGCCGTGATCGGCATCGACATGATCATCGCCACGCTGCCGCTCGCCGGGCTTCTGGTCTGGCAGATCTTGCAGTCGATGCACATCGTCGGTCCGGCGAACGTCCTGCTCGCGAAGAACATCCTTTGGTGGTTCGGCCACCCGGTCGTCTACCTGCTCCTGTTCCCTGCGGTCGCCGTCTACTACTGGCTGATTCCGCGGTATGCCGGCCGCGATCTCGTCGCCGGCCATGTGATCGCCGTCGCGTGGACGATCGCGGTGATCGCGAACGTGCTCGTGTGGGCGCACCACCTCTACCTCGACTACCCGAGCGGCACGCCACAGGCGCAAATCAACACCGCAATGCAGCCGATCACGTTCGCTCTCGTCCTACCGTCGGCGCTTTCGCTCTACAGCCTTGCCTTCACGATCTACCGGTCTCGGTTTCGCTGGACTCCCGCTTCGACGGCGCTCTTCTTCGGGCTCGTCGGTTGGCTCCTCGCAGGCCTCTCCGGGGTCATCAATGCGACGATCGCGCTGGACGTGGCCGTCCACAACACGCTCTGGATCGTTGGTCACTTCCACCACATGGCGATGCTCAACATCGGCCTGCTGATCTTCGGTGCCACCTATGCCCTCCTACCCGAGCTCTGCGGCAAGGCCCTCTACAGCGAGAAGCTCGCCTGGATCCATGTGTGGGTGACGTTCGTCGTCGGCATGATCGTCTTCGGATTGTGGCTCGTCCAGGGGCTCGACGGAGCGCCGCGACGCTGGTCGGTGCTGCCTTCGAACTACGACACCGTGACGCGGATCTCCCTCCCGTTCGTCTTTCTGCTCGCTGCGGCCCAGGCTCTCTTCTTCTGGAACGTCATGCAGACTCTGCGGGGCAAAGGTGGTGTTGCCACCTTCGACGAGCGCGGCATCCCCGAGCCCTCGAAGGTCAGCAAGGACTGGTCCGTGCATACGGCGGAGGGCGCAGTGATGCTGACCGCCGTCTTCCTCGGGCTAGCGTTCGCTGCGGGCGGCTACCTCGTGGGCCGGGAGCACGGCAAGGGCGGCGACGGCTCGACGACAACGCCGACGAGCACCGGAGGCGTCACGGCGGTTGTCGGTGACGCGAAGGCCGGGGCCGCGGTGTTCGAGAGTGCTGGCTGTGGCGGCTGCCACACGCTCTCGGCCGCAGGATCGACCGGAACCGTCGGCCCGGCTTTCGATGGCAGGAACCTTTCGGAGGCGCTCGTCAGATCGCGTGTCACGACGGGCAAAGGCCCGATGCCGCCGTTCAAGGACCTGAGTGAGCAGCAGATCGCGGACGTTGCCGCCTACGTTCACGCCTCTTCTCAGAAGTAACACCCTCCGATGCCGGCGTCCGGTTCCAGGAGCGGTGTGACGCTGCTCGTCGAACGAGAACGAGCAGCGTCCCCCCTTACACCCATGTACGTCCGTTACACCCTGTAGGTCAACGACGAGGTAACGCCGACCACACCCGGCACGTTGCGCGTGAACGTCGGCAGCAATTCTGCGTCGGCGGCCGACGCAACCTCCCCGGCCAGCGTCACTATGCCGTTGGTGACGCTCACGTTGACCGACTTCGGGTCGAGCCACATTGCTTTGCGGATCACGCCCTCCTCGATATCCTCGAGGATCTCGCTATCAGGCCGGGCGAACGCCCGCACCAGATCACCCCGGCTGACGAGTCCGACCAGAACCCCGTCGGCATCGACGACGGGAAGTCGGTTGACGCTCTCCTCGAGCATGATGGTGGCTGCCTCCGTGACGGGTCTGTCCGGCGTGATCGTCAGCGCGGGTGTCGACATCGCATCGCCGACTCTTACCGCGTCGAACCGCGCTGTCAGCCACGGATCCGCGGGGTCGAGCAACCACCCCAGCAGGCCGCCGCCGTGGCGCTCGCCGCCTTCTTTGGCGAGGATGTCTGCTTCCGAGATAACCCCGATCACCTGGAGATCGTCACTCACGACAGGCATACCGGAGATTCGCCGGCGCACAAGCTCTTTGGCGGCTTCCTTGAGGAGGGAGTCGGGGCCGGTGGTCGCGACCCCTGTGGTCATAATGTCCTGGACATTCATGGCGACTCCTTCTTGTGGATTTCAGAAGCATCGTCGCGCGTGGCATCTGCGACCGCATCCGGGGAGACGCGGATCACCCTGCGGCCTTTCCGGACTGGGGCCGATTGACCGCCCTCCATCACGTCACTAGTGGAGCGCGCGGAGGGCGTTGAGGATGACCGCGACGTCGATGACCTCCTGGAGGAGCGCCCCCCAGACTGGCGGCAGATAGCCGAAGGCGGCGACGAACATTGCCGCGACCGAGAGGCCCAGACCGTAGACGACGCTCTGGCGTGCGATGTAGAGCGAGCGGCGGCCGATCGTGATCGCGAGCGCTATGCGATCGGCGTTGTCAACCGTGATCACCGCGTCTGCTGTCTCGGATGAGATCGTCGCGCCCTTGCCCGCCATCGCGATACCGACATCGGCAAGCGCGAGCGCGGGGGCGTCGTTGATGCCGTCACCGACCATGACAACGTTCTGCAGGCCCGGGCGATCCCGGAGCGCCCGCACCACGTCGAGTTTCTGCTCCGGCGTCTGCTCCGCGTAGACGTGCTCGATACCGGCGCTACGTGCCACTTCGTGGGCAATGTCGGAGCGGTCGCCTGACACAAGCGCGATGTGAACGATCCCCGCCTCGGTGAGCTCCTGCGCAAGCGTGTCAGCTCCGGGCCTGAGCCGGTCACCCATCACGATCACCGCAACGAGAGCGCCGTCGACGCCGACGAGAATTCGTGCCCTTCCTGCGTCACCATCCTCACGGGTCAATGAATCATCGAGCGCACCGCTGTAGCCGTTGGTCTCGAGCCAGCTGCTGGAGCCGACAGCGACTTGATGCCCGTCGACCAAGCCGAGGATTCCGCGCCCTGCGTCCTCTTTCACCATCGTCGGCAGAGCTAGCTCGATGCCCCTCGCTGTAGCCCGGGAGACAAGGCTGTCGGCGAGGACGTGGGCGGACATCTGGTCGAGGGAGGCGGCGAGCCGGAGTGCCTCGACGGCGCTGAGATCGCCGACTGTGATGATGCGCTCGAGCTCGGGTTCTCCGATCGTGAGCGTGCCGGTCTTGTCGAGCAGGACAGTCTTCGCTCCGCCAAGGCGTTCGAGCGCGCCGGCGCCCTTGACGATGATCCCGGCCCGCGCTGCTCTCGAGAGGCCCGCGACGAAGGCGATGGGTGCGGCGAGGATGAGCGGGCACGGCGTCGCTACGACCATGACGGCCAGACCCTGGGTCGAGTTCCCGGAAGCGAGCCACGCGATGAGTGCGAGTGAGAGCGAGAACGGGAGGAAGTACGCGGCGTAGCGATCTGCGAGTCGGGTGAAGTCGGCCCGGTCGGTCTCGGCTGCGCGGACGAGCCGGACGATCGCGGCGTACGCGCTCTCGGCTGCAGCGGCGGTGACCCGGAGATCGAAGGTGTCGCCGGCGTTCGCTGTTCCGGAGCGCACATGCCCGTGGCTCGCGATGGTGACGGGTAGTGCCTCACCCGTCAGAGCCGACTCGTCGATGACTGCTTCTCCTGTTGCAACGACACCATCGGCCGGCACGATTTCTCCGGCGCGTACCGCAACGACATCTCCCGGACGGAGCTCGTCGACCTGCACCAACTCGACCGTTCCGTCGGTGTATCGGTGGGCGATCCGCGGAGCGCGTCCGACGAGGAGGCGAAGCTCGCGGCGGGCGCGACCTTCTGCCCATGACTCGAGCGCGGCTCCCCCCGACATCATCAGAGCGACGATCGCCGCGGCAAGGTACTCGCCGAGCGCGAGAGCCCAGACGATCGCGACGAGAGCGATTGCATCGACGCCGACGTCCCCACGGAGCAGCGAGCGTGCCGTAGCGAGCACGAGTGGCACGAGGACAACGATTGCTCCGACCGCCCACGCTCCGTCGGCCCAGCTGTCCTGGCCGAGCAGCCACAACATTGCGCCGGTCACGATGGACCCGAGAGCAATGATGGGCAGGCTCAGATCTCGAAGTTGCCGTGCCCGATCGGGGTGAGTCACGGAGTCCGCTCTGGGGCTATCGGACGCAGGTTCGGTCACAAGTCGTAGCGTGCCGAGGTTGTTGTCGTAGCGCATCCGGGGACGGTGCTGAGGGGTGCGCGGTAAACCCGCAGCCGGATGCTTCGAGCCAGGCTCATCCGCTCGGGCACGGTTACACCCACACCTACATCCCCGGGGGAATGGTTCCCTCGAACGGGGGACACTAGCCTCCTGCACCATGATCACAACCACGATCCAAAGAGGGACGGGCCTGACCACGCGCCAACGTGAAGTGGTGGCGCTCATTGCAGCTGGGTGCTCGAACGACGAGGTCGGGGAGCGACTCGGGATCTCGCCCCGCACGGCGAAGGCGCATTCGGACACGTTGCGTTCGAAGCTCGGCGTCAGCCGGCGACGCCAGATTCCCGTCGCATTCCGGGTACTCACGGGGGAAGACCCACTCTCGGCAAGCCTCGGCGTGCTGTATCGGCGGCCGGGGGTCTGACGGCAGGGCGCCCGCAATTGCGATCCCCCGCTCTCTGCGGGCGCCCGCTATCTCTATGAATCGCGCTGCTGTAGCCTCTCCGGTCAACGATATGGCCGAGCTACCGAAGCCGCCGTTACGGCGTCGTCGAATTCTCGAGCGTCCACGACTGATCCGGGCGCTCGATCGGTCGCGAGCGCGGGTCAGGATGCTTGTCGCCGCGCCCGGATACGGAAAGACCACGTTGGCAGAGCAGTGGGCTGCGCAGGAGCGACGGGTGGCATGGATTCGCTCACGACGCTCGTCGGCGGATGTAGCGGTGCTCGCGCGGCAGATGGCGGCCGCAGGCGCCGAGATCGTTCCCGGCTGCGACAGGAGGCTCTGCGAGCGGCTGAATGCAACGGCCGATCCGGCGGAAGAGCTCGGTGTGCTCGTGGATCTGCTCTCGGAGGATCTGGCAGCGTGGCCGGATGACGCCTGGATCGCTGTCGATGACTATCAGTACATCGGCGAATCAGCGACGGCGGAGGCGTTCATCGAAGGCGTCATCCTCCAATCGCCCGTCCAGGTCCTGATCTCGACACGTGATCGTCCGGGATGGGTTTCGACCCGCAGTGTTCTCTACGGCGATGTGCTCGAGATCGGCCAGAGCATGCTGGCGATGAGCGAGGAGGAGGTGGAAGAGATGTTGGCCGGCGCCCGCGACGGCATGAGCTCCGGCTTGCTCGCTCTCGCAGGAGGCTGGCCTGCTGTCATCGGGCTCGCGAGCCTGACGACCGCCGAGTCTCCGCTCCCCGAGGAAGGACTCGAGCTCCCCGAGCAGCTGTACGAGTTCTTCGCCGACGAGGTGTACCGGGGCCTCCAGCCCGATGTGCGCATTGGCCTCGGGTTGCTCGCGACGGCTCCGAGCCTCGACCGTGAGCTCGCTGCCGAGCTGCTGGGAACTCAGCGAGCCGAGCGTGTGTGTGGAGAGGCGCTCACTCTGGGAGTGCTCGAGGAGCGCGGCGGCAAGCTCGAGTTGCATCCTCTCGCCGCGGCCTTCCTGGAGGAGCGCGCGAAGCGAGAGGCCACGTCGGATATCACGGACGCGTTGGGAGCCGCCCTGGTGATCTACCGCGCGCGGCGCGAGTGGGACGCAGCATTCGATGTCCTTGACCGACAGGGCCTTGCGGGCCTGGAAGTCGCTGTTCGATGAGGCTCTCGATGATCTGCTGAACGCGGCTCGGCTCGCAACAATTGCAACATGGATCGACCGGGCCGACGCGAGGCGCTCTAGCTGCCGATCGTGCTAGTTGCGAAGGCGGAGATCGATCTCCGCCACGGAAAGCACATGTGGGCCCAGGCGATCGCGATGCGAGCCGCTGCTGGATCCAGCGATAGGCGCGATGTCCAGTTCCGAGCCCTCAAGGTCGCTGCGAGAGCGGCGCATGTCGGTTCACGAGAGGAAGAGGCGCTCGACCTGTTCTATCGGCTGGCCGACGAGCTCCCGACGCATCCGCGGCCGCCGAAAGGCCCTGTGGGGTCAAGTCATGTGTGCGTCGGCGCTTGAGCTTGGTGAGGCACACGAGCTCGTTGGGCTCTTGAAGTCCTCGACTGGCAATGAGCCGGACGAACTCGTTCGCCTGGCGGACAAGAGGCTCTCGCTGGGGTTCCGCTTCGGGTATGTCAGACACCTTAAGGACGCGCGACCGTTGCCGAACTCGTCCCCCTGGTCGATGATCCATTCGTCGAGGTGCTCATTTCGATGCATGTATTCGTGGGCGCTGACCCTCGGCTGCTTCTACGACGAGGCGTACGATCAGGCAGAGCTGTTACTTGCGGACGCCAACGGAATTTCGCGTCGACCTTGCGGTCTCGCACGCCCACGCAATGCTTGGGTATTCGCTCGCTGGGCTCCGTCGCTTCGAGGAGGCCTATCGTGCGCTAGCACGACGCAACGCGACAGCTCGGTGCTGTAACGATCCATTTCGGAACAGAACGTGTACGCGTTGACGGTCCGGATCCTGATTCAGGAAGGAAGAGCGCAGAGGCGTGCGATATGGAACCTCCCGATCGCGAGGACTCGGTCAAGTCATGAGAGGTGAAGTACTCGCTTCCCGAGGTCTGGCGCTGGCTTCGATTGGCCGGCTTGGCGAGGCCGTCGAGTTCGGACGCGAGGCGATCGACGTTGACACAGGGCGTCGAGACTCGCGTGCTTCTGGCCGCGATCGATGCAGTCGTTGCGCTGAAGTCGCGCGATTCGAGCCTGATGTGAGCGATCGAAGAGCTTGTCACGGTCGCGTTTGATGCAGGAGCGGTCGATCTGGTTGTCTGCTGCCTATCGTCGAACCCTGACCTCCTGGCGACTTCTGCTCTCGACGCCGCGTGCGAGCGGACGATGTACGTCGTCGCCGTGCCGGCGATCAAGATCATTGCGACGCTCTCGGCCGAGACGCTCGTCGGCCTCGATCCAGTTCAGACTCTGTCGCCGCGAGAGCGAGAGGTCTACGACTTGGTTTGCGAAGGGCTGTCAAACCGAGAGATCGCGAGCAGCTTGTTCATCAGCGAGGCGACCGTCAAAGTCCACGTGCATCACGTGTTCGACAAGCTTGGCATCCGATCTCGAACGGCGCTTGCGATGAACGCGGTCCACGAACGGACTGCGTCAGGCGACGTCGACCTGGATACTGGTGGTCTGAACGAGCTAGTCAGCGAGCTGAGCCGGCGCTGATCGGATCGAAGTCAGGCCGCTTTGCGGTGCGATACTCCTCGGTCGCACCTGCGAGGATTGCCTCGAACGCCGCCACCACCGAAGTATCGAACTGGCTCTCGACAGCTTGTGCCAGCCGAAGTCGCGCGACCCGGCTCGGCATGGCGTCGCGGTAGGAACGGTCGGAAGTCATCGCGTTGTACGCGTCCGCCACAGCAATGACTCTTGAGAGGGGCGGGATCGTCGTCACCCGGCAATGCGGTCGGGGTAGCCTTCGCCGTCAATTCGTTCGTGGTGGTGTCGAACGATCAACGCGACGTCCGCGTAAGTTCGACCGTCTCCAAGATGCTCTCGCCGATCTCGGAGTGTCGTTGCATCTCCTGCCGCTCCTCAAGCGTCAGTGGCCCGTCCTTGAGCAGGAGGCTTGCGGGAAGACCGATCTTTCCGATGTCGTGTACCAATCCACAAAGGTATGTGCGTTCCTGCACCTCAGCGGAAAGCCCCATGCGTTGTGCGATGTCCCGTGAGTAGATGGCCACAGCCTTTGAGTGGCCAGCCGTGTACTGATCGCTCTGCTCGAGAGTTGCGACGAGAGCCTCGGCGAACTCGAGTTCAACGTTGAGCCTCTCTTCGCATCCTTGAGCTCAGTGCAGTGTCCGCTGTTGCTGGTACATGCCGAACAGCCGCTGCGCCGCTAGGGCTGGCGTGATGAACAACGGCGCGGTCCACGGCGAGACCTCGGTGTACGCCAAGAGTCAAGACCGCGACGATGGGCGCGTACACGCAGACCGAGGTCACGAGCAAGGGGCTCAGCGTCCGCAGGACGACTCTTGCTTGCCGCGGATCCGCGAGGTCACCGACGCAAAGCACAGTTCGAGCAACTCCCCGACGATCGAGCCGACGAGTGTCGCGAGAATGAAGCCGCCGGTTCCGTCGGGTCCCACCGAATCAAGGCCATCGCGACCACGCCGGCGCGGCACCGATGATGAATCGACTGCTGGTGTAGCGTCGCCACTTCAGACGCGGCGACCTGCCCGGCGATCCCGCGAGACAGCTCGGTGTCACCGAGTTCGGATGAAGCATCGACCAAGCCCGCCGGCGAGTGGTCCGAAGAGCACTGCAGCAAAAAGCATCAGGACGGGCGAATCGACACCTCCGTGGTCTCGGTGAGCCAGACGCTGCCCCGTTCGGCGACCGCGGCTGCGACGACGAGGGCGAGAACGATCGCAATGTTGCCCCGAGGGGGTAACCCGCGAGGATGAGCGACGCGCAGAACGCGCCGGCGACGACGTCAGGCCGGCCACATAGATATGCTGTGTCCCGACTTCGATTTCCGTTGTCCTTGAAATATCCCTCATTGGGGTATACGATCTCTATTGCCGTTAGTCCCCAATGCTAGGAGCAACGATGCGCAAGTACTTTGGTCGTATCGCCGCTCATGCCATCATGAGCGGCGCGAAGGACTGGTAGCCGTCAGATCCTGAATTCAACGCCACTGGTGGGCATCCCTCTTTAGGGGGAACCTTCAGATGCCGCGACGTCAGGATCCGACGGTCTACCTCAGTGAAACAAGCGTCAAGCAATGAGCCCACGCCGATAGCCCACAGCTACGGCGTGGGCTCTACTACGAGCTTGAAGCTTCGCGAGTAGATGCCGCACATGGGACTTCACCGTCTCCTCGGAGAGGAAGAGGCGCTGGCCGATCTCGCGATTCACGAGACCGTCCGCGACAAGCTGCAGTACCTCGATCTCCCGGGCCGTCGGGTCCTGCGTGAGCTCGCGGAGAATCGGAGGCGTGAACGGGACTACCGAGCCCGAGCGGCTCGTGCTCCTTCGGGCGGCAGCCGCCTCGAAGCGGCGGCTGTGATCGCGATATCGGCTCAGGATCTCCTTGCGTTCTGCAGCGTCCATATGACCGCTTGTATCGGCGCTTGGCAGCGCGTCATTAGCCCTATACGGCCCCATTTGGCGACAATCACTCACCGTGGGGGAGTTGCGAATCCCCCCGGGCCGGCGGCAGGAAACCGTCCCGGAAGCTTCGGGAGCGCCTACAAGCCGTCGATTCTGGAGGTCGGAGCCTAGGCTGCGAGCGACGCGAGCTCGCGCAGCGCGGCGAGCCGTGACAGTGCCTGTCCCTCGAGCTGACGCACGCGCTCACGGGTGAGGTCGAGCTCGTGCCCGATCGCCTCTAGCGTCCAGGGCTCGCCCTCGAAGCCGAACCGCAACTCGAGGATCCGACGTTCCCGCTCCGGCAAGGCATCGAGCGCACGTCGCACACCCTGACGCCGCAACGACCCCTCGGCTTCCTCGAACGGATCTGCAGCCTCACGATCGGCGAAGAGGTCGCCCAGCTCACCTTCGTCGTCCGCTCCGACCGTCTGGTTCAGCGACACCGACGCGTGCGCGGCACCGAGCGCCTCGTCGACATGCTGGATCGGCAAACCCGTCGCCTCGGCAAGCTCCTGCTTCGTCGCCTCGCGCCCGAGCTCGACCTCGAGCCTGCGTGCGGCGCGCGATAGCTTCTGCTGCCGTTCGACGACGTGCACGGGCACACGAATCGTGCGCGCATGGTTCGCGACCGCACGCTGTACCGACTGACGGATCCACCACGTCGCGTAGGTCGAGAACTTGAAGCCTCGCCGCCAGTCGAACTTCTCGACGGCGCGATTGAGGCCAAGTGTCCCCTCCTGGATCAAGTCGAGGAACGGCACTCCAAGCCCGCGATACCCCTTCGCGATCGAGACCACGAGCCGCAGGTTCGACTCGATCATACGTCGCTTGGCGACCGGGTCGCCGCGCTCGATGCGCTTCGCGAGGGTCACCTCGTCGGCGGCCGTCAGCAGCTTGTGACGACCGACGTCCGCCAGAAACAGCTGTAGTGAATCCGCCGCACCGGAGAGAGGCTCGGCAGCCCAGACCGCAGCTTCTGCTTCTTCCTTCTTTCGCTCGGCCTCCGCCAGCTGCTTCTTCGCATCGGCATCTGCCTGCGGCTGACCGACCTCGAGACCGACAGCTTCGAGCTCGCGCGTGATCTGCTCGGTTTCCTCGTCGTTCAGCTCGTGCTCGAGGGCGAACGCTTCGAGCTCTACGGGCTCCACCCAGCCGCGCTCCTCGGAGCGCTCGATCAGAGCCTTGATCTGATCGGATTCGAACAGTTCGGTCAGCTGGTTCTGCGTCAAGAGGGTGTTTCAGTCCTTTCGTGTACCCCGGTGTGCACAATCTTCATGGACTCTATGCAGCTTTGCCCCGTTTTTCCAGGGCTGGAACCCCGATGTTGGCTGTCACAAGCTCACAACGCGGCCTCTGCCACCGTTATTCCGGTGAGCTGAAACGGCGGCTAAAGCTCCCGACCGGCGGCACGAATATAGCCGATGGTCGGACCGTTGACGATAGAGCATCGGGACGCCCCGTGTGTCAGTTGGTGCAATCGGAGCAGAGGACCGCGACCAGCTCCGGTGGCTCTCGAATCAGCCTGGAGCGCGACGTGTCTTCTTGGGCGCTGCCTTCTTCCTCGGGGCAGCTTTCTTCTTCGGGGCAGGTCCCTTCGCGCGTCGCTCGGCCAACAATTCGAGCGCTCGATCCATCGTCAGTCCGTCGACGTCGTCGCCGCGACGCAGACTCGCATTCGTCTCGCCGTCCGTGACGTACGGCCCAAAGCGTCCGTCCTTGACGACGATCGGCCGTGCCGACCCCGGGTCAGGGCCGAGATCCTTCAGCGGAGGCTTTGCCTGCCCTCGGCCTCGGCGCTCCTTTGGCTGGGCGAGGAGTGACAGAGCCTCCTCGGACGTGACCGTGAAGAGTTGCTCTTCGTCGCTCAACGACCGGGTCTCGGCACCCTTCTTGATGTACGGACCGTATCGTCCGTTCGCAACCTGGATCTCTTCGCCGTCGGGAGCGCTCAGCTTTCGGGGCAGGGTGAGCAGGCGCAGCGCGTCCTCGAGTGTCACCGTTTCGGGCGACATCGTCTTGAACAACGACCCGGTGCGTGGCTTCTCGGTCGAGCCTTCCTCCAGCACCTCGCTCACGTACGGCCCGTAGCGGCCGTCCCGCACCATCACCTCGCGGCCCGTTTCGGGGTCGGTCCCGAGCGTGCGGTCGCCGGACGGCTTGGCGAGCAACTCCTCTGCTACCTCGCGTGTGAGCTCATCCGGTGCCATATCGTCTGGCACGCTGGCACGCTCGTCGCCTCGCTGCAGATACGGCCCGTATCGGCCAACCCGCAGGACGATCCCGTCCGCTCCCGGAATCTCGATTGAGTTCACGTCGCGCGCGTCGATCTCTTCGAGGTGGTCGGTCACGAGAGCGTGCAGCCCTTCTTCGCCCGCTTGCCCGTTCTGGCCTTCTGTACCCCGATAGAAGCGCGTCAGCCAGTCGACCCTGTTTTCCGTACCCTCGGCGATCTCATCGAGATCGTCCTCGAGCAGAGCCGTGAACTCGTAGTCGACGAGCCGGCCGAAGTGCTTCTCGAGCAGCTTCGTGACGGAAAATGCAAGGAACGTGGGCACCAGAGCTGTGCCCTTCTTGAAGACATACCCGCGGTCGAGGATGGTCCCCATGATCGACGCGTAGGTCGACGGGCGCCCGATTCCCCTGTCCTCGAGCGCCTTGACGAGTGACGCCTCGGTATATCGGGCAGGCGGAGACGTCGAGTGACCGTCGGGCTCGAGCGCGGACGGCTCGACCGGCTCACCCACCTGGAGTGCAGGGAGCCGCCGCTCGTCATCGCCGTTCTTCGACTCGTCGTCGCGGCCCTCCTCATATGCAGCGAGGAACCCGCGGAACGTGATCACGGTCCCGGAGGCGCCGAACTCGGCGTCGCGTCCATCCGTAGCCGTCGCACCGAGCCGCAGCGTGGCCGTCTGCCCGCGCGCATCCTCCATCTGGGAGGCAACCGTTCGCTTCCAGACCAGCTCATAGAGGGCGTGCTCGTCGCGTGACAGTTCCCGTTGCACATCGCTCGGCAAGCGGAACGTATCGCCCGCAGGACGGATCGCCTCGTGCGCCTCTTGAGCGTTCTTCACCTTCCGCTCGTAGGTTCGAGGCGCGGCCGGGACGAAATCGGCCCCATAGAGCTCGGCGGCCTGCGCACGCGCCGCCGCCAATGCCGCTTGCGACAACGTTGTCGAATCGGTGCGCATGTAGGTGATGAAGCCGTTCTCGTACAGCCGTTGCGCGAGGCGCATCGTGGTCTGCGACGAGAACCGCAGCTTCCGGCTCGCCTCCTGCTGCAGTGTCGAGGTCATGAACGGCGCCGCCGGGCGTCGCGTGTACGGCTTCTCGTCCACGGACCGCACCGAGAAGGACGCGCCGACGAGCGCGGCAGCGAGGGAGCGTGCGGACTCTTCGTCGAGTGCCAGCACGTCCGACTTGAGGACGCCGTCATCCCCGAAATCGCGGCCCTGTGCTACGCGCCGTCCGTCGACCGCGACGAGTCGCGCCTCGAACGTGCCGGGGTCGAACGTCCCGACGATGTCCCAGTAGGACGCCGCAACGAACGACATCCGCTCTCGCTCGCGCTCCACGACTAGTCGGGTCGCGACCGATTGAACGCGTCCGGCAGAAAGGCCCGGCATGACCTTCTTCCACAGAACCGGGGAGACCTCGTAGCCGTAGAGCCTGTCGAGGATCCTTCGAGTCTCCTGCGCGTCGACCAGGCGCTCGTCGATCTCGCGGGTTTCGCCGAGGGCACGCTCGATCGCCTCGCGAGTGATTTCGTGGAAGACCATCCGCTTCACCGGCACCTTGGGCTTCAGTACCTCGAGGAGATGCCATGCGATCGCCTCACCTTCGCGGTCCTCGTCTGTCGCGAGGAGGAGCTCGGTGGCGGTCCTCAGCTCGTGTTTCAGCTCGTCGACCTTCCTCTTCTTGTCCGGATCGACGACGTACAACGGTTGGAATTTGTCGTCGACGTTGACACCGAGGCGCGACCACGGCTCCTTCTTCACCGCAGCGGGAATGTCTGCGGCGCGGTTCGGAAGGTCGCGAATGTGACCGATCGACGACTCGACGACATAGCCGGCACCGAGGTAGCCGGCAATGGTCTTTGCCTTGGCGGGAGACTCAACGATCACGAGACGACGTTCGGCCACGAGTGCCCTTTTCGGGTCGGAAGACTGGATCCTGCCCGGCAGACGGGCGGGTGCGCGGGTCACCATAGCGGCCTGGTGTCCTCCCGCAAGTGTCCGGAACGGGCGATACTGGAATTGACAGTGCCAACGAATCCCCGTCCGAGCTGGCCATACCTCGTCCTTGGCGGGCTCAGTTATCCCGTGCTCCGGGGCCTTTATCGGGAGCGTTGGAAGGGGGTCGAGCGGCTCCCTGCTGAAGGGGGGTACGTCCTGGCGGCGAACCACTGGTCGAGCTTCGACCCCTGGCCGCTCGGGATGACAGTATTCCCGCGTCGGTACCTCCGCTTCATGGCGAAGTCAGAGCTCTTCTGGTTCCCGCTCGGGCCGTTCATCAGCGCCTGCGGCGCGTTCCCGGTCCGCCGCGGGCAGCGTGACCAGGACGCGGTCGACACCGCCGTGCGACTGTGCCGCGCGGGTCATGTCGTCGTGATGTTCCCGGAAGGCACGAGGCGCGAGAAGGGCCTCCGGAAGAGCCGCGAGGCGCGCTGGCGCTCGGGAGCCGCGCGCATCGCACTCGAGGCCGGCGTGCCTCTCGTTCCGGCCGGGATCTCCGGAACCGACGGGCTGACGCGGTTCGGTGCCGTCAAGGTTGCGTTCGGCGAACCCGTCAGTGTCGGCGACCTCAAGGACCTGTCCGTCGACGACGCTGCGCATGTCGCGACAGACAGGCTCAGGGTGGCGATCTCAGACCTCGAGGAGTCGTTGACGTGAAACCCCTGCTCGTCATCGACGGCGATTCGTTCGCCCACCGCGCCTTCCACGCCTTACCACGATCGTTCAGGCGTGACGACGGAGGACCCGCCAACACGCTGATCGGGTTCATGTCGATGTTGCTGCGCCTCTGGCAAGCGGAGCGCCCCCGAGCTGTTGTCGTCGGCTGGGACACCTACGGCGTCCCGACGTACCGCAACGCGCTCCTCTCGACCTACCAGTCGGGACGTGATTTCGATCCAGAGATCATCGATCAGCTCGGTCTTCTACCAGCTCTGGTCTCCTCGACCGGGATCGTCTGTGGCAAGGGGGATGGCTTCGAGGCCGACGACTTCCTCGCTGCTGCTGTTGCCGCCGAGACGAGGCGCGGCGGTTCCTCCCTCGTCGCCACTTCAGACCGAGACGCATTCCAGCTCGCAGCCCCCGACGTCACGATCCTGCAGCCCGTCCGCGGTGTTAGCGAGCTGCAGCGGATCGGGCCGGCGGAAGTGCGTGATCGCTACGGAGTGGAGCCGCAGCAGGTACCTGATTTCATAGCGCTCCGCGGCGATCCCTCCGATCGCATCCCGGGAGCGCGAGGTGTGGGGGAGAAGACTGCCGCGACGTTGCTCCAGACGTTCCCCGATCTGGAGGCAATGATCGCCGCCGGTCGCTTCGAGAGCGAAGCTGCTCAGCTCCTCGTCTTTCGCCGGATCGCAACACTCGATCCCACGGCACCCTTGCCTGACCTTCCAGACTTGGAGCCGGACTGGGCCGCAGGCGCGCGAGCGGCCGAAACGCTTGGGGTGGAACGGCTCGCCGCTCGCCTTCGAGAGGTCTAGTAGCCGTGTCCCGCGTCCAAATGGAGCCCTGACATCGAGCCTGTCAGCAACCCTGCGATGGCGCATCTTCATCTCACGGGGCACCTGCATCACCCTGAGCAGGAGGAGCGCTTGCGGTGTCTCCTGGCCGCCATCGGCCCAGAGCTCGAAGGCGGGCGAGCGAGCCCCGAGGCGATCGAGCGCGCCCACGACCCGGACTACGTCGGTCGCATCGAGGCGATTTCCGAGGCGTGCTGGCTCGACGGAGACACACTCGGCCTGCCGACCACGTGGGAGGCTGCTCGCTTCGCTGCAGGGTGTGCGATCAGCGCGGTGGAGTTGGGGGGATTCGCACTCGTGCGTCCTCCGGGCCACCACGCGCTCGGCGATCGGGCCATGGGATTCTGCATCTTCAACAACGCCGTCATCGCGGCTCGCCATGCGCAGACGGAGCTCGGCATCGAGCGGGTTGCGATTGTCGATTGGGACGTACACCACGGCAATGGCACGGAGGCGATCGTTCGCGCGGACGACTCGATCCTGTTCATCTCACTTCACGAGTGGCCGTTCTATCCAGGTACCGGTGGACCGGACACGAGTACTGCGACGATCGTGAACGTGCCACTTGCAGCCGGAGCGGGTGACGCCGTCTATGCCGAGACGTTCCGCACCGTCGTCGAGCCGACGGTGCGGTCCTTCGAACCGGGGCTGTTGATCGTGTCGGCTGGATTCGATGCGCACGTCGACGACCCACTGGGAAGCATGGCAGTCACAGCTGACGGGTTCCGAGACCTCGCGGCCCGTTGCACGCAGCTCTCTCCTCGGGTTGCGGCAGTCCTCGAGGGCGGCTACAACCTTGCGACGTTGCCGGGTCTCGTAGAGGCAGCTCTGGAGGGGTTCTCGTCGTAGTCGCTCGGATTCGACGTGAATCGAGCCGGGACGTTGAAACGGCCGGGGTGCGGCCCGGCCGTTCCATGCGGTTCAACCCCGCTAGCTCCTCGTGGAACCTGCGTTGTAGAAGTATCGGCGTGCTATCTCAGTCCAACATCGCCCGGCCTTGACGAACGTCGTCCCCTCGTCTGAGTGATGTTGTGCCGGGATCCGCTCACCCATTCGGGGCTGCCGGCGTCCGTGGGATCCTGCGCTGTGGGGAAGAGGGCGGACAGCGGAGATCGGTGAGCTGGACTCAGCGTCGCGCGACGGCGAGCCGCTCGAGCGCATCGCGGCGAGAAGACACGCCGAGCTTTCGCAGCAGGCTCTTGACGTGCGAGCGAACGGTGTGTTCGGAGATATACAGCCGCGCAGCGATCTCGTCGGTGCCGAGATGCTCGTCGAGCAGAAGGAGCACCTCCACTTCCCTGGCAGAGAGCTTCTTCGCCACCTCGTCCGGTACGCCGCCCATGCGGCCGCCCTCGCGGACCCGGTCGAGTAGGCGACGGGCGATCGAGCCTGACAGCGCCGCCTCACCGTGCGCGACGCCGCGTAGAAAGAGAGCAATACGCTCCGGCGGTTCGCTCTTCAGAAGGTATCCCGCGGCGCCGGCTCGAATGGCCTCCAGCAGATTCTCGTCCGTTCCCGAGGCTGTGAGCACGACGACTTCGCTCTCAGGAGATGCCTCACGAATGTGCGGGAGCGCGCTGAGCCCGTCCATTCCGGGCATCGTCAGGTCGAGGAGAACGAGCTTCGGCCTAAGCCTGCCGGCCTCGACGATCGCCTCGGCGCCGTCAGATGCATGCCCGACGATGTCGAAGCCATGCTGCTCGAGGAGTGACGCAAGAGCCTCGCGCGTGAGTGGGTGATCGTCTGCGATCAGGATGCTCTCCATACAGGGCTTATCGGCAGCACCCGTCGTGCCGAATAGAGTGATGTGCAATCCCGTTCTTCGGAGAGGTATCGGTCGTGGCTGATTGGTGAGCTCGTGCTGGCGGGCTTGCTCGGGCTCGGCACCGTTCTTCTCGTGGTGACCGGCCGTCTCGATGGCTACGCGCTGCCGAACGCCCGCATCTCGCTCGACACAGCTGTCGCGGTCGTCGCGTCGATCGTGGCGATTCTCACCGCCATCAGATTCCTCGTCGAAGGGCGCGGAATGGATCTCCTTCTCTCCGCAGGCTTCCTCGCGATCGGGGTCGGTGCTTTCGCGTTCGCTGTTGTTCCGGTTCTCTCAGGGGCCCAACTCGGATCGATCGAGGGTTGGGCGGCGATCGGTGCCAGCCTTTTCGGAACGGCGCTGATAGCGGTTGCGCCGTTCGTGACCCTCAGGGTCAGCAGGAAGCGCCGCGCGCTCGTCGCGGCAACGGTCATCGTTGTCGTCTCGCTCGCCGGGATCTGGCTGGACGCGCGCATCCTCCAGCTCGATCTCACCGACGTGAACGGGACACGCCCGCCGTCGGTTGTCGCTGCCTATGGGCTTCTGACCGCCCTCTCGCTCGTGGCCGTCATCGGCTTCGGCTTGCGCTACCGCCGCCACGGCCGAGATCTCGACAGCTGGTTGACACTCGCCCTCACACTCGTCGTGTTCGCCGATCTCCACTACGTGCTCGCGCCGGCCCAATCGAGTAACTACGTGCTTCAGAGCGACGTCCTCAGGCTTCTAGCCTTCGCGGTGCTCCTCGTCGGAGTCTGGCGTGCCATCGGCCAGGCGGAGTTCGGACGCGCCGTCGCGGAAGAGAGAGCGCGCGTTGCCCGCGACATTCACGACGGCCTCGCCCAGTATCTTTTCGCGCTTTCGACGCAGATCAGCATGCTCGAGTCTGGCGCCGCGCTCGAGCAGATGCTGCCTCGGATCAAGTTCGCGGCGACAGCCGCGCAGCAGGAGGCACAGTTCGCTGTGCTCGCGCTCTCGGCTGCGGCCGGCTCTGCCCCGTTCGATGCAGCCCTGAAGCGGTACGTGGATTTCCTCGCCGCCGATGGTGCGCTCGATGTGGACGTTCAGATCGACTCGGGCATCATGCTCGCCCCGGACGAGGAGATCGAGGTATTCAGAATCGTGCAGGAGGGTCTTGCGAACGCGAGGAAGCATGCCGACGCTCATTCCGCAGAGGTCTCCATCGTGCAACGGGGTGACCGTCGTATCGTGCGCGTCTCGGACAACGGGTCGGGCTTCGAGAGCGAGGACGGCGGTGCCGGGCAGGGGCTGAAGAACATGCGCTCTCGTGCGGCTTCGATCGAGGGCGTCTTCTCGCTGCGCTCGTCACCCGGGAAGGGGACGGCAATCGAGGTCGTGCTGCGCCCGGTCTAGAAGCCTGCGCCGGTCTCTTGGTCGTTCCTTCGTCCGTACAGCGACGTGGGGGTGACTAGACCGCATAGAAAAAGCCCTGTTTCCAGGGCTTTTTCCGTAGCAGGCCTGTAAGCCGGATCCTGTCGTGGGTGACCATCTCTCTGGGCCGGCAGTTACCTGACGACTCGAGCGGCGTACCCGGTTCCTCGGCGGGCTGCGTCAACGGAACCTGCTTCGCCTTGCACCGAACGGGGTTTGGCTAGCCGCCGCGTCACCGCGGCGCTGGTGGGCTCTTACCCCACCTTTTCACCCTTACCGAGGCGTGAAGCCCCGGCGGTCTCCTTTCTGTGCCACTTTCCATCGGCTTTCGCCGTCTGGGGTTTCCCCAGCGTCCTGCCCTACGGTGTCCGGACTTTCCTCGAGCATGTCGCCGAAACGGCATGCCCGCGGTCACCCGGCCTGCGCCCGCAGGGTAGCGCGGCACATGGGATCATGGTGAGCTCTGAGTCATCAGCGGCGTCCGATCGGGCGCCGCTGACGCGTCGCCCCTACGAGCCTCGGACCTGCACCGACCCAGCTCCTCAGCCAGTCTGCGCTACCGACGGCAGCGCGAGCTCGGGCACCTCATACCCTTCGGCCAGCACCGACTTGCATTCGGGACACGCAATGGCGAGACCGTACGCCCCGCGAACATGCAGGACGAACTCGCTGCACACAGGGCAGGCGAGGCTCGCACCGCGAGCGAGCGCGACGAGCTCCTGGTCGAGCGTTCGGGCGAGGGCGGTTACGGTCATCGCAGGCTCCGGAACACCCCCACGACCTTGCCCATGACCTGTACGTGATCGGCATAGATCGGCTCGAGCGCACTGTTCTCCGGCTGCAAGCGGATGCGGCCGGTCTCGCGATAGAACGTCTTCACCGTCGCCTCGTTCGCACCCTCGTCATCGCCGACGAGTGCTACTACGACGTCACCGTTCGACGCGTCCTCCTGCTTGTGCACCACGATCGTGTCTCCGTCGAGGATTCCTGCCTCGATCATCGAATCGCCGCGCACCGTCAGTAGGAAGTCGGCGTCACGGCCGAGCGGCTCCGGAACCGCGATGCGGTCTTCGACATTCTCCTCGGCGAGGAGCGGCGAGCCGGCGGCGATCTGGCCGAGCAATGGGAGGCGTGGAATCTCATCGGTCGGCCGGGGTGTCGTGACAGCGACGGTGCGATGCCCGATGAGGTCGAGTGCTCGGGGCTTCGAAGGATCGCGCTTCAGCAGGCCGCCGCGCTCGAGGTTGGCGAGGTGCGCATGCACGGTTGACGGAGAGGCAAGACCGACCGCCTCACCGATCTCACGCACGGTCGGCGGGTAGCCGTGCCCGTCCGTGTACTCGACGAGAAACTGCCAGATCTCCTGTTGTCGTACCGTCAGCATGGTGCCTCCGAGGTGGGGTGTCCGAACAGGTGTTCGTGATGAAGGGTACGGATCCTTCCGGACAGCGTCAAGGCGGATTCGCGGGAGCCATGCTCGGCGCGCTGCGGGGCGAGGCTTCGCCTCGCCCCTACGGGAAACGGCATGTGTTGACGAAGGGGGCCACGTGGGTTGGTCGTCCATGACGAAGGGGGCCGTCTTGGGCCCCCTTCGTCAACACATGCGCTGGAGAGGACTTGAACCTCCACGGGCTTGCGCCCACAAGGCCCTCAACCTTGCGCGTCTACCAATTCCGCCACCAGCGCGCGGGGCGATTGTACCCGGCGTTGAGTCTCCTACGCGAGCAGGCGGTACAGGACCACGGTATTCACGAAGAAGAGCACAGCCATCACCGTTGTCAGGCGCGTGAGGTTGCGCTCGACGATGTGGGTGCCTCCTTGCGACTGCGGCGTGAACCCCATGCCACCAAATCCGGCTTCGCGGCCGGAATGCATCAGCACGAGCGTCACGAGCGCCGCCGAGATCAGAACCTGCAGGACTGCAAAGAACGGGACCATCGCTGCGGGATCGTACCAGCGTTACCCTGCACCTCATGGAGAACCCGGACGACGCGCGCGCCACGATTCAGCGGCTCCTCGTGACCGGTGACAACCGCCTCAAGCAGGGCGTCGCGATCGCGAAGGTGCGGGAGAGCTACCTCGCGGCACTCGCAGCCGCCCGCGACGCGGGGCTCGAGGAGACCGTTCTTCCCCTCGTGGAACTCCGGCTCGCCGATCTCGATAGCCGTGAAGGGCTCCCTGCGGAGTAGATGTCAGACCCGCCCCGCGGCGTGGCGGGCAGTGTCAGCTCAAGCTCCCGCAGCCCGCAGCAGGAGCTCCTCCACGCGTTCTGCCTGCCGGCTCACGTTGTGAGTCTTGGCGGCCTCTCGCGCAGCGAGGTTCGGCCGGGGCAGGAGCGCGGCCTCGCCGAGCGCGGCACGGAGGGCATCGTCGTCATAGGGATCGACGAGGATGCCGGACTCGGGGGAGACGAACTCAGGTGGGCCACCGATGCGAGTCGCGACGACCGAGCGGCCGGAGGCAAGCCCCTCGAGTGTCGCAAGCCCAAACGGCTCGGCGAGACTCGGTTGACAGACCACGTCAGCCGCCGCGATCCACTCGGCGACGTGATCATGGACGAGCTGACCCGCGAGGTGAATACCAGGTCGCCCCTCGAGCGCCGGCCGGAGAGGGCCGTCGCCGACGAAGGCAAGCGCTCCCTCGCCGTGGCTCTCGAAGGCCCGTGCCAGGCGGAGGACGTTCTTGCGCTCGCTGAGCGAACCGACGCAGAGAAAGCCCGTCCCCGCAGGTGACCAGCCCACCTCCGAGCGGGCCGCGAGTACATCGCGCGGTACGAAGCGGGCGAGATCGACCCCGCAGTCGATCACCGTGCTCTTCGGCTCCGCCTCGGGCACGACCTCGACGAGGCGTTCCAGCAGCCACGCAGACACGACGACCACCGCGTGGGCGCGCTTGACCGTGAGCTGCGTGGCACGACGCACCGCGCTGTTCTGTCGTGCATTCTCGACGTCCTGCCCGTGTGCGGTGACGACGAGCGGGGCACGGCCACCGACCGCCGCGAGGAATCCGGCGGGCACGAGGAAATGGGCATACACGACATCGGGTCGAAACCGTCGAGCGGTCCGCAGCACGTCGACTGCGAGCCGCGCATGGCGGCCGTAGCCGCCGCTCCGGTCGACAACCGCGCGAGCCAGATCGTGGCCACGCGCCTCGAGCTCGCGTTCGAGCGTCGCCACAAAGGAGCCGAGCGACGGATCATCGACCCCTGGATACATCTGCGAGACGAGCAGGATTCGCATGCGAGGAGCGTACTCCGGCCGGGGCTGCTCACCGCCCGTCGTACGTGCCCCAGAGCTCGCGTAGGGTGTTGCAGATTTCGCCGATGGTGCAGTGGGCGCGGAGCGCTTCGCGGAGTGGGGGGAGGAGGTTGTCGGTTCCGGCTGCTGTTGCGCGGACGGTGTCGAGCGCGCTGGCGGCTACATCGTGGTTGCGTTCGGCTCTGACGCGTTGGGTGCGTTCGCGTTGGCGTTGTTCGCCGGTGGGGTCGAGGCGGTGCAGTTCGACACCGTGTGCTCCGTCCTCGGTGAACTGGTTGACGCCGACGACGATTCGGTCGCCCGCTTCGACGGCTGCCTGGTGGCGGTAGGCGGCCTCCTCGATCTGCCCCTGGATGTAGCCGGCCTCGATCGCGGCGACGGCTCCGCCGAGCTCGTCGATTCGTTCGATCAGCGCCCGGCCGTGCTGCTCGAGCTCGGTGGTGAGTGCCTCGAGGTAGTAGGAGCCTCCGAGCGGGTCGGCCGTGTCGGTCGTGCCTGCTTCGTGCATGAGGATCTGCTGGGTGCGGAGCGCGATCGTGGCCGCGTGTTCGCTCGGGAGCGCGAGGGCTTCGTCGTAGCTGTTCGTGTGGAGTGACTGCGCGCCGCCGCAGATCGCCGAGAGCGCCTGGATCGTGACACGCACGATGTTGTTCTCGGGCTGCTGGGCCGTCAGGGTCGAGCCGCCCGTCTGGGCGTGGAATCGCAGTGCCTGGGCCTTTTCGGTCGTGGCGCCGAAGCGGTCGCGCATGATCTCCGCCCACAGCGTGCGAGCGGCACGGAACTTTGCGACCTCCTGGAAGAAGTCGTTGTGCGCGTTGAAGAAGAACGAGAGCCGGGCACCGAATTCATCCGGGTCGAGGCCGGCAGCGACCGCTGCCTCGCAGTAGGCGATGCCGTTCGCGAGCGTGAACGCGAGTTCCTGCGCCGCGGTCGAGCCTGCCTCCCGGATGTGGTAGCCGGAGATCGAGATCGTGTTCCAGCGGGGGATCCTCTCCTCGCAGTAGGCGAAGAGATCGGTTGTCAGTCGCATCGACGGCCGCGGCGGGAAGATGTAGTTTCCGCGCGCGATGTACTCCTTGAGGATGTCGTTCTGGACCGTGCCACGGAGCGCGGAGCCGGGCACGCCCTGCCCCTCGGCCACGAGTTCGTACAGGAGCAGCAGCAACGCTGCCGGCGCGTTGATCGTCATCGACGTCGAGACCTCGTCGAGCGGGATCCCATCGAGAAGCAACTCCATATCGGCAAGCGAGTCGATCGCAACGCCCGTCCGGCCAACCTCACCCTCTGCCACGTGGTCGTCCGAGTCGTACCCGAGCTGCGTCGGCAGGTCGAACGCGACCGACAGTCCTGCCTGTCCGCGCCCGAGGAGGTAGCGATACCGCTCGTTCGACGCCTCCGCCGATGCGAACCCTGCGTACTGGCGGATCGTCCACGGCCGTCCGCGGTACATATCTCCATACGGCCCCCGCGTGAACGGGAAGACCCCGGGAGGCGCCGGCTCATCCGGCGGGGCATCTGCCGCTCGGTACAGCGGTTTCACCTCGATGCCAGAGTCGAGCAACCGCCTATCGGGGGCACCGGGCATCCTCCGATCCTACGCCGACTCCGGCGGGGTCGCAGCAACCCTCTAGAGAACCCCGCCGGCCCGCTCGATCGCCTCGAGCGCGATGCGCTTGCCCGACTCGATGTGGCTTCGAATCGCCTCCTGTGTCTGGGCAAGATCGCAGGCCTCGAACGCCTCCACGATCGCGCGGTGTTCGCGGGCGAGGTACTCGCCGCCCTCGAGCTTGCCGCCGCGGATCACCTGCATCATTAAGTTCACCGACAGCTGCCGGTACACGTGCGAGAGCATGCCGTTGCCCGTGAGGTCGATCTGGAATTCGTGGAAGGCCGCGTTCGCCGTATCCCACTCCTCCTGCGAGATCGACGCCTCCGACGCCTCCATCAGAGCTCGGAAGCGCCGAAGGCGCGTCGGATCGACCGTGCCGACTGTGCGTTCAGCAGCGTGGAGCTCGAGCGCAAGCCGGACGTCGTACCCGTCGGCCGCGGTCGACTGCGTCACAGGTGTGACGTAGTAGCCGCGTCGTGCCTTGACCGACAGGAGCCCCTCGGATACGAGCCGCGTGAGAGCATGATGCACGGGGCTCCGGGAGACCCCGAGCTCGGTTGCGAGCTCATGAAGGCTCAACTTCGTGCCGGGTCCCGGATCGCGCTGAAGCACGCGCTGGCGGAGCATCTCATAGACCTGCTCATTGAGGTTCGTGCGCGGGAGCGTGATCGCCATAGACAGATGTAACATGACAGCCCCCACGGTCTGCAACCTAGAGGCCTGCCATCTACCCTGCAGCTGATGAAGGTCGCGATTCGACTCTTTGCCGGCCTGCGTGAGCTTGCTGGAACGCGGGAGCTCGAGCTCGAGCTCCCAGCGGGTGCAACCGCGGCGGACATCTGGCCCGCGCTCGACCTCGGCGTGGAACCAGCAGGGCTCCTCGTCGCGGTCAACAAGAGCTACGCCGAGCGCGACACCGTTCTCGTGGAGGGCGACGAGGTGGCGTTGATTCCGCCCGTTTCAGGAGGAGCGTTTCGGCTGTCCGAGGCCCCGCTTTCCCTCGCTGACGCGGTGCGCGAGGTCGCGTCCGACGACGCCGGTGCGATTGCGACATTCACAGGCACGACGCGCGCGCACTCCCGCGGCCGCGAGGTCGTCAGACTGGAGTACGAGGCGTATGAGGGGATGGCCGAGGCGGAGATGGAACGGATCGCTGCCGACCTTCAGCAGCGCCACTCGCTCATCCGAGTCGCGATTCACCATCGCGTTGGAGTCGTCGGGATCGGAGAGACGAGCGTCGTGATCGCCGTGTCGTCTGCTCATCGAGCCGATGCGCTCGCAGCTTGCGCCGAGGCGATCGACACCCTGAAGGGATCCGTGCCTCTGTGGAAGAAGGAGATCTACGTTGGTGGTGAGGAATGGATTGGTCAGGGCTCGTGAGCAGTGAGCTCCCGGATGAGCCGGCGGAGCACGCGCCGCGACGAGGATGGGCCCGCGCGATCGCTCCGATAGTGATCGCGGGCGGCGTCCTGCTGAAGGTCGCAGGGTCGCTGAAGTTCCTCGGTGTCTTCGTCGCGGTGGGCGGCTACGCGCTCATCTGGGGCTGGCACTTTGCCATCGGCTTTGTCCTGCTCATCCTCGTTCACGAACTGGGTCACTATGTCGAGGCGCGGCGGCAGGGGCTCAACCCGCAACTACCCGTTTTCATTCCGTTCCTCGGCGCGTACGTCGCGTTGCGCGGCCAACCGTTCGACCCCTGGCGCAACGCGCTCGTGTCGGTCGCAGGACCGGTCGCGGGCGGGATCGGTGCACTCGCGTGCCTGGTCTACGGGAACGCGGTGGACTCCGACCTCTTGCGCGCCCTCGCCTACGCCGGCTTCTTCCTCAATCTCGTTAACCTGATCCCGATCGGGATCCTGGACGGTGGACACATCCTCCGCTCGTGGCGCGTGCTCCGTGCCGGCGGCGGCAGGGCGAGTCCCGCCGAAGCTCGCCGCCTTGCCGGTGTAGTGGTCGTCTACTCCTTCGTAGTCGCGGCGGGGCTTGCGCTCGGCATGGTTGCCGCCCACGTCCCGCAGAACCGCCTGTGAAAAGCGGCGATCTCGATCGCAGGTTGCTTCGCCGCCGGCACGAGTCGCTCGCCGGAGATGTGTCGTTGATTGCCTCCGAGTTCCTCGCGGGCTTCCAAAGGGTGCAGGAGATCGACCGTCCGGCTGTCTCCATCTTCGGTTCCGCACGCGTCGATGGCCAGACGCCGGCATATCACGCAGCCCGCCAGACCGCCGGTCTCTTTGCGGAGGCCGGGTTTGCAGTCGTTACAGGTGGAGGGCCTGGTGTGATGGAAGCGGCAAATCGCGGTTGTCAGGAGGCCGGCGGCCTGTCGATCGGCTTCGGCATCGAGCTTCCGAACGAACAGCGCCTCAATCCGTACTGCGACATCTCGTTGACGTTCAAGCACTTCTACGCGCGCAAGACGATGTTCGTCAAAGCTGCCGACGGGTTCGTCATCTTCCCCGGCGGCTTCGGCACACTCGACGAGCTGTTCGAGTCACTCACGCTCATCCAAACCGGGAAGATCGGGAACTTTCCGGTTGTGCTCTACGAGAGCGCCTACTGGTCGCCGCTGCTCGACTGGGTTCGCACCCGGCTGCTCGAGGACGGCCTGGTTTCGGCAGCCGATCTCGACCTTGTGCATGTCACCGACATACCGGCTGAAGCCGTCGACTGTGTGGTTTCGCGCTACGACGCCCGTGTCGCCGAGGGCTCTGCGTGACCGGCTCCGGCTCGATCGATGATGCGCTTGCCGTGATTCGCGAGCGGACGCCGCTCGTGCCTCGAGCTGCGGTCGTGCTTGGATCCGGCCTCGGCGGGTTCGCAGACCGGGTCGAGGATGCTGTCGAGATCGCGTACAGCGAGATCCCCGGCTGGCCCGTCTCGACCGCTCTCGGGCATGCGGGCACCCTCGTGCTCGGGGTGTTCGAGGGAGTGCCGCTCGCGGTCATGAGGGGTCGAGCTCACCTGTACGAGGGCCATCCGGCCGATCGGGTCGTGTTCGGTGTACGCGTGCTCGGGAGACTCGGGGCCGGCGCGCTCATCCTCACGAACGCTTGTGGCGGGGTCCGCGAGAACCTCGCTCCTGGAGACCTCGTGCTCATCTCCGACCACCTGAACCTCCAGGGAACGTCACCTCTCGTAGGGCCGAACGATGACACGCTCGGGCCGCGCTTTCCGGACATGAGCTCCGCCTACGATCCCGCCCTGCGTCTGATCACTCATGCGGCGGCCAAGCGACTCGGCCAATCTCTCTCAGAGGGGGTCTACGCTGCCTGGCTCGGCCCGGCGTTCGAGACGCCGGCGGAGATCCGGATGATACGGAGCCTCGGCGGCGACCTTGTCGGGATGTCGACCGTGCCCGAGGTCCTCGCGGCACATCACATGGGTATCCGCTGCCTTGCCATTTCGTGCGTGACCAACATGGCAGCCGGCATTCTCCCGGAGCCCATCGATGCCGAGCACGTGCTCGCGGTGGGGGCGCAAGCCCAGGATCGGCTCACGGCGTTGCTTGCAGAGGTTCTGCCGGCGTTGTAACAGCGAGGAGGCCCGTGCCTACACTTCGGCTGTGGCTCCTTCGCTCCGAACACTCCCCTCCGTCGATCGCGTCCTCGCTGATCCGCGGCTCGCAGATTCCTCGCGGCCGCTCGCACTCGCCGCCGCTCGCTCGGCGCTGGAACATGCCCGCGACGAGATCCGGCACGGACGGGATCCTGGCGATCTCGTCGAGGCGACTCTGGCCGAGCTCGCGGCGGTCCGCAGGCCATCGTTGCGGCGCGTGCTGAACGCCACGGGCGTATTGATTCACACGAATCTCGGCCGGGCACCACTCGCGCAATCCGCACTCGATCGCGTCGTCGAGGTTGGCGGCAGCTATTCAAATCTGGAATACGACCTCGGCGCAGGGGCGCGCGGCTCGCGACAGGACCATCTCGTCGGGCTGTTGCAGCGGATCACGGGCGCGGAGGCTTCGCTCGTCGTCAACAACAACGCGGCGGGTGTGATGCTCGCTCTGGCTGCTCTGGCCGAGGGCCGTGAAGTGATCGTCTCGCGAGGCGAGCTGATCGAGATCGGCGACGGCTTCAGGATTCCGGACGTACTTGCCCGTTCCGGCGCTCGGCTCGTGGAGGTGGGTACGACCAACCGCACGCGCGTCGCCGACTACGAGCGCGCGATCGGCCCGGAGACCGCCGTCATCCTTCGCGTCCACCAATCCAACTTCCGTGTGGTCGGATTTACCGAGCAGCCCGATCTCGGTCGCCTGGCCGAGATCGCGAAGCGGTCAGGGCTACCGCTCGTCGACGACCTCGGCTCGGGGGCGCTCTCGGGCATAGGCGACGAATCGACGGCAGCAGCGAGCCTCGCCGCTGGTGCGGATCTCGTGTGCTTCTCGGGCGACAAGCTGCTCGGCGGCCCTCAGGCGGGAATCATCGCCGGCCGGGCCGATCTGATCGAGCGCCTGCGGCGTCATCCGTTGCAACGCGCGTTGCGAGCGGACAAGCTCACGCTCGCTGCGCTCGAGGGAACGCTTGCGCTTGCCCTCGATCCCGAGCGCGCCCGCCGCGAGATTCCCGTCTTGCGGATGCTCGACGAGCCTGCCGCCGCCGTGCGACAGAGGGCCGAACGGCTTGCGGCACTGATCGGAGGCGAGGTGGAGGAAACGGTCGCAAGGGCCGGAGGTGGGGCGCTTCCGCTCACCGAGTTGCCGAGCTACGCCTGCGCGATCGAGGAAGCCTTGTTCGTTCCGCTGCGGGCCGGCGAACCACCCGTCGTCGGGATCGTGCGCGACGGACGTCTGCTGCTCGACGTTCGGGCTCTCGCCGACGAAGAGATCGACGAGGTGGCGACGGCGGTCGCGGCGGCCCGGGCCTGATGAGTCGCAACCACTTCGTGGAGCGGCTGCGTGCGGGCGAGACGGTACTCGGCGCGTGGTGTTCCCTCCCCGGCCCCGGCACGGCAGAGTTTCTCGCTGCCGGAGGCGTCGATTACGTCGTCCTCGACCTCCAGCACGGGCTCGTCTCCGAGAGTGACCTTCCCACGCTGTTCCCTGCGATCGAGGCGCACGGCGCCGCGCCGGTGGTGCGCTTGCTTGCGAACGACCCGGTGGCGATCGGCCGGGTGCTCGATCTCGGAGCGTCCGGGATCGTCGTACCGAACGTGAACTCGGCTGAGGAGGCGAAAGGAGCGGTAGACGCAACGCGCTTTCCGCCGCGCGGCACGCGCGGCTTCGGCCCGATTCGTGCAGCTCTGACGCTCGGACCACACGAGCTCGAAGATGTCGCCGTGATCGTCCAGATCGAGTCTGAAGTGGCTGTGGAGTGCGTCCAAGAGATTGCGCTCGTCGACGGGGTCACTGCCCTCTACGTCGGACCGTGGGATCTCTCGGTCTCTCTCGGCAGGCCGGTGCCGCCGGACCTGGACGACGAAGTGCTTGCCGCGGCGATCGCCCGGGTTCGCGTCGCGGCCGATGCGGCCGGCCTTCCGGCGGGCGTTCATTCAATCCGTGCCGCGGAGGCAGGCCAACTCGCCGACGCCGGGTGGCGACTCGTGAGCGTCGCCGACGACGTGACGTTGTTGCGCGACGGGGTGGCCGCTGGGCTCGAGCGCGTCCGTCCAGCCTGAGATGGCGCTGACCGTTGGGACAGCCGGGCACATCGACCACGGCAAGACGTGGCTCGTGCGGGCCCTGACGGGGAAGGACACCGACCGTCTGCCCGAGGAGCAGAGGCGCGGGATCTCGATCGACCTCGGCTATGCGCCGCTCGACCTGCCGGACGGCAGGCGACTCTCGCTCATCGACGTCCCCGGTCACGAGCGATTCGTGCGCACGATGGTGGCCGGCGCAACGGGGATCGACCTGTTCTTGCTCGTGATCGACGCGGCCGAGGGTGCCCGGCCGCAGACACACGAGCACATTGCAATCCTGAGGCTGCTCGGTGTCGACGCAGGCGTTGTCGCTCTGACGAAGGCCGACCTCGTCGACGAAGAGACGCTGGAAATAGCGCTGGAGGAGGCGCGGGACCTCGTCCCCGGTGCAGACGTCCTGGCAGTCAGCGCCAAGACGGGACAGGGGCTCGATGAGCTGCGCGCGGCTCTGGGCCGGGCGGCCGACACGGTGACAGCACGCGACTCGAGTGGCGCGGCACGCCTCTACGTCGATCGGGTCTTCACGCTGCGCGGGATAGGCACGGTCGTGACGGGAACACTCTGGGGAGGAACGATCTCAGAAGGCGACACCCTCAGCGCCGCCCTGCGCGGTAGCGAGGTTCGCGTGCGCACGGTTCACGTGCACGACGTGCAGGTATCGACCGCGACTGCGGGGGAGCGTGTGGCGCTCGGCCTGCCGGGTGTCGAGCGACGTGACTTGCACCGTGGCGACGCGCTCGTCACGCCGGGTGCGTTTCCCGTCTCCTATCGGCTCGACGTCGAGCTCGAAGAGGTGACGTCAATCGAGAACGGAGCACGTGTCTCAGTGCACCATGGGACCTCGCGCATCTCGGCCCGCGTCGCGCGAATCGGCGCGCATAGCGCTCAACTGAGGCTCTCAGCGCCCGTTGTCGCGGCGCGCGGTGACCGCATCGTGTTGCGAGGGGAGACAACTCTCGGAGGGGCGACGGTCCTCGACCCGGCTCCGCCACGGCGACTCGAGCCCAAGAGGCTCGAGCTCCTCGAACAGGGCGATCCGGGCTCGATCATCGCTGCGACCGTTGCTGCGCCGATCCTGGTTGAGTCCCTTGCGGCCCGCGGTCTCCTCTCGGCAGCAGAGCTCGAGGAGGGGCTGTCGACGGTCGTCCGTGCTGGGCCATGGGTGTTCTCGCAAACCTGGCTCGACGAAACGGCTGAATCGGTGGTCGAGCGACTTCGCCTGAGGGCCGAGCAGTCGCCACTCGAGCCCGGCCTCGCGGTCGCCGAACTGCTGCCCTCCGAGCCGTGGGCAACGTCGATCGTGCCGCTGCTGCCGGTCGAGCGTCGTGGAGGGGTGGCGTATCTCCCCGGAGTCGCAGCGACACTAGGCGCTCGTGCAGAGGCCGCCGACTCGCTCTGCCTCGAGCTGGCAGCGTCGGGACTCGTCGCGGTGAAGGTCGACGATGGAGAGCTGGCCCGGTACCTCGAGGCCGACGGCCGACTCGTCCGCCTGGGCAACGGGCTCGTCGTGTCCACTGAATCCTTTGACCGCGCACGAGAGCTCGTCATCTCTGAGTGTCAAACGGCTGGTGAGATCACGCTCGCTCGCTTTCGAGACCTCGGCGGCATCGGTCGCCGCGATGCCCAGCTTCTGCTCGAGCGGCTCGACGAGGACGGAATCACGCGTCGCCTCGGTGACCGGCGTGTCTTGCGTCGCGCCGGGCGCGAGTCCTAGACCGGAGGTCGCGGCGTCACGGTCAGCTGCAGCACGTCCGGCCTGTGGTAGTGGCCGACAGGATCGAAACGCTGGCGCTCCTCGGCGAGACGCGCGGGATCCAGGTCGGCGTAGAGGATGCCCTCCTCGCCGTAGAGCGGCCCGGCCAGGTAGGCCCCGTCGGGGCCGAGAATCGCGCTGCCGCCCCGGCCGATTACGTCTGCTTCGGCGATCTCGTCGGCAAGCGGAAAGTCCAATGGATACGAGTCGGCCCGCTGGAAGTGCGACGGTGCGACGACAAAGGCGCGTGACTCGCGAGCGATATGGACGAGCGTTGCCTGCCAGGCATCGCCGTCATCGGCGGTCGAGGCGATGTAAACCTCGACGCCCGAGGCATAGAGAGAGAACCGGGCCAACGGCATGTAGTTCTCCCAGCAAATCAAGCCGCCGAGCCGGCCCACGGAGGTATCGATTGCCTCGAGGCCACGTCCGTCACCCTGCCCCCAGATGAGACGCTCGTGGTTCGTCGGTACGAGCTTCCGATGGTGCTGCGCGAGGGAGCCGTCGGGTGCGTGATAGAGCAGAGAGTTGTAGAGCGTGCCGGGCCGAGCGGGGTCGAACTCGTTCACGCCGGTGACCAGCCAGACGCCGCTTTCGCGGGCGATCTCGCCGAGGCGGTCGCAGTCGGCGCCCGGAACCGCTACCGATTCCCGCGCGAGCAACGCGAATGCTGCCTTGGCGCGCGGGTCGGCCCAGCCTGCAAACGCCCTCGCCCACACCGACGAGGGATATGCGGGAATGAACGTTTCGGGGAAGACGACGAGCTGAGCGCCGGCGAGCGCTGCCTCGGCAGTCAATTCAGCGAGCTTCGCGAGGGTCGCAGCGCGGTCGAGAATCACCGGCTCGGCCTGGACGCACGCCACCTTGACGGGCGATTGCATGCCCGGAGTATGACGCACCGCTGCACTCCGTTCGGTGCGCGCGCGTCGCTACGCTCCGTGCGTTCCCCACTCGGGCTCGTCTTCGACCCCGACGCCGTCTGCGATGCGGTTGATGTAGTTGAAGTACGAGATCACCTGGATGGCATCGTGGATCGCAGCGTCGTCCCACCCGAGCGCTCGCAGGGCGTCTGCATCGTCGATGCCGACCGTCGCCGGAGCCGCGGTCAGCTTGATCGCGTAATCGCACAGGGCGCGCACACGCGGCTCGAGATCCGCCTGCCGATAGTCATGTGCCGCGTGGTTCGCGAGCTCCTCGTCTGCGCCCTCTGCACGGAGGTCGTCGGCATGCGCAAGCGTTCAGTAGTGGCAATCGTTGTAGCGGGACGTGACGGTGGCGAGCAACTCGCGCTCGGCCCGGGTCAGTCCCGAGGGGCCGAACATGATCGCCCGGTAGAGGTCCATCGACTGCTTCAGAACTCCGGGACGGAGACTCATCGCCTGGACGATGTTGAATACCTTGCCGGCACGTGCAATTGCCGCGTCGTACTCGTCCTTCAGCGGTCCTCTCGCGTCGTCAGGCTCGATCAGGCGGATGTTCGGCATCGAGCGATCCTATCCCGCTGCACCCCGGCCAGTGTTCAGCGCCGGCGGCGTCGTCCGCGCGGCCCGTCATCGTTCACGCCATCCAATTCCCCTGCAGAGAGGCTTGTCGTGAGCGGCATCGCTTGGCTGATCTACATCGCGATCATCGTCGCGGTCATCGCCGCATGGTGGATGGTCTTCACGAAAGCCGGCGAGGCTGGCTGGAAGTCGATCATCCCGATCTACAACTTCATCGTGCTGCTGAAGGTCGTCGGCCGCGACTGGTGGTGGGTCATCCTGCTGCTGATCCCGATCGTCGGCTTGATCATCTGGATCATCGTCGCGCTCGACCTGGCGAAGAGCTTCGGCCGCGGCACCGGCTTCGGCATCGGGCTGGCCTTTCTCAGCCCCATTTTCGGGCTGATCCTCGGCTTTGGCAGCGATACCTACAAAGGGCCGGCAGCAAGAGCCGTATAGGACCCGGGGATGTATCTGAACACGTTCGGGGGGCTGGCTCAGAGCCAGCCCCCCGAACGTCGTAACCGTTCCTCGTGCACCGGTGCCGGGTACGGGAGTGCTACTCGCCAGACGACGGCGGGGGAGTCACCGGATCCGGGACCGGAACCGTGGTGACGCCGAACGTCCCGCCCCTGAGGGCGTAGATCACGCAGCTGATCGGGCCGCTGAACGGGCGACCGGTGCTCGTCTGCAACGAATGCCAGCCTCGCAGGCACTTTCCGGCGTTCCTCAGGTTGTCGCCCGGTGCTGCACTCGCGCCGGTCGAGCCGACGAGGCCGACGACGAACGCGAGGATGGTGACGAGGCCGAGCTTGGCTCGACCACCTTTCAGGTGTGACCGCATATGGAGCCCCCTTCGTAAGCGTTGAACCGACGTTGTCTGTATCGGGCGATCGACGTCGCCGGTCAATGACACGGTCGAGGGACGCCTGCGCCCATGCGCCGTTCGCCGCCGAGTTACCCCTGCTGGGGCACCCGTCGCTCGAGGGAGCCGTGAATCGTTCTGCGAAGATGAGCCGATGGCCGAGGGGATCGAGATTCGCCGTCTTGCTCCGGCGGAGGTGCAGGCCTATCTCGACGGACTTGCCGACGTCCTCGTGGACTGCGTCGCCGGAGGAGCGTCGGTCAGCTATCTGGCGCCGTTCTCGCACGACGACGCACGCGGGGTCTTCGAGGCGTTCGGCGTCGAGGTCGAGCAGGGCCGCCGCCTGCTGCTGGCCGCATTTGCCGACGGCGAGCTCGTCGGCACGGTGCAGGTGGTTCTCGCCGTCCCGCCGAATCAGCCGCACCGTGCCGAGATCGCAAAGCTCCTCGTCCATCGCGCTGCCCGCCGGCGCGGCATTGCCCGGCTCCTGATGGAGAGCGCTGAGGTACACGCGCTCGCCGAGGGCAAGACGCTCCTCGTGCTGGACACCGTCACCGGCGACAACGCTGAACGTCTGTACGAGCGACTGGGCTGGAACCGCGTGGGCGTCATCCCCGGTTACGCCCTCTTTCCGGACGGGACGCCGTGCGACACGACCGTCTTTTGGAAATCGCTGTGACACGTGTCTGACGCAACTCCAGTGACCGGCGCCGCCGTGGCACACCCGGATGAAGAGCGTGGCCAGCGGCAGGTGTACGTCGTGTTCGCAGGCCTCGTGCTGGTGATGTTGCTGGCCGCCCTGGATAGCACGATCGTGTCGACAGCACTGCCAACCATCGTCGGCGACCTCGGTGGCTTCGATCACCTCTCCTGGGTCGTGACGGCGTATCTCCTGGCGCAGACCATCGTGACGCCTCTGTACGGCAAGCTGGGCGATCAGTACGGCCGCAAGATCGTGCTCCAGGTTGGCCTGGTCGTGTTCCTGATCGGCTCGGTGCTGTGTGGCCTGTCTCAGAACCTGCCTCAGCTGATCGCGTTTCGTGCAGTCCAGGGGCTCGGCGGGGGCGGGCTGATGGTCTCCGCACAGGCGACGATCGGGGACGTCGTGCCGCCCCGCGATCGCGGCCGCTACCAAGGAATCTTCGGCGCGGTCTTCGGGCTCTCGAGCGTCGCCGGGCCGCTGATCGGCGGCTTCTTCACGACGCACCTCTCCTGGCGCTGGATCTTCTACATCAACATCCCGCTCGGGATAGCAGCGTTCGCCGTGCTCGCGGTCACCTTGCCATCCGTGACAACGCGCGTTCGCCACACGATCGACTACCTGGGGACGGGATTGCTCGCCGCGGGCCTGAGCTCGATCGTGCTCGTGACAACGCTCGGCGGCGCGAGCTACGCCTGGGGATCGCCGGTGATCGTCGCTCTTGCGGTCGCCGGCTTCGTCTTTCTCTGCGGTTTCGTGTTCGCGGAGCGTCGTGCGCCAGAACCGGTGTTGCCTCTTTCCCTGTTCCGCAACAGCGTCTTTGTGACCACGAGCCTCGTGGGCCTGATCGTCGGCTTCGCACTCTTCGGCTCCATCACCTACCTGCCGCTGTTCCTGCAGGTCGTCAACGGAGCGAGCCCGACCGCGTCCGGGCTGCAGCTCCTGCCGGTGATGGGAGGCCTGCTGATCGCCTCGATCGGATCGGGGCAACTGATCACCCGCACGGGCCGCTACAAGATCTTCCCGATCGTCGGCACGGCGGTGATGGTCATCGGCCTCTATCTGCTGTCGCTGATGGACGCGACCACCTCCGTGGCGACTGCCTCGGTCTACATGTTCGTGCTCGGACTGGGCCTCGGACTCGTCATGCAAGTCCTCGTCCTCGCAGTCCAGAACGCTGTCGACTACAGCGAGCTCGGTGTTGCCACCTCCGGCGCCACGCTCTTCCGCTCGATCGGCGGCTCCTTCGGGGCCTCCGTGCTCGGCGCGGTCTTCGCCAACCAACTTGCGGGCAACCTCGCCGAGAAGCTTCCAGGGCAGCCGACTTCGGGAGGAGGGCGGTTCAATCCCGCTGACCTCGCCCAGCTGCCTCCCGCCGTTCACGATGCTTACGTGGCCGCGTTCACCGCGTCCCTCAATGTCGTGTTCCTCGTTGCCGCAGGCATCGGCGTCGCAGCGTTTGCGCTGACCTGGCTGATCAAAGAGCTGCCTCTCCGCGACACTGTCGCAACCGCTGGCGTCGGCGAAGCATTTGCTGTGCCCAAGGACACGGAATCCCTGGCCGAGCTCGCGCGGGAGCTCAGCATCCTCTCCCGTCGCGAAGCTGCCGGACGCATACTCGAACGCCTTGCAGCTCGTGCCGGTGTCGATCTCGCCCCTGCCGAAACCTGGCTACTCGCACGTCTCCAACGCGATGCGCACCTCGACCTCGCCGAGCTCGCCGCCGCATACGACATCGAGCCCGACCGCCTCGATCGGGCGCTCGATGGCCTCGTCAGCGCCAGCCTCGTCACGGAATCGCGCGAGCCCCAACGTGCGTCGGCTCACCCCCTGACAGCCACGGGCAGGGAGACGCTCGAGCGGCTGATCGACTGTGGCCGTGCCCGACTCATCGAGCTTTCATCCGGATGGCATCCAGACCAGCATCCCGACCTGCGAGCGCTCATAAACGACCTCGCGAGCGAATTCTTCGATACTGCGCCGGCGACCGCACAGGGATGATTCCTCGAGCAGATCTCCGCGCCAGGCGAGAGAACGCTTCGGCGACTCAGGCAGGAGGCAGCTCAGGCTTCGGCGCGAGGGTTGGCTCGTGCGCGCCGGAGTCGAGCCGGAACGGTGGATACTCGCGGGTCATGAACGCTCCGTAGGCTATAACCCGCAGCACCCAGCGGTCTAGACCAAGCACGAGATCGAAGATCTCCCTCGGGTAGCGCCCCGTGAACAGGAGCACGATCCCGGCCACGAACACGACGATCGCGATCAACCCGTGGAAACCCACGCCGGCACCGCCGAAGATGCCCGCGATCGCGTACTGCGGGAGGCCGAGCAACCACCAACCGATCAGCGGAAAACCGCGGCGAAGATCGGTGGGGAAATCGATCTCGACGTGCGCCGGATACGTCGGCACGGCCGCGAGCGTGAACGGCGGATACGCGTCGGTGCCAAGTGCGCCGAACGCGTAGAACGCCACCCGCCACGACCAGCGCAACACGCCCAGGTTGTACGCGAAGAGCCGTCGCGGGTAGCTGCCGGTGAACAGCACGGCGAAGAACACGATCAGCGTCGACACGAGGAACCCGAGCCAGAGAAAACCGAGCACCACGAAATGCGGAATCGCGAGCAACACCTTGACCAGCCACAACCAGCGGCTCAACGTCGGTGCGAGCTCGCCTTCCAGCCTGACCGGGTACTTCTCGGTGACGACCTGTATGACAACCACCTCCATTCGCGCGAGACTCCACGGGTTGGCGTGGGCTCGCGTCGGGACAAGAATTGTCCTCGCACCCGGCCGGCTACTGAGGACAGCGTAACCTCTGTCGGCGAGGAGGACGGTCGCGAGTCTCGTGGCTGCCCCTCGCCGATTCCGTGGTGCGGAGGTGCCCCGCTTGCGGGCGCCAGTGTTCGGGAACGTCATGCGAGCCAGGCGGGCTGCAGCTTTGTCTGCGATTGTCTCGGTGGTGAGGTTCTTGCCTGCTGCGGCGGGTTGCGAGGTTCAGATGAAACCGCATTCGTAGGCGGCGATGACGAGTTGCGGTCGCGAAGTTCGAGTGTGTGTGCGCGTGTGAGCGTCATTTGTCGCTCGTCGGGCCGGTGCTTTATCGTGGCGACTCCCGATGGAGAGGAGTTGGAGTGGCTGTTTCGCCTGTGCTGTCGTTGCGCGAAGAGGATGTTGGGCGTGCCTCCGGGGTCATCGCGCGTGCGTTCCACGGCGACGCTCTAACTGTCCACCTCTACCCGGTCGATGAGACGCGGACGCGACTGGCACCGTTGATGTTCGAAGCGCTCGTTCGCTACGACCACTTGTTCGGTCAGGTCGACTACCTTCCTGGGTTTACAGCTGTTGCCACGTGGCTGCAGTCCGGTGAAATGGCTGAGACGGCCGATCGGCTCGCCCAGGCGGGCTTTGACGATCTCCCGAACGATGTGCCTCTAGAGGCGCTCGACGCCTTCTTCGGTGCGATCGGCCCTGCGATTGCGAGTGTCGCTCCCGAGCCGCATTGGCACCTTCGACTCCTCGGCGTCGACCCGGGCCACCAGGGCGGAGGGCTCGGAGCTGTTCTCCTCCATCACGGCATCAACCGTGCTGCGAGCGATGGTCACCCCGTCGTGCTCGAGACATTCTCGGAACGCGCCGTCGCTTTCTACCTCCGAAACGGCTTTCACCTTCTCCTCGACGACGTCGAATCGGTGAGCGGCATCAGATTCTGGACGCTCAGGCACCCAACCCACACCTAGCTCGCCACTTCCAGAACCTCGTCGCGGGACACGCTGACGTGAGCGACCGGTCGGGAAATGGTGCTTGACCGCTGATATGTGCGGCAGGGCAGTCCGTCCGGTTTGTATCTGGCCGTTGCGTGGTCGTTGCATTGGGCGGGGCGATTCGTCAGTGTCCCGAACAATGGGGCGAGAAGGGATCAGACCGGGGGTCGTCGGCCCGTGATCGGCGTTGGGCGGCTCGATCACGTCGCATTGCGCGTGCGTGATCTGGACGAAGCCGTGGCGCGATGGTGTCACCAGTTCGGGCTGCATGAGACACGTCGCCTCCACGGGTCGGCGTGGCTGGCATGCGACGGTGAGCCAGTCGCTTTGGAGTTGATCGAGACCGAGGCGGCCGGCCCCGACCACGTTGGCTACGAGCTATCGCTCGGCCTCACGCTCGCCGGGGCCGAGGAAGCCTTGCGGGATCTCGGGGTCGGATTCGAGCCGATCGAGGGGGGAATCCGCCTCTCCGATCCCGACGGTCTGGGCGTGGAGCTCGTCGAACATCGCGGCCTGCCAGTAGTCCCACCGGTCACGGTGCACACGGACGCGGTGCCGGGGTTACACCCTCGCAAGCTGGGGCATGTGAACATGATCACCGCCGACCTCGCTGCATCGCAACGGTTCTACCAGGGCGTGCTCGGGATGCGCCTCACGGATACCCTCGGCGAGCTCGGCGTGTGGTTGCACTGCAACACCGACCATCACAGCGTCGCGCTCGTCGCGTCCGCGGCAAGCCGCCCCCCGGCGTTCCACCACCTGGCCCTCGACGTGTCCGACTGGGGTCAGCTCCGGGTGATGCTCGACCATCTCGGCCGCAACGGTCGTTGGCTTGGCTGGGGCCCGGTGCGCCATGGGATGGGACAGAACCTGTGCTGCTACGTTCGTGTCCCAGAGGAACGGCTTCACGTCGAGCTCTATTGCGACATGGAGCAGCTTCAGCCCGGCCACGTCAGTCGGGAGTGGCCTGACGACGCGTTCCACTCCAACACCTGGGGGATCCTCCCGCCGCGCTCCTACTTCCGTTTCGACGACGTCGCCGTGGAGTGGGAGAGAGAGCAGCGGGAGATGACCGGGGAGCCACTCCCGCCGCCGGTGTCCACCGAACCGCTCACGCTGCACGACAACCCCCGGTCGCTGTGTGCGCAACGGGTCAGATTCCTGCTCGCCGAACTCGGTCTGTCCTACGAGCGCCGCACAATCGACCTCCTCGTCGAACCCCGACCCGACTGGCACCTCGCGGTCAACCCGGCCGGCGGCGTGCCCGCACTCGTCGACGGTGACCTGCGGCTTGGCGAATCCGTCGCAATCGCCCGCTACCTCGTCGCTCGTTCCGGCGCCTACGACCTCTACCCACTCGCCCCAGCCGACCGGGCGCGCGTCGACTGGACGATCGATGTGATCCTCGACGACCTCCGCCTAGCCACCGTGGAGCTGTCGAAAGTTGCCTGGGGTCTCCGCGTCGGCTCCGGACTATTCGCAGTCCCGCCCGAACCGGACCGCATCCCCGAGACCCTCGAAGCGCAACAACCCCGCCTGACACGCGTAGCCGCTCAGCTCGGCGAGTCACCATTCGCCTGTCTGGGTCGATTCACCCTCGCCGATGTCATCGCCGCACCGATGCTTCACCGGCTCCGCTCCGCTGCAGCCCTCGACGCTCACCTCCGGCTAGCCGAATGGGCAGACGCCGTCTGCACCCGCGCAGCCTGGCTTCCCGTCGGCGCAGAAGCCGGACTCGACGGCGCACAGAACTAGGGGGAGAAAGAGGCGGCACACATCGCGCCGAGACCCAGCGTCTTGCCTGCGCCTGTGTTCGGGAAGGTCACCCGAGCGCTGGAGCACCCGACGTTGCTCGGGCGTGCCCGCGCGGAGTTTTGGGGAACCAACCATCCCGGCGTACTAGGATCGACGAATGTCTCGGTTCGTGGAGGATCTTGCGCAAGTCCCGCTCTTCAGTGATCTCAGCAGGCGGCAGCTGAGGAAGCTCGCGCGTGGCTTCAGAGAAATCAGTTTCGCCCCGGGCAGGACGGTTGTCCGCGAAGGCCAAGTCGACGGCGTCGGTTTCTTCGTCATTGCCGAAGGCACGGCAGCCGTCAGTGTCTCCGGATCGACGGTGGCGACCATCGGCCCCGGCGACTACTTCGGAGAACTCGCGATGCTCACCAAGCAAGCCCGCGCCGCAACAGTGACTGCCTCGACGCCTCTGCGGTGCCTGACGATCCGTTTCTGGGACTTCCGTCAGTTTGCCCAGGAGAATCCCGACGTCTCCTGGAAACTCCTCCAGCACCTCGCCGGCTTGCTGGCAGAGCGTGCGCAGCACGCGCAACAGTCAATCGAAGCCAACGAGTAAGCCAACTCTCCGGCCCGACGGCGTCTTGCGCTGCGCTGAGGTAGTGACGCCTCCCTGATCGCCGGGCATCACTGACCTGCGCCAGGCCTCGTTCGAGTTGGTAAAAGGGCTTGACTTTTTGCTCATGCTCCTATACAGTCAAGTCACTTTACCACAACGTACGAGGAGGAAGTGGCGATGACGACGAGGACGCGGGAAGAGATCTCGGTAGGGGCGATGAAGATCCGGTTCCTGATCGAGGGTGAGGAGTCGGGAGGGTCGGTCGCGATCTTCGAGTTCGACGTTCCGGCCGGAGCGAAAGTTGCGGCCGCACACAGCCACGACGGCTACGACGAGACGATTTACGGGCTCGAAGGCGCCCTCACCTGGACGATCGAAGGTTCGGCGGTCGACGTCGGCCCCGATGAGGCGCTCTTCGTCCCGCGAGGCGCCGTCCACCACTTCGACAACACCCACGACATCGACGCGAAGGCGCTCGCGATCGTGACGCCCGGCATCCTCGGCCCCGACTTCTTCCGTGAGGTAGCGACGATCCTCGACGCAGCCGTTGGCGGCCCGCCTGATCTCGCCGCGCTGGGCGAGGTGATGCGCAGGCATGGCCTAACCCCTGCACCCTGAGATGATCGTCCCGATCAAGGGCGGGGAGCCAATCCTCCGGCTCGAGAACCACCAGATCAGCATCCTCATCGCGAACGAGGAGGTCACGATCACCCACGCGCGTTGCTCGCCGGGCCAACGGATAGCAGCCCCGCACGTTCACCACGACCACACCGATGCCTTCTACGTCCTCGAGGGCGAACTTACCTTCGAGATCGGGCGCGAGGCCAACACGATCACGGTCTCCTCCGGCGGATTCGTCGCCGCCCCGCCGGAGGTAGCGCACTCGCTTCGCAATGACAGCGACCGTCCTGCGCGATGGCTCACTTTCCACGCACGCGACGGGGGCTTTGCCGCCTTCATGCGCGGCATCCGCGACGGCGTCGAGGTCGAGTGGGACATCTCCGCCGTGCCCGCCGATGGCGGCCTGCCGGCAAGCGAAGCGATCGTCCGATCGTGAGACACGGTGCGACTGCGCGCCAGTGATCGGAAATGTTGCTTGACGGCCACCCGTCGAGACATGCTCGCTCAGACTTCCCGCTCTCTACGGAGCCGGCGTGTCTAGACATGCTGTGCCCCCTCGTCTGCCTGCAACTACCGATGTGCGAGTCCGCGGTCGGCGCGATAATGAGGGTGAAGGAAGGTGATCTCGGTGACAGTCGCTCCCGTTTCAGATCACGCTTCCGCGCCGGCAGGTCAGGGTCACCCTCATGGCCGCCTTGCTCGCTTGGCTGTCTGCCTGTCCATCGTGTTCGGGGCAGCATTTGCCGCGTCGATCGCAGCAGTCGTGATCGCGTCTGCCGTCGGAGTCGAGAGTGCAGTCGAAGACACCGTGCTCGGAGCGTCCCTCGGGGTCACGGCGTTCACGGGGTTCCTGGGCTCACTCGCTGCATTCCTGGCGGCGGTCGTCGCGAGGGTCAGGCACGAGTCATGGACGATGTTGTGGCGCCCGCTGTGCATATTCCCGGCACTGCTTGCCTTCATGGTGATAGGCGAAGCCCTTTGGTGGGAGTAGCAGGGGGACAACGGCCTCGCCCTGAAGTGCGACGTCCTCGCGTGGAGGAGTGAGGGATGTCGCGTGCGCCAGGCGTCGGGAATGTTGAATGAGCGATCGTCGTAGAGTGATCTGTCTGAGCCGACTCTACGGCGAGGCGAACTTCGGGGAGAGGTCGACCCGGCAAGTCAGCCGCCGCAGGGTTTCCGCGGCGGCTGGGTCACGTCCCTGCCTGGGGCCGATTTCACTCGGTCGGCTGCCGCTGGATCTCGAAGCGCGGCTCGTGCGGCCCGGCGTCGATCCTGAACGGCGGGTACTCGCGGGTCATAAAAGCTGCGTAGGCGACCACGCGAAGTACCCAGCGGTCGAGGCCAAGCACGAGGTCGAAGATTTCAGCGGGGTAGCGCGCTTTGAACAAGAGGACGACGCCGGCTACCAGCACTAGAATGCCGACGAGCCCGAGCGACCATCCTGCGCCGGCGAAAATCGCCGCAATGCAGAACTGCGGAAGCCCGAGCAACCACCTGCCGATGAGCGGGAAGCCGCGACGGAGATTCTGCGGATAGTCGATCTCGAGTCGTGCCGGATAGTCGGCCACGGCACTGAGCGTGAACGGCGGATATTGATCCGTGCCGAGGGCTCCGAAGGTGTAGAACGCGACGCGCCACGACCAGCGCAGCACACCCACGTTGAAGTCGAAGATTCCACGCGGGAAGCGCCCCGTGAGCAGCACCGCGAAGAATGCGATGACCGTCAACACGAAGAACGCAAGCCAGAGGAAGGCAAGCACGACGTAATGAGGGATGGCGAGAAGCCATTTGACGAGCCACAACCATCGGCTCAGGTGCGGCGCCAACTCGCCCTCAAGGGCGGTGGGCTGCCTCGCTGTCGAAACTGCCATTACAACCACCTCCCACGGTCAGTCAACTCCCTGACCTTCTCGAAATACCTGTAGAAGAACCGTGTCAGAGTCGAGCCGCGAGCGCATCCGCACGGACACTGACGGCCGTCCGTAGTTTCGCGGCAACCTCGGTAGACGTGCCGACCCGTCTCTACGCGATGGCCGTCTGGCGAAGGGGGCAAGGCGCTCCCGGAACGAACGCCCGCCTGCGCCAGTGTGCGGGCATATCACCCGACAGAGACGAGCATTGAGAGGCTAGTTCGCTCGAATGTCGAGTGGGCGCTCCGGAATGGCGTAGCTTCTCTTCTCGCAGACCAGGTCGCTACGGAATTCGAAAACGTCTAGGAACCCAACGGCGATCTTGTCTCCAGACGCCAGCGACTGACGCACGGTGCCTTCCGCAACCACGGCGTCGCCATCCTCGAAGTAACGCGTGACGCAGATGTCAGGGTGACCGGAAACGTGCTCGTTGGTCATGTTCGCGAGGTACGCATCGCGGCCGGTGATGTCGAAGGCGCCCACGACGATCCAGCGCACGTCCTCCGTGAAGATCGCAGCCGCCGCCTCGTAGTCACCCGCGCTGTATGCGCGAACGTAGGAATTGACGACGCGCTGGCGTGTAGTCCGAGGTGCCACGGTCAGGCTGACATTACTGGTGATGGTTCGCTCCTCTGGGTCACGTCATCGGGAACAAGGACAGGACAACCAGGCTGGCAACAACCCCAGACAGACCAGCCCACCGAGTCTTACAGTCACTTGAGCGGTGGTCGGGCGGAAGCTCTATCGAGGAGCTGTTGGGCGTGGTCGTAGGTGGCTTGTGCTTGTTCGGGGGTGTTGCCGATTGCGGTGGCTCCGACGAATCCGGCGACGGCGAGTGAGCTGATCATGTGGAACGCGATGCCGGTGTGTTGCTCGGGGTTCCATCCCAGGGCGCCTGCGTCGACGAAGTCGAGGAGGTCGTCGGGTGTGAGGTCTCGGTAGTTCGGCCCGGCGAGGTGGTCGGAGGCGACGTAGTGTTTGGCTTGGCCGTTGCAGATCAGTTGGGCGCTGTCGGGGTCGTAGGCGGCGTCGGTGAGGGCCTGAAGGGCGAAGTAGGTTGCGGTCGTGCCGCCGCAGCGGAGGTTGATCTCGATCGCGTATGACTGCCACGGCTCCTCTTCGTTGCGAACTGTGACGAAGTCGATGGCGAACCGTCCGATCGCTCCTTCGTGGGCGAGTCTGCGGCCCAGCTGGAGTGCGTGGCCGGTGATCTCGATTGCGTAGCCGGGGTCGGCGGGGAAGCGGCTGCCTCGGAAGGTGAGTCCGTTCGGTCCTCCGAGGATCTGGTCGTGTGTCGAGAGCACCTCGACCTCGCCCGTTGGGCTTGCGCGGAGCTGCACGCTCGGGCTGCGGTACTCGTCGCCTCGGATCCGCTCCTCGACGACTCCGCCCTCTGTTTCGAGCAACGCCAGAAACTCGTCGCGGCTGGCCGACGGATCCTCCAGTTCCATGTCGAGAACTGCCGCATCGAGATTCGCGTCGTCGATGCCTCCAAGGTTGATGAGCGCGTTCCCGAAGCCGCTGAATCCAGCATCGAGCTTGACGATCACCTCGGTGGCGGACGGTCGCTGCACACGAATCGACCTGATCGCGTCGACCAGATCGCTCCGAGTGTGAACGCCGTCCGCTCCGACTGCGTGGGGGATCGACTCTTCGCGGAACAAGCGTCGCGCTCCCGACTTCGATCCCAGTACCGAGAGCGCCGGATGGGAGCCGTAGATCGGAATCCCAAGCGCTAGCGCAAGCTGAACCTCGAGGTCGGACATCACGAACGGCACCACGACCGCCAGCCGCGGCTCAACGATATGGCTGCGGATGCGCTCAAGCAGCCGCGGCCGCGACAACAGCTTCGCCGACAACGGCTGGAACGTTCCATCAACCGGCGATACCAGAACGAGCCGTTGCCGAGCATCAGCGGTATCGAGATCTGGCATCAAGCCGAACCAGTAATCCACGACGCGCGGAAGCACCGGCTGCGAGGTCACGTACACCACGCGAGAGCCCGGTGTCCGCAGCAGCCCCAACACAAGACAGAGAAACCGCTCCTCGTACGCGGGCAGCTCCGGCGCGAGGTGCGCAGGCGGATCATTGCTCAGCGAATGCACGACGATATTCGTCCTCGCAGTCGCCTCCCGAGAACGCAACGTCAGAGCCGGCCACACCTCCGCAAGACCACTCTGCAGCCGCGCAAACTCGTCCATCATCCCGACAACCTAAACCCAACCCACCGTTCGCGCGAACCGCGACAACCCGAACGCACGGCCACAAACCGCACCAGAGATCACTGGCGCACGCGACAGCTTGCCGTCTCCTGCCTGTGTTGTCACGCGGAGCCTTCACGTCTCGTCTTGCAGTTCGAGGAGCGCTTCTTCACCCCCGCCGAGGCGGTCAGCGAGGACATGCAACCACCCTCGACCCTCAAAGAGCGCGCACGCGCGGCCGCGATGGCGGCCATCTCGCCCTTGCTCTAGCCCGACGCGCGTCGTTGGCATGCCCGTGATCGAAGTGGGAGGATCGTAACCGTGCGTCGATTCATCCCGATCATCGATTGGCTGCCGCGGTACGACCGTCGTTGGTTGCGGGGTGATGTCGCGGCGGGGATCGCCGTGACGGCGTTGATCGTGCCGAAGAACCTTGGCTACGCGGGGATCGCCGGGGTGCCGCTGCAGAACGGTCTCTATGCCGCGGCGGCGGGAGCGCTCATCTACGCGTTGTTCTGCACCTCGCGGCAGATCTCGACCGGCCCGAGCTCTTCCCTGGCGGCGGTCGCCGGAGGCGCGGTCCTCGTGACTGGACTAGGCGGAGACCAGGCTGCACAGCTCGTCGCCGCGATCACACTGCTGACCGGCCTGCTATTTCTCGTCCTCGCCGCGCTGAAGCTCGGCTGGATCGCTCAGTTTCTCTCCAAGGCAGTCGTCACCGGATTCCTCGCCGGCGCGGCCGTCGATGTCGTGATCGGCGAGCTACCGAAGCTGACCGGAACCTCGTCCGAGGGCGACAGCGCGTGGCGCGAGCTCGGGTCGTGGGCGCGAACGCTGGGAGACATCCACTGGACAACCCTTCTCGTCGGGGTGGTCGCACTGGTGGTGATCCTTGCGCTGAGGTTCACCGTTCCCGTGATTCCGGGGGCTCTCGTCCTGGTGGTCGGCGGACTTCTTGCATCCGCGCTGTTCGATCTGAGTGCGCACGGTGTCGCCGTCGTCGGAGACGTTCCGCGCGGACTCCCGGCGCCGATGCTCCCTGACTACGACATCGTTCGCCACAACCTCTCGGTGATCGTGATCGCGGCGGTCGCACTGTTGCTGATCGGCTTCTCGCAGACGGCCGGCGACGCGCGAGCGTTCGCAACCCGCCACCGCTACCGCATCGACGTCGATCAGGAGTCGGTGGCTCAGGGGATGGCGAACGTCGGAGCCGGAGTGTTCCAGGGAATGCCGGTGTCGACCAGCCTGTCGGCCAGCTCGCTGAACGAGTCTGCCGGGGCGCGCACGCCGGTGGCCTCGCTCGTGACGGGGGGACTCGTGCTCGGAACCCTCGTCGTTCTGGCGCCTCTGTTCTCCGAGCTACCGAAGGCGGTCCTCGCAGCGATCATCATCGATGCGGTGGTGTTCGGGATGATCGACATCCCGGAACTGCGGCGTCTGTACCGGGTGACCCGGTTCGATTTCTGGATCGCCGTCGCTGCGATTCTTGGTGTGCTCTCGGCCGGCGTGCTCGCCGGCGTCGTGATCGGCATTGTGCTTTCGCTCGGCTGGTTGATCTACGTCGCAACGCGTCCCGCCATGCCGCTTCTGGGTCGCGAGCCCAACACTCAGGTCTTCCGCGATATCCGGGAGAATCCGGCTGACGAGACCCAGGCAGGCATCGTTGTCCTCCGTCTCGACGGCGGCCTGTTCTTCGCCACGGCAGAAGCGCTCGAGAATCGGATCCGCGGCGTCGCTGACGAGCACACTCGAGTGCTCGTCCTCGACCTCGAGGGCGTCGACTTCGTCGACTCTCAGGGCTCGGCCAAGCTGTCCGAGATCTACGAGTTTCTGCGCGCGGACGGCACGGAGTTCCGCCTTGCACGCGTAAAGCCCCACGTGCTCACAGTGCTTCAGGCCGACGGGTTCGTTGAATTGATCGGCCCGGAGCATATCCACGGCAACGTCCACCGGGCGGTCGAGGCGGCTACCGCCTCACGGTAACCCGTTACTTGATGAGCTTCCAGACGGTCTCAGCACCCTTCCGTTTCCCGAGGAACCACGTGACAAGCGCGATCACGACGAGACCCGCCGCGGCGAAGATCCCGAGCGAGCGAACATCCGATTTCAGGCTCGCGATGTCGTCGTTCAGCCCCTCCCGTTCGGCAGCCATCTCCTTCCGGATGTCTTCGAGCGTTCTCTCAGACATGGCTCTGCAATGTCCCGATAGTGCGCTCCGCCTCTTCGATCGCCAATGCCGGCGTTGGGGGCACGGCCTTTCGACCGAGACGAACGGCGAGGAATCCAAGAATCGCGGCCACGATCAGGATGATCGCGGTGACGATCAGCAGCGACAGCCAGACGGGAAACGCCTCGGCAAGTCCCGCTGCGGCCGTTGCGAACGCAAAACCGATGCCGTAGACGGCGAGCACGGCCGCGCCGATCGCCAGGCCGCCGGCGATGCCTAGAGACGTCGCCTTCTGTTTTCCCTCGAGCTTTGCCAGCTCCAGATTGAGCAGTGCGAGACTCTGCAGCCGCCGCGTGACGGCTCTCGTTTGCGAGACAAAGCCGAACATGGTGGCACCCTACTCCGAATTCTGGGCGTGGACAACGGTTGACGCAGGCGCGAGCGAGGGGTTAGAACGTGCCGATGTCTGGCGATCCAACCCTCTGATGCATCTGCGTCAACCTTGGTGGTAGACGCCGAGCTAGTCGGCTCCTCGTTGAGCCGCGGACACGGTGGATCTTTGAGTTGCCGTGCCGGATTCATGGTACGGAGCCAGGCTCATCGCGAGCCACTACCCCGGCACAGACGCCGAGCAGGCGCTTGAGATGGTATCCATCTCCTGGGTGGCTTTTTCGTCGCTCTTCCCGAGGCCCGAGATCACTCCGAGTGACCCTCGCGCGCAGACTCTCGCCTGCTGGCGCTCGGCCCGCGCCAGATCACGTTCCGCCCGAGCTTGTTCGAGCTCGGCGCGAAGCTTCGACGCTTCGTCCTGCGCGACCGTCACGGCGCTGTTCGCCTCGGCTGCTGCGGCGTTCGCCTCGTCCAGTGCCTTCTGAGCCGCGGCGACGTCGCTCTCGGCCTGGGCAACGTCCTCGTCCGAGACGACGTACACCTCGTTGCTCGCGTTGATCTTCTCGAGCTCTGCAGCGGCAGCTTGAGCGGCTTCCGTCTGGGCCGCTACTTGTGCCTGAGCGGCTTCTGTCGCGGCTTGCTGTGCTGCAAGGTCAGACTGACTCGCCTCGAGATCGGAATGGACGTTCAACGCCCAGAGGCTGAGGCCGATCACTGCCACCACGGCAACACCGGTGATCACGATCCATACGACCGGCCGCTTCTTGTCGGCCGCCGCGGGGGCCGCACTTGGCGGCGTTGCAGGGCCAGGCACCTCATCCGGCGGGGTCGAGGATGTAGTCAAGGGGAACTCCTTCCTCAGCGGTTCGGCATCGACTGATTTCAACGGTCGCCTACATGACGCAAGGTAGCTCCCACATCGGTCGCCCCATCGTTCGCCGCGCGCGGCCAATTACTGGGGTCGTCATCGCCTCCTTTCCGGCGTTGGGCATCGCGCAGGTGCGCAACCCAACGCCGTAGGGCACCGTCTAGGCGAGAGCCTTCTGCTTCATGGTGTCGAACTCGGCCTGGGTGATCGCGCCGCTGTCGAGCAGTTGCTTCGCCTGCGCGATCTGATCGGCGGCCGATGATCCTGCGACCGACTTGATGTACTCGTCCTGTTGTGCCCTCGCAGCCTGCATGTGCTCCATGTCGCGGTCGGCCATCTTGTGGCCCTCCGCGATCAGGTAGATGAACACACCGAGGAAGGGCAGCAGAATCACGAAGATGAACCAGACCGTCTTCATCCCGCCCCCGATGTCGCGGCGGCGGAAGAGATCCCCGAAGACCTTGAACAGAATCATGATCCAGATGACGAACATGAAGAAGATGACCATCGACCAGAGAACGTCGAGGAACGGATAGCTAGCGGCTAGCACAGCGGACTCCTTGATAGAGAAAAGACGTACGGCACCGGATCCCGGTGTCGCCGGGCACTATACGCCGCTCCTTTGCCGCCTCCCACGCCCAACGACGCCAGACCAGGCGCCGAATGGGTCCGGCGTGTAGGAAGTGTCGAGCGGCTGCGCGCCCGCTTGTTTCGTAGGATCGGTTCGCCGTGGGCGCGACGAAAGGGCGGTTCATGATCTCGACTATTGACGTTCCCAGATGAGCGACGGAGTTTCCAGCGTCGTTCCCGAGGAGACGACCGCGGGCAATCCCAGACTCGCTGTGCTCTTGGCGATGGCGATGTTCGTGCTCGTGGTGGACACGTCGCTGATGAACGTGTCGATCTCGTCCGTGGTCGCGGATCTCGACACGACCGTGAGCCGCGTGCAGTCGGCGATCGCACTCGAAGCGTTGGTGTCGGCTGCGTTCATCCTGATCAGCAGCGAGGTCGGCGATCTGATCGGACGCAAGCGAGCGTTCGTGCTCGGTCTGTTGGCCTATGCAATCGGGGCGGCACCGACCGACTCTCCCGTGCGCGCGGGAGCGCTGTCAATGGGCCCGCGAGCCGCCCGTTCGCTCGTGTAGCGTCGCCGGATGAGCACGGCCAGCTTCACCGTCGACCCAGGCTTCGCCGTCGGGGCCGTCGACGATCGCGTCTTCGGCAGCTTCGTCGAGCACCTCGGCCGCTGCGTCTACACCGGGATCTACGAGCCGGGCCATCCGACGGCGGACGACAACGGCTTCCGCGGCGACGTCCTCGCGCTCGTCCGCGAGCTCGGCGTCACCACCGTCCGCTACCCCGGCGGGAACTTCGTCTCCGGCTACGACTGGGAGGACGGGATCGGGCCGCGCGCGGAGCGGCCCGTCCGGCTCGACCTCGCGTGGCGGTCGATCGAGACGAACCAGTTCGGGACGGACGAGTTCCTCCGCTGGACGGCGCTCGCCGGCGTCGAGCCGATGCTGGCCGTCAACCTCGGCACGCGCGGCGTCGACGAGGCACGCGCCCTCGTCGAGTACTGCAACCACCCGGGTGGAACGACGCGCTCCGACCTGCGCGCGGCGAACGGGCACGCTGCGCCGTACGGCGTCCCGCTCTGGTGCCTCGGCAACGAGATGGACGGGCCCTGGCAGATCGGCCAGAAGACGGCCACCGAGTACGGCCGCCTCGCCGCGGAGGCGGGAAAGGCGATGAAGCTCGTCGACCCGTCCATCGAGCTCGTCGCCTGCGGGAGCTCCGGCCGCGCGATGCCGACCTTCGGCGCGTGGGAGGCGCAAGTGCTCGAGCAGTGCTACGACGCCGTCGACCACATCTCGCTCCACGCCTACTACGACCCCGAGGAGACGGACGTCGACAGCTTCCTCGCGAGCTCGGTCGACATGCTGGCCTTCATCGGGAGCGTCGTCGCGACCTGCGACCACGCGCGCGCGAAGGCGCGCAGCGACAAGCAGCTCGGCCTGTCCTTCGACGAGTGGAACGTCTGGTACCTCTCCGGCTTCCACGACGAGCCCGATCGGCCGTGGGCGGAGCATCCGCGGCTGATCGAGGACACCTACACGCTCGCGGACGCCGTTGTCGTCGGCACGTTGCTCATCACGCTGCTCCGGAACGCGGACCGCGTGAAGATCGCCTGCCTCGCCCAGCTCGTGAACGCGATCGCCGCGATCAGGACGGAGCCGGGCGGTGCGGCCTGGCGCCAGACGGTCTTTTACCCGTTCGCGGCGACGTCCGCGGTCGCGCGCGGCGGCGTCGTCCTGCGCGTCGAGCTCGACGCGCCGCGGATCGAGACGGAGCGATACGGCAGCGTGCCCTCTCTCGAGGCGACGGCGATCTGGCACGACAGCGACGGGACGCTCGCGATCCTCGCCGTGAACAGGCACCGCTCTGAGGCGCTCGACCTCGACGTCGACGTCGCCCGGCTCGGGGACGTCGCCTGCCTGGATCACACGACGCTCGACGGCGATCCCGCGGCGACGAACACCGCCGGCGCACCGGACACCGTCCGGCCGCGCGCGCTCGCCGGTGCGGAGGTGAGTGGCGGGCACCTCCGCGCGCAGCTCCCGCCGCTCTCGTGGAACGTCCTGCGGCTCGGCCGCTCCGGCTGACGCTACGCCTCCGACGTCAGCCGGGATACCAGACGACGCGCGGGTCGTCTGGCGCCCGCTCGTACGTCCACGACTCCTCGACGAGGCGCGCGAGGTCGTGGCGGGGACGCCACCCCAGGACGAGCTTCGCCTTCGCGTTGTCGAGCCACACGGAGTGGTACGGCGTCGGGATCCGGACGCTCGGCAGGCCGCGCGTCTCCGCGAGATACGCGGCGAGCTCGCCGTAGTCGACGGGCTCGTCCATGCAGACGTTGAACGTCTCGCGCCGCGCCGCGGGGTTGTCGAGCGCCGCCGCGATCGCGTCGACGAGGTCCTCGACGTGGACGAAGTTCCGCTTCACCGGGAGGCCGCCCGGGTCGAGCATCACCGGCACGGTGCGGTCCGCTACGTAGGCGTCGGCGCGCTCGGCGCCGACGAGGTCGCGCCAGCGCGGGCCGCCGAAGACGTCCTCGCCGAACGAGAGCTGGTAGCGGAAGTCGTCCATCTCCATGATCCATGGCGCGCGCAGGCAGCAGACGTTCAGGTCGTACTGGATCCCGGCCTGCTCGACCATGACCTCCTCCAGCACCTTCGAGAGGGCGTAGCAGCCCGGATAGGCGCGGTGCGGGTGCTCCTCGGTGAGCGGCACGTCGCGCGGATAGAAGAAGTGGCCGACGCTGGCGTCGCCGCCGACGAGGACGAGCTGCTGGAACGTCGCGCTCTCCCGGGCAGCCTCGAGGAGCCAGAACAGACCCTTCACGGCGACGTCCATGACCGTCTCCGGCGTCTCCTTCGACGTCGCGAGGTGCAGAACGTGCGTGACGCCGTCCATCGCCTCGTCGACCACGTCGCGCTCGGCGATCGAGCCGCGGACGACCTCGAGCCGCGGGGCCGCGTCGAGCACGCGGTTGTGGCACAACGCGCGCACGGTGAGACCCGCGAGCGGCCCGACGTCGGCTGCGAGTGTCCTCCGGATGAAGGCTTGCCCGACCTTGCCCGTCGCGCCCGTGACGAGAATGCGACGGCGTGCGGCTTCCACGCGCCGAGTATGACGGTTCAGGCCCGCGCCTTGATCCCGTCCGGTGCCGCTCTGTAGAGTCGCGCCCGGAGGCAACGCGCAGGACTCCGTCCATCGACCGCGGTTCCCCCCGGAGTTCTCCACGAACGAAGGTTCTCGCGCGCGCTGTGGTGGCGTCCTAGGGCTGCTCTACAAAGGTTGTCCACATGGGCCGCCTTGCCGGTACAGCATCGATAGGGAAGGATCGACGTCATGGCTACGCCTGAGCGTCTAGCGCCTTCCCGCCCACTACAGAGCGCCGCCACCGCGGAGCGGGATCGCCTCGGGCGTGAACTGGGACGCCTCGACGCAAAGGCGCAAGAGTTGCGCGCCGGGCTCGACCAGATCGAAGCGACGCGCGCCGAACTCCGCGACCAGCTCTCATTGCTTGCTCGTCTCGCTCACAGCACCGAAGACTCGCCCTTCCCTTTGTGCCCATGATGCTGAATCAGGGTGGGCAAGGATGGACTCAATCGCGAGTCGATCAACGTCGCCGGGGTGCTCTGCGTGCGCGCTCCGGTAGCCGCACCAGGTCGGCCGGCTGTCATGGGGCAGGTCTCCCGTGAACGCGCTTGTAGAGGATTGTGGCGGCGGCGATAAGCTGGGCGCGTGTTGGTGGGTCGTTCACCTGCGTGCCCCATCCGACGCCGACGTGGTAGGTGAACGGGCCATCGGCGAAGATGATGTTGTGGCCGCTGGTGCCATCGTTACCGATTGCGGTCCACCCGCTCGAGCCCGGCATTCCCGGCACGGCGAACGGTGTATATTTCTTGACTCCTCCCTGGCCCGGGTGGTCGACGAAGTCTCGAACCTGTTGTGCGATCGCGGCCCGCGCAGCCTTGGCAGAGCCGAGCCGAACGACGATCGAAAGGGCTCCTCGGGGGTCGCTCCCCTTCGTCCAGACAAGGTCTTCTATGACGGCGGCGACAAAGCCGGCGCGACGCAGTCGGGCCTCGGTATCGCCCGACGGTGCTACCTTGTTCCAAGCAGCCACGTCTTTGATGCTGGCGGAACGACGTTCCTTTGGGACGAAGCCGGGCAGGTCGCCGCGGCGCAGCACTCGCCCCGTGATGTGCATCGGCTCGGGGTTAGAGGCGACCTGGAACGAACGCGTGCTGCCGTCCGCGGCCAGAGCAGCTGAGGCTGTGATAACCGCGGAGACAAGGAACAGCGCAAGCAACGGAGTTCTGTACGACACGGAGATGCTCCTTCTCATGTGGATGGGCCGGAGACGACGACGTCGGGCCGCAGCGGTTGGTCTTGTGACACGGTAGGTGAGGTGGTTTCCGCTCGGTTGAGCCACAGCCCCACCCCTATGAGCCAGATCGGCACGAGGATGAACCCGAAGAAACCGGCCGGCGTCAGCAACGATGCTCCGATCACAATTGTCGCCCAGGCAAGCGGGGCGGGCAGCATCTGGTTGCGGCGCGCGCCGAGGCCGGTTGCGAGGAGCAGGGCGGCAAAGGCGGCGTTCCAGCCGAGCCAGTCGTAGGAGTGGAGCTGGTTGAGGGTGTAGACGGCCTGCAGTTCGCCTGCGTGGGCGGCGTTTGCCATAGCTGCTTCGAGCATCCCGACGAGCGCGAACATCGCAGCCGCGAGGAGCGCACCGCCGAACGCAACCGAGCCGTAGCCGGAATCGCCACGACCCGCTTCGAGTCGGCGCTTCAGTCCCGCGCCGAAGAAGACGAGCAGGAACGCAATCAAGGGTGCGACGAGGAGACCGACGATCTGGTGCCGACCGTGATTGTCCTGCCAGTACGCAAAGGTCTTCGAAGGTCCTGTCTCGCTGCTCGGATCGGTTCGGTTCAGGACGAGGCCGACCAGGAACAGCAGGCCCGCCAGGATGCCGGCGAGCGGCAGGAAGCGGTCGAATCGGGTCGGCGTCATCTCAGCTGATCGCTGCGACGATCATGAAGGCGGCGAACCAGAGGACGGGAACCGCGCCGAGGACGATCGCAACCGTCGCCTCTCTTCCCGCGCCGTTACGACGCGCGGCCACGCCGAGGGCGATCGCGGTGAGCCCGACGAGCGGTCCGAGTATCCAGAAGATCCCACCCACCGTGAACCCGCCGCCGACGTACAGCGCCAGTGATATGACGGCGAGCGCCAGTGCTGTGCGCCCGTGGCCGCCTCTGGCCCGTGTGACTGTCAGATCGCTCATGTCCGCTCCTCCTTTGTTTGTCGGCGCGGGTGCGCCTTCGGAAGTGACGGTACGAGCCTTGCGTGTCCCGTAGCCAGGGGCCAGTGTCCCGAGTGTGTCCCGATCGGCGTCACGAATCGTGTCTCGGCTCTGGCCGGAGAGGGCAAACAGGTCTACGCTCGACCGATGGGGCCAACAGAAGGGCCAACGTGATGGAGGGTGTGGCGACCGCGGGTCGGGTCTCGGCCGCGCGTCCTGAGCGGAGGAAGGTGACGCTGGGTTGGGCGGTCTTCGCTCTGACTCTGGCCTTGCTCGGTGCCGCGCTTGCTCTCGATGTGCGGTCTAGCTCCTACAAGACGGTTGTCTATCTCGGAGCGAACCTGGTTCTCGCTCTGATCGCCCTGCTGTTGACGACGCGCCGCCCCGAGCATCCGATCTCGTGGGTTCTGGCTTTCATGGCGTTCTGGGGGACTCTCGGCGGGTTCGTTTACGCCTACGCGGCTGATGCCGTCGTTGCGCATCCGGGGTCACTGCCGGGCGGTCTCGTCGCGGCCTGGTTCGATAACTGGTGGTGGCTGCCGGGCTTGGCCCTGCCACTGAGTGCGCTGCTTCTCCTCATGCCAAACGGCCACCTGCTGTCGCGCCGCTGGTGGCCCGTCGTCGCTGCCGTCTCGGTAGGAACGGTACTCGGGTCGTTCGCGATCTCGGCGTCTCCAACGTTTGATCTCGGCGCAGCGACACCGATCGTCAATCCGCTTGCCCGCATCGGCGGCGCCGCGACCCCCGTGGCGGGCGTCGTCGGCGTGATCCTCGTCATCGTTGGCCTGGTCGCGTCACTCGTGTCCTTTGTCGTTCGCTACCGAAGCTCCGGCGGCGACGAGCGACAACAGCTGCGTTGGGTCGGCCTGTCGCTCGGCCTCGCCGTACCTCTCTTCGTCGTTGGCGCGCTGCTTTGGGGGGTTGTCCCGGGTGCTGTGGTGCTGCCTTTGCTGGCATTCCTTCTTTTCTGCCGGCTGGTATCGCGGTGGCGATCCTGAAGTACCGCCTTTACGAGATCGATCTCGTCGTCAACCGCGCCGTCGTCTACTTCGTGATGACGGTCTGCGTCGTCGGAGGCTACGTCGCAGTCGTTGGGCTGGTCGGCACCATCCTCTCGCAGGGCGGTAGCCTAGCCCTCTCGCTCATCGTGACCGGTGTCGTTGCAGTGTGCTTTCAGCCACTACGTGAGCGCGTGCAGCGATCCGTTGACCGGCTGATGTACGGCGAACGCGATGACCCGTATACAGTGATCTCCGGGCTCGGTCGAACGCTCGCTACCTCGCTGCAACTCGATGCAGTGCTTCCCACCGTCGTCGAGACGATCGGCCACGCGCTCGCGCTGCAATACGTCGGAATCGTCCTCGTCACCGGTACTCCAGGGGAAAGCGGAGTTGCAGCCGAGTACGGAGCTCCGGGCCTCGAGACACCTTGATTTTCCCCCGCCCACCAGGGTATCGCTGTCGGCGACCTACGGCTTGCATCACGTCCGGGCGAACGCCTTCGCGAGCGCGATCACCGTCTGATCGCCGATCTCGTGCCACAGGTCGCGGCCGCGGTTCACGCGGTCGAGCTGTCGCAGGAGCTCCAGCTCGCGCGGCAACGGATCGTGCAGCTGCGCGAGGAAGCGCGGCGGCGGATCCGGCGCGACCTGCACGACGGCCTGGGGCCTTCCCTGGCGGGCCTCACGTTCACACTTGAGGCAGTGCGCAACCTCGCCGAGTCCGACCTCGAACGAGCTGATGCACTCCTGGTGGCCGCCACGGAGCAGGTGCAGACGATGATCGGCGACGTTCGGCGGCTGATCTACGGTCTCCGGCCACCCACGCTCGACCAGCTCGGGCTGGCCGCCACGCTCCGCGGGCTGGCCGAGCAAGAGTCCTCGCCCGGAACCTCCGTCACGATCGACGCTCCGAGCTCGATGCCGCCGTTCCCCGCTGCGGTCGAGGTCGCCGCCTATTGGATCGCGCAGGAAGCGTTGACGAACGTCAAGCGCCACGCTCGTGCCCGAACCTGCAATGTCCGCGTAGCTGTCGAGCCGATGTCGCTGCACATCGAGGTCGCCGACGACGGCACTGGGTTCCTGAACGAGTCCGTCGGACTCGGGCTGCAGACGATGAAGGAGCGTGCCGCCGAGGTCGGCGGCACCTGCGAGATCGGACCGCGAACCGGCGGCGGAACGCTCGTCAAGGCGGCCCTCCCACGGCTTGCGATTGGAGATGGCGTTCGATGAGCCCGCCGATTCGGATCCTGATCGCCGACGATCACCCGCTGTTCCGGCGGGGCTCCGGGCGCTCCTCTCGGCTCGGTCGCCGACACCAAGGTTGTGGGCGAGGCCGAAACCGGGGAGGAGGCGGTCGAGGCCGTTGACCCTCGCGCCTGACGTCGTCGTGATGGATGTCAACATGCCCGGCCTCAACGGCATCGACGCAACCCGCAGAATCGTCGACCAGGCCGATGGCGTCAACGTGCTCGTGATGACGATGCACGACGACGACGAAGCCGTGTTCGCTGCGATCCGGGCCGGAGCGCGCGGCTACCAGTTGAAGGGCGCGGCCCAGGATGAAACCCTTCGCGCGATCCGGTCGGTTCCGCGAACGGCGAAGCCATCTTCGGCCCCGGAATCGCCGAACGGTTGCAACGGTTCCTGACGACGCCGCCGCCATCGCACGACCCCGGCGCTGCGTTTCCGCAACTCACCGAGCGAGAACTCGAGATCCTCCAGCTACTCGCGGAGCGAATGACGAACCACGAGATCGCAGCCAAGCTCTTCCTCAGCCAGAGACCGTCCGCAACTACGTCTCCGCGATCTTCACGAAACTCCAGGTCGCCGGCCCGAGCCGAAGCCGGCCTCCTCGCCCGCGCCGCAGGTCTAGGCGAGCCAAGACCTGCCGGTCGCGAGATGGTCTTAAGCCGACGCGCGAAGGTGACTGTCCAAATATCACCCAGTGCGCAAACGAAGCGTGCCGGAGAGTTTGTCCACCCTTGGCGGC
>CAWATN010000009.1:0-701891 GCA_963784945.1 uncultured Thermoleophilia bacterium | reverse complement strand
TGGCGGTTGTCGATGGCCCTAGCCTCCTGTCACTGTGACGCCGGTCGCGTTGACGGTTCCGTTGGCCCCGGTTGCACCCTCGATGACGACGGTCTCGCCTGGCCGGATGGAGGAGGCTTTCGCCTTCACGGTGCGGTCAACGGAGAGGCCCTTGGGGACGCGTACCTTGACGACGCTCCCTGATCCGGTGGAGACGTAGAGAACGTCGCCGTCGACGTAGCTGATCGTGCCGCGGGTGCCGCCGCCGAAGCCGCCTTGGCCGAAGTCAGCGGGAAGGCCAGCGGTGGAGCCGGTTCTGCCGCCCGGTGGGTTCGTACCGCCTGATGTGGCTCCGGGGAAGCCGGTGGGGAGGTTGCCGCCGCCTGGGAGTACGAAGCCGCCGGTCGATGAGCCGCCCCAGTGCTTCTGGGCGAAGATTCCGCCTGCGAAGGCCGCGACGATGATGAGGGCGACGATGAGGACCGCGGTTGTCCAGTGGAGCCGGCGTCGTGGCGGTGGTGCGACGTCCCAGTCGTCGTCGAAGCCGTCGGCGAGGGTATCGGCCAAGGGGCCTAGCTGTGTGCTGTCTTGGGTGCTCATGGTTGTCTCCTGGGGCGTCGTCATTCGTATCGGAGGGCTTCGATCGGCCGCAGTGACGCGGCGCGGTTTGCGGGGTAGATGCCGAAGAACAGGCCGACGGCGACGGCGACGCCGAAGGCAAGCAGGACGGAGTAGGGCTGCACGACCGGTTGGACTCCGACGACTTTGAGACGGCTGATGAGGATGCCTGCGATCACGCCGGCGAGGCCGCCGAGCATGGAGAGCAGGACGGCTTCGGCGATGAACTGGCCGACGATGTCGGAGCGCTGCGCTCCGATCGCCTTGCGGATGCCGATCTCGCGGGTTCTTTCGGTGACGGAGACGAGCATGATGTTCATGACGCCGATTCCACCGACGAGCAGCGAGATCGCCGCGACCGCTCCGAGGAGGACGGTGAACGTGCGGTTGGTGTCGTTCGTCGTCTGGAGGAGCGACGCCTGGTTGAGGATGCGGAAGCTGCTCGAGGAGGAGTCGCTGCTCGCGCTTGGGCCAGAGCTGGCGTGCGTGCTCGCAAGCACGGTCTCGATTTCACTCTGCGCGGAGTTCACTGCGCTCGAGCCTGTTGCCTGGACCACGATCTGCGATATTGAGCTGCCGCCTGCGGCGGTGTCGCGGACGGCGGTGATCGGGGCAATGGCGACGTCGTCCTGATCCTGGATGCCGTTCGTTCCCTTCGACTCGAGCACACCGATGATGCGATAGCTTGCACCGTTGAGCTTGATCGTCTGATCGAGCGGGTCTTGGCCGCCGAAGAGGTTGGTCGCGACGGTCTGTCCGATCACGATCACGCGCTCGTGGGCATTGACCTCGTCCTCGGTGAAGAAGCGGCCGCTTGCGACTTCGTAGTTACGTGCCTCTGCGACCGACGGCGTTGATCCGAAGAACTGGCCGACGTCGTGGGTGGCGCCGTCGTAGGTGGCGGTGACCTGGGCGTTGACTATCGGCGAGACGGATTTGATGCTCGGCGCGAGCGTCTTGTCCTGGAGCGCCTTGACGTCCTTGTCGGTGAGCTGCTGGAAGCTGCTCGAGGTGCCGGTGCGTGTCGCGCCACCCGGCCCGAAACCAAAACCACCGCCGGGCATGACGGTGAGGACGTTGGTGCCGAGGCTCGCGATGCGGTTCTGCACGTCGACGGCTGATCCGCGGCCGACGGCGACGAGCACGATGACGGCGGCGACGCCGATCGTGATTCCGAGCACGGTGAGGGCGGATCGCATCCGGTTCGCGGCGATGCCGCGCAGTGCGATCATGATTCCTTCGCGCCTGATCACGCGGTCGCCGCCTTGCATGTCAGGTCGGCGGGGATGAAGCCTGGCGGTGGTCCGATCACCGGAGCGGAGCGCTGGTCGTCGAGGATCTGGCCGTCTCGCAGCGTGATCAGCCTCTTTGCGGCTGATGCCACATCGCGCTCGTGCGTGATCATGATCACGGTGCGGCCTGCCACGTTCAGTCGGCAGAGCACTTGCAGGATCTCGGCCGAGGAGTGGGTGTCGAGGTTTCCTGTCGGTTCGTCGGCCAGGATGATCGCTGGGTCGGTGACGAGCGCGCGAGCGACTGCGACGCGCTGTTGCTGGCCGCCAGACAGCTCGGAGGGGTAGTGCGAGGCGCGGTCGGATAGGCCGACGAGCTCGAGCGCCTCTAGCGATCGTTGTCGTCGTTCTTTGGGTGCGACGCGGGCGTAGACGAGGGGCAGTTCGACGTTCTGCAGGGCGCTGGTGCGTGGGATCAGGTTGAAGCTCTGGAAGACGAACCCGATCTTGCGGTTGCGCACGATTGCCAGCTGGTAGTCGTCGAGGCCGCGCACGTCGATCCCGTCGAGGAGGTAGCGCCCGCGGGTCGGCACGTCGAGGCAGCCGACGATGTTCATCAGGGTGCTCTTGCCGCTACCGGATGCGCCGACGATCGCGACGAAGTCGCCGCGCTCGATCGTGAAGGTGACGCCGCGCAGAGCGTGCACGGCCGTAGGCCCTAGCGAGTAGCTCTTCGTCATCCGCTCAGCCGCGATGATCGGCTTCGGTCTGTTCATCCGCCTAAGCCTCCGCCGCCGAAGCCCCCACCAAAGCCGCCAGGCGGCCCGCCTGCCGGGAAGCCGGTTTGTGACGTTGATCCGGTTCCGACGGTCACCGGAAGCACGATCTGATCGGTCGTGCTCAGGCCGCTCACGATCTCGGTGGTGCTGTCGCCTTTGAGACCCGTGACAACGGAGACTGTGGCGTCCTCACCGTTTCGCCGCACGGTCACTGTCGAGCGGCCCGCGGTCGTCCGTACTGCCGAGCTCGTCAGGTTGAGGACGTTGTCGGCCTGGGCGATTATCACGTCGACGTCCGCGCTCATGCCCGGCTTCACCTTCGCGGACGGGTTGTCCACCACGAAGGTCACGTTGTAGGTGACCACGTTGCTGGTGACGGTCGAGAGGGTGTCGACCGAGAGGACGTGGGCGGCGAACTTCTCGTTCGGAAGTGCGTCCACTGTGACGGTCGCGGTCTGTCCAGGCCGGATCTTGGCGGCGTCGATCTCGCTGAAGCCGGCCACGACCTCGAGCTGGGCGAGGTCGACGAGCGTGAACAGCGGCGTCGCAGCTGCTCCAGTAGAGGAGGAGCTGGAGGAGCTGGACGCCGTTGTTCCGCCGCCGCTGACGGTCTCGCCCACGGAGGCGCCGATCGAGGCGATCGTCCCGTTGGCGGGTGCCTGCAGCGTCGTCTGCTCGAGCGAAAGCTCGGCAGTCGCGAGCGCTGCCTCGGCGGTCGCGACGTTCGCCTCGGCGGCTGCGAGGTCGCTCTGGGAGGCCGGCTTGCCCTTCACGGCGTTCGCTGCGACGGTTGACTGCCTGTTGAGTCGCGCTGTCGTGAGGGACTGCTGGGCGTTGGCCTTGGATTGCGCATTGCGTGAGCTCGTCGAGGCGAGACTCTGCTGCGCGCTCGCGACCTGCTTCGCGTCCGACGCCACCTTGGTCTTGTCGTTCGTAACCGCGGTCTCGAGCGAGTCCTGAGTGTTCTGCGCCGTTTGCAGCGTCGACTTTGCGGTCTGCTCCGCACTCGAGCTGTCGGTGTAGGCGCTCTGCGCGTTGGTCACGGCGATGTTCGCGGCAGCAACGGCCTTCGCGTCGTCGTTCGCGGTCTGCTGGTCGGCGATCGCCTGAGCCTGACCGGCGGTGACGTTCGTCTGTGCCGTGTCGGCGGCGGCTTGCGCCGAGATCGTTGCCGACCTCGCGTTTGCGCAGGCGGTGCTCGTCGGATCGGGTGTGCAGGCGCTCGACTCGTTCTGCTTCGCCGTCTGCAGGGCGCTGTTCGCGTTCGACAGCGCAGTCTGGTTCTGCTGAAGCTGTTGCTGGTGGATCTGGGCCGCGCCGTTGTCGTCGGTCTGCTTCAGCTGCGCGGCCTGCTGAGCGGCCTGTGCGGTCGCCAGCGCCGTCTTGTTGCTCGCTGTTACGGCAGCGGCAGCGTCATAGGCCCTCTGCGCGCTTGCGACCGAGGCGTTTGCGGCGGAGAGCTTCTTCTGGTCGGCGGCAAGCTGAGCCGCATCGGCCTTCTGCTGCTGCTTGGCCTGCTGAAGCGTGAGAGTGGCTCCGCCAGTGTCCTGCTTGGCGACGGAGCTGGTCGATGCGAGAGCCTTCTTCGCGGAGGCGACCTGCTGCGACGCCTGCTGGACTGCAACCTGGTTCTGTTGCTGTTCCTGGGGTGTCAGCCCCGCCTCGAGCTGTGCGAGCCGGGCCTGCGCGGAGGCGAGGTTCGCCTGCGCGGTCTTCACCTGGTTCTCTGCGTTCGCCGAGTCCTGGGTTGCAAGAATCTGGCCGCGGGTCACCCTCTGTCCGCCCTGCACCGTGATCGACGTCAGGACGCCGGCGTTCTGGAAGTTGACGTTCAGCTGTTCGGATGCCTTCACATTTCCCGAGGCAGAGACGGTTGAAAGCACCACTCCCTTGCTCGCGCTGGTCGTGCGGGTCGACGCCGACGCAGCCGACGTGTTCGAGCCGATCAGGAAGTACGCACCGACCGCTCCGGCCGCAACGACAACCACGAGCATCAGGTTGAACCAGAGCCGACCCCGGCTCTCGCTGCCGCTCACTGGTCACTCCCATTGAGAAGCGACCGGCAGGCCTTCTGCGCCACCTTGTACTTCGCGGATGTCGTGTCGGTCGGGGTTCCCGAGCCCGCGCCCGGCAGAACGATGCCGCGGTTGCTCATACAACGCGAGAACGCAGCGAACGACCCGCCGCCGCCCGCCCCGCCATTTGTCGCCCCGGGCGGCCCGACGCCCAGACCAGGACCGCCGCAGGCCTGCATCGCATCCTGCAGCTTCTGCCGATCGGCGTCGCTCTGCGCGGAGCCCGGCGAGAAGTTCTCGATGCCGTGCTTCTTCAAGCACGACTGAAGCTCTGCGAACTGGGCGCTCGACTGGCCGTTCTGACCCGGCCCGCCAAAGCCCTGGCCCTGCGGCCTGAGGCTCCCGCATGCCTGCATCGCCTTCTGCAACGCAGTCGGGTCCACGTTCTGCGGCGGGCCACCCTGCGGACTGCTGCCAGGGTCGAAGCCCTCGACGCCATTCTTTTTCAAACAGTCGGCGAAGGCCGAATTCGAGCCGGTCGAAGACGGTGTCAGCGGTCGTGCTCGTCGTGGTCGTGCCAGACGCGTCTGAGGATGAGCCGCTGCCGCCGCAGCCGGCCGCCACGAGGGCAAGAGCCGCAATGACGGCTGCGGCGATCGCCAGCGTGAGTCGGAACCTACTTGGAGTCGGAGTCATGTGCGGATCGAAGCAGCGCTCGCTGAACTTCCGTTGTGAGGCAGCTAAGAAGTCTCTAAGGGCAGCGCCAGGCAGACCACCGCTCCGCCGCGGGGCCTGTTGGCAGCGGTCACCTGGCCGTGATGCGTCTCTGCGACCTGCTGGACGATCGCAAGGCCGAGCCCCGAACCGGGAAGACTTCGGGCATCCGCGGAGCGATAGAAGCGTTCGAACACGTGAGGCAGGTCGACCTCGTCGAAACCAGGGCCTTCGTCACGAACGAAGAGACGCCCGTCCGCGTCGAACTGCACCTCCACGGTCCCGCCCTGCGGGCTCCACTTGCAAGCGTTGTCGACGAGATTCGCGACCGCCCGCTCGATCCGCGCCCGATCTCCCTCGACAACCACCGGCGCTATCGTCACCACGATCTCAGTCGCAGGACTGTCACGGCGACGCCGTTGCACGACCTCGCTCACGACCTCGTCGAGCTCAACGCTCTCAAGTCGCAGAGGCTGCGTGTCGCCTCGCGCCACCTCGACCACCTCGTCGATCAGAATCGTCATCTCACCGAGTTGCTCGACGACGTCGTCGCCGAGACGCGCCCGCTCCTCGGCAGCCAGCGCGTCGCCACGCAGCAGCGTCTCGACGTTCACTCGGAGACTTGTCAGCGGCGTCCGCAGCTCGTGCGAGGCATCCGCAACCAGCTGCCGCTGCGCGCTCACCGATCCTTCAAGCGCCTGAAGCATCCGGTTGAAACTCGCCCCCAACCGGCCGATCTCGTCCCGGCCGGTCTCCTCGATCCGCTCAGAGAGATCGAGAGTCGTGCTCACCGACTCGGCCGTCTCAGTCAGCCGCTTCACCGGGCGCAGGGCCGTGCGGCTGACGGCCGCGCCGAGCGCCGCCGCGACCGCGACCCCGCCAACCATCACCGCCAGCAGAATCCAGCGCAGCCGGCTCAACACGGCATCGACCTCGTCCAGCGGGCGCACGAGCTGCAACGCAACACCTTTGCGCAACGGAGCCGTCAGCACCCGGACATGCGTGTCAGCGATCGTTGTGTCGTACATGAACGTGTCGGCGTCGCCACGTGCGACCGCGAGCGTCCGCGTTGTCACCGGCACCTCCACCGAGCCGCCACCAGGGCGCGTCGCCCTCCCCGACGTGCTGACAAGCTGCAAGTAGCCGCTCGGGCCGCCGAGAGACGCCGGCGGAACAGACGGCAGCCGCGGCACCCCCTTCGGCAGTGAGGGCGCGTTCGGCAGCTTGAAATCAGCCGGCAGCCTCTGGATCAGCGCAACCCGCTGCCGCAAGCTCGCATCAACCTCACTGCGCAGCTGAGCGCGCACGACGAAGTAGACGCCCACCGACGCAATGAGCACGGCAAGCGCGACAGCACCGGCCGCCGACAGCGTCAGTCGGCCGCGAAGACTCACGCCTCCCTCATCGCATAGCCGACTCCGCGGATTGTCTGGATCAACCGCGCCTCGCCATCAGCCTCGAGCTTGCGGCGCAGATAACCAATATAGACATCGAGGGCGTTCGAACTCGCGCCGAAATCGAAGCCCCAAACCCGCTCGAAGATCACCGACCGCGTCAGCGCCCTCCGCGGATAGCGCAGGAACAGTTCGAGCAACTGGAACTCCATCCGCGTCAGCTCGAGACGCCGCTCGCCCCGAAACACCTCGAACGTCCCCGTATCCAACGTGACGTCGCCGTACCGCAGTACCTCGCGGCGATCCGGATCACTTCGCCGGCGCAGCAAAGCGCGCACCCGCGCCAGAAGCTCGTCCAGAGCAAACGGCTTCGTCAGATAGTCATCCGCCCCAGCATCCAATCCCTCGACGCGATCCTCGACCTCGACCCGCGCCGTCAGAATCAACACCGGTGTCGTGTCTCCGCTCGCCCGCAGCCGTCGACACGTGTCCAAACCGTCGAGTCTCGGCATCAACACGTCGAGCAAGATCAAATCGGGCTCCTGCTGTCGGTGAAGAGCCAGCGCCTCCTCACCGTCCGAGGCAAGCTCAACCTCATAGCCTTCCAACCGCAGCGCCCGTCGAAGAGCATCCCTCGCCGCGCGCTCGTCGTCGACAACCAAGATCCGCGCCATCACGGCCGCCCGGCTCGGCACGAGACGCGACCGGGCCCGATCGAAGAAACCGTCACGAGCTGATCGAACCCGTGCGCGCTGAGAACCGGCTGTGAGAGGCCTAAGAGGCTCCTATGAAAGGGCGTTCGCGAACCAAGCGCGTCGATCGTCTTCGTCACGACAGACCCGAATCTGCGGACGAAAGCTCAGCTAGCGGGTATCGCTCTCGACGAGCCGCCGCCGCGCAGCAAACCCGAGCCTCCGGAACGGCCTAAGCAGGGCCTCCCGGACGTGATGCTCGGACATCCCGGCTCGCGCATCAGGTCGGCATGGACCCGGGAGAGACAAAGCGTAGGCTGATTCGCGTCGAGCCCCGCTAACCGATCGAGAACAACGGTTCGACGTCGATCCGTGAAGTGACCACCGGCGTCCGCAACAAAACAGGCGAGGAGCTCCAGTTCTCGGCGTACCAAGCCCAGCTAGTTGGCGCCGGTGAGACCTCATGGGTGGAGAACGTCGGCTCAATCCCGGAGAGGCTGGCCGACATCCACGAGAGCGTCGGAGCTGACGGCTTCAGCTACTGGGCAAGATTCACCGACACGGACGGGAAACTCTGGGAAGTCGAGTACAACGCGGAAACGCGAACGACCGAATGGAGGAAGGTGTAGGCTCGCCCACGGACTATTTTCCCGTCCCTCGAGTAGGTAATGTCTTTAGGCAACACCCAGCGTACTCTCAACGTACACTTTTCGTACGCTGCTAATACACTGCTCACGGCGTTTCCTAACCCACGGCACGCGGACAGATTCTCAGTTGGCGCACAGGTGGTGGCTGCGTCAATCGGCACCGAATGTTCTTCCTGGGGTACTTGCCGAGTGAGTTCGTTCGGTGCGGAAGTGCCGGACGATTTTGGCGGTGTTGGGGTTGACGGTGGGTGTCGCGCTCGTGATCGCGGTGTCGGCGCTATCGCGTGGTTTGGACAAGGCGCTGGCAACGGCCCTGAATCCTCTTTCGAGCATCGGAACGGTGTGAGCCGGCGGAGGTCGTTCGGCGCCCTCGGTGTGGGATGCGTCGCCGTCACGGCCGCGGTTGTCGGTGCCTTCCTGATCCACTCTCCCTCGGCGTCGGCGAGGGACGCCCGGGTGCTCGTCGAACTCCGGCCCACTTCCGCCTGTGACGCAGTCGGCGTCCTGCACAAGGCAGGGGCGACCATGGTCTCGGCCACGCTCCGCCTCTACTCCCTCGATTCGCGCTCGGCGTCGCAGGTGCTGCCCCGGATCAGGGCGTGCAAGGCGCTGCGGCTCACCGCGCCCGACAGGCCCGCAGGGATCCTCAGCGTGACCGATTTCACCGACCCGCTCGTTCCGTCGGAGTGGTGGCGCGCTGCGATCGGCGTCGCCGACCTGACGCCGCCCGCGACCGGCAAGCCGGTAACGATCATCGACTCCGGGGTCGACGTGGCCCACCCCGAGTTCGTTGGCTGGCCCGATCTCGTGATGCTGAACGCGCAGGAGCCTCAGCCGTTCGGCGGTATCCATGGCACCGCTGTCGCTTCGCTGATTGGGGCGCCCGAGAACGGCGTCGGCATCGTCGGCGTCTACCCGCAGGCGCTGGTGCAGAGCTGGGATTCCGCGATTGGCGCCGGTACGCAGCTCGACACGAGCGAGATCGTGAAGGGCGTGCTCGCCGCCGCTGCCGGCGGCCCGGGAGTGATCAACCTGAGCCTCGGCGGGAACAGCTTCGAGGTCGTGATCCAGCAGGCGATCGCGACGGCGATCAGCAAGGGCTTGCTCATCGTCGCTGCAGCCGGGAACGACGGCGATGCCGGGAACCCGCTCACCTATCCAGCCAGCCTCCCGCACGTGCTCACCGTCGCCGCGACCGACGAGCAGAACCAGGTCCCGTTCTTCTCGAGCCAGTCTCGCTTCGTCGACCTCGCGGCACCGGGGCAGGACATGATGGTCGCCTCAGCACTCGATGCGAGCTGGCAGCAGGAGGACGGCACGAGCTTCTCGTCGCCGCTCGTGTCGGGTGCCGCCGACTGGGTGTGGACGGTGCGTCCCGATCTCGACGCGAGCCAGCTGTTCGAGGTGATGCGCCGTTCCGCGGCGGACATCGGCGCACCGGGACGTGACGATGCGAGCGGCTACGGACTGCTCAACATCCGGGCCGCGCTCGCCTACGCGGCCCCTGTCCGCGATCCGTTCGAGCCCAACGACGACATCGAGTATGTGCGGCCCGGCGGTATGTACTACAACAGCATCCCCTCGCTGACGACCCGCGCCAAGCCGTCGGCGACCTTGACGGCGCGGCTCACGATCTTCGAGGACCCGCGTGACCTCTATCCGGTCTACGTCCCGGCGAAGGGCCGGATCACCGCGAAGACCGCGACCGCATCCTCCACCGACCTGACGTTGTGGGCCAGCAGCACCTCCACGGTCACCGAGCCGAGCCCCGGCAAGGACCGGCTGGCGCGGGGTGTCACGAAGGGCACCAACGAGACGGTCACCTACCTCAACCCTGGCGCCGCAAAGACCGTCTTCCTTGCGGTCACGCTTGGGAAGGGCACGCGCGACGCGACCTACAAGGTCGCCGTCACCGCCCGGTGACCCTGCGCCGAGCCCCTGTCTGTCAGACGTATAGGTCCCCCAAGACGATTTGGTCGACTTTAGACAAGAGCAGCGTACTCGCAAACGTACCGTTTTCGTACGCTGCTACGACGCTGCTACTACGCTCCCCACGGCGTTTCCTAAACCGCGTGCGCAAGTTCGATTCTTGCCGGGGGCTTGCCCGTTGTGTCTAGGCGCAACGGGCGAAAGCCGGTTTCCAAGCGCAGCGGTCTTTGGGCACTCGGCGGCGGCAAGCGGCAGGGCCAAACCACCACAGTGCCCCAAGGTGCTCGGGTTGACGTTGTCGCGGTTTCAGGGTTTGGCGAGGGCGAGCAGGATTTCGGCGAGGCCGGCGGGGTCGTTCTGCGGGATCATGTGGTTGCTTGGGTGTTCGAGGTAGCGCCAGGCGGCGTTGTCGCGGTATCGATCTGCTGCTTCCCAAAATGCGTCCGGGCCACCCGGGCTGCGGGGGTCACCGAGCGCTTTGATGTACGTGCGTCCGAACGGGTAGCTCTCGAGCGGCATGGGCAGGTGCACCTGCTCGGTGAAAGTCCGCGCCGGTTGTGGTGTGCGTCGCGGCTCCGCGAACGCCGCCTCGGAAGGATCGTCGTACGTGCGATCCCGCGGAGGCACCAGCCACGCGTCGCCGAGGTTCAGCGTCTGCCGTTGACCGCCTCGCCCCGAAGCGCCGGTGAGATCGACCAACGCCTCCCCGTCGGCGGGCACGAACGCATCGAGGTACACGAGCTCGCGGACACGATCGGCGATATGCGCAAGCGCTCCGGTCACCACCATGCCGCCGTAGGAGAACCCAACGAGAACGATCTCCGTCGCATCCTCATAGAGCACCGCGTTCACGACGTCTTCGATGTGAACTGAGAGGTCGACATGAGGACCCGTCAGATGAACGCGCTCGCCGATCCCGGTGAGACTCGGCGTGAATACCTCATGGCCCGCCTGCCAAAGCAGCGGCCTCACCTTCCGCCACGTGTGGGCTCCACCCCACGCTCCATGAACCAACACAAACCTCGAGGTGCGCTCCATCCGGCGACCCTATAGCCGCGCGACCTCCGGCGTGAAAGGCCGGGACGACGAACGTCACCGGACGTCGCGCGAGAGCGGTTTGGATCAGGCGGGCGATATGTCGCCTCTATGCCTCAGCTTCGGACAATCATCCGTGGTGATCTTCCCCCTACAAAGTGGCTCCTGTGGGCTCGTGCGGAACGCGATTGCCGGTTGTCGGGGGCGAGTCACTCTAGGAATGTGGATCATCCGCCCCGCACCCCCGGAAAAACGAGCGCCTCGCCCACCGCAGTTGTCGTGTCGTTTCGTCCCGCCCGGAGCCCTGACGGGCGGCGGCCGGCAGCGTTCCACGTGCCCCGGGGCGACCGTGCCCGCCACGACCCCCAAGGGCGTACTCTTGGGTCCACTCCCGGGGTCCTCGTTCCTCCTGCGAGACGAAATGAATGGCTCATGTCGCGCGGGATCGTGCCCGCACTGCAATCGATCGAATGAATTCAGCGCTCACTCACACCGACCGCGCCCGGCGCCGAGTCATGCTCGCGCTCCGTGCGGCTGTGTTGTTCGGGTTCGCCGTGTTCTTCGTCGTCCCCCTCGCCTGGCTCGTGCTTGCCCCGACGAAGACCGACTACGAGCTCGTCACCCGCAACCCGTTCGCGTTCGGCAGCTTCCATCACATCTGGGAAGCCTGGCAGCAGGTGGACGGCTTCCAGGATCACCTCTACCGCCGCTGGATTGGGAACTCTCTGCTCTACTCGCTCAGCGCGACGGCGATCACCCTCGCGACCGCGATTCCTGCCGGCTACGGGCTCGCCTTCGGCCGGTTCCCGGGTCGTCGGCTGATCCTGAAACTGACGCTGGTCGTCATGATCATGCCCCCTGCCACGCTCGTCCTGCCGATCTTCCTCGAGCTGAACAGCGTGCACCTGATCGGAAGCGTCTTCTCGGTCATCCTGCCGTTCGCGTTCTTCCCGTTCGGGGTCTATCTCGCTTACATCTACTACGCGAATGCGGTTCCCCCCGGGCTGCTGGATGCGGCGCGCGTGGATGGCTGCGGTGAGCTGCAGACGTTCCTGCGGGTTGCGCTGCCGCTCGCGAAACCGATCGTCGCGCTCGTCTTCTTCTTCAGCTTCGTCGCGAACTGGAACAACTTCTTCCTGCCCTACGTGTTCCTGTCTGACGAGCGGCAGCTTCCGATCCAGGTGGGGCTCTCCGACATCTTCGGGTCGACTCGATCCGCGGTGGCGCTCGCGACGATGGTCGCGGCGGCCCCCGTCGCGATCGTGTTCATCGCCTCGCAACGGGCGCTCGAGCGCGGGCTCTTCGGCGGGGCAACCAAGGACTAAAGGGCTGACGGTGCCTCATCGGAGGCCCGCAAGCCTCCGGTGAATCCCTCTAGTCGTAGATGGCCGCGCCGGTGCTCGGGTCGAAGAAGTGCAGCGCTCGTTGATCCACTGACACCTCGACGGTGTCTCCTTCGACCACGCTCGTACGAGGACTGAAACGTCCGACGAGCGCGGCAGAGGTCGTCGGTGTTCGGGCCGCGATCTGGCTGGCCCCGCGATCGTCGCCGACGTCCTCGGCCAGCTCGCGCATCTCGTCGGTCATAGCCTGCCGCGCGTCGATCGTGAAGTGCACGAGCACCTCTGACCCGAGCGCCTCACGCAACGTCACTCGTCCCGCGAGAAGCGGTCGGTTGCGATCGGCGAGAGCAGCGTCCTCGAGGTCCTCCGGCCGGATTCCGAGGACGATGTCGCGGCCGGCAAACGACGCAAGCCCACCGTGCCGCCCGACCTTTTCGTCGTCGAGAGCAACCGTCGTCGAGCCGAACACCACGACCAGTCCACCGTCGTGCCGCTCGATTCGCGCCTCGAGCATGTTCATCGCCGGACTACCGATGAAGCCGCCGACGAACATGTTGACCGGGTGGTCATAGAGTTCTTGTGGCGGCGCCGCTTGCTGCAGCTCGGCCTTGCGCATCACGGCAACACGATCTCCCATCGTCATCGCCTCGATCTGGTCGTGCGTGACATAGATCGTCGTGGCTGCGAGATCGCGCTGGATCTTCTTGATGTCGGCCCGCATCTGAACACGCAGCTTGGCGTCGAGGTTCGACAGGGGTTCGTCCATCAGGAAGACGGCCGGCTGCCTGACAATCGCGCGGCCCATCGCCACGCGCTGTCGCTGGCCGCCGGAAAGTGCGCGCGGCTTGCGGTTGAGATACGGCTCCAGGTCGAGGATCCGAGCCGCTTCGGCGACTCGAGCTTCGATCTCTTTCTTCGGCAGCTTCTTGATCTTGAGCGGAAACGCGATGTTGTCGCGAACGGTCAGGTGCGGGTAGAGCGCGTAATTCTGAAAGACCATCGCGATGTCGCGGTCCTTGGGCGACAGATCGTTGACAGTTCGATCGCCGATGCGCACGAGCCCTTCGCTGATCTCCTCCAACCCGGCGACCATCCGGAGCGCGGTCGTCTTGCCGCATCCAGAGGGCCCGACCAATACGACGAACTCCCCGTCGGCGACTTCGAGATCGAGCCGGTTGACTGCGAGCGTTCCGTCACCGTAGACCTTGGAGACACTGTCAAAGACGACGCTAGCCACTGATCACTCCTTCACTGCTCCGCGAGTAAGGCCGGCTACGAGCTGACGCTGCGACACGAGGAACACGATCGCCACGCGAACGGCGGCGAAACGGCGGGGAGGTTCACGAGGTCAACGTCGACAGAGGCGATGCACATCGCTGGCAATCATCATACGAATGATCACCCGATGTCAAGGTCACGTCTTCGAAACCCTCCGTTCGGCCCATGCAGACTCGATGTGAAGGGCGGTCAGCTCGCCGGCAAGATCGGGATCGCGGACGCGAAGCGCCTCGTAGATCGCGCGATGCTCGCTCGTCGTGCGCTCGAGCGAGGCGCGCGTCGCAGCCGCCGACGAGATTTGCGGCCTGACCCCGCCGTAGCGGTGAATTGCCCGGACGATCGTAAGGCCCACGCGGTTCTCCGAGGCTTCCATGATGATGCTGTGGAACCCGAGGTCGAACGCGCGGAAGCGCTCGTAATCGTCGCACGAGGCTTCCATCTGCTCGATGTTCGCGGCCAGCGAGGCGAGTTCGTCATCGGTGAGGCGCGGCGTGGCCGCTCGCGTCATCTCCTGTTCGAGCACCCGGCGCACGCTGATGAGATCGTCGAGGAGCGACATGTCGTCGTCGTATTGCAGCGCGAGATCGAGGATCACCGGGTCGAGCAAGTTCCATGAGTTCCGCGGCTGGACGGTCGTGCCGCGCCCCTGCTCGACGCGGACGAGCCCCCTCTCCTCGAGCATCTTCAGCGCCTCGCGCACCACCGTGCGGCTCATCCCGAACTGCTCGCAGAGCGCCGGCTCGTTAGGGAGGACGTCGTTCTCGGCGTGTTGGCCGCCGACGATCTGACGCGCGAGGTCATTGACGACCACCTCGGCCAGCCGGCCCGGCCGCCGGTACTGCGTGCCGTCGGCCGCGATCACGGTGCGCGCTGCATCACGTCCTGGAGCGTTCATTGCAAACATCATACGTCCGGCAGTCAAGTGATCGAGGGTGCCAGCGAATAGCGTCCTGTGTCACGCACTCCTCGAGCAGCCGGCGCTCGACGAGCTGCTCCCCCTCTGCGCGGAGCGCGGAATCGGCGTCGTCGCGGCCGGCATCTTCAACAGCGGGCTGCTCGCGCAGCCGGTGCCGGCCGCCGGTGCCCGTTTACGACTGCCGCGAGGCCGGTGCCAGGGGCACTCTGGACGGACCTCAAGGAGGCGCGTCTCCTGCGAGACGACGCGCCGGGGCGGCCGTAGCGTGTCCACGTCCGGAGAGGAGGAGGCGCTAGGCGCGGCCGACTCATATGGTGTTTCCATGCGCAGGAGCAGGCGCACTCGCACGCTCCGCATCCCAACCGTGGACGGCGCGGTCTCCGGGCGGCCCGCGCGGTTCGCGAGCTTCGTCCTCGACGGCCTCACCACTCGGATCGTGCGCGGGGACTTCCCGCCGGGCACGGTGCTCCCGACCGAGCCGGCGCTCTGCAAGGAGTTCGGCTTCAGCCTGACGGTCGTCCGCGAGGCACTGAAGCTCCTGGAGGAGCGCTCGCTCGTCCGCATCGAGCAGGGGCGCGGCACGACGGTGCAACCACGCGAGTCGTGGTCTGCGTGGACTGAGCGCCGACACCGCCGCTTCACGTAGGAGCCTGCCTCCGGGCGGTTGGGAGTCGCCTTTGCGACGGCCCGGCCGAGGGGATGAGGATGTGCTGCTTGACATCTGCTCATCATTCGTATGATGATTGCGGGGATGCGAATCGCCTCGGTCGATGTCGACCTGATCACGCTCCCGGCCGTTACGCCTGCGTTCGCTTGGCGGCATGGACTTCGCGGCTCACACGGTCCTCGCACAACCGCCGTCCTCCGCATCACGACGGACGATGGCGCAGTCGGCGAGGCCTACCACGAGTGGAGCGGAGCGATGCTCGCCGACATCGTGGACCGCGTACTCCGAGACGAGCTCGTCGGCGAGCGAGCCGAGCGACGGGAGTGGCTCTGGCACCGGCTCTGGGAGCTCGACCGTACGGAGGAGTTCCCGATCTGGCTCTTGGGTGTCGTCGACGTCGCTCTCTGGGACCTCGAGGGCCGCGTCCTCGGTGTCCCCGTTCACCGGCTGCTCGGCACCTATCGCGATGAGATCCCCGCTTGCGCGTCCACGACGACGTTCGCCACGATCGAGGAGTTCCTCGATGTCGCCGACCAGTGCCTCGAGCTCGGCTATCCCGCGATCAAGCTTCACGCGTGGGGCGACGCGCGCGCCGACGCCGAACTCTGCCAGCGGCTGCGCGACCACGTCGGGCCAGACGTCGACCTGATGTACGACGGCTCGGCCGGCTTCGACCTCCCCGACGCGATCTACGTCGGGCATGCCCTCTCGGAGGCGAATTACCGCTGGTACGAGGAGCCGATCCACGAGTTCAGCGTCACCGCGTACAAGTGGCTTGCCGAGCGCGTCGACGTCCCGCTCCTCGTCGGCGAGACCTCGGACGGTAGCCACCTCAACACCGCCGACTTCATCGCCTCTGGTTGCGCCACCTACGTCAGGACGAGCGCGAACCACCGCGGCGGGATGACCGGCGCGATGCGGATCGCCCATCTGGCCGACTCGTTCCGGCTGCGCGCCGAGGTGCACGGCCCGACCGAGACCGCCGTCCAACTCTGCATGGCGATCCCGAACTGCACGTACTACGAGTCACTCGTGACGTCTAACCCTGTAACCCGCGAACCGCGGGTCGGCCCGGACGGCCACGTCCAGGCGCCGACGGAGCCAGGCATCGCCTTGCCGCATTTCGTCGCCGAGCATCGTGCGACCTCCATCAGCTGACCACTACCCAACATCACAAACAAGACAAACGAGGAGGAGGAATGAAGCTCAATCGTCGATGGCTGCCACTCGGGGCGGCCCTAGTGGCGCTTGCGATCGCGCTCGTGGTCTCGGCCACGAGTGGCGCCGCGCCGAAAAGCGGTACGGCCGCGAGCGACGCGTCGGGCTCGATCGAGGTCTGGGTCGACGCAGCCCGCGAGCCTGTCACGGATGCGTACATCAAGTCGCACCCGAACGTGAAGGTGAAGAAGGTCATCTACGACGGTGACGGCAACGGCGCGACGGGTCTGCAGACGAAGATCCAGCTCTGGAACCGCACCGGCTCGGGCTGGCCGGACGTCATCTTCACCGAGCAGGCGAACGACCCGGTCTGGATGGGCCAGGCACCGTTCAACTTCGCAACTGACCTGAACAAGGTCTTCCCGAAGGAGCTCATCGCGGGCTGGCCGAAGCCGTCGCTCGCGCAGTGCACGGTCAACGGCCATCTGGTCTGTCTGCAGGACAACCTGGCGCAGGAGGTCCTGTACGTCAACCAGAAGCTGATGAACCAGTTCGGCTACACGGTTCCGAAGACGTGGCAGCAGTGGGCCGCGATCGGCAAGAAGGTCGCCAAGGAGCATCCCGGCTACATCATCGGCACCGTTGGTGACTCGTACGGTCACTGGCTGTACCTGTGGGCCAACAAGTGCCCGATCGAGCAGGTCGTCGGCCCGCAGACCGTCAAGATCAACGCGAGCGACGTGCACTGCACGGAGATGGCGAAGCTGCTCGATCCGCTGATCAAGAGCGGCGTTGTCGGGAACGGCACGGTCTTCGCGGCTGAGTTCGCGAAGAAGTACGGTGGCGCCGACGACAAGATCCTGATGATGCCGGGCCCGACCTGGTACGTAGCCGGGGGCAAGAACTCGTTCTTGGCGTCGCTCGGGATCCCGGCCGGCGAGATCACGGACGCCCTGCCGCTGCGCTGGAACAAGGATCCGCTCACGACCGGTCAGGTCGGTGGCGGTCCTTGGGTCGTCTCCCAGCACACGAAGAACATGGACGCAGCAGTCGACTTCGTGCAGTGGGCCACGACGACGAACGAGGGGCGGAACGCCGCCCAGAACTACCCGGGGTACACGCCCGCCGCGAACTTCCAGCTCTACAAGCTGAATCAGGACAAGTGGTTCGCCGCTCCTCCGGCCGCGGCGCAGAAGGCGGCCGCGCCCCTGATCTGGAAGGGCTGGAGCATGGTCACCTATCCGGATCAGCCCAGCTGGTCGAACCAGGTCGTGGCGAAGCTGGCCCAGGGCCAATCGCTGACCTCGCTGCTGCCGGCGCTCCAAAAGGACCTCACGAACCAAGCGAAGGCCGCTGGCTACAAGGTCGTCAACAAGTAACCAGTGGGCTCTTCGGCAATCAGCTCGGACATCGCGGGGGCCACGCTTAGGCGTGGCCCCCGCCGCTCGTGGCGGGGGCTCGTCTTCGTCCTGCCCTACCTGCCGTTCCTGATCGTCTTCGGCATCGCCCCGACGATCTACGCACTCGACCTCGCCCTCACACACGGGAACGGAAGCTGGGCGGGCTACCACAACTTCGTGCGAACGTTCCACGACTTTCGCTTCGCCGATGCGTTCCGGCACGTCCTCGTCTACACGACGGTCTGGCTCGTCGCGCTGATGGTCTTCGTCGTCGGTCTCGCGCTGCTCCTCCACGGGCGCGCGAACCGGGTCTCGGCGACGTTCCGCTTCCTGTTCTACATCCCCGGTGCGCTGGCCGGCGCCGCCGCCGTGGTCATCTGGCTGTTCATGCTCGATCCGAGCGTCAGCCCCGGCAAGTTCATCCTGCAGCACGGACTCGGAGCGCACAGCTTCGCCCAGTCGATCGCTCCGGGGAACCTCCCATACATCTTCGCGATGATCGCTTTCTGGACCGGCGCGGGCGCCTGGATCGTCGTCATGTACGGCGCGCTGAACACGATCCCGCACGAGCTCGAGGAGGCCGCCCGCATTGACGGAGCAGGCCCGATCGCGATCGCCTTTCGCGTGAAGCTGCCGCTGATCCGCAAGTGGATCGCCTACATGCTGATCCTGTCGTTCGCATTGGGGACGCAGCTCTTCGTCGAGCCCGAGCTGGTGCAGCACGCGAGCTTCGGACTCGTGTCGCAGACGTGGTCGGCGAACCAGCTCGCATACCAGTACGCGTTCGGCATCCAAGCCGACTTCAACGGCGCCGCAGCCATCTCGGTCGACCTGCTCGCGATCGGGCTCATCGGCGCGGTCTTGATCGTCACGCGCACCGGCCTCTTCAGGACGGAGGACTGATGCAGACCCGCGTCCTCGGCCTCAGCTTCCGCGCCGCGATCCTGACGGCGTTCGCGATCTTCTTCATCGCACCGATCCTCTGGCTCGTGCTGACTCCGACGAAGTCCGATCACGCGGTGATCACGGACAACCCCTTCTCGTTCGGGAGCTTCCATCAGGTGTCGCTCGCCTGGAACCACCTCGACCACTTCAGCAACCACATCTACCGGCGGTGGATCCTGAACTCCATCTTCTACTCGCTGGTGGCGAGCGCGATCACGCTCCTCGTCGGCATCCCAGCCGGCTACGGGCTCGCGCTCGGCAAGTTCCCCGGCCGCAAGCTCATCCTCTCCCTGACGCTCATCTCGATGATCATTCCGGCTGCCGCGCTCGTGCTGCCGATCTACCTCGAGCTCAACGCTGTCCATCGGATCTTCAACATCCAGATGATCGGCACCTCGTGGTCGGTCATCCTCCCGTTCTCGTTCTTCCCGTTCGGCGTCTATCTCGCCTACATCTACTACGTGACCGCGCTTCCAGTCGGCCTGCTGGAGGCCGCGCGCGTCGACGGCGCCACCGAGCTGCAGACGTTCCTGAGGATCGCAATGCCGCTCGCGAAGCCGATCATCGCGCTCGTCTTCTTCTTCAGCTTCGTATCCGACTGGAACAACTTCTTCCTGCCGTACGTCTTCCTCACGGACCAGGACAAGGCGCCGATCACCGTCGGGCTGTACAACCTGCTCGCCTCGACGCCCTCGTTCAACCCGGCCGTCGGCGGTGGTGGGCAGTCCGTGAACATCTTCAAGCCGGAGCTGGCGCTGGCAACGGTCATCGCCGTCATCCCGGTCGCGATCGTGTTCGTGGCCTCGCAGCGGGCGCTCGTGCGTGGGCTCGTCGGCGGCGGTGTCAAAGAGTGACGGTCAGCGTCTCTCTAAGAACTCGCACATCCCACGGCTTTAGTTGCAAAAGATGGCCCACCGGAAGCTCTTCCTGTGTCAGCACGTCGACGGCGGATGCGGGGATCGTCAGGGTCGCGTTCTCCCATGACCAATTGTGAGCGAAGTGGACTCGTTCGCCGCGGTGGTTGGTCGCAGAGGTGACCGTAAGCGATTGAGATTCGGGCCGCCACGGGTTCGCCTCGCGCGGAATGTCGATCCAGCGCAGTAGATGCTCCGCAAGAGCTGTGTTGGGGACCGTACCGAAGACGGTGATACGGCCCGTGCCGCAGGTGTGCGTCGTGATTGCGGGCCATCTGCGGAAGTGGCGATCCTCGTAGGTCACCAGCACGGTGGCAGTAGTCGCAACAAGTCCGTCCACCCAGCGTGTCGCCATTGCTCCCGGGCCAAGACGCAGAACTGGCACCGCGCCGGGCGGTTGAGGGCAAGCAACGACAGCTATGTCGTTGTCTATGTTGCTGTATTCGTCGTACCACACGCCCGCCGCCTCATGTAGGCGCGCCGGCACGACCTCCGCGCGTGCCCGCGCTTCGTGATCGGCGTACGCGGTTCGCGGTCCGAGGATCAAGTGTCCCCCCGACTCGGCATACTCCAGCAGCCAATCGAGGTCCCGGTCGCGGGTGACGTAAAGGCCGGGTACTACGAGATTGGGATGCTCTACCGCTGCACTTTGCGGCGAGCTGTCGGGCGTGAACAAATGCTCGGCGTGAACGATGCGCGCCTGCAGCTTGGCATCAAAGGCACCGCGGTAGAGGGGGTCGAAAAGACCCTGGTAGGCACGTCGGTCGGGCGAACCGTTGTCGGTTACAAGCGGTGGTTGCGCCTGGAGCGCCCACCGGCTGCGAGCAGAGTAGACGAAGCTCACGTCCGCGTCCGGAACCAGGCCGGTGACCGCGTCACCAGCGCGCTCGAACTCGCTGCCGAGCTCTGCGATCTCGCGATACACCCGTCCGGGCCGGCCGCTGTGGGGAAGAACACCGCCCCAGTAGGTCTCAGCCCCAAAGTGCAAGGTGTGCCAGTGCCAGTACTCGATCATTTCGGCGCCGCGGGATACGAGAGCCCACGCTGCCTGCCGCCACTGGCCGTCGTAGGCCGGGCGGTTGAGCCCCGAGTGACCGATGGACTGAGCACCCGTCTCCGTGACGAGGAATGGGGCCTGCTTGGACGAATACATCCGGTCGGCGCTTAGGTACAGCGACCACGTACCGGAAGTGGCCCAATTCTGCTCCTTTTGAGCAGTGTCAGGTAGCTCGAGGCGGCTTTGCATCATGTAGTAGGGGTTGCCGGCAGCGACATCGAGGACCGCGGCCAACGTCCGGTCGTCGAATGCCCGAGTGTCGTAGGACATACAGGTAGTCACGAACTTGTCCGCCGACACGTACTCGCGGGCGATGTCAGCCTGCCACGCGATGAACTCGGTGGTCTGCTCGGCTTGGAACTGCCGCCAAGCGAGATCGTACTGAGGTTGCGCGTTTCCGTCAGGGGTCCACAGATCCGCCCATGTGGACAATCGGTGCGACCAGTAGACGAGGCCCCACTCCTGATTCAGGCTCTCGACATCGCCGTAGCGCTCCCGAAGCCAATCGGTAAAGCGTTGGAATACACCATGGTTGTGCAGCAGCTCGTGGCCGGGCTCGTTGTCGACCTGAACGCCAATCACGCCGGGGTGTGCTGCGTAACGCGCGAGGATCTCGCGCACCACACGCTCGGCGTGGAAGCGGAATGCCGGGTGGGTGAAGTCGACTTCCTGCCTGGCGCCCCAACTGATCCGCTGACCGGTGGCTCGCTCTCCCGCGATCTCTGGATAGATCCGGGCGAGCCACGGTGGCACCGCGTAGGTCGGCGTTCCAAGGACTACGCCAATACGACGCTCATGCGCGCCGTCGAGCACCGGCAGCAGCCACTCGAGATTGAAGGTCCCGTTCTGAGGCTCCCACGTGGACCAGACGGACTCCCCCACCCTGATCACCGAGAACGAAGCTTCCGCCATCAGGTCGAGGTCTGTTTCCAGCCGATCAACCCGCTGGTATTCGTGGTAATAGGCCGCACCGAACCGCACACGCGTCGGCTTGTGGTACATGATGTCGGATCTCCTCAGTGCGTGTGGGCGAACTGCGGCTTGCGAGCGGCACACCAGAGTCCGCGGCGTGCGGTTCTCGTGGCAGCGTTAGGCGATAGTAGCGCGGGTACGCCGGTCAAGGACGGCGCGCGCGGCGGGCGCCGCATCGGACGATCTATCCGGAACGCGCACCGGGCTACCACGTGAAGGACAAGCTCGAGAACAAGCTCCACGACATGGTCTGCTCAGGAGCGATCTCACTCCGCAACGCCCAGCGGCAGATCGCCGCTAACTGGCGCGGTCTCTACCTGCGCGTGTTCGGCAGCGCCCCTACGGTCTAGGCGGCCTGAGCGCTGCTGACGTAAACCGGCCGCGTCTCGCCGTTCATCGCGCTTTGGTTCAACGCCCGCTTTGACCGAGCGCTGATCGCGGGCGCGCCAGCTGCCGTGCCTTGAGCCAGACAAGAAGATCGTCCATGACCGGCCCGTCCGGTTGGAACATAGCGCCATGCAGCCACTTTCAGCCTCGCGCCGTTCGCTGCACCCTGGTTAGCTGGACTCTTAATCCCAAGGTCGCTGGTTCGGGCCTAGCACGGCCCATATCAATGTCCTGGAAATCTCGCGCTTGGCGGGCCGCAACTCGTTGACGTCCACATCTCGCTCCTCAGAGCCCGGCGCCTTTCGTCCTGGTCCTGATGCGCACGATGTACGTCCCGGCGGTGATGTAGAGGTCGCTGCCATCGCCGCCGAAGGCGCAGTTGGCGGTCGCCCGGCCGGTGTCGACCCGGCCGAGGAGCGTGCCGTCCGGGGCGTAGATGTGGACGCCGCCGGGGCCGGTCGCGAAGACGTTTCCTCTCTCATCGACGCGTAGGCCGTCGGGAACGCCGGGATGCTCCTTGCCGACCATGCTGGTGACGTCCTTGAACACCTTGCCGGAGCCGATGGTGCCGTCCGCCTCGACCGGATAGATCATCCAGATGGCCTTGGCCGGATCGGAGTTGGCGACGTACAGCGACTTCTCGTCTGGCGAGAATGCGAGGCCGTTCGGGCGCGACAGGTCTTTGGTCAGCAGTGCCACCTCGGCTGTCTTCTCCGACCAGCGGTAGACCCCGGAGAAATCGATCTCGCGCGTCGCGTCGTTCTCGCCTTCCGGCAAGCCGTAGATCGGATCGGTGAAGTAGATGTCTCCGTTCGACTTGACGACAACATCGTTGGGACTGTTGAAACGCTTGCCTTGCCAGTTGTCGGCGACGGTCCGCTTGCCACCGGTCCAGTCGAAGCGCGAAATACGCCGGTCGCCGTGCTCGGCGGCGATTAGTCGGCCCTGGCGATCGAGCGTGAGCCCGTTGCTGCCGGGCTCGCTGCTGTACTCGCCGACGCCAGTGAAGCCCGACGGCTTCATGAACGCCGCGGCTGCGTGGCCCGGTTCCCACTTGTAGATGGTGTTGGCGGGGACGTCCGACCACAGCAGGAACCCACCTTCGCGGGGGACCCAGACGGGGCCCTCGGACCAGTCGTATCCGTTCGCCAGAACCTCGAGCTCGGTATCCGGCGCAATCAATGTGTCGAATCGCGGATCCGCTTTGACGAGCGAACCGATCGTCTTGGACGCGTTCATCAGGTGCGCGACGCGGCCAACGTAGTAGCGGCCGGGCCGATGCCGGCCGCGACCGCGACCACCCATCTCCATCGGTCCGATGCAGTCCGCGGAGTAGCCTCTACCATCTGGTGATCCTTTCACGTACGACAGGTGAGTGGCGTCCGAGACGGCATCGGTACGGCGGAACCGATGCACGGTTCTCGTCTACGGCACTGCGCCGGAGTGTGTGGAGGCACGATCGACGTCACGTCTCCCTCGTTCCTCGCGCCGCGTCGCATGAGCGCAGCGCGGGCAACTTCCTCAGCGCGGGCGCTGGCACTGCTCGCCGCCACGGCGTGAGGACGCCTCGCACAAAGCCCCGCAGCTTTCACGCCTGGCGGCTTACACGACGACTAGCGGCTGTCACCGCTCTCGGCGAGGGGCGAGTAGTCGGGTGTGAGCTCGACGCGCTCGCGGGACATGCAACGCGTTCGACTGCAACGAGCGAGAGCAGCTGACGCCCTCTCCTCCCGTCGGAGGTGAATGCCACGCGGCTCCCCGCGGTCGTCCAGTACCAGGGCTCCGGAAGCGGGCGCGGGCTCGCGCACGAGGCGGTGCTCTGGGCGCTCCCCGGCTACGCGCACCTCGTCATGGACACGCGCGGGCGCGGCCAGGGGAGCGGCTGGTCGACCGGCGACATGCCCGACCCGGTCGGCTCCTCGCCGGCTAGCCCGGTTTCTTGACGCGCGGCATCCTCGACCCGCAGGAGTACTACTACCGCCGCGTGTTCGTGGACGCGGTGCGCGCAGCCGAGGCGATCCGCGAACACGAGGCGGTCGATGCGACACGGTTGCAGTCGCCGGCGGCAGTCAGGGCGACGGCATCGCGCTCGCGGTCGCGGCGCTCGTCCCGGACGTCGCCGCGGTCCTGTCCGACGTCCCGTTCCTCTGCGCCTTCGAGCGGGCGCTCGAGATCGCCGAGAGCGAGCCGTACTGCGAGCTCACGCGCTACCTCAAAATGCACCGCGACCAGCGCGAGCGGGTCTTCGAGACGCTGTCCTACTTCGACGGCGTCGCGTTCGCGGGGCGCCTGCGCTCGTCTCTGTCGGGTTGATGGACCCGATCTGCCCGCCGTCGACCGTTCACGCGGACTACAACGCCTACGCGGGCGAGAAGCGGATGGGCGGTCTACCCGTACAACGACCACGAGGGCGGCGGAGCGTTCCACCAGGTCGAGCAGATGACGTACCTACGCTCGCTCTTGTAGCCAGCCTTCGAGCAGCTCGCGTCCGCGGGGCAGGGTCGGCGTCGGATCGCGGTCGAACGAATGGTCCTCCAGGCCGATCGGCCCCGTGTAGCCGACCTCGAGCAGCGCACTGACGGTTTCCTCGAGCGGGACGGCTCCCTCCCCGTGCGCTGCGTTCCGGTGGTCGAGTTCGAACTCGGGCGCGTAGACGTCTTTGAGGTGCACGTGGAAGAGCCAGTCCTTGAGCTCGTGCACCGCGACGACCGGGTCGAACCCGTTCGTGACCCACCAGCCCGTGTCCAGCGCCGCGCCGATCTGACCGTCCGCCCCGTCGTCGATCTTGCGCAGGAGGTCCGCCGGCGTTAGCTCGTCGGGGTGGTTCTCGACGCCCAGGCGGATGCCTTCGCCCTGGAGGATCGCGACCACCTCGGCGCGGTCGGCCGTGAGCAGGCGGAGGCTGCCGGCCAGCAGGTCGGTGCCAACGCCATGAGCGACGCGACAGGTCGCACGGAGCTCCTCCGCGGTCCCGCCGAAGCCGCCGGCGAGGCTCACGACCGTAAGGTCGTGCTCCTCCAGCAACGCCCTTGCGATCGCCAGGTGCTCGTCGGTCGCCCACCCGGGGCCGAGGTGCGCCGTCCAGAGGTCGATCGCCTCGAATCCGAGGCTCCGCGTGAGGGCGAGCAGCTCGCCGAAGCGCTCCTCGAACGTCTCGAGCGGGGCGTAGTGCTCGTTCGTCGCCCTGTCGCCGTCCATCCAGTCGCCGGAGAGCGCGTATCCGGCCTGGCGGGCGACGAAGCTCGGGGTGAGCAGCGAGACGACGGTCAAAAGAGGACCTCCTCGGTGGCCGTGGGGAGAGGCTCGGGACGCTCGCACGTCGTCTCGAGCGTGACGTGGGCGCCGCTGTCGGACGAGCGCTGGAACGCGGTCATCGTCTCGAGCGCGTGCAAGGCCTGCTCCGCGCTGGCGCGGTGCGGGCGGTTGGTGCGGATCGCGTCCGCGAGGTCGGCGACGCCGATGCCCCGCCCGGCGCCCGTGACGTGCTCGACCGGCATCGTCTCCTCGCGGAGCTCGGTGCCGACGCGGGTGCGGCGCACGACCGGGGCGTCGAAGACGTTCGGATCCGGGATCGCGAGCGACCCTTCCGTCCCGAAGATCTCGATGCCGGTGCGACCGTGCGGGATGTCGAAGGAGACGATGAACGTCGTGGTCGGGCCGCCCGCGTAGTCGACGACGCCCGCGTAGTGCGTGGGCGTCTCGACGGAGATCTTCTGCCCCTCGAACGGGCCGCTCCCGACGACGCGCTCGGGCAGGCGCGCGCTCGTCGAGGCCGCGACGCGGCGGGCTGGGCCGAAGAAGCTGAGCAGCGCCGTCACGTAGTAGGGGCCCATGTCGAGCATCGGTCCCCCCGCCGGGGTGTAGAAGATCGCCGGGTTCGGGTGCCAGCTTTCGTGCCCGCCGCCGATCATCGTCGCGTGTGCCGCGACCGGCGTCCCGATCGCTCCCGCGTCGAGCAGGCGCCGTGCGGTCTGGAGCTGGCTGCCGAGGAACGTGTCGGGCGCGCAGCCGAGGCGCAGGCCGGCCGCCCGCGAGCGCTCGAGCATGAGGGTGCCCCCGGCCACGTCGACGGCGAGCGGCTTCTCCGAGTAGACGTGCTTGCCGGCTGCGAGCGCGGCGGAGCTCACCTCGACGTGCGCCATCCCGGGGCTGATGTTGACGAGGATGTCGACCGCATCGCCTCCGATCAGCTCGTCAGGCGAGAGCGCTGCGATCCCGTGCTGCGCAGCGAGCGCCTCCGCGCGCGGCCCGTCCAGGTCGGCGCACGCCACGAGCTCGACGCCGGGACAAAGGCCGAGGCCGATGGCGTACTGAGGGCTGACATTGCCGCAGCCGAGAAGACCGACTCTCATTCACGTCCTCCGAGGGTCCCCGGGATGCGCACCACGGCGACGCCGCCGGCCGCCACCTGCATCGGGGCCTGGTGTTCGGCACCGGACAGGATGTCGACTCCGCCGACCGGGACGTGCGCCGTCTCGTTCGTGTGGTTCATGACGAAGAGCCAGCTCGTGCCGTCCTCGCCATGGCGGCGCACCGTTTCCACGCCGGGAGCCGTCGGGACGTCGGCACTCACGCCGGCCTCGGCGGCGACGCGTCCGACCAAGCCTTCGAGGCTTTCACGATCGGGCTGCGTCGCCACATACCACGCGACTCCGGCTCCGGCCGCGTTGCGCGTGATGGCCGGCACGCCGGGCAGCGGCCCGTCCACGTATGTGGCCACGACTTCGGCAGTCGTCGCCCGGACATTCTCCGTCCATACGGTCGCCGTCATGGAGCCCGTGAGCGTCACTGCCTGACCAACTGAGAGCGGAAAGAATTGATCGGTTCTGACGCCGAGGAGGTCACGAAACGCGCCGGGATAGCCACCAGGAATCACGTGGTCCTGCTCGTCGACGATGCCGGAAAAATACGTGACAAGCGCGTGTCCGCCGTTGCGCACATACGTGTCGATGGAGGCAACGATGTCGGCGGCCGCCGAATACAGAGTCGGAACGATGACGAGCCGGTACTGCGACAACTCCGACCCGGGCCGAGCAAAGTCGACGCCGATTCCGAGCTGCCAGCATGCGGCGTAGTACGCATACGCTTGCTCGCGGTAGTTGACCTCGGCCGACGGGTGCGTGCGGAGCTCGGACGCCCACCACGCCGAGTAGTCCAGGATGATCGCCACGTCGTTGCGCGTCGTGCTGCCGAGAACCTCGGCTATCGACTCGACATGCTTGCCGAGCCGGACGACGTCGCGCCACACGTCGGAGTCCGTGCCGGCGTGGGGCACCATCGCCGAGTGGAACCTCTCGGCGCCCGCGAGTGACTGGCGCCACTGGAAGAAGCACGCCCCGTCAGCGCCACGCGCAATGTGCTGCAGCGAGTTGCGGTGCATCTCTCCAGGCTGCTTGGCGATGTTGACCCATTGCCAGTTGACCGCAGATGTCGAGTGCTCCATCAAGAGCCACGGCTCACCGCCGGCGAGGCCACGCGCGAGATCGGCGCTCATCGCCAGCTCGACGTGCGGGTCCGGGTAGAACTCGAGGTAGTGGTCGATCGACACCACGTCGAGTTCGCTTGCGAACTTCCAGTTGTCGAGCAAGTTGAACGCCGCAACCATCAGGTTCGTCGTTATGGGGATGTCGGGAGTCGCGGCTCGGAGCACGTCCGTCTCCGCCCTCAGCTGGACGAGCATGATGTCCGAGCTGAACCGGCTGTAGTCGAGCTCCTGCGACGGGTTTCGCCAGGCGGGAGCAATGCGCGGCGGCAGAATCTCGTCGAAGCTGTAGTAGCGCTGGCTCCAGATCGAGGTGCCCCAGGCCGCGTTCAGTGTTTCGATGTCGCCGTACCGCTCGATCAACCACACGCGGAACGCGGCGGCCGACGCATCGCAGTAGCAACGCCCGTTGTGGCAGCCGAACTCGTTGTTGACGTGCCACATGGCCAAGGCCGGATGGTTCGCGTAGCGCTTCGCCGTCGTCTCCACGAGTCGCAGCGACTTCTCGCGATAGATGGGCGAACTCGCGCACCAATTCTGGCGTGCGCCCTGCGATAGGACGTGACCTTCGCGATCCACGGGCTGGACCTCGGGGTGCGCACGCGAAAGCCACGCGGGAATTGCGGTGGTCCCGGTGGCCAGGTCGACGCTGATCTCGTGCTCGTGCAGCAAGTCGAGCACGCGGTCGAGCAAGCCGTAGTCGAAAACGCCGTCTGCGGGTTCCAGCAGCGACCACGCAAAAATGCCGACGCTGACGAAGTTGACGCCCGCCTCGCGCATCAGTCGTACGTCGTCCAACCACACGGACTCGTCCCATTGCTCGGGGTTGTAGTCGCAACCGAAGATCATCCGCTTGCCGACGGACGGGACGCGGCCGAAGGGGGATTGGGTGCGCATCGCGCTTCCTTCTGTGGAGGTGGACGATGTGGACTAGCGCTCGGGCCCGACACTCGCGCGAGTGTCGGGCCCGAGAAATACCAGCCTGCTCCTATGCGGAAGGCTTACTGCCAGGCCGAGGTGAAGTTGGCCGCGTTGGCTTTCGTCACCAGCGTGACGCCCGTGTCGATCTTCTTGACGTACTTCTGGCCCTTGAGCGACCTGACCGCCGCCTGGATGCCGAGGTATGTCATCTTGAACGGCGACTGGGCCATCGTGGCCGTGGTCTTGCCGGACTGGATGAGCTTGGACATCTGCGGGTCTCCGTCGTAGCCGAAGATCAACAGCGGGTGCTGCTTGGACTCTGCGACTGAAACAGCGCCGATCGCCGGGGAGTCACACGCCGAGTAGACCGCGGTGAGGTCCGGGTACTTGGTGAGGAGGTCCTGCGTGACCGAGGCGCCGGTCTTGGTGTCGCACAGGGTTTGCTGAGCTCCGATCACGACCTTGACGCCAGTGCCTGCGAGGGCCTTCTTGACGCCGTCGATGCGCTGGTCGAGGTTCGGCACGCCACGTACGGCTTCGAGCAGACCGATGGTGTCGCCGGACTTCAGTTGGGTCTTGATGTAGGCACCGGCTTTCAGGCCGCCCTTGACGTTGTTCGTCGCGGCGACCGCAGTCGGGACGACACCGGGGATGGTGTTGTCGACGAAGACGATCCGGACGCCTGCCTTCTTAGCCTTGTTCAGAGCGTCGGTGACGCCGACGCCCATCGGGGAGACCACGATCGCCTTGGCGCCCTTGGTGACAGCGTCCTGGATCTCTGCGATCTGGCAGGGCGTGTCGTCGTTGGTCTTGCACGCGTTGGTCGTGAGCTGGATTTGCGTCGGGTGGGTTTTCGCATACTGCTTGGCCCCGGCGATCATGGCATCCCAGAAACCGCCCGTGGCCTTCGTGAGAAGAGTGACCTTGATCCTCCCGGGGGCGGCGCCGCTTCCATTCCCAGACGCCGCTGCGGTTGTTGCGAACGCGGTGACGAGCATCGCGCACGCTCCGAGCACGATCAGTGCTCTCAGTCGAGTCGACATACGTGGTGCCTCCTTCTTGTTGGGGTCTGCCGCACGGGTCGTGCGTCCAGATGGTTGGTAAAGCTTCAAACGGTTGTGCTCCCCCGGGCCCCGACGATCCAGGACACGAGTTGCTCTTGGTTGTCCGCTGTTGCCGGCGCTTCGCCGATCTTGCGTCCGCGGCGCATCACCATCGCGCGGTCCGCAACGGCCATCACGTGGTCCATCGAGTGAGAGATCAAGATGACCGCGACACCGGAAGTTCGGAGCCGATCGACTAGCTCCAGGACCCGCGCCGACTCCCTGAGCCCGAGGGCAGCGGTCGGCTCGTCGAGGATGACGAGCTTGGAGGAGAAGGCCACAGCCCGGGCGACAGCGACCGCCTGCCGCTGACCTCCCGACATCAGCGCGACGTCCGCGTCGAAGTGGGGAAGGCGGATCTGCAGCTGGTCGAGGAGCTCCTTGGTGCGGGCGGACATCTCCTTCTTCTTCATCCACTGCAGGCCCCGAGGAAGCCAGGAAGGGTGGGCCACCTCGCGTCCGGCGAAGAAGTTCGCCGTCGGGTTGAGGTTGTCGAACAGGGCCAGGTCTTGGTAGACGGTCTCGATCCCATTTGATCGGGCGTCCGCCGCCGAGCTGATCTGAACGAGCGCGCCGTCGATCCGGATCTCGCCTCGGTCGAGCTTGTGGACGCCGCTGATGCACTTGATGAGGGTCGACTTGCCGGCACCGTTGTCACCGAGCAGGGCGAGTACCTCACCGGAGCGGACCTCGAGGTCGACGCCGTCGAGGGCGACCACGGCGCCGAAGGTCTTGGTGGCACCACGAACACTCAGGACGGGTTCCGCGTCAATGGGGGCCTCGGGTTGCGCGGAGTGCATGGCGGCAGTCACGCGAGCCTCGCCTGCATGCTGCGGAACCGGTTCTCGACGAGGGCCCGTAGGACGTCGAGCTCGACTGCGACGAGGACGACCACTCCTACGGCGATGTACTGGAAGTTCGGGTCGAGGCCGAGCAGGTTGAGGCCGTTGTGCATGACCCCGAGGATCAACGCGCCGGTCAGGGCGTTGAGGACGCCGCCGCGACCTCCGAGGAAGCTGCCGCCGCCGATGATCACCGCGGCGATGGCGTTGAGCTCCATGCCCTGCCCGGTGAACGGAGAGCCGGCGTTAGCGGTACCGACGAAGAGCATGCCGCCGATCGCGCCGGACAGTCCGCTCATGACGTAGACCGAGATCAACGTCCCGTTCATGGGCACACCGGTTCGGACCGCGGCTTCGGGGCTGCCACCGACGGCGTAGATCCAGCGTCCCCACACGAGCTTGTGCAGGATGACCGCGCAGATGACCGTGAAGACGATGACGACCAGCGTGGCGTAGGGGAACCAGCCGATTTGGCCCGCTCCTGGGATGCCAGTGATACGGCCGCCCCCGAGCGTGTGCACGAGCCACGGCGAGCCCAGGACGGTGGAACCACCGGCGATGTACAACGCGAGACCGGCGCAGATGCTCAAGGTGGCAAGGGTGGCGATGAAGGGATGAGGAAGGCGACCCTTCACAAGCAGGAGGCCGTTGGTGAGGCCGACTGCGAGGCCGGTCAGCAGGGTGACGCCGATGGCGAGCCAGGCTGAGCTGGTGTCTCTGTAGACCACCGTGACCATCACGCAGCACAGCGAGACGTTGGAGCCGATCGACAGGTCGATGCCTCGCGTGAGGATCACCAGAAGCTGGCCCAAGGCGATGATGCAGACTCCGCTGGACTGCTCGAGGACGTTTCCGATGTTCCCGAACGTCATGAAGACGTGGCCCTCGGTCGCCACCCAGAGGAACAGCATCATCAGAGCCAGGATGAAGAGCGGCCCCGCCTTCAGCGCCAGCAGGACACCCTTGATCGCTCGTGACGACCGGTCGTTCATCGCCTCCGGTGCCTGCTCGGGCTCGGGCGGCGCGTCGCTGGCCATCTCAGATGAGCTCTGCGAGGATTAAAGACCCGATGATTCTGGGTCGAAAAGAGAGCTCCGCGTCCATCCTGCGCGATAGTACGCAGAAAGACCCGATCTTTGCAAGCCGTCCTGGACCGAGATCAACGTCCGTAGGACCGGCTGGATGTCGATCTCGATCTCTTGCAGGAGGCGCACTTCTCGGTCATCCGAGTCGGTGGCCATCCGGGACGACGGCTAGCGAGGAATCAGCGCCTCACCAGGGAATCTCGCGGCCTTCGAAGAAGAAGCAGCCGCTCGGTCCGTCTGGTGGCAGTGTGGCGAGCATGAGCGCCGTGGCCGTTGCCTGCTCCGGCTGGAGCGGGGCATCCGGGCCCCCCATGCCGGTCCGGACCCATCCAGGATGCACTGCGTTCACGAGAATGCCGTCCGGGCGAACCGCTGAGGCGATGACGGCGCTCGCGGCGTTCAGCGCGGCCTTGGAGACGGCGTAGCTCAGGCCGTCTGGCCGCATGCCACCGTCGAACTGGCCGGCCTCCGAAGAGATGAAGACCACCCGCGCGGCGCCGGCAGCCCGCAAGCGCGGAAGCAGGCGCTGCGTCAGCAGAATCGGCGCCGCGACGTTCACCCCGATGACCGCCTCGAATACCTGGGCATCGATCTCACCGAGCTCTTCACGGGGCCGCGGGTTGATCGCGGCATTGTGAACGAGGACGTGGAGAGCAGCGACGGCTTCGTCCACCTGGGTCGCGATCTGCTCAAGCTCCGCCGGGCGACCGAGGTCACCGAATATCGGAACCCCGCCCACCGCCTCGGCAACCTCGGTCGCGTCCGCAAGGGTGCGAGCGTGACACAGCACGCGTGCTCCGGCGTCTGAAAGGGCCTGGGCGAGCGCTCGGCCGATACCTCGCGAGGTACCGGTGACGAGCGCGTTCTTTGCCGCGAGCGATTCCATCGACCGGCCCATTATGCCGGTGTGCGCGCCCGGATCACGCAAGAAGTCCCTCTCGTGCGCAAACCGGGAACCCCCGTCCAAAGCGGCTCGCCTCCGGCGGGCGGAGGATCAGTGTCCTGCCGGTGCACCGTCACCCCCGAGGAGAGTTCTGAATGTCTTGCGATTGGAAATCAACGTCGGCCTATGCGCAGGCACGGCGGCTCCTGCTCCTCTCGCTGCTCCTCGCGGGCGTCAACCTCCTCCTGGCAGCCACGGCATCGGCCGCGTACAGCGTGACCGTCACGCCCGGAACGGTGTTGAACACCGGCACCGGGAACGGCGCAAAGCTCGGCATAAACCTCGACTACCGGTGGGATAGCGACGCCAACCGGCTAAGCGGACTACACGCCGCTCGCCACGACGCTGACCAATGCCAGGCTCAAAGTCTGGCGCTACCCAGGGGGCGAGAAAGCCGACGGGTACCTCTGGCCGACCTCACCGTTCACGTCGTCGAATCCGCGAGGTGCTGCGAGTGGAGTCGTGGGGGGCGAACAGCGTGCGCGTGCGGGCCTCGGTCGGCGGCGCGCCAGCCGCCGTCGGCTGCCGTTCCACGGCGAGTTCCCGGATCGCGGGCAGACGTCACCGCGATCGGGGCCGGGATGAACACGGTCGGGCCCCTGATGCAGTTCGTCCGCCAAACAAACATGGATATCTTCATGGTCGCCGGTCGCTACGCAGCAGGCACCGGCGCGTCCCGGCGCAGGAGGCCCTCCTCCTTCAGTTCGACCCAGAGCGCGCCCGGGACGGCTGCACGGCCGAGCGCGGTGTTCCGCACGACCTGCTCGGGCAAGTGGGCGCCGATGCAGACGCTGACGACAGCCGGGTGGGCGAGCGGGAAGGCGAGCGCAGCAGCAGGGAGCGTCGTGCCGTGCCGCTCGCAGACCGCCGCAATGCGCGTTGCCCGGTCGACCAACTCCGGCGGGGCCGCTGCGTAGTCGTAGCGAGCAGTAGGAGCTGGCGTTGGTCGTGCGAGCAGTCCGCTGTTGAACACGCCGGCTGCGACGACAGCGACGCCGCGATCGGCGCAGGTCGGAAGGAGGTCATCGAGCGCCGACTGGTCGAGGAGTGTGTAACGACCGGCGAGCATGACCACGTCGACGTCCGTGTTGCGCGCGAACTCGGCCAGCATCGGAGTCTGATTCATCCCTGCACCGATCGCCGTTACCACTCCCTGGCTGCGCAGTTCCTCGAGCGCGGGATAGGCGCTCAGAAATGCGTCGTCTCGGTGGTCATCGGGATCGTGAAGATAGACGATGTCGACCCGGTCGACCGAGAGGCGCGCGAGGCTCTCCTCGAGCGACCTCAGGACGCCATCGCGGCTGAAGTCCCAGACCCGGCGAAAGGAAGCCGGCACGGCGAAGCCACCGTCGTCCATCCGCCCCTGCGCCGGTGTCGGCATCAGCAGCCGGCCGACCTTCGTGGACAGAACATAGTCACCGCGCTCATGAGCGGCGAGCGCGCGCCCGAGACGCCGCTCCGAAAGCCCCAGCCCGTAGTGGGGCGCGGTGTCGAAGTAACGGATGCCCTCGCTCCAGGCTGCGTCGACCGTCGCACGAGCCTCTCGTTCGTCGATCGGCCGGTGGAGGTTGCCGAGTTGCGCGCAACCGAGAGAGATCTGCGTCAGACCCAGTGCGGCTCGAGGCAGGTAGGTCCTCGGGTTTGTTGGGAGCTCGTGGTCAGTGGCCATTGCTACAGCGGGCGCCTACCCAGCGATTCCATGTTCCGCGCTCCAGCCCGGCTGAGCCCTGCATTGCAATAATTCATAATATAGTCGCATCAATTACTGGAACGTCTACTGGCGCACTCGCAACCGCAACGCGCCACGGCAGCGGCGCAGGTCTCGGGGCGTCGTCTCCTCGACACGAGACCCGCAACACGCTGAACGTCGACGCCCACCGCCATCTCGGCGATCTGACCGCATCTCCGCATCCCCAGGCGCGGATCTCGGACGAGTTCTGTGAGATCGAAGACTTGCAAAGATCCGATCTTTATGCGTAGTATCGCGAGATGTGGCGCGGCATTCTCCCGATTTTGGCGGTAAAGATCGGGCTGTTGTCGGTATGATCCGGCTTCCGCGCATCGTCAGCCTCGAGGCCCGGGATGTCCGTTTCCCGACGTCGCGCTGGCTCGACGGGTCGGATGCGATGCACACGGACCCCGATTATTCGGCGGCCTACGTGGTGCTCCGCACGGATGCCGACGACGGCATCGAGGGACACGGGCTGACCTTCACGAGCGGGCGCGGCACCGAGGTCTGTGTCGCTGCCATTCGCGCCCTCGAGCCGTTTATCGTCGGGCGCAGCCTCGACGGGATCGTCACTGACATGAGCGGCTTCTGGCGAACACTCGTCTCCGACAGTCAGCTGCGTTGGCTCGGCCCCGAGAAGGGTGTCATTCATCTCGCGACAGCTGCCGTCGTCAACGCGGTCTGGGACATGTGGGCCAAGATCGAGCGGAAGCCCCTGTGGAAGCTGCTCGTCGACCTCTCGCCCGAGGAGATCGTCGGTTGTGTCGACTTCCGCTACATCTCGGACGCCCTCCCCCCCGAGGAGGCGCTCGACCTTCTTCGCGACGCCCGTCGCGCGAGCGCGGCCCGGGAGACGGAAATCGTGGCCTCCGGCTATCCGGCGTACACGACGTCGGCCGGTTGGCTCGGCTATGACGACGCGAAAGTCGAGGCGCTCGTCCGGGAGGCCGTAGCCTCGGGATTCACGCATGTGAAGATGAAGGTCGGGCGTGATCTCGCCTCGGACGACCGGCGCGCGGCCCTGATCCGGCGCGAACTAGGACCGAGCGGGATCCTGATGATGGACGCCAACCAGGTCTGGGGAGTCGACGAGGCGATCTCTGCCATGCGAACCCTCGGCGCTCACGAGCCCTGGTGGATCGAGGAGCCGACGAGCCCCGACGACGTCCTGGGGCATGCGCGTATCCGCCGCGAGATCGCTCCTGTGCGCGTTGCCACGGGCGAGCACATCCAGAACCGCGTTATCTTCAAGCAGCTCTTCCAGGCCGAGGCGATCGATTTCTGCCAGCTCGACGCCTGCCGGGTCGGCGGCGTCAACGAGGCGATTTCCATCCTCCTGCTGGCCGCGAAGTTCGGAGTCCCGGTCTGTCCCCACGCCGGCGGCGTTGGATTGTGCGAGTACGTTCAGCATCTCGCGTTCTTCGACTACATCGCGGTCAGCGGGTCGACCGAGAATCGAGTCGTCGAATGGGTCGATCACCTCCACGAGCACTTCCGTGATCCCGCCGTCGTGCGTGACGGCCGCTACGTCGTGCCGACGGCTCCCGGCTACAGCATCGAGATACGGCCCGAGTCGCTCGCCGAGTTCGCGTTCCCGGACGGGCCGGTGTGGGCGGAGGTCGCTCTCACCGTCGGAGGCGAATGATGGTGTCCATGACTGAGCCCAAGAAGCGGCAGGCGAGCGGATCGCCGATGCTCGATCGATACGGGATGCTCCAGGCCGGTCTGTGGTGCCTCCGCGCGGGCCCGTATCGACGTTCCTCGGCACCTTCATTCCCTTGACTGCGAGTTCCCGGCGAAGATGGGCTCGCTCGGGATCGCGACGCTCTACAACGCCCTCGTCACGAAGGCCAACGCTGCCAAGTTCGGCTAGAGGGATAGCCGACCTACCGTCATCCCCTCCTGATGACGGGACAGAGCCCCCGGCGCCGCGAGCGCGCCGGGGGCTCTCCATTTCGACCTGCGATCGGAAACGACCACGTGACAGTTGACGCCCACCAGCATTTCTGGAATCCGGAGCGAGAGCCAATGCGGTGGATGCGAGCCGAGCATGCCGCGATCGACCGATCGTTCGAGCCGGCCGACCTGCGCCCGCTCCTCGACCGTTGCGGCATCGACGCCACGATTCTCGTTCAGGCCGCCTGCACGGACACGGACACCGACGCGATGTTCGCGCAGGCCGCCGCTCATCCCTGGATTGGTGCCGTGACAGCCTGGGTCGATCTCAGATCGGTGCCACTGACCCGCTCCCGGCTGGACGTTCTCGGGGAAGAGCCCAAGCTCCGTGGCATCCGCCATCTGATCCACGACGAAGCCGACCCACATTGGATCCTGGACGACGACGTCCTCGAGAGCCTCGCTCTCGTCGAAGAGCGCGGGCTCGTGCTCGAGCTACCGTGCGTCTTCCCCCGCCACCTCGCTGACGTTCCCGAGCTGGCGCGAACCTTCCCCGATCTCACGATCGTGATCGACCACCTCGGTAAGCCCCCGCTTCACACCGAGCGAATGGACGAATGGTCGTCACTGATTCGTAGTGCAGCCGCCCACGCCAACGTCGCGGCCAAGGTCTCGGGTCTCAACACGATCCTCGCCACGACCACGTGGACAGGGTCGGATTTTCGCGAGGCAGTCGAGGTGGCACTCGACTGCTTCGGCCCCGACCGACTCATGTGCGGCAGCGACTGGCCGGTGTCCCTCCTGAACGGCGACTACGAGACGGTGTGGCGAGAAACCGCCGGGATCGTCGTAGCCGTCGCCGGGGAAGCGGCTGCCACCCGCATACTGGAGGACACGCCTACCCGTCTCTACCGGATCGGCCACGCGGCCGGGTCCGTCACTCACGCCGACACCGGAGAAGCTCATGGTCGCTCTCACTGATCAAGCGATCGCGAAGATCAAGGAGCTCATCATGTCGGGTGAGTTCGCTGCGGACTCGAAGCTCCCGAAGGAACAGGAGCTCGCCCAGCGCCTCGGGCTGTCACGGAACTCGCTGCGAGAGGCCGTGCGCGCGCTGACGCTGATCGGGGTTCTCGAGCCTCGGGTCGGCGACGGCACGTACGTCACGAGCCTCGAGCCGGAGCTGCTCCTCACGGGGATGGGCTTCGTCGGTGACCTCCTCACGGGCGACACGCTGCTCGAGCTCCATCAGGTGCGTCGGATCCTCGAGCCGGTGGCCACCGGGATGGCAGCGACGAGACTGACCGAGGCGAACTACGATGACCTCTTGCGTTGTCTGAGCCGCATGGACGCCGCCGAGACGACCCAGGCGTTCATCGCCGTCGACGAGGAGTTCCATCGAATCATCATCAACGCCTCCGGCAACTCCACCCTCGCGTCACTGATTCAGAACCTCTCGGGCGGCACGCTCCGCGCGCGACTCTGGCGATCCGTCACCGAACGCGGTGCGATCGAAACGACGAAACAGCGCCACTGGGACATCTACGACGCTCTGCGCGAACGCGATGCCGGGCGTGCGAGCGCAGCCGACCTGATTCACCTCTCGGAGGGCGAGCAGTGGCTTCGGCACATGCTCGAAGCAGACGAAGCCGGGGCGCCGTGACGGCGGTCTACTACCAGGGCAACGGCCGTTTCACCCTCGGTGAGTGCGAGATCCGATCGCCCGGGCCAGGCGAGGTTCGACTCGATGTCGCCTATTGCGGCGTGTGCGGCACGGACGTCCACATCGCTCACGGTCATATGGATCACCGGGTCCACACACCACAGGTAATCGGACACGAGATGTCCGGCACCGTTGCAGAGCTCGGGCCCGGAGTGGATGGGTTTGCGGTCGGCGAGCCCGTGGTCGTGCGGCCCCTCGACGCGCGGGGTGAAACTCCAGCCGACAAGGGTGTCAGCCACATCTGCCGTGGCCTCAAGTTCCTGGGCATCGACACGCCCGGTGCCTTTCAGACCTCGTGGACCGTGCCTGCGTTCACGCTCCACCGGCTGCCACCCACGGTCGATCTGCGACTCGCGGCGCTCGTCGAGCCGCTCGCGGTCGCCTGCCATGACGTCCGCCTCGGTGAGGTGCGCGCCGGTGAGGGTGTGGTCGTGATCGGCGGCGGGCCAATCGGGCTTCTCGTCAGCCTCGTCGCTCGCGAGCGAGGGGCGACGGTCACCGTGAGCGAGGTCAGCCCGTTCCGACTCGGGCTCGCTGCCGATCTCGGCCTCGAGGTGATCGACCCGTCCGTTAGTGACCTGCCTGCTGCGGTGCTCGAGCGAACGGACGGCGCCGGAGCGGACGTCGTCTTCGAGGTCTCCGGCTCGGCGGCCGGTGCGGACATGATGACCGAGCTCACCTGTATTCGTGGGAGAGTCGTCGTCGTCGCGATCTTTCCGACACCGCAGCCCGTGCGACTGTTCGATTTCTTCTGGAAAGAGCTACGCCTGATCGGAGCGCGCGTGTACGAACCCGAGGACTACGAGCGGGCGATCGACCTTCTTGCCTCCGATGCTTTGCCCCTCGAGCGCCTGATCAGCGCCGTCGAGCCCCTCGAACGGCTCCCGTCGGTCTTCGAGACACTCGACGGCGCGGCCGAGGCGATGAAGATCCTCATCGACTGCCGCTCGTGAGCAGCACGGAATTCGCGGGATCGACCGCCCTCGTAACCGGCTGCCGCCGCGGGATCGGCAGAGCCGTCGCGCTCGCCTTCGCGGATGCGGGAGCCGACATCGTGGGGGTCAGCGCCAGCCTCGAGCAGGACGGCGGCTCCGTCGGGCACGAGATCGCGGCGCGCGGGCGGAACTTCCAGGGGCACGCTTGCGATTTCGGCGATCGGGCCGCGGTCCACGACCTTATCGCGTCACTCCGAGACGGCCCTCCAATCGACATCCTCGTGAACAACGCCGGAACGATTCGACGTGCACCCGCCGTACACCACAGCGACGAAGACTGGGACGCCGTGCTCGAGGTAAACCTGACAGCGCAGTTCGTTCTGACACGCGAACTCGGTCGGCCGATGCTCGAGCGCGGCCACGGAAAAATCGTCTTCATCGCATCACTTCTCTCCTTCCAGGGCGGAGTCAACGTCCCCGGGTACGCAGCGAGCAAAGGCGCCATCGCGCAACTGACGAAGGCGTTCGCGAACGAATGGGCCACCTCCGGCGTCAACGTCAACGCCGTCGCCCCCGGCTACATCCAGACCGACAACACCCAAGCCCTACAAGACGACTCAGAGCGCTCCCGGCAGATCCTCGAGCGAATCCCCGCAGGCCACTGGGGGCAACCCGAAGACATCGCTGGCGCCGTCCTCTTCCTTGCCTCACCTGCCGCCAACTACATCCACGGCATCATCCTCCCCGTCGACGGAGGATGGCTCAGCCGATGATCGAGCAGTAACATTGAGTACGCCCGGGGACTGGCTCGCTCCCAGGTTGTCGAACAGGACCAGAGCGAAGCGACCCAAGACACAGAACACGGCGGATGGCGCAAATACGTGACGTGCCACCTCGTTGGAAGATCCGAGCGAGCGGGGATTTGTTCGTTCATCTGCCGCCGGGCTATGAGGAGTCTGATCAGCGGTATCCGACGGCCTACCTGTTGCAGGCGTTCGGTACGACGGCTGCGGAGATGGTCACCACTGCGACAGACGGGGAGCGCTGGCGGCCGCCGCCCGAAGACGTCCTCGAGCCGGTTTTTCGGCGGCTTGGAGTGCCGCCGATGATCGTCATGATCCCGGACGGCTGGTCGCGCTGGGGCCGTGGCCAGTGGGTCGACTCGCCCGCGACCGGCAACTTCGAGCAGTACCTCCTGCACGACGTTGTCACGACCGTCGACGCCACCTTCAGGACGATCCCGGGTCCAGAAAGCCGAGCCGTGTTCGGGTTCTCGTCGGGAGGCTTCGGCGCAGCGACCTCGAGGGGTTCGCCGCTCAGAAGGACCAGGCCGAGATCCCCGTGCGACGTTATGGAAAGGTCGAACCCCCAGGCCGCACGCGACATCATCGGCGACGCATGCAAGGATCCAGCGGAACGGATCCAGCCGAGGCCGGCGCAGCACCCACTGCCCAATCGGCCAGCGCGTGTCGCCGACGAACCCGATGTAGCAACGACAACGAAAGAGCCTTGTCTACGCGACTTCTAGTGGCGGAGTGATTTTGCTCTGGAGTGGCCAGGTTTGGTGCCAGCCGGTTATGGGGCGAGTGAGCCAGCGACATGCCGGCGGCGAGTTACGGATCGTCATTCGGTATCGGGTGCGTCTGTACCCGATGCGGCAGGAGACGGCGGCGTCTACGTAATGCCAGAGTTGGCCCAGCGTGACGCTCACAGGTGAGCGGAAGACGTCGCTGGCGAGCGCCTGCGAGACGAGCTCACAATAGTCGCCGGCATTTGGTATTCGTACCTCGATAGTCGCGTGAACTGCCGAGAGTGCCATCGTGCACACGCCGTGGCTCTGTGATGACTGGCTGATCGGCTTCGGCCTTGCTGACGAATTCGGTGCGCCTTGCTGGCCGGCGGCTGCGGACGTGCCGGTCGTGAACGTCGCGGCGACGGCGTACGCCGTGACGAACCCGATGATCGTCCTGCTCATGCCTTCTCCCTTCGTGATTACGTTGCCCGAGGGTCGGGCTGCCTCTACGGCCTTGATTGCCTCGAATATGGGGCGAGGCAACTGCAGGGCGGCTGCAGCCGGTAAACAGCCGGTAAACGCCTTGCCCCGGTGATAGGTTCGTCTCGGACGCCGAATGGAGGTGGTCCGTGCACTTCAGGATTCTTGGCCCTCTCGAGGTAGAGGGATCGGGTGGCACGTTGTCACTCGGCGGGCAGCGCCAGCAGGCGTTACTGGCTCTCCTGATCCTGCGTCGGAACGAGCCTGTTTCGACCTCGCGTCTGATCGACGATCTGTGGGGTGAGGAACCGCCGGCAACGGCGCAGAAGACCGTGCAGGTGTACGTGTCGCGCTTGCGCGGCGAACTGGGGGAAGATCGGATCGAGACCCACGGCCGCGGCTACATGCTGCGACTCGATGACGGGGAGCTCGACCTCAAGGTTTTCGAACAGCTCGTCGCGCGGAGCGAACAGCAGACGGCACGGAACGCAGCGGCAACGTTACGCGAGGCGATGGCGCTCTATCGCGGTCAGCCGCTAGGCGACCTGGGCGATGAGCCGTGGGCACTGTCCGAGGTTGCCATGCTGGAGGAGCTGAGGCTCGACGCTCTCGAGCGGCGTCTGGACGCGGATCTCGCCTGCGGGCGGCACCGCGAGATGGTCCCGGAGCTCGAAGCACTCGTATGGGAACATCCGCAGCGGGAGCGGATCCGCGGCCAGTTGATGCTCGCGCTCTATCGCTCCGGCCGCCAGGCCGACGCGCTCGAGTGCTACCGGCAGGGTCGGGTCATCCTTGATGAACGGTTGGGGTTGGTCCCGGGGCCAGAGCTGCGCGAGCTGGAGCAAAGGATCCTGAGGCACGACCCTACGCTCGCTGCTCCGGCCGAGCCGGTCGGGGAGCGCGCACGCCGTCGGCGTGGGCTGCTGCTCTCGGTCGCGGGGGCCACGCTCGTGCTGGCGACAGCGATCGCGGCGGCGACCGCTGTGGGCTGGACAGGACGTTCCCACGGCGCTCCAGGGCTTCCCGCCGGCACCTGGGTGATCGGACTCGACACTCCGCTCTCTGGTGGTCTCGGGAGCCAAGGCAGAGGGGTGCGCAACGCGGTCCAACTCGGGATCAACGACGCCAACGCCACCGGAGGTATTTTCGGATCTCGTCTCGGATTCAAGATGTACGACGATGCCAACGCGTCCATCCCCGACGGCCAGAGCCCCGCGAAGGGTGCCTCCAATACGCGGGCCATGGTCGCCGATCCCCGAACGATCGCCATGATCGGCCCGGTCGCCTCGAGCGTCGCGGCCGCGGAGATCCCGATCACCAACGCATCCGGCCTGCTGCAGTGCAGCCCCGCGAATACGAACCCAAGCCTCACGAAACCGCGCTACGGCGCGCTTGACGTGCGCTCCGCACACCCCAACCGGATCAACTACGTCCGTCTCTCGCCGTCCGACGACATTCAGGCGCCGGCGCTCGCGTGGTTCGCGTTCCATGACTTCGGTGCGCGAAATGCCCTCGTGATTGACGACGCAGGCAACGGTCGCGCGATCGCCGACCAGTTCGAGAAAGCGTACGCGAAGCTCGGAGGCCACACCGTCCGCCGTGCCCTCAACCCAGGAGCAAATCCACTGCCGCTCCTCCTCCCGGTGGCGAAGGACCCTCCCGGTGTCGTGTTCTTCGGCGGGTTCGAGAACACAGGCGCGGCGCCGCTCCGCCTGGCGATGAAGAAGGCCGGCCTTGGGCGGGTTCCGCTGATCAGCTGGGATGGACTGCTCGGCGGCAGTGGGGCCGTCAAAGGGTCATACATATGGCAGGCCGGAGCGGCGGCTCTGGGAACGTTCATCAGCCACGCCTCGAACGGCCCGAACACAGCGAGTTTCTCGCAGCGATATCGGGCAGCCTTCGGCTCGGATCCCGACGAGTACGCGGCGGCTGCATACGGCTGCACGCAAGTCATCGTCGCAGCACTGCGGGCAGTCGCCACCGACCGGCCGACGACGTCCGGGCTCCGCGACGCCGTCCGGGCCTACGCTGTCGACCCGCAGCATCGGTACGAAACCACCCTCGGTGTAGTCGGATTCGATCGGAACGGTGACTCCACCCACCAGTTCGTCACCTTCTACCGCGTCGACCCCTCCGCAGCGAACGGAGCCGGAGACTGGATCGCCTACAAAGAAGAAGACTTCGGGCCTGCTCCCTAGAGCGCGCACTATCGGCAGGTGCAAGCCCCAGGCAACTGGAGCTGCTCGTTGCCCGCTTGCGGCGTGCCTTTCCTAACGATTTTGTCCGGGTGGCAGGGCCGCGGATGAATGTCCGACCGCCTCATGGCCGTGGGGGCAATCCGCACCACTAATCTACTTTAGACAAGAGCACCGTACTCCGCAACGTACCGTTTTCGTACGCTGCTTCCACGCTGCTCACGGCGTTTCCCAAACCGCGTGCGCAAGTTCGATTCTTGCCGGGGCATCACCTCTCTATTGCTCGCCACGCTCTGCCGCCCGTCTAGGGGCAGCGGTCTTTCTACACACTGCCCTCGGCCGCCGAAACCTCCGAATCAAGTGAGAGCATGCTGGCGCAGGTGAGTTGTCTCACGTTTGGTTTGAGGACGGTGAGTTCGGTTGCTTGTATTGTCGTTTTCGGAGGTGGAGCGACTGGAGTTGCGACCGATCGGCGGTAGTGGTGTGCTGGTCTCCTCTGTGGGTCTCGGTGGCATCGAGCTTGGGCCTGATGACGGGAAGGAGCCCGATGTAGATCGTGCTGTGCTGGTGATCGAGACCGCGCTTGCGGAGGGTGTTAACTGGCTCGACACGTCCGAGAACTATCTCGACATGCGGAACGAGTCGTTGATCGGCGTCGCCTTGGGGCGGATTAGCGGCGATTTCCTGGTCGCTACCAAGGCGGCGCCTTCGGCTGCGATCACGGGTGGTGGATCGGGTTTCCGCCCGGACCAGATTCATGCTGCGTGCCGAGCAAGCTTGCGTCGGCTCGGACGCGAGCAGATCGACGTCTACTTCCTGCACTGGCCCGACGAGACCGGCGTGCCGCTGGAGGAGACGTGGGGGGCAATGACCGAGCTCGCAGACGCTGGGCTCGCGCGCGCGATCGGTCTGTCGAACTACGACCTGGCCGACATCGAGCGCTGTCATGCGCAGAGACCGGTCGATTCCGTACAGACGGGCTTGTCGGTGATCGACTACCTCGGCGACCGAGGCCTGATTGCTCGTTGCGGAGAGCTCGGCATCGGGGTGGTCATCTACGAGCCGCTTGCGAGTGGGATCCTGAGCGACAAGACGCTCGAGCAAGTGCTCACGATCTGGGACGGCCAATGGGTCGAGTCAGACTTCTTCAAGCGTCTGCTCGCCCCGGGAAAGGCGGAGCGGAGCTTCGCTGTTGCCGACGGGATGCGCCCCATCGCTGCGCAGCTCGGCGTAACCGTCGCCCAGCTTGCAATCGCGTGGGTGCTACACCAGCCCGGCGTCAGTGCCGCGATAGCTGGCAGTCGAGACGGCCGCCACGTCCGTGAGAACGCGGAAGCATCCTTGATCGACCTGACGGGCAGGCTCGACGAACTCGAAGCGCTGATCCCGCTAGGGCCAACGTTCGCCCAGGCCTGATCGGCGACAGCCTCAGCCCGTTCTTCGCGAAGATCGTCGACCGCGAGCCGGAACTCCGCCTCGTGGCCTAACGATCAAGACTTCCGGACTGCGCTACTCGTCAGCCCACCAGTCGCGCTGGCCATCAACGTCTTCGCGCGGATCCTTGCCGAGATTGGGCGCGCCGATGACGAGGATCTCGAGGCCTTCCGGCCCTGCCTCGTAGCCGCGCCACGTACCGGGTGGGACGCGCACCGCGTCCCATTCCTTGAGCTCGACGATCTCGTCGTCGACCTTCATCCGCCCGCTCCCGCGCAGGACCACGTACACCTCCTCTTGCGTCTTGTGCGTGTGGCCGTACGGAAAGCGATAGCCGGGCGGGACGCGCTGGTAGCTCAGGCCGGATCTCTCGAGCTCGAGCGCCTCGGTCGCCGCGCGGAACTCCAGGTCCGGCGCGCCGCCGAACAGAGAGCCGAGGTCATCCAGATCCTCCTTGATGTTCCTGAGCGTGAACGGCAACGGCGCAATCCTATGACACCCCACAAGACGTCCGCGCAGAGAAGCTCGGGTGCCATTCCCGAACGCTGGTGCAGGCATTAGACCTGAACGCCTGATCGTTGATCAGGTGCGTTTCTGTGGGTAGATCGTCTCGCCGCGGGCCAGCATTTCGATGAACTGCACGATTCGGCGTTCTCGCGTTTCCGCTCGTTTGGCGGTACCGATCCGATAGAGGATCGAGTAGCGGTTCTGGCGGCTCAGGTTCTCGAACATTGCGAGCGCTTTCGGCTCGGCGGCCAGTGCAGCGCCGAGATCGTCAGGCACTTCGATGCTGGCAGAGCCCGCGTAGGCGGCTTCGCTTCGACCGTCGGCTCGCGCGCTCTCCAGCTCGGCGATCCCGGCTGGATGCATGCGACCTGCTGCGATCAACCGCTTCGCGATCTCGATGTTCCGCTTCGACCAGGCGCTGCGCCTGCGGCGGCGACTGAAGCGCTGGTAGTACGTGTCGGCGTCGCGGCCGCGGAGTTGGCCGTCGATCCAGCCGTGGCACAGCGCCTCTTCAAGCGCTTGATCGTGGTTGAGACTGATCGGTTGGACCGTCTTCTTCTTGGCCAGCACGAGCCAAATCCCCGCCGAAGAATCATGGTGCTTCGCCAACCACGCGCGCCAGTGTGCTGCATCACGCACCAACAGCTCCGGTGCATCCTCCACGATCCCATTCTGACGAATCGACATCCGATCGCGTCGTCAAGCGATCAGACGCTCCGGTGACATTCCCGAACTGTGAGTGTGCGGGGACCCCGTCTGGGGTTGCCCACTTCTACGCCATCGCCCATGTAACCACAGGTGGCGCAGGCGACGCAGTCGCCCTCGATCTGTCAGGGTCGTGTTGAGTCGCCGGGGATGGAAGTGCGTTGTGCTTCACGATCGGCGCACGAAGGGAGCCATATGGTGGCAAGGATTGCGACCTACAGTTTTGCGGGCGACGCGCAGGAGCTTGGCAAGCGGGCCGAGGCAGGGATCTTGCCGATCCTCAAGACGCAACCAGGATTTAAGAGCTATGCAGTAGCAATCGGCGAGGGCAAAGTGTTCTCGTCCAGCGCATGGGACAGCCGTGCCGAAGCCGAGAGTGGAAGCGCCGCCGTTGCCTCATGGGTCGCAGAGAACATGAGCGAGATCAGCCTCATCGGAGATGTTCAGTACGCCGAGGTCGCATTCAGCACCTCGCTTGGAGTCTCCACGTCTTAGAGGCATGTGGTCGGCGTGGGTCGGCCCAAAGCTGACCCACGCCACCCCGCCTTAAGCGCCGGGTCGCGAGCAAGCTCAGCTCCGCCGCCGCCGCCGCCGCCGTGGAGGAAGCGTCACAGACACAGCTCTGCGCCTACCTCCTCAGGCCACGGCATACCCAGGCGGAGCCGAACCCGACCGCGATCGCTTCAAGCGCGTAGATGCCGGGATAATCGCGCCGCCGCAGAGGGTCGACTTGTTAGCGTACGTTCACAGTCCACATTCGAGGGGAGAAACTTGAGCTCGATCGAGAAGAGATACGAAGGGGAGTGCTACTGCGGCGCCGTGAAGCTCATCGTCACCGGGGACGCCGCTGGCGCTGGCTATTGCCATTGCAAGGCGTGTCGGAGCTGGTCCGCAGGCCCGGTGAACGCGTTCACCCTCTGGCCGACCGACGCGGTCAAGATCACGCAGGGCGAGGAGCTAATCGGCGAATACAACGCAAACGAGCGAAGCTACCGGCAGTGGTGCACGAAGTGCGGCGGACATCTCCTGACACGTCATCCGCACTGGAACCTCGTTGACGTGTACGCCGCGGCGATCCCGGCGTTCCCGTTCGAGCCCGGCGTACACGTCAACTACGAGTCGACCGTGCTGCCGATGGAGGACGGCCTGCCGAAGTTCAAGGACTTCCCTTCCGAGCTCGGCGGCTCGGGCGAGACGCTCGCCGAGTAGGACGGCTCCTGGTCGAAATCGCCGAAGGTGAGCGAGATCCGGTGATGCCCAAGCGATTAGTTCGCCGTGAAGGGGGTCAGGGCTCGAGACCTAGTGTCCGCCAATCTGACTTTAGATATGCCTGCTCTCAACTCGGGGCTACCGCGGGAATAGGATGGAGGTTTAGTCCGACGTCTGCTGAGGAGGCGCTTTGAGTTCGAAGTCCACGGCCACGCCTGAAAACGCTCTCTCGCAAGAGGAAATCGCCGAGAGGCTTGGATCGACCGCCCTCGCCCGGCTTGCCACCTACCGCGCCGACGGGATGATCCACCTAACCCCGATCTGGTTCGACTGGGACGGCGCTGTCTTCCGTCTCACGCTCGGCGCCGGGCGCGTGCACCTGAAGAACCTCGCACAAGACGACCGGATCACAATTCTCGTGGATCAGGATCCACGGATGGAACAGGGACTCGCGGCTGGCGCGTGGGCGATCGAGTGTCGCGGCACAGCAGAGCTCTCACGCGACGACGATCTGATCAGGCGGGTAACCAAGCGGATCCTCACGAAGGCGCTCGGCGCGGGCGACGCGGAGCTCTACACCGAACCGATCATGGCCGAGGGTCGCACCATCGTCACGATCACGCCCAAGAACTGGCACACCTGGGATTACAACAAGGGCGACGAGTAGGTCAGCCCGGACGAAACCGCCTCGGCCGGATCACGCGCGACGACTGTCGCTGGGAGTTCGAAGCTGTTCAGAGCTAGACGTCTGCTTACGGGCATCGCCTTCTCGTTGCGGCACCAACACCTCGTCGTTGATTCGTGGCAGCGGTCATTCGGCACTCGGCCCGGATTCGGCGCTGGTCCTTCCACCGGATTCTGGTGCCAACGCCGGTTTTTGCTGTTGCTCTGGTCAACTGCTCGGGCCGTGACGCTCCGGAGACCGTTCACCCGTTTGGGGGGAGTCTGCCTCCCCCAGGGGGGCGATAACAGCTCTAACCACCAAGGCGACCCAGGAGAACAATCGCGATGCTGTCAAATATCGTTTCCACGCTGCGCAAGCGCATGTGCCCGACAATCGTCATCGCGATGCTTGCAGCGCTCAGCGTTATGACCGTGCCCCCCGCCCAGGGCGCTGTATCCCAACCGCGGACGGACGCTGTCTCCGAGGCGCAACCGCTGCTTCTCATCGACCAGCGTGTGACCGCCAGGGCGGATCCGTCCCCCCGCGCCAGGATCGTCGGCCAGGTCGAAGCGCGGACGCCGCTCACCGGCTCGGCGACGGTGCTCCCCGTGTTGCAAACGGCGCGAGGCCCGGCCGGTGGCCGCTGGCTGCGCGTGAGACTGCCGATGCGCCCGAATAGTGCGAGCGGTTGGGTCCCCGCCGACACCGGCAGGATCAAGGGGACGCCTTGGAGAATCATCGTCCACCGCGGAGCCCGTCGTGCCCTGGTTCTCCAGGGCGGGAAGATACGAGCCAGCTACCCGATCGTCGTCGGGCAGCCCGAAACCCCGACGCCACTCGGCGCTTTTTTCGTCGTCGAGAAAATCCGCGTCGCGCCAGGTGTGACCGAGGGGCCGTGGGCATTGGCGACATCCGCGTACTCCAACGTGCTCCACGAGTTTGCAGGAGGCCCGGGGCAGGTCGCCCTTCACGGCATCGTCGGGCTCAGCGCGCCGCTCGGAACATCCGCTTCCCACGGTTGCATCCGATTCGGGAACGAGGCGATCACGTGGATCGCGACGCACGTCGACAACGGAACACCCGTGATCGTCCAACCCTGAGACGTTGCTCCAAGACACCGTCCCGGAGTGATGCAGGCGAAGAGACCGATCGCCCTCAGGCGAGGGAGCCGTTCCGCGCGAAGATCGGTGTCGGGACTTTGCAATCCGACCTCTGACCTCAACTCGCCGGAAGCCACCACCACCCGGCCTCACCACTGACCAGTAGCGACCAGCCTGCGTCGGACAGTGAGATCGACGGAACTCCGCGGATGGTGCCCGCGGCCCGACGCAGCGCGTTCCCTAGAGTGGTTCACATCCCACCAACCCAGCACGGGAGGCGAGTACGGTGTCAAGGCGCGCGCTGATTGTGATCGACGTCCAGAACGAGTACTTCGACGGCGCACTGCCGATCAGCGATCCTCCCGCTGATGTGAGCCTGGCCAATATCGGACGGGCGATGGACGCTGCGACGGGAGCCGAGTTGCCCGTGATTGTGGTGCGCCACGGTTCCGCCGACGCGGAATCGGGCATCTTCCGTGAAGGCTCGCATGCGTGGGAGCTGCACCCTGAGATCGAGCGGCGAGCCCGCGATCACCTGATCGACAAGACACTCCCCGGCTCGTTCACCGGAACGCCTCTCGAGAGCATCCTGGCCGCCGCCGAGATCGACACTGTTTCGATCACGGGCTACATGACACACATGTGCGTCGACACGACCTCGCGCCAGGCAGCGCATCTCGGCCTCTCTGTCGAGATCCTCAGTGATGCGACGGGAACGCTGCCGCTCGAGAACAGCGGGGGCACGGCTGCGGGAGAGGAGTTACACCGCGCAACTCTCGTCGCCCAGGGTCAGTTCTTCGCAGACGTAGTGAGCACCGACGAATGGCTCGCCAGGATCGGCTGACGACCACTGCCTAACTGGTCGACGAGGTGTCAGGCGAGCCAATCAGGTTGGATACGTCGCGGCCCTTCGCTCGGGTTGTTGACGTCGAGACAGTTGTGGACGGGAGGCGGGGCGGATCTCGAACGGAGCTTAAAGGCGGCGCAGATTCTCGCAGCCTCCGGATAAGGCAGGGCCGCGGGCGACACGAAGTCGCCGCGGCCCTTGAAGCGTCTTACCGCTGATGCAGAGTCACACCCCAGCCCTCGTCGACGCCGGTCGGTGGGATACAGCGGTTACCGTGCCGAGAGTGCGAACTGACCGGTCCCTGGCGATGTCGAGGACGATCAGGGTGAGGTTCGCACCGGCAGCGGCTCCGACGATCGTGGTGATGACCGCGAGCAGGCCGGCTGTTGCGTGGAGCCCGAGCCAGGCGCCGACGAGCGCGCCCGCCATTGCCCCCGCCAGACCGATTGTTCTGGCTCTGGCCCGCAGGTCGCGGTTGACCCAGGCCAGGTAGGTTCCCAGGCCGATTGGCAGGCCGATCGAGAGGATTGCGACGAGCTCGTCGTCGAGGGGCACCGTCGGTAACGCGATCAGCAGGATCATCAGGCCGATGAACCAGCCTCCGAGGCCGAGCACCAGTAGGTAGACGGATCGGAGCACGGCGCTCGCCTTGCGCCCGAAGCCGCCGCGCCCGTGCACGCGGAGCCACATCAGCAGCAGCGAGAGGACAACGATGAGTGTGAGGCCCATCATGGCGCCACCAATGCCCTTGCCGAGTGCGGTCTGCGTGACCTCGGGCTTGAACTTGACCGCTTCGTGCGTGTACTGCGAGTCGTCGACCTTGCCGCTGTCGAGGAAGGTGTTCAACAACCGCGTGCTCGCCTTTGGCTGCTCGCTCCAGAAGGAGTCCGTGTGGCCGAGCTCGGCCAGCACGACCTGGTGGCCGTTGGGTAGATACGGGAGGAGCTGCTTCGTTGCGTTCTGGGGCGGGGTCGCGAAGTCGACCGAGCCACCGATCAGGAGCGTCTCCACCTTGGACGTCCGGACGTGGGTGTACTCGTTCTCGGTCGGGTTGGCCGGCCAGGCGTGCACGAGGCCACCGCCGCCGAAGATGAACTCTGTCCCGGGGTTGCCGATGATCGAGTTGTCGCCGCGCCGGCTCGAAGAGAAGTAGCGCTCTGCGGCGCGCGCGTCGGTCCGCGATACCGCAGCCAGATCGCCCCAGACGAACGACTGAGGGAAGGCGAGCTGGGCGAGCAGCGACTCGAAGAAGAGCCCGCTTGAGTCACCGTGCGCGGCCGAGAGCCAGGCGTTCAGGGTCATCGGTCCGGAGATCGGTGCGGCGTCCTGCGTCGTCTCCATCAGTCCGTAGAAGCTGGCAATTCGCGCGTTGCCCTTCCGGATCGGCAGGATCAGCCAACGGTTCGGCAGGTGCGCGACGGTCCTCTTCAGCGATGCGGCGAGGTCGCGGGTTCGCTTGTTGCAACCGTCGTCCTTGGCGCAGAGAGCCGCGTATTTGCGAATCTGCTCGTCTGTCGTCTTCGGGTTCCAGAGGTAGTGGCCGGGTGGGTTGACGGCGATCATCACGGAACGCTGGATTGCCGTCGGGTAGCGCCAGGTGTAGATCATTGCGGTGCGGGTGCCGGCGCTTTCGCTCACCAGGTCGATCGGGCCGTAGCCGAACGCTTTCCGGGTCGCTTCGAGGTCGTCGACCCGCTGCGGGAGCCCGTAGCCGCTGAGATCGACTCCGTCTGACCGTAGTCGCTTGGCGCACGAGCGGAAGCCCTGCGAGTAGGCAGCGAAGGACTTCTGGCCGAGGAAGTCGGCGGAGTGCTTCAGGGCCGACTCGACCTCCGGGCAGTCGAGTTTGACGGAGCCGTCGACGCCGCGGTAGCCGACGAGGACGACGTCGTGATTGCCGGCGACCCGGCTTGCTTTTCCGAACTTCATGTTCGTGAGCCCGGGACCACCCTCGAGGCGGAAAACCGGAGTTCCGGGATGGGGCGATAGAGCCCGGATGCGCGTGACCGGCAGCGCGATCAGTCGCGACTGCGGATCGGCCCGGTTCTCGGGGACGACAAGCGTCCCGCAGTCGGCGACGTAGCTTCCGTTCTCCGTGCCGTAGTGGCAAGGCTTGAGGGTCAACTGGCCGGCATGGGAGCCATTGGGCACCGCCACCGAGCCGCCGCCGGGGCTGAAACGGAGGTAGGCGAGTCCGAGTACCAGCAGCCCGATGAGCGTGAGGGCGACGATGCGGGCCGGGGTGAAGGTTGAGGTCGTCGGAGGCTTCATGAGCTGTCCTTTCCTATTTGAGTCAGGTGGGCGTCACTCGTACTGGAGTGCTTTGAGGACGTTCGGTCGTGCGGCTTGGCGTGCGCGTAGCACCACCGGCTACGACACCAGCGACACCGACAGGCCTTCTCAGGTAGCGGCGACGCTGTCGGTGACTTCTTCCTGCGCGGTCGGTGTGGGGCGCCAGAGGCCGGTGTTGTTCGCGGCCTCGGGCGCCCCGGTCGTCACGAGATCTACGCGGACGCGGGCATCGGCTCGATCTCCGGTTTGGCGTTGGCCTCGTGGCCCTCGAGGCGAGGCATCCACTCGAGCCACGTGGGTAGGTACCAGTTCCAATCGCCGAGCAACTTCATCGAAGCAGGCAGGAGCACGGCACGGACTACCGTGGCGTCGATCAGAACTGCGGTCGCGAGCCCGACGCCGAACTGCTTGAAGAACAGCATCGAGAGTGTCGCGAAGATCGCGAACACGCTGACCATGACGATCGCGGCGCTGGTGACGACTCCCGCGGTGGACTTGATCCCGTGCGCGATCGCCTCGTCGGTGCTCGCGCCGCGATCGTACGTCTCGCGGATCCGGCTGATGATGAAGACGTGGTAGTCCATCGAAAGACCGAACAGGATCACGAACAGGAGCAGCGGCACCACCGGGTCGATCCCCGCGATCGAGCTGAAGCCGAGGAGGCTCCTGCCGAAGCCGTGCTGGAAGACGAGCACCAGCACTCCGTAGGCGGCCGCTACCGAGAGCAGGTTGAGCAGGATCGCCTTGGCCGCGATCACGAGCGAACGGAAGGCGAACAGCATGAGAACGAACGCGAACGCGAGCACGAACGCGAACACGAGCGGGAGCTTCGACTTCGTCTGCTCGGTCGAGTCCTTCCACTGAGCGGTGAGCCCGGTGACGCCCGAGTCGGCGTTCGGGAGCGCACCAACCGTCTCGGGGACGATCTTGCCGCGCAACGCAGCGATGGCGGCGTACGAGGCAGCGTCGGTTCCCGTCCCCGCGATCGGGACGTTGATGTTCGCGACCGTGGCGTCCTTGTTGACGTCGACCGTGATCGGTCCGTGCATGCGGCCGCTCGCGAGCGCCCTCTGCTCGAGTTGATGGATCGCGTCTCGCACCGCAGGCGCATTCACGTTCTTCGCCTTGACGACGACACTCGCCGGCAACGCCGTCCCCGGAAACGCCTGCTGCATTCGGTCGTACGCCTTCACGACAGACAGCGACTTCGGGAACGTGTCCGGTCCCGGCGAAGCCATGCGGAGCTGGATCGCAGGTGCTGCAAGCGCGAGCAACAAACCGCCGGCGAGGACAGCAGACAGAACAGGACGACGCAGGACATGGTCGACGATCGCGCCCCAGATCCGCCCTTCGCCATCGTTGCGGCGACGCCGGCCCACGAACGGGACGCGAAGCCGATCGACCTTGTCGCCGAGCCTCGAGAGCACCGCGGGCAGGACCGTCAGCGACCCGAGCACCGAGACGGCCACCACGATCATTGTCGCCAGGCCGAGCGAGGCGAAGGTCGCGTCGCCGGTCAGGAACATCCCGGCCATCGCCACCATCACCGTCAGCCCCGAGATGAGCACGGAGCGGCCGGAGGTGGCCGCGGCAGCTTCGAGAGCTGCCTGTGGGCTTCGCCCGGCAGCCCGCTCCTCACGCTCGCGCTTCAAGTAGAACATCGAGTAATCGACGCCGACGGCGAGCCCGATCAGGAGCACCATCGCCGGGGCCTCGTTAGCGACCGGCAACAGATGGCTCGGAAGCGCGATCAGCGCGAACGTCGCGAAGATGGCGGTCAGCGCGAGTAGCAGCGGAATGCCTGCCGCCACGAGCGCTCCAAAGGCGAGCAGGAGGATGATCAACGTGATCGGGATCGACAGCAGACCGGCCTTCCCTAGGTCCTGACCGTACGCCGTCACGACCGCGTTGACCGAGCTCGCGTCGCCGAACTCGCCAATGAAGAGCCGCGGGTGAGACCGCTGCACGTCTGCGATGCGGTCGAGGACAGGTCCGATCTTGTCGACGGCCTTGTCGGAATCGCCCCGGATCTCGAACTCGACGAGGGCCGCGTGCCCGTTCCTTGCGATCTGACCGCCGCTGCCGCTCGCGAGCGGCGAGCGAACACGCTGAACGGCTTTCAGCTTGGAGAGCTGAGTGAGGACATCGTCGATCGCGGCAGTGAAAGCGGGATCACTCGTCCGAAGCGAGCCGCTCTGGATCAGAACGCTCTCGCCGGCGGGCTGCTTGAAACCGTCATCCAGGATGCGGTCGACGCGACCGGACTCTCCCGGCCCCGACGTGTTCGGGTCGATGCTCTTCGTGCCGACAATGCCGCCGAGCGCGAACGCGACGACGACGAACGCGAGCCAGCCAAACGTGGCGGTCTTCCAGTGACCGGCGCTCCAGCGACCCATGCGGGCCGCAAGGTTGGACGACTGCCTCGACGAGTCAGTTCGCCTCGGCGACTGCGGGTGCGTGGTACGGAACATCACGGTTCTCCTTTCAGAGGGTCGACCTGAGCCGCATCAGGCGGCGTAGGCGAAGGGGTGGTAGAAGGCATCGAGGGCCTGGGCAGGCGCGATCGCGAGCTGGAAGCAATCTCCGGCGCGCGCGTCCTCGACCGACACGGTCAGCGTGTTCTCGCGTGGGTGCCAGAGCAACACCACGTGGACGCCATCGTTCTCACGGGCGGCGAGCTCCCGGGTCTGTGTCTGAATGCTCATGACTCCTCCTTCTGTTGGCGGTCGCCGGCGGCGGCGATCACGGGATCTCGACGTCGTTGACTCGCGTCACGGTCGTGCGCGCGGCGACGAAGTACGGAAGCAACCTGAGAGCGTCGGCATCCGTCTCGGCCTCAACCGTCCACCAGATGGCGTGGCCGCCCGAACGGCACGAAGCGAGTGTCGTCTGGTGGCGCAGAGGGCTCTGGTGGCCTTTGAACGAGGCGAAGACGACGCCGCACTCTTGGCTCTCATGGCTGTGCTGGAGTAGGTAACGGGGCATGGGTCGAGCCTGGCATCGAGCCGCCGTCACGACATCGGGGTGTCACCCTGATCTGCACCCTGATCCTGACCCGTAGCCGATTTCGTGCCGAGGAGTGCGCGGTCGAGGAAGCCGGGAGCACGCGGCGTGTACTCCGCGGGCTAACTATCCTGCGGACGAGGCTGATGTCAGCAGTGGCCAACCAGCTCATCGGGCGCGTCGACGAACTCGGCTCGCTCGAACAGATCCTCCAGGGACTCGACGGAGGGCGGCCGGGCGCGGTCGAGCTCGTGGGGGAACCGGGCATCGGCAAGACGAGGCTGTTCCGCGAGCTCGCGCAGCGGGCGGAACGCCGGCGATGTCTCGTTCTCTCCGGGTCGGCATCCGAGCTCGAGCGCGACCTGCCGTTCTCGATCTTCGTCGATGCGCTCGACGAGTACATCGAGGGTCTCGAGCCTGCGCAGCTCGCGGCGCTCCCGGACGACGTGCGAACGGAGCTCGGCAAGGTATTTCCTTCGTTGTCGTCGTTCGAACGGGGCGCTGACTCATCTCTCCAGCACGAGCGCTACCGCACCTACCGCGCAGTCCGCGCGCTGCTCGAGCTGCTGGCCGCTGGAGGGCCGCTCGTGCTCATGCTCGACGACGTTCACTGGGCCGACCCGGCCTCGGTCGAGTTGCTCGCCGCCCTGTTGCGTCGCCCACCGGCTGCAGCGGTCCTGATGTCGATCGCGCTCAGGCCTCGTCAGACGCCGGAGCGCCTCTCGGCCGCCCTCGAGCGGGCGCACCGAGCCGGCGTGCTCGTACGGGTGGAGCTCGGTGAACTGACACCCGGCGAGGCGCGCGCGCTGCTCGGCGACGCGATCGATGCAGCCGCGGCCACGGCTCTCTACGAAGAGAGCGGCGGCAATCCGCTCTACCTCAAGCAACTCGCCCGCTCGCTGGAGCGTACGCACGGCGCCATCAGCGCCTCGTCCCCATCGGCGATCGACATCGGTGTTCCGTCTGCCGTTGCCGCGTCGATCACGGAAGAGCTCGCACTCCTGTCGGAAGGCACACGGCGCGCGTTGGAGGGAGCAGCGGTCGCCGGCGATCCGTTCGAGCCCGAGCTGGCGGCTGCCGCCGCGGCAACGTCGGAGACGGTGGCGATGGAGGCGATCGACGAGTTCCTGAAACTCGACCTCGTCCGCAGTACCGACGTTCCTCGGCGGTTCCGCTTTCGACATCCGCTCGTGCGGCGAGCTGTCTACGAAGCGACAGCCGCCGGTTGGCGCATCGGAGCACACGAGCGATGTGCAGCAGCGCTCGCCGCAAGAGGAGCCACACCGGCAGAGCGCGCGAACCACATCGAACGGTCAGCGCGCGAGGGAGATCTCGAGGCCGCAGCGCTCCTGCAGGAGGCCGGCGAGACAGCCGCGCGCCTTGCACCGGCAAGCGCGGCTCATTGGTTCGGCGTCGCGCTCCGCCTGCTTCCGCAGACGACGCCCGCGCCGATGCGAATCGAGCTCTTGCTCAAGCGTGCAAGCGCGCTGACCGGCACTGGCCACTTTGCCGACGGTCACCGCACACTCCTGGAGGCGCTCGCAATCGTGCCCTCGGACGCCGACGCCCTGTACGCGCGAGTCGCTCGTGTCTGCGCCTCCGTGGAGAGTCTTCTCGGACGGCAAGAGGAGGCCGGCGAGCGTCTCGAGTTGGCACTTGAGCGCTTGCCCGATCGCGGTTCAGGCGAGGCTGCCGCGCTGATGATCGAGCTCGCCGTCAACAACTTCTGGCGTGCGCGATACGGGGTGATGCAAGTGACAGCAGAGGCCGCGGTCGTCGCAGCTCGCGAAGTGGGAGACGGGGCTTTGACCGTCGGGTCGCTGGCCGTCCTCGCGCTCGCCCAGTCGTCGATGCAAGCTGGAGAGCAAGCCGCGTCGTCACACTCCGAAGCGGCGAGACTCGCCGACTCGCTGTCGGACGATGCGCTCGCCCGTCACCTCGATGGGCTCGTGTGGCTAGCGGGAGTCGAGCTCTATCTCGACCACTATCCAGAGGCCGACGCACATGCGGGTCGGGCGCTCACGATCGCCCGCACGACTGGGCAGAACGAGCTCTACCTGGTACTCGTCGAGATCCTCGGTGGCGTCTGGCGCCAGCGCGGCAAGCTGCGCGAGGCTGCGGACCTGCTCGACGATGGAATCGAGGCCGCGCGAGTGCTGGGGAACACACACGCTCTCATCTGGACCCTCTCCGGCCGCTCGACCATAGCGCTGAGGATGGGCGATCTCGAGCTCGCCCTCGCAACTGCCGAGGAGAGCGTGGAACTGAGCGGGAGCTCCGAGACGATGCACGCGGCCGAGGCGGCCGTAGTGCTGGCCGCGGCACTGTTCGAGGCTGGTCAACCCCAACGCGCGGAGGACCTACTCATCATGTCGGCAGGAGGTGAAGAGTTGGCTCGCATAGCCGGCGCACCCCGCGCGCAATGCCTCGAGCTGTTGAGCCGATGTCGGCTCGCGCTCGATCGACAGTCTGACGCTGCGCGCGCGGCCGCCGACGCGGACGCATGGTCCTCAGCCGTCCAGTTGCCGATGGCTGCCGCCTGGGCGAGCCGAGCGGCAGCGGCCGTCGCACTCGATGCAGGCGACAATGTGCGCGCAGCCGAACGAGCACTCGCGTCGGCCGCATCCGCCGAGCAGGCGGCAGCGCCACTCGAAGCCGCACTGTCCCGGATCCTCGCCGGTCGCGCCTTGGCACTGGCTGACGAGCAGGATCGCGCGGTGGCAGAGCTGCACCAGGCGTCGCGACAACTCGACGCGCTCGGAGCAATTCGTTATCGCGACGAAGCCGAGCGTGAGTTGCGGAAGCTCGGCCGAGGGAAGCACCGCCGGACACGAGCCGGCGAGACCGATACCGCAGGCGTCGATTCACTGACCGAGCGAGAGTTGCAGGTAGCGCACCTCGTCGTCCACCGGAAGACGAACCCACAGATCGCGGCCGAGCTGTACCTCAGTCAGAAGACGGTCGAGACACACCTCCGGAACATCTTTCGCAAGCTGAACGTCGGATCGCGCGTCGAGCTGGCACGCGCGGTCGAGCGCGCCGATCGCGCCGCGCAGGCAAGAGCGCAGTAGCCGAGTCTCAGCGACTCTCTTTACCAGGCCAACAGCGGCTCTTTACCGCCTGACGTCAGCCTTGTCTCGAGCCGCATGAGGCGGCCCTCGATCGAAGGGAGCATCCGAGATGACCGGCAACGGAAACGACAGAAAGCATCGCCTCAAGCTCGCCCGCGCCGTCGAGCGGGCAACCACGCCGGAACGTCTATTCCGAGGGGGTCTCCCGTACATCGTTCATCCGGACGTCAGCGCCGCCTGCGCTCCTTGCCTGCTGACGATCGCAGCACGACTTCAAGACGACAAGCATTCGATCTCTGCGGAGATCCCATCCCTGGTGCGTGCCTTCATTCATGACGGTGCATCCCCATTCTTCGGTCGCGACGTGACAGACGCACTGCGACTTGCCGTGCGTCTGCAACACCTCGTGATCAGCGGGACAGGATCTCGAACCGCGCCGCCTGCACGGCGACCGGCACGAAGAGGGGTTCGAATCTTCACGCGCCTCGGCCATGATCCCCAGCCGCAGTACCGCCGACCTGCCGCTGCCTCGTAGCACGGGACAAGATCGGCGGTAGGAATGTAGAGCTCCACGCCGCCGTCGGACAGGGAAGAGATCAGACGTTCGGGTGTGGCGACGGGTGGTCCATACGGACCGCCCGTCGCTTATCGACCGGCGCGACAAACGGCCTTGCGAATCCCGAGTGCACACCCGACCCTGAGCGAGGTCGCACACGATCGTCTAACTCCCGCGAGCGCCGCGCGAACGTGGCTAGCGACAGACTCGTTCTAACCCTCGAGCTCCGCCACCGTCGTATTGGTCTCGAGGCTGGCTCAGCCCCGACCAACGGCACGGAGGGCTGAGCCAGCTTCAGCAACCTTCACCGTCAACTGATCCAACGCCCTCCGCGTCTCCGTCACTCGGGTTCGGGCCTGGCTGTTCTGACGGTGACCGGGGCTCTGGCGGGCTGGTTGGAGCATCTGCGGGCAGGGTGCGCGGGTCGACGTAGAGGATCTGCACTCCCGGCTGATGACCCCGCTGGCTGCAGGCGCCGCGGTCTGTCTGGCCGAGCTGGCCGGAATCTGCATCCAGTGTTGGCGCAGGCGTCTTGGCCAAGAAGTGCGGTCTTACCTGATCCGCAGCTGCAGGCTGAAACGCCGCTCCCTGGGGGACCAGACCCGGAGAAGCGCGCCGCGCTTGAGGCGGATCGTCCGGATGAAGACACCATCCTCGTTCGTCAGTCGGTCCGGCCTGATCGCCTTCCAGACGTTCCTCTCTAGCACCTCCAGCCGGTAGGACTTTCGCCCGGCCCGACCGCCGCGGATCTGCCCCCAGACGATCGCCCGATCCCCCTGTCGCTCCATCTGCGCGAATGGCAGCTTGAATGCCTGAAGCGACGGCTTCCAGTGGTCGTCCGCAAACACGAGGCCACTCTGGAATCGGCCGAGCTCGGGCTCGTCGCGATACAGGTACTGGAAGAGCATCGTTACGCGTGGCAGCCTCCACGCGCGCATCGCTGCAAGGCTGAGCATCGTCGCCTGCCTCTTGAGGGGCACGCCGAGGAACGTGTCGGGCGGATTCGTCTGGTAGCCGTACTCCGTCAGCCAGATCGGCTTCGACCCGAAGTCGCGCTTGACGAGGATGAGGAGCTTCCTGATCGTCGCCATCGTGATCCACGGGCAGTTCTTGCAGCCGCCGCTGGACGGCGTCTCCGACGGAGACGCGGGGTACGGGTGGTGAGCGTACGCGTCGAACCTCGCGTGCGCGCGCGCCATGCCGCGAACCCAGTCGACCGGGGAGACGCCGCCGTTTGCGCCACGAGGCCCGGTCACCCCACCGCCCACCCGGGCGTGGGGCAGGACGGCATGGATCGCCTCGTACCCGGGGTTGAGCAGGTGCTGGACGTAGATCGCCGGTTTCGTCGGCCTGAGCCAGAGACGCTTGTTCGGCTCGTTCCAGATCAGCCAGTAGCGAACCCAGGGGTAGCGACGGGCGGCGGCGGTCGCAAAGCGGCTGAAATCTCGAGGATGGGGCGGGGCGAAGTTCGGAGAGCGCCCACTATTTGCCCACGCCGGCGTCCCGACGAGGGTGAGCACAGGCATCAGCCCGTAGCGGTGAAGGCCGCGCAGAACCCTGTCCGGCCTATGCCAGTCGTACGCGCGATCGGTCGGCGAAGTTGGATCCTTCGGCCGCTTCAGGGCGATCTCGTTCCAGCGCAGCGTGAAGCGGACAAGCGGCACGCCGAGTCGCTTGAACGTCGCCAGGCGGTAGTCGAGGGTCCCGGGGCCAAACTCCAGCCACGTGTCGTCCTGAATCCCGTACTGGACCCCCGACGACGCCTGAGAGGAACTCGAGGCGGTGCAGGCCGCCAGCGCGAACAGCAGCCCGAAGAGCATGATCCGGCAGGCGATGGTCTGCATCGGCCAGACGAACTTACATGCCCCCCCGTGCTGTAGCCACCGGCTAGGTGACTGGTTCGCGAAACGCCGGCTCTTCCCGGAGCGTGAGCGACCACGGCCCAACCGGGGCGGGAACGGTGTCGATTGACGGCACGCTGGGCCTGGGGACCGGATGGGGTATAGACAGCGGCAGTCCAGCACACGTCGCGGGTGGCACACGAAAGGTGCACCGCCCGCGCGTGGCGATCAACGCAGCGACTTGAACGCAGCCCGGATCTCGGTCGCGAAGAGCTCCGGCTCTTCCCAGGCGGCGAAGTGGCCGCCCTTCTCGACCTCGTTGAAGTAGATGACGTTCGGGTAGCTCGCCTCGACCCAGCTGCGCGGCGTCCGCCAGATCTCTCCCGGGAACGTCGTGAAGCCGAACGGGATCTCCGGCGGTGGCAGTGGCTGACTGCCAGCGGCCGGGGCGTCCGGCCCGTAGGCCTCCCAGTACGACCGTGCCGCGGAGGCGCCGGTGCCGGTCAGCCAGTAGAGCGTGATGTTGTCGAGGATGTGGTCGCACGTGAGGTTGCCCGAGGGCTGCTGGTCGACGAAGGCGCGCGCGATCTTGTAGTAGGCGTCCGTGTCGTGGTCGACCATCCAGGCGGCCAGGGCGACGGGAGAGTCGAGCAGGGCGTAGCCGATCGTCTGCGGCCGCGTGGCCATCTCGACGAAGTAGCCGTTTCCGGACTGCCCGAAGGTGGCGATCTGCGCCGCTGCGGCGCGTTCCTCTTCCGTGTTCGTCGGCATGGTGCCGCCCAGCGCCGGGACGAGGAGGTTCGTGTGGATGCCGACCAGGCCCTCGGGCGCCTGGCGGCCCATTGCGTCGGTGACGCCGGCGCCCACGTCACCGCCCTGGGCGACATAGCGGGCGTAACCGAGCCGGCGCATCAGCTCGGCCCAGGCCCGTGCCGTCCGTCCCAGATCCCAGCTCACCTCGACCGGCTCGCCGGAGAGCCCGTAGCCGGGCAGGGAGGGCAGCACGAGATGGAAGGCATCCTCGGCCTTGCCGCCGTACGAGGTCGGGTCCGTCAGCGGGCCGACGGACTCGAGCAACTCGATAACGGAGCCGGGCCACCCGTGCGTCATGATCAACGGCAACGCGTTCTCGTGCTCCGACCTGACGTGGATGAAATGGATGTCCACGCCGTCGATCTCGGTCGTGAACTGCGACAGCGCGTTCAGCCTCGCTTCGGTCTTACGCCAGTCGTGCTCTGCTGCCCAGTAGCGCGCGAGTGCCTGGAGCGTCGCCGACTGCACACCCTGCGAGCGGTCGTCGACGAGCTCCTTGCTGGGCCAGCGAGTCGCCTTGACGCGCCGACGCAACTCAGCAAGCTGCTCCTCTGGGATCTCGATGTGGAAAGGACGGATGTCGATGGCGGTCTCGACGGTCGTACTCATGAGGACCTCCGTGGTTGCCGCTGGGCGGGGTGCGATGACCTCCACTCGCGTTGGGGACCTCACCGAATGTACTCCCTCCCGGCGCGCCCAAACAACACGAGTTCCGACACGATCCGAAGCGCACGTGTCGCCCCCAGCGACGAGGAAGACGCGGTCTCTTTCGGCTTCCCGTCGTTGGCCCACTAACCGTGACTCAAACGCTCCGGCACAAAATGACGGGAGCTCGACGCCTGTCGCGTATTCCTCGCTCGTCGGGTGACTGTGAGACTCGGCGGGCTGGCCCGTCTGGGTTTGTAGCCATTCCCGAAAATTGCGCAGGCGAGGATCCTGTGGGTGGACGGTAGGCTCTGGCGATGGTGGTCGTGCTCGGCTCGCGCGTTGAGATCACCCTCGATGTGTTCGAGCAGGTTGCGTGGCGTGACGCTCCGGTTCGGATCGAAGCGACCACCCTGCAGTTGGCCGACGCCGCCCGGGAGGCGTTCCTTCGGTTGATTGCCCGACCCGAGGTCACCGTCTATGGCGTCACGAGCGGCTATGGCGATCGAGCGGGTCAGCGACTCGACGACGCGAGCCGCCAGCTCCAGGCACGGTCTGCTGCATTCCGAGCAGCGTCGTTCGGCGAACCACTGCCTGAGCGCGTGGTGCGGGGCATTGTGCTCGCCCGCTTGGCGAACTTCTTGGGAGGCCATGCGGCTGTCGGCGCGCGCCTGATCGAAGCGGTAGCGTCTCTCTTGGGTGGCGACCGCCCGCTGCCGGTGGTTCCGAGCAAGGGAAATGGCGGCTCGGGTGAGATCCTCGCGCTCAGCCATCTGTTTGGGCCGCTGATCGAGTCGGCCGATCTAGGCGAGAAGGAAGGGCTCGCGCTGATCAACGGCTCGCCGTGCGCTGCTGCTCTCGTCGCCGACGCGGCGATTGCGGCTGACCGTCGCCTGCGGCTCGCCTACGACGTGTTCGCCATGTCTGTCGAGGCGTTTCAGGCTCCGCTGGACGCCTATGACGAGGCACTCGAAACCCTGTGGGACGACAAGCACGAAACCCGGGCGCTTCAGCGGCTGAGGGCTCGACTGGATCCCAGCGTTGAGCGTCGGAAGCATCAGGGGCCTGTCTCGTACCGGATTCTCCCGCGCGCGCTCGGCCAAGCAGAGCGTGCCGTGGACGCGGCCGCCGACATCGCCGCCGTTTCCCTTCGCTCGGTCTCGGACAACCCGGTGTACTTGCTGCCCTCCCATGGCTTCCCAGACGGCCGCGTGCTGAGTACCGGCGGCTATCACAACGCTGGGGCACCGGCCGCCCTTCACCAGTTGGCGACCTGTTGGGCGGAGCTCTGTCAGCTCGCAGAACGACATGTCGAGCGGCTCGTGTTCTCTCCAGCAGAGGATCTGTCGGACAGCGAGGAGGTCTTCCGGCTACTCATGATGGTCGCCGTTGGCTATTCAGAGGAAGCCCGGGCTGCGGCCCAGCCTGTCCTGTTGCCACGCGGGGGGCCGGGCCAAAATGACGTCACGTCCTCCTCGTTCCTCGCCTGGTCGCGCGAACGCACCGCGGGTGGCTGCCTCGAGGCGGCTCTGGCGGTACTGGCGGCCGCGGCCGCACGGCGCCTCGGGGAACGCGAACCTCCGCCGCTCCTGGCCACAGTCCACCAGCGAAGCCAGACAGCCGCCGCCGCCCTCGTGGATGGGCAGGCGGTTGGACGCGAGCTAGGAGACCTCGCGCGCCGCTTCAACGAGGACGTCTTTCAGCCGTCCACCGACTCCCCGCCACAGACATGACCACTCCCGGTCGCTATGGCGAAGAACTCCGACGTGCTGAGGAGCCAGTCGACGCGGCCCATGCCGTCCCTCCGCTCCAGTGAGGCCGGCCACCGGTGCGGCGAGCACGGTGATCAACATCTCCTGAGCCGTAGTCAGGGCGGGGGCGGCGTCGAACGAAACCGAGCCGGTGGTGCGCCACGGGACAGACGCAGCGTTGACGTCAACCCGGGCCGGTCCGCGTTCATCGCATTTGCGAACGCGTCTACTAGGCTATCCACCCTCCCGCTATCGGCGACGGCAAGCGACCAGATGAGCGAAAGAGGGAGTGGCGCCGGCCGGGCTCCGCGACCGGCGCCTCCTCTCCTCGAGCAGGGACGCGCGAGCCGTCGGAACGTGACGTGATCGTCGACGACGAGAACGGTGGTTGCCACCCGCCCATCCTGCCCCGCAATGCGTTCAGAGTAGTTAGGGGCTGCCCTGATCCGTCTGCGCCTCAGGGCTCGCCCTGAGTGGCACGTGTTTGGCGACGCTCAACCTCGCTGCATGATCGAGCGGTGCGCACTACCGAGATCGCGGAAGCACCCTTCGGGCTCGGCGACCTGAACGGCCGGCACGGGAACCGAGCCCGTGCTTCACGTGCCCTTAACCGCGCCGAGCGAGACCAGGAGTAGCGTTTCCGGTATGGCAACGCGCGTCGTGAAAGCCCTCGTACCGTCCGCGACGGCCGCGACGCTGCTCTTGCAAGAGTTCTCCTCCTCGAGCCTGGATACGGATGGCACGCTGTTCACCGTCGTCATCTACGGGTTCGCCTATTCGGACGCCGTCTCTCTCATACGTGAATGGATGAGCCGATCGCAGTTCGGCCCAGTCCTCGTGACGGATGGGGAAACGGCGGAGGACCTGCTTGACGTGACCGCAGAAATGAGGCGGGCACGACGTCGCGTGTGATGACGATGGCGCGCTGCTCGTCCCCCGAGTACGCTGCTCGTCCCCCCGAGTAGGAGTGTCTATCCTTACTCGGCCGCAGCAACCGCTTCCAGACCATGAACTTCCCTCTCAAATCGATATCGGGTGTACTTGCCGTGCTCGCCGTGGGCGCGATGCTCGGCGGCGCAGCGCGAGCGGACACGGGCGTTCTTTCCACGTGCATCCCTCCGGCTTCGGCTCCCGTCGACCCAACATTGCCGGCGGTCGAAGCGGCCGAGGTCTCCTATCCCTCGCCCAGCAGCACGGCGATCACGAAGACAGGTGCCACCCTTCGTGCGAGCGTCGATACGAAGGGCGTCACGGGCCAGGTCGCGTTCGAACTGAACGACGCCGACGGCGGCGTGCGGTGCACAGCCGTGCAACCCCTGGTGGCGGTGGCCGGCGCCCAGGCGGTGGCAGTGCAGCTTCGGAGCGAAAAGCCGGGCACGACCGTCCACTTCCGAGCCATTGTGATGACCGCGGGAGGGCAGGTCGTGGGATCCGACCAGTCGTTCGCGACGATTGCACCCATCGTGCGTCTCGCCCCCGGCACGACGATTTTCGACGTGCGTGTCGGCTACTTGACGCCCGAGGCGGCGCAGCGGAAGGTGCTCGCCCGCTTCGCGCGACCGCTCGTTTTCACGTTTCACGGCAAGCGCTGGAAGGCGACGCCGAAGCAACTGGGCGCTCGCGCCGACGTCACCGGTGCTCTGGACAGGGCGCTCGCGGGTCTGGGTATGAACCGCTCGATCCCGGTGGTCGTCAGCGTCGACGCGGACAAGGTCGCGCACTACGTCTCCTACCTCGACGGGCTCTACTCGAGGCCCGCCCGGATCGGAACAGTAAAGCGAGTCGGACGCCGGGCCGAGGTCGTGACTCCGCAGACCGCGCTCACCGTACAAACCAAGCGCATGGAGTCGATCATCGTCCGGACGCTCCAGAGCGTCAAGCGGACCCCGATCGAGGTTCAAGTAACAGAAGACCAACCGAATGGGCCGGGGTCGCTCGTCATCATCGTGCGACTCGGAGAGCAGTCGCTGACGCTCTACAAGGACGGCGCCATCGTCCTTAACGCACCCGTCACCACCGGGCGCCCGGCACTTCCGACGCCAGTCGGCAGCTACGACATAGGGTGGCGCCGGAGCCCCTACACGTTCATCTCGCCGTGGCCAAAGGGCAACCCGTACTACTACGACCCGGCACCCGTCCACTGGGCGATGTTCTTCTACGACAACGACTTTCTGCACGACGATCCCGGCGAGCCCGCCAGTGCCTTCGGGAAGGGCTCCAACTTCGGGCCGTACGCCAGCCACGGCTGCGTCCACGTCCCCACCGACGTCATGCAGGTTCTCTATACAACGGTGCCTGACCACACGCCGCTCGCCGTCGTCGACGCCTGATACGGGCTGAGGGTCCGGCTCGCGCTTCGACCCCTCAACCTGATCCGCCGGTGGAAAGAGCTCTCGCGCCGGGCCTCAGCGTACGAAGCGCCGGAACGCAAGCGCGGCTCCGATGGCGCCGATCGCGATCACGATTGCCATCGGTAGTGCGGTGTCGTTTCCCCCGACGCCCACGAGTGGCGCTGCGAACGCCGCCAGCGCAAACTGGCTGACGCCTAGGAGCGAGGCGGCCGTTCCGGCCACGGTCGGATGATCCGTGAGCGCGAGTGCGAGTGCGTTGGACTGGATGAAGCTCCAGCTGAACATCAGCAGCGCAAAGCCCGGCAGCACAGCGGCAATCCCGATCGTGGGAACCATCAGCATCCCGAGGAGCGTGACCGCCGCGACGACCATGACCGTCAAACCGAACCCGAGCAGACGCCGGGGTGATCGGCTCCTCAGGAGGTGAGCGTTGATCTGCGCGCCAATCACGAGGAAGCAGGCATTGAGCCCGAACAGCACGCCGTACACCTGCGGTGACACGCCGTAGATGTCCTCGAGCACGAACGACGAGCCGGCCAGATAGCCGAGCGCGGCAGCGCTCGCGAGCCCGACAATCAACACGAAGCCAACGAAGCGTCGGCTCCGAAGGAGCAGCACGAATGTGCTCATGGTCACGGCAAGCCCGGGGGCACGACGATTGTTGCGCGTAAGCGTCTCTGGCAGCAGCACCGCCGCCGTCACGGTCAGTGCGAGCCCGAGGACGGCGAGCGCGACGAAGACCCCGCGCCAGGACGTGAAACGGAGAAGCTGGCCGCCGATGAGGGGGGCGAGAATCGGCCCTAACCCGACGATCAACATCAGGCGAGACAGATACCGGGCCGCAGCCGCGCCGGCGTAGAGGTCCCGAACGACGGCTCGCCCGATTGCGACCCCCGTGGCTGCCATTGCTCCCTGGACGAGGCGCACGACTGCGAGCGCATAGAGATTGGGCGCCAGCGCGCAGACCAGCGACGCAACGGTAAACAACGCCATGCCCGCGATCATCGGGCGGCGGCGACCGTGAACGTCGCTCAGCGAGCCGGCAAACAACTGCCCCACCGCCAGGCCGATCAGATAGGTCGTCAACGTCACCTGCGCCGCCGACGCACCGACGCCGAAATCATCCGCCAGGTCTGGTAAACCCGGCAAGTAGCTGTCCATCGAGGCCGGGCCGATGACCGTCAGGCACCCGAGCACGAGGAACAGCTGCACACTGCCCGGCTGAGCCCTTCGCGCCACTCGATCGCGGGGCGCCCCCGTCAGTGAGACAGCCCGGCCCGAGAGCCAAGCCGCCGAACCCGACGAGCGGGCCAACCGCCACAGCAAGCTCTCATCACGACCCCACCGACAACAGTCTAGGCGGGGACCCGCCGGAGGCGAAAAGGCTCCCGGACAGACCGTGCACGTCGCGTGTGCAGCCACGACCGACCGGACCGGTCGGGAGACGCAAACTGGTACGCGCGCTTTGGCTCGAGAGGCTGCCGACGATCGCGGGACGGCAGACTGCGCGGCCAGGTACGATCGAGCACGATGGAAGCGACGGTGTCAGCGCTCATCTCTGCCGAAGCTGGCTGGCGTGCTCTGTTCGCAGACAGCGACGGGGTTGAGACCGGACGGTCTCGTGTGATCGCCTGGGCGTCGCTCGGGCAAGACGGCACGACGAGGATCGTCGGCATCATCGCCGACCCGAACGACCCGAAGTCGCTCGTCGCCGCCGACAGCGTCCAAGACGAGGACGGCGGCTCGCTCCAGCGGTACGGCTTCACAGGCTCGTAACCTCGCTCGCGCCGGGGCGATTGCCGCCGCTGGGTGCCTGACCGTCCCGTTAAGCAACGCTGCCGCATTGGCTGCGATCGTTCAATAGAGTTAACGTCCCATTCCCGTTCGTCGCCGTCGGCTCAGCGGCCGACTCCGCGAAGGAGGTCCCAGACGTGAGTTTCGTTCCGCGACGAGTCTGTTCAGTGGTTGTGACACTCTCGAGGCCGCCCGGCGAGGGCACGAGCAACGAGCTGTGTACTTTCACGAAACGGGGTCCCCGGTGACCGATGTCCTCATCATCGGTGGAACCTCGGGTCTTGGCCTCGAGATCGCTCGCGCGTACGCCGAGCGAGGCGCTCGCGTCGGCATAGCCGGACGCGATGCGGAGCGCTCCGCGGCGGTCGCGGCGACGGTCAACGACAATGCGTACGGGATCAGGGTTGATGTCGCCGATCCTCACTCGGTGGGCAACGGTCTCCGAGACGTCGGCAACGTCGACCGGCTCGTGATCACCGCCGTCGAGCGCGACCTGAACTCGATCAAGGACTACGACATCGACAGCGCGACGCGGCTCGCGACGATGAAGCTCGTCGGGTACACGAGTGTCATCCACCACCTGGTTGGCCGGTTCGGCGAGGACGCGTCGATCCTGCTCTTCGGCGGCCTCGCGAAGGACAGGCCGTATCCGGGCTCGACGACGGTCACGTCGGTCAACGGCGCTGTCTCGACCATGATCAACACCTACGCGATCGAGCTCGCCCCGATTCGGGTCAACGCGATCCATCCCGGAATCGTCGGTGACACCCCCTACTGGAGCGGCAAGGACGCGGTTCTCGAGAACGTGCGGGCGCGGACTCCGACCGGCCGACTCGTTCGGACGAGCGACGTCGTCGACGCTTCGATGTTCCTGCTCGAGAACCCCGCGGTCAACGCCGTCAACCTGGCAGTCGACGGCGGCTGGATGCTGATGTGAGCGGCGGCCAACGGCGACGACGAGGAGGCTGATCGTGCTGCATCACGTGAGGCGGCGCGAGGACATGTCCTTCATCCCGACGTACGAGGGCAAGAGTGTCGGCTTCACGCGAAGCTCTCTTGTCGACGGCACCGTCGGTTCCGTCCACATGGGCCTCGGGCTCTGCAAGCTCGAGGAGGGCCGGATCGACATGCACGTGCACTCGTTCGAGGAGAGCTTCTACATCCTCGACGGCAATCCCGTGCTGTACCTGGACGGACACGGCTACGCACTCGAGCGAGGCGCGTGCGGCGTCGTGCCGGTCGGAGTCCCCCACGCCTGGCGTGCGGAGGGAGCCAGTTCGTGGATCGACATGATGGCGCCGCGGCCACGCGGTTCGGCCGAGGGGAGTTCCGACGACACGTACTTCGCGGGCCGCGTGCCCAATGGGCCAGCCGCAGTTCTCGACGTCCGTGATCCGCGAACGCGGAACTTCTTCCGCCTCCACGACTGGCAGATGAGCGTCGACAACTTGAAGGTCGGCGCGCCGGTCGATCAGCCGACCGTGTCGGCGAGCATGGCAACGGCGCTCCTCGCCTACAGCGGGATCGCCGTGAAGATGCTCGTCGATCAACGGCTCGACGCGCACCTGCACACGATGTTCATGGTCGACTACCAGCCAGGCGGAGTCGCGCAGCCGCACGACCACCCCTTCGAGGAGTCGTACTACATGCTCATCGGCGAGATCGAGTACGTCGCAGACGGCGAGCGGTACACACTCCGACCGGGCGATGCCGCGTGGGCCGGCGTGGGGTGCGTCCACGCGTTCTACAACACGAGCGGGGCACGCGTGCTCTGGCTCGAGACATCGGCGCCAGGCCCTCCTGACCGCCACTCGTACCGCTTCGAACGCGACTGGGACTACCTCGCAACCCGACTTTCGGCGGAGCCGGCCGAGGCATGGGACGCATGAACGATCAGCCTCGGGTCGGCTTTGTCGGACTTGGTCGGATGGGGGCGCCGATGGCCCGCCGAGTGCTCGCCGCCGGATACCCGTTGACGGTGTGGAACCGGAGCCGCGACCGCTGCGAGGTCTTCGCGACTGCAGGCGCCGCCGTTGCGGACACCCCAGGCGCGCTCGCCGCTGAGTCGGACGTCGTCGTGACCATGGTCGCCGACATGCGCGCGCTTGCCGCGATCGTCGAAGGCGAGGACGGGCTCCTGTCCGGCCTCGGAAGCGGCACCATCGTCGTCGACATGAGCACGATCGGGCCCGAGGCAGCCCGAGCCTTCGCCGAGAAGGTGGCCGCGGCCGGCGGGGAATGGGTCGATGCACCGGTTTCCGGCGGCGTTGCGCTTGCCGAGCAGGGCACGCTGACACTGATGGTAGGCGGGAGCGACGCAGCCGTGGCTCGTATCCAGCCCATCCTCGACACGATGTCCAAAGCGTCGTTCCACCTGGGGCCTGCCGGCGCAGGTGCCACGATGAAGCTGGCCGTGAATGCCGTCGTCGCAGTGATCAACGAGGCCATAGCCGAGGGGCTCGTTCTGGCCGAACGCGGTGGTATCGCCCCCGAGCTCGCGTACGACGTCTTCTCCAGCGGGGCCGTCGCCGCTCCCTACGTGCTCTACAAGCGCGACGCCTTCTTGCACCCGAACGAGACGCCGGTCGGCTTTACGGTCGACCTCCTCGGCAAGGACCTCGGCCTCATCATGTCGCTCGCTGACAGCGTCGGGGTGACGCTCGCGGCCGTCAACGCCGCGGCAGAGGTCGTCGAACGCGCCCGCACCCTCGGCCTCGGCGATACGGACATGGCCCGGGTCACCGACGTCGTCCGCGGCTGAGTAGACCGCGCCATCCGTCAATACCCACTGTACGAAAGCGACTAGGGCGTGAAACCGCCATCAGCCGCGACGCGCCCATCCCCGCCCCGGCCGACCGCGACCCAGATCGCCTCGGCAGGCTCGTCGCCGACCGCATACAGGCGATGGGGCAACGCCGAATTGAACGAAATCGCGTCACCCGCCTCGAGCTCGTACGAATCGAAACCGAGCTGCACACCGAGTCGGCCCGACGTCACGAACCCGAACTCGCTTCCCATATGACGGATCAATGCGTCATCGGGGCACGAAGCGCTCCCTGGCGCATAGATCACCTTCAGGAAATCGACACCGGCCACCGCCTCCGCCGTCAAACGCTCCCACGCTACGCCGGACGCCAGTAGCAACAGCGCCCGATCTCCGGAGTGGGTTACGGGGCCTTCCGGCGCTCGGGAACGCGCTCCACCACGACTACCGGGGGGCGAACCGAACACATCCTGCATCGACAAGCCAAGTTCACTCACCAACGCGTACAACGTGCTCACGGACGGGTTGATCTTCCCACGTTCGATCTGCGACACGAGGCTCGCCGAAACACCGACCCGGCGCGCCACCTCGCGAACACTCAATCGCAGCTCCTCACGACGCGCCCGCAAATGCGGCCCGACCTCGGGCGCAGCCTGAGGCCCTGACCGATGCCCAACAGGCAGCGCGGCACCCGACACCCCGGCAGACTCGACCATCCCTCCATCCTACTGCGCCACCAACCGAGAGTTGACCCTCACTGTTAACCCTCACTACACTCACCTTCCATGCAGGCCGCCGATTCGACTGCGCCCCCGGCTGCCCAGCGAGGCCGCACCCCGATGTCCGTCACGCTCTCGGCCCTCACGCTCGTCGCAGGAACGATCATCCTGCTCTGGTACGCACCGGGTAGCTATCAGGTCTACCTGGCACTGCACATCGTCGCCGCGGTCGTGTGGGTCGGCGGAGACGCAACACTCACAACACTCGGCATCGTGTTCCAGCGACGACAGGACGCCGAGACGCTTGCCGCTATCGGCAAGGTCGGGGCATGGATCGGGCCGCGCGTCTATACACCGGCCGCATTTGCGCTCTTCGCGCTCGGCATCGCCCTCGTCGAGAAGGGCAACTGGGGTTGGGGGACCCTCTGGCTCGACCTCGCCATCGCAGGCTGGGCGATCGCGACAGGCGTCGGGGTCATCTTTGTCGGGCCGGAGCTCGGACGGATCGACCGCGACGTCGCAACGCACGGCCCACAGTCACCACAGGTCGAACAGCGCGTCCGGCGGCTTCTCGCGATCTTCCGCTTCGACACCGCGCTTCTCATCCTCATCGTCATCGACATGGCCGCGAAACCCGGCCTCTAGGACAAGGGTACGAAACCCGGCGCCTCGGCTCGTTCCTCAGCCCGCGGCGCTATCGCGTAGCCTCCACCGCCTCCTCGAGCCACCCCGGTGTCAGCTCGAGCTGCAGCGCCTGACGAGTCACGAGCCGTGGCGTCACACTGCGCGCCACGAGCTCGGTATGCGTCGGGGAGTCGAGGTAGGCGTCGAGGCCGGCCTGGTCATCGAGGATGGCGATGACCCCGAAGTGCGCTCCGTTCGGTCGCAGACCGAGATTGCGGCCGCAGAGGTACTGGCGGATGGACGGCAGGGCACCGGCCATCGCGCGCAGATCCTCGGCGAGCTCGTCGATCTCGGCATCCGTGACATCGTCGCGGAGGGTGAAGGTCGCGATGTGCGCAATCACGTAGGAGTCCTTTCAGGCAGGGAGCGATGATCCTGTGAGTTCACGCACTACTGGGCTTTGACCTTCGCCGTTCCCTCGGTGTACTTGTACGGGTTCTCGATCTCGGCCTCGGGCTCCAGCACCGGGTGCATGCCCTCCTCCCAGGCCTGCTCGCCGAGCTGCGATCGCACGTACTCGACCGATTTCGCCACGGCATCCCGCGCCGGCGCGATGTCGAGATCGATGCGGGTACCGTCGTACTTGAGCACACGGCCGTTCACGACAACGGTGTGCACATCGGCGGTGCCTGCCTGGTAGGCGACGTGGGCGTAGGGGTGGAGGATTGGCGTCATGGCGGGTGACTGGTCGTTCTTGATCAGCAACAGGTCCGCCTTCTTGCCCGGAGCGATCGAGCCGATTGTGCTCTCCATGCCGAGCGACTTCGCGCCGCCCATGGTCGCCATCCAGACGACATCCTCCGCACGGAGCCGATTGGCGGTGATCGTCTCGTTCTTTGCGTGGGCCTCGAGGTGATCGCGGGAGCGGTCGGCGCTCAGCGTGGCGCGCATGGCGGAGAAGAAGTCCGCGCTCCACCACACGCTCGTGTCCATCGACAGCGAGGCTGTGATGCCATATTTCCGTAGCTCCCAGGTCGACGGATACCCCTGACCCGCGCTCTGCTCGCTCTCGCACGCGACCGAGACGGTGCCTCCCGTGGCGGCGATCTTCTGGTAGCTCTCGGGCTTGAGGGTCGCGGCGTGGACGTAGGTGATCTCGGGCGTCATGAAACCGGCGTCGTACATCTGCTCGATGCCGATGTCGGTCGTCGCCCCCCACACCCCGGCGTGAGTCGTGACGCGTAGCCCCATGTCGCGCGCCTTCTCGAAGGCCGCCCTCTCGGGGAAGTCCTCGGCGCCGGTCACGTCGAAAGCGATCTGCAACCCGAGCATGTCGGTCGGATTCGAGAAGCGCTGCGCGACGAACCGATCGAACTCAGGCGTGTTCATCCAGTCCCAGGCACCCCCGAGGTAGTTGCCGTAGCCGAGCACGAAACGGCCCGGGATCTCGCCGAATGCCTGAAGCGCCGCCTCGGCGTAGTCCGGCGTCCGAAGCGCGTGCGACCAGTCGAGCGTGGTCGTGACTCCGGTGTCGACCGACTCGAGTGCGCTGAGCAGATTGCCCGCGTAGATGTCCTCGGGGCGGAATACGTGCCCGTGCTGCAGGTAGTAGAAGACGAAGTACTGGCTGAGCGCCCAGTCACCGCCGTAGCCGCGCAAGGCGGTCTGCCACATGTGGCGGTGGGTGTCGACCATGCCAGGCATCAGGATGCCGCCGCTCGCGTCGATCTCGACGGTGTCCTCCGGCACCGGCAGGGCTGTGCCCACCGCGGTGATGGTGTCGTCCGTGATCAGGACATCGCCGTCGAGAATCACCCCCGCGGTGTCAACGGTGATCACGATGCCGTTGCGGAACACGATCGGTCGCCCCGGAGCGAAGTCCACGGCGTGCGGGCCGGCGTCGGTCATCTTGCATCCTCCTCGTTGAGAATTTCAGCGTCACCTACACGGGCGGGTGTGGACCCATCGCGAGGACATACGTATTGCGGATGATCACACATGCTCCCTCTCGAGACCGGTTGTGGCACGGTCAGCTCACCAACCCTGCCGGCTCCTCGACCAGAGCCGCCAGCGTGTCGAGGAAGCGCGCGCCCTCTGCGCCGTCGACGACACGATGGTCGAAGGAAAGAGTGAGGGTCAGGATCGGTCTGACCGCAGGCGCACCGTCAACGGGTACGACCTTGTCGAGAATCCGGCCGACGGCGAGGATCGCGGCCTGCGGCGTGTTCACGATCGCCTGAAACGCGTCGACGCCGAACATGCCGAGGTTGGAGATCGTGAACGTCCCGCCGGCCACGTCGTTGGGGCGGAGCTTCCGCTCTCGCGCGCGCGCCACCATATCCCGGCGGCGGGCTGCCACCTCGCGTAGGCCGAGACCGTCCGCGCCATGGACGACCGGGACGATCAGCGCGTGCTCGGTCGCGACCGCGATGCCGATGTTGATGCCGGCCTGCGCGGCGACGCCGCCGTTCGTCCAGGTCGCGTTGACGCGCGGATGCTCCACCAGTGCTGCGGCGCAGACCTTCACGAGCAGATCGGTGTGCGTCACTCCTTCGTAGCCGACGCGGCGACGCACGACGTCGCGCCAGGAGTTCAACCGGGTCGCGTCGCAGTCGCGCGAGAGGTAGAAATGCGGCACCTGCTGCCAGGACGCGACCATTCGCTCCGCCATGACCTGCCAGGCGCGCGATGTTTCGATCGGAATAGGAGCGGTGAGCGGAGCAGCGTCGGGGATCGGCACCGCCGAGGTCGTGAAGGCGAGCACATCAGCCGCCTGCACCGCACCGTACGGTCCCGAGCCTGCGATCTCCTCGATCGGCACATCGTGCTCGCGCGCCATCCGGCGCGCCTTGGGCGAGGCAAGTATTCGATGCCCGACCGACGATTCGGGGTCCGTCGCTGCCTCGGCACGTCGGACGGTGCCCGACCGGCCGTTTGGGGCCTCGGACGTGTCCGCCGCGGCCGGCGCGGCCACTGGCTGCGGCACTGCCTCACCTTTGGTGAGCACGAATGCGATCGTTTGCCCGACCGGGACATCGTCGCCCTCGAACGCCGTCACCATGCCAAGGATGCCGTCCGCAGGCGCCTCGATCTCGACGGTCACCTTGTCCGTCTCGACCTCCATCAACGGCTCACCCTTCGTGACGGTCTCTCCCTCCGCCCTGATCCAGCGGAGCAGCTTGCCCGTCTCCTGGGCCATCTCGAGCGCCGGCATGATCACCTCGGTCGCCATAGACGCCTTTACTTACGCTTCCCGACGAGCTCGAGCGCTGCTTCGATCGCGCGCTCCGGGGTCGGGACGGTCTCGTCCTCGAGCACCGGCGAGAACGGGATCGGGACATCCATGGCGGCGAGCCGCCTCACGGGCCGATCGAGGTGCCAGAACGCGAGCTCGCCGACAGCCGCCGCGATCTCCGCCGAGGCGCCGTAGCTGCGGTGGCCCTCGTCGATCACGATCACACGGCCGGTCTTCTTCGCCGAAGCCACCAGTGTGTCGAGGTCGAGCGGCGCGATCGTGCGAGGGTCGACCACCTCGACCGAGACGCCCCGTGACTCCAGCTCGTCGGCCGCCGAGAGCGCGACGTAGACCATCGAGCTGGTCGCAATCATCGTCAGGTCTTCGCCTTCGCGCTTCACGTCCGCGACGCCGAAGGGTGTGAGGTGCTCACCGTCAGGAACTGGTCCCTTGGTTGCGAAGTTCATCTTGTCGTCGAAGACGATCACGGGGTTGTCATCGCGGATCGCAGATTTCAGAAGGCCCTTCGCGTCGGCCGGAGTCGACGGCAGACAGACCTTCAACCCCGGGACGTGAGCGACCCAGGCATGCAGGGACTGAGAGTGCTGGGCGCCCGAGCGGCGCGTTGCACCGAGAGTCGTGTGGATCGTCAGCGGCGCCTTCAGAGAACCGCCCGACATGTAGTGGATCTTCGCCGCCTGATTGACGACCTGGTCCATGATCAACGTCAGAAAGTCGCCGAACATGATGTCGACAACCGGCCGCATCCCGGTGATCGCGCTCCCAAGCGCGAGCCCGACGATCCCCGGCTCGGAAATCGGCGTATCGATGACCCGTTCCGGCCCGAATTGCTCGACCAGCTGGGCGAGAAACTTGAACGGATGACCGGCCTCGGCGACGTCTTCGCCGATGATAAAGACGGTCGGGTCACGTTCGAGCTCCTCCCGTAGCGCCTCGTTCACGGCCTGCGACATCGTCAGCTCGCGAGTTCCGACGGCCACGGTGCTAGGCGAAGACATGGTTCGTCACCTCGCTCGGGTCGGGGAACGGCGCGTTCAGGGCGTACTCGACAGCCTCGGCGACCTCCGCCTCGACCTGCGCGCGCAACCGTGCGATCGCTGCGTCGTCGCCGATCCGGGAGGCGAGCAGCTGGATCGGGTCGTGGTCGGTGACCCAGAGCTCCTCCTCCTCCTTCGAGCGGTAGGAAGCGCGGTCGATATCGCCGACGTGATGGCCGTGATACCGGTACGTCGCGCAGAGGAGGAAGGACGGTCCCTCGCCCGCGCGCGCGCGCGCCACAGCTCGCATCGTGGCCTCGTAGACTGCGACGACGTCCTGCCCGTCGACCTCCTCCGCAGGGATCCCGAAAGCCTCCGCGCGGGCCGGGATCGAGCCCGCGGTCACCTCTTCGTACCTCGTGTATTCGTTGTAGAGGTTGTTCTCGCAGACATAGATCACCGGCAGCTTCCAGAGAGACGCCATGTTCATCACCTCGTAGAGCAGTCCCTGACCGAGGGCGCCCTCACCGAAGAAGCACACCGACACGCGGTCGGTGCCAAGCATCTTCGCGCTGAAGGCCGCGCCGGTTGCGATGCCGGCCGAGCCGCCGACGATCGCGTTCGCTCCCAGGTTCCCATTGGCATGGTCGGCAATGTGCATCGAGCCTCCCTTGCCCTTGCAGTAGCCCTCTTCCTTGCCAAGGAGCTCGCAGAACATCTCTCGCGGATGTGCACCCTTGGCGACGCAGTGGCCGTGCCCGCGATGCGTCGAGGTGATCGTGTCGTCCTTCCGGAGCGCCGAGCACACGCCGACGGCGACGGCCTCCTCGCCGATGTAGAGGTGAGTCAGACCTGGCATCTTCGCCGAGCGGTACAGGTTGTTGGCCTGCTCCTCGAACGCACGGATCCGCAGCATCCGCTCAGCCATCTCGAGCGCGAACGCGGACTCGACATCGACCGGTTCGCCTGCGTGCACTGAGTTCACCGTCGAGCCTCCTGAACATCGAGATGTCCATTTAAACTACACACTAAATCGTGATCCCCACCGTCGGGCGCGAACTACGCGATGGACACGGAGATGGAGAGTGCGCGAGCACGCTGGTGTTGTCTGAAGTCATTGCAACGTTCGCGGCCTCTGAAATGCCGCGTCTGCGCGCCTGAGCACCCTCGCCGGCAGCACGCTGGTGTTCGAGCTGCCCCATCGTCCGGCGAGCATAAACGGTGCCTCGCCGGCGCGTCAACGCCGTCAACCGCCGGGTCGGAGGCTCCAGCACCGGGTCGAGGGCCATCTCTTGCCCCGTTCAACCGCGATGTACGAACACGCTGAATGGCTAAATTCGTGCGGTCAGTGTTGACACTGCTCGTCGCACCTGCGCAAAATGGGCGCCTGGCCGCGGCACAACCCTCACCGCCGTCCCGCCCGGAATGGACGTTGGTCCGTTGACCTCCCCCGGTCGTGCATTCGTCGCCAGCGCCATCGTCGCGGCGCGCTTCCTACCCATCTGGATCGCCACCGCTGTACTCGTCATCGTCGCCGCGATCGTTGCGCCCGAAGCGCTCCAACATACGTCGTGGGCGTACGTCCTTCCCTACATGACGATTCTCGCCATCGCGGCACTTGGGCAGATGCTCGTCGTCATGCAGGCCGGCATCGACCTCTCGACCCCTGGCGTCATCTCGTTCGGCGGGGCCTTGATCGTTGGCGTGGGGGGCGGCCACGGCCTGGCAATCGGCCTTCTCGCGTGCGTCGGCCTTGGCGCCGGGGTCGGCCTCGTCAACGGCATCCTCGTCGGGATCGTGAGGCTGAACCCGTTGATCGTCACGCTAGCCGTCGGGCAGATCCTGTTCGCGTGGAACCTGCGGTACTCGCGTGAGGTGACGAACTCGTCGCAGGTTCCGGACGGGCTCTCGTCGTGGGCGGCGCAGACGCCCCTCGGTATCAGCATGGTGTTCTGGGCCGGCGCCGCGCTCACGGTCGCAGTGGCGCTCGTCCTTCGATACACGTCCGCCGGACGCCGCTTTCAGGCGGTTGGCGCGAACCCGAGAGCCGCGTGGATGGCCGGGCTGCGCGTCCGCACGTACGTCGTGATCGCATACACCGCGGCGGGCGTCCTCTACGGCGTCGCGGCGATCCTGCTTGCAGGTATCCGCATCAACGTCGACCCCGCCTTCGGCGCCGCCTACCTGCTAGCCCCGATCGCTGCGGTCGTCATTGCCGGGGCATCGTTGTCCGGGGGGCTCGCCAGCGCGACATCGACGTGGGTGGCAGCGCTCGCACTCACCTTCTTGACGCAAATGCTGCTGATTCTCGGCCTGTCGGCGGCGATGCAGTTCGTCGTTTTCGGTGCTGCGATCATCGTCGGCATGCTCGTCTCGGGCGACCGGGTCGCATCGCTGCTCGGCCGCCTACTGCGGCCGATCGAGGCGCCGACAGCCGGCCAAATTGGCATGGACGTAAACACGAGCTGAGGCTCACGAAAGAAGGAGTAAACGATGCACGGAATGAAGGGGTCAGTGGCGAGAAACCGGCGACCGATGATGGCGGCGCTGATTCTCGCGTTGCTCGTGGCGGCACTCGCAGTCGCCTCGGGTAGTTTCGGTAGCACCGGCCAGAAGCGAGCCGCACACGCGACGCCGCTGCTGATCGGCAAGGGAGGCGGGTTCGGCGAGGTGTATACGGCGAAGGCCAGCACCCTCAAGAAGACGCTCTTCAAGGCCACGCTTCTGCCAAAGGACCAGACGGCGCGCAACATCGCGCTGGCCGGGCTCGGCCGCGCCGACCGGCCGGTCAACGAGGCCCTTGCCCTCAAGTGCTGGAAGAACAACGGCTGCACCACAGGAACGGGAGGCAAGCTGAGCGTTGCCTACATCGAGCAGTTCGGCGAGAACACCTACCGCGAGATGTCGAAGATGGAGTTCATCCTCCAGGCACTGACCTACAAGGACGTCGGCAAGATCACGTACTCGAGTGCCCACTCGAACTTCACCCAGGCGATCGCCGACTTCAAGGCGGCGATCGCACAGAAGGTCAGCCTGATCGTCTCCTATCCGGACTTCGGCGACGCCATGCTGCCGGTCATGAAGGAGGCAACCGACGCCGGAATCCCGGTGGCGACCTACGCCTGGGGCAAGGTGACAGGACCTGGCACGAACTACCTGACGGTCGTCGGCGAGGACACGTGCGCACTCGGAAAGACGTTCGCGTACGTCATGAACACTCAGGTGAAGTCAGGCAACATCGCGTTTCTCGGCGGCTTCCCGGGTAACCCTCTCTCCGAAGGCTGGCAGAAGTGCGAAGAGCCTGCCCTCAATCCGAATATCCACGTTGTCGCAAAGGAACCGACGAACTGGGATCCGTCGAAGGTGCAGCAGGTCGTCGCCGGAATCCTCGCGAAGAATCCCGACATCAAGGGCTGGAGCTACGAGTACGGAGGCGGCATGGCGCAGGGCGCCGTGGCGGCGTACAAGGCTGCCGGGATCCCGTTCAACACCACGCTGACGCTCAGGACGGACGACGTCATCATGGGCTGCACGGCCAAAGCCATGAAGAACCCGAACCTCAAGATGTTCTACTACACCTCGGGGAACAGCCAGATCCGGGTTGCCTTCACGGCCGCGATGATGAAGCTCAAGGGGGCGAAGATTCCCTCGCAGATCGTCTTCCCGATCCAGTTGCAGAACCAGGCGGTGCGCGACTCGTGCGTGAAGGGCTATCCGCAGTCGGCCTCGGCGACATCGCTCATCCCGCTGAGCCTGCTCCACAAGATGTACCCCTAGGAGGAATGGATAACCGCAACCTGAGCTAGAGAGACAAGATGTCGAGTCCCGGGCCCGAGGATCCCCTCGTGCTCTCGCTACGTGGTGTGTCGAAGGCGTTCGGAGCGGTACAGGCGCTCCGCGATGTCAACGTCGACTGCCGCGTCGGCGAGATCCACGCTCTCGTGGGGGAGAACGGGTCCGGGAAATCGACATTGCTCGGGATCGCTAGCGGCTTCGTTCATCCGGACGCAGGGGGCGTCGAGATCGGCGGGCTCCATCGCCGACGCGTCACACCCGCCGAGACGCGGCGGCTTGGTCTCGGTATGGCCTACCAGACGTACTCACACGTCCTCGACTTGTCGGTGGCAGAGAACCTGTACCTTGCCGCGCCCACCGACGTGCAACCAACGTATGGTCGCATGGAGCAGTGGGCGGCTGAGACGCTCGACGAGTTCAAGCTCGACGTCCCCGTAGCTGCGCCGGCGCGGTCGCTCTCGCTCACCGAACGACAGCTCCTCGAGGTCGTCAAGGCGCTGCTCGCCAGGCCCAAGGTTCTGCTGCTCGACGAGCCGACGACCGCGCTCGGTCCAGACGACGTCGAGCGGCTCCATGAGCTCGTCTTCGAGCAGAGCCGCGCCGGGGTTGGCATCGTGTACGTCAGCCACCGGCTGCCCGAGGTTCTCGGCATCGCCGATCGGATAACGGTCCTTCGCGACGGCGTTTGCCAGGGGACGTTCGAGGCCACCGCGATGTCCGAGGAAAGCCTCGTCGCACTCATGATCGGGAGGCCCCTCGAGCTCGCCTTTCCGGAGCGGCACGACCAGGAGACCCACCGCGAGGTACTCCTTGCCGTATCAGGCTTACAGGGCGAGCGATTCGGACCGATCGACCTCGACGTCGCGAAGGGCGAGATCCTCGGGATCGCGGGTGCCGAGGGGAACGGTCAGGTGCAGTTCCTTCGCGCCCTCGCGGGTGTCGAACGCTCCACGGGCAGTGCCGTTTGCAACGGAAGCGAGCTGGATACGAAATCGCCGCTCGGACCGCTGCGGGTCGGAGTGGTGCTGCTCAGCGGTGATCGAGCCGGGGAATCGCTCTTCCCGGTCCTGAGTGTTCGTGCCAACACGACGATCCAGGTGCTGAAGCGGCTTGGGCGATTGGGCGTGCTGCACCGCGGGCGCGAACGGCGTACAGTCGACGACCTCGTGCAGCGTCTCAACATCCGGCTCGCGTCGATCGAGCAGCCGGTGCAGTCGCTGTCGGGTGGTAACCAGCAGAAGGTTTCGCTGACGCGGCCGTTCCTGAGAGGGCAGGTCAGCGTCATCCTTGCCGAGGAGCCGACCCAGGGTGTCGATGTGGCCGCTCGCTTCGACATCTACGACGCCTTGCGAGAAAAGGCAAAGGAAGGCGTCGGCATGATCGTCAAGTCGAGCGATCCACTCGAGCTCGCCGGGCTCTGCGACCGCGTCGTCGTGATGTCGCGCGGGAAGATCGTCGACGAGATCCGCGGTGACGATCTCGGCGAGCGGCGCATCGTCGAGGCGATCGTCGGGTCGGCTGTCCGGGCGCCGGGCCTCGCCACGGACGTCGGGCAGGTGCCGGAGTGAGGCTTCTCGGCAGGTTCCGCGGCGTGCTGCCGCTCGCCCTGTTGACGACGCTGATCGTCGCCGTCGGCGCCTATGCGGCCGTCAACCAGTCGGCGTTCCTGACGAGCTACAACCTCGGGAACCTCCTCCTCGCGACCATGCCACTCGCCCTCGTCTCGTTCGGCCAGGCGAGCGCTCTTCTCGTCGGTGGCTTCGACGTCTCCGTCGGGGCGCTAATGACGATGTGTGTCGTGACGGCCTCGTACACGATGCAACCTGGATCGTCGTCGTTCGTGCTGCTTCTCGGGGCGCTCGCCGTTCTCGGCGTCGGACTGGCGACGGGCCTCTTCAACGCGACCCTGATCAGGTTCTTTCGCCTGCCGTCGATCATCGCCACGCTGGGCACGCTGAGCATCCTCGAAGGGGCGTCGCTCCTGTTGCGGGACCACCCAGAGGGCCCCATCAACAGCGACGTGATCAGCGCGCTGACGACGAGTATCGGGTTCATCCCGATCGCGTTCGTCGCGGTCGTCGTATTCGCTGTCCTTGCGGACGGGTGGCTCTACCGCACGCGCCCAGGGCTGACACTGCGCGCCGTGGGTCTCGACGAGACGTCTTCACGCCGGCTCGGGATGGGAACCGATCGCACCGTGATCCTCGCGTTCGTCGTCTGCTCGCTGATGGCGTCGCTCGCCGGACTGTACCTCGCGACCCAGGTCCAGATCGGCTCGCCGATCATCGGCAATCAGGCGCTCGAGAGCATCGCCGCAGCCGTCCTGGGAGGAGCAAGCCTCGCCGGTGGCAGGGGCTCCTTCGTGGGCACGTTGCTCGCAGCCCTCTTCCTCACGCTGATCGGCAACGTCCTGCCGTTGTTCAATCAGCCGACGGAGTACGCACAGATGACCATCGGTGTGCTGATCCTGCTCGCCCTCTTGCTCTACGAGGCTCCCGACCTGCTGGCCCGCCTCCGCTCCACCCGGCTCGCGGCAAGCACGAATGCGCCGTAGGAACCCGGGTCTTCGCCGCCTCCACAGGCGTGCAGTGGGGATGGACAAGGGCGGGAACCTTTGTATGATGCGCTTCTCGAACTACGGCGAGAGGAACACACGTCTGGCGCACCTACCTCCTGAGTGTTTATCCTTGATGAACAACCGGATCATGGATGGAGCTGGGGGCGATCTGTGTCAACTGACGCATGACTGAGGAAGGAGCCGGCCGATGAACATAGCCTCGCGCGGCGCGACGATGGCGGTCGATTGGGAGCAGCGGATCGATTTCGCGAAGTTGCGGAGCGATCGGTTGGAGAGGGCGCGGGCGTCGTTGCGGGACTCGTCGCTCGGCGCGGTGCTCCTGTTCGACCAGAACAACATTCGCTATGTGACGAGCACGCACATCGGCGAGTGGGCGCGGGACAAGAGCGCGCGCTGTGCGTTGCTTCCCCGTGAGGGTAACCCTGTTCTGTGGGACTTCGGTTCTGCCGCGAAGCATCACAAGCTCTATGCGCCTTGGCTGCCGGAGTCCAGCTGGCAGGCGGGTGTGACCTCGATCCGGGGTGCGATGCCGCGTGAGACGGGGGTGCCGGACGCGCTTGCGGGCCGCATCCATCGCGAGCTCGCTGAAAGGGGACTTGCCGACGAGCCGCTCGGGATCGACCTGACGGACATGGAGACGCTCTACTCGTTGCAACGGCAGGGGATCGAGACGGCTGACGCGCAGCCTGTGATGATGCGCGCCCGTGCGATCAAGACGGCGGAGGAGATCGCTCTGCTCGAGCACGCAGCAGCGATCGTCGACGGCGTCTACGACGAGATCTACCGGATGCTGCGCCCCGGCGTCCGCGAGCACGAGATCGTGGCGCGGGCGATGCAGCTGCTCTTCGAACTGGGATCGGAGCAGGTCGAGGCGATCAACGCGGTCTCGGGAGATCGCTGCAACCCTCACCCCCACGTGTTCTCCGACCGGCTCCTACGGCCGGGCGACCAGGCGTTCTTCGACGTCATCCACTCCTTCATGGGATACAGGACGTGCTACTACCGCACGTTCAACGTCGGCGGCGTCACGCCCTCCCAGATCGACGCGTACAAGCAGTGCCGCGAATGGCTCGACAACGCCATCGAGCTCGTGCGCCCCGGGATGACGACCGACCAGATCGCGAGCGTCTGGCCGACCGCAGAGGAGCTCGGCTTCCCCGACGAGCAAGCCTGCTTCGGCCTCCAGTTCGGACACGGCCTCGGCGTCGGCCTCTACGAAGCACCGATGATCTCGCGCGTCCACTCACTCGACCATCCCATCGAGATCGAGGAAGGCATGGTCTTCGCCCTCGAAACGTACTGCGCCGCAAGCGACGGCGAGTCCGCCGCCCGGATCGAGGAAGAAGTCGTCGTCACCTCGACCGGATACCGGGTGATCACCAAGTTCCCGGCCGAAGAACTCCTCGTCTGCGGCACAACCTACGTTCGAGGAGCAGACCTGCTCGAACGCGAAGAATCAACCGTCTGAGATGCGCGTTGTCCGCTACAGGGAAGACTGTGCGTCGAGGCGTCCGACTTTGACGGCGGCGGCGAACGCTTCGTAGTCGCGTTCGTTCTGGTCTGCGTAGGCCACCGCGAAGTCGGCGAGTGCTCGATCGAAGACTCCGCCCTTGCCGAGGTACGACGCGATCGCGATTCGGTCGCCCCAGCGTGCGTGGGCGCGTGCGAGAGTCGCGCCGCACAGGCGCGCGTAGAGCGTCGCGCCGGGTACGAGCATGCTGTCGATGTCCACGCCGCCCTTCCAGTCATGCAGCTGGCGGACGTAGTAGTCGCGCGCGATGCCGTCCCGCTCCCTGACTCGCAACCAGCCGAGGAAGATGTCGCTCGCCGCCTGCATGACGCGCTGGCCGGCAACGACACGTCGACCGTGGTTCGCCAACGCGCTCTTCCCGACGAAGCGCTCGAGAACGGACGGCTGCGCCTCTTTCGACTGCAGGAACAGCGGGTCGTCCGTGTCGCGGCCGAGGAAGAGGTGGATCCAGGCACGTGTTCCGACGCTCCCCACCCCGACGACTTTGTGCGCCGTGTCGACCCACTTGAACTCCTCGAACGGGTGGTGGACGACCCGGAACGACCGCCGGTACTCGGCGATGAGTGACTCCATGTAGGCGACGAGCTCTTCTCGCCCTTCGGCTTCGGGCATCAGGTCGGAGAGCGGCACGATCAACGGCGGGTCGGGGACGATCCGGAGCTCGCCGTCGATCTCGTCCGTTCGCTTCGCGAGCAAGCGGGCATGGTCGCGGGTCCTCGCCTTCGCAATGTCCTTCTCGACCTCTTCGGCCTCCACCTCGCCGAGGCGCTTCTCGCTCACCTCCCCTCGGATGAAATCCATGACCTGGTCGATATCGACGAGGTCATACCACGCGTCAAGCGTTCGCATCCCTGCGGTCCGCCGCATGACCAGGCGGTACTCGGCGACGCAGGCGATCACGATCGCGCGACGATCCGCCGGGTCGAACCCTCGCTCGCGACCAAGGACCTCGAAGCTCGCCGCCAACCGTTTCACGTCCCACTCCCACGGCCCGGGAAGCGTCTCGTCGAAGTCGTTGATGTCGAAGAGCAGCTGGCGCTCCGGCGATGCGAACACGCCAAAGTTCGACAGGTGCGCGTCACCGCACAACTGAACATTGATCCCTGAAAGCGGGGTCGTCGCGAGATCGGCCGCCATGATCAGGGCGCCGCCGCGGAAGAACGCAAACGGGTTGACGAGCATCCGGCCGTGGCGGATCGGGACGAGCGCCGGAACACGAGTCTCAGCCTGCTCCTCGAGGAGCGCGATCGGGTCCGGCCGCGCGGCCGCAGGTACCCATCTCCCGTGAGCCGACCGCGGCGCGCTAAGACGCGCTGCACGCCCTCGCGCGATGCGCTCCTCCACGCTCAGATGCTGATGCCGTCTCGCACGTGCTGTTGCCATTCTCCCGAGAGTCAATCAGAGCGGGCGTCGCCGGACGCCGCGTGCGGTCTGGTTTCGTGCGCTGCCAGTACGCTGCTTCTACGCTGCCCACGGCGTTTCCCGAACCGCGTGCACACTCGATTCTTGCCGGGGCACCGCCTTATCTCCCCGCCCAAAGGAGGCCTTGCGTGATCGTGATCACCGGTGCTGGAGGACATGTCGGCGGCCTCGTCGCCGACCGGCTGAGCGAGAGCAACGTGTCGGCGCGACTCCTCACGCGTGACCCGTTGCGGCTGCCGGAGCGCGAGGGAGCCGAGATCGTCCGGATCGACGGTTTCGAGGACACCTCTGCTCTCGCCTCTGCGCTCGGCAAGGGCGATCGAGTCTTCATGGTCGCGATGCACTCGTCCGTCGAGGACCGTACGCGTCAGCACCGATCCTTCGTCGATGTGGCCGTTACCGCTGGGATCGGCCAGCTCGTGTATCTCTCCTGCCTGGGTGCCGGGCCCGATGCGGTGTTTCTGCACGGGCGCTCGCACGGCGCAACGGAGGCCATGGTCCGGGAATCCGGCCTGTCGTTCACGATCGTGCGCATGAGCATGTGGACGGACGACATCCCGAACTGGTTCGACCCCGACGGTGTGATCCGAGCACCCGCCGGCAACGGTCGCATCAGCTTCACGTACCGACCCGAGATCGCAAGCGTGGTCGCTGCGACCTTGACCGAGGAGGGCCACGACGGCAAGGTCTACGACGTCACCGGGCCGGAGTCGGTCAGCATGCCGGAGCTCGCTGCCATCGCGGCGGAGATCACCGGCGACGACTATCGCTGCGAGCCACTCGCGCGCGACGCATGGACGGCCAAGCGGCTCGCGATGGGCCGCCCCGCCTGGGCGGTCGAGGCAGGACTCTCCTCCTGGGATGCTCTCAACGCCGGCGAGTTCGACGTCGTCTCGGGCACCGTACGCGACCTCACCGGGGACGATCCGATATCAGTGGCCGACTGGATCACAGGACATGCCAGCGAGATGCCCCTGGCGTAGCCGACAACGATGCCGAGACCAGGACGATCTCCTTCGCCTGAGAACGACTCGAGCCAGGTCTCGCGGATCGCGGGCGGTGGCGATCCGCGAGGCCTGAGCTCCCGGAGCCGTCAGCGCACGGCGCCCCTCGTCCGCCAGCCATCCGCGTACGACGCGCGTACGACCTCGGAGTACGGGACAGGGCTGACGATCACGCGGACCTCCTTCTGCTTGTGCGGCTGCACCGTCGTCTTGCGGGTTCCTCCCCCAGGCTCCCCCCACACCACTCTGAGTTCGGTGCCGACCTCGACCTCCGGGTCGATAGTCGCGAGCGAGAGAGCTCGCCGCTCGTTCGCGCTGTAGCCCGTGAACAGCGAGAGGCCGACGACGTCTCCGCCCTCGTCGATCACGGAGTCATAGTTCGAAGAGCCGTAGTTCGCGTTCGGCACGTCGAAGAACTGGTAGTCCTCTCCCTCGGGATCGAACATCGAGGCGAAGATGTCCGACACGTCCTCACTGTCCCACGCCAGCGTGACCTTCTTCCGCTGTGCCTCGGGGTCGGTCTGCTCGAGTGCTTCGCGGCCGTGGAAGTCATGGTCGAACTTCACGAACGGGCCGTAGCCGAGCTCGAACGGGTTGAGATAGTAGTCCTCGATGTCGTCGGAGGAGAAGCTGCCCGCGAGCGCATTGACAGCCTCGTAGCTCGAAGGAGTGAGCCACTCGCGGTATGACCGGATCTCCTCGCCGGTGTAGATCGCCGGGAGCGGGGACGGGATCCAACCCGACTCGAGCGTATTCGACGAGTACGCCCGCGAGCCGACGGGCTCGAGCCCGAACTCCTTCCCGGCCTCGAGGATTGCTTCCTTCACTTCGTCATACGTCTCGTAGGGCCCCCAGATCTCGAGGCCGGGAGCGCCTGCCATCCCGTGGCGCAGCGTGCGCACCTTCTGGCCGGCGATGTTCATCTCGCTCATTCGGAAGAACTTGACGTCCTCTAGCGGGCCTCCGTTGACCTTCTCGAGGACCTTCCACGCGTTCGGCCCTTGAACCTGGAACCGCCACACCTTGCGCGTTACCTGCTTGCCCGACGGGCGCATCGGTGACCGGTCATCCTTCTCGACGCCGACGTCGTAGCCGCCGGTCTCGCCCTGGTACTGCAGCCAGTTGGCCGCGGGCGCCCGGCCGACGAAGACGAACTCGTCCTGGTCCAGGTGGAAGAGAATCCCGTCACCGATCACGTTTCCGGCCGGCGTGGTCGGGACATACTGCTTGGCCATCCCGACGGGAAAGTTGGCCACGCTATTGATCGCCGTTTCCGAGATCAGCTTCAAGGCGTCGGGGCCCTGGACGAAGAGGTTGACCATGTGGTGCGACTGATCGAACAGCACCGCCGTGTCGCGCCACGCTCGCTGCTCGCGGCGCCAGTTCGTGAATTCCGCCGCGACGACTGGATAGACGTATGCGCCGATCTGGGAGTTGCGTAGGAGCTCGACAGCGGGGGTCGCGTCGAGGATCTCCTGCAAGTTCTTGGGTGACATATGCGTGTTCCTCCTCCTGGGACGTATCGGGATCTCGAGACTTTTCACTGGTGGTTCGCCGTGTGGTCCAAGCTCTTCGCAGAACGTCGGCATCGCTCAGATCACGCGATGCAGGAGCGGTGCGCCGAATCCGACGGGTGTAGCGTGGTCCTCGAGCACCAGCTCGAGGTTGAGTCCGGCGAGCCGCGCATGCTCACGCGCGATCTCCTCCGCGCGGGTGCCCAGGCGGGTGCTTACCGCGTCGACGAGGACGCGGTGCTGGTGCTGCGCAACAATCAGAATCTCGCGCGAGCGCGGGAGCGATGCGTGCGACGAAAGAAGCGCGCCGGGGGCCGCGAACGGCAGGGCCGCGTTCACCTCGATCGCGCGCGTGAGTGTGGAGCTCTTCGCGAGACGTACGAGCTCGGAGTGGTAGGCCTCGTTCAGCTCGACGTAGCGGACAAGGGACTCCGGAGAGATCGTCTCGAGCACTTCATCGAGACCTGCCAGAGCGGCACGCAGCGAATCGAGCTCGTCGGGCGACTCGAGGCGCTCAGCCGCAAGCCTGGCCGCCGTCCCCTCGAGCACTCCCCGCAGCTCGATCGCGTCGGCCACATCATGGCGGGTGAACGAGCGGACGGCGAATCCACCGCCGCGACGCGGCTCGAGCAGGCCCTCGTGTGCGAGCGTCGAGAGCGCGAGCCGTAGCGGAGTGCGCGAGACGCCGAGCCGCTGCGCGAGCTCGATCTCGGGTACCCGGTCGCCGGGCGCGAAGGCGCCGTCGAGGACGAGCTCCCGCAGCCCGAGAGTCGCCTTTACCGTCTGTGACTGCGCTCCCTCGCCGCGTGGCACTACGCCAGCATATTGCATGCAATACATGGGAAACAAGGCCTAAATACGCCTCCGGGCTCTGATCGTGCATGCAGTACGTCCGCACCGGTGCCTGCCCTCGCGGGTCGAGCGGCAGATCGAGCGCGGGTGATCGGCGGATCAGTCGCGGTCGAGGCGCACCGGAGCCCGTGTGACCCCGAGTTCCGCGAAGGCTGTCTCGAGGCTCATCTGCCGACCTGCGAGGCGGGCCGCCTCGACCGACCACCGCAAGCGACCGGGCGCCGGAGTAGGTTCCTTCTCGTGGAGCGGTCCGAGTCGGCGCCCATGCTCGATCCGAATGTGGTCGAGTTCATCCACGGCGGAGTTGCCGTGGGGGTCGCCACGCGTGACGATGATCTGAGACCAGAGTTCGCACGAGGGTGGGGGCCGAGCGTCTTGGTCGGGGGCCGATCGTTGCGGCTCTGCGTGACCGCGCCGGCCGGCTCACTCGTGCGGGCGAACCTGAACGGGAACGGGGCGGTCGCGGTCGGGTTCAGTCCGCCGACGATCGCGCGAGCGGTGCAGGTGAAAGGGGTCGCTCCGCGGGTGGATGAGCCGGAGGCGGCCGATCTGGAGCGCGTGGAGCGACATTTCCAGGCGTTTGTCGCGGAGGCCGAGCGAATCGGCGCCCCTCAAGAGCTTTCCAAGCGCATGTTCGTGCGCACGGGCCTGGTTGTCGTCCAGTTCTCGATCGACGAGGTGTTCGACCAGACTCCGGGGCCGACGGCGGGCCATCGATTATGAGCGAGCTCTCGATTCCGCTCGAGTCGATCCGGGCCTGCCTGCAGGGCGTGCTCCCTTCCTGGCTTGTCACCTGCTCGGCTGACGGTGTCCCGAACGCGACGATTCTTTCGATCGTCCGCTACGTCGACTTCGAGCGTGTCGCATTGACCCGCCAGTTCTTCAACAAAACTCGCGCGAACCTGGACGCGAATCCGCAGGCGCAAGTGATCGTTGTCGACCCTGGAAGCGGCGACCAGTTCGCGCTCGACCTTCGCTATCTGCACACCGAGAGCGAGGGGCCGATCTTCGACGAGGTCGAAGTGAACCTGGCAGCGGTGGCCTCCCAGATGGGAATGAGCGACATCTTTCGGTTGCGAGGCGTCGACATCCACCGCGTTCTTCGCTGCGCTCCGTTCGGCGAGACCGCCGCGCCGGCGCAAGAGGGTAGCGCCGAGCGGGATCTGCTCCCGCAACTCGACGAATTCATGCGCCGGCTCGCGCTCTGTGTCGACTATGCCGACGCGGCGCGCGTGGGGCTCGAAACGCTCGACGATCTGTTCGGATTCGCCTACTCGATCCTGCTCACCGCGGACGAGCGCGGCGACCGGCTGTTCGCCGTCGCGAGCAACGGCTACGTCCCTTCCGGCGTGGGCGCCGAGGTTCCGGTCGGTGTCGGCCTGGTCGGGGTTGCGGCGGAGCGACGCAGGGTTGTCTGTATCCCGAACCTCGCGCGCAGTCGCGCGATGAACGCGGCCGTGCAGGACAGTCTCCGTCGCAGCGGCGCCGAGCCGTCCGCGGCCGAGATCGAGTTGCCGGGCCTCGAGCGGGTGCAGAGCGCCGCGGCTGTTCCCCTGCTCGCTCACGGCGACCTGACAGGGGTTCTCTACCTCGAGAGCGAGCGGCAGGGCGACTTCGGCCCTGGCAAGGAGCGTCTGCTTCGGATCCTTGGCGGGCAACTCTCGGCTGCGCTCACGGTGCTGGAGGCCGATCGCCGCGAGAGCGCTCCGGACGAGTCCGTGGCGGCAACGGCGCCTCAAGGCGAGCCCCTGGCAGTGGCCTACTACCAGGCGGACGACAGCGTCTTCGTCGACGACGCCTACGTGGTCAAGGGCGTACCGGGCCGGATCCTCTGGAAGCTGGTGCGCGAGTACGCAGCGGACGGGCGCACCTCGTTCACCAACCGGGAGCTGCGGCTCGACGAGCGACTCGGGCTGCCGGCCGGCAACGACAACCTCGAGGCGCGACTGCTCGTCCTGCGCAAACGCCTCGCAGCGCTCGAGTGTGGGATCACGCTCGACCGGGTCGACCGCGGCCGACTCTCACTCAGTGTTGCGGCGCCGCTAACGCTCGTGGAGGTGCCGACGACAGGGCCGATGCGCGCTGCTCATCAGCCCACTCCAGGCGGGTAAGCGCAAACTAAGGAAGGCGTAGCCAACTCCTAGGAGACGTGCGCAGCCGATGGGCCTACGGTCGTGGAAGTCAGATTCCCCCGTCCGAAAGGAGCACCATGTCCACGGAGACCACCCCAAAGCCCTACCGCCTCGCCTCCGGCGAAGGCCTCGCCGACGTCTGGTGGAAGACCGGTCGAATCACCGTCAAGGCGGGTCCTGACGAGACCGGCAACGCGTTCTCGCAGTTCGAGGTCGACGACCCGCGCGGCAGTGGGCCGCCCCTCCACGTTCATCACAACGAGGACGAGGCGTTCTACGTCCTCGAGGGCCAGGTCACCATGTTCCTCGGCGACCAACAGATCGACCTCGGGGCAGGCGACTACTGCTTCGGCCCGCGCGGCGTCCCCCACGCCTACCTCGTCCGCTCCGAGCGTGCACGGATGCTCGTAACGATCAGCCCCTCGGGCTCCGAGCAGCTCTTCGTCTCACTCGGCGTCCCCGTCACGAGCGCGGAGCCCCCAACCGACACGGTGATGCCGCCGATGCCCGAGATGGTACGCCTGTTCGCCGCCTACGGCGCCGAGATCCTCGGTCCGCCGCCCTCGCTCGACGACGTCTCCTAGCCTCGAGCACGCTTGCTCGCCTTGATGCTCGAGCCGGAGGGGATCAACTCCTTCCGGCTCGAGCAAGGCATCCGTGGGTGGCGCTCCCGAACGCTGGTGCCGACCAGCTGCAAGATGGCTTTGCAGCTGTCCTCGAGGAGGAACTCGAACAGGGTTGGTCGACGTCCCGCGCGGTCAACTACGTATTGATGCCGAGGGGTAAGCACCGTCCGAGAGCAGGCGTTCCACCGACGCGTCTCGCTACCGAGGCAGCGACCCTGGGACTGTCAATCTCGCGAAGCGAAAGGGTCAAGTTATGAAGCGCGCCATTTCTTCGGTCGGCATCGCCGCTCTCGCGGCCATCTTTGCAGCGTCCGCTCTCGCCTCACCGGCCGTGAGCAACACCCTGGTGATCTCCCACATCGTCAAGGGCTGCCATACCTGGGCTCTCAACGGCGCCAAGCCCGCCGTCAGCCAGACGATCAAGCTGCACCGTGGCCAGGTGCTGACGATCAAGAACACCGACGTCATGCCTCACCAGCTGATCAAGACCAGCGGGGCGCCGGTGATCATGAAGCTCGTCGTCCCTGGGATGTCGTCCTCCGGAACCCTGAAGGCTCCGTACGCGGCCGGGATGATGCCGCACATGGCATCGGTGCTGCGCGTCTCCTTCCCCAAGGCCGGTACGTACACGCTCAAGACAGCGGCCGGTGAGGACTACATGGAAGGAGTCAAGACTGTCGGCGAGGACAACGTGCTCAAGGTCAAGGTGGTCGTCGGGTAACCGGCGCGTTTCCCCGACTCGCACCACCTGACGTGGCGCCGCAGAACGTTTGCGGCGCCACAGGTGCGTTCACCCTCAGAGTGCTCGGGCAGCAGCCGCCGGATGGCTCACCCTGCCGACTGTTGGTCGGGCATCGATGACAGGTGTCTGGGGTGCGCGTTTCGTCATCGACGCCTGAGTGGGGTCAGCCGGATCGCCGTGGCGGGATGACGCCGTGCGATCGATAGGGTTTCGGGGTGGCGAACCCAACCGCCGTCCTGTCGCAGGGTCAACTCGCTTTGCTCGCCGAGCATGGTGAAGAGCGCCGTGGCGCCGTGGGAGACGTGCTGTTTCGTGTGGGCGATAGCCGGTATCCGCTGATCGCGATCCTCGAGGGCGAGGCGGCCATCCTGGATGCGTCGGGTGCCGAGATCATTCGGCACGGACCGTCGGGATTCCTCGGCGAGACCAACCTGCTCACGGGACAAACGGTCTACCTCACGGCGGTCGTGACCCAGCCGATGCGCTACATCGCCGTCGAGCGGGAGCGCCTGAGGCCGCTCCTGTTCGACGACGGTCCGCTCAGCGATTTGCTGCTCTCGACCTTCATCGCCCGCCGGGAGGCGCTGCAATCTCTCGACGGTGTCGGCATCGAGATCATCGGGCCACACACGTCGGAATCGACGCGCCGGCTCGTCGATTTCGCCCGCCACAGCCGCCTGCCGTCGACCTGGCTCGACACCGATCGCAGAGAACAGGCCGAAGCGCAAGCACTGATCGGAGGCCTACCCGACGAGGAGCTCCCGCTCGTACGACTGCCGGGAGGGCCGGAGCTCCACAATCCTTCTCCCGGCGACCTGTCTCGGGCACTAGGAATCAGCCTCGATCTCGATCAGGCACAAACGGTCGACCTGCTCGTCGTGGGAGGCGGGCCGGCCGGGCTCGGTGCCGCTGTCTACGGGGCATCCGAAGGCCTCGACACGCTCGTCGTCGAAGGCAGCGCGCTCGGCGGTCAGGCTGGAACGTCACGACGGATCGAGAACTATCTCGGCTTCCCGGCCGGCATCAGCGGCACCGAGTTGACGGTCCGGGCCGTCACGCAGGCGCGGAAGTTCTCCGCCCGTACAGCCACACCGTATCGAGCGGTCGCGCTCGAACCCGGAGACGTGCATCATCTCGTTCGGCTCGAGGGCGGCCGCGAGGTAACCGCGCGCGCCGTGGTTCTCGCGACCGGCGCGGACTACCGTCGGTTGCCCGTTCCTGACGCAGAGTCGTACGAGGGAGTGAGCATCTTCTATGCGGCCGGTCCGCAGGAGGCGCAGCGTTGTGGCGCCACTCGCGTCGGCGTCGTCGGCGGCGGCAACTCGGCGGGCCAAGCCGCGATCTGGCTTGCCCGCGGCGGGGCGCTCGTCACGCTGCTCCATCGTCGCGCCAACCTGAGCGAGACGATGTCGGACTACCTCATCCACGACCTCGAGCGAGCAGGTGTCGTCGTCCGCGGAGGCAGCGAGATCACGTCCTTGCACGGGCGCGACGGCGACCTGGAGGCGGCGACACTTGGTGACGGAGAACGGATCGCACTCTCGTATCTCTTCCTCTTTCTCGGCGCTTCCCCGTGCACCGCCTGGCTCGGCAACACTCTCGCGCTCGACGAGGACGGCTTCATCTTGACGGGCGAAAGCGCCGGTGCGGAGGGCCTTCTGGAGACGAGCGTGCCCGGCGTCTTCTCTGTAGGGGATGTTCGCTCGGGCTCGATCAAACGGTGCGCTACCGCAGTCGGTGAAGGAGCAATGGTCGTGCGCTTCGTGCACGACCACTTCTCGCGCGACGCAACCGCGGTTCCCCCAGCATAGGCACCGCCTGTGCTTCAGAGAACGCGGTCCGTGTGTCACGATGCTCATGCTCCATCGTGGGGCGCTCGAGACTGAGGAGGACGGCATGCCTTTCGAGGAGTTGAAGGAGCGGAACGCTGCGATGTGGGGCGCCGGCCCGTTCGAGCAGATTGCGGACGCCCTCGTCGACATGCACGACTCGCTCATCGCGGCCGTGGCAGCCAAACCCGGTGACACCTGGCTCGATGTCGTATGTGGAGAACGTGCCTCCGGTGTCCACCGTGCGTTGCGTACTGGACGCTGAGGGGCCCCTGCTTTCCGATGCCTGAAACCGACGCCATCCTCGAAGCAGCAGGCCTGTCCGCTGTCGAGATCGACGAATGGCGCGCTAGTGAGCCGGAGCAGACGGTCTCTTTCGAGACAGCAAGCGCGGCAGCGTGCTCTCACATCACCCGCGGCGAGGAGCTGCTGAGCCGGCTGCCCGCCCGCCGCAACCGGAATGACCCCGAAGCCAGGGCAGCAGCCTTCCTCAAGGCGGCGCTCGACGAAGCACGCTCCCGGTTTCTGCGCGTCCACGCAGAGGCGGTTTACGCGACACTGACCGACGACCTACGACGGGCGGTCAGGGACGAGGAGCTCGTCTACACCGCTGCGGACCGCTTTCCAGGACTCCTGCCGTCACGTGCGCAGATGGCGGCCGAACGAACAGTGGCCCTGGCCGACAAGGAGGGAATCGAGATTGCACAAGGACTGTTCCTCTCGTTCGTGCTGGCCTCACCACGCTGCGGGTCGCACCTCGTCTGGTCGATGCTGCGACCGACGGAAGAGGCGCTCGGGCGTCTCGACGAGTTCCGGGCGACCGGGGTCGCGGATCTCGGCGGGGCGTACCTCGAACGCCGTGGGCGTGCAGCACATCTCGAGATCCGCAACGACCGTCACCTGAACGCGGAGGACTGCGAGACGCTTCCGGCCACGGAAGTCGCGGTCGACCTGGCCCTGCTCGACCCGGAGGTGGAGGTTGGGATCATTCGCGGTGCCGAAGTCAGCCATCCGCGCTATGCCGGTGAACGCATCTTCGGCGCAGGGCTGAACCTGACACATCTCTACCACGGCCGCATCGACTACCTCTTCTTCGTCACGCGGGATCTCGGCTACGTGAACAAGCTCTTTCGTGGGCTGAGCGCCGAGGAGCACCGGCCGAACGAGCCGGAGGAAACGACCGAGAAGCTCTGGGTTGCCGCAGTCGAAACCTTCGCGATCGGAGGCGCGTGTCAGATCCTGCATACGGTCGACCACGTGATCGCGACACGTGGAACGCGGCTTTACCTCCCGGCGCGCAAGGAGGGGATCATTCCCGGCGTCTCCAACCTGCGGCTACCTCGCTCGGTAGGAGATCGGCTGGCACGGCAGGCGATCCTGTCAGGGCTCGAGTTCGAGGCCGGGACGCCGCACGGAGAACTCCTCTGCGACGAGGTGGTCGGTTCGTCCGACGAGATGGATGCCGCGATTGCCGACCGCGTCGAGGCGCTCACCAGCTCGGGACTCGTGAATGCTGCCGGTAACCGGCGCGCCCTGCGGGTCGGAACAGAGCCGCTCGACGTCTTTCGGCAATACATGGCCACGTTCTGTCGTGAGCAGGCTGTCTGTCACCTCAGCCCCGCTCTCGTGCGCAATCTCGAGGAGCACTGGAACGCCCATGAGCGCCGCATCTGAGCCCGTGATCTGGAGCTCGGCCGAGCAGCTCTCTCGAGCGGAGCTTCGCGGGCTCCAGCTCCAACGCCTTCGGGCCACGTTCGGCGTGGAGCTCGACTCGCTCGAACAGGTCGCGGAGCTTCCCTTCACCGACAAGTCCTCGCTCCGGGACGCATACCCGTTCGGGCTGCTGCGCGTGCCCGTCGCGGCACTCGCGCGTGTCCATGCGTCGAGCGGCACGCACGGCAAGCCGACCGTGGTCGGCTACACATCGGCGGACCTCGACGCCTGGACCGAGCTGATGGCGCGCTGCATGACGCTGGCCGGCGTTCGCCCGGGAATGCTCGTCCACAACGCAAACACCTACGGGCTGTTCACAGGAGGACACGGCTTTCACCAGGGGGCCGAGCGGATCGGCGCGCCAGTCGTGCCGGTCTCCGGTGGCTCCACGGCGCGGCAGGCGTTGCTTCTCCACGACCTCGGCGCGCAGGTGCTCGTCTCGACCCCCTCGTACGCCCTCGTGATCGCGCAGGCCGTGCACGATGCGGAGATCGATCCGACAACGCTGAAGCTCGAGCTCGGCCTCTTCGGCGGCGAGATGTGGACCGAAGGCATGCGCGAGGAGATCGAGTCGGCACTGCCCGGGCTCCGCGCGGTCAACTTCTACGGACTCTCCGAGATGTGCGGCCCAGGCGTTGCGGCGGAGTGTCTCGAGACGCGCGATGGCCTACACGTTCACGAGGACCATCTCCTCGTCGAGGTCATCGATCCCGAGACCGGCGTTGCGCTCGACGAGGGCGTCGAAGGCGAGCTCGTGTTCACGACGTTGGTCAAGGAGGCGATGCCGCTGCTTCGCTACCGAACCGGCGACATCGCCTCGGTCACTCTCGAGCCGTGCCTTTGCGGCCGAACGACCGCGCGGATCCGGGGTCTTCGCGGACGGCGTGACGACATGCTCATCGTCCGAGGCGTCAACGTGTACCCGTCGAACGTCGAGCATGCGCTCCTCTCCGTTCCCGAGGCTGCCCCGCACTACCAGCTGGTCGTCGAACGTGCCGGGGCGATGGACGAGCTCACTCTTCAGTGCGAGCCCGCAGACGCCAACGCAGATCCTACGAGCCTGCGAACGGTTGTCGAGCGCGTACTCCGAGAGCAGCTCGGCATTCGCGTACGCGCCGATGTGCTGGGGCGAGGCGAGGTGCCGCGAAGCGAAGGCAAGGCCGTGCGCGTCGTCGACCTGCGATAGCCGCTCACGACTGGTGAGGTCGCCGTGAGATGCGACGCCCTTTTCGTCGAGGTCGGGCGAAGGCGACCCAACTCGCGTGCTTTCAGGCGACGTTCATACGCCCGGCATCAGCATGAGGCATGGCGCGAGCCGACGATCCGAACTCAGACCCTCAGGCGTTCGACGACGCGCTCCGGTTCTTTGGCTGTAAGTGGGCGGGCTTCTGGGCCTGGCTGGATGCGATTGGTCGAAACGCCCGTCCGGTTCCGCGCAGGTCCCGCGTATCTGGTCGGAAGGCTTCAGAGGGCGACGACATCCGGTATCGGTCGACCTGAACGAACTCCACGGGTAAACCGCATCCGGGTCAGTGTCTGCGCCGACGAAGGCCGCAGAGGCTCGTGCGACGCTGTGGTAGACCAATCAGCGAGAGGAGTACTGATGTCCGTCGTCACGAACACTCGCATCACCATCTTCGATCGCGTTGTGGTTGCCATGGACGGTTCACCCGGCTCGTTGGAGGCAGCGGTGCAAGCCGACGCTCTTCGACCCGGGCTGGGGATGATCGAGCTCATCGGTGTCGTACAGTCGTCGTCGATCGCATATTCGGCCTACGGCGCACCGCTGATCGTCGCGGAGGCGGAGCGCACCTTCGCCAACCGCTTCGACCAAGGGCGGTCAGTGTGTCCGGCAGCAACGGCGGAGCTCCTTCACGGCCCTGTCATTCCTCGGCTCCTCGAACGACTCAAGGACTCACACGCGACGCTCGTCGCCGTTGGCGCCTCGGATCACAGCCGTCCCGTGGGGATCGCCCGCGGCAGCGTGCCGACCGAGATGCTGCACCGCGCTCCCTGTTCGGTTCTCGTCGCCAGACGACCACGCGTGGCGGACTCGTCCCTGCGGTCGGTGATCGTGGGCTACGACGGATCGTCCGGAGCGCGTGACGCTCTGGCAACCGGACGCGATATCGCTTCTCGACTGGGCGCCACCCTGCGCATCGTTCTCGCCGACGACTCCGCGGCGATCGAGGCGGAAGAGCTCGAAGGATTGGCCGTGCACAGAGACGAGCGCAACGCCGTGCATGCGCTGCGCGAGGCGTCCGGCGACGCGGACCTGCTCGTCGTTGGGAGCCGCGGTCTCCGCGGTGTGAGGGCAATCGGTAGCGTCAGCGAGAGGCTCGGCAATCGATCCTCGTGCTCGGTTCTCGTTGTGCGCGACGCACCAGGACGGTAGGGATTGGAGCGTCCCGACGAGCGCCACTCCACGCTCGAATGGCCGCAGCAGGAAGCTCAAACTCGTACGCGCCGTCCAACGACGCTCCGAATCTCGACGGGAAAGTACGGAGCGAGACAGGGGTACTCCGTGATGACGGCTCAACCTGGACAAGCGACGATCGATGCATGTTTCAGATCCGCATTCACGGTCGAGGTGGGCAGGGGGTGGTTACGGCGGCTGAGTTGCTGTCGGTTGCCGCGTTCGAGGAGGGGAGCTTCGCGCAGGCATTTCCCACTTTCGGCTCGGAGCGTACGGGTGCTCCGGTCGTCTCGTACTGTCGGATCGACGACCGCAGCATCCGCGTTCGCGAGCCGATCGTCGAGCCCGACGGCCTCATCGTCCAGGATCCAACGCTGCTGCACCAGGTCGACGTCTTCAGCGGTGTTGCGCCCGGCGCGTACGTCCTGATCAACACCACCGGCACGGTCGCGACGCTCGGGATCAGCCAGTACGCCGAGCAGTTCGCGGACGGCCATCTGCTGACGGTGCCGGCGACCGATCTCGCGCGGGAGCATCTCGGCCGGCCACTCCCCAACGCTGCCTTGCTCGGGGGATTTGCCGCGCAGACGGGGGTCGTCTCGCTGGCCGGGGTCGCCGCGGCCATCCGCGAGCGTTTTCCGGCTGTGATCGCCGAGCAGAACGTTTCCGCCGCCGAGGCAGCACACGCATTCGTCTCGGAGCGGATGGAGGCCGTCAATGCGTAGCCAGATCGAAGGCTCTCAGGCAGTAGCTCGCGCCGTTGCCCTTTGCCGGCCCGAGGTGATCTCCGCCTATCCGATTTCGCCGCAGACGCACATCGTCGAGGCACTCTCCGACCTCGTTCGCACCGGTGAGCTCGCGCCATGCGAGTACCTGATGGTCGAATCGGAGTTCTCCGCCATGTCGGCTGCAATCGGCGCCTCCGCGACCGGTGCGCGTTCCTACACCGCGACCGCGAGCCAGGGGCTCCTGTACATGGCGGAGGCGCTCTTCAACGCCTCGGGGCTGGGGCTACCAATCGTGATGACGGTCGCCAATCGCGCGATCGGCGCCCCGATCAACATCTGGAACGACCATTCCGATGCGATGTCCCAGCGGGACTGCGGCTGGATCCAGCTCTACGCGGACTCGAACCAGGAGGCACTGGACCTACACCTGCAGGCGTTCAAGCTCGCCGAAGAACTCTCGGTACCCGTGATGGTGTGTATGGATGGCTTCATCCTCACGCACGCTTTCGAGCCCGTCGACGTCCCGACCCAGGAGCAGGTCGACGCCTTCTTGCCACCGTTCTCACCGCGCCAGCTGCTCGACGCCGACGAGCCGATCACGATCGGCGCGATGGTCGGCCCGGAGGCGTACACCGAGGTGCGCTATCTCGCGCACGCGAAGCAGATGCAGGCTCTCGACCTGATCCCCGAGATCGCTGCGGAGTTCGAAGCCTCATTCGGCCGCCGCTCGGGTGGGCTCATCACCCCCTACCGCTTGGACGACGCGGAGACTGTCGTCGTCGCTCTCGGCTCCGTCCTCGGGACGATTCAGGACGTCGTCGACGAGCTCCGCGAGACGGGCGTTGGTATCGGAGCCCTGGGTATCGGCTGCTTCCGGCCCTGGCCTGTCGACGAGATTCGCGCAGCTCTTGCGAGCGCACGACAGGTGATCGTGGTGGAGAAGGCGTTCGCCGTCGGCGCCGGCGGCATCGTCGGCCAGAACATCCGCCTCGCCCTCTCGGGGCTTCCCACCGTCGTCTACGACGTCGTCGCCGGGCTGGGTGGCAGGGCGATCACGAAGAGCTCGCTCCACGGGCTCGTCGGTGACGTGCTCGACGGCAAGGTCGAGGCGAACCAGCTCACGTTCCTCGATCTCGATCGAAGTCTCGTCGAGCGCGAGTTGCACCGCCAGAAGCACCAGCGACGATCTGGGCCGCACGCGGAGAACCTCCTTCGAGACCTCGGCGCCGTTGCCGCCAGAGCCCATTGAGGAGCGAGTAGATGGGATACCAACCGGTCAAGTTCTTCCAGGTGGGAAGCTTTGCCGCCGGCAACCGGCTGCTCGCGCCCGATGCTCGCACGGTCCAGGCACGCGAGGGACGTTCCAACACACTCACATCTGGCCACCGCGCTTGCCAGGGTTGCGGCGAGGCGCTCGGTGCGAGATACGCGCTCGATGCAGCGATGCGGGCAACCGACGGACGCCTGATCGCGGCGAACGCGACCGGGTGCCTCGAGGTCTTCTCGACTCCCTACCCGGAGTCGTCCTGGCAGCTGCCGTGGATCCACTCGCTCTTCGCGAACGCTCCCGCGGTGGCAACCGGCATCGCTGCGGCGCTCAGGGTGAAGGGGCGCGACGAGCGCGTCATCGCCCAGGGCGGTGACGGCGGCACGGTCGACATCGGCTTCGGTGCCCTGTCGGGGATGTTCGAGCGCGGCGACGACGTGCTCTACGTCTGTTACGACAACGAGGCGTACATGAACACCGGCGTGCAACGGTCCGGCGCCACACCGCCGGCCGCCCGTACCGCCAACACGAAGCCGGTCACCGGCGATCCCGGCAACCATTTCGGTCAGGGCAAGAACGCACCGCTGATCGCGATGGCCCACGAGATCCCTTACGTCGCGACAGCGACCGTCGCCGACCTGCACGATCTCGAGGCGAAGGTCGAGCACGCGATGACGCTGCACGGCTCCCGCTACCTCCACATCCTCGTCCCGTGCCCTCTCGGCTGGGGAGCGAAGTCGTCTGACACGATCCTGCTCGCACGGCTCGCGAAGGAGTCGGGCCTCTTCCCGGTCTTCGAGGCCGAGCACGGGGAGATCACCGCCGTCTCGAAGATCCGTCGGCAGGTGCCCGTCGAGGAGTACCTCCGACCCCAACGCCGGTTCGCCCACCTGTTCGGGAACCCACCACAACCCGATGTCGTGGAACGGCTGCAGGCGATTGCCGACCGCAACATCCGGCGATTCGGCCTCCTGCCCAAGGAGGAGACGTCCTGATGGAGAAGCCGTTTGCGATCACCCTCGACGTCGGCTCGAGCCGCGCGAACAAGACCGGCAGCTGGCGCACCGAGCGCCCTGTCTACGTCGACCGCATGCCGCCCTGCAACAGCGCCTGTCCTGCCGGCGAGAACATCCAGGCGTGGCTCTACGAGGCCGAGGAGGGGAGTGACGGCTACGAACGGGCGTGGCGGAAGATCATGGAAGAGAACCCCTTTCCTGCCGTGATGGGGCGGGTCTGTTACCACTCCTGCGAGACCTCCTGCAACCGGGCGACGCTCGATGCAGCCGTCGGAATCCACGAGATCGAGCGCTTTCTCGGCGACCTCGCGATCGACCGAGGCTGGCGCGTCGAGGTCGATCCGGCGTCGAGTGGGAAACGGGTGCTCGTGGTCGGCGCCGGCCCTTCCGGCCTCTCTGCCGCCTACCATCTGGCGCTCCGCGGCCACGACGTCACGGTCCGTGACGCGGGACCCAAGGCCGGCGGGATGATGCGGTTCGGGATCCCGCAGTACCGGCTGCCCCGCGAGGTTCTCGATGCCGAGATCTCGCGGATCGAGGAACTGGGGGTGCGCATCGAGCTCGACACCGCCGTCCAGGACGTCCTCGGGGCTATGCGCGAGGGCGGATTCGACGCAGTCTTCGTGGCGGTCGGCGCACAGATCGGGAAGCGCGCCTACGTGCCCGCCGGGGAGGCTGCGCACATCGTCGATGCGGTCACGCTGCTGCGCAGCATGGAGAACGAGGAGCGTCCCGCCCTCGGGCGGAGGGTGGCCGTGGTCGGCGGTGGCAACACCGCGATGGATGCGGCCCGTACCGCCAGGCGCCTCGGGGCGGAGGAGGCGATCGTCGTCTACCGACGCACCCGCGACCGGATGCCCGCCCACGACTTCGAGGTCGAGGAAGCCGAACAGGAGGGCATCCAGATGAAATGGCTCTCCACCGTCAAGCACGCAGAGGAAGGGCGGCTCGTCCTCGAGAAGATGGCGCTCGACGACGCGGGCTTCCCCCAACCGACCGGGCAGTTCGAGGAGCTCGAGGCAGACTCTCTCATCCTGGCTCTCGGACAGGAATCCGATCTCACGCTCCTCGGCGGGATCCCTGGCGTCACGATCGACAACGGGGTCGTCGACGTCGGCCCCGGCTTGATGACGGGCTACCCCGGGATCTTCGCAGGTGGGGACATCGTGCTCGCCGAGCGAACGGTCACCGTCGGGGTGGGGCACGGCAAGACGGCCGCCAACTCCATTGACGCATGGCTCCGTGGGAGCGTCTCCCGTCCGGCGCCGGACATGAGCCCCGCCACCTTCGAGCAGCTCAATCCGTGGTACTACTCGGATGCGCCCCGCGCGATGCAGCCACTCCTCGAGCTGGCACGCCGGCGATCAACGTTTGATGAGGTCGTCGGCGGCCTCGACGAGAAGACAGCCCTCCTCGAGGCGCGGCGGTGCATGTCGTGCGGCAACTGTTTCCAGTGCGACAACTGCCTCGCGGTTTGCCCTGACAATGCAGTTCTCAAGATCGACGGCACGACCAGGGCCTATGCAATCGACTACGACTACTGCAAGGGCTGTGGCATCTGCGCAACCGAATGCCCGTGCGGCGCCATCGAGATGGTTCCGGAGGACGTCTAGCCGGCACGGCTATTGCAGCGACGGGTCGATGCCGCTGTCCGGGAGGCGACTGAGCGTCGCTACCAGGACTTGAGCCGTCGTGTCGTCTCTGGCCCCCGCACGCGGATGCGCGCGTCCAGAGCTACGCAGCCATCCTGCCGCGCAAGAACAGGGTTGAGGTCGAGTTCTGCGACGGCCGGGAGGTCTTCCGCCAGCCTCGCAAGCCGGTGCAGAAGCTCTTCCAGGGCTGCCGTGTCCGCCGCTGGTGTCCCACGGAAGCCTGCGACGAGCCTGCCCGCCTTTCCTTCCCGGACGAGCTCGCTGGCGTCGATGTCTGTCAGGGGCGCAATCCGGAAGCTGGCTTCTCCTATCAGCTCGGCGAAGACACCCCCTGGCCCGAAGGCAACGAGCGGGCCGAAGACGGGATCCTGGACGATGCCCGCCAGCAACTCTGCTCCTTCCTGAAGCATCGGCTGTACGAGCACGGGCAGCCCGATGCGTTCAACCGCAGCTTGCACGGCTGCGTCGTCCAGCAGGTCGAGCGCCACCCCGCCAGTCTCCGACTTGTGTGCTCCGGCCACTGCTGTTTTCACGACGCACGGGAAACCGAATTCCCTTGCTGCCGCGGTAGCCTCTGCCACAGACTCGACCACTCGTTCGGGCACGAGCGGGAGGCCGTAGTGGAGGAGAAGTCGCCGTGTCTCTTCTGGGCTGAGCCAGCCGTCGTCATCCTCACGATCGAGCGCTGCCGCGACGATCGAGGCGGCGGCCGCCCGGTCGATTCCCTTGACCGACGGCACGGAGCCCTGGGGGCGGCGCAGCCACTCCGCGCGGGCTGCAGCTCGTCCGAGTGCGCGCGCTGCCGACTCCGGGTAGGAGAATGCGGAAACACAGGAGCCGTCGTGGCGAAACGCTTGCGGAATCCCGTCCGAGGACATCACGACGGCAAGCACAGGTTTCTGAGTGGCGTCGACGGTCGCGACCTGTTGAATTGCGATCGCAACGTCGTCGGCAGTCGCCGTGACCGTGGGGACGAAGAGCACGATGACGGCGTCGACCTGAGGGTCGCGCAAGAGGTGAGGCAAAGCGTCGCTGTACGTGCGGGACGTCGCCGAGCCGAGCATATCGACAGGATTCTCGACGCTCGCCTCGCTCGGAAGGTCGCTCCGCAACGCCTCTCTGGTCTCTGAGGCGAGGTGGGGCAGCTCGAGGCCCGCAGCATCGCAGGCATCGGCGCAGAGGATTCCAAGGCCGCCTGCGTTGGTCAGGACTGCGACACGCCGTCCTGCGAGCCTCGGCCGACTCGACAGCAGGATGCCCGTGTCGATGAGATCCTCGAGCGACTCGGCACGGATCACACCGGCGTGCTGGAACAGCGCATCAACTGCCGACTCCGATCCGGCGAGCGCGGCCGTATGCGAACTCGCGGCACGTTGACCCACCGCCGAACTGCCGCTCTTGAGCGCGAGAATCGGCTTGCTGCGAGCGACCCTGCGCGCTAGCGAGCCAAACCGGCGCGGGTTCCCGAACGACTCGAGGTACAGGAGGATGGCGTTGGTTCCCTCATCGTCTTCCCACCATTCGAGCAGGTCGTTGCTCGAAACGTCTGCTTTGTTGCCGACGGAGACGAAAGCGGACAGACCGAGGCCGCGGCTCTCCGCGATCTCGAGCAACGCCAGACCCAAAGCGCCGCTCTGCGACGAGAAGCCGACGTTTCCGCTGGGCACTGAACGGGCTGCGAACGTCGCATTCAGATTGCAGGACGCGACCGCGATACCGAGGCAGTTCGGCCCGATCAGACGCGCCCCGTGAGCGCGGACGAGGGAAAGAAGGCGGTCCTGCCGGGCCGCCCCGTCGCTGCCGATCTCGGCAAATCCGGCCGAGATCACCACCAGGGCCCGGATACCGGCGACGAGCGCCTGCTCGGCCGCCTCGACGACGGCGGCCGCCGGCAGGCACAGGACAGCCAGATCAACGGGATCAGGGATGTCCGCAACGGTCGAGTAGCCGCGCACGCCTGCGACTGAATTGCCGTCCTTGTTGACAGGGAATACCACGCCCGTGAAGTCCCCCTCGATGATGTTGCGAAATAGCTCACCCCCGATCGACCCGCGGCGCCGCGACGCGCCGATGACGGCGACGCCTCGCGGCTGGAAGAACGGGCGCAACGACGCGACGATCCCGATGTGGTCGCGCTCCGCAACCTGGCTTTCATAGCGCTCCGTTGCCGCAATCGGAAACGCGATTTCGACCTCGCCGCCCCCCACCTCTCGCGTGAGCTCGAAGCCGCTCGCCTCGAAAACTCCCAGCATGTCGCGGTTCTCGGCGAGAACCTGTGCAACGAACCGCGTGATTCCGGTCGCGGCCGCACGTTCGGCGAGCTGCTCGACGAGGCGGGTGCCGATGCCGCGATTCTGGTACGCGTCAGCCACCGCGAAGGCCGCTTCGGCCACGCTCGGCTCGCGCAGCCGGATGTAGTTCCCGAGCGCGACGATCCGCTCCTCTCCCTCGACGGTGAACGTGCCGAGCAAGGCGCCGCGCTCTTCCCAGTCCGGATCGAGCACCTGCTCGACCATCTGGGGTCGAATCGTGGGAAAGCCGTGAAAGCGCCGATACAGGCTCTGGCTCGAGAGCGCGCGGAAGAAGTCGACCAACTCGTCCGCATCCTCGTGTCGAGGCGGGCGAAGGCGAAGCGTCTCGCCCCCGCGCAAGATGACGTCGACGCTATCGACCACCTTCTCCACCGTCACGGGAACTCGTCCGAGACGGGCGATGCGTCCAGAATATTCAGAATCCCTCCTTCATTCCCTCACGGTGCCGTGCTCGTCTTGCGGGCACATCGGTGCCCGCGCGGAGGTTATAGCGGCCAACTACTGAGACCGGCATCACAGAGCCGTATTCCCGGATGATCCGAAGGAGGCCGACTCACTCGAGTTCGACGGCATCGTGGAAGAGTGGCTCGAGAGTGCCGACGCCACGGCCCAGTGGCTCGCCGAGCCGACGTATCTCGAGCATGTCCGCCCCGACGCGCTCGCATCCGTCGACTTCTCCCGCTCGCACATGCTCCTCGCGGAGGAGCACGTTGTCTTCGGCCGCTGGCTGACGATCTGCCCCGAGAACGGCTGCGGCCCACCGGGTAGGGCGGGCCGCAGTCGTCACGCGTGTCGGCTGACTGTTACTTGAGGCCCTTCTGCTTGGCGATCGCGCCGGCAACGAGGTCGCCGGTCATGAACATGTGGTTGTAGGCGGCGTGGTAGTCGGTCGCCGCCTTCGTGTAGTTGCCCGCTGCGTAGTCGTCCAGCTGACCCTTGAGCTCGAGCACATGGCCGAGTAGGTCGTTCTGGACGGCGGGCTTCGGAAGGCCGGTCGCGGTGGCGAGGAAGTTTCCGAAGGTGACCGTGTATTGCTTCAGGTTGGCAACGGCCTTGTTCTGGCCGGCGGTGTCCTTCTTCGCCTTGGCAACCGTGTAATCGACGAAGAACTTGATGTGGTCGCGCCACATGAACTTGCCGTTCAGGAACGTCTGGCCGGCCTTGGCGCCGTAGACCGACGCGATCGCCTTCGACAGCGCGACCGAGTTCTTGTCGAGCGTTGCCGCAGCAGCCGGGAACGACTTCGACCCGGAGACGCCTGCGTTTGTGGCGTTCATCGCGAGCACGGCGTGCTCACCGAACAGGTTGTCGAGCGTGACACGGAGGTCGGCGGCGGTCGTCGCAGTCGCCGTGTGGGTCATCTTCATCTCGTGGTCGGCCGTGCTGCCGGATGAGCTGGCGATCGCTCCGGCGACGAGCAGTCCGGAGACGACGAGTGCGGCGAGAGCTGTGGTGATCGTGCGGGTAAAGCGCATGACGTGGCTCCTTGGCTTTTGGTTGGCGAGCATTGACAGCGATGGTTCGTGGCGGGCCGGGGTCCGGTTCGGACCGACGTCCGGCTACGCGGCTCCGACGGCGACGAGCGCCCACGCCGTGGCCAGAACTGCAGCCGAGAGGGCGGCTACGCGAATCGGGATCCCCGCCCACGCGCGGACCCGTGGTGGGACGAGCACCGCCCAGGTGCAAGCGACTACCGTGACGAGCTCGAGCGCGACCGAGACGACATCGGGAACCCCGACCGCCTCGGGAACGCCCGGCTCTGGCCCGAACGGCAGCCCGGTCGAGCGCGAGAGTCCCCACGTGACGATGAGAAACAGACTTCCGGCGATACCGAGAGCGAGCATGCGCGTCCTGTGACGACGCCCGAGGAGAACGGCCCACCCGAGTTGCACCTCACCGCAGAGGACGAAGAACAAGCCGAACCCCCACCATTCACCGAAGTGCTCCGGTGCGACGGCGAAATGAACGAGCCCAGCACCCGCCGCACTGGCTGCTGCAAGCGCCAGCGGGAGTGAGAGGCCGCGACGCGCCCCGACGATGCCGGCCGCCGCAGCGACAGCGATCGAAGCGGCGATGCCCCAGGATTGGAGGGCCAGCACAGCCGCGGCGAGAGAGCCGAGCAGCAGCATGGCGTCGGACGGGTGGTGCCATCTCGGGTGCTCCATGTGGCTTGTTCGCGAGACAGCTCGGGCCGGTTCGACGCCCGGACCACGGCACCACCCGTCGTCTCATCGCGGCGGCTTGAGCGGGCGCGCCGTATCTACGATGTTCGGTATGACGTTCTCCGATCGACGCATAGCGGCGCTCTTCTCGCTGGTGCTCGCGTCTGGAATGTGCCTCGCTCTACTCGCGTTCCGGGTGAGGTACCCGTTCGGGAGCGACTATCGCTTCCTGGCCTGGAACCTGTTCCTGGCCTGGATCCCGTTCCTCCTCGCTGTGGCGCTCTACGACAGCGACCGGCGCGGCCGGGGAATCGCCTTCCTCGCACTCCTCGCCGGCGCCTGGCTCCTGTTCCTTCCGAACGCCCCCTACATCGTGACCGACTTCATCCACGTCGGAAGCGTCTCAGGAGCCCCGATCTGGTACGACGCCGCTATGACCGCCTCCTTCGCGGCGCTGGGCCTCGTTCTCGGCCTCGGATCGGTGCTTCTCGTCCAGGGTGTGATCGAACGGCACTTCGGGCGGATCGTCGGCTGGGTCATGCTCGCGCCGATCTTCCTCCTCTGCAGCGCCGGCATCTATCTCGGCCGGGTCCACCGCTTCAACAGCTGGGACGCGATCACACGACCCAGCAGCCTTCTCAATACGATCGGCACACGACTCGCCGATCCCCTCGCCCGACCTGACGCGATCATCACGCTCATCGGAACGATGGGCCTGCTCGCCGTGGCTTACCTGGTGCTCTACACCGTCTCCGACCTGCGGCTCGACCGGGAGTAGACGTTCGAGGATCCGGTAACGGACTCCCGCAGTGCAGCGAGGATCTCGTACGACCTGAGTCTGGCAGTGTGATCGTGAATTGCCGCCGCGACGATGACCTCGTCTGCTCCGGTCTCGTCCACGAAGTCCTGGAGCCCGCGGCGGACGGTGTCCGCAGAGCCGACGAAGGAACGACTGAGCATCGCGGTGACGCGCGCCCATTCCTGCTCTGACCAGTAGGCGTCGATGTCGTCGATCGGTGGGGGCAGCCGGCCCCGCCTGGCGCGGAAGATGTTCGTAAACGCTTGCTGCTGGGATGTGAACAGGCGCTGCGCTTCGCGGTCGTCGTCTGCGGCGATCACGTTCGCGGCGACCATGACGTACGGCCGCTCGAGGTGCCGGGAAGGTTGGAACTCCGCCCGGTAGAGCGCAAGCGCCGGAAGGAGCGCTTCCGGCGCGAAGTGCGACGCAAATGCGTACGGCAATCCGAGCATCGCGGCCAGTTGGGCGCCGAACAGGCTGGAACCGAGAATCCACAGCGGCACATGCGAGCCGACTCCCGGAATCGCGAACACCGCCTGACCCGGTGCCGGGTCCCCGAGCAGCGCCTGGAGCTCGAGGACGTCCTGTGGAAAGCCGTCGGCGCTCGACGGCGAGCGTCGCAGCGCCCGGAAGGTCAGCTGGTCCGTTCCTGGTGCCCTGCCGACGCCCAGGTCGATCCGGTTCGGATGCAGCGCCGCGAGCGTGCCGAACTGCTCGGCGATCACGAGCGGCGAGTGGTTCGGGAGCATGATGCCGCCGGCGCCGACCCTGATCGTTGAGGTGCCTGCGGCAATATGTGCGATCACGACGGCAGTCGCAGCGCTTGCTATCCCGGCCGCATTGTGGTGCTCGGCGAGCCAGAACCGGCTATAGCCAAGGCGTTCGGCGTGCTTGGCCAGGTCGAGTGAGTTCCGTAGCGCATCGGTCGGCGTGGCGCCCTCGACGATCGGTGCCAGGTCGAGAATCGAGACAGGGAGCATGCCCCGACCATACCCGGCCGACTCGCGGCTACGGCACGGGCGCAGCCGGTTACGGAGCCTGTCGGTCGAGCAAGACTTCGTACGACTCGACGGACACGCGACGCATGGACCCCGCCTCTGGTGGGCTCATCGCCTCGAGCGTGGCCGCACCGATCCTGAGATCCTCCTCGGAGCCGAAGCGCACCGCGACGACGACCTTCCCGGCAGGGCGATCCGCGAGAACAGTAATCCGCTTGGCGGGCAGACCCTCAGGCGGGGCGTCGGAGGCGTTGATCTCACGCAGGAGCGCCTCGACAGCTGCTTCGTCGGCGTCGAACGTGACTACACGAACGTGCTCGGACATGCCATCCTCCTTCGACGGGGTCGGACGAAGGCTAGCGACAGAGGTGTTCTGCGTGGGAACGAACGGCCGCCAGGATCTCCTCGTCAGCACCGACTGCCGGGTCGAGGACGTCCAGCAGCCGCCTGACCGCATCGGACAGTCGACCTGCGGCGAGCGGCGCGATCATCGCAGCCAGAGGATCGTTGACCAATGACCCGAAGCCCCGCACGTGACACACCCACGCGCCGAGTGCGCGCGTGGCGCCGACGGGCACGCGACCGGCGGATCGCTCACGATTGATGACCGGCAGGATTCTGACGGGCAGCTTCTGCGTGCCGTCTGCGGCGATCTGGTCGAGACGGTGGCAGATCCGCGGATTGGTGAAGCGATCGACCAGCGCTGCACGGTAGTCCGCAACGTCGGCTGCGGGGAGTTGAATGTGACGCGCGGCCTCGTCCCACCACTGCTCGACCCAGCCTCTGCACGTATCGTCGGCAATCGCGGCGGCGACCGTCGGGTGCCCACGCGCTGATCCGGCATAGGCGAGCAGGGAGTGGGCGCCGTTGAGGAGCCAGAGTTTGCGCTGTTCGAACGGCGCAATGTGGTCTGTGAACGTGGCCCCAGCGTCCTCCCAGCGTGGTCTGCCACCGGGGAACGTGCCGCTGAGCACCCACTCCGCGAACGGCTCGCCGACGACGGGGGCTCGATCGGCCATTCCGGTTCCCTCGGTGACGGCAGCGACGTCTTCGGGCTGCGTTCGGGGGGTGATCCGGTCGACCACCGTCGTTACCATCGAGACGGACTCCTCGACCCAGGCCACGAGATCAGTACCGACCAGCTGCGCCATGCTGTGCAGAATGCGGCCGGCGACCGCGCCGTTGTCGGGCAGGTTGTCACACGGAACGAGCGCAAGTGGTTCGGCATGAGCGCGCTGCCGAGCTGCGATCCCTGCCAGGAGGCGCCCGGGCGCCGTACGCACGGGCGCGATCCGGTCTCGACGCAATACCTCGACGTCTGCCTGCACGTGTGGGTTCGCTCGGTCGAGGTCTCCATCGGCCCCCCGCAGATACCCGGCCTCGGTGATCGTCAGCGTGACAGCACTTGTGTCCGGGGAACCGAGGTGCCGGAGCCAGGCATCGTGATCGTCCGCTCGGTACGCCTCCGAAACGCTGGCGATTACGCCGAATCGGTCGCCTTCGGCAGCGCGCGTCACAAGCGTGTACAGGTCGTCCTGCCCGTCGAGAACGTCCGCAAGCCGGCTGCCTCGTCCGCCGAAAGCTGCGATCCCCCAGAGGTCGGCATCCGGAGCTCGATCGGTGTACCAGGCCTGATGGGCTCGGAAGAAGTTGCCGAGCCCGAGATGCACCAGCCGCACCGGCGCTCGTGCGCGTCCTCCCTCGCCGCCGCGAGACAGCTCGCGTGGCCTCACAGCTCGAATGCCGCTCGCGGGCCGGTCGACCACTGAAGCGTGCGGCCGGGTGCACCTCACAGCGGGGTGGGAGTCTGGCTGAAAGCAGAGCGTCCTCATCAGTGGGAGCCACCGACGCATCATCGCACCGAGGCCGATATGCCCACTGGCGGAGGGCGGGTTCCGCTACCCCGCCCTCCGCGATTCACGCCTCGCTCAGGCTGTTGTCGTTGCGGGCCGCGTGCCCAGCGTCGCTACGAGGTTGAGGGTGGATCCGCCCCTCGTGACGGTGAGATGAAGCTGATCTCCGGGCTGATGCTCGCTGATGGCCGTGGTGAGTTGGTTCGCGTTCGCGATGCTGGTGCCGTTCACGGCAGTGATGACGTCACCGACCTTGAGCCCCGCCTTGGCGGCCGGACTGGCAGCGCGAACAGTGCCGACCTGAGCACCGCTCCCCGACTCCGAATCGCCGATAGCGACACCGAGGTAGGCATGCTCGACGGTCTTGCCCGCGATGAGATCGTCGACGACCGATTTGACGGAATTCGACGGAACGGCGAAGCCGACACCTGCGTTCGAGCTGCTGCTCGAGCTACTGCCGTCGCCGTCTGTAGCGATCTGGACGTTGATGCCGATGACCTCTCCGCTCGTGTCGATCAGAGGGCCACCCGAGTTGCCGTGATTGATCGCGGCATCGGTCTGGATCGCGTTCGGGATCGTGTAGCCATTCGGTGCTTCGATGTCCCGGCCGATGGCGCTGACGATGCCGGCGCTGATGCTCTCGGTGTATCCGAAGGGGCTACCGATCGCAACGACTCCTTCTCCTGGAGCGACGGCGGAGCTGTCTGCGAGCGACAGAGGCGTGAGCTTGCTTGCGGCCACCGAGACCTTGATCACGGCCGTGTCGCTCGACGGGTCCGAGCCGACGAGCTTCGCCTTCGCGCTCGTACCATCACTGAACTTGACGGAAATCGCCGTTGCACCGCTCACGACGTGGGCGGCCGTGATGATGTCGCCGCTCTTGTCGTAGACGAATCCTGTTCCCTCGGCCTTCGCCTGCTGTGAACCGCCGCCGGGGGCAAAGGGCGAAAGGCCTCCGCCGGTCCCCCCCGATGTCGACTCGGTGACCGTGATGTCGACAACACCCGGACTGTCGCGCTTGTAGATCGTCTCGGCATTGAGTTGCGTGGCAGTCAGCACAACCGGCGTTCCGGCTTGCTTCGCACTGCCGGCGGCCGCCGGAGTCGAGGGACCGTCACCTCCCAGTCCGGCGAACAGACCGGCGCCTACCGCTGCGCCGGCGACGAACGGTGCTGCGATCAGGACTGCACGGCGTCGGCCACGGCTCCTGGGTTCAATGGTGCTCATCTCCGCTCCTCTCGCTGGATCTCGGTTACCGCTCTAGAAAAGCAGCGGAACCTGAGAGCCAGCTGCGAACAGTGCAAAGCGTTCGCGAAGCCCATGTGAAGGTCGCGTGAAGCCACGCGGTCCCCCTGCGCTCACAGGCGTTTCCCAGTCGGCCCACAGATCAGCGCTCTATCGTCGCTCCCGACCACTGACCAGAATGGAGAGACCGATGCACGACGAGCTCAACAGACGAGACGTTCTCAAATCGATCGGCGGGGTGAGCCTTGCTGCCGTCTTCGGCGCACGCGCCCTGCAATTGCTCGGCGACGACGCCGAAGCAGCGACCACGACGACCTGCCTTCTGACGCCGGAGGTGACGGAAGGCCCGTACTGGGTCGAGGAGGCGCTGACGCGACGCAACGTCACCGAAGGGAAGCCTGGCACCCCGCTCGTGATCCGCTTCACGGTGCTGAATGCCAAGACCTGCAGGCCGATCAAGAATGCCGACGTCGAGATCTGGCATTGCGACGCTCTCGGCAACTACTCGGCAGTCAACGGTGCGTCAACGCGCTATCTCCGCGGCCATCAGAAGGCGAATGCGACGGGCAAGGCGGAGTTTCTGACGATTTTCCCTGGCTGGTACAGGGGCCGAACACCGCATATCCACATGAAAGTGAGTGTGGGCGGCAACGCCGTGCACACGGGCCAGGTCTTCTTCAACGAGAAGATCACCGCAACCGTGTACAAACAGGCGCCGTATGCGTCCAGGGGGCAATACGACACGCCGCATTCGAGCGACAGCATCTATAGCCAGGCGGGTGGCTCGACGGCCGAGTTGAAGCTCGCGAGACGCACGGGTGGGCTCAAGGGCTACCTCGGCACGATCGCGATCGGCGTCGTTACCTGACGCGGCGACACGCTCGGGCATACTCTCCGCTCCGTGCGTCGCTGGCCACTCGTGACGGTCGCCTGCCTGTGGATTGCCCAGGGTGTTGCTGCCGCGCCCATCGTGCCGACACCGCCTGCCGGGTCGCTGCCGGGCATGCAGAGCCGGGCTCGACCACTTCCGTCGGCGGTGCTCGTCGCCGAAGCCGTCGACCACAGGAGCCTGCGACGCGTCCTAGAGCAAGGCCTGTACGTTGCGGGCAGCGAGCGAGAGTTCACGGGGCGCACGGCAACGTTCAACCACGTCACCGAGCAGGCGCTCCGCTTCGGCAACGGCGCCGGCGCATCGGGCTACCTGCGCTGGCTTCGCGTGCACACGGCGGAGACGCTCGGCGACGCTCGATCGGTCACCGCCTCGGACATCGGTACGGGAGGGTTCGTCTACAGGCCGCGGGGGTGCGGGTGTCACTCGGAGACACCGACCTACCTGATTGCGTGGCAGCGCGGACCTCTTGCCCTCACCCTGCTCGCGAGCGGGAGTGGCGCGCGTGCGAAGACAGTCGAAGCACTCGCACGCAAACTCGACCGCGCCGTCTCCTGAGCCTCATCGCCGAGAAACATGCCCGCCGCTTGCTTGACTCCCCCTCGCGCTAGGAGTCTAATCGCAGCACACGTACCCAGGCTAGGGAGGATCGGATGACGCAGGAGAACGAAACGGATCGACGCCTTTCGCGGGAAGCATTTCTTCGACGCTCAGCTCTTCTCGGCGGCGTTGGCGTCCTCGCCGGACTCGGAGCCGGGCGGGCGAGCGCTGCCGGCCTGGCACGCTTCGGCGGAACCGCCGAGTCGGGGAACCTGCAGGTGCTCGACTGGTCCGGGTACGAGGTCAAGGACCTCTGGAAGCAATATGCCGCGAGCCATCCCGACATGAAGCCGAAGTTCACCTTCATGACGAACGAGGCGAATGCCCTGGGGAAGATGCGTGCAGGCATGAAGCCGGACGTCGTCCACCCGTGCGTCGGCTACGTGAAGGATTTCGCCGATAGCGGATTCGTCCAGCCCTTCGATCCTGCTCTCCTGAAGAACCTCAAGAACCTCAACCCCGCGATGGTCAAGGCCGGCCAGATCAATGGGAAGCAGTGGTGGATCCCGGCCGACTGGGGGTTCGACAAGATCCTCTATCGCACGGACAAGGTGAAGCCCAAGGAGAAGTCCTGGAGCCTCATGTTCGACGATCGCTACAAGGGCAAGATCGCCTGGTTCGACGACCTGAACCAGCTCGTTCTCGCCGGCTACTACCTCGGAGCCAAGAAGCCGTACGACCAGACGGATGCCGAGTTGAAGAAGTCCCAGGAGTTCCTCAAGTCGAAGAAGAGCCTCGTGCGCATGTTCTGGTCCTCGGAGACGGACCTGCAGAACTCCTTCGCCTCGGGCGACATCTGGATCGCCTACGCCTGGCCCGCGGACTACGTTGCGATGAAGGCGAAGAAGCTGCCGGTGGCGTACATGCGGCCCAAGGAGGGCGCGCTTTCGTGGGTCTGTGGCTTCATGCTCGGCAAGGACTCACCCCGCGTTCAGGCAGCACACGCCTACGTCGATGCCTGGAGCTCGAAGCAGGCTGGATCGTGGCTCGAGACGAACTACGCCTACGGCGCAGCGAACACGAAGGCGCGGCCGGCCGACGCCGGTCTCGGCACAGCGCTCCAGCTTGCGAACCCGAAGGCGGTCAGCGAGCCGTTCGCTCACATCGACCGCTACATCCCCCGCCGAGCGCTCTATTCCAAGCTGTGGGACGAGGTCAAGGCGTCCTGAGTGCCGTCGAGCCCCGCAGGGGATGACGACGGGAACAGATGAGGGCCGGCCGGTGGCGCCTGAGCGCCGCCGGCCGCGCCGTGACCTGACGACGCCGGGCCTCCTGAGCCTTCCGATCGGCTGGCTGCTCGTCTTCTTCGTCGTGCCGATCTGCTTCGTCGGCGCCTACAGCGTCGGCGCCCTCTCACTCTTCCCCGGAGCACATCGTGTGACGTTGTCTGCCTGGCACGACTTCGTGCATGGCTCGGTCTACCTCAACCTGTTCTGGAGATCGGTGCGGATGTCGCTGACGGTGTCCGTGCTCGTCGTGGTGGTCGCGTATCCGCTTGCGTACTTCCTCGCGCTGAGCGGCACGAAGCGCAAGTACGTCCTCCTGCTCGTTCTCATCGCTCCGTTCCTGACGAGCTACCTGCTCCGTGTTCTTGCCTGGAAGGTGATCCTCGGCTCGAACGGCGTCTTCAACAGCCTCCTTTTCTGGACAGGGCTGCGCTCGCCGGACCACCCCATTTCCCAGCTGCTCTACAGCAAGTTCGCTGTGATGCTCGTCCTCGGCTACGTCTGGCTTCCCTTCGTCGCGCTCCCGATTTTCGTCTCGCTCGAGAGCCTCGACCGCCGTTTGCTCGAGGCGGCGAGCGATCTCGGTGCCAGCCGCTGGCAGTCGTTCCGGAAGATCACGCTGCCCCTCAGCCTCCCCGGCGTCGCCGCCGCGTTCATGTTCGTGTTCATCCCGACCGTCGGCGAGTTCGTCACGCCCTCGCTCGTCGGCGGGGTGACCGGCTACATGTACGGCAACCAGATCGTCGATCTCTTCGGCAGCGGCCTCGACTGGCAGACCGGCTCCGTGCTCTCACTCTTCCTGCTCTTCGTCGTCGCGGCCTTGACGCTCGTCTTCTCACGCTTCCTGCAGATCGGGCGAGTGACAACGGGCTGATGGACGTCGCGATCTCCAAGAACGGCGCCAGAATCCTGCGGGTCTTCTTCTTCCTCGTCGTCCTCTTCCTCTACGCGCCGATCCTGATCCTGCTGATCTTCTCGTTCAACAACTCCGACCTGCCGACGTTCCCGCTCAGCGGCTTCACGCTCGACTGGTACCGCCAGTTCCTCCACGACTCCGACCTCCACACTGCATTGCGGACGAGCGCGATCGTCGCCGTCCTCTCGAGCATCGGCGCTGTGACGCTCGGAATCCTCGCGTCGCTTGCCCTGACACGGCGCCGCTTTCGCGGCACGTCCGCCGTGACGGCGCTGCTCCTGAGTCCGCTCGTGATCCCGTACATCGTCTTCGGAATCTCGCTGCTGTTGTTCTTCCACGGGCTCGGAATCGGCCTGTCGTTCGCGACCCTGACGATCGCGCACATCGTTCTCAGCGTCCCGTATACGATCCTCGTGCTCGTGCCCCGGCTCGAGCAGATAGACGGCAGCCTCGAAGAGGCGGCGCGCGACCTCGGGGCAAGCCGCCTACGCACGTTCTGGAGCATCATCTTGCCGCTGATCCTCCCTGCCGTGGTCTCGGCGTTCCTCATCGCGCTGGTCGTCTCGTTCGACGAGTACGCCGTCGCCTCGTTCGTTGCGGGATCCCAGACGACCTTCCCCATCTATCTCTACGGGGCGCTGCGGTTCCCGAGCCGGCTCCCAGAGGTGATCGCAGTGGCAGTCGTCGTGATGACGGTGTCGCTCGTCGTCGTGCTGTCGGCCGAGATCGGACGCAGGATCGCCGAGGGCCGCCTCGGCGAGCTCGAGCAGGTCTAGGCCGGCGGCGGCCCGTGGAGCACGGCCGTCTGTTCGACCGGCCACGTGAGCACGACAGGCGTATCCACCGTGTACGCGGCGAGATTCTCATCCGCCAGCCTGTGGCAGAGGAGTGTTCCGGCCGCCGTCTCGACCTTGAACTGGGTGAACATCCCGAGGTACACGACCTCGGCGATCCGGCCGGCGAGCCGTGATCCGTCCTCGAGCGTCGAGGCGTCAACGGGATCGATGCGAACACGCTCGGGACGGACCGACACGCGCACCACGTCCCCTGCCCTGACGTCGACGCCCGCCGCAACGACGATCCGCTCGCCGTCTCCGTAGCGACCAACAGCCAGATTGCCGACGAGCTCGGCAACGACCAGGTCGAGAGCGTTCAGCGATCCGATGAAGTCGGCGACGAACGCCGTCCGGGGACTGTCGTAGATCTCGCGAGGGCTGCCGATCTGCTCTACCCGCCCGCCGTTCATCACGGCGATCCGGTCTGACATCGCGAGCGCCTCCTCCTGATCGTGCGTCACGTAGACGAACGTCGTCCCGAGCTCGCGCTGAATTCGCTTCAGCTCCGACTGCATCTGTCGTCGCAGCTTCACATCGAGCGCACCGAGCGGTTCGTCGAGGAGGAGGGCGGCCGGAGTGTTCACGAGCGCGCGCGCGAGCGCCACTCGTTGCTGCTGGCCGCCCGAGAGCTGCCGCGGCCGCCTGCGTTCCAGCCCTTCGAGCTCCACGATCTGGAGCATCACGTCGATCCGGCTTCCGTGCTCGCTCTTCGGGACATGATTCATCTTCAGTCCGAATGCGACGTTGTCGTAAATCGACATGTGGGGGAAGAGCGCGTACTGCTGGAACACCATGTTGACGCGACGCTTGTTGGGCGTTGTCTCTGTGACATCCTCACCGTGCAGGAGAACCCTGCCCGTGTCCGGGATCTCGAACCCGGCGATCATCCGCAGCGTCGTCGTCTTGCCGCATCCCGAGGGTCCGAGCAGCGAGAAGAACTCGCCGTCACGGATCTCGAGGTCGAGCTCGTGGACGGCTGTGTGGCTCCCGAAGCGCTTGCTGACACCCTGGAGCGTGATCGCGTTGTTCCGCGTCGCCTCTGACATCAGGGCCGAGTGTATTCGGGTCGTCGCGCCTATTGGTGAATCCGCACCGGCGTCCCTGCAACGACCGTACGGGCGAGCCAATCGACGTCGGCGTTGGCGAGGCGGATGCAGCCGTGTGAACGAGCGGTGCCGAGTGGGTCGGCGAGGCTCAACCCGCCTCGGCCGTGAATCGCCACGCGGCCCGGGCCACCGCCGTAGTTCTCGAGCACATTCGAGAAAGCCGTGAGGTGGAGCGCCCAGGAGCCGACGAACCGCGTACCGTTCCCCGGTTGTGCGACAGGCTCGTAGATCGCGAAGAGGCCCGTCGGCGTCGGTGTTGCCTGCGCTCCGACAACCGCACGGAACCGTCTCTTCAGCCTGCCGTCGCGAAACACTCGGACGGCGCGCTCCGACAGCGAGACATCTATCCACCAGCGGACGTGGCGCACGAGGACGTTGTCCCTGCTGACCCAACCAACTGACCCGTTCGGACGGCCGGGAAGCCTGACTCGAAGCCACTCACGACCGTTTGCTCCCGTGCTGGATCCGAGCACGAGGAGTTGCTGAGGTGCTCCGCCCCAACGCGTGCGTGTCGCGAGCAGGCGAACGATCGGACCCGCACCCGGCTGCGGGCGAACGGCCGCAACGACGATCACTCGGGCGACCTCCGATCCGGTAGTCCGGCTTGGTGCGGCCACTCGTCCGCCCTCTGCCTGACTCGCCGCAGTGAGGACGAGGACGACGAGCAACGGCAGGAGGCGCCGGTGCACCTCTTCAGCCCGTAACGCCGCCCGGGCGTCCTGTCGGCGAGGCGGCGAGCACGACCACCAAGGCCTGCGCGCTGAGAACGCCACGCACGCCAAGAGCGGTGACATGGACGAGGCTTCGCACAGGGCCGGGCACCGCCGTCGTATCGACCCGGAAGCGGATAGTGAACCGCCTGCTCGACGCTACCCCGAGCCGGGCGATCGACCAGCACGCCCTGCCTTGCCGGAAGAACGCTCCCCGGGCCGAGACGAACGACGAGGCCTCGGGCACGGGGGTGCACACGAGAGTGCGGTGCGCGACGCCCGGGCCGGCGTTCCGCACGACTATCGTCGTTTCCACCTCACCGCCTGGGCGCACGGTCTTTCGGTCATTTGTCGCATTTACCGCCAGTCTTGGCTTCGCCGGGGGGAGCGGTGGGCTGAATCGTGCGATCAGGATCGTCCACGTTGCAGCGTTGTTGGCGGGGACCGGATCGGTCACCGGCGAGGTCGCGTTCGATTGGACGACGTACGCGCCGGCGTTCGCCGATCCGGCTACGACCGCCTGCCAGGCAATCCGAGCGGTTGAGCCGGACGCCAGCACCCCGAGTTGGCACGTGATCACTCCTCCGTCAACGGAACAGGCCGCGCCGGCGGGCGCCCCATCAATCGCGATCGAGCTTGCCCTCGCCAAGAGCCGCGGAGGCAGGATGAGGGTCGCGACAGTGCTCGTCGCTGCGCCCGAGCCGTTGTTCCGCACGTCGGCGACGAGCGGTACAAGGGCTCCCGCTCGCGCGGTTGCCGGCCCCGTCACGGTTGTCATCACGTCGGCCTCGACGGCCGCGGGAGGCGGCGTCGGGCTAGGCGTCGGCGAGCGGGAGTTGCGACGGTAACGGTCACGGTGACGGTGGCGGTCGATGTACGTGCGTTCGCGTCGGTGATCGTGTAGCTGAACGTATCGACGCCACTGAAACCTGGGTTTGGTGTGTACCCACAATTCGTCGCAGAGCACGTGACCGATCCGTGCGTCGCGCTGGTGCTCGACGTAATGGCTGTCGGCCCGACTCCGAGCGTGTCGTTGCCGAGCACATCGATCGTGACCGCAACACCCTGACCCGTCGTTGCACTGTCGGCCGCGGCGATGGGGATCGGGATCACCGTCGTCGGGTCGCTCGAGCTGTTGTTCGCGCTGTTCGGATCGAACACGGTTGCGCTCACGGTGGCTGTGTTCGTGACCGACGGGGCTGCAACAGGCCCGACCTGAACGGATAGCGTGATCGCCGACGAGCCACCGGACGCGATGCCCGCAGGGTTCGAGCACGTCACCACCTGGCTGGCCGCGCCGCACGTCCAGCCCGCACCGACCCCACTGACAAAGCTCAGGCCTACCGGCAACGTGTCGGTTACGGTCATCGCACCGGAGGCCACGGTTCCAGCATTTGCAAGCGCCAACGCGTAGGTCGCGCCCTGTCCCACGGTGAACGAGCCGACGTGTGTCTTCGAGATCGAAAGGTCAGCCGACGCCACCACGTCGAGGCTGCTCGTCGATGCGGTGCTCGGAAGGAACGTCCACATATCCAGCCCCTTCACATCACCGAAGGAGCCCGTACACGGGGCGTTCGTGTTCCCACCGCCCGAGTCGACACCGAAGGCGCGGAGCGCGGCGCTCGTGTCGAACCCGTTGACTGGATCGCTGTGGTACGGAGCCGGCGGCGGACTCCCGCCGCAGAGCGGTGCGTCAGGCGGAGGTGCCGTGCCGACGGTGGCAGCGCTCGGCCCGACGGTTCGGTAGCCGCGATCGTCGAAGAAGGCGGTCGTGCAGCCGCTGCCTCCCGTGCAGGTACCGCCCGGAGGGTTCAGGAGCGTGAACGTCGGTCCGCCAAGCGTGGAGTTCTCGGCGTCGAGGAGCGGGAAGTGGTATTCACCGGCATGGAGCGACGCCCGCACCGGATAATTCGTCCCGACGGGGAAGTTGGCACCGCCGTTGTCCTTGCCGTCCCACGTGACCGACTGCGTCCCGGCCGGGCGCACACCTCGCAGGACTCGGTTCTGTGATGCTCCGGGGTCGAAGTCGATTCCGTCGCGACTGATCACGATCTCGTACACACCGGCGGCTCCCGAGGTGTACGAGAACGTCCCTCCGACGCCGAGCGAGCTCGTGTTGCCGCCGACGTTGCCTGCGAAGGTGAGGGCGCTCATCGAGGGAGCAGCGGCAGTGAGCGGGATCCCGAGCGCGGTGAGCGTCGCGCTCGAAGGTGTCCCGAAGAAGATCGGGAACGTCGGCGGCGCGAGCGTCACTCCCCCGGCGAGCGCTGTCAGCTGCCCCGTGTTCGTGGTTCCGTAGGCGTCGTGGTAGAGGGGCGAGGCGCCGTCGCCGTTGAAGAACCCCACCTGGTTGCCGTAGAAGGCGAAACCGTTCGGATCGAGCCCGCGGGTGTCGGTGCGGTAGCGGAAGCCGTCTGTCGTGACCACGTTCACGCTCACATTAATGGGCCGCCCATTTCCTCCGGTGTACGCAACGAGCGCCCTTGTGAATAGTCGCCCCACAGCATCTGTCGACGACGTGACATCCGGTCGGACGGCGATGTCCCAGGCTGCTATCGAGGTGGCCTGCGTCGCATCGAAATTCGAGGCGCTCGTGAGGGCTGTTTCCCCCGAGATGCCGCCGTCCACATCCGACCCGGCGCCCGATGGCCCATAGAAGACCACGCCATAGATGCCCGACGTCGGAGCAATGTACGAGCAGGGAACGTAACCGGACGGGTTGCCGCCTCCGCTGACGGCCTGAGCACCCGCTAGCTCGAGCGCTCGACTCGTGATCTTGCCTTGCGCTGCGATTCCGCTCGTTGACCGTTGATCGGAACAGCGAAAGCCGTTGACTCCGGTCGACACTGCAGGGAGAGGCACCGCATCGGGGTCGGTGACAACGCCCGGGTCGTACACGAGGATGTCTCCCGCACCGATGCCGACCGCACTCGAGCCCATCACGAGAACCTCGCCTGCAGAGGCGTACAGCTGGAGGTATGTGCGACGCCGCACCTGGGCTCCCGTCGCAGGCCCGTAAGAGCTCGTGCGCCACTCGATATTGGCGCGACAACTCCCTCCGGTCGCGTTCGATGTGCAGGAGGCGTTGACCGGATAGAGCTGCGCGCTACCCTCGGCCCGGGCACGTCCGGCGACGGAGCCGGCTACGGCGGTCAGGAGGACGAGCGCCACGAGCAGGCGCATCGTCGTGCGTCGACCGGCCGCAACCGGGGACTCGCTCATCTTCACTCCTTCGCCGCAGTGCCGGGCGACGGCCGAGTCGCCCACCGAGATCATTCGCCCCCGCCGCGTGCTCCCCTGCACGAGAATCGTGAGCCGAGGATGCGCGCCGGCGGCGGCTCTGCTCGGTGACGGCGTGCGCCTCGTGCAACGATGAGGACATGCCTCACACCCTCCCTTGGCGAACGGCCGCGAGCCGGCAATCCGCCGCCGGGTAGACGGTGTCGCTCCCCGTCGCGATCGCCGCCGCCGTAGGCCTGTTCATCGGGCTGCCGGCGCTGATCCTGCTCGCGGCACTTGCTGGTCCGATCGGCTGGATCGTCGCCGCGGTCGTGCTCCCGCTCGCAGTGCTCGGTGTGATTCTGTGGCTCGGCTGGTTCCGGCGCCGCGCGGACGACGGCCCTGGCCCCTGGAACTGACCCCGGCAGGACACGATACGGTGGACGTCGTGGCCGAGCGGGAGATCATGAGCTGGGACGAGCTCGGCACGGGCAGCCGGAACCTCGCCGAGGCAATGCACGCCGACGGCTGGATCCCCGATCTCGTCCTCGGCATCTCGCGCGGTGGGCTTCTGGTCGCCGGAGCACTGGCCTACGCCCTGGGAGTCAAGAACACCGCAACGATCAGCGTCGAGTTCTACACCGGGGTCGACGAGCGGCTCGAGCTCCCGATGCTGCTGCCCCCGGTTCCCGATCTCGTCGACCTCAGCTCTGCGCGTGTCCTGATAGCGGACGATGTCGCGGATACGGGCGCCACGCTCGAGCTCGTCCGTGACTTCTGCGCCGGGCGTGTCGCCGAGGCGCGCGTCGCAGTGCTGTACGAGAAGTCTCGCTCGACCGTTGCGAGCGAGTATGTGTGGCGACGGACAGACCGCTGGATCACGTTCCCGTGGAGCGCCCTCCCCCCCGTCACCGGCGGCGAATCCGAGTAGTCGTCCGGTACCCGTACAATGGAAGTCGGTACAGCCCGGACCGCGGAGATGCGGAATCGACGAAGTCGTAGACAGGGGCACGTTTCAGGGGTGCGTTCGGGAACGACATTCAGCAACGCTGGCCGCGCCAGCCTGATCGCCGGCATGCTCATCTGCGTATTTGCGTGCGCCACGGCGGGCCGAGCGGCAGGGCCGGAACCAGATCCCGCTCCGGTACCTCCGACGACGACCCACGAGCAGAAGTCACCGCCGTCGTCCTCTTCGTCTTCGTCCCCGTCGTCGCCTTCGTCAAGCTCGAGCTCGAGCTCGCAGCACTCGAGTGGGACGCCCGCGGCCTCGAACAAGCCGTCGTCTTCGATCTCCCCGAGCACGTCGAAGCAGAAGCAGAAGCCGAAGTCGAACCCGCCCGCAACAAAGACCGCGAAGGTTGTTTCAACGCGAAAGAGTGACCATCCCCAGGGCGTCTTCACGCCACCCGTTTCGAACCCCGTGGTTGCGGTCGCGATTCCGGATCCACAGGCGACGGGTGCCGGGGTCTCACTCATCGTCTGGTCGATGCTCCTCCTGTCGATCGTGCTCGTCGCTGTGGCGGCGCTGCCAAACCAGGTGACGTACCGGATCTCCTTGCCCGTTGGGCGCACGATCGGGGCCGCCCGCCTGCCGCTCGTCGCGTCGGCTTTCGCTCTCACGATCGGTGTCGCCGTCAGCCTCCTCATGAGTCACGCGTGATGAGGAGGCGGTCCCGAAGCGACTATGTGGAGCGGCCCTGGCCGACGATCGTGGCGATCGCAGCAAGCGCTCTCGTGCTCGTGATCATTCCAATCGCGAGCGCCAACGTGCCAGGAGTCCAGATCACGTCACGCCCGGACGATCCGACCAGCTCGACGTCGGCGACCTTCGAGTTCTCCAATTCGCTCGACGCCGGTGCTCGCTTCGAGTGCCAACTCGACGGCACCGCGTTCTCCCCGTGCCTCACGCCGTTCACGACCCCCGAGCTGAACGGCGGCACACACACCCTCGTCGTCCGGGATGCTGCAGCAACGGGCGATCAAGACTCGTTCACATGGACGGTAGATACGACGTCGTCTTCCCCACAGACCGTCTACCTGACACTGCCCGGCGTCGTTCGCCATGCGACTGCGAAAGTAGGAGATCGCGTGGTCGTGCTGACCTGGGCGAAACCGGCCGCCACCGACCTCGCGTCTGTCGAGATCAAGCAGTCTGCGGTCGGCGATCCCACATCAGCGAAGGTCGTGTACCGCGGCCTGCGCAACAGCTTCAAGAGCGATGGCCTTGTCAACGGGGTCACCTATCGCTTCGTGCTCATCTGTATCGACAAGGCCGGCAACATGTCGCGCCCCGTCGTCGTGTCCGCGACCCCGAAGCCGGTGGCGCTCACGAGCCCCAGGGCCGGGGTAAAGATCACAAAGCCGCCGCTCCTGCGGTGGGTGCCGGACGTACGCGCCGGGTACTTCAACGTGCAGCTGTACCGGAACGGAACGAAGATCCTGTCGGCCTGGCCCAACGTGATCCGATTCCAGCTCCCGACGCACTGGTCGTACGCGAACCACTCGTACACGCTCAAGCCCGGCGTGTACACCTGGTACGTCTGGCCGGGCATCGGTGCTCGCGCTGACGTGAAGTACGGTGACCTGCTGGGCCGAAGCAGCTTCATCGTCGTCGATCCAGGGCGACTCTGAGAGAGCCTGCCCGCTCAACGAAGAGGCAACAACCGCGCCGGGTCGATTCCGAGCCAGGCGCGCATCAGTCGATGCATCGTCCCGTCGGCCCTCATTCGCTCCAACGCGCGCGCGACTTCGGTAACGGCTAGCGGGCCGCCACGAGTAACGGCGACGACGTAGCCGTTGCCGAACTCGACCCTCGCCGTGATCTCGCCGAGGACGCCTCCGCGACCCGCCACGAGACGGCCAACGCTGTCGGCATCGACGACGGCAGCATCGCACACACCCGTCTGAACGAGTTGGAGCAGACGGTCGTTCGACGGTGCCAGGATCGGGCGCACGCGCGGCGCCACCGATGTCGCGATCGCTCGAGCGCCGTCGCTGCCACGCAGCGCGCAGGTGATCTCCTTGCGCAGATCGCCGAGCGCCCTCAGGCGAGGGAGCCCGCGGCGCAGGACGACAGCCTGATCGGTGCCGAGATATGGCCCGGTGAGATCCGCGGACGACGATTCAGCGCGGGTCGGCTCGATTGACGAGATCATGAGGTGCCAGGGATGCAGCGGTGCCGCGAGCAGCCGAGATGCTGGGCTGACGTAGACGAACTGAACGCGGGGAATGCCGAGGCGACGAGCGAGGTTCCTCGCGATGTCCACCTCCAGGCCTCGGGCAAGGATGACCTCCCCGTCTCGGACGACCCCGGCCTGCAGAACGCGGTCACCGAGAGCGAGTGCGACAACGAGCGTCGACGGGCGTGGTTGAACGATGGCGGCGACCGGTGGATCGTCGGCACGGCTGTCAGGCGGGAGTCCAAGGGCCACAAACACGGCCGCAACGACTGTCACACATCCGACGAGGCCCACGACGACGCCAAGCCCTCCAACCATTGCCCTGGCTGCAGGATGAAGCGTCATACCGCCGCCTCGTCGAAGACATCGACGGGGGTTCCTGTCTCCGCGAAGCCGAACAGCGTCTCGGCGTCGTAATGGTTGACCCTGATGCATCCGTGCGAGGCTGCATACGTCGGTACCGAGCCGAACTCATGGAACGCAACCCCGCCAGTGAAGTAGCTCGCCCACGGCAGCCACACCTTGAACGGCACCGACCACGAATACCGCTCCTTGCGGTAGACACGGAACGATCCGGTGGGCGTCTTCCCTCCCGCGCCGGACGAGATGTGCACCGCGCGAACGACCCGGTTGTCTTCGATCAAGAGCGCGAGTTGGCGTCGAAGCTGCACCTCGATCCGGCGGCCTGGCTCCCGACGCGCAGGCTCCGGCCGCGTGGCGTGTTGCAGAGCCAGGATCGTCGTCACACCGAGTGATCCGTCTCGCTCGAGGCCGGACCATTTCTGGAATCCGAGCAAGGCCGTCGAGGTCTGCGTATCGACCGTTCCGGTGATCCCCGTCCGAGCCATGAAACCGAGATCGACGAGCTCCTGCTGCACGTCCCGGATCGTCGGCTGCCGTGGTGTCGCGTCGACGACAGCGGTGACAGGACGGCGCAGGTCGTAGCCCGGGAACAGGCTCAGCGGGACGCCTCCCTCGACGAGCAGTCGAACTGCGAGCACACCGGGGATGCTCTTGACGGTACGAACGAGTTGGCTGACCCGTCCGTGAAGAGCTTCCTCGTCACGGCCTGACGCGAACCGAGCCCCGAGATCGACGGTGACGATGCGCCGTGAGACGGCGATCGAGAGAAGCGGGGTAGAGCGTGGTACCGCCGAGCGCAAACCGCGTGCACGCTCAGCGGGCGTTGGGCCCGCGAGAAGCTGCTTGACGGCGACCTCGATCGTCGTCCCGTTGCGACCGACGGCAGTCGGCTTGCCGTCCGCTACGAACCAGACGTTCACCCCGGCGCCTGCAACACCGGGAATCGCGAGCACCAACCCCACAAACACCGGCAGAAACGAGAATTTCATGGCAATCGGGTTCGCGTGGAAGTGGCCATCTCCTACCCCGATCGACACGCGCGAGGCAAACCTCAAGGCACCTGCCCCGGCCGCCGATGAAGACGGGAAGTATCGTGAACCCTCCCACCAACACCCCTGCGGCCACAGCGGGACCTGCACGCGGCGACGACGGGAACGGCGACGCATCTCTTGCGCTCGTCGAGTCGTATCGCCGTCTCGCCGACGTGTTCCACGACGTGCTCTCCGAGCAGTCGTTGGATGCGCTGCTCGAACGAATTGCCGACACCGTCGGCGACCTCATCCCGCACGACGATCTCGCTTTTTACGAGGCCGACGAGACGGCCCGCGAGTTGCGAGGCGTGCTCGCACGCGGTGAGTACGCAGACGAGGTGCTTGCGGACGAGCCGTTTGCGTTCGGGCAGGGAATTACGGGCTGGGCTGTCGACCATCGGGAGCCTGTGCTGGCAAACCGAGCCGACCTCGACCCGCGCGTGCGCTTCGTCGAAGGCACGCCGCCCGACCCGGAATCGCTCATTGCGGTGCCCCTGATCGCCCGTGGCTGCGTCAAGGGTGCGCTCAACATCTACCGCGTCGGTCTGAAGGAGTTCACCGAGGACGAGTTTCGGCTCGCCGTACGGTTCGGCGATGCGGCAGCGCTCGCTCTCGACAACGCCCACGTGCGGGCTGCGCTCGAGCTCCAGGCGCAGACCGATCCTCTCACCGGCCTCTGGAACCACCGCACCTTCCACGAGCGACTCCGCGACGAGGTCGTCCGTGCCTCGTCCGAGCGCGGATCAGTGGCTCTCGTGATGCTCGACCTCGACGACTTCAAGCGTGTCAACGACATCTACGGACACGCCGCGGGAGACCAGGTGCTCGCTGCGCTCGCCGACGAGCTCCGTGGTGCGGTGCGCCAGAGCGACGACGTATGCCGGACAGGTGGAGAGGAGTTCGCGATCATCCTCCCGTCGGGCGATCTCGAGGTCGCCCAGGCGCTCGCCGAGCGCGTCGTGCAGCGGGTCGCGCTCGCGGAGTTCGACCCGGTCGGCGAGTTGACGGTATCGATCGGGATCGCGGTCGGCCCCGACCATGCCGCCAACCCGCGCGAGCTCGTTGCCTGTGCGGAGCTCGCCATGATGACCGCCAAGGCACGCGGGAAGAGCCGCATCGTCGTCTTCCACGAGGACGAGAGCGAACGTCCGGACACGCCGACGGCGACGCGCGAGGACGTTCGCTCGATCGCACTCGTGAAGATGCTGCACGGCGTCTCGAGCAAGCTCACGCGATTGCTGGAGGTCGCCGACATCGGCGCCACCGTCGCCGACGAGCTACGGCAGTTGATCGACTACCACAACTGCCGCGTCTTTCTCCGAGACGGCGACGATCTCCATCCGATCGCGTTCCGCGGTGACCTGACGCAGGGTGCCGATTCTGCGCTGGACGTGCTCGTGACGCGGATTGGAGTCGGCGTCACCGGCCACGTGGCGGCGACCGGCAAGCCGTTCCTCACGGGAGATGCGGCCAACTGCGGCATCGGGCACCACATCGAGGGCACGGCGATGATCGAGGAATCACTGCTCGCTGTGCCTTTGCGTTACGGCACCAGCGTTCTCGGTGTGCTCGTCATCTCCAAGCTCGGGCTCGATCAGTTCGACACCGATGACCTCCGGCTGCTCGAGGTGCTTGCCGGCCACGCATCGGTTGCATTCGTCAACGCCCAGCTCTACGAGGAGCAGCGCAGGGAAGCCGAGGGGGCGAAGGCCCTTCTCGAGCTCTCCCGCGAGCTCTCGTCAAGCACACAACTCGACGAGGTCGTCGAGCGCATCGCGCGCGGGGCGGGCCACATCCTGGGCGTTCCTCGGACGTCCGTCTGGCTTCCGGTGGCCGATGGGACCGGTCTCGAGTGCAGCAGCTCCTGGTCCGAGGTGGACAGCAGTGGCAACGCTCGACCCGGAGATCGGCTCCCCGCCGCTGCCTCGAAGCTCTTCGCCTCCCGCACCGAGCCGTTCGTCGTCGGACGCAATGAGTACGCGCACGCCATGAGCGACTACCCGGGTGTGCTCGCCGACGCCTACGCGGTGGTCCCGATCATCCTCGACACCGGCTGGGCCGCACTGGCCCTAGCTCTCGACGACGAGGAATGCCTGGACGAGCGCCAGCTCGACCTGCTCGCCGGCATCGCCGGCCAGGCGACGATGGCGATCACGAACGCTCTCTCCTTCGAGAGCCTCGAACGAACCTTCCTCTCAACCGTCGAGGCACTCGCGAACGCGCTCGAAGCCAAGGACGAGTACACCTCCTCTCACGCCCGCTGGATCAGGGACATGTCGGTGCGGGTCGGCGAGAACATGGGGCTCGACCCCGTTGCGCTGAAGCGGGTGGAGCTCGGGGCGCTGTTCCATGACATCGGCAAGATCGGGATTCCGGCCTCGATCCTGACCAAGCCTGGCCCTTTGACCGACGAAGAGCGCACCCTGATCGAGACGCATCCGGAGCTCGGGGAGCGGATTCTGGCGCCGATCGAGCAGCTCGAGCACGTCCGGCCGATAGTTCGCGCCTGCCACGAGCGCTTCGATGGCAAAGGCTACCCCGACCACCTCAAGGGGGACGAGATTCCCCTCGAGGCTCGAATCATCTTTGTCTGCGACGCATTCCATGCCATGACAACGACACGGCCCTACCGTGCGGCGTTACCGGTCGAGGAAGCCCGGCGGCGCCTCGTCGAGGCAGCCGGTTCGCAGTTCGACCCGGCGATCGTGGAAATCTGCCTGGGCGTACTCCAAGCACCTGACGGTTCATAGGCAACCCCGAGCCGCGCTCAGCCGATCCGACGCAGGAGCAGGAGAGAGCGTCCCTCGACCTCGACCTGACCGCGCCCCGCCACTTCCAAGGCGCCGGGCGCGAGCGAAGGGTCCGCCGTCGAGAGCTCGAGCGACCATCGCCGACCGAAGCGCACCGGCGGGAGCCTGAACGACAGCCAATCCTGCCACGCGTTGAAGAGCACGAGGAACGAGTCGTCGATGATCGCTTCGCCCTCGCGCGTCTCGGCCATCATCTCGGCGCCGTTGAGAAAGGCTCCGATCGCCGACGCGTCGCCGCGGTCCCAGTCGCGTCGCGTCATCGCGCGACCGTCGGGCCGAAACCACCAGACATCGGGCGCACCGGAGTCCTCTCGTTCCGTTCCGGTCAGGAACGTCGGGCGGCGGAAGACGGGATGCTCGTGTCGAAGTGTGATCAGCCGCCTCGTGAATGCCCGAAGCGCGTCGGCCCGCTCGTCGAGCTCCCAGTCGACCCAGCTGGTTTCGTTGTCCTGGCAGTACGCGTTGTTGTTTCCTGCCTGAGTGCGACCGAGCTCATCGCCTGCGAGGATCATCGGCACGCCGTGCGAGAGGAGCAGGGTCGCGAGGAAGTTGCGGACCTGCCTGTCACGAAGCTCGTTCACCGTAACGTCGCTGGTCTCTCCCTCGGCGCCGCAGTTCCACGACCTGTTGTCGGTCGTGCCGTCCTCGTTCCCCTCGAGATTCGCCTCGTTGTGGCGCTCCTCATAGGTGACGAGATCGCGCAGTGTGAACCCATCGTGGCAGGTGACGTAGTTGATCGAGGCAAACGGACGCCTCCCGTCGGACTGGTAGAGATCGCTCGAGCCGGTGAACCGCTGCGCGAATGCCGCGACCGCAGTGCGGCCGCGCCAGAAGTCCCTCATCGTGTCCCGGTACATCCCGTTCCATTCCGTCCAGAGAACCGGGAAGTTGCCGACTTGATAGCCGCCCTCGCCAACGTCCCACGGCTCCGCGATGAGCTTCACCTGCGACAGGATCGGATCCTGGTGGATGATGTCGAAGAACGCGGAGAGGCGATCGACGTCGTGGAACTCGCGCGCGAGCGCCGAGGCGAGGTCGAAGCGAAAGCCGTCGACGTGGCATTCGGTGACGAAATACCGCAGCGAGTCCATGATCAGCCGCAGGACCGACGGGTTGACTGGATTGAGCGAGTTCCCCGTGCCCGTGAAGTCCTTGTAGTACCGCGGGGCGTCGGGCATCGTGCGGTAATAGGCGAAGTTGTCGACGCCCTTGAATGAGAGCGTCGGACCGAGATGATTGCCCTCTGCCGTGTGGTTGTACACGACGTCGAGGATCACTTCGATACCGGCCCGGTGCAGCGCCTTCACGAGCCCTTTGAACTCACGGACCTGCTCCCCGTGCGCTCCCGTTGCGGCGTACCCCGCATGCGGAGCAAGGAACCCGATCGTCGAGTACCCCCAGAAGTTCGTGAGGCCGCGCGCCTGGAGAGAATGCTCGTCGGCGATGTGGTGGATGGGCAGGAGCTCGACGGCCGTGACGCCCAGGTCGACGAGGTGGGCGATTGCCGCGTCGGACGCGAGGCCCGCGTAGGTGCCGCGGAGATCCTCGCGGACGCCCGGAAGCAACCGGGTAAAGCCCTTCACGTGGAGCTCGTAGATGACCGTCTCGTCCCAGGAGCGGCGGAGGAGCTGGTCGCCTTCCCATTCGAACGACTCGTCGATCACGACCGACTTGGGTATCGCGGCAGCGTCGTCACTCGTGTCCATGACGAGATCGTCGTCATCTGCGTAGGCGAGCGTGCGCCCGCGCTCCCACTCGATAGGGCCTTCGACCGCCTTTGCGTATGGGTCGATCAAGAGCTTGTGCGGGTTGAACCGGTGCCCCTGCTCCGGCGCCCAGGGGCCGTAGACCCTGTACCCATACCGCTGGCCCGGGGCGATCCCGGGTAGGTACCCGTGCCAGCAGTGGGCCGTGTGGCGTGGAAGCTCATACCGGGTCTCGACATCGGCAGCGTCGAAGAGGCAGAGCTCGACGCGTTCGGCGTTCTCCGAGGTGAGTGAAAAGTTTGTGCCGTCGCCGTCCCAGCTCGCGCCGAGCGGGAACGGCTCTCCGGGCCAGGGCCGCATCGCGTGACCCTAGATCAATCAGGCGCTACGGCGTTACGTCACCCCGCGGCTTCAGCGGCTCGGAGGCCGCGGAACGCCCAGACCGAGAACACGATCGCCAGAACGAGAGCCAGGCCGAATCCGAGCCCGACGTGAGCCGGGTCTCCTGCGAGAAGGCCGCGGCCGGCCTCGAGGGCGTAGGTGATCGGGTTGTACCTCGCAACGGAATGCAACGTGCCTCCGAGCAGCGATAGCGGCACGTACACCGGAGCGAGGAAGAGGAGGAGGAACACCGGCATCTGCATCAGCGGTCCAGCCTGCATCGTGCGAAGCCTCATCGCGATCCCGGCCGACCAGAGGAAGCCGCAGACATTGATGATCAGAGCGAGCGTGTAGAGGCCGACCACATCGACGGGCCCGCCGCCAACCTGCATGCCGGACGCGAGGGCGATCACGGTGAGCAAGGTGGCGGTGATGCACCAGCGGAGCATCGCAGCCAGCGAATACCCGAGCACGATGCCGGTTCGGTTCGGCGACGCGAGCAGCAGCCGCCGGGCGAAACCGCCCTCGAAGTCGCGCGCAACGCCGAAGCCCGTGAAGACCCCGCCGAACGCGGCCGACTGAAGCAGGACGAAAACGAACTGAAACGCCGTGTAGCCGTTCGGGTAGTCGAACCCAGGCACGTTCTGCACCTGTGACAGCCCGCCGGCGAAGGCGACGAAGAAGAAGAGCGGGAACATCAAGGACGGCAAGAGGAGCGACGGCGTCGTGATCACGTTCTTCAACGTGCGCCACGCAACACCGGAGGCAACGGGCCAGAGTCTCACGTCCGTTCCATCCTCTGCCCGAGCGCCCAGCTGGCCGCGACGAGAGCGACAACGGCGAGGACGATCGCGAATCCGAAGCCGAGCGCCAGCGCCCTCGCGTCCCAGCCCGTGATGATGAGGCTGCGCACGCATTCGATCAGGTAGGAGACCGGGTTGATCGAAGCGAGAAAACGGAACCAGTCGACCGCGATCAGGTTGCGCGGCGTGTTCATCGAGGAGATGAAGAGGAACACGAAGAGGACAGGGAACAGGCCCTGAATGGATTCGCCCGACCCAGTGCGAAGGGCGAGAAACGCACCGAGCGCGCCGAACCCAATGGCGACGAGCGCCGCATAGACGATGAGGAGCGCAATTCCCGCCGGGCCTGCGGCGAAGCGGACACCGAGCAGCAGGCCGACCGCGATGTAGAAGACCGCCTGCAGCACTCCGAGGACGACGATGCCCGTGATCTGGCCGGCGAGCAGAGCCGAGCCGCGAACCGGAGTCAGCGATAGCCGCGAGAAGAACCCGGTCTGGATATCGCGAGCGAGGTCGGTGCCCGCGTTCATCGTCGAGAACAGCGCGCCCTGGATAAAGGGCACAGCGAGCGCGAACGCGAGAAATGAGTTGGTCGGGAACCCCGGGAGCTCGGTCGAAGCCTTGAGCCCGCCCGAGTTCACGAGCAGGAGCGCGACAGGGAAGACGAGTGGAGGGATCGCGCTCGCCGGCTGGCGGGCGGTGCGCAGCACCGACCGCTTCGCCAGGGCGCCGACCTGCGTCGGGAGCGCACTCATCGCGCCGGTGCCGCGTCGTCTTCGGACGCGGCACCCTCGAGTGTCCGGCCGGTCTTCGCCAGGAAGACGTCGTCGAGGGTAGGAGCTCGCAACTCGACGTCGTCGACCACGACTCCTTCAGCGTCCATGACCCGGATGACGTCCGCGAGGCCGACACCGTCGCGCAGGCGAACGGCAAGATCGCGTGCATCGCCGAGCGGCTCCCCGAAACGGGCCATCAACGCCGCTATCGACGGCCGATCGTCCTCGCGACACGGGATCACATGAATGCTCGGGCGACCGATCTCGGCCTTCAACGACGTCGGGGTTCCTTCGGCGACGATCCTGCCGTTGTCGATGATCCCGACACGATCGGCGAGGACGTCTGCCTCCTCGAGGTACTGCGTCGTCAGAAACACCGTCACGTTGTCCTCGCGGGCGAGCCGGGCAACTTCTTCCCACAGAGCGGTGCGGCTTTGCGGGTCGAGCCCTGTCGTCGGCTCGTCGAGGAACAGAATGCTCGGCCGATGGACGAGGGCGAGGGCGAGGTCGAGGCGGCGCTTCATTCCGCCGGAGTAGCCCCGGACCTTCCGGTCGGCTGCCTCGGTCAGCCCGACCCTGTCGAGGAGCTCGTTCTGCCGTGGCTTGCGCTCTGCCTTCGGAATCGCCTGCAACATCGTCTGCAGCTTGAGATGGTCACGTCCGGTCAACAACGGATCGAGCGCGGCCTCCTGCAACGCCGCACCGATCACCGAGCGCACCTTCGGCCCTTCGGTCCGGACGTCGTACCCGCCTACACGGGCGGTGCCGGCCGTCGGCGGCAACAGCGTCGTCAGCATCAGCACGGTGGTGGACTTCCCGGCGCCGTTTGGGCCGAGGAAGCCGTAGATCTCGCCGGGCGCGACGTGGAGGTCGATGCCGTCGACCGCACGGGGGCCTTTCTTGAACTCGCGCACGAGCTTCTCGACGACGATGCTGTTGTCACCGGTCATGGCATCAGCCTAGAGGCTTGATGCGATTCGGAGTGCGGCTGGACTTCGGAGTGCCGGTTGACGTAGAGCGAGGCAGAGCCTCGCCGCCTTCCCGGATCCCAGTTCAGCACAGGCGACGCTGCGCGTCGCCCCTACGCAGGCTTGCAATCGGTCTCGAACGCGGTGCGCTCCTTCGTCCCACCCTTGGCCGCGGTCTGCGTGGGCGTCGTGTAAGAGGTGTACGCGCCAAGGGAGGTTTCGCATGCGCCGCTGACGGTGCCGCTGAAGCCCGCCGGCGTGGTGGTGAGCTCTCGGGTCGCAGCCTCGACTGTCGTGAGCGTGTCGCCGAGGCACTTTGCGAAGATCGTCGTGTCCCCGGTGCCCGACTTGGGGCAAGTGTCGAATTTCTTCAAGGCAGTAGATTGCGGTTGAGCCCGCGCAATCGGCTTGCGCACCTCACCGCACCGGGACGAGCCAGATCGTCGCGAGTGGCGGCAAGGTCACGACGGCCGAGAAGGGTTGGCCGTGCAGTGGAGAGGCCTCCGCATCGAGGCCGAGCCCGTTGCCGACGTCCGAGCCCGCATAGAAGCGCGAGTCGGTGTTGAGTGCTTCCACCCAACGACCGCCACAGGGGAGCGGCAAGCGCCACCCTTCCCTCACGACGGGCGAGAAGTTGACGACGCTGACGAGCGGGGAGCCGTCCGCCGCAAATCGCGCGAACGCGATCACGTTTTCGTCTCGCGCGTCACCAACGAGCCACGCGAATCCTTCCGGCCGGAAGTCGATCTCCCAGAGCGCCGGCTGTGCACGGTAGGTGACGTTGAGATCGCACACGAGGGCTCTGACGCCTGCGTGGTCGGGGTCGTCGAGAAGGGCCCAGTCGAGTGAGCGGCCCTCCGACCACTCGCCCCACTCGGCGAGTTCGCCACCCATGAAGAGAGACTGCTTGCCCGGGTGCGACCACATCAGCCCATAGAGCGCGCGAAGCGTCGCGAGTTGCTGCCAGCGGTCGCCCGGCAGCTTCGACAGCAGCGATCGCTTGCCGTGAACGACCTCGTCGTGCGAGAGCGGCAGAACGAAGTTCTCATCCCAGGCATACACGAGCGAGAAGGTGAGCTCGTCGTGATGGAACCGGCGATGCACGGGATCGTGCTCGACGTACGACAGCGTGTCGTTCATCCAACCCATGTTCCACTTGAACGTGAAGCCGAGCCCGCCCATCGACGTCGGTCGTGAGACACCGGGCCAGTCCGTCGACTCCTCGGCGATCACTGCCACTCCCGGTTCGCGGTCGTGCAGAACCTCGTTCAGTTCCCGCAGGAACGCAACCGCCTCGAGGTTCTCGCGACCACCCTGCTCGTTCGGCACCCATTCGCCGGGCTCCCGCGAGTAGTCGAGGTAGAGCATCGAAGCGACTGCGTCGACCCGTAAGCCGTCCGCGTGGAACTCGCGTGTCCAGTAGAGGGCGTTCGCGAGAAGGAAATTCCGCACCTCGTTGCGAGAGAGGTTGAAGATCAGCGTGCCCCAGTCGGGATGCGCGCCACGTCGTGGATCATCGTGCTCGTACAGAGCCGTCCCGTCGAAGCGCGCGAGCGCCCACTCGTCCCGCGGGAAGTGCGCCGGCACCCAGTCCAGCACCACGCCGATACCGGCAACGTGGAACGCGTCGACGAGCGCTCGAAAGTCGTCCGGGGCACCGAACGTCGATTGCGGCGCGAAGTAGCCGCTCACCTGATAGCCCCACGACGGCGGATAGGGGTGCTGCATGACAGGCATCAGCTCGATGTGCGAAAAGCCCAGGTCGATCACATAGGGGACGAGTTGCTCGGCGAGCTCGTGCCAGGACAGTCCCTGGCGCCACGAGCCGGCATGCATTTCGTAGACGGAGAATGGCTGCGTCAGCGGGTCCGTCGCGCGGCGACGAGCGAGCCATTCGCCGTCAGACCACGAGAACCGGCTCCGGTAGATGATCGATGCGTTCTCCGGGGGCATCTCTGCGAACGTGGCGTAGGGATCCGCCTTGAGCCGGGTGATGCCGTCGGCGCCGTCGACGGCGAGCTTGTACCGCTGGCCTTCCGTCGCGTTTACGGCAACTCCCTCCCAGATCCCGGAGGAGCCGAGTGGGTGGAGGGGATCGGCCCCCTCGCTCCAGAAGTTCCAATCGCCGACAACCGAGACAGCTCTCGCGTTCGGAGCCCACACGGCGAACCGCACACCGCCATCGTCCAGGCAATGCGCGCCGAGTCGCTCGTAGAGTCGTTCGTGTCGCCCCTCGCCGGCTAGGTGCAGGTCTACCTCGCCGATCCCCGTCACGGTCCGCCCCGCTTCGGTGCGCGATCCCTGCTCGGCCCGACGGTGATCACATGGGCGCCTCCCGGCGGGAGTCCGACGAAATTCCGCCCGGTCCGCCACCGAAACGTTGTATCCGTGAGCAGGTCGAGCGCGGTGAATGCATCCGGCAGTCCCAGCGAGGCCGGCACGATGCAGAGCCCTTCGCGGCGTTCGGCCGGATCGAGGTTGACCACGGTGATCACGACGTCACCACCTTCGCACTTCGCAAACGCAATCACATCCTCGCTTTGCGTCTCGAGCCAGTCGAGGTTCGCGAACCGCTGCAGCGCGGGATGCGCGCGGCGGATCTCGTTCAACCGGCTGATCAGCGGCAAGAGCGGCCCTGCGAGCGTCCTCCGCTTCACCTCGTACTTCTCCGAGTCGAGGTACTCCTCGCTTCCCATGCGTACCGGGACGTTCTCGCAGGCCTCGTAGCCCGAGTAGATCCCGTAGCTCGGGGATAGCGTGGCGGCGAGCACGAGCCTGGCCTCGAAGGCGGGACGGTCACCTTCCTGGAGGTACGCGTGGAGGATGTCGGGCGTGTTCGGCCACATGTTCGGCCGATAGGTCGCAGACCAGCTCAGCGCCTGGTCCACGAACTCGACGATCTCGTCCTTCGTGTTCTTCCAGGTGAAATACGTGTACGACTGGCTGAATCCGACCTTGGCAAGCGTCGTCATCGGCGCCGGCCGGGTGAAAGCCTCTGCGAGGAAGATCGCGTCGGGATACGCCGCGCGTACCTCTCCGATCAACCACTCCCAGAACGGCATCGGCTTCGTGTGCGGGTTGTCGACCCTGAACACCCGAATTCCCCGGCTACACCAGCCGATCACGACGTCACGCAAGGCATTCCACAGCGACTCGTGATCGTCGGTGTCCCAGTCGAGGTTGTGGATGTCTACGTACCGCTTGGGCGGATTCTCGGCGAACTTGATCGTGCCGTCGGGTCGCCGCTGGAACCACCCCGGATGTTCGATGAGCCAAGGATGGTCGGGTGAGCACTGGATCGCGAAATCGAGCGCCAATTCGAGCCCAGCGTCACTCGCGGCCACCACCATGGCGTCGAAGTCCGCATCGCTGCCCAGATCGGGGTGGAGCGTGTCGTGGCCACCGTCGCGGCCACCGATTGCCCAGGGGCTGCCGGGGTCGTCCTTGCCGGCGCGCTCGGTGTTGTTGCGGCCCTTGCGATTCGTGGCGCCGATCGGGTGCACCGGCGGCAGGTAGACGATGTCGAAGCCGAGAGCGGCTATCTCGGGCAGCATGGCCGCAACACCTCGAAACCCACCCCATGAGCGTGGGAACAACTCATACCAGGCTCCGAACCGGGCACGCTCACGGTCGACATCGATGCCGAGAACCGCGCTCTTCGCGGTACCGCGGCGCTCGCGATCGGCAAGCCCTGGTGCGGTGTCACGCCAGTCGTCGATCGCCCCATCACCGAACAACGCCCGACCCTCGGAGAGCTCGCCACCGAGATCCTTCTGACCGGCGGCGACCTTGCGATCGTGCTCGTCGAGCCAGCTCGCGTACGGGTCGACCCAAGCCTGGATCCGGAACTCCCACGGACCAAGCGCGTCCGGCACGATGACTCCTTCGAACCAGTCATTCCCTCTGGCCTCGAGAGCAGCCTCACGCCAGCGACGTGTGCCCAGGGCTCGAAAGCGGACGGCTGCGCTGATCATTTCATGGCCGTCGCGAAAGACAGTGGCGCCGACCCGAACCTCGTCACCGAGAGACGCCTTGACCGGGTAGCGACCGCAGTCGACCTGCGGGTGGACGTTCTGAATCTGGATCCGTGGCAGCGCCATCCCCGACAAGGTAAACAGTCTGACGATGTGGCTCACGCGTTCCATCGGCGTCAACCTCCATCCCACCTCGCTGCCCGGTGGGAGGCTCGGCCCCGAGGCGTACGCGTTCGTCGATTGGCTGGCTGCCGCAAAGGCTCGTTTCTGGCAGGTCTTACCTCTCACCCCTCCGGATGAGCACGGCTCGCCCTACTCGTCCGCGTCCGCCTTTGCCGGCTGGAACGAGCTGCTCGCCGAGCCCGACGCGATCGTCCCTCGCTCTGAGCTTCATCGCTTCGAGCGTGAGAACGCGTACTGGGTCGACGACTGGATCGCATTTGCGGGGAGCGGCGCGCTGGCCGATCAGGTTCGCTTCCAGCGCGAGTGGTCGGATCTCCGTGCCTACGCACTAGAGCGCGGGGTGCGATTGATCGGAGACGTACCGATTTACGTCGCCGCCGGGAGCGCCGACCACGCGGCTCACCCGGAGCTCTTTCTTGCAGGAGACTTCGTGGCCGGTGCTCCGCCGGACCCGCTCAACGACATGGGCCAGAAGTGGGGCAATCCGCTCTACGATTGGAATGCGCTGGCTACGCAGGGGTACCGCTGGTGGATCGAGCGCCTCAAGCGGCTCCTCGACCTCGTCGATGTCTTCCGCATCGATCACTTTCGTGGCTTTGCGAGCTACTGGACCGTTCCGGCAGCGGCTGTGACAGCGCGAGAGGGGCACTGGTCCCGCGGGCCGGGAGCCGACGTCTTCGTGGCCGCCGCGAACGAGCTCGGTGACCTCCCCGTGATCGCCGAGGACCTCGGGCTGATCACGCCGGATGTCCGCGAGCTGCGCGACAGTCTCGGCTTCCCCGGGATGGCCGTGTTGCTCTGGGCCTTCGGCGGACCGGCGGACAATCCCCACCGGCTCGAGAACCATCGCGTGCGACAGGTCGTCTACACGTCGACACACGACACCAACACGCTCGCGGGTCACTTTCCCGCCGAATCGGCATGGGCGCTCCTCGAGGTGGCACTCTCCTCCCGTGCCGCACTTGCAATCATCCCCGTCCAGGACGTGCTCGAGCTCGGCTCGGAGGCTCGCATGAACCGCCCCGGCGAGGTCGGCGGGAACTGGGCGTGGCGTCTCGAGCCGGGGCAGCTCGGCCCCGAGGCTGCTTCGCGGCTGCGCATTGCTGCCGAGGGAGCAACTCGTGCGTGACGACTTTCGCCGCCTCGCGCATGCCGGGCTGACGTTCAATGCGCCGCTCTCCGAGAAGCGCGCCGAAGGGCTCGTAGCCGCACTTCCGATCGCCCCTGGTCACCACGTGCTCGACTTCGGCTGCGGTTGGGGGGAGATTCTGCTGCGTATTCTCGCCGCTCACCCGGCCACGACCGGCACTGGGGTCGATAGCGCGAAGGAGGCTCTCGACCGTGGTGTTCTCGCGGCAGCCCGACGCGGCCTCCACGGCCGCGTCGAGTTCGTCGAGGCGGACGCGGCGACGTTCGTCGACGTAGCGGATGTCGTCGTGTGCGTCGGAGCGTCTCATGCTTTCGGAGGGACTGCCGACGCGTTCCACTGGCTACGACAGAGCGTCGCGCTCGGTGGCCGTGTCCTCTACGGCGACGGCTTCTGGGCGACGCCGCCGACCAAAGCAGCGCTCGAGACGATCGGTGCTCTCCCTTCGCTCGACGAGCTCCGAGCGACTGCGGCCTCGGCGGACTTCCGGATCGAACGTGACGAGGAGTCGACGCTAGCCGAGTGGGACGCCTTCGAGTCGGGGTGGCGTGCCGGTCTCGAGAGCTCGGGGCTCCCTGAGGCAGTTGAGTTCGCGGAGAAGCGCCGTCGTGAGTACGAGGACGGCTATCGCGGCGCGATCGGCTTCAGCTGGCTCGTGCTCGCGCCAGTTTGACGCGGCCAATCCCAGATCGGCCGGCGGCCACCGCCCGACGAGCGACCGCCAACGGGACAGGGCTCACTGGGAACCGTAAGTTCCCGGCTTCAGGATCCACGCGTAGCGTGGCAACAAGCAACGCATCCGAGGAGGGTGGGATACGCTCTCCATCCCACCCTCCTCAGATGCTCTCGACCGGCAGCTTCGCCGCCACGACCTTGCGACCGTCGCGCACGTACGCGACGTCGACGGAGTCGTTCTGGCGATAGGAGCCTGCGATACCGAGGGCGATCGATGTCCAGCGCATCAGCCCGAGCTTGCCCTCCTCCTTCATCGGCCGCTCGAAGACGAGCGCCGACTCCCGGACGACGTAGTCTGTTCCCTCGCGCTGGAGGACACCGTTGACGAACACCTCGAACGGGCGTGTCACATCGGACGGAAGCTGAACGCGGGTTCGTTGCGGGACGGTCTCGCTCAAGCCCCTAGAATGCCATTCGTGCGCATCGACATCGGGATCCATCTCCGCATCGCCCTCGTACTGGACGAACCCCACTATCGGGGAGCCTCGTGAGCAGCAACGCCCCGGCCGTCACGCCGTGGCATCGAGGTCGAGTTGCCGGCTGGCTCGTGTCGCTCGATCACAAGCGGATCGGCGCGCTCTACCTCGGTGTCGCCGGCATCTTCTTCGTGATCGCAGGCGTCCTGACGCTGCTGATGCGGCTACAGGTCACCCGGCCGGACGCATCCATTCTCGGGAGTGGGACCTACCGCGGGGTCATGACCATGCACGGGACACTGCTCGTCTTCTTCGTCCTCGTCCCGGTCGTAACCGGGCTCGCGACCTACCTCGTGCCGTTGCAGATCGGCGCAACCGGCGCGGCCAAGCCCGATATCGCGGCGGCCGCGCTGTGGCTCTTCGTTTTCGCCGGTACGGCCATCGTGCTCTCAGCGTTCGCAGGCGGAGGGTCGTCGCAGGCCGGATGGACGGGATTCCCGCCACTCGCTCTGGCGCAGAAGGGCAACGGCGTCGACCTCTGGCTGATCGGATTGTTGTTGCTCTCGATCTCGCTGCTCGGCTCGGCGACAAACCTGATCGTGACGATCAGGTCGCTGCGCACCGAAGGCATGGAGTGGTCGAACCTGCCGATCTTCGCCTGGGCTGTGTACGTCTGGTCCTGGCTGACGATCGTGCTCGTTCCCATTGCGGCCGTCGGTCTGACGCTCGTTCTGCTCGAGCGGCAGTTCTCTGGTTCGTTCGACTTCTTCCTCCACGGAGATGCGGTGAAGCCGAAGTTGATCTGGCTGTTCGGACAGTCGTTCGCTTACGTCGCGCTCGTACCCGTGCTAGGGATCGTGGCCGAGATCGTTGCCGTATTCTCCGGTCGCGCGATCGCGAACGCGCGGCTGCTCGCACAGGCACTCGTCGCACTCGGCGGACTCATGTTCCTGGTCGTGATCTACCACGCGTACTCGACCGGCGTGGGCAGGAAGCCGAGTCTGGTGTTGCTGCTCCTCACGGTCCTCGCCATTGCACCGTCGGTCGTCGCTCTCTGGCTCCTGAAGTCCAGCCTCTGGAGAGCACGCTCCCACCTTCGCTGGACGGCGCCTCTGCTCTTCGCCGGCGGGGCGATCGTCCTCTTCGCGATCGGTATTCTCTCCGCTCTCGTCCTCGCCGTCTTCGGCAACGACCGCGGTCTTCGCGGCACGGCGTTCGGCGTCGCGCATGCCCACTACCTCCTCTGGGGCACCGCGCTCCTTGCGCTGCTCGGTGGCCTCGTGTACTGGTGGCCGAAGATCTTTGGACGACTCCTCGGCACCCGACTAACGAGCACGGCCGCAGTGCTGCTCTTCATCGGCTTCAACCTGACGTTCTTCGTCCAGTTCCTGCTCGGCGACCAGGGTCAGCCGCGAGGCGCCACGACCTTCAGCAAGCATGGAAGCACTGCTGCCTACAACATGATCTCGACGATCGGCGCGTTCACGACCGCCGTCGGCGTCCTGTGTTTTCTGATCGCGGTCGCGCGAGCGCATCGGGGCACTCGGGCAGGCAACGATCCCTGGCTCGCTGACACGCTCGAGTGGTACACGACCTCACCGCCGCCGGCACACAACTTCGACTCGGTACCGCCCGTCGCAAGCTCGAGACCGCTCTACGATCTGCGCCAGACGCTGAAGGAGCGCAATGCGCTCTGAGCCGGCGGCCGCGCCAGGACCGCTCTTGCAGATTGCGATCGGCGGCGCGGCGATTGCGACCGCCGGCGTCGTCGTGAGCGCGGCACTCGGTCTCGGTCGCGGACACTGGGCCGCAGCGCTCGTCGCCCTACCGCTGCTCGTCGGGACCGTGGTGATCGCGAAAGTGGCGTACCCGATCCTGCTTCCTGTGACCTCGGCGGCGCTCGGCTTGCTGCTCGTCGCGATCGCAACCGGCGGCCTCGTTGGGTGGGCGAACGACGCACGGTGGTCGGTCGCGCTGCACGTCGCCGCGGCAGGTGCGTCACTCGCGGCATCGCTCCTCGCCTTCGCCGTTGCATTCCGTGGGGCACCCGTTCCGTTTGGTCCCTGGCGCGACTACGTCACGTTGACCAAGCCGCGGATCATGTCGCTGCTTCTGCTGACCGGAGCGGCCGGGATGTTCGTCGGTGCCGGCGGATGGCCGGATGCGTGGATGTTCGTCGCGATGATGGTCGGCCTCGCCCTCGCCTGCGGCGGCTCCAGCGCGCTCAATCACGTGATGGACGCGGATATCGACCGGTTGATGGGTGAGCGCACCGCTGCGCGCCCCGTCGCGTCGGGGCGGGTCACTGCCCCACGCGCGCTCGAGTTCGGCGTCGTCCTGATGGCGCTTTCGTTCTCGCTGCTCGCGACAACGGTGAACGTTCTGACTGCGGTGCTGGCACTCGTCGGTGGCCTCTTCTACGTGGTCGTCTACACCGGATACCTGAAGCGCTCGACGGACCAGAACATCGTCATCGGTGGCGCTGCCGGAGCAGTGCCACCTCTCGTGGGCTTCGCGGCGGCCACGGGCAACCTCACCCTGCCTGCACTCTGGTTGTTCCTCATCGTGTTTCTCTGGACGCCGCCTCACTTCTGGGCGCTTGCTCTGATGATCAAGGATCACTACGCGGCGGCAAACGTGCCGATGCTGCCGGGCACACGGGGTGACGGCGAGACGACGAGGCAGATCCTGCTCTACTCGGTCGTGCTGGTGGGGTTCACCGTTGCGGTCGGCTGGTGGCTCGGACCGGTGTACACGGTGGCCGCCGTCCTCCTCGGCGTTTACTTCGTCGTGCTCGCCTGGCAGCTACGTCGCCACAACTCACGCAGGAATGCCGTTGTGCTGTTCCACTACTCGCTTGCCTATCTCGCGTTGCTCTTCGTCGCCGCAGCAGTCGATCCGCTGCTCACCTGAGCGAACGCACGACCGACGCGGAGCGGGCTGAGGCTGCCTTTGTCGCCTTCGCACGGGTGACTCGCTTGCGTTTCGGGGCTACAGGGGCCACTCGTTTGACGACGGCCGCTACCTGTGGAACGGATTCAGCGCCGCCGATTGCCGCGAGCGCTGCCGCCGGATCGACGACGCCGTCCGCCGCGCCTTCGACAGGATGCGACGAGCGGCGAATCGCGCTGATCAGGTCCGACACCGTCGCGGACGGGACGGCTGCACGGAGGACGGCAACGACACCGGCGACGTACGGAGCGGCAGCCGAAGTACCACAGAAGAGCACCTCTCCGCCGCTCGGGGAATGCGTCCGTCCACACCCGGGCGCGAGCACACTCACCCAGGGGCCGCGGTTCGAGAATCCGGCGATCGCGCCGTCGTCGCCCGTCGCGCCGACGGAGAGCACGCCTGGATACCCGGCGGGATAGGACTCGGTCGACGAGGCGGCGTTGCCGGCCGCGGCCACGACTACGACTCCTGCCGCGACGGCCCTGGCGAAGGCTGCCCGTTCGATCTCGGTCGGGCTCGTGGCAACCATGCTGAGGTTGAGGACCGATGCGCCGCGCTGGACCGCAGCGTCGACAGCCGCGGCGATGTTCTCGGACGACGCCGTTCCACCAGCACCCGCGGAGACTCGGAGCGGGAGGATTCGGCACGCCTGACAAACGCCGCCGGAGCCCGCGAGGATCCCGGCGACAGCTGTGCCGTGACCGTTCTCGTCGGCGGTTGCGTCACCGCCGACGAAGCTCTCTCCGGCATCGACACGCCCGGCGAGATCCGGAGTGAGTGCGACGCCCGTGTCGATCACGGCCACGAGCGTGCCGGGAAGTCGAGTCGTCGCCAGCTCCCAGGTCGGAGACAGCGTCCCGGTTTGGCCCGAGGCTGCAAGCCCCGCCGCATCTTGCTCGGCGAGCCCGCCTGCGACCAGGTGGGAAGCGCTGCTGCCGCGCCCGACAGTGCCGAGCGACAGCAGTGCGACGGCGACGACAGCGACGGGTAGCGCGGCGACAACAAGAGTGGGCCTGCGCCCTATGTGGGTGCCGCTCATACCCCACACGCATCGTCACTCGGTTGAGGGTGCAGCATCCCTCTGCCGGGGGAGGGCCGGAGCAGCCCTCCTGCCGACATACGGACTATGCCCACAGTCCGCCTCTCCTCCGTCGCTCTCGCCGCCTTCGTCGCGGCCACACTCGTCTCCGGCTCCGCGTCCGCTCAGCGTTCCGCGGCGGTCGCTGCACCGAGCTCGCTGAAGCCGTTCCTTCTCCGTGCCAGCGAGCCTGCCGTCCATGACTTCCCCCGGACACCGTCGTTCTCGTGGGCGCCGACCAGAGGCGCATCTCGCTACGAGTTCCAACTCGCGAAGACGCCGAACTTCCAGGATGGCACCATCTTCTGGGCCAGCTCGTCGCTGAAGAGCCCTGCAGTCGCCATCCCTCTGACCTTGCCGTGGATGACCGGCTCGCCGTACGCAGCCTATGCTCGGGTGCGCGCCGTCACCAGCAAGGGAACGTCGCCGTGGAGCTCCGGCTACGGATTCAACATCCGCTGGAGTGATGTGCCGAAGCAGGCAACGTCATATCCAGGACTGGCACGCTGGACACCGGTCGAGGGCGCTACGAGCTACCAGGTGTGGTTCACGGGCATCAACCGGGTCGTCGAGACCCGCGTCAACGCCGTCGACCAGCGCGAGTTCTATGCGTTCCACCAGGACGCCAGCTTCACCGGCGCGATCACCTGGCGGGTCCGTGCAGTCCGACGAGTCGCGAAGCTGCAAGGCTTCATAACTCCTGTCAACTACGGACCGTGGAGTCAGGTATTCACGCTGAACAACCCTGCGATGGACGACGGAATCGTGCACCCCGTCGCAGCGGTGACAGCGCTCGCGACGAGCACGCCGACGAGCGCAAAGGCGCACGAGATGACCCCGGCGTTCGTCTTTTCCGGCACGCGCGACGCCAGCGGCAACAAGTACAGCTTCTACCGTGTCTACGTCTTCAGCGACAACCAGTGCGTGAATACGGTCTTCCGTGGCGCCATCGTCGGCGGCCCGGCGTACGCAGCACGGAACAGGGGCACGATCAAGCTACCGAACGATGCGAAGGCTGTCGGCGACGCCGCGCACCAGATCCTCGAGATCGGCGACGAGGGCAAGACCTACACGGCGGAAGGGATCCTCGCCAAGCCGGCGAGTGAATCCGGGGCCGCTGTTGCCGCTGCTGCCGCCGTGCCCACGACGCCTAGCACCGGTTCTACGGGTAACCCTGTCGAGCAGGCAACGAACAGCAGCTGGCCTCAGATCGAACTGCTCGAGAGCGGGTGGCCAAACGGGCGGTTCTACTGGACGGTCGTCCCGGTGAAGCTCGTGCCGAAGATCGGTACGGACGGGTCCGTCGTCTCCTACGACTATTACGACGCAGAGGTGCCGCAGGATGCGTGTGCAAGCGGTCGTGTGCTCGCCTTCGGGAAGTCATCCGCTCCCGTTGTCGCCGGCCAGGGCACCGCATATGCATCGGGCCTCTCCCCATCGGGACGCCTGATCGCCTCGGCAGGCAACAAGCCCTTCTACGGACGGCCGCTCGTCGCATGGCTTCCTGCGCCCGGCGCCGATACCTACGAGGTCGAGTGGTCCCCCACCCGCTATCCGTGGCGTGCAGTCAAGCGCCTCGCGGTCGACGGCGGCACGGCCACCACGCTTCCTCTCAAGCCTGGCAACTGGTGGTATCGGATCCGCGGCATCAACAATGCTCTCCCGGACGGTCACCAGTTCATGACCTGGTCGCCACCTCTCTCCCTGACGGTCGCGAAGCCGAAGTTCCGGCTCGTCGCCTCTACGAAGTAGGTCGTCGAGTAAGGTCGGGGCTCGAATGAGCCCCGACCTTGCACTAGCTCTCTCGCTCGCAGACGCGGCCGACGCGATTTCGCTCGAGCGCTACGGCGCGAGCGATCTGCTCGTCGAGACCAAGCCGGATCTGACGCCGGTAACAGAGGCGGACCGGGCAGTCGAGAGGGCGATTCGCGAGCGACTCGCGATCGAGCGCCCCGACGACGGCATGCTCGGCGAGGAGTTCGGCGTCAGCGGGGGTGGCAACCGGCGCTGGATCGTCGACCCGATCGACGGAACGCGGAACTACTCACGTGGCATCCCTGTCTGGGCGACGCTGATCGCACTCGAGGAAGACGGCGAGCTGCGCCTCGGTGTCGTCTCGGCACCCGCCCTGCATCGCCGCTGGTACGCCGAGCGCGGCGGCGGGGCATGGGTGAACGACGACCGCGTCCGTGTCTCAGCGGTGCGGCAGATCGAGGATGCGGTGCTCTCGTTCGCACTCGAGCAGCCAATTCCCGCGCTCGCGGCGTATGCGTGGCACGCGCGCGGCTACGGCGACTTCTGGGCGCACATGCTGGTCGCGGAAGGTGCCGTCGACGGCGCCGTCGACGCAGTCGGGGTCAAGATCTGGGATCTCGCGGCAATCCAGCCGATCGTGGAGGAAGCCGGCGGGCGATTCAGCGATCGTGACGGCAAAGCGAGAGCAGACGGCGGGACGGCCATCTCGTCCAATGGTTTCATCCACGAGCTCCTGCTCGAGAGCCTTCCGGCCGCCGAGCGCTGAGAGCGCGACCGAGCGACGGCGGCCACCTCAACAGGCCAGGGTCACCTTCTTCAACCCGTGTGGTGCGTCGGGATCGAGACCACGGGCTCGCGCGAGTGCACCGGCGAACAGCTGACCCGGCACGACGGACAGGAGCGGTGAGAGCAGCGCCGGCTTGGTGGAAGGGACGGACAGCACGTACTGGCTGCCGGCGATCGCCTTCGCCGCCGTCCCGCTGGCAACGACCGTGGCTCCCATCTCGTGAATGCGGGCTGCAGCCTCCTGCACGGTCGGCAACGTCGCATCGGGTGACGCGATCGCCCAGACGGGGAAGAACGGATCGAGCGCCGCCACCGGACCGTGAGCGAGGTCGGTCGCAGTGAGCGGCTCGGCCGCGACGCGGCAGGTCTCGAGCAACTTGAGCGCTATCTCCCTCGCCGTCGCGAATTCGACACCCCGGCCGATCACGAACATCCGCCCCGTGTAGGAGAACGGCAGCGCCAACTCGGCAGCCGACCGCTCGAGGACGGGGAGCCAGTCGTACAAAGCTGCGGCGGAACTGCGAACGCCGTCAGCGACGGCGGAGCCGTCGCCCGCGAGGTGGCCGGCGAGAAGTGCCAACGCAGCGAGCGTGTTGACATAGGTCTTCGTGGCTGCGACCGCGAGCTCCGGCCCCGCTTCGAGTGGGATCGTGGCCTCCGCGGCGGCTGACAGATCGGAGGTCGGATCGTTGGTGATCGCGATCGTGAACGCCCCGCTGCGCCGGGCGCGGGTCACGTATTCGACGACATCCGGTGTTCGTCCGGATTGCGAGAGGCCGATCACGGTCGAGCTGGACATGTCGAGCGGGGTGTCGTAGTGCACCGTCAACGTAATCGAGTCCCGCAGTGCCGTCCAACGTGGCATCAGACCGAACGCGTAGACGCCGTAGGACGCTGCATTGTCGGACGAGCCATGGCCGACCATGCGAACGAGGCGCGATCTGCGCTCGCGGGCGACGCGGGCGATCCTCGCGATCTCGGTGTCGTGCTCGAGCAGCCGCTCGAGAGCCGCCGGCTGCTCCCTGATCTCGGCGTGAAACAGGGACCCCGGCTCAGACGGCGACAAGCGTCTCACCTCCCACGACGACACGGTCGATCTCGAGAGCGTCGTTGAGTACCACGATGTCGGCCGAGTTGCCCGGAGCCAGGCTGCCGATACCCTGAAGGCCGAGCACCCGCGCAGGGACGGCCGATGCAGCATCCACCGCCTGCTCGAGTGGGACGCCGAGATCGACGAGGTTTCTGACAGCCTCGATCATCGTCAGGGAGCTCCCGGAGAGAACACCGTCACTCCGGCGGACCACCCCTTCGCGGACGCCGATCTCGACACCGCCGAGGTTGTATGTTCCGTCTCCGAGGCCCGCTCCTGCGACCGCATCGGTCACGAGTGCAAGGCGACCGGCCGCGACCCGCCAGAGCAGCCGAACTGTGTCTGCATCGAGATGAACGCCGTCGACGATCGCTTGCAACACGACGTCCGAGCGCACGAGTGCCGCACCGACGATGCCCGGATCGCGGTGCGTCAGAGGACGCATCGCGTTGAAGACGTGAGTGACGGTGCGCACGCCGCGATCGAACGCCGCATTCGCCTCGGCCGAGGTCGCATCGCTATGGCCGAGCGAGACTGCGATTCCGCGCGCGTGCAGCATGTCGACGAGCTCGAGCGCTCCCGGAAGCTCCGGCGCCAGCGTCACGAGCCGGACCGATCCGGCCCCGAGCAAGCGTTCGAGCAATGCTCGATCGGGGTCGCGTCGGAACTGAGGTGGATGGGTCCCGAGCCGAAGGGCTGAGATGAAAGGCCCCTCGAGGTGTGCGCCGAGAATGTGCGCGCCTCGTGTCCGGGAGGGGATGGCGTTGAGGGCGACCTCGAGATCTTCCTCGGCGGACGTGATGAACGTCGGCAGGAACGCAGTCACCCCAGCCTCGAGCAGCGCCTCACAGGCTTTGTCGAACCCTGCGCTATCTGCACCGAGAAAGTCGACGCCCGCGAAACCGTTCACCTGGAGGTCGACGAGACCCGGGACTGCGATACCGCTGCCACCGCCCCCGAGCCCCACTGCTGTGATGTCTGCTCCGTCGAGGGCGACGTCACCAAGGACGAGCTGCCCGTCGACAACCGCAGCTTCCACCCCGAGCCGCATTACGACAACGCCTTGCGGACGACGCCGTTCGAGGCTGCGAGCCGCTCCCTGGCACTATCGGCATCGATGCCTGCCAGCAGCGAGACGATCGCGACCTTGGCATCACCGCCAGCCGCATCGAGGGCGGCGTCGACACGATCAGGCTCCTCACCGGTCGCGTGGAGGACGATCCGCCGAACGCGCGCGCGCAGCTTTGCGTTCGTCGCGACGACATCGACCATCAAGTTCCCGAACGTCTTGCCGAGACGCACCATCGCGATCGAAGAGATCATGTTGAGCACGAGCTTTTGCGCTGTACCGGATTTGAGCCGCGTCGAACCGGCGATCACCTCCGGTCCTACGACGATCGCAATCTCGTGATCTGCCAACCGCCCGATCTGGGAGTCCTCGACCGACACGAGCGCAACGGTGAGCGCTCCGGCCCGCCGCGCCCGCGAGAGCGCGCCGACGACGTACGGCGTCCTCCCACTCGCGCTCAAGCCGACGACGGCGTCGGTCGGTCCGATCTCGACGAGCACCATCTCGCGGCCACCCTGTTCCTCGTCGTCCTCCGCGTGCTCCTGCGCCGTCGCCGCACTCTCCGGCCCACCTGCGATCAGCGCTATCACGAGACCAGGAGGAACGGCGAACGTCGACTCGCACTCCGCCGCATCGACGAGCCCGAGCCGGCCCGACGTCCCGGCCCCGACATAGACAAGACGACCTCCCGCCTCGAGCCGCTCGGCGATCGCGTCGATCGCCGACGTGATGGCATCCTGCGCCTGCGCGACGGCTACCGGGACGGACGCGTCTTCGATGTTCATCAGCGCGACCAGCTCCGCCGTCGATCGCAGGTCGAGATCCGCGGCCTCGGGGTTCCAGGCCTCGGTGGCCAGCCCGTCGAGCTTCGCGAGGTCGGGCGTGGGTGGCGTGCGGCTCGTCACGCGGCCAGTCTATGCACGATATGGTAGAGTGGTCAAGACCAGTCACCCGTACACGCGCCTCAGGAGCGTCCGGCGCCCTCGGAAGGACGACGATGACCACGAGCGGGCGCTGAGCCTTGGCCTCAATCGAGATCGACAGGATTACGAAGGTCTATGGCAACGGGTTCCTCGCCGTCGACGACGTGAGCCTCGAGATCCGCGACGGCGAGTTCATGGTTCTCGTGGGGCCTTCGGGCTGTGGCAAATCGACGCTGCTACGCATGATTGCGGGTCTCGAGGAGGTGAGCGCGGGAGCGGTCAACATCGGCGGCGTGGACGTCACGGAGTTGGCGCCGCGCCATCGGGACATTGCGATGGTCTTCCAGAGCTACGCGCTGTATCCACACATGACCGTGCGTGACAATCTCGGCTACGGCCTCAAGGTGCGGAAGGCGCCGAAAGCCGAGATCCGGAGGAGGGTCGAGGAGGTCGCAACGTTGCTCGGCCTGACCGAGATGCTCGATCGCAAGCCCCTTCAGCTCTCCGGTGGCCAACGCCAGCGTGTCGCTATGGGACGCGCGATCGTTCGAGAGCCACAGGCGTTCCTGATGGACGAGCCTCTCTCGAACCTCGATGCGAAGCTCCGTGTCGGTATGCGGGCATCGTTGGCTCAGCTCCACGCGAAGCTCGGTGTCACGACGGTGTACGTCACGCACGATCAGACGGAGGCGATGACGCTCGGCGAGCGGGTTGCCGTCATGCGGGATGGAAAGGTCGTCCAGGTCGCGGAGCCCCAGACGCTGTACACGAGCCCCACGAATCTCTTCGTAGCGGCGTTTATCGGCTCGCCGGCGATGAACCTCATCGAGGCTGCGATCGAGGACGGCACGCTCGTCTTTGGCGGCGTGCGTATCCCCCTCGATCGGAATCGCCGACCAGCGGCGGACATCGACCGCGTCGTGCTCGGGATCCGGCCGGAGGCCTTCGAGGATGCCGCGCTCGCACCCGCCGAATTGCCCCGGATCGCGGTGTACGTGGAGGTGCTCGAGGAACTTGGCGCCGACACACATGCCTTCTTCCGCGTGGACGCTCCGCGGGTCTCGACCGATGCGCTCGTGGCCAGCGAGGAGGAGGATGCGACGCTGCTCGTCGAGGAGCGAGCGCTCTTCACGGCTCGCGTCGATCCGCGCGCCGGCATTCGCGCCGGCGAGAGCGTGTCGCTCGCCGTCGACCCCGGACGCTTTCACTTCTTCGATCCCGTCGACGGCTCCGCCCTGCCCTTACGCAGCGCCGAGCCGGTCGTTCACGCGGGCAATTGAGGTCACTGGTCTTGACCAGACGTCAAAAGGAGGTAGGATGCCGAGTCACAAGGCGATGACCTCGACTTCAAGAACCGTCACGAAACAGGGCGAGGCGCGCAACAGCGTGCTCGACCTGATCGAGCAGCTCGGCGTCGGTGACTCGATTCCGTCGGAGCGGCAACTTTGCGTCGACCTCGGAGTCTCGCGGCTGACGGTGAGGGCGGCACTCGACGACCTCGTCCGTGACGGTCTGCTCGTGCGACGACACGGCAGCGGGACGTTCGTGAGCGAGCCCAAGATCGCCCAGGAGCTGACGATGACGTCGTTCACCGAGGACATGCGGCGCCGTGGCATGGTGCCGGGCAGCCGGACGCTCGACCTGCGGGTCAAGCCTGCCGGGGCTCACCTCGGGAGGCTGCTCCACGTCTCGCCCTCCGAGCCGGTCGTGATCATCAGTCGCATGCGACTCGCAGATCACGAGACCATGGCGATCGAGACGCTGCACGTCCGCGAGTCGCTCGTGCCTGGGCTTTCCGCGGCCGATCTCGAGGAGCGATCGTTCTACGACATCCTGCAGGGCCGGTTTGGAATCGAGATCGTCGGCGGTTTGCAGACGATCGAGCCGACGGTGACGAACGAGGAGGAGTCCGACGCGCTCGGCGTGCCGCTGCATTCGCCGGCATTCCTCTTCGAACGGACGACACGCGCGGGAGACGGCGAGATCGTCGAGTACGTCCGCTCGATCTACCGCGGCGATCGCTACAAGCTCGTGACGGAGCTCAATCGCGGCCGCACGGCTCGAAGCACTGCCGGCGGTATCAACGCCTAGCTCGCTCCGGCACCGACAGCGTCCACTCCCACGTTGGTCAGTACCAACCAAGCGTCGCCAGATGCTGGTTCTCGTCACGAAGGACGCCCGACCCACCACCATCTGCACCCATCAGGGCTGAGTGATCGCATCGGTGTGGGGCCTCCAAAGTGGTCTTGACAACCTTGGATTCGTGTGCAAAGGTTCCGACCCAGTGGCCAAGTGGTATAAACCAGTAGGCGGCCAAGGCCGCTCCGCCCCGGCCGGCCACAGGGGATTCGGAGTTGCTCGAGCCGCCTTCGAATGCGCTTGGGGGTATCGCCCATGAGAGCACGCACCGTTAGCGCCGTCCTGCTTGCCGGCGTGGTCATCGCGGTCATCGCGTCTACCGCGTCGGGTGCGACGTCGGCGCAGTCCGCGAGCAGCATCACCGTCTGGCTGCAGACCGACGCACAGGCGGCGAACTGGGAGCCGATCGTCAAGGCGGCGAACGCCCAGTTCCAGAAGGATCATCCCGGAGTGACCGTCAACGTCCAGTACCAAACGTGGGGAAACCACCTGCAGAAGCTCGATGCGACCCTCGCAGGCGGCAACGCGCCGGACGTGATCGAGATGGGTAACACCGAGATGACGAAGTACATGGCAGCAGGCGCCTTCCAGGACCTGTCGTCCGACAAGGCGTCGATCCCGAACTCGGGCACGTGGCTCCAGGGGCTTGCGGCATCCGGCCGGTACGGCGGCAAGCTGTACGGCGTCCCCTACTACGCGGGCTCGCGTGTCGTCACCTACCGCAGCGACCTGTTCAAGCAGGCCGGCGTCAAGGTGCCTACCAGCCTCGCCCAGTTCGCGAGCGGGAGCAAGAAGCTCGCGGCCAAGAACAGCGAGAAGGGGTTCTCGCCCGTCTATATCGCGGGCACTGACTGGTACTTCGCAATGGGCTTCGTCTACGACTTCGGAGGCTCGATTGCGACACGGGTCAGCGGCCAGTGGAAGGGAACGCTGACCTCACCCCGATCGATCGCCGGGCTCACGGCCTACAAGAACTTCTTCGCGGCCGCATCGAGGGCGAGCAAGACGACCGACGAGGCGCACCCGAACCCGTATTCCGTCTACGCCGAGAACCAGGCAGCCTCGATGGTCGGCCCTGGATGGTTCAGCTGCTGCGTCGGTGACGCGAACAAGAGCCGTACGGCACAGTTCGTGATGCCGAGCCACACGCCGGGTAAGGCCATGCCGGGATTCCTCGGCGGTTCTGACCTCGCGGTCCCGGTCGGCGCCAACAAAGCGCTCGCTGTGGACTGGATCAAGGACTACACGAGCACGTCGTCGATGACCGCGCTCCGCGGCATCGGCAACATCCCGAACACGACGAGCCTGTTGGGCTCGAGCGTTGCCGAGAAGGCCGCTCAGCAGAGCTGGTTCGTGCCGACGGCGAAGAACTGGGTCAACGTGGAGAACGGCAATATCCTCCGCAACATGCTCGCCCAGATCCTCACCGGCAAGCTGAGCATCAAGCAAGCCGCCCAGTCCGCCAGCGACAACATCACGTCGGTGCTCAACGCGTCGTAACGACGTGAAGGGAGACACGGATCTCGTTGCCGAGTAACCGCGTCTCGAACGATACGGCGGCCGCCGCCGAAGCCACAACCCTGTGGCCCCGGCGGCGGCCGTTGACATGGCAGCGGGCGCTACGCGCTTCCGGGCCTTACTGGCTGATCCTCCCCGTTCTGATCGCGATCGCCGCGATTCTCGGCTACCCGCTCTACAAGCTGGTCGTCCTCTCGTTCCAGCAATACGGGCTGGCCGAGCTGATCCAGCATTCGGGTGTCTGGGTCGGCTTCGCCAACTACAGCTCCGTTCTGCACGACCCCGTCTTCTGGCACACGCTCCTGCGGACGATCGTCTTCACGGCTGTCAACGTCGGACTGACGATCGGCGTCGGGACGCTGCTGGCGCTGTTACTCGTGCGTGTCGGTCCGATCGTCCGCGTGCTCCTCACATCGGGGCTCGTGCTCGTCTGGTCGATGCCCGTCGTCGTCGCCGTGCAGGTCTGGTACTGGATGACGAACTTCCAGAACGGCATTCTCAACTACGCCCTCACGCGCCTCCACCTGGGCGACTACTACCAGCACGACTGGTATGCGACGACGTTCTCGAAGCTCGCGATGGTGACGCTCCTGATCGTGTGGGGCGCACTTCCGTTCGTCACGATCACGGTCTACGCCGGCCTCTCACAGGTCTCGCGGGAGCTCGTGGAGGCAGCGGAGATGGACGGAGCAGGCCCGCTCCGCGTCTTCCGGGATGTCACCTTGCCGATCCTGAAGCCCATCCTCCTGATCTTGACGAGCCTCTCGATCATCTGGGACTTCGGCGTGTTCACCCAGCCGTACCTGTTGATCGGCGCCTCCCACGTCGACGCGTCCAATTACCTGATGGGGGTCTACGTCTACATCGAGGGGTACGCGCACTCCAACTACGGACGTGGGGCAGCCATCTCCCTGCTGATGCTGATGATGGTGGTTGGGATGAGCGTTCCGTACGTCCGTCGCATGGTGCGGTACGGAGACACGCCGTGAGTACCGGGACCTCCGCTGCGCCGATTCCACGTGCGCCCCGCACGCGTCGTCGCCGACTCCGCCAGTCGAGCTGGAACGCGCTGGGCGTACTCATCTTCCTGGTCCTCGTCTTCCCTGTGTTCTGGATGATCTCGACGTCGTTCAAGCCGGACGCCGAGATCGACAGCCTCACGCCGACGTGGTTCTCGTTCCATCCCACGCTGTCGCACTACCGCGACGCGATGAACCGGCCCTACTTCTGGGCCGACGTGAAGAACAGCGTGATCATCGTGATCGTCGCCGTCACCGCCTCGATCGTGCTCGCATTCCTCGCCGCCGTTGCGCTCGCCAAGTACCGATTCACGGGCCGCAAGCTCTTCATCGTCGTGATGATCGGGATCCTCATGCTCCCGCAGGCGGGCCTGATCATTCCGCTCTACGTGGTCCTCGCCCGCTACCACCTGACGAACACGCTCACCGGCGTGATCATCACCTACATGACGTTCGTGCTGCCCTTCGCGGTGTGGACGTTGCGCGGTTTCATCATCGGGATCCCGCGCGAGCTCGAGGAGGCAGCGATGGTGGACGGCTCCAGCCGGCTCGGTGCGTTCGTACGCATTCTCTTGCCGCTCGTCGCTCCGGGGCTCGTAGCCACCTCGGTATTCGCGTTCGTGACGACGTGGAACGAATACATCTTTGCGAGCGTCCTGCTCAGCGACCAGTCCAACCAAACGGTCACGGTTTGGCTGTCGTACTTCTACGGCACGAGCCGAAACACCGACTGGGGAGGTCTCATGGCGGCTTCGACGCTGACTGCGATCCCGGTCATCGTGTTCTTCCTCATCGTGCAGCGGCGCATCGCATTCGGTCTCACTGCCGGTGCTGTGCGCGGATGATCGGATCGCTCGAGCGGCTGGCGAACGCCTGCATCCTGCCCGGGTTCGCAGGACACCGCGTACCGGACTGGCTCGCCCGGGAGCTCGATGAAGGGCTCGGGGGCGTTGTGCTCTTCGCGCGGAATGTGCAGGACCGGGACCAACTGCGACGACTCTGCGAGTCCGTCCGGGTGTCGGCCTCGACCATCGTCGCCATTGACGAGGAGGGCGGTGACGTCACCCGGCTCGAGGCGTCTCGTGGGAGCTCTGTTCCAGGTCACCTCGCGCTCGGCGCGATCGACGATACCGACCTCACTGCGCGGGTCGCCCGTTCCCTCGCTGACGAGCTCCGGGCCGTAGGCATCACCCACGACCTCGCCCCTGTGGCCGATATCAACACCAACCCGCTGAATCCTGTCATCGGTGTGCGCTCGTTCGGCCCGGATCCCGACCTCGTCTCCCGCCATGTCGGCGCGTTCGTGACGGGCCTCCAGGCGGGTGGGGTTGCGGCATGCGCAAAGCACTTCCCAGGGCACGGTGCAACAGAGGTCGACTCGCACCTTGGGCTTCCGGTCGTTCCCGCCACACGCGCTGAGCTGACGGACGTCGAGCTGGCGCCGTTCCGGGCCGCGATCGCAGCGGGTACGTGCGCCATCATGACCGCCCACCTCGTCGTCCCGGAGCTCGGCGACACACCCGCTACGCTCAACCGCGCCCATCTCACCGCCCTCCTTCGCGACGAGCTGGGATTCACGGGCATGATCATCACCGACGCGCTCGAGATGCAGGCGGTGAGCGCGACCGTCGGGATGGAGGAGGGCGCCGTGCTCGCGCTCCTCGCCGGAGCAGACGCGCTTTGCCTCGGCCACGACATCGATGACGGCCACGTCACCCGGGTGCGCGAAGCGATCGTCTCTGCGGTCCACGACGGTCGCCTCGATGAAGACCGGCTTGCCGAAGCCGCCGGGCGTGTCGCTGCGTCGCATGCCCCGCCCCCACTCGCCACATCGGAGAGACGGTCGTTCGCCGAGGTCGGTGTCGAAGCGGCGCGGCGCGCGCAAACAGTGGTGGGCGACGTTGCGACTCCGGGACCAGTGCTCATGGTAGAGCTGGCGGGGACGCTCTCGGTTGCTGCGGGCGCACCGGCGCACGATCTCGCCTCGATCATGCGGGAGCTGGGCGCGGACGTCGAATCGTGCCGCTTGGAAGAGGATCAGGTGTCGACGATCGACGCGATCGTCGCTGCACATCCTGGGCGCCGCACCGTCGTTGTCGTTCGTGACGTCGATCGCCATCCTTGGCAGCGGGAGGCGGCGAACGCGGTCCTCGCCGCCGACGCGCAAAGTGTCATAGTCGACATCGGCTACCCATCCGTCGACAGCCCACCCGGAGGCGCTGGTCGCATCACCACATTCGGTGCGGGCCGAGCCAGTCTGGCAGCGGCGGCGGAGAGGCTCCTCGACGAGGCCTAGCGGCCCAATCGTCCTAGGCCGCTTTCAATGCGGCCTCGTAGATCCGATCGCGGCCGAACTGGTCGAGCTCCGCGGATAGGAGCTCGCTCGGGCTCGATAGCTCTCCGGGCGACTGGATCTGCTCGCCGTCAACCCAGATCGCGGTTACAACGGCAGCGTCACGCCGGCTCAGCGCGATCTCTCGCTGCAACCGAGAGCGCAGCCAGCCGGCGATCAGCCCGGCGTCGGCTCGCGGCCCTTCGACCCGCAGCGTCGTGATTCCCCCTATCTCCGGCCAGAGCTCGGCAAGACGGCGCCGCCAGGGAAGCGTCCGCGAGAACGCGATGTCGGAAACAGCGACCCGGTCCAGAAGCCCGGTGAGCTTCGGGTACGCGGTCGAGACGTTGTGCCACTCGGATGAGTCGACGACGAGGCGATCGGCGACCCCGACGACCTCGTCGAGCTCGAGGCTTCCCCACCCCGGTTCACCGCGCCAGCGGCAGAAGACCGGTAGATCGGAGACGAGGAGGGGCAAGACGATCGAGCCGGGATGGTGCGCCGCAGAACCGCAGAGCCGAATCTGAATCACTTCCGAGAGCACTTCGCGTGACATGCCCTGCAACTGGAAGTCCTTCAGCTCCGCCTTCGCCTTGATGCGGGCCTCGCCACCCGGCTCGGGGATCAGAAAGATCGTCCGCGCAGGATGCCGTTCGGCCAATCCCGCGAGCGTGGCCCGCGCCTTCGCGTACCACTCGGGAGGGCACCAGACGATGTGGGTCATCGTGCTCGTCCGGAGGTCGGGTATCCCGTCAGCCGCCTCGTTCGCACGAAGCCGCCCCAGCTGGCGTTCGATATCGGAGACGACGCCCATCATGACCTCTCTAGTGTCGACGCCAGGAGCGCCCATCGCGGTGGATCAGATCATCGGCAGACTTCGGCCCCCAGGTGCCGCTCTCGTAGTTCGGGAAGTTCGGCCGGTCGCGCTGCCAGCCGCCGAGGATTGCGTCGACGAGCTTCCACTGCTCCTCCACCTCGTCCTCGCGTGTGAACAACGTCGCATCGCCCAACATCGCGTCGAGGATCAGGCGCTCGTACGCCTCCGGCAACCCCGTCCGAAACGCGCCACCGTAGAGGAAATCCATGTGCACCGTCCTGATCGTCATGCCCGCACCGGGCACCTTGGCACCGATCGCAAGCGAGACTCCCTCGTCGGGCTGCACCTGGATCAGCAGGACGTTCGGTCGGAGCCCGTCGCCGGCGATCGCTTCGAATGGTGGGTGCGGCGCCCGCTGAAACTGGATCGCAATCGTCGTCTCTCGGCGGCCGAGCCGCTTGCCCGCGCGAACGTAGAACGGCGTGTCGGCCCAGCGCCAGTTGTCGACGTAGAGCTTCGCCGCGATGTACGTCTCGGTCTGGGAGCCAGGGGAGACTCCGTCCTCCTCGCGGTACGCGGGGACCTCGAATCCTTCGACGAAACCGGCCCCGTACTGCCCTCTGACGACCGATTTCGGTCCTGGCGTATGCATCGACTTCAGCACCTTCACCTTCTCGTTGCGGACCGAATCGGCGGTGAAATCGATCGGCGGCTCCATCGCGGTCAGCGCGAGTAGCTGCAACAGGTGATTCTGGAAGATGTCGCGGATCGCACCGGCCGACTCGTAGAAGCCGGCGCGCCCTTCGATTCCCATCGATTCGGCGACTGTGATCTGGACGTGATCGATGAACTGGCGGTTCCAGATCGGCTCGAAGATGCCGTTCGCGAACCGCAGTGCCAACATGTTTTGCACCGTCTCCTTACCGAGATAGTGGTCGATGCGAAAGATCTCGTCCTCGCGGAACCAGCGATGCAGCAGCTCGTTGAGCTCGAGCGCTGAGGCCAGGTCGTGACCGAAGGGCTTCTCGACGATCAGCCTGACCCAGCCTTCCTTGGCACGCCTCTCTCCGATCTCCGTCACTGCCACGGTGAATGCCTGGGGGGGGACAGCGAGGTAGTAGAGCCTGTTGCCCCCCGTACCGCGTTCGGCATCGATTTCCTCGAGTACACGGCCGACACGATCCTCGCCGGCATCGTCGTCGAACTCGGTCCCGACGTAGCGCATCCCCGCGACGAGCGAGTCCCAGACGTCCTGCCGGAACGGGTCCCGGGCGAACTGCTTTACCGCTCTCTTCATCGCAGCGGCGAACTGGGCCGAGCTCCGCGGGGTTCGTGCAACACCGACGATCGCGAACTGATCCGGGAGGAGCTTCCGGTATGCGAGCGCGTACAGGGCGGGGATGAGTTTGCGCTTCGTCAGGTCGCCCGAGGCGCCGAAGATGACCACCGCGCACGGCTCTGGCCGCCGCCGGAGCTGCAGCCCCTCGAGGAGAGGGTTCGGATGTTCGCTCACGCCACCAGCGAGCCGACCTTGGCTCGGATACCGTCGAGGAGCTCGGCGAACGAGTCGGCAAACTTCTGGACGCCCTCCGCCTCGAGCGTGTCGACGACATCGTCGTAGTCGACACCCGCTGCTGCGAGGTCCGTGAGCAGCTGCCGCGCCTCGTCGACCCCCTGCGTCAGGCTCCCCTCCTTCACCTCACCGTGCTCCTCAAACGCCCTCACCGTCTCGAACGGCATCGTGTTGACGGTGTCCGCGCCGATCAACTCCTCGACATAGACCACATCGCGGTAGGCGGGGTTCTTGGCCGAGGTCGACGCCCATAGGCATCGCTGCGGTCGTGCCCCCTTGCCGGCGAGGTAGGCCCAGCGGTCGTCGCCGAAGGCCTCGAGATAGTGCTGGTAGGCGAGCCTCGCGTTCGCGACGGCGAGCTTTCCCTGCAGATCGCTGCGACCGACTGCCTCGAGCCGCCTGTCGGCTTCACTGTCGACACGGGAGACGAAGAAGCTCGCGACCGACAACACCGTGCGAGGATCGCCGCCCGCAGCAACGAGTCGTTCGAGCCCACGGAGGTACGCCTCGGCAACCGCCGCGTAGCGCTCCAGCGAGAAGATGAGCGTGACGTTGATCGGCACGCCCTTGGCGATGCAATCCTCGATCGCGCCGAGCCCGGGCAGCGTGGCTGGAATCTTGACGTAGATGTTCGGGCGATCGACCTCGCGATTGAACCGCAGCGCCTGCTCGAAGGTGCGCTCCCGCTCGTAGGCGAGCGTCGGGTCGACCTCGAGCGAGACCCAGCCATCGATCCCGCCCGTGCGCTCCCAGACCGGACGCATCAGATCGCATGCCGCTCGGATGTCGTCCATCCCCAAGGCGAAGAAGATCTCGACGGCGTCGTCGGTTGTCGCGGCGAGCTGGCGCACCTGGCCGTCGTAGAGATCGCCCTCCGCGAGCGCCTTCTGGAAAATGGTCGGGTTGGAGGTGACTCCGACGACCGAGTCTTCCGCCATCAGGCGAGCGAGCGTGCCCGAGTCAAGCATCTCTCGCGAGAGAGAGTCGATCCAGACGCTCACCCCCGCAGCGCTCAGTGCGGAGAGACGTGTCGAATCAGCCATCAGCCATCCTTTCGAGCTCGGCCACCTTCTCGAGCCGGTCGGCGTAGCGGTCCCCGCCGATGAAGCGAGCACCGAGGAATGTGTGAACGAGCTCACGCGCAAGCTCGTAGCCGACGATCTCGGAGCCGAGACAGAGGACATTCATGTCATCGTGCTCGACGCCCTGATGAGCCGAGTAGGTGTCATGACAGATCGCGGCTCTGATTCCCGGGATCTTCGACGCGGCGATGGAAGCGCCGACCCCGGAGCCACAGACGAAGACGCCCCGGTCGGCCGAACCGCGGCGGATCGCCATCCCGAGCTCGAGCGCCTTGTCGGGGTAGTCGATCCGCACGGCGTCGGTGTCGACGCCGAGATCGACGAGCTCGTGACCATCCGCGGCGATCGCGTCCAGCACCGCACTGCGGAGCTTCACGCCACGGTGGTCGAACGTTGCGGCAACCCTCATCGGAGCTCACCTTCGATCGCGGCTGCGATCGCGTCGACGGTGATACCGAATTCGGCGAATACCCTCTGATACGGCGCAGAGGCTCCGAAATGGTCTATGCCAATCATTGCGCTTGCATAGCGCTCCCAGCCGAGCGTCACGCCCGCCTCGACGGCAAGCCGTGTCTCGACCGACGGCGGCAGGACGGAATCCTGGTAATCGTCGTCCTGCTCGTCGAACAGCTCCCAGCACGGCATCGAGACGACGCGCACGTTCGCGTCGAGCGACTGTGCGGCCTCGAGCGCGAGATGCACCTCGCTGCCGGTTGCGATCACGATTGCGTCGGGCTCGCCCTCGGCACGTTGCCACAGTGTGTACGCGCCCTTGAGAACCCCCGCTGCGGAGGCGACCTGGTCGCGGTCGAGCGTCGGTAGCTTCTGCCTCGTCAGCGCGAGCGCGACCGGGCCATCGGGCCGCTCGAGTGCGATCCGCCATGCCATGGCCGTCTCGTTGGCGTCGCCCGGCCGCACGTACCAGAGGTTCGGGATCGCGCGCAATGCCATGTGGTGCTCGACTGGTTGGTGGGTGGGCCCGTCCTCGCCGACTGCGATGGAGTCGTGCGTCCACACCCATGCTGTCCGCAACCCCATCAGCGCCGACAGTCGAACTGCAGGGCGCATGTAGTCGGAGAAGATAAGGAACGTCGATCCGTATGGCCTCAGCATCGCCGGGTCGAGCGCGATCCCGTTCACGATCGAGCCCATCGCGTGCTCTCGGATCCCGAACGCGATGTTGCGGCCGACGTGTGTTGCCGAGAAGACGCCCGCGCCCTCGAACTCTGTCTTTGTCGACTCGACGAGGTCGGCGGCCCCTCCGACCATCGTCGGCGTGAACGGCTTCAAGGCCTGCATTACCTTCCGGCCGGCGTCGCGCGTCGCGACGTCCTCGCCCCCGGGGAAGACCGGCAGTGCCTCGCGCCATCCTGCGCGCGGCTCACCTCGCAGATCGAGCTCGCGCTCCTGGGCAAGGTCGGGGAACGTCCCGGCCCAGGATGCCAGCCGCTCGTTCCAGGCACGCTGCAGCGCGGCACCCCGTTCGGCGACGACCGCCATGTGGTCGCGCACCGCATCGGAAACGGCAAAGGTCGCGTCTGGGTCGAAGCCCATTGCCTCCTTGGTGGCGCGGACTTCCGCCTCCCCAAGCGGTGACCCGTGGGCCTTCGAGGTGTCGACTGCGTTCGGCGCTGGATGGGCGATGTGACTCCGGAGGATGATCAAGGACGGTCGCTCGTCCTCCGCTCTCGCGGCTGCGAGCGCGCCGAGCAGGGCGTCCAGATCCTCCGCATCCGCGACGTGCTGGACGTGCCAGCCGTATGCCTCGAAGCGCTTCCCCTTGTCGTCGGTCGTGAACGAGAGCGACGTGGTGCCGTCGATCGTGATGTGGTTGTCGTCGTAGACGTAGACGAGCCGACCGAGCCCGAGGTGGCCGGCGATCGACGCCGCCTCCTGCGTGAGGCCCTCCATCATGTCGCCGTCGGAGCAGATCGCATAGATCCACGAGTCGACGATCGCATGCTGAGGCCGGTTGTAGCGATCGGCGAGGAAGCGCTGGGCAATTGCCATTCCGACACCGTTCGCGAAGCCCTGACCGAGCGGGCCGGTGGTCGTCTCGATCCCTGCCGTGTGGCCCCATTCCGGATGACCAGGCGTCCGAGAGCCCCATTGCCGGAACTGCCGCAGATCGTCGAGCGAGAGATCGTAGCCCGCGAGATGCAGCGCTCCGTACTGGAGCATGCATGCATGACCGGCAGAGAGGATGAAGCGGTCACGGCCCGGCCAACCCGGGTCGGCCGGGTTGTGGTGCATCACGTCGTGGTAAAGGAGATACGCGAGCGGTGCGAGCGACATCGCGGTGCCCGGGTGGCCAGCATTTGCCTGCTGCACCGCGTCCATCGCGAGCGCGCGAATCGTGTCGATCGTCTGGGTGCGGGGGTCCGAGGCCACCGGGTCGAGCATATCGATGAGGGTGTCTCCTCGCCCCTCTTCCACAGGGCTTCGGAGGAGGAGGGACCGCGACTACCCTAGGGCGGTGTCCGTCCTGATCGCATCGAATCTCCGCAAGGAGCTGTCCGGGGACCCGCTCTTCGACGGGATCTCGTTCTCGGTCGACCGGGGACAGCGGCTGGCCCTCTCGGGACAGAATGGCGCAGGCAAGACAACGCTGCTCCGCGCCCTGATCGGCGAGACGTCTCTACAAGGCGGCGAAGTCGCCCTCGCCAAGGGTACGCGAGTAGCGCTCCACGACCAGCGCCCGCCGCGCGACCGCGGCCTCACGCTCCGGGAGTACTCGATCTCCGGTGCCACCGACCTCGTGCGGATCGAGCAGGAGCTCCAGCGGCTCGAGCAGGCGATGGCGGCTGGTGCACACGACCCAACGACACTTCGCCGCTACAGCGAGGCGCAGGCACGCCTAGAGCATGCCGGCGGCTGGGGGTGGCGCGACCGTGCGGCCTCGATGCTCCGCGGCCTCGGCTTCCGAGACGCCGACCTCGATCGGCAGCTCGAGACCTTCTCGGGGGGCGAGCTGACGCGTGCCTCGCTGGCGCGCGCACTTGCTGGCGATCCTGACCTGCTCCTCCTCGACGAGCCCACGAATCACCTGGACGTCGAGAGCCTCGAGTGGCTCGAGCGCGAGCTCACGACCATCGATGCAGCCGTCGTGCTCGTCGCCCACGACCGCTGGTTTCTCGAATCGGTGACGACGGCCGTGCTAGAGCTCGAGGGAGGACGGGGCCTCTATTTCGCGGGGCCTTGGCATCAGTGGCGACTGGAGCGGGCTGCCCGGGCACAGACGGCAGCGAAGTCGGTCCAGCGCGTCGGGAACGACATCGAGCGACTCGAGCGATTCGTCGAGCGATTTCGCTACAAGAAGTCGAAGGCGAAGCAGGCGCAGGCGAAGATCACGCAGATCGCTCGACTGGAGCAGGAGCGAAAGAAGGCAGCGGGCGAGCTCGAAAACCTCACCCGCCGTCGCCGCAGCCTCGGCTTCGAATTCCTGAAGCCGGCACGTACCGGCCGAGTCGTCGTCGACATCGAGGGGCTGCGCCTGTCCGCGGGTGGGAAGCAGTTGATCGAGGGTGGTTCGTTCGTCATCGAGCGCGGCGAGCACATTGCCCTCGTGGGGCCGAATGGATCGGGCAAGACAACGCTTCTCGAGACGCTCGTCGATCACCGCCGTCCCGATGCCGGCACGATCCGCTTCGGCCACGGCGTCGAGCCTGCCTATTTCTCGCAGCACGACGTCGAGCTCGACGAGCGTGGGACAGTGCTCGACTGCGCAGTCTCGATGACAGGCCTCGCACGCCCGCAGGCCCAGCAGCTGCTCGGACGCTTTCTCTTCTCCGGGTACGCGGAGCATGAGAAGAAGGTGTCGGTGCTGTCTGGAGGCGAGAGAAGGAGGCTGTCACTTGCAGTGGTCGTTGCCTCCGGCGCGAACCTGCTCATCCTCGATGAGCCGACGAACCACCTCGACCTCGAGAGCCGTGAGGCGCTCGAGGCAGCGCTCGAGGCTTTCCCCGGCGCCCTCCTGCTGGTTTCTCACGACCGGGCCCTGCTCGACGCCGTCGCCGAGCGCACGATCGCGATCGAGGAGCAGACCCTGCGCTCCTACGACGGCGGCTGGGCCGACCTCGTGCAGGCGCGCGAGGAAGCGGTCGCGGCACCGGCCGTCGGCGAGCGGAAGCGACCCGAGCCGAAGGTCGAGAAGACGCCGACACGTCCAGTGCGGAAGGGCCCGACCGAGCTCGAGCAGGTCGAGCGGCGCATCACGACGCTGGAGCTCCAGATCGCCGCGCTCGAAGTGAAGCTGGCGGAGGACTGGACGAACATGGACACCCTGACCGAGTATCGAGCCGCCCGGGACGAGCTCCAGGAGTTGCTCGTTCGGTGGGAAGCACTCTTCGAGTCTGTCTAGCGTCGCCCTTCCAACCGACCGGCGCCCATAGTACGATGGTTGTGCCGTTCGTCCCCTCGGAATCGTGGAGTAACTGGAAGTCGTGTTTCTCTACCGGATCGCGTACGCGTCCCCATCGGGAGCGCACAGCGTCGTGCGTTCACTCGCTGAGCAGCCGGTGCCGGGAGATCAGATCGTGATCGACGCACAGACGACCGTCATCGTGCGGGAGGTCATCGTCCACACGGAAGGCGGCACGATCGCTGCCGAAGTCCTTGCCGAGACAGCGGACCAGGCTGAGGTAGGCGCGTTGCCTGGGGTTGCGGGGCCTGTTACTGAATCTGCGTTTCGCAGTTCGCGTTGAAGGTGTCAGTGCCGGGACCGCCGATCGCAACGTCGGTGCCGGCACCGCAGTTGATCGAATCATCGCCGCCGCCGCCGAGTATGCAATCGTTCCCGCCGGCGCCGGTCATGGAGTTGACTGCCGCACTGCCGAGCAGGAGGTCGGCGCCACTCGTGCCAGCTGATCCCGGCGACAACCGTCGTCAGCGTGATGCCGGCACACGACGCCGGCTTGAGCGTGTTTGCGGTGATCGCAACCTGGTACCGCCCCGCCTTGGAGGGACTGACGGCATTACCGGCGCTCAGGGCGCTCTGTACCGGCAACGCTCCGACCGAGACCGCCACGACTCCGAGACCAACCTTGCCGAGATGCCACGGCTTCACCGAGGAACGGCCCCGCGCTCCCGGGAGCGCGCGCCCGACCCTCCGAGCCCGACGACGAGAACGAACAGCGCTGCGAGGCTCGCAAGCACCCAGGGCACGTGAAGGGCGCCGATCGCTCGGCCTGCGGAGGGGACGTGGAACCAGACCTTGCCGATCAGCTGAGCGCGTCCGGGTCGATCCGGGTCGATGAAGTCGTTGTTGTCACCCTTGAATGCATATCGACCGCCCTCGATTCCAACGATCCGGTGCAACACGACTCGATCGAGCAACGCGCTGCGGTATCCGACGACGTCACCGACGTGCGGGCTCGACGACCGTCGGAGGACGACGAGGTCGGAGCGATGAAGGTGAGGAAGCATGCTCGTGCCGTCGACGACGACAAATGCCGTCGATCCACCGAGCTGTTGCGGTGCGAGCAGCCACCAGGCGGCGGCGAGGACGACGAGCGTGAACAACACACTCGCCGTGACGCGAAAACCCTTTCTGACCGAGCCGTGGGAACGCTGGGGCAGCGCAGCCTCTGCCACCGCCCCAGCGTCCACCGCGATGGATCCGGTCATCGCGCCCTACTGCGCCGCAACGACCGTCAGCTGTGTCGCCGCCGCAGCTGTTGCCTGCGGCGAGGTCGTGTTGCACGTGGCGCTGCCTGCAGCATTCGTGCAGCTGTACCACACCCCGGCCGCGGCAAGCTGGACCTTGACGGTGCTGGTCGTAGTCGGAGCAAGAGTGAACGACACCTGATCGAGGTTCGTCGGTGTGGTCGCGTTGAGCGTGTATGCAACATTCGTGACCGTGTAACCGGAAATCGCGCCGGAGCCCGAGCCTGCCGAACTGTTAGGGACGGTATTCGTCGCGGCGTACGCGTAGACACCGGAGGCGATACCGATTGCGAGAACCGCGACAATCAGCAGTCTGCGGCGGGGAAGGCGGAAGGACATGGAGGCTCCTAGGCGGATGATGGTTTCCTACCGGAAAACCGGTAGTTTTGAGGTACTACGAGCAGGATCGTCGGGAACTAGTACGCCGTGCATACCCCAACTGGGGGATCCCCAATTAGGGATCGGCCCGAAGATTCCTCCCCTTTTTCGGCTATTCGCCCCTCCCGTTTCCGCCCGCTGGCGCCGGAGGCACACACGCAGGCACCAAGCAGGGGCAGCGCAGCCTCCCCCGAATCAGGGAGGAGAGGCCAGAAGCCCCCTGTCGAGAGCCGCGATGAGACCGTGAGCACCACCGATACGCCCAGGAGCCCCGAGCCCGACTCCACTGTCGAGGCGTACAGGCTCCTCTTCGAACAGGCCGGCGAGATGGTTTGCACCCTCGACCTGGAAGGCCGATTCACGTCGGTCAACCCGGCGGGCGAGAGGTTGACGGGCTACGCGGCCGCCGACCTCATCGGCCGCCTGGCGATCGACGTGGTCGCGCCGGAGTTGCGCGAACAGGCGACACATCAGTTTCAGGATCGCCTCCGCGGCGATGCCGCGCCAGACGAGACGGTCCTGATCACCCGTCAGGGCCAACGCGTTCCGGTTCTCGCTACCTCGACCATGATCTCCTCTGACGGCCGAGCAGTCGGCGTGCTCGGACTGATCTCGGACCTGACGCCCCGCCGGAGCGCCGAGCGCGCAGTGAGTGAGCGGCTCGAGGCAGAATCGCATCTTCGCGACGCAGAGGCCCGTTTCCGCAGCTTCTTCGAATCTGCGCCGATCGGGGAAGCGATCGTCGCTCCCGACGGGCGGTTTCTGGAAGTGAACAGCGCGCTCTGCCAGATCGTCGGCTACTCGGAGTCCGAACTGCGTGCCAAGACGTTTCAGGTCATCACGCATCCGGACGATCTCGGCGCCGACCTCGAATTCGTGCGCCAGATGCTCGCCGGCGCGATCCGCACCTACCAGATGGAGAAGCGCTACCTCCACAAGAACGGGCAGATCGTCTGGGCTCTGCTCACCGTCTCACTCGTGAGATCGAGCTCGGACGAGCCGAGGTACTTCATCAGTCAGATCCAGGACATCACCGAGCGCAGACTCGAACAGGAAGCGATCAAGAGCAGCGAGGCCCTCCTCGCAGAAGCACAGCGCCTCGCGCACATCGGTAGCTGGGAATGGGATGTCGTCGCTGACACAGTCTTCTGGTCAGATGAGCTGTACACCATTTTCGACGTCGATCCGGCAACCCGGCTGACGTACGCCACCTACGTCGAGACGATCCACCCCGACGACCGGTCGAAGGTCGAGAGCGAGATCGAGCGCGCGGGCACGGATGGCGAGCCGTACGAGGTCGACCACCGTGTGGTGCGTACGACCGGAGCGGTGCGCTGGATTCAGGGGCGCGGCCGGGTGCGGATGGGGCCGGACGGGCCGATTTCGATGTGGGGCACTGCGCAAGACATCACCGAACGGATGGACGCGGAGAGCGAACGCGACCGGCTTCGCGCGGCGCTGTTCGATGCACAGAAGCTGGAGGCGATCGGCAGGCTCGCGGGGGGAGTCGCTCACGACTTCAACAACATGCTCACCGCGATCAAGGGATACAGCGAGCTGCTGCTCAGCGGGCTCCAACCAGGTACTCGACCTCACCACGAGGCCGAACAGATCCGCCGTGCCGCCGAGCAGGCGTCGTCGCTGCCGGAACAGCTGCTTGCCTTCGCCCGGAAGCAACCACTCGAGGCGAAGCTCGTCGACATCAATACGCTCGTGACGACGGCGAGCGAGCTGCTTCGACATCTCATCGGCGAGCGAATCGAGTTGCTCACGATCCCCGCGCCGACCCCGGCATTCGCGAAAGTAGACCCCGATCGTGTAGAGCAGATCCTGGTCAATCTTGCCCTCAATGCCCGCGATGCGATGCCGACGGGCGGCGTACTGACTATCACCGTCTCGACCACCGAGGACGCGGAGCTCGACCCGAGCGACGTCGGCGGGGATCGGGAGCAGTACGTGGTCATCTCGGTCGCCGACGACGGTCAAGGCATGGATGCGGCCACACGCGATCGGGCATTCGAGCCCTTCTTCACGACGAAGCCGCAGGGAAAGGGGTCGGGTCTCGGCCTCGCCAGCGTGCATGGCACGGTGACTCAGAGCGGAGGCTCGGTCCAGCTCGAGAGCGAGCCCGGCCGAGGAACAACCGTACGACTCATCTTCCCTGCCGCAGCTGCCGGTCCGGCTGCGAGCGTTCCGCCGAGCAGCGACCGCGCACCGGTCGCTCTTCTCGCCGAGGACGAGGATCTCGTGCGGGAGCTCGTGGCCAGCGTGCTCGAACGAGAGGGTTTCGAGGTTCACGCGACCCGGAACGGGGTGGAGGCTCTCGAGCAGCTCGACCGCATCGGTCGTCCGCTCGACCTCCTCGTCACCGATCTGGTGATGCCTCGCATGGGTGGCCGCGAGCTCGCAGAGCGGGTTGCCGAAACGCAGCCGCGCTCGAGCACGGTGTTCATTTCGGGCTACTCCGAGGAGTCGCCAACCGTCGCTGGGCAGGCGCCCCGAGGCTCGGCATTCGTCAGCAAACCCTTCTCGCCCGACGCCCTCATGCGGATCGTGAACACGATCATCGCGCGTTCGGTGACTTCGCGTTCGGTGACTTCTGGCCCGCCGAACGCCGAGACGGAAACAGCGACGGAGACCGTGACGTGCGTGATCGCCGACGACCATCCAGCGGTGCTGGACTCGGTATCGCGCTACCTGGAAGAGGCCGGCATCGCCATCAATGCTCGAGCCTCACGAGCGGACGACGCGCTACGCGAGATCTCGGCACACCGGCCGATGATTGCGCTCGTCGACGTCACGATGGAACCGTTCAACGGTATCGAGGTCGCTCGGCAGGTCGCCGTGAGCTCGCCGCAAACCTCCGTTGTCGTCTACACCGGCCACCATGACCACGTGCTCCTGCGGCAGGCTCTCGAGGCTGGAGCGCGCGGCTTCGTCCTCAAGGATTCGCCGCTTCCCGACCTGGTCGCGGCTCTGCACTCCGTTGCCGCGGGAGGAACGTACGTCGACGCCAGGCTGGCCGGCGCACTCGCTGAAGCGGCGACGGAGACCCCGTTAGCTGCGCTGACGAAGCGCGAACGGCAGATCCTCACTCTCCTTGCGGGTGGCATGACGAACGAGAAGGCTGCCAGGGAGCTCGGGATCTCGGGGGAGACGATTCAGTCCCATGTCCGCAATGCGATGACCAAGCTCGATGCCGATACGCGAACCCAGGCGGTCGCGACGGCAATCCGACAGGCACTCATCGTCTAGTCCCGCCGACCTCGAGCTTGACGTGGATTAGGAGCGCACGAACTCCAGAAGTTCGGAGAGATGCGCGTGCGCCATGCACACGACCGTATCCGCGCCTCCGTAGTAGACGGTCAGGCGATCGGTCGCCCGATCCACGAGCGCCGCGCAGGGGAAGACCACGTTCGGCACGTCTCCGACCTGCTCGTACGGAACCTGAGGCGAGAGAAGGTAGTCGGGAGCGCGGGCGATCACGCGCCACGGCTGATCGAGATCGAGCAGCGCCGCCCCGATCGAGTAGACGAACCCGTTGCAGGACGTCAGCACGCCGTGGTAGATGACGAGCCAGCCCTCGTCGGTCTCTATCGGGGTCGGGCCCGCGCCGATCTTCGTCGACTCCCAGCTCCAGGGCCGAGTCCCCATGACGTGCCTGTGCCGACCCCAGTGAATCAGGTCGGGGCTCTCCGAGCAGAAGATGTCGCCGAACGGCGTGTGGCCGTTATCGCTCGGCCGGCTCAGCATCAGGTACCGGTCTCCGATCCGCCGCGGGAACAGGACACCGTTGCGGTTGTGGGGGAGGTACACGTTGTCGAGCTGGTGGAACGCCTCGAAGTCGTGGGTGTACGCGATGCCGATCGTGGGGCCGTGGTAGCCGTTGCACCAGGTCACATAGAAGCGGTCCTCGAGCCACGTCACGCGCGGGTCGTAGGCGTGCTCGAACGAGCCTTGGATCTCGGCGACGCGTGCGTCGACGGCGGTGAAGGCGATCGGCTGCTCCTCGATCTCCCAGTCGATCCCGTCGGCGCTGCGCCCGGCGTGGATGTTCATCGTGCGAGAAACATCGTCGATGCGGAACACCCCCGCGAAGCCTTCGCCGTAGGGGACGACGGCGGAGTTGAAGATGCTGTTCGAGCGCGGCAGATGGTCGCGAGCGATGATCGGGTTACGGGTCGAGCGCCAGAGGGTGGCGTCGCTGCCCGACGGGCGGTCCTCCCACGGAATCGGGGCTGCGTGCGCAGAGAGCGCTGTCGCCGGCTCGCTCACCCTGTCACCTGCGGGACCCGTTCGCGCTTCCCACGGGCACCCCCCTCGGACGGCGTCGCCGTCCGAGGGAACGTCGAGGTGAGCTCAACGGCCCTGCCCTCGTGTCGTGACGTCTCCACGGCGTCGAGTATTTCGACAACGTGAGCGGCGTGCGCGCCGGTGGCGCGGTGCGGGCGCTGCTCGGAGATCGCCGCGGACAGCTCGGCGAGCGCCCTGCCCCAGTCGACGCCCCGGAATGCGTGCGGCACGGGCACCGCCTCGTAGGCGCCGCCGTAGGGTGCGAGCTCGACCGCGGCGTCGAAGTCCTGCCAGCTCGAGATGTGGAGCGAGCCGTCGTCACCGTGGAACTCGACGCCCTTCTGCTTGCTGTGCTGGGCGACGTAGAAGCTCGCCGTCAACCGCACGAGGGTGCCGTCCTCGAGCTCGATCAACGCAACGCCGAAGTCGGGCGCACCGACCGTGAAGGGCTCGCCTGACGTGGTCACCCGGTCGGGATAGACGACCTGTCCGTGCGCCGTGACGCGGCTCGCGGGGCCGAAGATGGCTGTGAGATAGGTGAGCGGGTAGACGCCGACATCTGCCATCGGCCCGATCTCATAGAACGGCGCCGGCCGCGGGTGCCAGGTCTCGATCCGGCCCCAGTTGACCTCGGCATAGACGACGCGCACGGTGCCGACGGCGCCTGCGGCGAGCAGGCTCCACGCGGTCTGCTGGGCATCGCCCAGGAAGGTGATCGGCGAGCACGACAGCCGCAACCCGAGTGCGTCGGCGAGCTCGACGAGCGCGCGCGCCTCCGCGTAGCTCCCGGCCATCGGCTTCTCGCTGTGGACGTGCTTGCCTGCAGCGAGCGCCGCGGTCGTCACCTCTCCGTGGATGCCGTGCGAGGTCAGGTTGACGACGGCGTCGACCGCCGGATCGGCGAGGAGGGCATCGAGGGACGGGTAGTCGACCCCGCCGAAGCGCTTGGCAAAGGCCGCGCTGAGCTCCCGGTCGATGTCGGTCGCGCCGACGATCTCAACGTTCGGATAGGCCTGTGCCGTCTCTCCGTAAGGGCCGGAAATGTTGCCGCAGCCGACGATCGCGAAGCGGAGCGGCCTGTCAGACACGATTCCTCGCCTTCGCTGCCAGCTGTGCCTCGATCAGCCCGCGCATCCTGATCACCTCGGCCGTCGGATCCCGGTCGTACGGCTCGTGCTCGACGCTGAGCGCGCCCAGGTAGCCGGAGTCGAGCAGTTCGTCGACGCACGCGGCGATCCTCGCGACGCCCTCACCGTGCATGCAGGAGATGTGGGTGTCAACTGCCTCGACGTCCTTCAGGTGGACGTGGAACAGCCGTTCGCGGAGGTCGCGGATCGCCTGCACCGGGTCGTAGCCCTGCGTCGCCCACCAGCCGGTGTCGATCGCGGCTCCCAGTACGTCGCCGGCGTCGCCGATCAGCGCGAGAACCTCGTCAGGGCTCTTCTCGGAGTGGTTCTCGTAGGCGAAGCGGACACCGTGCTCGCGCAGCACCGACTCGGAGCCCTCCCGGTCGTTTCGGAGCACGTCGCCCATGCCGCCGAGGAGGTCGACGTCGAGCGCATTCGCGAGCGCGCAGGCCGAGGCGAGGTCGGCCGCGGTGTCGCCGAAGTTCCCCGCGAAGCTGACGACCCGGAGCCCGTGACGGTCGAGGAGGTTGCGCGCAACCGACACGTGCTCGGGCGTCGCCCACCGCCAGTTCAGATGCGCGACCCAGAGATCCAGGGCCTCGAACCCGGCTGCCTCGATTGCGGTGAGCAGGTCTTCGAAGCGAGGGCCGAAGGACTCGATCGGCTCGAAGGCGGCGTTCGTCGCCGCGTCGAACGGGCCCCACTCGTCAGTGGCTCCGTATCCCAGCTCCTTGCCGACGTAGTTCGCGCCCATGAACGAGAGCGTCAGCGGCGGCAGGTCGGTGTGCAGATGATGGCTCATGTCTCTCCTCGGATGGCTGCGAAATGGTCGTCGTCCAGCCGGACGAGCGGCGCGTCGCCGTCCTCGTCGGCAAGAACGGGCGTGTGGACGTGCGCGTCCCACCGATCGGTGAGATGAGGCACGGATCCCAGGAGCATTTGCGTGTAGGGGTGCGCCGGATTTCCGTAGACCTTCTCGGTCGCGCCCATCTCGACGACGCGTCCGTGACGCAGGATGAGGGTCTTGTCAGAGATGTAGTTGCCGAGCGAGAGGTCGTGCGTGATGAAAAGGATCCCGACGCCGCGCTCCTTCAGGTCGCCGAGGAGGTTGAGCACGTCGATCCGGGTCGATGCGTCGAGCATGCTGATGATCTCGTCCGCGACGAGGAACCTGAGGTCGAGCAGGAGCGCGCGGGCGATCATCAGCCGCTGGAGCTGGCCGCCGCTGAGCTGGTGCGGATACTTGCCGAGCACGTCGGCGGGCTCGAGCGAGACGGCCTCGAGCGACTTCCGCAGCTTCGTCTTCCACTCGTCGGCGCTGAGCTCCGGGAGGTAGCTGGAGCGGATCATTCCGAGCACCCGGTCGACCTTGAAGACGGGGTTGTACGAGCTGAACGGGTCCTGGAAGACCCCCTGCACGTGCGCGTAGTAGCGGTGCAGGTCGCGGCGGCCGAGGCCCGCGACGTCGCGTCCGTCGAACGTGATCGTGCCGGTCGAGGTCTCGGTCAGGCGCAGGATCATCCTGCCGACGGTCGTCTTGCCGCTGCCGCTCTCGCCGATCAGCGAGACGACCTCGCCGGGCTCAACGGCGAAGCTCACGTCCGAGACCGCGGTGATCGACTCCCTTCCCGAACATCCCGGTCTTGAAGACCTTCGTCACGCCGGCCACCTCGAGCATCAGGCGCCCACCTTCCAACAGGCGGTGTACCGGCTCGGGGAGATCTCGACGAACGGGGGCTCCTCGGCGCACTGCTCACTCGCGAGCGGGCAGCGTGCCCGGAAGCGGCAGCCCGTCGGCGGATTGAGGAGCGACGGCGGCCGGCCGGGGATCCCGGTCAGCCGCTTCTCGGCGAAGCGCACGCCCACCTCGGGCAACGAGCCGAGCAGAAGCTTCGTGTAGGGATGCTTCGGATCCTGGGTGATCTCCGCCGCCGAGGCCTTCTCGACGAGCTTGCCGGCGTACATGACGAGGATCGTGTCGGCGATCTGGTAGAGGATCGAGAGGTCGTGCGTGATCACGATCGTGCTCTTCACGAACTCGCGGTCGCGGAACTCGACGAGCATCTCGGCCACGGCCCGCTGCGTCGAGACGTCGAGGGCCGAGGTGAGCTCGTCCGCGATCAGGAGCGAGGGGTCGAGGAGCGTCGAGAGCACCATCACGACCCGCTGCTTCATCCCGCCGGAGAGCTCGATCGGGTAACGGTCGAGCACGGTGTCGTCGAGCCCGACGAGCTTGAGCCGCCGGCTCAGCTCGGGGAACGTCTCGTCGTACGAGACTCCGCGTGAGTCGAGCAGCTCCGAGATCATGCGCCCGATCTTGCGGATCGGGTTCATGGCGCTCATCGCGTACTGCGGCACGATCGAGATCTTGCGGTAGCGGAACGCGTTCATGGCGTGGTCGTCGGTGAGCGGCAGCTCCTCGCCGTCGAGGGTCACCGACCCCTCCATCACGCGCATGCGCCCGTCGAGCCGGATCAGGCTCTTGCCGAGCGTCGTCTTGCCGCAGCCGGACTCGCCCGCGAGGCCCATGATCTCGCCGTCGGCGACGGTGAAGGTGACGCCGTCGAGCGCGCGCACGTCGCCGCGGAGGGTGCGGTAGTAGACGCGAAGGTTGTCGACCGCGAGGCTCATGTGCGACGCAGTCTCGGGTTGAAGACCTCGTCGAGCCCGACGTTCATGATGTAGAGGCCGCCGACGATCGCGGTGATCGCGAGACCGGGTGGGATGAACCACCACCACAGGCCGAGCTGGAGAGCAGCGTTGGAAACGGCGGTGTTCATCATCAACCCGAGCGACATAACCTGCGACGGGCCGAGCCCGAGGAAGTCGAGCGTCGCCGCGGTGAGCACCGAGCCGCCGAAGAGAAGGATGAACACGAGAAACAGATACGAGCTCATATTCGGCGCTATCTCGTTGACGATCACCCTGAACGAGCCACGGCCCGAGAGGCGTGCGAGGTTGACGAAGTCACGCGCCGCGAGCGAGAAGGTCTGGGCGCGGATGGCGCGGGCGGCCCAGGGCCAGGAGGTGAGCCCGATCAGCAGCGCCTCCGACCATAGGCTGCCCACTTTGAGATAGGCGGCGACGATGATCAGGACGGCGAGCGTCGGGATCACGAGGACGATGTTCGTCAGCATGCTGAGGATGTCGTCGACGATGCCGCCGAGGTAGCCGCCGACGAATCCGATCGTCATCCCGAGCATGCCCGCCACGAAGGCCGCGAGCGCACCGACGAGTAAAGCTCGAGCGGAGCCCGTAGACGAACTGCGCGTAGACGTCCTGCCCCGCCGAGGTGGTGCCGAGCCAGTACTGCGAGTTTGGCGACACCCCCAACGGGAAGCCGAACTCGAACGGATCGTGGTCGGTGAGCATCGGCCCGACGATCGCGAGAACGAGGAAGAAGAGGACGACGGTCAGCCCGATCACGAGCTTGGTGTTGCGGAAGGCGAAATGGAGCGTCTCGAAGCGCTTCTTGCCTGGATCGAGGTCCTCGACCGCCCCTGCGCCCGTGAGAGCGAGCTCCGGGCTGGTGATCAGGTCTGCCCGGGAGTCTGCGGCCTCCACGTTAGTTCCCCTGGATCCCGGCGCGCGTGCGCGGGTCGACGATCACGTACGCGATGTCGACGATGAAGTTGGCGATGAGCACGCCGATGATGATGAAGAGGAAGAGCCCCTGCATCAGGAAGTAATCGCGGTTCTGCAGCGCGGTGATGATCAGCGTGCCGATTCCCGGGTAGCCGAAGACGATCTCGGTCACGAGCGCTCCGCCGACGACGGCGCCGAGCGCGAGGGCGAGGCCTGACATCTGGGGCAGAACCGCGTTGCCGTACGCGTACTTGCGGACGAGCTTGTTGGGAGCGCCGAGCGCCTGCAGGTAGTTCGCGTACTCCGATTCGAGCTCGTAGATGATCAGATTCCGCATGCCGATCGCCCAGCCCCCGAAGGCGACGAGGAAGAGCGTCAGGAATGGGAGGAACCAGTGGCTGAGGAAGCTTCCCGCGAACTCCCACGTCCACCCCGGCTGCAGGGAGAAGGCGTACGCGCCGGAGACCGGGAAGAAGCCCCACTTGAAAGCCAGGAAATAGGCGAGAACCAGAGCAAGCCACATGTAGGGCGTTGCCGTGAGCACGTATGCCACGGGGAGCGCGGTGTTGTCGAGGACCTTTCGGCGCGCGGCCATCGCGCCGACGCGGTTCCCAGCGATGTAGCTGAGCACGATTGCCGGCACGAGCAGGGCGAGCGTGTAGGGGATCGCTGCCCAGATCAGCTGGCTGACCGACGAGCCGACGTACGCGATGCTCGGCCCCAGGTCGCCGTGGAAGAAGCCCTGCCAGAAGTTGAGGTACTGCCGCCAGAGCGGCTGGTTGAGGCCGAACGACTCCGTGAAGTATCCGTGGAGCTGCTGCGAGGCCGTGGAGTCGGCCTGGATCCTTGCGATCAGGCCGTCGACCGGATCGCCCGGCATCAGCCTCGGGATCGCCCAGTCGATCGTGACAGCGAAGAAGAAGGTCAGCAGGTAGAGCAGAACCTTGCGGGCGAGATACCGAGTCACGCGATCTCCAGGGCCGTCGTGTTCCGGGTCATGTCATGCCCTCCGTAGGATCGGGCGGTGCTCCCTTGCTGGGAGCACCGCCCGGTTCCGTTGCAGTCGAGCAACGAGGTGCGTTACTTCGCGGGCTTCAAATTGGCGAGCGCGTAGATGCCCGTCATGTTGAGGTACCCGTTCCACGTGACGGGCATGTTCTGGAGGCCCGCACCGCTGGACTTCGGGAAGTTGGTCCAGTAGGTCGTGTTGTACTGCGCCCACGCCCCGTTGTACCAGAGCGGGATCGCAGGCAGATCCTGGAGGATGAACTTCTGGATCTTCGAGTGGAGCACCTTCGCAGCCGCCTCGTTCGCAGGGCTCACCTTGTTCAGCGCGAGTGTCTGAGCCCACGGCTTTGCACCCGCCTGGGTGAACCGCGAGAAGTTGGCGAACGTCTGCGAATCCGCGATCGGCAGGTGGAACAGGTAGTCGTAGTAGGTATACGGAGTCGGGCCCAGCTGCTTGTCGTTGTTGATCACGAGGTCGAACTGGCCCGAGTTGCGCGTATTGACGAGCCCGTTGTAGTCCGGATACGACGGCGTGATCTTGATACCCGCGTCCTTCGCGCTGGCGGCGATGATCTGGATCGCGGTCATCCAGTCCGACCAGCCGTTCGGGACGATCAGGCTCAGGTTGACCGTCTGCCCGGCCTTGTTCTCGACGTACCCGTCGCCGTTCGTGTCCTTGTAGCCGTTGGCTGCGAGGAGCGCCTTCGCCCCGGCGATGTCGTAGTGGAAGCCCAGCTTCTTGGCCTGCGGCTGGTCGATCCACTTGTTCCAGGTCGGCAGGAGCCCGGTCGGGTTCGCCTTCGCGACGATGTTGCCGTAGTCGGCCTTGACGATCTGGTCGACGTTGATCGACATCGCGAGCGCCCGGCGGAAGTTCACGTCGTTGAGCGGTGCGTGCGTTGTGTTCGGCACGAGCCACGCCGTGTTCGCCGACAGCATGTACGGCGCCTTCGGGTAGTACGTCTGCACCTTCCCGCCGATCACCTTGTCGACCCCGGGGAAGAAGTTGTTGCTGAGGTCGATGTCGTTCTTGAGGAAGTTCTGCAGGGACGCCGTGTTCTGGCTGTTGTGGATGTCGACGAAGTACTGCATCGGCAGCTTCAGCCCCAGGGCCTTCGTCGCCCACCAGTTGCTACGACGGTTCCACTGCATCGTCACGGATCCGCCCTTGCCGCCACCGTAGACAAACGGGCCGGTTCCGACCATCTTCGACACGTCGTCGGTGTTTCCCGTCGTGATCTCGGTAGCGCTATAGGCCGACCAGATGTGCTTGGGCACGATCGGCAGCGTGTAGATGACCGTGTTCCAGTCGAGGTAGTTCGGCTTGCCCGAGAACACGAAGCTGACCGTGTTGCCCTTGACGGTGATCGTCGACAGGCCGGTCTTCCACATCGTCGAGAACTCCGAGCCTGCGAGCTTGCCGGTCTCGTACGAGAACTTCACGTCCGCGCCGGTCAGTGGCTGCCCGTCGTTCCATTTCACACCGGACCGCAGGGTCATGACGTAGGTCCTGCCGACCCACTTGCCGCTCGTTGCGAGCCACGGCTTGTACGTGTCCTTGAGCGGGTCGTAGACGAACGGCGTCTCGTACAACAGCCCGAGCGTGCCGGTCGCGTACCCCTGGCGAAGCGGGTTGAAGCTGGTGTAGGGACCCCACGCCGAACCCGACACGTAGAGCGTCGCGTTCCGCGGGAGCGCGAACGCAGACTGCTGCTGCGCCCCTGCTCCAGCCGTTGTCAGAGACGCAAGCACCGTGACAACGGCGATGACGCCGAGGCCTATTGCCCATTTCCTTCGGCTTAGCATGATCCTCAACTCCTCTCTCTGGTGCAGTGTTCGCTCCGGTTGCTGGAGAGAGGCGCCGTGCGTACCGTCCGCTCTCCTATCGAAAACCCGATCGACCCTGCCCTGACGGATTCCTGCCTCCGCCCTGGTTAGGGCGACAGCAGCAGTTCAGCACTTATCCGGTTCAGTGTCAACAGGGATTTAGGTATCTCCGCTTCGGGTTTCCCGCACCGAACGAACCGCAACGCGCCCCGGCGTATCCCCAGACTGCGCCTTACGGGCATGCGTCGGCACGGCCATACGCGGTGGAGCCGTGCTGCCGCGTGGTGTCAGCTCACCACAGGCGACCTCGATGTCGTCACGCGTCGTGCCCTCGATGACGGCAAGCAGGTGCGCCGCGGCGGTCATGCCGTACTCTCCGATGTCACGGGTGATCGCAGTGAGCGGAGGGTGTACGACACGACTTATAAGCGAGTCGTCCCACCCGATCAGCGATAGATCGTCCGGGACGATGAATCCCATCTGTTGCGCGACGCCGAGCCCGGTGACGGCGAGGAGATCGCTGTCGAAGATGATCGCGGTCGGCGGCTCGGGCGACGAGAGCAGCCGACGTGTCGCGCGCGTGCCGCTCTCGGGCGTGTAGTCGGTTGGCACCACCTCTGCGGAGAGGCCGAGCTCGCGTGTCGCGTCGTGAAATGCCCGCGTCCGCTCCTGCGTGTGGACGAATTCCGCGACACCCGCGACGCGCGCGATCCTTCGATGGCCGAGCGCGGCGAGGTACCGCACCGCCTCGACAACGGCGGCTGCCTCGTCATGCCAGACGGCCGGGAGATGCCCTTTCGGGAGTGATCCTCCGACGAGGTAGCGCACCGCCTCGGCGACGGCCTCGTCGTCCCGCAGGGCCGGAGGCTTCTCGTTCGGTAGCGGTCCACCGATGACGACCGCAGGGAGCCCCATCTCCTGAAGCGCCTGGACGCGGGGATCATCCTGCCGCACGTCGACGACGAACACTCCGTCCACCCGATGCTCGCCGAACCAGCGCCGGTACACCTCGATCTCCTTCTCGACGGAGTTGACGAGCTGGAGCGTCAAGCCGATCGACCGCGGCGAGAGCTGCGCCTCGACTCCGGCGATGAACTCCATGAAGAACGGCTCGAGCGCGATCGTGGACGCCGGACGTGCGAGGACGAGCCCGCACGCGTCTGCGCGCGAAGCCGAGAGAGCACGCGCGGCGCGATTCGGATACCAACCGAGCTCGTCGGCGATCGCGAGGATCCGCTCGCGGGTCTCGTCCGAGACACCGGGTCTGTCGTTGAGCGCGTACGAGACTGCACCCTTGGACACGCCGGCGCGTTCGGCGATATCTCTGATTGTCGCCCGACGCCCGCGTTTTTCAGTTGGTGTGCCCATGAGACCTCCCTTACCGCCCGGGTCCGGCAAGCTGCGGAGGCCTGTGCAGCCGCGCTGAACCGGTTCGTCAACATAGCAGCCAGCGCAGCGTCCAACGGCCTCGATCAGGCGAGATACACGATGTTTGCTTACTCGGTTAAGATGAACCCATGGACGAACTGACCGGGCAGATCGATTTCCCCGCGGGATTCCTCTGGGGAGCGGGCACCTCGGCCTACCAGATCGAAGGTGCTGCCGATCTGGACGGGCGCGGCGAGAGCATCTGGGACCGCTTCAGTGCAACCCCGGGCAAGGTCCGCAACGGTGAGAGCGGCGAGATCGCGTGCGACTTCTACCACCGCTATCGAGAGGACATTGCGTCGTTGCGCGAGCTCGGTGCGACAGCCTTCCGTCTCTCCATCTCGTGGCCGCGGATTCTCCCGGAGGGTCGCGGCCGTGTGAACGAGCTAGGTCTCGACTTCTACGATCGCGTAATCGACGAGTTGCTCGCAAACAACATCCAGCCTCTCGTCACCCTCTATCACTGGGACCTTCCCGTAGCGCTCGAGGACGCCGGTGGCTGGGTCGAGCGCAGCACCGTCGACGCATTCTGCGAATACACCGAGGTCGTCGGACGGCGGCTCGGCGACCGTGTAGGACTCTGGCTGACCCAGAACGAGCCCTGGGTGATCGCGTGGCTCGGCTACGGGTACGGCGTGCATGCGCCCGGGCGTACATCTGCCGCCGACGCGATCGCCGCAGCGCATCACGTTCTGCTCTCCCACGGACTCGCCACCGACATCCTCCGCCGCGAATCGCCGAACGCGCGCGTGGGCGTAACGGTCGACCTCGAGATGGCGTATCCAGTGACCGACGACCCGGAGGACGTGGCAGCCTGCCGCGAGTTCGACGGCGAGCGCAACCGTTGGTTCCTCGACCCGCTGTTCCAGCGGGGGTATCCGGCCGATGCTCTGGAACGATTCGCGCCCGACGAGCCGCCGATCAGAGCAGGCGACATGGAAGCGATCGCGGCCCCGGTCGACTTCCTCGGTGTCAACTACTACCAGCGACGCGTCGTAGGGCGCGCGGCCGACGGGGGCTGGCGATTTGTACACCAGGACGGCTCGGTGTACACGGATATGGGGTGGGAGGTGTCGCCGAACGGGCTCTTCGACCTGATGCGACGACTCCGGGACGAGTATGAGCCGCCCGCGATCATCGTCACGGAGAACGGCGCCGCCTTCGACGATGCCCGAGGGCACGACGGTTCGGTCCGCGACCCTGAGCGGCGTGAGTATCTCGCGTCGCACATCGGTGCGCTGAGCCGCGCGATTGCCGCGGGCGTCCCCGTCGAGGGCTATTTCGCGTGGTCGCTGCTCGATAACTTCGAGTGGGCGCACGGCTACGGGAGGCGCTTCGGCCTCGTCTACGTGGACTACGCAACTCTCGAGCGCGTACCGAAATCGAGCTTCTACTGGTACCGCGATCACATCGCGCGTGTGACCTCTGGTGTGACGGCCTGATCGCCGAGAGCGACACCTCTGGCTGCCGTTCGAGCGCTACCGTTGCCTCGCAAACCCGGCGCAACCAACGTAGATTGATCGCAATGCCTGTCGAGGAGAACACACGGCGCGAGCGGCATGGCTAGCGGCGCTCCCTTGGTGAGCGAAGGCGCACGCTGGAGCGATCTATCGACAGCGCTCCTCGACAACATCGAACGCGTCGTGATCGGCAAGCGCGAGCAGATCGAGCTCGTCCTGTGTGCGTTGCTCTGCGAGGGGCATGTCCTGCTCGACGATGTTCCAGGCACAGCCAAGACCGTGCTTGCCAGAGCGATAGCTGGTTCGATCGACGGCGCGACGACAGCCCGAATCCAATGCACGCCCGACCTCCAACCGACCGACGTGACGGGCCTTTCGGTGTACGACCAACGCGAGCGCGTCTTCGAGTTCCGGCCGGGACCCGCTTTCACGAACATCCTGCTCGTCGACGAGATCAACCGCGCGATGCCGCGTACTCAGAGTGCGCTGCTCGAGGCGATGGCCGAGCGACAGATCACGATCGACGGTCGGTCGCACTCCCTACCGAGCCCGTTCCTCATCCTCGCAACCGAGAACCCGCTCGATCACGAGGGCGTGTTCCCGCTTCCCGAGGCCCAGCTCGACCGCTTCTTTCTGAAGGCGGCTCTCGGCTACGCGCGGCCGGACGAGGAGCTCCAGATCGTCCAGGCGCAACGGCATGGGCACCCGCTCGACCGGCTCCGTCCCGTGATCGGGATTGCCGACCTGCGGGCGCTTCAACACGCCGTCGAGGGTGTCTACATCGATCCGCTGCTGCAGCGATGGGTGATCGACCTCGTCCGCGCGACGCGCGAGCTACCAGGGGTGCGTACCGGATCGTCGGTTCGTGGCTCGTTGGCGCTCGAGCGTGGTGCCCGCGCCTTGGCGCTGCTCCGCGGACGCGATCACGTCGAGCCCGGTGACATCGAGCGGCTCGTCGAGCCGGTGCTCTCGCATCGTCTGCTGCTCTCGCACGCGTATGCCCTCGACGGTCAGGCGTCCGGCGAGGTGAGGAGCCTGCTCGAGCGTTGCCTCGAGCACGCCCCACGCCCTGGTGTCGCTGCTGTCGAGCCGACCCGAGGACCATGACCCGGAGCGGCGACCTCGTCTTTCCGCTCATTCCGTCGCGCAAAGGCGGTGCGCTCGATGTCGCGGGCAGCCCCAGTCGCCGGCGGGGCTCCGGTGCCGAGATCGCGAGCTCGCGCCAGTATCGCCGGGGCGATCCAATCCGGCTCGTCGACTGGGCAGCGTCGGCACGGTTGTCCACGGCCCACGGAACCGACGAATTCGTCGTTCGCGATCACTTCGCGGAAGATGCCGCCAGAATCGTCGTAGCCGTCGACCAGAGCCGCTCCATGGCCCTCTATCCGGACTGGCTGCCCTGGCTCGACAAGCGGGCGGCGGTGTGCGAGGCGGGGAGCATGATTATCGCCAGCGCTGGGGTTGCGAACGCCCTCATCGGATTCGCCTCGGTCGGCGGACAGGGTGCGCGATTCGTGCCCTCGCGGCGGGATCGTGGGCAGTGGCGCGCGATCGAGCAGCAACTCGCGAGCGAGGAGCCGGAAGGCCCTCCCGATAGCCTCGACCGAGCGATCGAGCTCCTCTCCCGGAATCCCCGCTCGATGCCACCCGGAACGTTCGTCTTCGTCATCTCGGACTTCCTGCCGCCGCCCAACCGTGCTCGGTTGTCCGACGCACTCGCGGCCGGCTGGGACGTCGTCCCGGTCGTCGTGCAGGACCCCGTCTGGGAGCGCTCGTTCCCGGACGTCTCCGGCGTAACCCTCCCACTCGCTGACCCGGAGGGCGGCGGCTCATCGCTCGTCCGCCTCAGTCGCAACGAGGCGCGCAAGCGCCGCGAACTCAACGAGCAGCGCGCTGCTCGGCTCGAACACGCTCTCCGCGACCTCGAACTCGACCCGGTGACGATCACGCGTAGCGACAGGGGCGCCGTACACGCCGCTTTCCTCGCCTGGGCGGAGAGACGCCGGAGCCGGTTGCGAGGCTTCCGGTGAGCGCCCCTGGCGTCCGAGCACGGGCGGCGACGCTCGCGAACACGCCGGCCGCTCGACTGCTCGCCGCCGGATTGGTGCTCGGCACTGCGCTCGCGGTGGTTCTCTTCGGCCTTCTCGCTCAACGGCAGGGTTCGTCTGCCCGGGTACTCCGTGAGCCGCTCGTTGTCAACGGGATGCTCTCGAGTCCTGCTGCACTGTTCGGCGATCCTCTCGAGGCCGAAGTCGACGTGTTCTCGACCGACGCGAGCATTGCCGCCCGCTCAATCCGCATCTCGACGGACTTCCGGCCGTACCGGATCACGGCGACCAGGGTGAGCCGCGTGCGCCAGGGTCACGTCTCGCTCCTGCGCACACGAATCTCACTTGAGTGCTTGACGCGCAACTGCCTACCGAAAAAGGGTGGGACACGCGTTATCAGCTTCCCGCCCGCCACGATCACCTACCGGACGGGCGGGCGGGACGCGACCGCGCTCGTGCCGTGGGAGCCACTGCGGCTCTCCTCTCGGCTCTCGCGCGGAACGACGACCCGCGAAGATGTGGTCGACAGTGCGCCGTCGCTCGACCCGCGGTTCGGGCGGTCGCCCGAGACATTGTCGACGCTCTTCCTTCTGCTGGCGGCGGTCGTCGGACTCGCGGGGACGGCACTCGTCGTCACGGCGCTGTGGCCGCCCGCGTTCCTGTCGCAGCGCCGGCGTCGGCGGTTGTCTCCACTCGAGCGCTCGCTCCAGCGGGTCGAAGCTGCCGCACAGAGCGATGAGCCGACACGGCGGCGGACACTCGACGACCTCGCAACGCACCTGCGTGATGTTCCCGCGCCGTCGCTGGAGCTGCAAACGATGGCCATCGCGTGGGGGCAGGCCCCACCCGACCCCCAAGCGCTCACGCTCCTCGCGGCACACGTGCGGACCGCGCTCAACGGTGGGGTGCAAACCTGATGGTCGAACTCGGTCAAGCGCCCCTCGCCCGCGGCAGCCGCGTCGCGCGGACAGCGATTCCCAGCGTCGATGCGCAGGCTCTCGCGCCGGCCGCACGTCGGACACGCTTGGCACTGGCCCTGCTCGCACTGGCCGCCCTGACAGTCGCGCTGGTGCTCGTGGCGACGACCCACCGGTCTCGCGGGGCCCCGGATGCGCTCCGCGGCGGCGACGGACTGATGGTCGTGATCGACGTCTCGTCCAGTACGCTCGGATTCTCGAGCATGATCGCGAAGTCGCTACTCACGCTCGCGAATGATCCGTCGCAGCGAGCCGGGCTCGTCCTTGCGTCGCAGGGCGCCTACATGGCCCTCCCACCCGAGACACCCGGCTCGGCTCTCCGCGGCTGGCAACGGATGATCGACTACATCAACGAGCAGAACCACAGGCTCGCCGCGAGAGCGAAGCTCGACCGGACGCCGCTCCCTGATCCCGCGCCCGGCGACTACCCGTGGGTCGGGGTCTTCACGGGCGGGACACGATTGTCGACCGGCCTCGCGCGGGCAATCCAGGCGTTGCGGGAAGCAGGCAGCCATCGTGGGCAGATCGTCCTCGTCAGCGACCTCCGCGACGCGCCGGAGGATCTCCCGCGCGTTGGTGTGTTGATCACGCGCATGCGCGAGCTCGGGATCGAGCTTCGCGTCGTCACTGTCGGCCGGAACGCACGCAACCCGAAGGAGTTCTCAGACATCGGCGGCTCGGCATTCATCATGGACGCGGCCGACTCCGTCTATGCGCCGGAGCACGAGACAAGCCTGCGGTCACAGCCGTCCGCGCTCCCTCTTGTCCTGATCGGCGTAGCGCTCGCGATGTTGCTCGCGGTCGCCGAGCCACTCCTCCCCCTGCGCTGGCGTAACAACAAGCGAGCAGCCGGATGAGACCGAGCCCCTTGCTGCGAGCCACACTGGGAATCCTTCTTCTGGCGCTTGCGGCCGGATGCGTGTTCCTCGCGCGCGGCACCGACGACGCCGCTGAAGCCTTCCGAAATCGGCAGGCAGAGTGGCAGCGCGGGCTCGAGCCTGCACCCGTAGCATCGCCGGGATTCGCGCAGCGCGCAGGCGAAGCGGTGCTCGGGATCGGCGCTCGCAACGACGTGCTGCGCAGCTACCAGGTCTACCGGGCCGGCCTCGCCAACGTGATTCCCGGCACGACATACCCGCAGACCCGGGCCAGGTTCGAGGCGATCAAGCGGCTCGAAGTGCTGCGGAGGTCGCTCCGAAGCAACGTCGATCGGGCGAGCGTCGACGTCACGCTCGGAGTCATCCTGACGGATGCCGCGTCGGGTGCAGGGCCGCAACGCGAGACGATGCAGACGAACGCAGTCGCCACCTTCGTGCGCGCGATTCGTGAGGACCGGTTGAACGCCACCGCGAAACGCGATCTCGAAGTGCTGCTCCAGGCGAAGGCACGGCGGACGAGGAGCCAGGCCAGTCCGTCGCGCTCGACCAGCCGACGGCGTGAAAGGGACGAGAACCCCCGCAATCCCACCGCTCCCGCACGCACGGAAGGCAACGGGTTCTGAGCCGATGTTGGCGGCCTCGCAGCTCGTCTTCCTGACCCCTCGAGCTGGGCTCGTCGGACTTGCGTTCCTCGTGCCTCTTCTCACGCTCGCACTCCGCGAGCGAGCGTATTCGCGAGTCCGCTCGGCTCTCGGACTACGGCGGCCGGGGCGTATCGCTGTGCTGGCCCGCCCGGTCGGGCTCGTGGCCCTTGCGGCCGTTGTGGCGGCCGCCGCCGCCCAGCCGGCTGTCCGTGACACCGCCTCCACGCCGGTGCGCTCGGACGCCGAGCTCTTCCTCACGTTCGACGTCAGCCGCTCGATGCTTGCGACGGGAGCGCCGGGCGGAGTGAGCCGGATGGAGCGAGCTCGCGCACTCGGAAGCGACGTGCACGCTGCGCTGCCCGACGTTCCTACGGGCGTTGCAACGCTCACGAACCGGATGATGCCGCTCCTCTTCCCGACCAGTGACGGACGGGGCGTGACAGCGGTGATCAACCGTTCACTGCGGATCATGCAGCCTCCGCCGGAGCGCCTCACGGCGGCACGCGCGAGCTCGCTGGCGGCCCTGGGCCTCGCTGCAGACCGCAGCTACTACAACCCGAGCGCAAGGAAGCGCGTACTCGTCGTCTTCAGTGATCTCGACAGTGACTTCTTCAGCCTCGACGGGACACTCCGGCTGTTGCGCCAGCACCGGATCGAGCCGTTTCTCGTCCGCGTTGCTGCGCCGGGCGAGCGGATCTTCGACAGCGCCGGCCGGCCGAACGCGTATGTGTCCGAAAGCACTGTCACGGTCAGCGCCCTCCGCCGTGCGAAGTGGCACGCGTTCGAAGAGGGCGAAACCGTCAGACTCGTCAACGAGATTCGCGCGTATCTCGGCGACGGACCCGTCGGCGCGAGCGGGCTCGTCGAGTCGCAGCGAAACCTCGCCACACTCTTCGCGCTCGCGGCCCTCGCGATAACGGCGGTACTCGTGCTACCGGGGCTACGCGCCGGGCTCCTCGCGCGCGCCTGAGTCGAGCTACCGCTTTCAGGCGACCGGCCCGTACGAGAGCCGGTAGATATTGACGGCGGTTTTTGGGTTCGTGGGAGCGAGAATCGTGAGTGTCCCGCGGGCGCCGGCAAAGATGCCCGTTCCCGCCACGACTGCGCTCGAGACGGCACCGCTGCCGGCCGCTCGTAGGAGGCCGCTGACGGTGATCGTGCCGCCCGGCAGCTTCGCGACGGTCTTGAGGTGGGCGCTCGTGGCGCTCGTCAGCCTCATCGTGCCGCGGTCAGAACCGACGACAGCGCCCTTCGGCTTCCCGAACTGGGCCTGCGCGTTCACCAGTCGGCTCGTGAACAACTGGCGGTCGCCGACGCTGGCATTTCGTGGCGGCACGTCGACACTCGACTCAGATGTCGTGAACGAGACGAGCCGGATCAGGGTCGGGGCGGAGGCAGACGCGCCGGGTGAGACGACGGCCGCAACGGCCGCAACGACAACGAGAGCGGTTGGATGCGAGTATCGAAACACGGCCTAACCTTAACGCGGTTTGATCGCTCGGCGTGGGCATCACGGCTCGTCGCGTTCTCACCAGATGTGACGCGACAGCCACCCGGTGGCGTAGAACGGTCATGCACGCAGTGACGCTCACCAGGCCCTTGACGCAGACAACCACCCCTCTGACGTTCGCCGACGCGGCGGAGCGCCACCTGGATGATGTATTCGGCTACCTGCTCTACATGACGCGCGACCGGGCGCTCGCTGACGATCTGTCTGGAGCAACCTTCGAGAAGGCCCTGCGCCAGTGGCCGCGTTTCGACTCCCGTCGCGGCAGCGCCCGCACCTGGCTGCTCGGCATCGCCCGCACGACCGCACTCGACTGGTTCCGCGCCGACTCTCGGCGTCGCCGTCGAGAGGAGGCCGCCGCCGAGCCAGAAGCTCAAGAGGCCGACTTCGTCGAGGGGCTTTCCCCCGCGCTCCAGACGGCACTTGCCACCCTGAGCGCCGGCGAACGCGAGGTGCTTGCGCTTCGCGTCGTCATCGAGCTCGACGGTGAGCAGACAGCCCGTGTGCTCGGCGTCAGCCCAACGGCCGTGTCCACGCGGCTGAGCAGGGCATTGACCAAACTCGAAGAGAAGGTGAGGAACGATGACCTCCGCTGAGCTGATCACCGAGCTGCAGTCCGCCCGCCCGGCCGCCGACAGTCTCCTCCGTGACCGCGTCCGCGCGATCGCCGCCGCCGAGCCCAAGAAGCGGCCGTCCCCCTTCGACCGGCTGTCGCGCTTGTCGCTCAGGCGCTTCGCACTCGTCGCGGTCCCGGCGACGGCCGTCGTGCTGCTCGGGCTCGCCGGTGTCGCCGGCATGCTCGATTCCGGCTCGACGCCACAGTCCGCTGCGGTCGGTGTCGAGACGACGGTCGCGTCGAGCGGGCTTGCAGGCTCGACGGGTGGAAGCACGACCGGTGGAGGCACAACGAGTGGAGGAACGACGGGCGAGCTTGCGCCTCAACTCAAGGCTGGTGCAACTGCTGCGGCGGACGCCGCGACGCCGGCGCCCACCGCGGGCCGAGCCCAACGCTACTCAGCCCAGTTGACGCTGGCGGTGAAGGATATCGACGCGCTCTCGAGCGCCACGCAGCAGGCGTTGCGGATCACGCGTGACCTCGGCGGCTACCTCGTCACCGCGTCTTACGCAACGTCGGACACCGGTGTCTCCTCGCTCACCCTCGAGGTGCCGACTGCGAACGTGCAGGACGCCATCGTGCGTCTTTCCGGCCTCGGCAAGATCGTGGGCCAACAGGTGCAGATCGACGATCTCCAGGGACAGGTGGACGAGTTGACGAAACGCGAGACAGCGTTGCGCGAGCAGATCGCTCGCCTCTCAGCGAAGCTCGCCGCAACGAGCCTCGACGCAGACACGCGAGCGACGCTCGAAGCCCGGCGCGATGCTGCCCGCAGCGCGCTCACGCAGGTGCGGGTCGCCCACGCACAAGTGAACGTCGAGGCGCGCTACGCAACGATCCAGCTGAATATGCAAACGCGCCGGTCATCCGTCGTGCCGGCCGTGCCGTCACGGTTCGATAACGCGCTCGACCGCGCCGTCGAGATCCTCGCGCTCGAAGCGATGATCGTTCTCTACACGCTCGTCATCGTCGGCCCGCTGGCCCTCCTCGCACTGCTCGCCTGGCTCGGCCGGCGCGGGCTCCGCCGGAGGCAAGACGAGCAGCTCCTCGCGACGCAGTAGGAGGCCGTTCGCCCGCAAAGCCGCGGCTCGCGAGGGCGAGCCGTCGCCTCGCCCCTACGACGCCTTCACGTCGAGGGTCGCGATCAAGGCGTCCGCGACGACCTTCAACGGCCTCCCCGAGATCTGGCTGGCCTTCCGCAGCCGCGCGAACGCCTGCTGCTCGGTCAGGCCGTCGCGCTCCATCAGGAGGCCCTTCGCCCGTTCGATTGCCTTGCGCGCAGCAAGCGCCTCGGTGAGGGAGTCCGCCTCCTCGCGGAGCGCTGCCAGCTCCTCGTGGCGAGCCCGTGCGGTCTCGATCGCCGGGAGCAGATCGGATTCCCTGAACGGCTTCACGAGATAGCCGAACACGCCCGCCTCGACCGCCCTCGAGACGAGCTCGGCCTCACCGTAGGCGGTCACCATCACGATCGGGATCGGTCGCTCCTCGAGAATGCGCCTCGCGGCCTCGATTCCATCGAGCTTCGGCATCTTCACGTCGAGCAAGGCGAGATCGGGCTCGAGCGTTCGGGCCAGCGTGACAGCCTCCTCTCCATCCTTGGCCTCGGCGCAAACCTCGAAACCAGCCTTCTCGAGCAGCTCTCGGAGGTCGAGCCTGATGATCGTCTCGTCTTCAGCGATGAGGATTCGCATCGTCGTCCTTTCCAGTGCGTGCCGGGAACCTGACCTCGGCACGCAGGCCACGATCCTCGAGAAGCGTGAGCTCGCCGCCGAGCTCATCACGAACGAGCGCTCGAACGATGGAGAGGCCGGTGCTGTCCGCCGCTGCCTGCATGCCGTCGCCGTCATCGGCGATCGCGAGCACGACATCACCGTCGTGCCCCACCAGCGTAATCGAGATCTTCCCCCCGCCGTGCTCGAGGGCGTTCCCGAACAGCTCGCTGAAGACAAGGGCGAGTGACGTCGCTCGCTGGCCGGCGAGCGAGACAGGCTCGAGCTCGGCGCTGACGTCCTTGCCGACGACGAGCCCTTGAACGAGCATTGCGCGCAGCCTGTCGATCAGCTCATCGAGCTGGACGTCATCCTCGCGATGCTCGGTGAGCACCTCGTGAACGGCAGCGATGGCGAGGATCCTGTTGACGGAATCGCCCAGCGCCTTCTGCGGATCGACGTTCGCAGAGCGCGCCTGCAGCCGCAGGAGAGAAGCCACCGTCTGCAGGTTGTTCTTGACCCGATGGTGGATCTCCTGGGCCAGCACGCCGCGGAGCGCCATCCGACCGTGCTCGAGCGCGACGGCCGCCTGGCTCGCGATGGCCTCGAGCAGCTGCCGATCGTCGTCCGAGAACGACGTGTCGCGGTCGACGACGAGCTCGCCGATCGTCCTGCCGCGCCAGCGCAGCGGCAGCCGCACCGCGTACGCCCCGGCGCGCCCTTCGGGCCAGGCGATGCGCCCGTCCTCGAGGACGATCGCGGCACCCGTCGCATGCATCGACTCGACAGTTGTCTTGACGATCGCCTCGAGCGACTCCTCCAGGTAGAGCGACTCCGAAACAGCCTCGGAAATCCGAGCCAGCGCCTCGAGCTCGTGGACCCGGCGCTGTGCCTGGGAATAGAGCTTCGCGTGCTCGATCGACTGCGCCACCTGCCCGGCGATCGTCATCAGCAGATCTACCTCTGCCTGCGTGAACGCCCTCGGGTCGCGGGTACGGACGTTGAGCGCACCTTCGAGCGTCTCGCGCGCCAGGATCGGGACCGCGAGGATCGAGGCGTAATCGTCCTCCGGCAGATTCGGGAACGCTTTGAAGCGAGGGTCGAGATGCGCGTCGGCCGCGATCATCACCGGCACCCGGTCCGCCGCGGCCGCACCGGTGATGCCTTCTCCACGCCGCATCCGTGGGCTCGTCGTCGCATCCATGACGCTCGTTCCATGTGTCGCACGCAAGACGAGCTCGTCGGTTCGCTCGTCGTAGAGATAGACGTACGCAGAGTCGGTCTCGAGTGCCGCTGCAACCTCGTGGGCGATCGCTTCCATAACCTCCTGGAGGTCGAGCGAGGAATTGACGACCTCGGTCGTCCGCGTCAGGAGAGCGAGATGTCGGGCAGCGTCATTCATCAATCGCTCGCTAGTCGAGGTACGTGAGGACAAGAGCACCGAGGATCGGAACAGCGATCGTCAGCGAGAAGTTGAACCAGCCGACCCAGACCAGGCGTCGCCGCGTCGCAGGCGCCTGCGGATCGGCTGCGCGAAGCTCACGCTGCAGCCGCGGTCCCAGCACGTAGTCGTGAAGGAGCGCCCCGACGACGAGGAGTGCGACGAGAACGGACTTGAGAATCAGCGTCCTGTCGAAGTCGCTGGAGAGGGCTGCGGAGTCGAGGCCGCCGTGCAGGTGCGTGAGCCAGAGCCCGGAGAGGATGGCAACTCCCATCGCGCTCCAGCCGAGCGGACGCCAACGCCGCCCGAGCGCACGCATCGCTGTCGCGCGCGCTTCGCCTTCGAGCTTGCGGATCGCGGGGACACCGACGAAGACGAGCACGATCGTGCCACCGACCCAGATCGTGGCCGAGAGAAGGTGGACGACGCGGAGAACGGTCAGCACACAAGCAGGCTATCGTCGCAGTGGATGAGCGAGGATGGGATCCTGTTCTTGCACCTCGCCGGCGTGCTCCTCTTTGTCGGCGGGTCGATCACCGCAGGCGTCCTCCGTCTCGCTGCCACGAGGCGGGAGCGTCCATCGGAGATCGCGCTTCTATTGCGCGCCGTACGACCGGCGGTGCCGCTCGTCGCGGGAGGGCTCATCGTTGCCATCGCCGCCGGCTTCTGGCTCGCACACCGCCTCGACCTCGGCCTCGGAGCGACGTGGCTGACGGCTACCTTCGGGCTGCTCGCCTGGCTGATCGTCGTCGGGGCGGTTGCGGGGCGGCAGGACAGGGCGACCCGCGAGCTGGCAGAGCACCTCGCAGGCGAAGGGGATGCCCCGACCACCGACCTCGCCCGCCGTCTACGCAACCCGCTCAATCTCGCCCTCAACACCTCGATGCTCGTCGCCATCGTCGCCATCGTCGCGCTCATGGTCTGGAAGCCCGGCGCCTGACTCCAGCCCCGAGAGGGTCGGGAGGCTGGCCGGGAGGGCCGCGCCCTGTGGCGATGGGGCCACAACGACCACGGGCCCCTGGTGGGGACCCGCGATCGGCCGTCAGTCGCAAGCGAGCCACTCGCCTTGAGGCTCAGCCTGCACGGACGATAATGCGCCTTCCAGCGTCCGATGTCCAGTCGCTACGACGCGACGATCGTCTCGAGGCTTCTCGATCCCGCAGGTGACATCCCGCTGCGGCAGGATGTCACCCGACGGAAGGCCTTACAGCGCAGCCAGGTAGCGGTCGAGCTCCCACTGCGACACCTGTGTGCGGTACTCGTCCCACTCGGCCCGCTTGAGCTCGACGTACCGCGGGAAGATGTGCTCCCCGAGCGCCTTCTGGAGCAGCTCCGAAGCGGCGAACGCATCGATTGCCTCTCCCAACGACCCCGGCAGCGCCTCCACTCCTTGCTCGAGGCGCTCCTCATCCGAGAGCCGATACAGGTTCGTCGTCATCTCAGGGGGCAGCTCGTACCCCTTCTCGATGCCCTCGAGTCCCGCGTGCAGTAGGGCCGCGAATGCGAGATACGGGTTACAGGCGGGGTCAGGGCAACGGATCTCCGCCCGGGTGCCCTGCTCGGAGCCCGGCTTGTAGAGCGGGATCCGGATCAGGGCAGACCGGTTGCGCTGAGACCACGCCACGTATACCGGCGCCTCGTAACCCGGCACGAGCCGCTTGTACGAGTTCACCCACTGGGCCAACACTGCGGACAGCTCGCGGGCGTGGACGAGGAGACCTGCGATGAACGACTTCGCCGTGTCGGACAGGTGGTTCGGATCCTTCGCGTCGAAGAACAGGTTCCGGCCGCCCCTGAACAGCGACATGTGCGTGTGCATGCCCGAGCCGTTCTCGCCGAACAGTGGCTTCGGCATGAACGTCGCGTAGTAGCCGTGCCAGGCCGCGACCTCCTTGACGACGATCCGGTACGTCATCGTCTTGTCGGCCATCGCGAGCGCATCGTCGTAGCGCATGTCGATTTCGTGTTGCGACGGAGCGACCTCGTGATGGTGATACTCGATCTGGATCCCGACCGACTCGAGTGCCGTGATCGTGTCGTTGCGTACCTCGGTCGCCGCGTCCTGGACGGTCATAGCGAAGTAGCCACCTTCGTCGATCGTCTCGGTCCCCGAGTCGTCCTCGAACAGGAAGTACTCGAGCTCCGGCCCGACGTTGAACGTGTCGAAACCCATCTTCGCCATCCGGGCGAGCGCGAGCTTGAGGATGTACCGCGGATCGCCCTCGTAGGGGGTGCCGTCCGGCTTGACGACGTCGCAGATCATTCGGCCGACCTTCGAGCCGAGGGCATGGCCGTGGTCATCGACGGGCCGCGGCATGATCTCGAACGTCAATGGGTCGGGAATCGCGACCATGTCCGACTCCTCGATCCGATTGAACCCGGTGATCGACGAGCCGTCGAAGCCCATCCCGTCGTCCAGCGCGCCCTCCATCTCGCTGGGTGTGATCGCAAAAGACTTCAGGTGGCCCTCGAGATCGGTGAACCAGAAGAGCACATGCTCGACGGATTCGTCCTTGATCCGCTTCAACACCGCGCGCCGCGCGGCGACGCTCGACGTTGCCCGATCCTTGCTCTGCACCTGAGCCGGCCGCCTCGTCGTCGCGGCTGCACTGCTCCTCGGTCTCGCCATTTCACGCTCCTTCGCTTGCCGGCCGGACAGCCGAGTCGGCCCGGGGCCCAGCGCCCCGGAGATCGCCACGATGCTATCGCAGCACGCGCGAAGACTCCGCGCTTCCCGCTTGACGTCCGCGCGACGCTGTTGCCATAATGCGACCAGACGCTGCCTCCGGGCAGCGCGAGGCAATGAGGCCTCAGGACTCTTTACGAGCCCTGGGGCCTTTTTTCGTTGTTGGCGACAAAGATGAGGTGAAGGTCATGAGCGAGTCGACAGTTCCGGAGCCGCTCCGAGAGCTCGGGTCACAGCACCCAGGGGCCGACGAGATGACGACCGGGTGGGAGGTCTGATGGCGAAGTTCAAGCTCGAATACATCTGGCTCGACGGCTACGAGCCTTTGCCCAACCTCCGGGGCAAGACCAAGATCGAGGAGTTCAGCAGTTTTCCCACCCTCGAGGAGCTACCGCTCTGGGGCTTCGACGGGAGCTCCACGCGACAGGCGGAGGGCAGCGATTCGGACTGTGTGCTGAAGCCCGTTGCGCTCTTCAGCGACCCGACCAGGTCGAACGCCGCGCTCGTCATGTGCGAGGTTCTCCTCCCGGATGGCACGCCGCACCCGAGCAACAGCCGCGCCACGATCCCGGACGATCCCGGCACCTGGTTCGGGTTCGAACAGGAGTACTTCCTCTACCGGGACGGCGCTCCGTTGGGCTTCCCGTCTGGAGGCGGCTTCCCGCCTCCCCAGGGCGAGTACTACACCGGGGTCGGCTACAAGAACGTCGGCGAGATCGCGAGGGAGATCGTCAACACTCATCTCGATCTCTGCCTCGAAGCCGGCATCGACCATGAGGGCGTCAACGCTGAGGTCGCGAAGGGCCAGTGGGAGTTCCAGATCTTCGGCAAGGGCTCGAAGAAGGCTGCCGACGAGGTGTGGATCGCCCGCTACCTCCTCCTGCGGCTTTGCGAGCAGTACGGCGTCGACGTCAACTTCCACTGCAAGCCCCTCGGCGCCGACGTCGATTGGAACGGCTCGGGAATGCATGCGAACTTCTCCACGGCGTACCTCCGCGAGGTCGGAGGCAAGCCGTACTTCGAGGCGCTCATGGCGGCGTTCGACGAGGCCAAGGACGACCACATCGACGTATACGGCCCCGACAATCATCTTCGCCTGACCGGGCTCCACGAAACGCAGGCGATCGACGCGTTCAGCTACGGCGTTGCCGACCGCGGTGCGTCGGTGCGGGTCCCGCATAGCTTCGTGAAGAACGGCTACAAAGGCTACCTCGAGGATCGCCGACCCAACGCACAGGGCGACCCGTACAAGATCGCCGGCCGCATCATCGAGACGATCAGCACCGTCCCGACTGCCGATACCGGAAGCTCCCGCGCGGAGGCGGTAGCGGCGAACGGAAATGGCGTTCTCCACACTGAAACCCGGCCGCTTGCAGCGGCCGAGGCCGTCGGCTAGAGGCTCGAGCAAGGCAGGACGTCAGGGTGGGACCGGGTGGTCTCGCCCTGACGTCGCCAGGGCGGGCCTCGACAGCAGGCTGGCGCGACGGGAGCCGAGTGTGCGAGGCGGGCTGCCGGGCCGTGCGAGCTGTCAGACGGAGACCGGCATTTCGGCGGAAGCCGTACCTGATGCAGGCGCGATTGTCCTGCTAGCGGGTTCAAGCACTGAAACGATCACGCCGATAGCGATCTGATATGGCGAAAAGGGCCTTTAGCGCGTACGCGCTCATCGGCGCGCTGCTCGTGGTCGGCTCGTTCGCCGTGCGCGATGAAGGTGCGGCGGGGGGCGGCTGGAGCCTGCTGGTGGGGCTCTCGTCGGTCGTCGCGATCCTCCTCGGCGTTCGCCTCAATCACACCCGCGGCGCGCGTGCCTGGTATCTCATCGCGCTTGGCCAACTGCTCTTCGTCGCGGGAGAGGCCGTCTCTCTTCTCGACTCCTCGAGTGGCCACGCGACACCGAACGTGTCGGCCGCCGATGTTCTCATCCTCGCGGGGTATCCCGCGATCGGAGCCGGCCTTCTCCTCATGATCCGCGCGCGGTCGGTCGGCCAGGACGCTGCGAGTCTCATCGACGCCGCCATCGCAACGACGGGCGTCGCGTTCTTCTCTTGGATCTTTCTGATTCAGCCATACGTCGGGCACGGCAGCGTCACCACGCCCGAGATGTTGCTCCCCGCGCTGTACCTGCTGCTGGATGTCGCCCTCGTGGCGGTTGCTGCCCGCATTCTGATCGCGGCCGGGCTTCGAGTGGTGTCGTTCTCGCTGATCGGTGGGGCGCTCCTACTGCAACTCGTGAGCGACGGCCTCTTCATGCTCGGAACGATCGAGGGCTGGCAGGCGGACGGCAGCAGCCTCAACGGTCTCGCGGTCCTCTCGTCTGTTGCATGGGGGCTCGCAGCACTCCATCCCTCGATGATCGAGACGACCGAACGCGCGACTGGAGACCAGCAGGAGGAGTTGACAACCCAGCGGCTCGCTGTGCTCACGTTCGTCACGCTCGTGGTGCCGTTGCTGATGCTCGAACAGTCTGTCCGGACAACGGATCTCAACATCTTTCTGATGGTCGTCGCTTCGACGACCCTCTTCGGCCTCGTGATCGCACGATTTGCCGGCGTCGTGACACGCCACGATCGCGCCAAACAGCGAGAGAGCCGCCTGCGCGAGGCGGCGGCCGACCTCGTCGCCACGCGAAGTCGTGCCGGGATCTATCGCGTTGCCGTCGAAACCGCGCTGGCGCTGAGCGAGGCCGAAGGCGCGACCGCGACCCGTGCCACGCTGTCGCTCGGGAGCCCCGAGGGTATGACGGTCGTCGCCTCCTCCGGCGTGAACGTCGATGGTCTCGTCGGCCGCCACGTCGAGCACCTGCCGGCCCCCGTCCGCGAGGCGCTACTCACGGGCTGTGTCGGCTCGTTCACGGGCCCTGCGGATGTGGGCGCCGGTGGCCTCTTGGCGGGTGAGCGACTCGTGGTGGTCCCGATCATGATCCAGGGTGCCTGTCGCGGCGGCCTGTTCGTACGCACCGACGGTCTTCCCCATTCGTCCCAGGCTCAGGGCCTGCTGATGCTCGCGGCGCAGGTTGGCCTCGCCCTCGAGAGTGTCGCGTTGGCGGAGGATCTCCTCGAGCGCGAGAGCGAACGCCGATTCCGCCGCCTGGTGCAGAACTCGACCGATGTGATCGTCGTGCTCGAGTCCGACCTGACGATCCGATTCGCGACCCCGTCGACCAAGACCGTCCTCGGATTCGGGTCGGAGGCCCTCGTCGGCACCAACCTCGTAGCGCTCCTGAAGCCCACCGAGACGGGCTCGATCATCGATCTCGTAGCTGCCCTCTCGGGTGACACCGTCAATCACGAGTTCGAGCTCCGCTGCGCGAGCGGTGGTTGGTGCCCCGTCGAGAGTGTCTGGAGCGACCTCAGTAACGATCCCGAGGTGAATGGAATCGTCGTCACGGCTCACGATGTCACCGAGCAGCGCCAGCTCGAGAGCCAGTTGACCCATCAGGCATTCCACGATCCGCTCACAGGTCTCGCGAATCGCGCGCTCTTTACCGACCGCGTCACCCACGCACTCGATCGTGCTCATCGAAGCGGCGAGCAACTCGCGGTGCTGTTCGTCGACCTCGACGACTTCAAGACGGTCAATGACAGCCTCGGCCACGCCGCCGGCGACGACGTGCTCGTGGGCGTCTCGGCGCGGCTCGAAGGCTGCCTCCGCGGCGGCGATACCTGCGCCCGTCTGGGAGGTGACGAATTCGGCGTGCTCCTCGAGGGTGTTCGCCCTCCCGAGCAGGCGGAAGACGTTGCAGCCCGGATCTCCGAGGCGCTAGCGAGACCCTTCGAGATGTCCGGTAAAGAGGTGTACGCGCGCGCCAGCATCGGCGTCGCACTCGGGTCGAGCGCGGGCAGTGCCGGCGAGCTCCTGCGCAACGCCGACGTTGCCATGTACCGTGCCAAAGCCGACCCTGCTCGCAGTGTCGAAGTCTTCGAGTCCGCGATGCGAGACGTCGCGCTGCAGAGGCTCGAGCTCCGAGCCGACCTCGAGCGAGCGGTCAGCGACGGCGACTTCGTCGTCCACTACCAACCGATTGTCGCGCTCGAGACAGGGCGCGTGATCGGCCTCGAGGCTCTCGTGCGCTGGGAGCATCCGCTTCGCGGCCTGCTCGAGCCGGACACCTTCGTGCCCCTGGCGGAGGAAACGGGTCTGATCGGCCGCGTTGGAGCAATGGTGCTGGATCAGGCGTGTCACGCTGTCGCGGGCTGGCAGCGGACCGTTCCTGGTGCCGAGCGGCTACGCATCAGCGTGAATATCTCGGGTCATCAACTCGAGGACAACACCTTTCCGGCCGAGGTTGGCGGGATCCTCGGCCGCTCCGGCCTCAGTCCGGGCGACCTCATGCTGGAGTTGACGGAAAGTGTCTTGATGGGGGACGGTGAGGTCGCCGTGCAGCGTCTTGCACGTCTGAAGGACATCGGGGTCAGTATCGCGATCGACGACTTCGGCACCGGGTTTTCGTCCCTCAGCTATCTCCATCGCTTTCCGGTCGACATGCTCAAGATCGCAAAGCCGTTCGTCGACCGTGTCGGTCGTGGAGAAAGCGGTCGTCTCGCAGCCGCGATCGTGAGCCTCGGCGACTCCCTCCGGCTCGAGACCGTTGCAGAGGGGATCGAGGCAGCCGAGCAACGTGATGCATTGCGCGCTCTCGGTTGCGCGCTGGGGCAGGGGTTCTACTTTGCCCGGCCGATGCCCGCAACCGAGACGCGCATGTACCTCGAACGCCGCCTGCGCGCCGCGGCGTGAGCTTGACGTCGGTCATGGATCCGAAAATGGGTCCCGAGACCCTGTACCGGTTGCGGGACCTCGCCACAATCATTACAGTGTGACCCTGGCGGAGCCGATGAAGGCTCCCCGGAAGGCAATGACGCCTCAGCGCTCCCTGCGAGCTCTGGGGCTTTTTTGTTGGTCCAGCGAGGAGGACATGCAGATGATGAAAGTCGAGGCGGTCGTCGTTCGTGACCGTGTTGAAACGGTAATGGAGGCTGTCGAAACCGCTACCGGGCATATCGGCGTGACAGTGATCGAGGCCGTCGGTCATGGCCGCGAGAAGGGGATCACGCACGAGTACCGGGGTCGCGTGTTCGAGTCGCGGTTTCTTCCGAAAGCCCTGATGACGTTCGTCGTTGCCGACGACATCGCCGATGCCGTCATCGGAGCGATCGTCGACGCAGCCAGGACCGGCCAGTCGGCCGGAGACGGCATCTGCTGGTCATCGCCGGTGGGCCGTGTCACCCACAACCGGACCGGAAACAAGCTCGAGGAGGTGGAGGCGGTATGAGTCTCAAGGAAGTCGGCTTCGCAGTCAGCACTGTCTGGGTCATCCTCGCGGCGATCCTCGTGATCTTCATGCAGGCAGGTTTCGCCTTTCTCGAGGCCGGCCTGACGCGCATGAAGAATGTCGGCCACATCGCCGCGAAGAACGTCCTCATCCTGGCGATCGCCTCGATCGTCTACTACATGGTCGGGTTCGGGATGGCCTTCGGCGATGGCGGTAACGGCATCGTCGGTGGCTCGGGCTTCTTCCCGTCGGTCAACGAGCTGCTCACGATCGGCGAGGCGCCGTACTCGTGGTTCAGCGCGATCCCGGCGGCGGCCGGCTACCTGTTCGAGGTCGCGTTTGCGGCCGTCTCGCTCGCAATCGTGTGGGGCGCGATGGCGGAACGGACCAAGCTTTGGGTCTACTTCGCGTTCGGGGCGTGCTTCACGCTCATCTACTCGCTCGTCTCGCACTGGATCTGGAGCCCCCAGGGCTGGCTGTTCGAACGCGGCATGCAGGACTTTGCCGGCTCCACGGTCGTCCACTACCAGGGCGCCCTTGCAGGGCTCGCGGGAGCGATTCTGCTCGGCCCGAGGATCGGCAAGTTCGGCTCGGATATGAAGCCGAACGCGATCCCCGGCCACAACATGGCGTTCACGACCCTCGGCGTGATCATCCTCTGGTTCGGCTGGTTCGGCTTCAACCCGGGCTCGACCCTGTCGGTGGACTTCGGGGGCGTCGGATTCTTCGCCTACGTGGCGCTGAACACGAACCTCGCCGCTGCCGCGGGCGTGCTCGGCGCCGTCGTGACGTCGTGGATCGTCGTCAAGAAGCCAGACCTCTCGATGATGTTGAACGGGGCCATAGCCGCACTCGTCGCGATCACCGCGGCGTGCGCATTCGTTGCCCCGTGGGCCGCGATCGTGATCGGCTTCGTCTCGGGCATCATCGTCGTCCTCGGCTCGCTCCTGGTCGAGAAGATCAAGCTCGACGACCCGGTCGGGGCGATCGCAGCCCACGGCATGTCGGGCGTGTGGGGCACGCTGTCGCTCGGGTTCCTGGCGGTACCCGAATTGGCGGACAAGCTCCAGACCGGTGGCGGTGGCCTCTTCTACGGCGGCGGCTTCCACCAGCTCGGGACTCAGGCCCTCGGTCTCGCAGCGGTGGGCGCCTTCACGTTCACCGTCTCGTTCCTGATCCTGCTGCTGTTCAAGGTGACGTTCGGAATCCGCACCGATGCGGAGGACGAGCAGCAAGGCCTCGACGTCTCGGAGCACGGCATGTGGGGCTACCCCGAGTTCTACATTCCTGTTCCCGGCGGCTACGGATCGGAGCAGTCGGTTCAGATCGGGAAGCATTTCAGCGACCGTGAGGTGATCGTTCAGCAGGGTGCCTCCGGTGACAGCATGTACGTGGTCCAGTCAGGAAAGGTCGAAGTCGTCTACACGGGCGAGAACGGCGAAGACCAGCAGCTCCGCACGCTCAAGGCAGGCGAGTTCTTCGGCGAGATGGCGATCTTCGAGGATGAGGTTCGGTCGGCAACGGTCCGAGCGGTCGGAGATGCGAGCGTTCTCGAGGTCGACAAGAAGACCGTGGAGAAGCGGCTTCAGAACGACCCACGGCTCGCCGTCAACATGCTGAAGACGATGTCGTCGCGGCTTCGTGATGCGCACGCACGACCGGTGGGAGCCCTTCCGGGGGCCGACGACATGTGAATCCCGATCTCGGGTGGCCGGCTCTTGCGCCGGCCACCCGAAACTCCTAGGCGAGAGCGAACGTGACAGTCACGGTCGCAGTCGTCTCTTGCACCCCCGCCTCGATGGGCGTACCGGCGTCGGATGCAGCCGCCTTCGCGAACATCGGTACCGGGGTCGCGCCGCCGGACTCGACAACCGAGGTGACCTTGCCGAGTGGGCGACCCGACGCGGCCGCAATGGTCTCAGCACTCAAGCGCGCATCGGCGACTGCTGCCTTCAGCGCCTGCCGGTAGAGCTTGCCCTGGTCGGCGACGGACATCGTGGGCCCGTTGACCTGGTTCGCACCTGCGTTCACGGCTGCGTCGATGACGGCTCCTGCCCGGTCGACGTCCACCGTCGCCGAGACGGCGTTCGAGGCCGCAAACCCGTTCGGCTCGCCGTTCTGGCTGAGCACCTGTGACAGCGAAACGGATTGCGTCCGCACGTCACGGCCGCCCGCTGCCTTGACAGCGGCGATCACAAGCTGCATCTCACGTGCGTTGGCCGCGAGCGCGGACTTGGCGTTCGGTGCGCGGGTGTCGACCCCGAGTGAGACGACGGCGATCGTCGGGACTGCGATGACGGAGCCATTGCCCGAGACCGTGATCGAGTCTCCGGTCTGCGACTGCCCGTCAACGGCTTGTGCGCCCTCCGGGCGAGCAACGCCGACGAGTGCGGCAGCGACGAGTAACAGGGAAGCGGCGAGTGCGATGCGTTTCATGATTCCTCCGGCGTCGAATGGTGTCAGCCTTTCTACGCCACAGAGCCCGGCTCTCGTCACACGCGGTGGCGATCCGTAGCGGCGAGGCGAAGCCTCGCCCTCGGTTCGTGTCCCGTCTTGGCCGACCCGGCGCGTCGCCCCTTTACGAGGTCAGGCGGAACCGGAGCCGCGCTTCTGTGAGCGCCTCGCGGACGCCGCCCGGTCCGGGGGCACCCCTGGCCGCGACACTCTCCGCCGCCGTTCCGATCGGCACGAACGAGCCGTCGCGGACGCTCGCCGCTACCCGATCGTGCGCTTCACGGAACGGAACGCCATCGCGAACGAGAGCCTCAGCAGCATCGGTCGCGAGTACGAGTGGATCCGAAGCCGCGAGTGCCATCCGCTCACGGTCGACCTCGAGACCAGCGATCAACGCCGTCATGGCCCGAAGCCCTAGACGCGTGTCTGCTCGCGCCGCGAACACGGGGGCCTTGTCCTCCTGCAAGTCGCGGTCATACGCAAGCGGCAGGCCCTTGACGGTCGCAAGAAGGCCCGTGAGGCGCCCGATTGCCGTTCCCGCCTTGCCGCGAGCAAGCTCCGCGACGTCAGGGTTCAGCTTCTGCGGCATCATCGAGGAACCCGTGGCCGCGTTCTCGGGGAGCTTCGCGAAGCCGAACTCACCGGATGACCAGAGGACGATCTCCTCGCCGATTCGCGACAGGTGCGAATAGAGAACGGCGACGCCGTAGAGATAGTCGAGCGCGAAGTCCCTGTCCGCGACAGCATCGATCGAGTTCCGCATCTGATCCGGAGGGCTCGGAAGACCGAGAGTCGAACCTGCTAGTGCGCCTGCTCCGAGCGGACTCTCCGCTGCCGCCTCGGCAGCCACCCGGAACCTCCCGCGGTCGCGGTCGAGCATCTCGACCCACGCCAGCAGGTGGTGGCCGAGCGTCACGGGCTGTCCCCTCTGAAGGTGGGTGTAGCCCGGCAGCAACGTGTCGGCCTCGGCTTCGGCGAACGACAGCACAACGAGCGCCAATGCCTCGATCTCTTCGCGAGCCTCGGCGCACGCGTCGAGCACGTAGAGCCGGAACGCGGCTGCAACCTGGTCATTCCGTGAGCGACCGGCATGGATCTTGAGGCCGACAGCGCCCAGCTGACGCTCGATGGCGCTGTGTACATCCTCATCCTCTGCGAGATAGCCGGCGGGGTCCTGGGCGATCTCGGCCAGGCGCGCTTCTGCCTCGGCGAGCTCCTCGTCCGAGAGCAATCCGGCGGCATGCAGTCGCTCGGCGTGCTGGAAGGTCGCCTCGCAGTCGTACGTGAGGAGCTCGGAATCGTCGGCGTGCAGAAACTCCCACACGGCGGGATCGAGCGTGCCACCGACCCGACCCGACCACAGTGTCATCCCGTGAGGCCGTCCACGAGGTGAGCGGCGAGCTCTGCGTGAAGGTCGGAGGCCGAGCTCCCGGTCTTCACCGCGATGAAGATCGTATTGTCGCCTGCCAGCGTCCCGGCAATGCACGGATGCCCGCCTTCGTCGATTGCCTGCGCCAGCGCACTTGCATATCCGGACGGCGTCGTCACGACGACGAGTCCGCTACTTGCAGCTTCGATGCCGGTGGCGTAGCGCCGCATCGCAGCGCCGATCGCGCGAAGGCGGTCGGCATCTCCCGTCCCGGGGGCGGCATAGATCAGCCTCCCGCTGGGAGCACGCACCTTGATCAGGCCAAGCTCCGCCACGTCGCGAGAGACGGTCGTCTGCACGACGTCGTGCCCCTCGTCCCTGAGCGCCTGGACGAGCTCGGACTGGGTCGAGAGGGCCCTGTCCTGCACGAGCCGCAGAATCGCGGCCTGACGTTCACGACGATTCACGACGCCAGCACCCCTGCGATTGTCTCGAGCGCCTTCGTGACGTCATCGGCACTGACGACGAGAGGTGGCGTCAGCCGCAAGACATCCGCTCCCGCCGAGAGGACGAGGAGTCCCTCGTCCCGGCAGGCATCGACGAGCGGGCCGACCGGACGGTCGAGCTGAGCGCCGACGAGCAGTCCTCGGCCGCGAACCGCGCGGACCGCGGGCAACGCCTCGAGGCCTCGTGCGAGCTGGTCGCCACGCTCACGCACGTGTGCGAGAAGCTCATCATCGATCGCCTCGACGACCGCGACGGCGGCAGCGGCGACGACGGGATTGCCGCCGAAGGTCGACGCATGATCACCGGGCACGAAGCCGGGCGCAGCGCGCTCGCCGGCCAGGAGCGCGCCCATTGGTAGGCCGTTCGCGATTCCCTTCGCAAGAGTGACGAGATCTGGTCTGATCCCGAGCTGCTCGTGGGCGAAGAACGTGCCCGTACGACCCATCCCGGCCTGCACCTCGTCGATGCAGAGGAGTGCGCCGATCTCGAGGGCAAGCTCTGCCGCCGCCTGCGCGAACTCTGGCTCGAGCGGGATCACGCCACCCTCCCCGAGGATGGGCTCGAGCAACAGGAGCGCTGTGTCCGCCGCCGGCGCTAGCGCCGCCTCGAGGGATTCGATGTCGTTCGGGCGGGCGAACGCGACGCCGGGGACGAGGGGACCGAAGCCCTCCCATTTCGACGGCTGACCGGTGGCCGAGAGCGCGCCGAGCGTGCGGCCGTGAAACCCTCCTTCGAGGGCCACGATCCGCGTTCGGCCCGTTGCCTTGCGGGCGATCTTGAGAGCCGCCTCGTTCGCCTCGGCGCCGGAGTTGCAAAAGAATGCGCGCCCGCCTTGGAAGCGCTCTGCGAGGAGCTCCGCGAGCCGCACCATCGGTTCGGTCCAGTAGAGGTTCGAGACATGCCAGAGACGGTCGAGTTGATCGCGGGCCGCGGCGAGTGGCGCCGAGGCGCAGTGCCCGAGACCGACGACCGCGATCCCGGCCACGAAATCGAGATACTCGCGCCCCCTGTCGTCCCAGACCCGGCAGCCTTCTCCACGGACGATGGTGAGATCGGGCCTGGCATAGGTGGGGAGTACCGCGTCACGTGCCGCTGCCGACGCTTGCGGATGAGGGGCATGTGTCATGCGACGACCGCCGTCGCGCCGATCGATGCGTCGACGCCGCCGCGCCGCGCGACAACGGCGGCCTCGAGCTTTGGCACGATGCCTCCCTCGAAGACGCCGTCGCCGAGCATCCGGTCGGCGTCGTCCACCGCGATCTGCTCCATCACGATCCCGTCCATCAGAACACCGGGGACATCGCTGACGAAGACGATCTTCTCCGCCCGTAGACCGACAGCGAGAGCGGCGGCGGCCTCGTCTGCGTTCACGTTGAGGGAGACCGGATCGGTCAGTCCCATCGCGAGTGGCGCAATGACCGGAATCCGCCCCATCGCAAGCGCTTCCTCCACCGCCGGCGGAGCCGAAGGAGCGGGATCACCAACGAGCCCGAGCGCCTTCACCTGCGTCGCCCTGAGGCCGATCGCATCGCCGAAGAGCGACACCGCATCGGGACCGATTGCCGAGCAAACGGCGCTGTTGACGTCGGCAAGCGAGTCGCGAACGACCTGTAGCACCTCGGTCGTCGTCACCCGCCGCCCGTCGACGAACGTGGGAACGATGCCTCGCCGTTCCATCTCTGCCGTGATCTGTGGGCCCGCGCCGTGCACAACGACGACATCGTGTCCCTGCGCTCTTAACGCCATCGCCTCAGCGGCCGCCTCCGCGGCGACCCGGCCTCCCAGCTTGACGACGATGCGGCTCACGTCGTGTACTCCGCATTGATGCGAACATAGTCGTACGTGAGATCTGACGCGAGGTAGCCCGCGGCACCGTCACCGAGGCCGAGGTCGAGATCGATCCTGCAGACCGCGCCTGACAGCTCGGGAGACGAGCCCGTCGGCACGCCCTCGGCGAACACCGCCACGCCGTCGAACGCGACGGTCAGCCGGTCGGTCTCGAGTCGAGCGAAGCCGTCTCCAGACGGTGCCGAGCCGGCCGCTGCCAGCACGCGACCCCAGTTCGGGTCGTGGCCGAACGCCGCGGTCTTGACGAGCGGGGACGTCGCGATGCGCCTGGCGATTGCCTCTGCCTCCGACCCGGATGCCGCCCCGGTCACCCCGATTTCGAGCACCACCGTCGCACCTTCGCCGTCGGCCACGACCTGCCTCGCAAGATCCGAGCACACCTCGCCCAGTGCTTCGGCGAACAGACCGTCATGACGGACTGCGTCACTCGCACCGTTGGCCAGAAGCACCACCGCATCGTTCGTGGAGCAGTCGCCGTCAACGGAGATCCGGTTGAAGCTCCGTTCGACGGCGGGTCTCAGGAAGCCCTCCGCCTCGCCCTCGGCGAGCGGGTAGTCACTGGTGATCACGACGAGCATTGTCGCGAGGCGCGGGTGGATCATCCCCGCCCCCTTCGCCATTCCGCCGACCGTGAAGCCACCGACGCTGACGACAGCGATCTTGGGCCCGGAGTCCGTCGTCAGGATCGCTTCCGCCGCCGCATCGCCGCCCTCGGGGGTCAGGCCGCCGGCGGCTGCACGTGCGCCGGCCAGCACCTTTTCCACGGGGAGGGGCACTCCGATCACTCCGGTGGAAAGCACGAGGACTTCTTCGAGCTCGAGCCCGAGATCGTGCGCGAGGCCGCCGGCCGAGCGGACAGCGTCGGCCTCGCCCTGCGCTCCGGTGGCAGCATTCGCGACACCTGCGTTGATCAGTACCGCCTGCGGCTGCGCCAGCTCGAGGTGACGCTTCGAGACCGTTACCGGAGCGGCCTGAACGCGGTTCGTCGTCCACAAGGCGGCGCCGACCGCACGCGGCACCGACCGCACGACAGCGACATCGGGCTTGCCCGACGGCCTGATCCCTGCCGAAACGCCGCTCGCCACGAACCCCTGCGCCGCTGTGACCGACATCAGACGAGCACCCCGGCCAGTCGGAGGCCAACTGTCTCCTCGAGCCCGACGGCGCGGTTGACGTTCTGGATCGCCTGCCCCGCCGCTCCCTTACCGAGATTGTCCTCGGCGCAGATGACGATCGTGCGATCCGTGAAGCCGTCGTCGAAGATCCCGATCTCGGCTCTGTCCGTGTGCTGCACGCGCGAGAGTTCGGGAGCGATGCCCTGCGGCAGCACCGTGACCACGGCACTGCCTGCGTACGCAGCCTCGAGCAGCGCTCTGAGATCGGGCCCTGTGGATCGCACGTTGCACGTCACGATCAGCCCACGGCGAACGGGCAGGAGGTGCGGTGTGAAGGAGACCGGAAAGCCGAGCAGCTGAGCGATCTCCGGCACATGCTGGTGCATTCCGACCCGGTACGGCGAGACGTTCTCCAGCACCGCACCGGAGTGCGATGTCGGCTTCAGCGTGCGACCGGCCCCCGTCATTCCAGACAGGCCGGCGACAGACACGGCGTCGGGCTCGATCGCGTCCTTGAGGGGAGCAAGGGCGAGCAGCGTGGCAGTCGCGTAGCAGCCCGGGTTTGCAACCAGCCGTCCCGTCTCCGCTACGAGCTCGGGCAGACCGTAGACCCAGTCCCCGAGCTCGCCGGGCCTCGGATGCTCGAAGCCGTACCAGGCCTCGTAGCTCGCAGCCTCACGCAGGCGGTGTGCGCCCGAAAGGTCGACGACAACGCCCGTCGCGGGCACTTCGACCGCAGCGGCCGCCTCATGAGAGAGACAGATGATGGTGACGTCCGCCTCGTGGGCAAGAGCCGCCTCGTTCGTGACGAACGGCGGCATAGCGGCAGAGGTGAGGCGCGGATCGAGCGCGCTTCCGGCCTCGCCCGCGAGCGAGTCGGAGCCGACCGCGACGAGGTCGAGCTGGGGGTGTCCGAGCACCCGATCCAGGGTTTCCTGTCCGGTGTAGCCGGCTGCGCCGACGATGCTAACGCGTACCATGCTGCATAGTATGCATTCACTCGGTCATCTATGCGACAAGGGACCGAACCTTGGCACGCCTCCGGCTTGCGGCCCTCCACGTGTTCAGGCATGCTTCGAAGCCGATGCTCTGCCTCGCCGTATCCATGCTCCACAGCGATCCGCGCCTCGCGGCATCGCGCGGCGTAGGCATCGAGCTCATTGACATTCTCGCCCGCTAGGGAGATGTCGCTCACGCACCCGGCAGGAGCAGGGCAGAGGGCGACGGATTACAGCACCGGATCGCCTCCTGGCGGTCGGAGAAGGGACGAAGCACCGTGAGATCGAAGGACAGCAGATGAGGATGACAGGAGCCGATGCGATCCTTCGCTCGCTGGAGGCCGAGGGTGTCGATGTGATGTTCGGGATCCCCGGCGGCGCGATCATGCCGACCTATGACGCCATGGCTCGCGGCACCACCGTGCGGCACGTCCTCGCCCGCCACGAACAGGGCGCGGGTCACATGGCGCAGGGCTACGCGCGGGCCTCCGGCCGGGTGGGGGTCGCCATCGCGACGTCCGGTCCGGGCGCCACCAATCTGGTGACGCCGATTGCCGACGCCTGGATGGACTCGACCCCACTCGTCTGCATCACGGGCCAGGTGCGCTCGACCTTGATCGGAACCGACGCGTTCCAGGAGTGCGATATCACGGGCATCACGATGCCGATCGTCAAGCACTCCTGGCTCGTCCAGGACGTGAGGGAGATCCCGGCGGTGATGAAGGCAGCGTTCCACGTTGCGCGCACCGGCCGCTGCGGCCCTGTCCTCGTCGATGTTCCGCGTGACATCCAGGAGGCCGAGCTCGACTTCAACTACCCGGACACGGTCGATCTGCCCGGCTGGCGACCACCGCGCAAGGTCCACCCGCTCCAGATCCGCGACGCAGCCGCGCGGATCGCGCGAGCCGAGAAGCCGGTGTTGTACGTCGGCGGCGGCACGATCAACGGCGAGGCCTGCGACGAACTACTGGCGCTGGCCGAAGTCGGCGGGCTACCTGTGATCACGACCCTGATGGGAAAGGGTGCCTTCCCGGAGACGCACCCGCTGTTCTTCGGGTGGCCCGGCATGCACGGCACGAAATGGTCGAACATCGCGATGAACACCTGCGATGTGCTCGTCGCGATCGGGTCGCGGTTCGACGACCGCGTCACCGGCAAGCTCTCGGCGTTCGCACCCGGTGCGACTGTCATTCACCTCGACATCGACCCCGCGGAGATCTCGAAGCTGCGGGATGCGGATATCCCCGTCGTCGGCCCGCTGAAGAAGGCCGTTGCGGAGCTGGCGACGGCGGTCGGCAAGCATCGCACCGCCGGCGTGCCCGCACCAGAGGCGTGGGTGCAGAAGCTCGAGGAGCTGCGGGACGAGTTTCCGCTCCGCTACGGCACGAGCGACGAGTGGCTGAAGCCACAGAAGTTGCTCGAGACCCTCCAGGAGCTCACTGCAGGCGAGGATGTCATCTTCACGACAGGAGTCGGCCAACACCAGATGTGGGCGATGCAGTATCTCCTCTGCGAGCGCCCGCGCACGTTCATCACCTCGGGTGGCCTCGGGACGATGGGATACGGCATTCCAGCCGCCATTGGGGCAAAGGCCGCGCGGCCGGAAGCAACGGTCGTGTGCGTCGACGGCGACGGCTGCTTCCAGATGACGGCCCAGGAGCTCACGACGGCCGTGATCGACGACCTCCCGATCGTCGTCGTGCTCGTGAACAACGGCTACCTGGGCATGGTGACGCAGTGGCAGGACATGTTCTTCGACGGCCGCCGCTCGCACGTCGGGCTTGGCGCAGACGTGCCCGACTACGTCAAGCTCGCCGAGGCCTATGGTGGTGTCGGCATGCGGATCGAGTCAGAAGCCGAGGTCGAGCCGGCCCTCCGAGAGGCGCTGTCACTCAACCGCACGGTCGTGATCGACTGTCGAGTCGATCCCGCCGAGCAGTGCTTCCCGATGATCCCTGCCGGCGCCGCGGCGATCGATATGGTCGAGTACGAGGAGCCTGTCGAGGCGACGCCGTGAAACACACGCTCTCCGTGCTCGTAGAGGACAAGCCCGGCGCGCTTGCTCGCATCGCAACGATGTTTGCGCGTCGCGGGTTCAACATCGACTCCCTTGCGGTCGGGCCGACCGAGCGCACAGGAGTCTCGTGCATCACGCTTCGCGTCGACTGCGAATACCACACGCTCGAGCAGATCGAGAAGCAGATCCACAAGCTCGTCAACGTGCTCCGTGTCACCGAGCTCGCCCCCGAAGAGGCCGTCGAGCGCGAACTGCTGCTCCTCAAGGTCAACGCGGGCCCTGACCGCCGGGCGGAGCTGATTGCGACCTCCGAGGCATTCAAGGGACGCGTCGTCGATCTCGGGGCCGACTCCGTCACGTTCGAGCTCACCGGGACCCCCGAGGAGCTCGATGCTTTCCAGGAGCTCGCCCGGCCACACGGCATCCAGGAGCTCGTCCGAACCGGCCGCGTCGGTATTGCTCGCGCCTCGGCCAAGAAGCAGGCCCGCCGACTGTCGGCGATCAACTGACCGCCGATCGTTCTCACCGACCACGACGAAGGGACAATTAGGAATGGCGACGATTCTCCGCGATGGCAACCTCGGCCTGCTCGACGGCAAGGTTGCGGTCATCGGCTACGGGAGCCAGGGCCACGCCCATGCGCTCAACCTCCGGGATTCGGGCATCGAGGTCGAGGTCGGTCTCCGCGAGGGCTCGGCGTCGTGGGGGGAGGCAGAAGCAACCGGCCTGGCTGTTCGCACGATTGCCGAGGCGGTCACCGGTGCCCAGCTCGTAGCGATCCTGCTGCCCGACCAGGTGCAACCGCAGGTCTTCGAAGACGACATCGAGCCCAACCTCGCTCCTGGTGCTGCCGTGTTGTTCGCGCACGGCTTCAACATCCTCTACGAGCGCATTGCGCCGGCTGAGGGCCACGACGTGATCATGGTCGCCCCCAAGGGGCCGGGCCATGTCGTGCGGCGGCTCTTCACCGAGGGGTACGGAACGCCCGCGCTGATCGCAGTCGAGCAGGATCCGTCGGGCGGCGCGCGTGAGCTCGCCCTAGCGTACGCGATCGGGATCGGCGCTGGGCGGGCCGGAATTCTCGAGACGACGTTCAAGGAGGAGACGGAGACGGACCTCTTCGGCGAGCAGGCGGTGCTCTGCGGAGGTACGTCCGAGCTCGTCCGAGCCGGCTTCGAGACGCTCGTCGAAGCCGGGTACGCACCCGAGATCGCGTACTACGAGTGCCTCCACGAGCTGAAACTGATCGTCGATCTGATGTGGGAGAACGGGCTTGCCGGTATGCGCTACTCGATCTCCGACACAGCCGAGTTCGGTGACTACACCCGCGGCAAGCGCGTCATCGATGAGCATGTGCGCGAGGAGATGAAGGGGATCCTGGACGACATCCAGTCCGGTGCGTTCGCCCGCGAATGGGTGGAGGACATGGACAACAACGAGGTGCGCCTGAAGGCGATGCGCGCCGAGGCCGCGCAGTCCCAGCTCGAAACAGTCGGCGCGGAGCTCCGCGGCCTCATGCACAGAGCCGGGGAGCACTGATGCTGACGACCGGTGGGGAGCAGTAGTCCTGTGGCATCAGTCGACGTTCCGGTAGCGCTCCTCGGATACGGGACCGTCGGCGCCGCAGTGCACCGACTCCTCGAGGAGTCAGCCGACGAGATCGAGCGGGCGACAGGGCACCGGCTACGGGTCACCCACGCGCTCGTCCGTGACACGAGCAAGGCGCGCGCGTTCTCGCCCGAGCCCGGTGTCCTCACGGATGACATCCGAGCGATCCTCGCCGACGAGTCTGTACAGGTCGTCGCGGAGGTCATGGGCGGCGTCGATCCGGCCGGAGGCTATGTCCTCGAACTTCTCCGCTCAGGACGTCCAGTGGTAACTGCGAACAAACAGCTCGTCGCACGCCGTGGTGCTGAGCTGTTCGAGGCAGCAGCCGCAGGTGGAGTACAGCTCCGGTTCGAGGCGTCAGTGTGTGCCGCAATTCCGGTGATCAAGCTCCTGCGCGAGTCGCTCGTCGTCACGAACGTGCATCGCGTCCTCGGGATCGTCAACGGAACGACCAACTTCATCCTCTCCGCGATGGAGGAGGGCCGCTCGTACGGTGACGCCCTCGCAGAGGCGCAGCGGCTCGGGTTCGCAGAAGCCGATCCAACCGAGGACGTCGGCGGGCTCGACGCCGCAGCGAAAACGGCGATCCTGGCAACGGTTGCGTTCGGGACACGCGTGCCTCTCGACTGGGTCGACGTCGAAGGGATCGAAGGAGTCACGCTGGACCACGTTGCTGCCGCCCGGGCGCTGGACATGCACGTGAAGCTGATCGGCCGAGCGAGCCTCGTCGGCGATCGGGTCGACGTGCGCGTCGGCCCGGCCTTCGTCGACGGCCACCACCCATTGGCGGCGGTCGAAGGGGCGTTCAACGCGGTGATGCTCCAGGGAGACGCCATACGCGAGATCACGCTCGAAGGGCCAGGGGCGGGGGGGCTCGAGACAGCATCTGCCGTCGTGGCCGACATGGTCTCCATCGTCGGGACGACGGGAACCGGCTTTCTCCAGAACGATCCCGTCTGGAGGAACCTCGATCGCCTCCCTCCGGGCGAGCTCGCTTCGCCCTTCTATCTACGCCTCGAGGTCGAGGATCGTGCAGGCGTGCTCGCCCGGATCGCGCAGGAGCTCGCAACAGAGAACGTCTCCGTGGCGCAGCTCGTCCAGCAGCAGGGCGACGGCCACGCCGTTCTGCACATCGTCACGCACGAGGCTGCGGCTGGTCACGTGAGTGCTGCCCTGGCCGCGATCCGGGCGCTGCCGGAGTCGCGAGGGGAGGCGAGCGCAATGCCCGTCATCTCCGGTCGGGGCGTCGCGGAGCTCGGCTGGGCATGACCATTCCTCTGATCGAACGGTATCGCTCGAGTCTGCCCGTGAGCCTGGGCACACCCGTGATCTCGCTCGGCGAGGGCTCGACACCGCTCCTCCCAGCACCGCGCCTGTCGGAGCTCCTCGGCGTCGAGCTGTGGCTCAAGTGGGAGGCGTCGAACCCGACGGGCTCCTACAAGGACCGCGGGATGACCGTTGCCGTCTCGAAAGCAGTGGAAGAGGGCGCCGACGCGGTCATCTGTGCCTCGACGGGGAACACCGCCGCGTCAGCGGCGGCATACGCGGCCCGGGCCGGCATCCCTGCACTCGTGTTGACACCTCAAGGCGCCGTCGCCGGCGCCAAGGTGGCCCAGACGCGGATGCTCGGAGCCAAGGTTCTCGAAGTCCGTGGTGACTTCGACGAGGCGCTCGCTGCCGCACGGGAGCTTGCGCGACGCGGTACCCACGTTCTCGTCAACTCCGTCAACCCCAACCGCCGCGAAGGGCAAAAGACAGCCGTGTTCGAGATCGTCGAAGAGCTCGGCGGCGCCCCGGATGCATTCGTGATCCCGTATGGCGGCGGCGGCAACACGTCCGCGTACGCTGCGGGGATAGCCGAGCTGGAACTCATGACGCCGATCTTCTCGGTGGAGGCCGTTCACCGACCCACGACTCTGGCCTCTGCGATCCGGATCGGCGACCCGGTCCACGCCGACAGCGTGCGAGCGTCGGGCGCCACCATCGTGGCTGTATCCGACGAGGAGATCGTCGCAGCCTGGCGCGAGCTTGCGGCTGTCGAGGGCCTCTTCTGCGAACCATCGTCGGCGGCCGGTCTCGCGGCGATCCGCCGTGGCGCCATTCCGGGCGAGCGACTCGCGGTCACGATCACCGGGCACGGATTGAAGGACACCGAGAACGCCGCCCGCTACGCGCCTGCGCTCGAACCGGTCGACGCCGATCCCGACGCCATCGCCGCAGCCGCGCGCAGATGATCGTTCGTGCGCCTGCGACCTCGGCCAACATCGGGGCCGGCTTCGATACCGCCGCCGTCGCATTCGACCTCTGGAACGACCTCGAGGTGACAGACGGCTCAGGCGTCGTCGTCGAAGGCGAAGGCGCCTTGGAGCTCGCAACCGACAGCGACAACCTCGCTGTTCGCGCGTACGCCCTGCTCGCAGACCCTGCCGGTAAGAGGTTCCACTTCGTCAACAGGATCCCACTCGAGCGTGGGCTCGGCTCCTCCGCCGCGGCGATCGCCCTCGGGCTCGTGGCGGCGGCCCCTGGCGCAAGCGCCGAGGAGTTGCTGGCGGTCGGCCTCACGCTCGAGCCGCATGCCGACAACCTGGGTGCTGCGCTCCTCGGCGGCCTGACCCTAGCGTGGGACGGAAAGATCGCCCGGATCGCGGAGAGTCTCCCGCTCGACGCAATCGCCGTCATCCCTCGTGAGCGGACGTCGACCGTAACCTCGCGCGGAGCTCTGCCGGCGACCGTTCCTCACGCCGAAGCCGCAGCGAGTGCGGGCCGGGCGGCCCTTCTCGGGGCCGGTGCGGCGAGCGGCGATGCCGCTCTCTTCGCTGCCGCGCTCGACGATTGGCTCCACGAGCCCTACCGTCCATCCGAGGTACTCGACGCAGTGCGCTCGAATCTCCCAACAGGCTGCGCCGGAGCAACCCTCTCGGGGTCGGGCCCGACTGTGATCGCCTGGGCCTCTGACCGTAGCGCCTGCGCAGCCGACCTTCGACTGCGGTTTCCTGATTCCCTGGTGCGCGACCTCGAGGTCGCGCCGCGAGGGGCGCTGTGACCACGATGCTCGTCGACGTACGGCCCCGAGCTGCCTACGAGACCGGGCATATCCCTGGAGCCGTCCACGTCGATCCGGCGACCGATCTCTCCGCGATCGGGCCGGACGCAGCCGTGGGAGGACGACACCCGCTGCCTAGCGACCGGCAACTCGAGAACGTGTTCGCCCGCGTAGGAATCGGGCCGAAATCGTTCGTGCTCGCGATCGACGATGGGAGTGGCTGGGCGGCGCGGTGCTGGTGGCTGTTACGCCATGTCGGGCACGATGCGGCCGGAACCCTCGACTTCGCCGACTACGTCGGGCCGCTTTCGACAGAGGACGTCCGATCTCCGCCCGGTGACTTCAAAGCGCGAAGACGCACCGACGACACGGTCGCGGCTGAGGAGATCCTCGCCCGGCTCGAAGACCCTCGTCTGGCGCTGTACGACGCGCGTAGCCGTGAGCGCTGGCTCGGCGAGGTCGAGCCCCTCGACCCTGTCGCCGGCCGGATTCCGGGGGCGATCAATGTCTATTTCGAAGACGAGCTGCCCGCCGGTGCGACCGATCCGGCTGAGATCGTCGCGTACTGCGGATCTGGCGTGACCGCCTGTGTCGTCGTACAGAAGCTCGTCCTCGCAGGTCGCAACGACACTCGTCTCTACCCAGGGTCGTTCAGCGAATGGTGCCGCCGTGACACCTTCCCAATCGAGAAAGGAACTCCTTGACCACACCGTACGATCGTCCTTCCGATCCTGCCAAGCGCCACAGCGCTGCGCTCACCGACGGCCCCGACCGGGCCGGCGCCCGTTCGATGCTCAAGGCGACGGGCTTCACCGACGAGGATCTCGCGAAGCCGATCGTCGGTGTCGGCACGACCTGGATCGAGACGATGCCATGCAATCTCAATCAGCGTGATCTGGCGGTCCATGTGAAGCGCGGCATCCGCGACGGAGGCGGCACGCCGATGGAGTTCAACACGATTGCCGTCTCCGACGGCGTCTCGATGGGGACGTCCGGGATGCGCGCCTCACTTGTTTCACGCGAGGTGATCGCCGACTCGATCGAGCTCGTTGCCCGCGGGCACCTGTTCGACGGGCTCGTCCAGCTGGTCGCCTGCGACAAGACGAATCCCGGCGCGGCGATGGCGGTCGGGCGGCTCGACATCCCTTCCGTTCTCTACTACTCCGGCTCGATCGCGCCGGGGCTCTACCGGCAGCGAGAGGTGTCGATCGGCGATGTCTACGAGGGCATCGGCGCCCACGCCGCGGGGAAGATGAGCGACGAGGAGCTCCATGAGCTCGAGTCGGTGGCCTGTCCGGGCGCGGGGGCGTGCGGCGGACAGTTCACTGCAAACACGATGTCCTCGATTCTCGACTTCCTCGGACTGTCGCCCTTCGGGGCGAACGGGATTCCGGCGATGCACAGAGGCAAGGAAGAGGCGGCCTACGAAGCCGGGCTCCTCGCAGTGCAGCTCGTGCGCGACAACGTCACACCCCGATCTCTCGTGACGAAGGACTCATTCGAGAATGCTGTTGCGTGTGTCGCGGCGACCGGCGGATCGACGAACGCCGTGCTGCACCTCGTCGCAATCGCACGCGACTTTGGAATCGAGTTCACGATCGACGACTTCGAGCGCATCTCGCAGCGGACGCCGATCATCGCCGACATGAAACCGTGGGGACGCTGGCACGCGAACGACATGTACAACGCCGGCGGTGTCGGCCTCGTCGCGCGTGAACTCAAGAAGGCGGGCCTGCTGCACGAGGACGCGCGGACGGTCGACGGACGCACGTTCGGCGAGATCGCCGACGCTGCGATCGAGACAGAGGGCCAGACCGTCGTCGTCCCGATCGAGACGCCGCTGAAAGCACGGGGAGGCGTTGCCGTGCTCTACGGCAACCTTGCGCCCGACGGGTGCGCGGTCAAGCTTGCCGGGCACGACCGGACCCTGCACCGTGGCCCCGCCCGCGTGTTCGACTCCGAAGAGGAGACGTTCGCCGCCGTGAAAGCCGGTGCGATCGTCCCGGGAGATGTCGTCGTGATCCGATACGAAGGCCCACACGGCGGTCCCGGCATGCGCGAGATGCTTCACGTCACGGGAGCAATCGTCGGAGAGGGGCTCTCCGACTCCGTCGCACTCGTCACCGACGGGCGATTCTCCGGCGCAACGCACGGCTTCATGATCGGCCACGTCACGCCTGAAGCGTCGAGAGGCGGCCCGCTCGCCGCCCTGCGGGAAGGCGACATCGTCGTCGTGGACGTCGAGCACCACGAACTGAACGTCGAGCTCTCCGATGCAGAAATCGCCGAGCGACTAGCGGATTGGGTGGAGCCCGAGCCCCGCTACCGCCGTGGCGTGCTCGCGAACTACGCCACGCTCGTCTCGTCTGCCTCGCACGGAGCGGTGACTCTCTCGCGGTACGAGTCCGCGTAGCGCGGCCGTTATTGCTTTACTTCTTGAAGTAATGCTTGTAGGTCATGGGCCTCAACCATAGGCTGGCCTGGCCGGCAAAGCGAATTGCGTGCGATAGGCGCACGCGCTAGAGATCCAGGAGGACGAGAATGACGTTGCAGCTCGGAGACATCGCGCCCGATTTCCAGGCGCAGACCACCGAAGGACCGATCAGCTTCCACGAGTGGATCGGTGACTCGTGGGCGGTTCTGTTCTCGCACCCGAAGGACTTCACCCCGGTCTGCACGACGGAGCTCGGCTACATGGCGAAGATCAAGCCCGACTTCGACCGGAGGAACGTGAAGATCATCGGCCTCTCGGTCGACCCGATCGACAAGCACGCCTCGTGGGCCGCCGACATCGAGGAGACGCAGGGGACGGCGCCGAACTACCCGCTGATCGGAGATGTCGATTTCAACGTTTCGCGCCTGTACGGAATGCTCGGTGCCGACGTCAGCGGTGACCCGGCCGATCGCACCGCCGCGGACAACCAGACGGTGCGCAACGTCTTCGTGATCGGCCCGGACAAAAAGGTGAAGCTGATCCTCGTCTACCCGATGACCACCGGCCGGAACTTCGACGAGGTGCTCCGGGTGATCGACTCGCTGCAACTGACGGCGAAGCATCGCGTGGCGACACCCGTCAACTGGAAGGACGGCGAGGACGTGATCATCGCCGGTTCCGTCTCGAACGACGAGGCGAAGGAGATCTGGCCGGACGGCTGGGAGTCACCCAAGCCGTACATCAGGATCGTGCAACAGCCGAGCTGATGCGATCCGGGCAGCGGTGCTGGAGGCGTTCAATCATGAGCCGGCTCGCGCCGCTGCCCACGGTGACCCAGGTCACTAGTACGTCTTCGCAAGCAGGCCTCCATCGACAACGAGCGACGTCCCGCTGACGAACGACGCTTCCTCCGACGCGAGGTAGACGACGGCCGCGGCCACCTCTCGCGGATGTGCGATGCGCTTGCCCGGGTAGGCAGATTCCATCTCGTCGCGTGCCGAGGTCGCATCTTCCGTGCCCGCGAAGTACTCCTCGATCATGGGGGTCTCCATGTCTCCTGGGCAGACGCAGTTACACCGGATCCCGTCTGCGGCATAGTCGATCGCGATCGCCTTCGTCAGGCCGAGAATGCCTGATTTCATGGCTGTGTAGGCCGCGAGGTACCCGTCGCCCGTGAACGACAGGATCGAGCCGATGTTCACGATCGCACCCGGCCGGCCCGCGGCACGCATTGCTGTCACGGCGTGCTTGCAGCCCCAGAAGGTGCCGGTCATGTGCACGGCGACAAGCCTGTCCCACTGCTCGTTCGTCGTCTCGTGCAGTCGCCCTTCGCCGAGGATGCCGGCGTTGTTGACGAGCACGTCGAGGCTCCCGAACTCGCCCTCACAGCGGGTGATCGCGCGCACGATGTCGGCCTCGGACGTCACATCGCCTTGCTCGAAGACCGTGACCCCGCCCGCAGCATTCGCCTCGGCAACGACCCTCGAGCCGGCTTCGGCGTCGCGGGAGAGGGCGACAACGCGCGCTCCCTCGGCCGCGAAGGCAAGCACGATCTCGCGCCCAAGCCCTCTCGAAGTACCGGTCACGACTGCTGCTTTGCCGGCAAGACGCACCACGCCTGACCTCCTCGATCGATTCGACGCCACCATAGGGTCGCACTCTTGCGGGTGTCAAACAGACGGATTTCCCCCGAGCAGCAACCTGCTCCGTATTTGGCCGCACGAACCGTCGGTTTCTCACCGATGCCCCTCGCGCCGGCTTACCGCAAGCTGGAAGCGTCAGTGAAAGCGGGTTAAGCTGGAGGCGTCAGCAAGAGCGGGCTCACGACGGGCTCGCGGCGAGGAGAGCATCATGAAGACCATCGTTGTCGGATTTGACGAGACTGAGCCGGCGCTGCACGCGCTTGACCGTGCCGCAGACCTGGCGGCTGCCTTCGGCTCCAAAGTGATCGTGACGAGCGTTGCACCGGTACTCGTCGGAACGCGCGAGATGGGTGGTATCGATCCGGTCGACCCGCCGGAGCGCCATCGCGAGGAACTCGACCACGCGAAGGCCTACCTCGCCGAGCGAGGTATCGAGGGTCAGTTCGAGATAGTGATCGGCGACCCGGCCACGGCGATCGTCGAGCTGGCAGACACCTGGAAGGCAGATCTGATCATCGTCGGCACGAGGCAACCGAGTCTCATCTCGGACATCCTCGGCCTCAGCGTCAGCGGCGCCGTGAAGCGCAAGGCCCATTGCGACGTGCTCACCGTGCAATAGAGTCCAGCGGATCGAAAGGCGATGTGACCGATCACGAGCAGCGAGTTGTGATCGTCGGGGGCGGCGTCGCCGCCCTTGAAGCCGCGCTCGCCCTCCAGGCGCTCGCCGGTTCACGTCTCGGCGTCGAGATCGTTGCTCCCGAGCCGCGATTCTTCTACCGCCCTCTTGCCGTCGCCCAGCCGTTCGCGCTCGGCGAGCCGCGCAGCTATGACCTCGGGGATCTCGCCGCGCGCGCCGGAGCGTCTCTCACTCTCGGGACGGTGACTGCAGTCGATGTCGAGGCGCGGGTGGCCCGCACGGCGGCCGGCTCCGTTCTCGAGTTCGACTATCTGCTCGTTGCCTGCGGCACTGTCCCGAAACCCGCCGTCGACGGAGCCATCACCTTTCGCGGACCGGCCGATACCGAGCACCTCTCGGCACTGCTCGCCGATGCCGAGTCGGGGTCCTTCGGGAGCATCGCCTTCTGCCTACCGGGTGGTGCCGTCTGGAGTCTCCCGCTCTACGAGCTTGCGCTGCTGACCTCCTCCTGGTTCGCGGAACGCGGGATCCGAGATGTCTCGATCATGATCACGACCCCGGAGAAAGCACCACTCGAGCTGTTCGGGCAGGAGGCCAGCGATGCGACGTTCAGGCTTCTGAAACAGAACGAGATCGTGCTTCGCACCCAAACACGGGCGAGTGCGTTCCGTGGCGGCGAACTGGTGCTCGCCTCTGGTGAGGTTCTGCCCGTCGACCGGGTCGTAGCGCTGCCGCGACTCGAGGGTGCTCGCATCGCCGGACTGCCTCAGACCCGCCAGGGCTTCGTCCCGATCGATCTCCATTGCCAGGTCGAGAATCTGCCCGGGATCTTCGCTGCGGGAGATGTGACGGCGTTCCCCGTGAAACAGGGAGGGATCGCAGCGCAGCAGGCGGACGTGGCTGCCCAGGCAATTGCGTTCGCGGCCGGGGTCGATCTGGTCCCGCAGCCGTTTCGGCCCGTGCTCCGGGGAATGTTGCTCACAGGCTCCTCGCCCCAGTTCATGCGCCACGATCTCTCGCATTCCGACGACACCCCTGTTGTGAGTCTCGACGAGCTCTGGTGGCCCCCGGCGAAGATCGCGGGGCACTACCTGGGGCCGCTGCTTCTCGCGCTCGACGGCGACAGCCCGGCAGACATCGCGGTTGACGAGTCACGTGGCGTGCCAATCCACGTCGAGCTCGATCCCGAAGCTCGGATACCCAGCAGCGATCCTCTGGAGACCGAAGCGCCGGAGACGACCGGCTCCGAAACCACGCTGGCCGAGCTTTCCACCGGTTCGCTCCTCGTCGTCGCCCCGGAAGACACGCTGGGTGAGGTCGCAGAGCGAATGCGAGAGCTCGAGGTCGGGTCCGCACTTGTCGCCGAGTACGGCCGGACGGTCGGGATCATCACGTCACGCGACATGCTGGATGCCGTCGCAAGCCGGGTTCATTCGAGCGAGGCACGCGTCCGCTCGTGGATGACCGCAGACCCGATCACGATCCGGGAGGAAGCAAGCCCCCTCACTGCCGCAACCCTGATGACGGACAACGACATCCATCACCTTCCGATTGTCAACGCACGCGGCCACGCCGTGGCTGTCCTCGGCCTCCGCGACGTCGTCGCAGACGCACCACACCGCAATCGTCGAATCCGCTAGGCTTCACGACGGCGCGGGATCCGTCTCGCTCCGCATCAAGAGAGGCTGAGGGACCGGCCCTGCGACGCCTCGGCAACCTGCCCCATATATCGGGCGACGGTGCCAAACCCGGATGGATGTCGAGCGACGACCAGGAGGTTCTACCCAATGCCCGCACTTTCCCTTTGCTGCCGCGTCTGCGCGACCGAGCATCCGCTCGAGGCGACAGGCACGTGCTCGCAGTGCTTCGGGCCACTCGATCCGACCTACGATTGGAACGCCCTTCGCGCGACGGTGAGCCGCGCCTCGATCGAGTCAGGTCCCTCGTCGATCTGGCGCTACGCAGATCTGCTCCCGGTCGAAGCGCCTTCTGACGCGCGGCTCGCACCAGGAATGACGCCGCTTGTTACGGCGCCGCGCCTCGCTGAGGAGCTCGGCATCGGTGAGCTCTGGCTCAAGCTCGACACCGCGAACCCGACGCACTCCTTCAAGGACCGTGTCGTCGCTGTCGCCGCCCGCAAGGCGCAGGAACTCGGGTTCGATACGTTGTCATGCTCCTCGACGGGCAATCTCGCCGGTGCTGTCGCAGCGCGGGCGGCCGCGGAGGGCCTCGGGGCGGCTGTCTTCGTCCCGAGCGACCTCGAGCCCGAGAAGCTTGCAGCCGCAGCCGTCTACGGCCCTCGCATCTACACGGTCAACGGAACGTACGACCACTGCTCGCGGCTGTCGGTCGAGCTGTCATTCGAGTTGCCGTGGGGGTTCGTCAACGTCAACTTGCGGTCGTACTACGCCGAGGGCTCGAAAACGCTCGCCTATGAGATCGCCGAGCAGCTCGGCTGGGAGACCCCGGATGCGGTCGCGATTCCCATCGCATCGGGTGCGCTATTTCACAAGGTCGGGCAAGGATTCGACGAGCTCGCTGCTCTGGGCCTCGTCGACGGACCCACCCCTGCTCTCTTCGGTGGTCAGGCGGCCGGCTGCGAACCAGTGGCGGTCGCATTCCGCGAAGGTCAACGCGTCGTCCCTGTTCGGCCCGCCAGCATTGCCCGCTCACTCGCTATCGGCAACCCTGCCGATGGTGACTTCGCGGTGGCGACCGCCCATTCGACCGGCGGGGCGATCTATACCGTGGCCGAAGACGAGATCGGCGCCAACATGGCCGATCTCGCAGCATCGACCGGTGTATTCGGCGAGACGGCGACCGGGGTCACACTCGGGGCGCTGAAGGCAGCGGTCGCCGCTGGACGGGTCGGGAGCGACGCACGAGTGGTCCTCCTCGTCACCGGCGACGGGTTGAAGACGCCTGGCCCCGTGTCCCACACCTACGATCCCATCATGATCGAGGCCGACGCAGACGCGTTCGTGGACCAGGTGCTGGTCGCCTGAGGTACCGTGGCGACATCTTGAACCGGACGCCCCGTAGGGGACGCGCGCAGCCTGTCCCGGGAGCGAGTGAATGCTCGACCCACCCGTGCGGCAGACGAGCAACCCTAACCGAGTCGAGGTCCTAGTGGCGGGCCGGAGCCTGTTCGAGAAGGTCTGGGATAGTCATGTCGTCCGCGACGAGCCCGGCGAGCCGGTACTGCTCTACATCGACCTCCATCTCGTCCACGAGGTCACTTCGCCGCAGGCGTTCGAAGGGTTGCGGCTCGCGGGCCGACCTGTGCGGCGACCGGAGCTGACCGTCGCGACGATGGACCACAACGTGCCGACGCTGCCAGGCCCTGTGACCGATCCGCTGGCCAAGGCACAACTCGATGCACTGCGGACGAACTGCCAGGAGTTCGGCATCGCGCTCTACGGTACCGGCTCGGGCCGCGAGGGAATCGTGCACGTCATCGGGCCCGAGCTCGGGTTGACGCAGCCCGGGAAGACGATCGTGTGCGGCGATAGCCACACCTCGACCCACGGCGCGTTCGGCGCACTTGCCTTCGGTATCGGCACCTCCGAGGTCGAGCACGTGCTCGCGACGCAGACCTTGAATCAACAGCGACCGAAGACGATGCTGCTCGAGTTCACCGGCAGCCTTCCGTCCGGCTTGACCGCGAAGGACATGATTCTCGGCGCGATCGGCCAGATCGGTGTCGACGGTGGCGTCGGCTACGTCGTCGAATACGCGGGCGAGGCAGTTCGCAACCTGTCGATGGAACAGCGAATGACGATCTGCAACATGACGATCGAGTGGGGTGCCCGCGCCGGCATGATCGCCCCGGACGACACCACATTCGCCTACCTCGAAGGTAGGCCCAGCGCTCCGCGAGGAGATGCGTGGCAGCGGGCGGTCACCGACTGGAGCTCCCTCCGCTCCGATTCTGATGCCGTGTACGACACACACGTCGTCGTCGATCTCGCCGAGCTCGTGCCTCAGGTGACGTGGGGGACGAATCCCGGCATGGTCGTGCCTGTTACCGGCACCGTGCCAGATCCTTCCACGTTCAGCGACCCCGACGACCGGATCGCCGGTGAGCGGGCGCTCGAGTACATGGGCTTGCGTCCGGGCCAGGCGATCGAGGAGATACTCATCGACCGCGTCTTCATCGGCTCCTGCACGAACTCGCGGATCGAAGACCTCCGCGCCGCGGCAGCGATCGTTCGCGGTCGCACAGTCGACCGCCGCGTCACCGCGCTCGTGGTGCCGGGGTCGGCGCAAGTGCGACGGCAGGCAGAGGAGGAGGGCCTCGACCGCCTCTTCCTCGATGCCGGCTTCGAGTGGCGACTCGCGGGCTGCTCCATGTGTCTCGGCATGAACCCCGACGTGCTTGCGCCCGGTGAGCGTTGCGCTTCGACATCGAACCGCAACTTCGAGGGCCGTCAGGGCCGTGGCGGCCGGACACACCTCGTGAGCCCGCAGATGGCTGCTGCAGCCGCGCTGCATGGGCACTTCGTCGACGTACGCTCGCTCCCGGACGGGTCGGTGCCGGCATGAAGGCGATCTCCAACGTCGCTGGTCGTGTAGCGGTGCTCGACCGCCCCGACGTGGATACCGACCAGATCATCCCGAAGCAGTTTCTGAAGCGGATCGAGCGCACGGGGTACGGGCGGTACGCGTTCTTCGACTGGCGCTTCGCGGAGGACGGCAGCGAACGAGCGGGCTTCGAGCTGAATCAGCCCCAGTACGCCGGAGCCCGGATATTGCTCGCAGGACGCAACTTCGGCTGCGGGTCGTCTCGCGAACATGCTGCTTGGGCACTTCAGGACTATGGATTCGACGTCATCATCGCCCCGTCTTTCGGGGATATCTTCAGGTCGAACGCCGCCAAGGTGGGAATCGTGGCGGTACAGCTACCCGAGGAGCAGGTGAAGGATCTGATGGAGTCGGTCGACCTGGATCGCGGCTCGGAGCTCACCGTCGATCTCACGGCGTTGACCGTCACGACGTCAGCAGGGAAGTCGTATTCGTTCGCGTTCGACGAAGCTGCACGCTATCGGCTCCTCAACGGCCTCGACGACATCGACCTCACCCTCCAACATGAGGGTGCAATCACCGCCTACGAGGCGACCAGAGCGAGCGCACCGTGACACCCCGCAGCGGAGGCCAGCTGTGACCCACGTGGCCGTTCTCCCCGGCGACGGGATCGGGCCGGAAGTCACCGCAGAGGCTCTGCGAGTGCTCGACGTCCTCGGGATCGCCCACTCCGAGCACCCGTTCGGCGGCAACGCAATCCTCGATCAGGGAACGCCGTTGCCTGAGGAAACGCTGGCGGCCTGCCGACGCGCGGATGGCGTTCTCCTCGCCGCGGTCGGCTTGCCGGAGCTCGAAGGAAAGCCCGTTCGTCCCGAACAGGGGCTTCTCGGGCTACGGCAGGAGCTCGGCGTCTACGCAAACCTGCGCCCTGCCCGAGGTAACGGTGTCGACATGCTGATCGTCAGAGAGCTCGTTGGTGGTCTCTACTTCGGCGAGAAGGGCACCCGCGAAGACGGCACCTGGTACGACACGTGCGAGTACTCACGACCCGAGGTCGAGCGGATCGCGCGCCGAGGCTTCGAGATCGCACGGGCACGCGGAGGCCGATTGACGTCGGTCGACAAGGTCAACGTCATGCACACGTCACGGCTGTGGCGCGACGTCGTCGCCGAGATGGGAGCGACGGCGTACCCAGACATCGAGCTCGAGCACGCGCTCGTCGACTCATTCGCAATGAGAATCGTGCAGGCACCAGAGACGATCGACACGGTCGTGACCGAGAACACCTTCGGAGACATACTCTCCGACGTCGCGGCAGGAATGACGGGCGGCCTCGGGCTCGCCGCATCCGCCTCGCTGGGGGACGACGGGCCGGGCATCTTCGAACCAGTACACGGATCTGCACCGCAGATAGCAGGTCGCGGGATTGCGAACCCAACCGCCATGATCCGCTCTGTCGCACTGCTGCTCTTCCATGGCCTCGGCCGCGCCGACGACGCAGCCGCCCTCGAGAATGCTGTCGACGCGGCCCTCGTCGAGGCGAAGACTCCTGATCTCGGCGGCAACAGCTCGACGACCGATGTCGGCGATGCGGTGTTGCGCAACCTCGACGCTGCCCGTACGCTGTGACGATGATGCGTCGCGCGCCTGGAGTCTGCTGTGCCCGCGCGACCTTCGGCTTCGCCTTTACAGGCTAGCCGGCGCCTTCGACCCTTGCCTCGCGCCGTCTAGCTCAGTCCCGGCGAACCGACCTCACTCGAAAGGCACTCTTCATGGCTTCCATCGAACTCACCGTCGCCTATCCCGGCCGCGAGGGCGCCCACTCGGCAGCGGCATGCGACCGCCTGTTCCCGGCGGCACGGCTCGTGCCGCTGCCGACCTTCTCCGACGTCGTTGACGCTGTTGCAGAGGGCCGAGTACCCTACGGCGTTCTCCCGATCGAGAGCTCGCTCGTCGGCCCCGTCGCCGAAACGCACGATCTTCTCTACGAGTCCCCGCTCTCGATCGTCGCCGAGGCGATCATCCCGGTGAACCACTGCCTCGTTGGCCCCACCGTCGTCAGCCTTGCGGAGATCCGCGAGATCCACTCCCATCCAGTTGCACTCGACCAGTGCCGCAAGCTCCTCGTGTCACTGCCGAACGCCACCGCCGTGGCAGCGCCGACGACAGGAGACGCCGCCTCGATCGTGGCCGGTCTCAACGACCCGGCCGTCGTCGCGATCGCGAGCGATCGGGCGGCGCGAATCAACGGGCTCACCATCATCGACGGAAACGTCGGCGATCACCCGGAGGCGTTCACGCGATTCGTCTCCGTTGCTCCGTACACGCGGCTCGACCGCCGCGACGGCGAGTGGCGCACAGCTTTTTCGTTCACGACCGATCACCGACCCGGGGCCCTTCACCATGCCCTCGAGCCGCTCGCGCGCCACGGGATCGATCTCAACCTGCTCGTCTCGCGGCCGATCCCGTCACGGCCGTTCAACTACCGCTTCGACGCTGTTCTCGGCGGGCACCCGCTCGACCCGGAGATCGCCTCGACCCTGAGGGAAATGCGCGATCTAACGGCACAACTGAGGGTATTCGGCTCCTACCGCGCTGATCGCGAAGGCGGCGTCGCCGCACGCGGCAACTAGAGAGGCCTGTCCGGGAACGGTGCGCCTGTTTGCCCCACAGACTCGCGAACATTCCGGCCGGTCCCGGGACGGGCTACGTCAGTCCCCTACGCGGCGGCTGTTTCGAACTGTTCGAGAGATGGCAGATATTGGCGCCAGCTTTCGGGCACCCGCTGAGTCGCGAGGCGAATGAAGAGCACGGGCGCAGGCGCCCGAGGAGGGTGTGGCAATGACATCGAGACCTCTCCGAGCAGCCTGTCGCCCTTCCGCAGGTTGCACGGCGCGCATGCGGTGACGACGTTCTCCCAGACCGAGTCGCCGCCCTTCGAACGCGGAATCACATGGTCGAGCGTCAGCCGAGCGGCATTGGTGCCGCAATACACGCACTTCCACCCGTCGCGGGCGAAAAGGGCGCGGCGCGAGATTCGCCGCTTCACGGCGCGGGGAACCCGCACGTACTGGAGCAGGCGGATCACATGCGGACGAAGGAACGAGCGCTCAGCCGACCGCAACGGCTGCGCATGATGCTCGACGATCTCGGCCCTGCCCTTCCACACGAGAACGTGCGCGCGCCGATCAGAGCACACGTTGAGCGGCTCGTAGCTTGCATTCAGGACCAGAACCTGGTGCATGTGTCGCGAGCGTACCAGTGAGAGGCGCTCGCGAACGAGCCTGGGCCGGAACCTCGAAGGGTGCTTCTAGACGATCGACGGAGGGAACGTGCTCACCGGCCCATGGCCCGCTCGACGGCGGTCTGCTCCTCGGGCGAGAGGGCGATCGAGGCAGTGCCGCGCTCGACGTCCTTCACGTAGATGCGTGCATAGTCACGCCCCTGGATAGCCGTGACCACCGTGCCCGTGCGCGTGGCGTCGAGAAAGGCGAACGAGGCGGACTGCTTGCCCCCGGTGTCCTCGTAGGCGTCGTACCGTACGACGGCCGTGTTCGTGATCGCACCGTCGATACGACGATCGACGCGAGAGAGCCCTGCGGCGACCTCGTCGACCGCGCGGTGGAGATCGTCGATCCGGCCTTGCAACGACACCGCGAAGTCGACCATGTCGTGGGAAGCGCCGCCGAGCACGGCCCTTTGGGAGCCCTGGAGTCGGCGCAGGCGGTGAAGGAGCCAGAGTGACGTGAGGAGCGCGACGACCGCGACCACGCACGCCGCACCCGCGACGGCAACCGCTGTGTCCATTACTGGAGCGAGAAGATGACGGGGTACTCGGCGCTGTTGTTGGCCGTGTTCGTCTCGCCTTGCACCGGCTTCACGCTCACCTGAACGGACGTCTTCTCACCAAACGGGACCTCAGGGAAGTCCTTGAACGTGACCGTCTTGCTCTCACCGATATCGAGCAGGTCGATCGTCTGCGTCTTCACGATGGGTGTCGTGCCTTTCGGAATCGTCAACGTCACGACGACGCTGACTTCCTGATTCTCACCTGTGTTCTTGACGGACACGTCGAACGCGAGATCGGTCGAGGCCTTGATCGTCGTTTCGGTGTCGGGTGCGAGTTGGGTGCCGGCGGGCTGCACGACGACCTTTTCGAGGCCCGTTCCGTGGATTCCCGACGGGGACCCTCCCGTAGAGGCGCCGTGGATCCGCTGCCAGATGGCCGTCATCGAGCGGGTCGTATACAGCTCGACGTTCTCGACGAACACGGATGGCGGGGCCACAACGTCGCCGAGCCCCTCGTTCTGCAGCGTGACGTCGGCGGGCGCCTGGAACAGGTACTGCCAGACGACATCGCTGGCCTCGAGGCGCCGGGCCTGCGCAGCAAGCTTCTCGCCCGCAGCGGTCGCCTCCTGCGAGTCGTCGTCCTTTGTCGCCTTGAACGTGTCGAGCAATCCCTGCATCCCGCCGACGCGCAGTACGAGTGCCTCGACGGCATGATCGGTGGAGGGCCGTAGGGGGCCGGGCACGTCGAGGCTCTGCGCCTGCTCGACGTCCTGCTGCTGCTGCTGGATCAGTCCGCCGAGCTTCGTTTCGAGCTCCGCTTGCTTGAGACCCGGCGTTGTCAGGAGCTCGGCAAGATCGCTGCCGATCTTGGCCGAGTTCGATCCGACCGCCCCGAGGTCGGTCATTGCGCCCGAATAGCTGTTTCGCTTCTTGTCGCTCGAGCATCCCTGACCCCAGACGACGAGAAGTACGACGATCAGAATCGCGAAGGCAACGAGCCCGACGAGTCGCAGGATCGGGGTGAGTCCCTGCGGTGCGTGAAACCGCGGTCCCCGCGGCCCGCCGCCTCCGCCGTCCGAGGGACGTGCGGACGCGCCTGGGCGGGCGCCGCCATCGGTGCCGTGCATCTCGCGGGTCGCATCGTCCTCGAAAAAGTCGAAGTCGAGAATGTCGTCGTCGTGCGAGCTCACAGAGGTACTCCCGTCGGGGGACGGGTCGAGTGTACGCCATGCTCCGGCTTGGAAGGGAGGTCCACCGCCGCGGCGAAGAGGCGGTAACCGTGTCGAGTACCGCCTATGCCCTTCCCACACCCGAACTCGTGCTCGACCGCTACCGGCCCCTGCGGCCGATCGGTCGGGGCGGATCCGGCTCGGTTTGGCTCGCACGAGACGAGAGGACCGGCCTCGAGGTCGCCCTCAAGATCGTCCCGCGAGAGGGCAAGCGAGCGTCGCGAGCGGCGCGGGAGATGGAGGCGGCGTCACGGCTACGGCACGAGCGCTGCGTTCGGGCGTACGACTTCGGTGGTGACAACGGCCACGTCTATATCGCGTACGAGTATGTCCAGGGGCGGACGCTCCGCGAGGCTTTGCGTGGAGGCAAGATCGGTGACCGCGACGCCGTCGAGGCAGCCGCGCAAATTCTCGATGCACTCGCACACGCGCACCGCCTCGGGATCGTCCACCGCGATGTAAAGCCGTCGAACGTCCTCGTCGAGGAGTCGACGACGACGATTTCGATCCGGCTGCTCGACTTCGGTCTCGCTCAGTTCGACGAAGCCGACACGCTGACGGCCGTCGGCGATGTACCAGGGACCCTCGCGTACATCTCGCCGGAGAGACTCCGCGGCGGCGATGCCAGTGCGGCGAGTGATGTCTGGGCCGTCGGCGTCTTGCTCTGGGAGGCGCTCGCCGGCGAGCATCCGTTCTGGGGCGTCCCTCTGCCTCAGGTCGCGGCAGCAATCGAAGCGGGGGCGACGCCCATCGGGACGACCCGCTCGGATCTTCCTCCGGCGATAGCGGATGCTGTCTCGTCGGCGCTCACCCTCGAGCCCTCACGACGCCCTTCCGCAGAGCGGCTGGCAGCAGATCTCCGCACGGCTCTCGCATCGCCACGCCGCGATCGGTCGAAGTCGGCCCGCCCGAGAGCGGCCGCGGCCGCCCCGAAGCCGGCGCAGGCTGCGCAAGCGGCGGTCCCGTTCGAGCGCCGCCTCGTTCCGGCGGCTCTCGCGGCGCTCACGGTCGTGTTCGGCGCCACGCTGCTTCCGTTCTGGACACCAGGGCTCGTGCTCCTCCTTGCGCTCGCGGCGGGTGGTGCGATGCTCCGTGCGCCTCGCCTCGGCCTCGCGATTGCACTGTTCGTTCCCGTGTTCCCGCTCGGGAACATCGCGCAGGCCGCAGCGGTGACATACGCCGCTCTAGCCCTCGCGTGGCTCGCAGTGTGCTGGCGTGACGCGCGTGCCGGGCTCCTGTTCGTTGCCGGACCGTTGCTCGCTTCGGTCGGGGCTCTCGCCCTGCTTCCGCTCGCTGTTCAACCGGCTCGTGGACGGGCCAGACGGGCGCTGCAGGCCGTTGCCGGCGTCCTTGCTGCGGCGGCCGTTGCAGGGCTCCGAGGGCAGCGCCTTCCCCTCACGGGAGCGATCGTGCCGAATCTCGGAATCGACGGCTCGAACCGCATCACGGACGTGCTCCAGGCGCTCGGCGCGCTCGTCGACGGCAACGCCGGGCTCCTCGCCGTTGCATTCGTTCTCGCACTCGCGTCGGTCTTCCTGCCGGACGCCAGGCGACGCGGGCTCAGGGGAATTGCCTTGCTGGGAACGTGCCAGATCGGGCTCGTTCTCTTCCTCGCTCCGACGCTCCCGATGCTGTCGGTCGTGCTCGGGACAGTCGTGATGTGCGGGGTGCTCGCTGCCCTCTCGCTCCAGAGCGGCCGCTACCCTTAGCCGAGAGGCGGCACCCCTCGCACATGAGCGTCCTGCGTACCATCGAGAGCAAGATCGAGGGCCTCTTCGAGGGCGTCTTCGGCCGCGCCTTCAGAACCCACGTGCAGCCCGTCGAGCTCGCGCGCAAGCTCGCGAAGGAGATGGACGAGCACCGTTCCGTCTCGGTGTCACGCGTCTACGTGCCGAACGAATACACCGTCTACCTTTCGAGCGCCGATCGACAGCAGTTCGCCGCCTACGAAGGCTCGCTCGTCGGCGAGCTGCAGGAGTATCTGACCGAGCATGCGCGGCGTGAGGCGTACGCGCTACTGACTCCGCCTCGTGTCAAGTTTGCGACGGACGACGACCTTGCCGTCGGTGAGTTCGGGATCGCGACACGCGTCGCCCAGCCCGAGGATGGGATCCCTCCCCTCCCGGCGGCGCCACCCCCCGCGCCGGCTCCGGCGCGGGGCGTCTCGATCCCCGCGGCGCCACTACAGGCTCCAGCCGTCGAGCCCGCACTCGCCTCCGTGCCGGTGCCGGTGCCGGTGCCGGTGCCGGTGCCAGTGCCGGTGCCGGAAGATGCTCCCTCTGCAACGATGATCTACCGGCCTCGAGAGCAGGCCTCAGACGAGCCCGAGAATGCGCCGCCCCCGGAGCCGGAGCGCGAGCTCGTCACGCTGACACTCGGGGGCCGCGCTCACCCGATCACGTCTCGAAGCGTGGTCATAGGCCGTTCTCGGGAGTGCGATCTCCGGATCACAGATGGCAACGCATCCCGCCGCCACGCCGAGATCGTGCAGGAAGGCGCAACCTACCTGGTCGTCGACCTGGGATCGACCAACGGCACCGAGGTGAATGGGAGACGCATCACACGGGAGAAGCTGAGGAACGGCGACCGCATTACGATCGGCGCAACCGACCTGGTCTTCGGCCGCGCCCTCCCGTGACGTGATCGCGACTGTCGATACCGAGCAGGCCCTGCTCGCTCTGAAGATCGGGTTCCTCGTTCTCCTGTACCTGTTCATCTGGGCAGTTGTGCGCTCTGTCACACGCGATCTCCGTTCAGCGCCACAGGAATCGATCGTCCTCAGTGCGAAGGAAGCGAACGAGCTCCGGGCGCGCTACGAGCCCGTCGTTCCAACCCCGGTTGCACGCATGCTCGTGCTCGACAGCCCGGCGCTCCAGCCGGGCAGCACGGTCGAGCTCGCGGCGCCGACCCGCGCCGGTCGCGGTGGCGAGAACACGATTCGTCTCGACGGCGACGACTTCGCCTCGACGCGTCACGCGATGCTCGAGCCTCGTCCGGACGGCCTCTGGGTCGAGGACATCGGATCGACGAACGGAACGTTCGTCAACGGCGCCCGCGTGACGACCGCGCGGCTGCTCGCAGCGGGTGACGTCGTCCGGATTGGCCAGACCGATTTGAGGGTCGAGGCGTGAGAACGGGCCGCGCGAGCGCACTCACCGACACCGGGCGGAGGCGGCCGCAAAACGAAGACACGTTCGTCTGCGACCCTCCGCTCTTCGCAGTCGCCGACGGCGTCGGCGGCGCCCAGGCAGGCGAGATCGCATCACGGCTCGCCGCGGCGGCACTCGAGGAGCGACACCCGGAGGCACACGGTGAGAATGTGCTTTCCGAGCTGCTCCGCGAGGCGAACGACAGGATCTATCGACACTCGCTCGACAATCCCGCGGCCGCAGGCATGGGCACCGTCGTCACGGCCCTGCTCGTCGACGAGATAGCCGGAACCGTGGCGATCGGTCATGTCGGTGACTCGCGTGCCTATCGCGTCCGGAACGGCGAGCTCGAGCAGCTGACGTCGGATCACTCGCTCGTCGGCGAGCTCGTCCGGGCCGGAAGACTGTCGACCGAGGAGGCCGAGCAGCATCCACACCGTTCGGTCATCACGCGCGCCGTCGGCACCGAGCCGAGCGTCGAGGTCGACACGTTCACGCTCGCGCTGGCGCCGGGTGACATCTATCTGATCTGCTCCGACGGGCTCACCGACCTCGTACGTGATGAGCAGATCACAGAGCTGATCGCGGGCGCGGACAATGCTCCCGACGCAGCGGCGGAAGCGCTCGTCGGGGCAGCGAACCGCGCCGGAGGGATCGACAACATCACGGTTGTCCTCTTCGAGGTGATCGAGGGAGACCCGTCGCCGACACCGGATGCGGGCGAGCCCGACGAGGACACGGTGGAGCAGGCTCTGGAGTCGCCGGCGGCGGCCGTTGCTGCGGCGGCTCCCACCGTGCCTGTGCAGCGCCACGGGGCGGGCTCGGGTGGTCGCTGGCTCGCACTCCTCGCCATCTTGCTCACCATCGCCGTCGCAGCATTCGTCGTCTGGTGGAGCCTCAAACGGTGAGTGCCCGTAACAAGGAGCTCCTCAACCTCGGCTTCGCAGCGCTCGTCGCCTCTGCTGCATTCGCGAGTGTCTCGATCGTGAGCACGGGGCTCGTGTCGACTCGGTGGCTCGGGTACGTCGGCGTCATCTTCGGTCTCTACCTCGTCGCACACGTGGTGGCTCGGTTCACAGTGCCGTACGCCGATCCGACGTTGCTCCCGCTCGTCGGTCTGCTGACCGCGCTCGGGCTCAGTGTCATCTACCGGCTCGGGCCAGACGATGCGCGGCGACAGGCTGTCTGGGTCGCGGTCGGGATCGGCGTCCTGGCGGCAACACTGTTCTGGCTCCGCTTCGACTACCGCGTGCTCGAACGCTACAAGTACCTCTTCGGGATCTCAGCGGTCGTGTTGCTGCTCCTCCCCTCCGTGCCTGGCCTCGGCTACCGCGTGAACGGCGTCAAGCTCTGGGTGAAGATCGGCCCGATGCAGTTCCAGCCCGGCGAGCTGGCAAAGATCTTCCTGATCATCTTCCTGGCGGGATACCTCCGCGACAAGCGTGAGGCCCTCGCACGCGGGCGGCTCAAGGATCTCGGGCCTCTCCTTCTCATCTGGGGAGCGGCGATGCTCGTCCTCGTCCAGACGAGCGACCTCGGCTCCGCACTTCTGAACTTCGGAATCTTCCTGGCGATGATGTACGCCGCCACCGGACGCCTGCTTTACGTGGGCGTTGGGATAGCGCTGTTTCTTGCCGGCTCGGCCGCTCTCTACACCACGCTCAGTCGTGTTCAGCAGCGGGTCACCGTCTGGCTTCACCCCTGGACGGACGAGCGAGTGTACTGCTCGATCAACGGGAAGCTCGACTACCGCCAGAACTGCGACTCCTACCAGCTCGTCAAGAGTCTCTACTCGATCGCCAACGGGGGATACGGGGGTACAGGCCTCGGGAAGGGCACCTTCAAGACGGTCGACGGGACGCAGCTGATCCCCTACCTCAACACCGACTTCATCTACTCGGCGATCGCGCAGGAGCTCGGCCTGATCGGCGCCGCAGCCGTGTTGCTTCTCTTCATGGTTCTCGTCGCCCGCGGAATGCGGATCGCACTGATCTCGCAGGACGGGTTTTCGAAACTCCTCGCCACGGGCCTGACATTCGGGCTCGCGCTGCAGACGTTCATCATCGTCGGCGGAGTGCTCCGCGTGGTTCCGCTAACGGGCATCACACTGCCGTTCGTCTCCTACGGCGGCTCGTCGATCGTGTCGAACTTCGTCATGCTCGGCCTACTCCTTCTCATCTCGAACCGCGCTGCCGCAACAGCGCTCAACCGATGACGGCCACGGTGCGCGCGTGAACAGGCAGATCACCCGGGTCGCCGGTCTCGCGATGGGCCTACTGATCGCACTGATCGTCGCAACGACGTACTGGCAGACATGGGCGCGTCCCGCGCTCGCCGAACGCCAGGACAATGCGATTCAGCGCGTGGCGCAGTTCCAGATCAAGAGAGGGTTGATCCTCTCGCCGTCACGGGTCCTTGCGCGTAACAAGGAGCGTCGCGTTGAAGGCCGCACGTTTTACTTCCGCCGCTATCCGCAAGGACGACTCACCGCGCACGTCGTCGGCTACTCGACTGCGGCGCGGTCGCGAACCGGGCTCGAGCGGTCGCTGAACCCGATCCTGACAGGCTCCGGGCGTAGCCTCTCGTCACTCGTCAACCAGTCCCTCGACAAGCTGAACGGAAAGCCGATCGTCGGCGACACGGTGAAGACGACTCTTGACGTGAACGGGCAGCGCGCCGCCCTCGACGCGCTCGGGACACGATGCGGTGCCATCGTCGCGCTCGATCCACGAACAGGCCGTGTGCGGGTGATGGTCTCGTCACCGAGCTACAACCCCAATGACGTCGAGACGAACTACGGGCGGATCGAGAAGATCACGGCCGACTGCACCCCCGCCTCGCCGCTCCTGAACCGCGCGAGCCAGGGCCTCTTCCCTCCGGGTTCGACCTTCAAGGTCGTGACAGCCTCGGCCGCTCTCGAGTCGCGCCGCTACACACCCGCCTCCACGTTCGTCGACCCCGGCTACTGCACGGTCTACGGCAAGCGCGTCAACAACTTCGACACGAACAGCCCGTTCGGAACCCTTTCGCTCGCGACGGCGCTCCAGCATTCCGTCAACTCCGTGTTCTGCAATATCGGTCTGGCGCTCGGCGCCAAGCGGCTGGTCAAGACGTCGAAGGCATTCGGCTTCTACGAGCGTCCTCCCCTCGAGACCCCCGAAAGCGAGCGGCTGCCGAGTGGGCTCTACCGCCATGGCAAGCTCTACGATCCGAAGCGGGACCGCGATGTCGATGCTGGTCGGATGGCGTTCGGCCAGGAGCGGCTCCTCGTGACACCGTTGCAGATGGCCATGGTGGCCGGCACGATCGGCAACGACGGCATCCTGATGCGTCCGTTCGTCGTCGAGAAGACCGTGACCCCGAACGGCAAGACGCGCGACCGAACCCGCCCGACGAAGATCCGCCGGGCAGTCAGCCCTGCGACGGCGCGGGACGTTGGCGACATGATGGTTCGCGCTGTTCAAGCCGGTACAGGAACGGCCGCACAGATTTCCGGCTTGCGGATCGGCGGCAAGACGGGCACCGCCGAGACGGGCGTCGACGGGAGGAACGTGACGTGGTTCATCGCCTTTGCCGGAGAGGACGGGAGCAAGCCGAAGCTGGCCATCGCTGTCGTTCTGCAGAACCAGTCGCTCACTGGAGGAGCAACCGCCGCCCCGATCGCGCGTGAGGTCATGCAGGCACTCCTTACCCCGACGGCGAATCCATAACGTACGGCATTCATGGCACGCAACGACCTCACCGGATCCCTGTTCGCAGAGCGCTACCGCATCGAGCGCAAGCTCGGCTCGGGCGGGATGGCTGACGTCTGGCTCGCAGAGGACCAGGAGCTCGGTCGCCGTGTCGCGGTGAAGATCCTCCACGAGCGATACGCCAACGACGAGCAGTTCGTCGAGCGCTTCCGCCGCGAGGCAACGCATGCCGCCGGCCTCTCCCACCCGAACATCGTCTCGATCTACGACCGTGGCGTCTCGGACGGCTCGTACTACATCGTGATGGAGTACATCGAGGGCCGCACGCTGAAGGAGCTCGTGGTGACGCGTGGGCCATGCCCTGTGCCGGTCGCGATCTCGTACACCCGACAGATCCTCGCTGCGCTCCGCTACGCGCACAAGAACGGGATCATCCACCGGGACATCAAGCCGCACAACGTTCTCGTCGATCGCGAGGGCCGCATCAAGGTCGCCGACTTCGGGATCGCGCGCGCCGGTGCAAGCGAGATGACCGAGGCCGGCTCGATCGTCGGCACCGCGCAGTACCTCTCCCCGGAACAGGCGCGCGGCGCCCCGGTGGACGAGAGCTCCGATCTCTACTCGACGGGCATCGTCCTGTACGAGCTGTTGACGGGCACGGTGCCGTTCACGGGGGAGACGCCCGTCGAGATCGCGATGAAGCACCTTTCGCAGACCCCCGAGGCGCCGTCGGCTCGGCGACCGGAGATTCCGCGCGATCTCGACCTCGTCGTGCTTCGCGCCCTCGCGAAGGAGCCGAGCGACCGCTACCGCTCTGCCGCCGAGCTCGATCGCGATCTCGAGCTCGTGGCGCGCGGCGATGCGGTCGGGGCCGAGACCGAGAACGCCGCCACGATGGTCTTGGCGGGTGCAGGAGCGATCGATGCAACGGCAGCGACGCGTGCAGCCGCACCCCTCGGGCCGTCCTCGGGCGGAACCTACGGCGGCGACGAGCGCTACCGTGCCTACGACGGCCCCGTCGCACGGCGGCGAAGCGTGTGGCCCTGGGTGTTGGCTCTCGGCGCCGTGATCGCCCTGGTCGCTGGCGGCTGGCTGCTCTACGACAACGTCCAGAAGCAGATCGACAAGAGCAAGCCGCTCACCGTCCAGCAGTACACGGGGATCGTCGAGAGCCGTGCCGTGAACCTCATCCTGGACGACGGATTCGAGCCGAAGGTGCGTCGCCTCCCGAGCAACGACCAGCCGGTGGGCATCGTGTTCGAGCAGTCTCCCGTCGAGGGAACAGGGCTGGCGCGCGGCGGCATCGTCACGATCCTCGTCTCGACCGGCAAGAAGACGGTGAACATGCCCGACGTCGTGGGCGAGCAGGTGACCGGCGCCGTAGCGACACTCACGCGCGCTGGCCTGAACGCGAAGACCGTCGGCGTCCCTTCCGACAAAACCTCGGGTACGGTCACCGGCCAGGATCCTAAGGCCGGCACCTCACTCGTCGAAGGTGCAACCGTCCGCATCAACTTCTCCACCGGCCCGAAGCCGATCGCCGTGCCTCCGGTCGTCGGACTCGACTACACGACTGCGCTCCAGCAACTCCAGGCCGCAGGATTCGCCGTTGGCCGCACCGACGTCGAGAGCGATAAGCCGGCCGGCGAAGTCGTGAGCCAGGTGCCGAGCGGCTCGTCGACAGCGGCCAAGGGCTCGACGGTCAACGTCTCCGTGTCGAACGGCCCCCAGACGACGCCCTTACCCGACGTCACCGGCCAGACCGAGGCAGACGCGAAGGCGACGCTGACAGCGGCCGGGTTCAAGGTCAGCGTGACACCCCAGGACACCGACGTCGAGACGTTCGACGGCGTCGTGATCTCGCAAGATCCTCCGGGCAATACGCAGCAGGACCCGAACACGATCGTGACCCTTTTCGTCGGCGCTTACGTGCCGACCGCGACGACGACGCCGACCACGACGCCGACCGACACGACGACCACGCCGTGAGCGCGCGCGTGCGCGTCGCGGTGCTCGCGGGTGGGCGGTCGAGCGAGCACGAGATCTCACTCGCGTCGGCTCGTTCGGTCGTCGAAGCTCTCGACCCCACGCGGTACGAGACGCACACGATCGAAATCGGGCGGGACGGTGCCTGGGCGCTTCCCCCTGCAGCCGAGCACGGCGCCCTGCCACCCGCGGGTGGAACGTTGCCGATCCCAACCGCCTCAGCGCCGTCGGCGCTCGGCGCCGTCGACGTGGTCTTCCCCATCCTGCACGGGCCTTTCGGTGAGGACGGGACGGTGCAGGGTCTCCTCGAGTTGGCTGGAGTCCCGTACGTCGGCGCCGGCGTGGCCGCATCTGCGACTCTGCATGGACAAGGACCTCTTCAAGGCCGTGCTTCGGGACAGGGGGATCCCCGTCGCACCGAACATCACGCTCCGGCCCGGAGACGTGGTGGAGAACCCCTTCGGGTATCCGGTGTTCGTAAAGCCCGCTCGGCTCGGATCGTCGGTAGGGATCTCGAAGGCACACACCGAGGAGGAGCTCGAGTCAGCTGTCGCACTGGCGCGCCGCCACGACGACAAGGTGCTCGTCGAGGAGTTTCAGGCGGGAGTCGAAGTGGAGGTCGGAGTGCTCGGCAACCGCGAACCGGTTGCCTCGGTGGTCGGCGAGATCGTGTCGCACGCCGACTGGTACGACTTCGACGCAAAGTATGCAGAGGGTGGCATGGATCTGATCGTCCCCGCGCGCCTGCCACTCGAGACCATCGAGCGCGTGCGGCAACTCGCCGTCGACTCGTTCGTTGCGACCGACTGCGAGGGGATGGCGCGCGTCGACTTCTTCGTGCGTCCAGACGGTGAGGTCATCGTCAACGAGCTCAATACGATCCCGGGCTTCACGTCGACGAGCGTGTACGCAAAGCTGTTCGCAGAGAGCGGTATCCCCTATGCCGAGCTGCTCGACCGCCTCGTGGAGCTCGCCCTCGAGCGACACGAGCAACGCCGGTCACTCGCGTTCTAGCGAGACCGGGCGTTTAGCGACAGCTCAGCCGAGAACGCTCTCGAGAGCCTGTTCCCAGGTTGCGAGAGCCTCGTCGAGAACCGCGTCCTCGATCGTCAGTGGGCACAGCACCCGGATGCAGTTTCCCGAGATTCCGGCCTTCAACAGGATCAGCCCGCGCGCGAGCGCTGCGTCGATCACGGCAGTGGCGAGCTCTGGAGCCGGATCCTTGCGCGCAGGATCGTGAACCAGCTCGATCGCGAGCATCGCGCCGAGACCGCGAACGTCACCTATCTGCGGCCAGCGTCCCTGCCACGTCACCATCCGCTCACGGATGGTGTCGCCGATCACGTTTGCCCGCGTCACGAGATCTTCCTCCGCGAAGATGTCGAGGACCGCAAGCGCCGCAGCGAGCGCAACCGGATTGCCGATGTACGTCCCCCCGATGGCGCCGGCGTGGGGCGCGTCCATGATCTCGGCCTTGCCGATCACGCCGGAGAGCGGAAGACCTGCTGCGATCGACTTGGCGACCGCTATCAGGTCGGCTTCGACGGCGAAGTGCTCCATTGCAAACATGCGGCCCGTCCGGCCGAAGCCCGTCTGCACCTCGTCAGCGATCATGACGATCCCCTCGCGATCGCAGATCTTCCGGACTCCTTCGACGAACTCTGCCGATGCCGGCACAAAGCCGCCCTCTCCGAGTTGCGGTTCGAACACGATTGCCGCGATCTGGGACGGGGCGACATGCGAGGAGAGCATCCGCTCGATCTGCGCCAGCGCTTCGCTCGCTGATGGCCCACGGTAGGCGCTCGGAAACGGCGCCCTGTAGACCTCGGGGGCGAAGGGGCCCATTCCGGTCTTGTACGGGTGCACCTTGGACGTCATCGTCAGCGCAAGCAACGTCCGGCCGTGGAAGCCGGCCTCGAAGGCGATCACGGCGGGACGGCCCGTGACACACCGTGCGATCTTGACGGCGTTCTCGACAGCCTCCGCACCCGAGTTGAAGAACGCTGCGCGTGTCGGTCCCTCGAACGGGACGAGCGCGCCAAGCCGCTCGGCAAGCTCGACGTAGGGCTCGTACGGCACAACGGTGAAGTCCGTGTGGAAGAACCTGGCCGCCTGTTCCTGGACCGCCTCGACGACACGGGGGTGGCAATGACCCACGTTGACCACGCCGACGCCACCGGCGAAATCGATGAAAACGTTGCCGTCGACGTCCGTGATCGTCGCATTGCGGGCCGTCGCTGCAAAAATGGGAAGGTAGACCTGGAGCGGCTGCGCAACGGCGCCTTCGGCGCGCGCGAGGAGAGTCCGCGAGCGGGGTCCAGGGATCTCGGTGCGGATCTCGATCGTCCTCGTCACAGCCACGGGAAGAGCGTACCGAAGCATCGCTCGATACCCTCGCACGATGGATCCAGCCGACCTAGACCCCGACCCGCACACCCAGTTCGACCGCTGGTTCGAGGAGGCGGCGACGGCAGGAGTCAGGTACCCGAATCAGATGGCCCTGGCTACCACGACGCCGGACGGGATCCCCTCGGTCCGGATGGTTCTCCTCAAGGGTCACGACGCGCGCGGTTTCGCGTTCTACACCAACCGTTCGAGCCGCAAGGCCGTGGAGCTCGAAGCACATCCCCTCGCTGCTGCCGCGCTGTACTGGGAGCCGCAGAATCGTCAGGTGCGGGTAGAAGGTTCAGTCGAACACGTCGGCGACGCCGAGTCCTTCGCGTATTTCCGCACCCGGCCCCGCGAAAGCCAGATCGGGGCGTGGGCGTCGCCACAATCTCACCCGGTAGCGAGCCGCGCCGAGCTCGAACGGCGTGTCGCGGAGCTCGAGCATCGGTTCTCGGGCCAGGAGGACGTTCCTCTGCCCCCGTTCTGGGGTGGGTACCGGATCGTCGCAAAGGCGATCGAGTTCTGGCAGGGACAACCAAACCGGCTCCATGACCGCGTGCGCTACGAGTTGAGCGGCCCATCGTGGAGCCGGGAGCGCCTCGGTCCCTAGGCGTGGTTCAGCCTGCGGCGACGGGGGCGAGCGCGGCTTTCGTGTAGAGCCCCGACGCGTTCCAGAGCAGGTATCCCTTCGCGCCCTGCAGCCGTGCCGCGGCGATCTGTGCGAGGACCTGTTGCCGCGAGTAGTTCCAGTCCTGGACCCATGGCACGAGTTGCGCTCGGGAGCCCTTCACCTGCCGGCGGAAGTCCGTCAGCGTTCGAAAAACCGTCTCCCCCGGCTGCTCGACCGGGCTCGCGAGCCCGAGCTCGCCGCCCCCGTACAGCACCGGATACGACATCGGCGAGACGCTGTCGACGTTCTTCGAGATCCAGCGCGGGACCTGTCCGATCCCGAGGTCACGTGTTGCCGAGAGGCCGAAGAGCGCCGTCGAAACCCTCGTGCCGTGCGGCTCGAGGCGCTTCTTCGCGTAACCGGCGAAGTCCGCGATCACGCGGCCACGGGAGACACTCGTCTTGCCCGGATAGACCGCGCCCGCGACGTCGCCGTCGGAAGGAAAGCGAACGTAGTCGAACATGATCTGATCGAAGCCCGCCTTGGCTGCCGCCTCTGCCACCGACACGCAGTAATCCCAGACGCGGCGGTCGTAGGGGTTCACCCACCCGATGCCAGCCGTTGTCGTCCAAACGCTCCCGTCAGTGCGCTGGATTGCGAGGTCCGGCCGGCCCTGGGCGAGCTTGGGGTCCTGGAAGCAGACGACCCGACCGATCATGTAGATCCCGTTCCGATGTGCCAGCGCCACGAGCGCCTTCGGGTTGTAGAACGGGCGTGTCGCGCCGACGGTGCGCGCGAGGGGCACGTCTGACGGCACGAAGCCGATCTCGCCGCTTTCGTCCTTGACGTCGAGCTCGATCGTGTTGAGGCCGTAGCGCTTGTAGCCCACGTACTCCCGGAACTTGCCGGGAAGCGACGCGAGTGCACCCGTCACGTGCACGCCGCGAATCTCGACTGGGAGAGGGCGCGGTGTCCCGGAAGGCGCCAACGGCAGACTGGCAGGCGCCGGCGCAGCGGCAGTGCCGATTGCTGCCTGATTGTCACCGACGAAGCGCGCGCCCATGACAACCGCGATGACGACGAGCAGGAGCAGTGCGAGGACCGCGGCCCGTCGTCGCCGTTTCGTCCGGCGTGTCTGGTCCCGTCGAGCGCGGAAACGCTCGTTCGGGTCCATTGGTCCGTAGAGCATGGACACCGGACCACTGAGCGTACCGCATTCGAGCCCTCGTGCGGTCAAATTGGGCCCTGGCTCCAACTCGCTAGGATCGCGGCATGGTTCTCTCCGACAGAGCTATCAGGCGGCTGATCGATGCCGGTCGGATCGTGATCGAGCCATTCGACGCCGGCCTGATGCAACCTGCGAGCCTGGACGTCCGCGTCGATCGACTCTTTCGTGTCTTCCGGAACTCACGCTATCCCTACATCGACGTCAAGCGTGAGCAGGAGGGGTTGACGGAGCTCGTCGAGATCGAGGGGGACGAGCCGTTCATCCTCCACCCAGGGGAGTTCGTGCTCGGCTCCACGCTCGAGCGGGTCGTGCTGCCTGACGACCTGGTCGCGCGCCTCGAGGGCAAGAGCTCGCTTGGCAGGCTCGGGCTCCTCATCCACTCGACCGCAGGCTTCATCGACCCGGGCTGGGACGGACACGTGACGCTCGAGCTTTCGAACGTCGCAAATCTTCCGATCACCATCTATCCCGAGATGAAGATCGGCCAGCTGTCGTTCGTGCAGATGTCTGAGCCTGCGGAGCAGCCGTACGGATCGAGTGGGCTCGGCTCCAAGTATCAGGGTCAGCGCGGACCGACACCCGGCCGCTACTGGAAGAACTTCGAGGAGGTCACATGATCCTTGTCACGGGTGCGAGCGGTTTCGTCGGTGGTCGCGTTGTCCGCGCTCTCGCTGCAGCCGGCGAACGTGTTCGAGCACTCGTGCGAGACGCGCGTGGCGCTGCAACGCTGGCCGGCGTCGACTGCGAGCTCGTTCAGGGCGACGTCACCGACGTCGAGAGCATGAGAGCAGCCGTCGACGGGTGTCAAGCGGTCGTCCACCTCGTGGCCATTCTCGTCGGCAAGCCCGCCGATTTCGAGCGCGTGATGACGCAGGGCACGGCGAGCCTGCTCGACGTTGCCGCTGAGGCAGGGGTGGCGCGCTTCGTCCACATGAGCGCTCTCGGCACGAGAGACGAGACGAAGGAGAGTGTTCCGTACTACCGTGCCAAATGGGCGATGGAAAAGGCCGTCCGCGAGTCAGGCCTCAATCACGCGATCTTGAGGCCGAGCTTCGTGTTCGCGGGCGACGGCGGAGCACTGGCGCAGTTCACGCGGATCGCGAAGTTGGCGCCGGTAACTCCGGTGATCGGCGACGGGAAGCAACGCCTGCAGCCGATCTGGGCGGACGACCTGGCCCGGGCGGTCACGCTTGCCGCGAAGGGCAACACCGACGTCCTCGTCGAAATCGGCGGGCCTGACGTCGTGGACTGGAACGAGTTCTGGTCGCGCCTGAAGGCTGCGCTCGGTACGCGCCGCCCGACACTCCACGTGCCGTTCTGGTTCATGCGCCCACAGGCGGCACTCTTCGAACGGTTGCCCAACCCTCCGGTCACGCGTGATCAGCTACGGATGCTTCAGCTCGGCGACAACATCGTCTCCGACGGCGGTGCGAGCATGGCGGCGCTCGGCCTCCGCGACCTGGTGCCGCTCGACGAGCAACTGCGGCGTGCGCTCGCGGTGTGATTCCCGCGAAGCATTCCTGAGGCAGGAAGAGTCCTGAAAAAGGGCGAGGGCCGCCTTACGGCGGCCCTCGATCCCGGTAGCCAGCGTTGGACTTGGTAGAGGCGCTTCCTGCCTGGCCGCTTACCCGGAGGCTCTACGCCTCGAGGCTGACGACCGGCGGCGCGGAACGCGCGTTCCCTACGCTCGGCTCTGGCGATTCCCCAATGGGTCTCGGGAACACGCCCCTACCCGCTGGTACCTCCACTGCCGGTACTGCTGGAATCTGTCACGTCCGGACCACCTCCTTTCCGCGGTAGCCGGAGTGTACACCGAGGAGCGTGAGCAACGCCAGACCCGATCGTGCGATGCGGAGCTCAAGCGTCGACCACGACCATGCCGTCATCTCGCACGCGCACGGGGAAGGTCTCGACCGCGATGTACGCCGGGAGCGTCAGTGCCCGTCCCGTCTCGATGTCGAAGCGGGCGCCGTGGCGGGGGCAGATCGCGACGCGTTCCGCACAGTCGAAATCCCCCTCGCACAACGGGCCGTCATCGTGCGAGCACCTGTCCTCGAGCGCGAACAGCTTGCCGTCGCAGTTGTAGACGCCGATCGTGAGAAGCGGCCGCGCCTCGACGATGCGCACGGTGCCAGGGAGCAACTCGTCGAGCAAGCAGACATCGACCTCGGCCACGGTTATTCGACCGTGATGTAACCGCTCGAGGTGCCCCACTCCTCGGGCAACGGGGTCCCCTTCGAACGATGAAGCGCGACCTTGAGCACCCCGAGACCGAGCAAGGCGCACTTGAGGCGAACCGGGCTCAGCGGGATCCCGATCTCGTCGAGCAACTCTTCCTTCTGCATCAGCGCGACGTCCTCCGCCGTCCGGCCCATGACAAGGTCGGTGAGCATCGACGTTGCCGCCTGACTGATGGCACATCCGCGCCCCTCGAATCCGACTCCCTCGATCACGTCGCCCGCGCCGAAGCGCAGTGAGACCGTCACCTCGTCGCCGCAGAGCGGATTCTGCCCCTCGGCCACGGCGTCGCTCGGGTCGAGCAAGCCGTGGTTCCGAGGTGCCTTGTAGTGATCGAGGATGACCTCCCGGTAGAGCTGCTCGAACTCGCTCATCCGAGGCTCTTCTTCACCTTGTGGAGACCGTCCACGAGGCGATCGACCTCCTCGGCGATCGAGTACAGATAGAAGCTCGCGCGGGTCGTCGCGGCGACGCCGAGCCGCTTCATCAAAGGCTGAGTGCAGTGATGGCCCGCACGCACGGCGATCCCGTCCCAATCGAGGATCTGCGCCACGTCGTGTGGATGAATACCTTCGACCTCGAACGAGATGATCCCTGCCCGTCGCTCAGCAGGAGGTCCGAACATCCGCACCCAGGCCAGTTCCTCGAGACGGGACATCGCGTACACGGTCAACTCGTGCTCATGCCTCTCGATCGCAGGCAACCCGATCTCCGAGATGTAATCGATCGCGGCGCCGAACCCGACGGCCTCCGCGATCGCAGGCGTGCCTGCCTCGAATTTGTAGGGCAGCTCGTTGAACGTCGTCTTGTCCAGCCCGACCGACCGGATCATCTCGCCGCCGAGATTGAACGGTGCCATTTCCTCGAGCAACTCGCGACGGCCCCACAGCGCCCCGATGCCGCTCGGGCCGCAGAGCTTGTGTGACGAGAAAGCAAGGAAGTCGCAGCCGAGTGCCTGCACGTCGATCGTTCTGTGCGGCGCAGCCTGCGCGGCATCGACAACCATGATCGCGCCGTGCTCGTGCGCCCAGGTGGCCAATCGTTCGACGGGGTTGATCGTGCCGAGCGAGTTCGAGACGAGACCGGTCGCAACGACCTTGATCGAGCCCTCCTGCGCGAGATCATCGAGTGCGTCGAGCTGGAGCTCACCAGCGTCGTCGATCGGAATATGGCGGAAACCCGCGCCGGTCCGACTCGCGATGAACTGCCAGGGAACGAAATTGGCGTGGTGCTCGAGCTCGGTGATCACGACGGTATCGCTAGGCCCGAGATTCTGCAGCCCCCATGCATAGGCGACGAGATTGATCGCTTCCGTGGCGCTGCGCGTGAAGATCACTTCGCGCTCGGAAGGGGCGTTGACAAAGGAGGCGACCGTCCGGCGCGCGCCTTCGTATCCTTCGGTCGCACGCTCGGCCAATCGGTAGACGCCGCGATGAACGTTCGCGTACTCGTGCTCGTAGAAGGCACGCATGCGGTCGAGCACCTGGCGCGGCTTCTGCGTCGACGAGGCGGAGTCGAGGTATGCGAGCGGCTTGCCGTCGCTGAGTTCTTCGAGAAACGGGAAGTCGGCGCGCAGCGCTGACGTATCGAGCGCGCTCGGGATAGTCACAGCCATACCCCCATGCTACCCAGGAGGGTGCGGCCGGCTCGGACAGCCCCATCCCACCTCGACCCTGGCCTATCCGGACCCTGCCCGTAGCGGCACGAAGCGATCGTCGGTGAGCCAGAGAAAGCCGATCGCAATCGCAGATCCGATCGCAATCAGAGCTAGCGCCGCCGCGTTCGGCACGACGAGCTCGAAGAACCGTCGCAGCCCTGGAAGGAGGAGGACACCGACATAGGCGGCCAGCAGGCTCGCGCACAGGACGCCCACAAATCGTGCGCGCCGAGTGCTCGTTGCCTCGAGGGCGAGGACGAGGTACAAGCCGACGATGATCAGCGTCGAGGTCGCAGCGGTGCGCGACTGGAGCAACCCGAGGTCGAAGACGTTCAGGGAGATCAGGTATGTCACCGTGACACCGAGCCCCGCAGCGACGCCCGCTGGTACCGAGAACCGGCCGACATCCCGGAGGAAGCCGTCCGTTCGCCATGGTCCCTCGCTTGGCGCGAGCGCCAGGAAGAACGCAGGCACGCCGACCGTAAGAGCCGCGGCGATCGTGAGATGCCGCGGGAGGAACGGATAGTCGGCGGGTGTGATCCCGATCACCACGATGAGGAACGCGGCAAACACGGACTTCGTGACGAAGAGCTTCGTCACGCGCCTGATGTTCCTGAGGATCCGGCGGCCCTCGCCGACGATCCCCGGGATCGCCGAGAAGTCGCCGTTCACGAGCACGACGTCTGCCACGGCCTTTGCCATCTGTGCTCCCGAGCCCTGTGAAATCGACAATCGAGATGCCTTCAAGGCGGGAACGTCGTTGACCCCGTCCCCCACCATCGCCACGTAGCGGCCGCGCCGACGAAGCGACTCGACGACACGGCGCTTGTCATCCGGCGAGATGCGACCGACGACACAGAGGCTCGCGACGATGCGATCCAGCTCGCCGTCGCCGCGCGGCAACGTGTCACCGGCAAGCGCCGGCCCACGCTCCGGGATGCCGGCGTCCCTCGCGATCGAGTCGGCAGTGCTGACAGCATCACCGGAAAGCACGATGATCTCTACGCCCTGGTCGACGAGGTACGTGACGGTCTTTCTCGTGTCTGGCCGCAACTCCTCGGCCAACACTGCTAGCCCGAGCGCTCGCAGCGACGGAGGGTCCCCGTCCGGATCGTCCGGGAAGGGAGCCGACGTGCTCCCGAAACAGACGACTCGGCGCCCGGCCTCCTGGTTGGCCGCCGCCACGCTCGTGAGGTCGCCGAGAGGAAAGAGCTCCGGTGCCCCGAGGACGTAGCGAATGCCACCGATTCGTAGTCCGCTCCAGCGTCGCCGGGAGACGAAGGGAATCGTCTCGTCGGCAGCCTCAGCGCCGGCAGGGAGAGCGGAAGCAAGGGCCTCAAGAGTGAGATTCGGCGCCTCGGAGGAAGCTGCAAAGCGGCCGAGCGCGTCACGAAGCTCCTCCTCGGTTGCCCCGGCGGCAGGAACGAGCGCGAGGACCCGGAGAGACGGCTCCGTCAGTGTGCCCGTCTTGTCGACACAGATCGTGTCGACGGAGGCGAACGATTCGATCGCGCTCAGCTGCTGCGACAGCGCACCGGCACGGCCCATCCTCAGGGCGGCGGCCGCATAGGTGATCGAGACGAGCAGGACGAGGCCCTCTGGAATCAGCGTCACCATGCCCGCCACGGCGGTATCGACTGCGTGTCCGACCGACACATCCTGTTTCCACAATGCGACGATCAGCATCGCGCCGAGGGGGATCATCACGGCGAGAAGGACGTAGAGAAGGCGATTGATCAAGTGTTCGAGAGGCGACCGCTGATGGCGGAAGGCACGGGCAGTTCCCGCGAGTCGCTCGGCGTAACTCTCCGCACCAACCGCAGCAACCTCGTACGAGCCGCTGCCTTCGACGACGAACGAGCCCGATCGCACCTCGGCTCCGACCGATCGTTCGACCGGTTCCGTCTCGCCTGACAGGATCGACTCGTCCACCTGGAGGCCGTAGCTCGTCAGGAGTGGCCCATCGGCGATCACCTGGTCTCCGGGGGCGAGCCGGACGAGATCTCCCACGACGACCTCCGACACGTGAAGCGAACGCGGGCTTCCGTCCCTGACCACCGTCGCTTGCGGTGCAACGAGCGCGGCCAACTCGTCGAGTTTTTGCTTTGCGCGTAACTCCTGTGAGATTCCTATTCCCGTGTTGACGACGATGATCCCGAGGAAGAGCGCGTCTCGCCAGTCGCCGAAGACGAGCGTCAGAAGACCCAGCGAGAGGAGAATCGCATTGAAAGGCGTGATCGCATTCGCACGGACAATGGCGGCGGTCGACCGGCTAGCGTTGGGTTCGAAAGGTTCGCCCAGCGCCGCGCGACGCGCTGCCGCCTCGGATTCGGACAGGCCTGCTGTGGTCACCGGAACGAGGCTAACAGTGCTCCGGTGGATCTCCGGTTGATTCGGGTCAGCCCGGAGGGTGAACGTTGCCGTTGGTCTGGGCGCGCAAAGCAATCTTCTGCTGACGCTCGACGGTCTCGGCAGCGATAGCGAGCAGCTCACAGAGGCGCACGAGGCGCACGCGCTCGGAGCTCTCATCGAGCAACTCCTGCTTGAGGTCAGGAGAGAAATCGAAGCAGCTGGCAATCGCAAACGAGAGCTCAGGCGTCTCGGCGGCCGGTGGCTCAACCGCAGACGAGGTCAGCTCGACGAGGCGGCCAAAGAGAACGAGCGCCCGCTCGACGTCATCCGACGCGGCCGGATCGTGCTGATCGTCGACGGGCTCGACCCGGCCGGTCGCAAACGTCCGCCCCTCGGTCAGCTCGAGCAGCCTAAACCGATCTCCGCCCTCGACGACGATATTGAGCCGGCCATCCTCGAACCGCTCGGTCACCTCGGTGACCGTTGCCCTCGTTCCGATCTCACGGAGACCATCGTCGTCTGCGAAGACGACGCCGAACGGCTCGTCCTGGTCGAGGCTCTCTTCGATCAACTCGCGATAGCGCGGTTCGAAGATGTGGAGCGGCACCCGCTCGGTCGGCAACAGCACGAGGCCCAGGGGGAAGAGTCCGATCTCCGCCATCACCGAAGCCTACTTGCGCGCCTCGCAAATCACTCGCGCGGGTGAACCTGCGCAAGTTCTGTGCACCGATGGACTCATACCGGGTAGATCGCCAAAACCCCCACGAAAGGTCGACATGGCTTGGATCGCCATCGCCGCCACCGCGGCGATCCTCCCCTTCGGTCACGTGTCTCCGCACGGAGAGCTGCCCCGATGATCACTCGTTCCCACGGTCTCGTCCTCTCGCTGCTCCTCGGCACAGCCTCCGCCGTAGGTGCATACGCGATGATCAGCACCGCAAAGCTCGGCAACGCCGAGACGAAGCCCGAAGTGATGTCGAGCCGTCTGATCGCAAAGCGAGCGCACAAGCTCGATTCGTGGGAGGCGTCGCTCCGGAAGGCGTTGAAGTCCAGGCCCCCGGCACTCGCGCCGCTGAACCGGTATGCGGCTGTGATGTTCGTTACAGGTCCGGACGCGGCCGCATTGCCCGCTACGGTTGCCCCCGAAGCGAAGGCGCAGCCGGCGAAGCCGCCTGCGAGGCAGGTGGCCGAGGTGCAGCCCAAGCCGGCCGTCGTGGTGGCAACCGCTGCAAGGCCGGCCGCAAAGCCAAAGGTCGCGGCACCCGTCGCCGTCGCCGAGCCGGAGCACGAGGACCTTGCGCCGGCGCCGCTCGTCGTGGCCGCACCGGCACCGGCACCGGCGAACGCTGCGACGGCGCCGGCGCCGCAGGAGGAACAGAAGAAACAGGATGACGAGCACGAAGCATCCGCGCCGTCCTCGACGCCCGCGACGACGCTCTCCGTCGAACAGCAGTGCAGACAGCTCCTCCGTGCCGCCGAAGGCAAGGGCGAGCAGGCCAAGAAGGACGCCGAGAAACAGTGTGAGGCGCTCAAGCAGGCAGCGGAGAAGAAAGGGTGAAGAACCATCTCGTACGCCTCTACACCGCCGCCAGCGCCATCGTCGTCTTCTTCCTGCTGTGGGCCACCGTCGCAGCCCACCCATGGGCGACGACCGCACAGGTAACGCCTCAGGATCCACGGATCGTGGCGCTCGCCCACCGCGAGAAGAAGCTGCAGAAGCGCGCCGCTGTGGTGAACCGCGTCGTCGGCCGGCGCTGGGCTGTCTACGAGCGGCGCTCGGCACGCCGACGGTGGCAGAACGACGTCGCGCTGCAACGGCACCTGCGGGAGCTCGAAGCGTCGCAGGCAGCCGCTGTCCGCGCTGCGCAGGCTGCGGTCGCGCAGACCGCGCAAGCCCGTGCGTACGCGGCAAGCGTCGTCGCGTGGGCGAACCAGCAGCTGCAGGCAGCCGGTTCGACGACCACGGTGGCGGCGACCACGTCGACGGCAGCGGCCCCCAAGGCCACGACAAGCCGGAGCAGCGCCCCCACAACCGGCAGCACCCCCACCACAGGACGCACCGCAGTTGCGGCGGCTCCGCCCGCACCGGGCGCACCCAAGGCGCCTACAGCAGGAGCCGCGGCATCACCAGCACCAGCACCAGCAGCAGCAGCAGCAGCACCAGCACCAGCACCAGCACCAGCACCAGCAGCGCCGGCACCAGCACCCCGGCCCGCGCCCGCCCCGGCTCCGGCGCCCGCCCCGGTCGCTGCACCGCCGCCCGTGCAGGTCGTCTCGCTGCCGCCGGTGACCACGACGAAACCGTCGGCGAAGAAGTGAGCGCCGTCGTCCACGACCATGTGACGAGGCCGCTGACACGGCGGACGTTCGATGCCATGGGCTGCACCTTCGAGTTGATCCTCGACGGTGCAGCTCCCCATACCGAGGAGGCCCTCACTGCCGCCGAGAGTGAGATCCACCGGCTGGAGCGGATGCTCTCCCGCTTCCTGCCCACGTCCGAGCTGTCGCTCCTCAACGCCACCGGTGCGCTCGAAGCACCACCGGAACTGGTGGAGGTGACCCAGCTCGCTCTGGACGCTCGCGAACGTACCGGAGGACGCTTCGACCCGACGGTGCACGACGCGGTCGTCGCAGCCGGATACGACCGTTCGTTCGAGGAGATCGCGCCGGACGGACTCGCAATCTCGCCCGGGGCCGCGTGCGGCGGCGGGGTCAGCGTCACCGGTTCGACGATCGAGATCGAGCCGGGGTATCGACTCGATCTCGGCGGCATCGCGAAGGGGTATGCGGCCGACCGGGTGTGCGCCCTACTCGGGACGGTCGCGCCTTGTGTCGTCAATGCGGGCGGCGACATCGCGATCCACGGCACCACGGAGCAAGGTGTCTGGCCCGTGGCAGTCGAAGTGCCGGGAGAACCGCTGACTCTCGGGCTCGGGAGCGGTGCACTCGCCACCTCGGGCCGCGATCACCGTCGCTGGCGACGAGGCGGCATCGAGCTCCACCATCTCGTCGACCCCGCGACCGGACTGCCGGCAGTGACGTCGCTGCTGCGCGTGACGGCGTTCGCGGAGAGCGCCGCCGGTGCCGAGGTGGCGGCAAAGGTGCTTCTGCTCGCCGGCGAACGGGCTGCGCGGATCGAGGCCGAAGCACTCGGAATCCCTGCCGTGCTCGTCACCGTCGACGGGCGCGTCGAGCTGGTCGGAGGGCTCGCGTGAGCACTGACCCGACCTTCTGGATCGAGGCGCGCGCCTCCGGGATGCTTGCATTCGCCCTGCTGACGGTGTCGGTGGTCGCAGGGCTCGTGCTCAAGTCGCGACCCTTCGGCACAGCGCTGAAACCCGCGACCGTGACCGACACGCACCGCTTCCTCGCCCTGCTGTGCCTTGGTGCCACCGGCATCCATGGCGCCGCACTCGTGCTCGACTCGACGGTTCACATCGGCATCCTCGGGCTTCTCGTACCCGGCCTCGAGTCGTACCGCCCGCTGTGGGTGGGCGTCGGGATCGTAGCCGCAGAGCTGATGGTGCTCGTCTACGGGTCGTTCTCCCAGCGCAAGCGCATCGGGGTCAAGAACTGGCGGCGCCTCCACTGGGCGACCTACGGCATCTTCGTCGCAATGGTCGTACACGGGATCATGGCGGGCACGGACACGACCCAGCCCTGGGCGCTCGGGATGTACCTCGGCGCGATCGGCGCCGTCGCGATGGCAATGACCTGGCGAGCGCTCGTGCCTCCTGCGAAGCCCGAGCGCAAGTCGCGCGCCGCCGCGGAAGCCGCCTGACCCGGTCCGTTACGCCTGCGGGATACGAGCTTCGAGCGCTTTGCCGAGCGCGTCCCGCACCGGCTCGAGCTCGATGCGATCGAGCACGTCCTGGAAGAAGCCACGCACGATCAGTCGCTCGGCCTCCTGACGCGAGAGGCCGCGCGCCATGGCATAGAAGAGCTGCTCACGGTCGACCTGGCTGAGCGTGGCGCCGTGGGTGCAGCGCACGTCGTTCGCGAGGATCTCGAGACCCGGGATCGAGTCTGCGTGAGCCGTCTTCGACAACAGCAGGTTGCGATTCTCCTGATAGGCGTTCGTCTTCTGCGCGCCCTCCTCGACCCTGATCATGCCGCGCCAGACGGCACTCGCTGTGTCGCGCAGCACGCCTTTGAACGCGAAGTCCGACGTCGTGTTCGGAGCAATGTGCTCCTGGAACGTGTCGTAGTCGAGGCGCTGCTCGTGATCGGCGAAATAGGCCCCGGTCACCCGCGACGTCGCACCCTGGCCGGCGAGATCGTTCTGGATCCAGACCTTGCCTCCGCCAGAGCCGAAGCCACCCGCGACCCAGTCGAGCTCGGCGTCGCGACCAACCGTGGCATGGTGGGAGGCGAAGTGCCACGTCTTCTGCGAGAGGTTCTGAACGGAGACGTACTCGACCTTCGCCCCGTCCTCGACGACGATCTCGACAGCTGCGTTGGAGTAGCCGGAGAGCTCGGCCCCAGCCGATGCGTACTCCTCGATCACCGTGAAACGACTCTGAGCCTCCGCGACGATCAGCAGCCGCCAGAACAACGAGCCGCCCTCGATCGTGTTGGCGATCCTGATGTAGATCGGCTTCTCGACCACGACGCCCTTCGGCACGTGCACGAGGAGACCGTGCTCCCACATCGCAGCGTTGTGAGCCGCAAATTTCTCGCTGTGCCCAACCAGGGTGCCGAGCAGCGGATGGTCGTCTGTCAGCAGCTCGAAGCGGATCCCGTCGGGAGCGTGCTCGATCGTGATCCCGTTCTCGCCGACGGACGCTATGCCCGAGGCGTCGATCTCGAGCATCGTCGCAGGTATGACCGCCGCCGCGCCGCCTGACGCGGTGTACACGTCGGGGTCGAATCCGGCGAGATCGGTGAAGCGCCAGTGCTCGTCCGACTTCGTCGGAAGTGGTATCGCCTGATACCGCTCGAGGAGGTCAGCTCTCATGGGGGGCGTAGCGCCGATGAAGCATGAAGACGTTGCCGTCCGGATCGCTGAAGTGCGCCATGTGGCAGACGCTCGTGTCGAAGGTGTCGCCGGCGAAAACGATCCCGTTCGCCTCCAACTCGCGACGCGTCTCCTCGACATCGGCGACGCGCAACGCGATCGGGGACGCGTGCGGGCCCGTGAACGACTGGCCGATATTCGTGGGGTCGAGCAGGTAGAGGCTCACGTTCTCGCCGAGCTGGAACTCGGGCCACGAGCCTTCGCCGATCTGCTCGAGTCCGAGCGTGTCGCGGTAGAACGCCGTGGAGCGTTCTAGATCAGTGACTGGGACCGAGACGAAGTCAACGCGCTCGACGATCAACCGACAGCTCCAAGGCGGCTCAGCCGGCTTCGATCAGCCAACACTGCCTTCCATCTGCAACTGGATCAGCCGGTTCATCTCGACGGCGTACTCGAGCGGTAACTCCTTCGTGATCGGCTCGACGAAGCCCGAAACGATCATGGCGCTCGCTTCGGCCTCGGAGAGGCCGCGGCTCATGAGATAGAAGAGCTGCTCCTCGCCGATCTTCGAGACGGTCGCCTCATGGCCGAGGTCGACATCGTTCTCGTCCACCTTGATGTACGGGTAGGTGTCCGAACGCGACTTGTCGTCGAGGATCAGAGCGTCGCAAACGACCTTGGACTTGGAGCCGGTCGCACCCCTCGCTACTTCGAGGAGGCCGCGGTAGCCGGCCCTGCCACCGTCCTTCGAGATCGACTTGGACGTGATCACCGAGGACGTGTTCTTCCCGACGTGGACGACCTTGCCGCCCGCGTCCTGGTGCTGCCCTTTGCCGGCGAACGCGATCGACAGTACCTCGCCGTGGGCGCGGTCACCCATCAGCCAGATGGCGGGGTACTTCATCGTCAGCTTGGAGCCGAGGTTGCCGTCGACCCACTCCATCGTCGCGTCCTCGTGTGCGACGGCGCGCTTGGTGACGAGGTTGTAGACGTTGTTCGACCAGTTCTGGATCGTCGTGTACCGGCACCGGCCACGCGGCTTGACGACGATCTCGACGACCGCCGAGTGCAGCGAGTCCGACGAGTAGATCGGCGCCGTACACCCTTCGACGTAGTGCACGTAGGCATCCTCGTCGACGATGATCAGCGTCCGCTCGAATTGGCCCATGTTCTCGGCGTTGATACGGAAGTAGGCCTGCAGCGGTAGCTCGATCCGGACGCCAGGCGGAACGTAGATGAACGATCCGCCCGACCAGACCGCCGAGTTGAGTGCTGCGAACTTGTTGTCGTTGGCCGGGATGATCGTGGCCATGTACTGCTTGACGATGTCCTCGTGCTCGCGCAGCGCGGAGTCCATGTCGAGGAAAATGACGCCCTTGCGCTCGAGGTCCTCCTGCAGCTTGTGGTAGACGACCTCCGACTCGTACTGCGCACCGACGCCGGCGAGGTACTTCTTCTCCGCCTCGGGGATGCCCAGCTTGTCCCAGGTGTCGAGGATCTCGGCGGGGAGATCCTCCCACTTGTCGACCTGCTTCTCGGTCGGCTTGATGTAGTAGTAGATGTTCTCGAAGTCGATCTCGGCGACATTGCCGCCCCAGGTCGGCATCGGCCGCGCGAAGAAGTAGTCGAGCGCCTTGTGGCGGAACGCGCGCATCCACTCGGGCTCGTTCTTGTGCTCGGCGATCGCCTCGACCACCTCGTGCGAGATTCCCCTGCCGGACTTGAAGAAGTAGTCCTTGGCTTCGTCCGGGTTCGAGAACCCGTACTGGTACTCGCTCCGGATCTCCTTGACGACATCGTTCTCGGTGGTGCTCATGAGCCCTCGCCCCCTACGCCTGCAGGAATGAAGGCTTCGTAGCCCTCCGCCTCGAGCTTCTGCGCCAACTCTGCTCCGCCCGAGGCCACGATCCGCCCGTCCACGAAAACGTGCACGTGATCCGGGGTGATGTAGTTGAGAATTCGCTGGTAGTGCGTGATCACGAGCGCACCCATGGCGGGACTGACGAGCTCGTTGACGCCGTTCGCAACAACGCGCAGCGCATCGATATCGAGGCCGGAGTCGGTCTCGTCGAGCACGGCGATCCGTGGCTTCAACATCGCCATCTGGAGGATCTCGACCCGCTTCTTCTCGCCGCCCGAAAAACCGTCGTTCAGGTAGCGCGAGGCGAGCTCGCGCGGCACCTTCAGGTGCTCCATCGCGGCGAGCACGTCGGTGCGGAACTCTTTCACGGGGATCGGGTCGTCCTCGCCACCGTTTGCCGCCTTCCGCTTCGCGTTGATCGCGCTGCGGAGAAAGCTCGTGACGGTCACGCCGGGAATCGCGTGCGGATACTGGAAGGCGAGGAAGAGGCCGCGCTGAGCGCGCTCGTCGGCACCCATCTCGGCGACGTCGGCGCCGTCGAGCAGGATTTCGCCCTCGGTGATCTCGTATGACGGGTGGCCCATCAGCGCGTAGGCAAGCGTCGACTTTCCTGAACCGTTCGGGCCCATGATCGCGTGCTTCTCGTTGACGTCAACCGACAGATCGACGCCCTTGACGATCTCGGTTCCGTCCTCGAGTGCGACATGCAGGTTCTTGATCTCCAGCAGGGCCACTGATTCTCCGTCCTCCGTCTCGTATGGAAGCTGCGTGCCCGCTGCTGAGCAGCCGCAGGCCGCGCCTACCCCGTATCGTACCCGGACCCCGATCGGGCAAGGGCGGCGGGGCGGCGCTGCTACTCTAGCCGCATGCCTTTCGGAATCGGTATCTGGGAGCTTCTGATTCTTCTGCTCGTCCTGCTCCTCGTCTTCGGCCCGAAGCGGCTGCCGGAGATGGGTCGGCAGCTCGGCAAGGGAATGCGGGAGTTCAAGGACTCGGTCACCGGTGACTCGAAGGACGACGAGGATGTAGCCTTGCCGCCGGCTGAGCCTGTCGTTCCTGCCGCACCTGCCGCGCCTGAGCCGCGCGAGCGGGACACCGTCTCCTAACTTCCAAACTTGATGATCCGCAGGCTCGCCCCGCGTCGTCTTGGCACGGACGAAGAGGCGACCGTCGTCGAGCACCTGACGGAGCTGCGTCACCGCCTTCTCATCGCGATCGCGGCGATCATTCCGGCGTTCCTGCTCTGCTTCGCGTTTCACGTCACGCTGATCGAGTGGCTCAAGCGGCCGCTGCCGCCGGACAAGACGCTCGTCACCCTCGGGGTGATCGAGCCTTTCACGACCGCCGTGAAGGTGAGCGGCCTCGCCGCGATCGCAATCGTGCTTCCAATCCTGATCTGGCAGCTGTGGGGATTCCTCGCCCCGGCCGTCGATCAGGCGACCCAGCGCATCCTCCGGGTGTTCATCGTCTTCGCGACCGGCCTGTTCGCGATCGGTGTGCTATTCGCCTACTTCATCGTCCTGCCGGCGGCGATCACCTTCCTGACCAACTTCGACGACACGGTCTACAACGTTCAGATTCGCGCGAGCTACTACCTCTCGTTCACATCGCTCGTGCTGATCGCCTGTGGCCTCGCCTTCGAGATGCCGATCTTCATCCTCGCTCTCGTCCGGATTCGCGTTCTCACCTACGACAAGCTGCGCCACAATCGGCGAATCGGCTATGCGCTGATGGTCGCATTCGCGATCCTGCTTCCGACGGTCGACCCCGTCTCGCTCCTGTTCGAGACGATTCCGCTCCTGATCCTGTTCGAGATCTCGATCTGGCTCTCGCGCATCATGGAGAAGCGCTGGAGACTCGGCGCCTACGCGACCAACGGCGAGACCGAGGACGACGACGAGGACGGGACGACATGGGACGACGAAGAGGCCGGCGTCGTAGCCCCGTATCCAGACGATGCGGACGAGGCCGTCGACCCGGGAACCGCCGCCCGACCGGAGGCGCCTGAGCCAGAGGCTGGCGAGTCGGAGGACGCAACCACGTGAGAGTCGTCTCGGCGGACTGGATCGTTCCCGTCGAGGGCCACCCGATTCAGGACGGCGCGATCGCGATCGGTGATAACGGCACGATCGCCGCCGTCGGCCGCGCCGACGACATCGGCCGAGGCGATGCCTACGCCGGGTGTGTGATCGTGCCCGGTTTCGTCAACGCGCATTCCCACCTCGAATACGCGGTGTACGCCGGCTTTGGCGACGGGTTGCCGTTCGTCCCCTGGATCGGGATCCACATCCGCCGCAAGGAGATGCTCGATCTCGACGACATGGTCGCGATCGCGATGGTGGGCGCCCACGAGTGCCTTCGCTCGGGTATCACCACCGTCGGCGATTGCAGCTTCTCGGGTGCTGTCGCGACGGCAGCAGCTGCGACGGGCCTTCGGGCGATCGTCTATCTCGAAGTCTTCGGTCGTGACGTATCGGCGCTCGATCGGTTCCACGAGACGCGCGCGCGGATCGAGCCTCTGCTCAACGACCGACTACAGCTGGGCGTCTCGCCGCATGCGCCGTATACCTGCACGATCGAGGTGTACCGTGCCTGTGCTGCGCTCGGGCTTCCGCAGGCGACGCACTTCGCCGAGAGTCCCGCCGAGCGCGAGTGGCTCGTCAGCGGGGCCGGTGACTGGAGCCCACTGGCCGAGTTCCTCGTGCCGCCGTCGGGGACGACCGGAATCCGCATGCTGGCCTCGGAAAACCTGCTCGACTCGAGCCTGATGGCTGCTCACTGTGTGCACGCTGACGGCGAGGAGATCGAGCTTCTCGCCCAGCACGGGGTCGGCGTGGCGCACTGTCCTCGCTCGAACGGCTACCTCGGGTGTGGCATCGCTCCGCTCGAGGAACTGCGGGCGGCCGGGGTCGCAGTCTCGATCGCGACGGACAGCCCCGCATCTACCCCTTCGTTCGACCTGTTCGAGGAGATCCGCAGTGCGATCATCGGCGCCCGATCGCGCGCCGGGCGGCCTGACGCCCTGTCTGCCGCAGACGGACTCGAGCTCGCGACCCTCGGCGGCGCCCGCGTTCTCGGACTGGAGGATCGGATCGGGTCGATCGTGGAAGGCAAGCAGGCGGATCTCGCCGTCATCTCGCTCGCGGACTCCCCGTTCGATCCTGTTGAAGATCCTGTTATGGCCGCCGTTCTCGGCGGATCGCCCGACCGAGTCGCAGCTACTCTGGTGGCCGGCGAGCAGCGCTACCGGAAAGGAACGTCGCGATGGCCCGATTCGACAAGAGCAGCAAGAAGCGCCCGAAGCAAGATGCTGCAGTAGCGACCTCTCGGGGCGCCAGGCGCTCGACCGCGCCGTCGATCGAGGACACGATGTTCTTCCCACGGCTCCGCCGCCATGCCAAGTGGATGTTTGTCTTCCTCGCAGTCGCTCTCGGCGGCGGCTTCGTCCTCTTTGGCGTCGGTGCCGGAGGCACGGGCGTCGGCGACCTGTTCCGCGGGAACGGGAGCTCGAGCAGTGCACCATCGGTCTCGAGCGCCCAGAAGAAGGCCGATCAGAATCCGAAGGACGTCGAGGCCTGGCGGCAACTGTCGACGGCCCTGCAGACGGACGGTCAGACCGACCAGGCGATCGAAGCCCAGAAACGGGTGGTGGTGCTGGCACCCAAGGACGCCGACGCACTTCGCGAGTTGGCCGGGCTCTACCTGTCTCAGGCGGCAGCGAAGCAGCAGAGCGCGCAGCTCCTGCAGCTCAAGGCCACGTACGCAGGCGCCGGCGCCGGCTTCCCAGGTGCTCTCGTGTCGGCGACAGGGCAATCGCTCGTCGACGACAAGATCAGTGCCACGCTCAATGCGCAGAGCTCGACTGCGATTCAGCAGCTGGTAACGGACGCTCGGGCCGCGGCGACCGGGGCCGTGACGACGTACAAGAAGATCGTCGTGTTGCAGCCCGGCGACCCGAACGTGCAACTCGAGTTTGCCCAGGCTGCTCAGCAAGCAGGCGATGTGACGTCGGCGATCGTCGCCTACGAGGCCTTCCTGAAGCTCGCACCCGACGACCCGAATGCCCCGATCGTGAAGCAGCAGTTGAAGCAGCTGAAACAGACGGTGGCCGCCTCGGGTTAGACTCGCGGCACATGGCGCCGACCTCCATAGCACCGGACCGCGGACGACTGTCCGTCGGCCTCGTTGGCCTTGCTGCGGCTGCGCTCCTCGCTGCCGGCTGCGGATCGGTCGGGCACTCCGAGGGTACGGGCGACAGGACCAAGGGCAAGGAGCTGTTCACGCAGCGATGCGGCAGCTGCCACACGCTCGCGGACGCAGGCACCAAGGGCCAGATCGGCCCGAATCTCGACTACGCCTTCCTCGCATCCCGGCGTGACGGGCTCGGCCAGAGCACGATCGTCCAGGTCGTGCGAGGACAGATCGCGTACCCGATCATGAATACGTCGACCGGTGCGCCTGGGATGCCCCCGAACCTCGTCGTCGGCCAGGACGCCGACGATGTCGCGAGCTACGTGGCGAGCGTTGCGGGGGTCGGAGACCCCCACGCGTCGGCCCCGACGTCGGCCCCGGCGACGACACCTGCGGCCCCGGCAGGCGGAGGTGCTGCCAAGGGAGATGCGGTCGCCGGCAAAGCAGTGTTCACGAGTGCCGGCTGCGTCAGCTGCCACACGCTCGCGGATGCAGGCTCGAAGGGCACCGTCGGCCCAAATCTCGACCAGGCCAAGCCCAACGCGGCCCTGGTCATGATGCGTGTGACGAACGGAAAGGGCGTGATGCCGCCGTTCAAGGATCAACTCGACGCGACTCAGATCGCCGACGTCGCAGCGTATGTGTCGAGCGTCGCCGGCAAGTAGCGTCTTGCTACGGCGCGGCGTCACCGACAACATGGGTGACTGGGACATCGAAACGTGCTCTCGCGGCTTCGATTACCCCCTGTTCGAGCCAGTGGGAGCGTCCCTCTGCGTGCGTGGAGATCACGATCTCGTCGGCGGCAAAGCCACGTAGCGCATCCTCGAGCGCCTGCAATGGGTCGCCGTCCCCGATCTCGCCGCGCGCATTGACGCCGGCCGTCGCAAGGCTCGCGAGCGTCAGGTCGAGCCGAGTGCGCGCTGCGTCACGGGCACCGTCCTCGTCGGACGTCCAGGTGCGGAGGTGCGAATTGAGTGCAGGGCAGACCACGAGCACGTCCTCCGCGGCGCCGGCGGCCATGCGGACGATCTCGTCGTGCAACCGGGTCCCGGTGAGTGTCTCGTTGGCAACGACGAGGATCCGCAGGGTGTCTTCGACAGCTGCTCGGCTGACGTGCTGCGTCGCGGGCGCAGGTTTCGTTCCGCCTCGCAACATGGCGACCGCCACAACGGTGAGCGTGACAAAAACCAGGACCCCGAACCACGTCGCAAGCCACGACGCGAGCACGATCAGCGCGAGGTACACGATCGTCCCGAGGACGAACCGAAACGCCGACTCCTCGTTCTTGAGCGGGTTGCGCATGGCTCCCTTGTCTCTAGGTCAGAGCATCATGCGCGGATTGACGACGCATGACAAGGAGCGAACGGCTAGATCAGGTAGACGAAGGCGTACACGACGAGCCACATGACATCGACGAAGTGCCAGTAGATCCCCGGGAGCTCGACGCCGTGGTGGTGCTCGGGTGAATAGTGGCCGCGGAACGCTCGCACCGCGGCGATCGTGAGCAGGATCAGCCCGATGAGAACGTGCGCGCCGTGAAGGCCGGTAAGACCGAAGAACACCGATGCAAACGCGCCGTCACCCATGTTGAAGCCCACGTGCGCGTACTCGATGAACTGGGTCAGCAGGAACGCCGTGCCCATCAGGATCGTGAGCACGAGCCCGGCCTGGAGGCCGCGTCGGTTGTTGCGCTTGATCGACTGCAATGCCCAGTGCATCGTGAAACTGGACGTGACCAGAATCGCCGTGTTGATGCCTGCAACGAATTTCGGGAACGCGTACGGCAGCGGCGGCCAGATATCAGACGCATCCGGGTTGACGACGCGCACGAAGAAGTACACGGTGAAGAACGAGCCGAACAGCATCGCCTCCGTCCCGATGAACATGAACATCCCGAGGATCGTCGGCTCGACCCTGGAGCTGCGGTTCGCGATCGGCGGCCCGTGGTGCTCGTGGACTGCAGCTTCGGCGTGCGCCGTCATGCTGCCGTCCCGCTCGATCGGCTGCAGCTCATACGTGCGTCTCCTGCTGCAGGGTTCCGCCCGAAAGGATCGCGTGACGGGCTCCGGGGACTCCGTACTCGTACGGACCGCCGACGACCTGCGGGATCTCGTCGAAGTTGAAGACCGGCGGCGGTGACGAGACCTGCCATTCGAGCGTCATCGAGCGCCACGGGTTCGAGCCCGCGATCGGACCACGCGCCCAGCTGACGATGACGTTGTAGAAGAAGACGAGGACCGACGCGCCGAGCGCGAAGGACGAGATCGTGACGAACAGGTTCAGGTTGGCGAATCGGTCGGAGTAATCCGCCACACGTCGTGGCATGCCCACGAGCCCAACCCAGTGCATGGGGAAGAACGTCAAGTTGAAGCTGACGAACGTGAGCCAGAAATGCAGCTTGCCGAGCCTCTCGTTGTACATCCGACCGGTCATCTTCGGGAACCAGTAGTAGATCCCGGCGAAGATCGTCAGCACGGAGCCCCCGAAGAGCACGTAGTGGATATGAGCGACGATGAAGTAGGTGTCAGACGCATGGATGGTGATCGGCACCGACGCCAGGTAGATGCCTGAGAGGCCCCCGATCAGGAACATCGAGATGAAACCAAGGGCAAACAGCATCGGCGTATTGAGCTGGATGCGGCCCTCCCATAGCGTCGCCAGCCAGCTGAAGACCTTGACCCCCGTCGGCACGGCAATGAGCAGCGTCGAGATCATCATGGGGACGCGGAGCCAGTCGGCCATGCCTGCGACGAACATGTGGTGCGCCCACACGGAGAAACCGAGCACGAGGATCCCGAGCAGCGATATTGCCATCAAGCGGTAGCCGAAGATCGGCTTGCGACTCATCACCGAAATGATCTCGGAGATGATCCCGAATCCGGGCAGGATCATGATGTAGACAGCCGGGTGGCTGTAGAACCAGAAAATATGTTGGTAGCCGAGAACGTACCCACCGTTGGCCGGGACGAAGAAGCTCGTGTGCATGACCCGGTCGAACATGACGAAGAACTGCGACCCTGCAATGAAGGGGGTCGCGATCACAACCAGGAGTGAGGTCGTGAAGTTCGCCCACACGAGCAGCGGCATCCTCCAGAACGTCATCCCCGGCGCGCGCATCGTGATGATCGTGACGAGGAAGTTGAGCGCGGTCAGGATCGATGACGCCCCCGCCCACTGGACACCCATGTTGAAGAAGATCTGGCCGATCGGCTGTTCCGAGGCAAGAGGCGCGTAACTCGTCCAGCCGGTTGCGAAGGCACCACCGGGGGCGAGGAAACTGCACAGGAACATCGTGCCCGCGATCGGGAGCAACCAGTACGACAGCGCATTCAGGCGCGGGAACGCCATGTCGGGAGCACCGAGCATCAGGGGGACGGCGAAGTTGGCGAGGCCCGCGAAGGCGGGGATGACGAAGACGAAGATCATCAGTGCCGCGTGCACCGACACGAGACCGTTGTAGGTCTGCGTGTCCATGAACTGCATGCCCGGCTGCGCGAGCTCGGCGCGGAAGAGCATCGCCATCAGCCCGCCGATCGTGAAGAAGACGAATGTCGTCACGAGGTACTGGACCGCGATCACCTTGTGATCGGTGTTGACCTTGAAGTAGTCCTTCCAGGAGTAAGCGCCGTGGCTGTCGTGATTTTCGGGTCGGGTCGGGCGACCGGAGATCCAGTAGAGCCAGTAGTCGAAGGCGCCGATTCCGAGCAGGAACCCGACCGGGCCCATCGTGAGGCCGCCCACGAGCACGATGATGTTCCAGTCGTAGACCGGGTCCCAGCCGGCGAGCCAGCGGACGCCGGCGACGAGATAGAGCCCGGCCAGGAAGAACAGGGCGAAACACCAGGCTCCGCGGATGAACCCGGGACGCATCAGGAGGCCGCGCCGGTGCGGCGGCGCGCCACTGCCGTGGCCCACTCCGCCCGATGCGTGCTCGACGACGCTCACCCGATCACCTCCTCGGCCTTGCTCACTTCGTCCCCGTCAGATAGCTAACGAGGGCGTCTATCTCCTGCACGGAGAGCGAGTCACCGAAGCTCTGAGGCATCACACCGCTCTTGTAGCCGTCGACCACGACCTTGTTCGGATTGAGGATCGACTCCTTCACGTAGGCCGCCGGATCTTCGCCCGCTTTCGCTGCATCCGCCGCGACATTATCGAGGTTGGGACCGACCTCGCCGGTCGAGCCGGCAGGTGTGAAGACATGGCAGCCTCCGCAGCCGGCGGACGTGAAGACCGCGGCACCGGCCGGGGGCCTGGACCCGCCTGCTTGCTGCTCCTTCGCCCAGGCCGCGAAGTCGGCCTGTGAGACCACGCGCACGGGCGCCCGCATCGTCGCGTGCCCGAGACCACAGAGCTCCGTACACACGAGCGTGAACGTCCCGGTTCGGGTCGGCGTGACTACGACATGCGTGATGATCCCCGGCACGAGATCCTGCTTCTGACCCATGGCCGGGATCCAGAACGAGTGGATCACGTCCGCCGACTGCATGTCGAAGTTGATGCCGCGGTCGACCGGCATCACGAGCTCGTAGGATTTCACGTTCTTCTGGTCGGGATACTCGAAGCGCCACGCGAACTGCTGGGCGAACACCTTGATGGTCAGTGGGTTCGTTCCTGCGTTGCCGTTCTGGGAGAGGACGACGGCGCTGATCACGCCGATCGCGATGACGAGAATCGCGGGCACGATCGTCCACGCGATCTCGAGACCCGTGTGCCCGTGGATCGAAGGGCCGTCCGATTCGTCCTCGGGCGGTGCGCGAAACGTCAGCACCGAGTAGATGATCACCGACATCACGAGCGTGAAGATCGCGATACAGATGACCGTTGCAAACCAGTAGACGAACTCGATCCTGTCCATCTCCTCCGACGCGGAGGTCGGCAGCCAGGGGATCAGGACCGCCACGAGAGTGACCAGGATCGCAACCACGATCCCGATCCCTGCCATGCGGACGATCGCTCCCCGGCGCACGGGGCGAGGTTACATCACGGACAAGGGCGGAGGTGGCTCGAACCTACACGTGGTCGAGTCGTCACCTCGTCGTGCGGGTGACGCTGATCCGGGCTGAGGGCAGCCCGTCACCTCTACCTTTGGGCCTCCTGGATCGCCCGCCATACCCGCTCGCCGTTGGCGGGCATGTCGATGTGTCGGACGCCGAATGGGGCTAGCGCGTCCACGACGGCGCTCTGAACGGCGGGCGTCGCGCCGATCGTTCCCGACTCACCGATCCCCTTGGCCCCGAGCTCGTTGATCGGCGTGGGCGTCTCCATCGTGACCGCATCGAACGAGGGCAGCTCGGCCGCCGACGGGAAGGCGTAGCCGAGGAAGCTCGCCGTGAGCGGGTTTCCGTCCTCGTCGTAGACGAACTCCTCGTAGAGCGCCTGCGCCACACCGGTGGCCACGCCGCCGTGCACCTGGCCTTCGGCGATGACCGGGTTGATGATGCGGCCGGCGTCGTCGACGGCGACGAGGCGCCGGAGCTCGACGGCGCCGGTCTCCGTATCCACCTCGACGACCGCGACGTGCGCGCCGAAGGGGAACGTCGGTGCCCCGGCCTTGAAGATCTCCTCGGCGCGCAGCTCGTCGAGCCGACCTTCGGTGTGCGCGCGCGACGCCAGTTCCGACCAGGAGATGGTCGGGGCGGGCGAGCCGACCACGTGGAAGCCGCCGGCGTCAACGTCGAACACGACGTCGTCGACGTTCGCCTCGAGCTGCTCGGCGGCCAGCTGCCGGGCGCGCTCGGCGACCACGCCCGCTGCCTGCCGTGCCGCAACCCCGCCGATCTGGGTCGACTTCGAGCCGTACGTGCCAACGCCCTGCCGCACCTCGTCCGTATCTCCCTTGACGACGAGCACGGCCTCCACCGGCAGTCCGAGCCTGTCCGCGACGATCATCGCGAATGTCGTCTCGTGCCCTTGCCCGTGGGAGAAGGAGCCCGTGCGGAGGACGGCCTCTCCTTCCGGCGTGATCTCAACCGCTCCGAACTCGGGCTCTACGAGCCCGTTCGTGACCTCGACGTACACGCTTACACCGATCCCGAGAGCGACCGCCCCGCCTTGCTCGCGACGCCGCCGCTGTTCCTCCCTCAGCTCCACGTAGCCGGCCGTCTCGAGGGCGAGGTCTAGTGCGCCCTCGTAGTCGCCACTGTCGTAGGGGGCGCCTGAAGCGGTGGTCAGCGGGAATGCATCCGAGGCGAACAGATTGCGCCTTCGAACCTCGGCAGGGTCGGCCCCGATCTCACCGGCGAAGAGATCCATCGCGCGCTCGATCGCCTGCGTCGCCTCCGGCCGACCCGCCCCGCGGAAGGGGCCGATGGGCGTCGTGTTGGTCACGACGCTCGTGAACTCGCTCTCGATCGTGGGAATCGCGTACACCCCGCTCGCCATCAGGGCGGTGAAGCCGGGGAGAACTGCTCCGATGCGCGGGTAGGCGCCGACGTCCTGCAGAATGCGTAGCCGGTACGCCCGGACGATCCCTTCTCGGGTGCCGCCGATCGTAAAGTCGAGAACGGCAGCGCGGCCATGCGCCATCGCGACCATGTTCTCGCTGCGGGTCTCCGTCCAGCGGACCGGACGTCCGATCCGGCGCGCAAGCCACGACACGAGGATCTCCTCGACGGCGAGAAGCTTGGCACCGAAGCCGCCGCCGACATCCGGCCCGACGACGCGCACGTCGGCCGGGTCGAGCCCGAGGCTCATCGCCAGGCCGTCTCGATCCTGGTGTGGGGTCTGCGTCGAGAGCCACAACGTCAGCCGCCCGTCATCTCCGACGAGGGCAGCACATGATCGCGGCTCGAGCGGGCACGCCGCCAGCCGCTGGCTGATCACGCGCCCCGAAACGACCACCTCGCAGTCATCGAACAATGACTCGTTGCGCTCGGCTGGGTGACTCGTGCAGACGTTGGTGCCCGATTCGGGGAAGAGCAACACCTCGCCTGCGAGCGCCTGCTCGGGGTCGACCGCGACCGGCAACGGGTCATAGTCCACGACGACGAGCTCGGCGGCATCGGCGCCCGCCGCTCGAGACTCGGTGACGACGACGGCGACGATGTCACCCACGAATCGGACGACGTCGTCAGCCAGGAAGGGTCGTCCCATCCGCTGATCGAGACCAGGGAACGGAGGCGGCTGGAACGTGCCCAGGTCGACGTCGGAGGCTGTGAACACCTGCGTTCCGGGCAGAGCCAGAGCCGCCGAGACGTCGACGTCGAGGACGCGCGCGTGGGCGTACGGCGAGCGGACGAAGGTGGCGTGAAGCGCACCCGGGACGTCGATGTTCTCGACGTAGTTGCCGGTACCGAGCAGGAAACGCGAGTCCTCGCGCCGGAGGATCCGCTGGCCCATGACTCCACTCACCCCCGGAGTCTCTCACAGTCGAGTGGTGTCCGCCTAGGAGATCACCGGCCGTCAGCCGACGGTCAGCCAGCCGTCAGAGCGAACCTTTGTCATTTGTAGCGAAACGCTCTATGGTCGCGTCGGAGGACGAGATGCCCGCTTCAGCGGACCCCGCCATCGGGACGGAGCTTGCCGGTTATCGGTTGGAGTCGCTGCTTGGTCGGGGTGGGATGGGGGTGGTGTATCGGGCGCGTGATCTGGCGCTCGATCGTGACGTGGCGTGCTCGGAACGATCCCGATGCTCGACTCGCGAATCGGCAAGCTCGGCCAGGGTGCGCGGGGGCTCGTCACGGCCGGGAACTTCTACGGGCAGTTCTCGAGCTACGTCAACCGGTATCGCAGGGCATTTCCTCATGTGGCAGGAGCGATTGCTGGTGGACCGATCGATCTCAACTACTACGGCGCCATGGCAGCGACGCTGCAAGGGCTCGGAGCCGTCCACGGCGACCTGTCGGGAGAGCGGGCAGGCCCTCGGGCCTGCCCGCTCACGTTTTCGACTCGCGCCCTGCAGGACACGCTCGCCACTCAGCGAAGGACGGCTGTTCATGGGCTGGCGGAGCGATGAGGTATGGCTCGAGACGGACGTGCTCTGGTTCCGCGAACAACCGCGGCACCCATTCGTCGCGTTGGCGATGCCGGGTTTCGCGACGAGTGTGATCGAACCGTCGCTCGCCGCACCCGTCGCGACGGGGCTCGAGGCCTCGCGGGAGCGGCGGCTGGCGGCACAGGCGGCGCGCAAGCGCCGCTTCGCGACTCGAACGGTGCCTGCTGTAGCGCTCGTCGTCGGGTCGGCGACGATGCTTCCCGTCTGGGCTCTCAGGCAAGACGGCAGCGCGCAAGGCTCCGGGGCGCTCCTGGAGGATCCTCCCAGCCTGACGTTTCGGCTCTACCCCACTCGCCTCGGGATTCCTGAAGCGCCATTCCTCCTCCAACGCGCCTCGTCCGCAAAGTCCGTAGGGCACAAGCTCGCGCGAACTCCGGAATTCGCGAAGGTCGAATGGCACCACGCGACGTCAGTCGGCCTGCCGTATTCAGGGCGCCTCGTCGACGGCACGCAACTCCCCGTCGAGGGACCAGACTGGGTGACCTGGAACCCGGTCACGGACAGCGTGCCGAACCTGCCCCACCGGCTTTACGGCAACGAGCATACGATCCGAACGATCATCAGCGTGTTCGGCGCCTATCGTGCCGCGCACCCGGGTGCCCCGCGGGTGGTCGTGGGCGACATCAGCTTCCGCGACGGGGGGACGATGGAAGAGCACGTCTCCCATCAGAACGGGCTCGACGTCGACGTCTACTACCCACGGCTCGACCGTCATCTGAGCGCGCCGATCTCAACCGGCCAGATCGACCATGACCTCGCCCAGGATCTCCTCGATCGTTTCGTCGCCACGGGTGTGCAGACCGTCTTCGTCGGTTACTCGACCGGGCTCCGCGGGCCGAGCGGCGTCGTCGTCCCGTACCCGAACCACGAGAACCACATGCATGTGCGCTTCCCGCCGCCCCCCGGCTGATCTCGCCTGGCGTCCCGCCTGATCCCTCGCAGCCAGCCGAGTGCTTGACGGCGAGGCCCGATCGCGTGAGACTCCCGCTGCGACTTTGGCCCCTGATCGTCTGGGTCGCACGTTTCGTGGCGGAGGCATTGGATGGCGAGCAGGTCCTGCGGCAGGTGGATCGTTCCTTTCGTCGCGCTTGCTGCTGCCCTGACCGTCGTCTCCCAATCCGAGGCAACGACACCACCTCCGCCCCACGTGACGGTCATTGGTGACTCGATCCTGACCGCAGTACTCTGGAACGAGCAGCCCTTCTCGATCCTGAAGCACGGGCTAGACGTCGACATGAACGTCGGGGTCTGCCGGCGTCTGACCGGTGTGAGCTGCTCCTTTCAGGGAACTGCGGTGCCAACACTCGTCGACGTTGTCAACGGGCTCGGGCCAAGGCTCGGTCAGACAGTGCTGGTAGAGGTCGGCTACAACGACGACCCGGACACGTTTGCGGAAGACGTCGAGAAGGCAATCACTGCTCTACGAAGTGCTGGTGCGAGGCAGATCGTCTGGCTGACGATGCGCGAATGGCAGCAGCAATACGTCGCCATGAACGAGGACCTCAGAGCCGCCGCGCGCCGCCATCCCGAGCTCACAATCGTCGACTGGAACGCCCACTCGAAGCTCCATTACTCGTGGTTCCAGTCTGACGGAACTCACCTTCTCTACGACGGCGCTGTCGCGATGGCGACGCTCCTCCACGACGCCCTCGTCGAAGTGGTAACGCCGCTCCACGTTCTCCTGCCGACACGGCTTCCCGTCGCACAGGTCGGTCAACCCTACGTCGCACGACTCGTCGCCCAGGACGGGATAGCACCCTACCGCTGGCGACTGACATCGGGGCCTCTCCCTTGCGGGCTCCGGCTCTCAGCCGACGGATACGTCAGCGGCAAGCCCTGTCAAACCACCAACCTGCACCTGATCGTTCGCGTGACCGACACCGCCGGACACACCGCAGGCGCCGGCGTGACGCTCATCGTCGAGCGCAGCCGCGCTCCATCCACCCGCACGAACCTGCAACGGCCCGCCCTTTCAGCTGCCGACAAACGACTGACGCGCTGACAGCCTGCACAATCCGGCTCCATCGGCCGCGGCGCAGGTTCCAGTTGTGTTAAGGCCCTCCGGCTCCACTTGTATTCGCATCGAGGCTGTGCCACAACGCACTATCCCGATCTCTCGAGAGAGGAGCATCATGGCCGGTCTCGAAATCAAGCCTCTGTCCAGCCCCGAAGAGGTACGTCCGTTCAAGGATGGCAAGGGCGCGGCGCACGTGGTCACCCTCACTCCTGGGCCGGTGGGACGCGGGGTCTTCGAGCCGGGGTGGCGATGGTCGGAGCACGTCAAGCCTATCGCGGGCACCGACAGCTGCCAGACGGCGCATCTCGGGTATGTCGTCTCCGGCCGGATGCACGTCGTGATGGACGACGGAACCGAGGGAGAGTGTGCCCCCGGCGACGCAGTCCATATCGCCCCGGGGCACGACGCCTGGACAGTCGGTGACGAAGCCTGCGTCATGATCGACTTCGGTCAGATCCACGACTACGCAAGACCGCACTAGCCAAGACGCAGCGGGATCGCCCCGCCAAGGCCTAGCGAGAGCGGCCGCTCTACGGTGATACCCGAGCGACCGCTCTCCGCGACCTTGCCTACTTCACCGTGAACGTGCCGTGCATCGAGCTCTCGTGCGGCTTGCAGTAGAACGTATACGTCCCTTTCTTCAGCTTCACTGTGAACGTCTTCGTCCCCTTCTTCGAGACGTCCGTCTCGACGTTCTTCACTCCCGGGCCTTCGAGCTCGAAGTTGTGGATCGTCGCTTTGTCCGCGACGACGAGCTTGTACGACCCCGGCTTGAGCGTCTTCACAGATTTGCCGCCCTGCTTGAGGGTGATCGTGAAGCCCGGCCCGACACTGCCGTTCAGCGTCGGCGTGGCAGCACCGGCCGTTCCTGCAGCGACAACAGCGGCGCTGAGGACGAGCGAGACGACGAGCAGGTATTTCATTCGGATCTCCATTTCGGATCGTTGACCATGCTCAGGAGATACGAACGCGATGAAGGAGCGGTTTGGTCTCGCGGCATTGGGCTCGCTGTTCTGGGCCGTCGTGTCCAGAGCGGGCGAGACCCTCCGAAGGGCGTGGGGCCGCTCTTTACCAACGCTTGTTCAGGCTCGACGTTCGCGGACCTGCCCTGCCGGGAGTGCAGGCGGCGGGAGTTCGGGGCCGGGTGCGCCCGGCCCCGACACCGTTGCGGACTACGGCGCGTGGACGCTGTGGAGGTCGATGACCTCCTGCGAGATCTCGAACGGGACGTTCGGCTTCACATTCGCGTCGAACCAGGCATCGTGCTGCTCCTGCGTCTCCCATACCTCGGCCACGACGAACCCGCTGGCGTCTTCATACGAGACATGGAGCAGGAAGCCCGGCTGCTTCTTGATCAGCTCGACAAGAGGCGGCGCGGACTCGTCGTACTGCGCGGTGCTCATCGGGGCACGGTGTCGAATCAGAACAGCCATATTGATCTCCTTCTTAGATACCGAGGACGGGCGGGATCGACCCGCTAGACCCCGAGTATCCCACTCGCCACATGACAAGCGCCTGAACTCACGGCGAAGGGTGGCGTTTCGAGTCGACGGGACCAAGACCATCTGAGTCTCCGCTCATTCACGGCCCGCGCAGCTTGCACTACACACAACCGGGTTCTATGTTGCGGACCGTGACCGGACCTGAAGACCGCGCCGGGGAAGACGGGGTCGCGGTTGGCCCGTAGGTACGAGACGGTCATTGTGGGTGGAGGGATCGCCGGCCTGGCCTGCGCGCGCCGGCTCCACGACAGTCGACGACCGTTCCTTCTGATCACGGAAGACGTCGGTGGTCGTATCCGCACGTCCGCAGACGGCACCCTCAACCTCGGCGCCTACTACGTGCGCGGCGACTACAGCCACGTCAACCGATACCTCGAGCGGGGCAGACGGATCAAGCGGCACCACATTCTGCGCGGTGACCAGGACGGTTCGTTCACACGTTGGGACGTGCCGGCGCTACTGCACCCAGCGCAAACCATCCGGTTCGTTCGCCTCATGCGTGACTTCCGTCGCCTCTACGAGACCTTCAAGCAGGATTGTCTGCTGATCTCGCAAGCCGACGCGATCAGAGCAAACCCTCTGCTCTGGCAGCTCTACCACGAACCAGCGCCCGAGTTCATCCGTCGGCACAGAATCGAGGACATCACCCGCTCATATCTCGCTCCTGCTATCCAGGGGACCGGCTTCACGTCGGTAGGCAAGTTGACGGCCTTCACCCTCCTGGTCGGGGTCCTGCCCACGATCATCCCGGTGTTCGAATACACGTTTCGGTTCGACCGCCTCACTGACGGCTTCGAGGATGCGTTCCTGTTCGACTCGGTGACGGCGGTCAGTCCCACCTCCGGCCACTACTCGATCCAGACCCGACGCGCCAGCTTCGCCGCCGACAACGTCGTGGTCGCCACCCCCATCGACGTTGCCGCACGGTTGCTTGATCTCGGCCCTGTCAAGAGCCCCGTTCACGCCCACATGTTCGTCGTGCGCGGCACTCTGCGTCGACCCTGGGCAGCAGCCACCTTCACCCTGTTCCCTGAAGGCGATCCCGTCCACGCTCTCGCCCGGCAGACAGGGGGATCGATCCTGCTCTCGTCGGTCTCCGACGATCCCGAATTCTCGCGGTACTTCAGCACCTGGGAGATCGTCGAGCATCACCACTGGAACCCGGCCTTTCACCTCGAAGGAGACGCCCTCCTCGAGTGCGAGCAACGGCAGGGCCTCTACCTGATCGGCGACCACAACGTCTGCGACCTCGAAGACACCTACATCACCGGAGTTCACGCCGCGAACAGAATCCTCGAAGTTCCTGATCGCACCCAACTCGGCAACCAGAAGGGAGGTCTCCGGGAACCGTAGGTTCCAACTTCAGGGATTCTCGCGATGCGGGTCTCCGCTAGGAGAACCCGCATCTGCGGGCCAGTATGGGCCGTGAAGGATTCGAACCTTCGACCTTGGGATTAAGAGTCCCCTGCTCTACCAACTGAGCTAACGGCCCGAGCGGATCGGAAGTGTAGCCACGACCCGCACGGCAAGGGGGGTCCGCCGTGCCACGAGGAGCGCGACCGCGACGGAGAGGGCGACGGCGCCGGTTGCGGCGAAGGCGATCCTCACGCCTGCGCTGCCCTCGGCCAGACCGGCGAGGAGCGGCGCCGTGATTGCCATCAGGGACCAGGTGAGGTTCATCACCCCGATCACCATCGGTGCCGAAGTGCCCTCACTCGCCCGCACTCCGACGGCGTAGTTGAGGGCATTGATCGCCGAGCGGCACCCAGTCGAGACGACGAGGAACGCAACCAGGGCAAGCGTCGAAAGGCGGAATGCCGGGCCGCTAGGAGGACTGCCAGGGTTCCAGCCACCGCCTGCCCGACGAGTGCCACGGGCATCAGCACCGCTGCCACCAGCAGCAACCCCCGGGTGCCGAACCGGTTTGCGGCGTAGCCGATCGGCATTGCCGCGACCAGCAGCGCAAGGGTCGTGGTCGTCAGCAGGAGCGCTATCTGTACAGGCGTCAGGCCGAGCTCGTCCCGGATCGAGGGGAGCAAAGGCACGAGAGACGACTCCGCGATTCCGTTGACGAACGCGAAGGCGAGCAGCACGCGGAGCTCGAGATCGAAGCGTCGCATACCCACAGCATCGTCATGGCCGACCGATTCGTAAAATACGAATACATGGATAGAACGATCAAAAAACATGATCGATTACTTGGCGTCGAAATCCGTCATCTAGCCGCAGTCGAAGCAGTCGTCGAGACGGGATCGTTCAGGCGCGCAGGGGCCGAGCTCGGCTACTCGCAGTCTGCGATCAGCCACAGGGGCTCGTTGGTGCCGGCATCGGGTACGCCGTGGTGCCCCTCCTCGGTGTGGACGAAAGCCCCGACGTCGCAGTCCTGGAAGTGGCCGGCGTGCCACCTCGACTGATCACGATCGCCTGGCACGCGGACCGCGTCCCGACTCCGGCCGCCGAGGCGTTCGTCGAGATCGTCACGAAGCTCGGAGCCGAGATCCCTGCGGGCTACGCTCACGGCGTGCGCAACCGCACCGAAGCGAACGCGAGACGACGCCCGTGAGGCTGCTGACGATCGTCGGCAATCGGCCGCAGTTCATCAAGTCGGCGCCTCTCTCGATCGCGCTGCGCGATGCGGGGATCGAGGAAATCGTGGTGCACACGGGCCAGCACTGGGATCCAACGCTGTCTGCCGTCTTCTTCGACGAGCTCGAGCTCGAGGCGCCGGCCGTGACGCTCGACCTCCGCACGGCAGACGTGTCGACGATCGAGAGCGCCCTCCGCGAGACGGTCGCCGCTCAGCGCCCGGACGCGGTCCTCGTGTACGGCGATACCAACTCGACTCTCGCTGGATCAAGGGCTGCCGAAGAGCTACCCGTCGCCCACGTCGAGGCAGGTCTCCGAAGCGGAGATCTGACGATGCCCGAGGAACGCAACCGGATCGAGGTAGACAGCGCCTCGACGTACCTGTTCACTCCTGATGAGCGCTCGGCCAGGATCCTGCGAAGCGAGCACGTCAAGGGCGAGATCCATGTCGTCGGCGACGTGATGGCCGACGCCGCCGCACGATTCGCTCCACTGGCCCGCGAGCGCTCGGGCGTGCTCGACACGCTCGGGCTTCAACCGCACGCGTACGTGCTCGCCACGGTGCACAGGGAGGCGAACGTGCTACCCGCTCGGCTGCGCAGGATCGTCGCGGGCCTTTCGCACTCCGCGCTCCCGGTGATCCTTCCGGCGCATCCGCGCACGCGAGGGATCATCATCGCGAGCAAGATTGCTCTGCCCTCTTCGATCACGATGATCGAGCCGCTCGGCTACCTCGACTTCGCGGCTCTCGCGTCGCAGGCTGCAGTGATAGCGACCGACTCGGGCGGGTTGCAGAAAGAGGCGTACTGGTACGGGGTGCCCTGCGTCACGATGCGCCCTTCAACGGAATGGGTGGACACCGTCGAGGCCGGGGCGAACGTGCTCGTCGATGATGATCCAGAGCGCATCGGTGCGGCAATCGCAGCGGCCGAGCTGCCGGCGGAGCGACCCGTTCTCTACGGCGACGGCCATGCCTCGGAGCGGATCGCGACCGTCCTCAGCGGTACGATGGCGCGCTGTGCATCGTGACGTCGCAATCATCGGCGCGGGGTACGTCGGCGTGCCCCTCGCCCAGGTCTTCGCCGAGGCAGGACGCTCTGTCTTGCTCGTCGACGTCAATGCCGAGCGCGTCGAGCAACTGAATCGCGGCGAGAGTTACATCGAGGACGTCACGAGCGCGACGCTGAAGAAGCTCGTCGAGGTACACGGGTTGCGTGCGACGATCGACTACGACGAGCTGCGCGAGGCAGATGCAATCGTGATCGCGGTGCCGACGCCGCTGTCGAAGCAGCGCGAGCCCGACCTCTCGATCCTGCGTGCCGCGACGGAGCAGATCGCGACCCGGCTGAGGGAGGGGCACCTCGTCGTGCTCGAATCGACGACCTATCCCGGCACGACGCGCGATGAGCTCCTGCCGATCCTCGAGCGTGGCTCGGGTCTCACGGCGGGCGTCGACTTCCATCTCGCCTTCTCGCCGGAGCGGATCGACCCCGGCCGCCTCGATTTCACGACGAAGACCGTGCCGAAGGTCGTCGGTGGCGTGAACGAGGCGTCGACCGAGGCCGCAGCGGTGCTGTACGGGTGTGCCATCGATACCGTTCATCGGGTCTCGACGCCTGAGGCTGCCGAGCTGACGAAGCTGCTCGAGAACATCTTCCGCTCGGTCAACATCGCGCTCGTCAACGAGCTCGCACAGCTCTGCGACCGGATGGGGATCGACATCTGGGAGGTCATCGACGCTGCCGCGACGAAACCGTTCGGCTTCATGCGCTTCGACCCTGGCCCCGGGCTCGGCGGCCACTGCATCCCGATCGATCCGTTCTATCTGACCTGGAAGGCGCGCGAATTCGACTTCTCGACCCGATTCATCGAGCTCGCGGGCGAGGTCAACCAGAACATGCCGTACTACTGCCGGTCGCGGGTCTCACAGGCGCTGAATCACGGCGCCGGGAAGTCGCTCAAGGGCTCCAGGATCCTCGTGCTCGGCGTTGCCTACAAGGCCGACATCTCCGACATGCGCGAGTCCCCGGCCGTCAAGCTCATCGAGCTCCTGCACAACGCGGGTGCTGATGTCTCCTACCACGACCCGCACGTCGCGTCCTTTGTCGAGAACGGCACAGAGCTCGTCTCGCAGCCGCTCGACCCGGGCGCCTACGACGCCGTGGTGATTGCCACGGCTCATACGGACATCGACTATGCCCAGCTCGTTGCCGACGCCCAGCTCGTCGTCGACCTGCGAAATGCAGCGGGTCGCCGGGGCATCGTCGACGCGAAGGTCTGGAAGCTGTGATCCGGGTCGCCCACGCCGGTGTCGGTGGCTGGGGCAAGAACGTCGTGCGGGTCGTCGGAGAGCTCGCCGAGCTCGCCTGGGTCGTCGATACCGACGCTTCACGGCAGGCCGAGTACGTGGGCCGCTACCCACAGGCGCGCGTCACCGGTTCGTTTGCCGAAGCGCTCGCCGACGACACGGTCGACGCCGTCGCGATCGCGACGCCGGTGCCGACGCATTACGCGCTTGCCAAGGAAGCGCTCGAGGCGGGCAAGCACGTGTTCGTCGAGAAGCCTCCGGCGATGCGGGGGGAGGAAATGGAGGAGCTCGTCGCGCTCGCACGCGCAAACGATCTCGTTCTCATGCCCGGACACCTGCTTCTCTATCACCCGGGCCTGCGCAAGGTGAAAGAGCTCGTCGACGCCGGCGAGCTCGGCGACGTCGCCTGCGTCTACGGCAACCGCCAGAACCTCGGCGTGATCCGTTCGAACGAGAACGCCCTCTGGTCGCTCGGCGTCCACGATCTCTCCGTGATCCTCTGGCTCCTCGGGGAGGAGCCGAGCGAGGCGGTTGCGCACGGGGTCGACTACCTCCAGAAGGGAATCGAGGACGTGGTCTTCTGCTTCCTCCGCTTCCCATCGGGCAAGGTTGCGCACATGCATCTGTCCTGGCTCGACCCGCACAAGATGCGCAAGATGACGGTTGTCGGCCGCGAGAAGATGGTCGTGTTCGACGACATGGAGCTCGAGCGCAAGGTGACCGTCTACGAGAAGAGCCCATGGGAGCCCGTTCAAACGTACGGCGAGTGGCGTACACGCACCGGCGATATCTTCAGCCCCAAGATCGCGAACGACGAGCCTCTGCGGCTCGAGCTACAGCACTTCCTGCAGCTCGTTGCGGACGGTCCCGGCGACCGCCGCGAGGCGACGGACGGGCTGGCTGTCGTCCGCACGCTGGACCGCTTGACGACCTCACTACGCACCGGCGCACCGGCGTGAGCACTGAGATCCACCCGAGCGCCATCGTCTATCCCGGCACGGTGCTCGGCGTTGGTGTGAAGGTGCTCGAGAACGCGGTCGTCGGTAAGCAGCCGACCCTGTCGCCTCGGTCGACTGCGAAGCGCGACCCGCTGCCGCCCGCCGTGATCGGCGACGGCACCATCGTCTCGACCGGTGCGATCCTCTTCGCCGGAACGACGATCGGCAGCCGCGTCATCCTCGGCGACCAATCGTGCGTTCGCGAGCGGGTGCAGATCGGTGACGACGTCGTCGTCGGGCGCGGCTCGCTCGTCGAGAACGACACGACGATCGGCGCGATGACGAAGATTCAGGCTGACGCGTACATCACCGCATATTCGACACTCGAGGACCATGTCTTCATCGCGCCGTGCGTCGTGACAACGAACGACAACTGGATGGGCCGCACCGAGAAGCGGTTCGGCAACATCAAGGGCCCGACGATCCGTCGCGGCGCCCGGATCGGCGGCGGCGCAATTCTCTGCCCCGGGATCGAGATCGGCGAGGACGCGTTCGTGGGGGCCGGCGCAGTGGTGACGAAGGATGTGCCTCCCCGCGTTGTCGTCGTCGGTTCACCTGCGCGTGTCCTCCGGGACGTTCCCGCGGACGAGCTGCTCTAGCGTGACTTCGAGACGGCGAGTAGGTACGGGCCTGCACCGGTCGCTCGACGCTGACATCGAGGACGTACCAGCCGGTCACCCCCGCCGTGTAGCTGAGCCCGAAACCCGGAGGCCGCTGAGCGAGACGTCGGATCGGCGCGGAAGCAGCGTCGATCGTTTGCGTCCCCGGCCGCCAGAGAGCGAGGGTCGGGCGGACAGAGCTAATTTCGCCCGTCGTCGCAACCAACCGCTCACCGGCCCGGAGGTAGACGCGGTAGACGTCATCACGATCGTTCCAGTAGTCGAGCGTCGCCTCGAACTGGCGTCGCTGCCCGAACAACGGATAGGCACTCGTGCCGGCGTCGTCGTTTGGCTCGTACTGGTCGCGAGGGGGCTTCCCAGCTCTGAGGAGCTCGACTGCAGCGAGCTCATCGAGCCTTCCCGCTCCTGTGAATCGGTCTCTTCCGATCGCGCAGGCGCCGCAGCCGTTCTCTGGAACGGCGTCGACGGCACTTCCCTCGAGCAGCGTCAGCACCTGGTCGGACGTCAGTGTCGGCGACGTGGCGAACAGCATTGCTGCAGCAGCCGTCACCTGGGGAGCCGCGAAGCTCGTGCCCTCTGCCGAGCGATACTCCTCAGGGCCACAACTCGAGTATCCCTGCTCGAGGCAGTCCGGGTGGGCGGCCGTCAGGGCGAGAGGGAACGTCGAGAGAATGCCTTCGCCCGGGGCGGCGAGATCGTTGAACTGCGCATCACGGTTCGAAAAGCTGGGTGAGCCGCCGGTGCGACTGAGTGCGCTGACACCGAGAACGTGCGGGAGCGCCGCCGGCCAGCTCGCGTACGGCCAGGGCTGGGTTGGAGCCTGGTCAGAGTTTCCGATCGCAGCGACGACGAGAACGCCCTTCGAAACGGCGTAAGCGACGGCGTCTGCCTCGAGCTGGGAGTAGGTATCTCGATCAGCGTCGCCGGGATCGCGAAGGCCTGCGAGGCTCATGTTGATGACGCGCGCGCCGCTCCTGACAGCCCAGCGAATCGCCTTCGCCTCGGCCTCGACCGGGATCGTTCGCTGTGGTCCGACGACTTTCGCGACGATGAGCTGGGCCGGTGGCGCGAGGCCCGCGATGCCGACACCGTCGTTTGTCTGAGCAGCGATCAGACCCGCTACGAAGGTTCCGTGGCCCTGCGTGTCGACCATGGCACGGCCCACGACGAAGCTCCTCGCGATGGCAATCCGGCCGAGGAGCTCCGGGTGAGTTCCGTCGATGCCTGAATCGATCACTGCGACTCGCACCGGCGCTAGCGGCGGCGGCTCGAGCCAGGCGTCGAACGCATGATTCTGAGCCACGTACCACTGTCTTGCGAGGAAGGGATCGTTGGGCTCGAATGCCTGCCTCCGGTTCACGAGGCGCTCGACATACCGCGTGCCACGGACACCCTCGCATCGCCCTCGCGCGAGTCGCCGAGACCGTTAACACGGGGATCGGGTAGAGATCGGCGATATCCGTTCCTCCGCGCGCACGAAGCTGCTGCGTGAGCGCGAACCGGTCGATCCCGGGAGCGATCCCGACGGCGAAGCGTGCGGCTCCGGCAGGCGACGGCCCCCCGAGAGAGACGGCGGCTCCCACGCACAGCACGAGGCCCGCGAGGCAACCCGTCCTCCTCATCGTCAACCCGGCGCTCCCCCGGCAACCGTGATCGTCAGCGCCGGGCCGACCTGACCAGCCGCCGTGAGCCGATAGGTAGCGGTCACCTTGGGTCTCACGGTGACATCGAAGGAGCCGTCGTCGGCAGGAACGACCTTGGCCGAAGGGAGCCACGTCCCGCTTGCACCCAGCTTCTCGAGGAGCGGGCTGTCGACGTCGCGCGCGAGACCGGAGACGACGACCGGGGTGCCTGAGGGAGTTGTCGAGGGCGGGCGGGCAACACGGAGAACCCCGATCCGGAACGCGGTCGAGCGCAACCCGAGTCGGGCGCGAACATCAGCTGCCCGGAGGAGGATCCTCTCACCCGTCTTCTTGACGAGCGTGACGGATGCAGGACGGCCGGAGGCCGTCGGGACGACCTCGACATCGACCACCGGAGCGGACAGCCCGAACGCCTGCCCGAGCGACGCAGCGGTGTAGGATCGCGGCGCCCAACGGTGGAACGGCGAGAGCGCGTCCCAAGGATCGTCTCGCGCCTGCAGATAGGGGGTCACGACGCCGAAGACGTCCTCGCTCGATGCGGTGCGCCCTCCCGAGGACGAATAGTAGAACGTCGTCGCCACCTTGCCGCCGTAGGTGAGGATCTCGCTCCGCGTCGCCTTGACGGCTGCAGTTGTCGCGGGCGATTCCGCAGCGACGCCGTAGTACATCTGACTCCGCGGATCCGAATAGAGGTCGAACGGGCGATTCTTGACGATGCTTGCGAGGGCGTAGGAGCGGGCGGCGACGGCCTGGGCCTGCAGCGCCGCCGCGGGCCATTCCTTTGGCATCTCGCCGGGAACGACCCCGAGGAGGTAGGCGTCGAGGGCGACGACGTCGATGACCTGGAGGGTCTTCTGTGCGGCGGTGACGCGGAGCTCGCCGCGATACCCCTTGCCGTCGAGCATCAGCGTTACGCCTTTCCCGGGGACGAATGCGAGCGGGCCGGGAAGCTGCTGGGGCGTTCCGTCGACGTCGAGCTCGAGGTCGGGCTTGAGCGCAAACTCACCGGCCGGGAGCTGGGTCACCGCTCCCGAACCGTCACGAACCGAGAACGGCACCGTCGAGGACAGCTTGACCACAGGGCGAGCATCTGCGATCAGGACGCGGAGCTTCGAGCTCGGCGCCTTGCCGATGGCGGTGCCCGGGTAGTAGAACGCCAGAATGTCTCGATAGCCCCGATTGGCCTTTGCCTGACCGAGGGCGCCGTACTGGTTGAGGCCAACGCCATGGCCGTACCCCCCACCCGAGAGCACGTAGACCGGGGCAGACAAAGCAGCCGTCGACGCATCGGGTCCCGTGGTTGCCGGCAGGGACGAGCTGGCCGCCGCGGCAGTTGCGGCAAGCGTGGCCGAGAGCAGGAGCAGAGCAATGACGTGCCGCATGAGATACCTCACCGGGTTGTTCTCGGTAAGACGGCTCAGGCCTTGAGTCGGTTGGCGTATTGCTCGTCGTAGTACGCGCGATATGCGCCCGACTTGATCGGCTCCCACCACGCCCGATTGCTGCGGTACCAATCGACCGTCGCGGGGAGGCCGCCTTCCCCGAACGAGTGCAGCGGCGACCAGCCGAGTGCGCGGAGCTTTTCGTCGTCGACCGCGTAGCGTCGATCATGGCCCGCACGATCCTCGACGTGCTTGATGAGGGCCGGATCCGCGCCCGTCAACTCGAGGATGCGATGCGTGACCTCGATATTCTCGTGGTCCTCGCCACCGACGTTGTAGATCTCGCCGGGGCCGCCCTCATGCAGCACGAGCTCGATGCCGGCACAGTGATCCTCGGCATGGAGCCATTCGCGCACCTGCTTACCGTCGCCGTAGACCGGCAGCGGCTCGCCTTCGAGAGCATTCGTGACGAACAGCGGAACGAGCTTCTCGGGATACTGATTCGGGCCGTAGGTGTTCGCGCCGCGCGTGATCGAAGCGCGAACACCGTACGTGCGGACATACGCGAGCACTTGGAGGTCGCCTCCGGCCTTTGCTGCGCTATATGGGCTCGAAGGCCGCAGCGGATCGGTCTCACGTGCTCGGCCGCCCGCCTCGAGGTCACCGTAGACCTCGTCGGTCGAGACCTGGACGTAGCGAGCCTCGTTTGCCCGTGCCCATTCGAGCAGGCACATCGTTCCCAGCACATCGGTATGGACGAACTCCTGCGGGCCAAGGATAGAACGGTCGACGTGAGTCTCCGCCGCGAAGTTGACGACGGCGTCGCACCCGGCCGCCGCTCGCTCCACCGCGTCCGGGTCGGCGATGTCGCCCCTGACGAATTCGTGTTCGACGCCGTCGAGGTTCGCCGGATTGCCTGCGTATGTGAGCTTGTCGAGTACGACGACGTCGGCACCGCCCTCTGCGAGTCGCCGCACGAAGTGTGAGCCGATGAAACCGGCGCCACCGGTGACGAGCACGCGCATCGGGACAGGGTAGCCGCTGTCGGGCGTCGATTCCGCCCCGGGAGCCGTCAGGATGTGCGGGCCGCAGCGCCTCCGACGAGCCCCGCAAGCCCCTCTCCGCCTGCTCTCATGACGCGGTCGTGATTCCAGGCGAACAGCGGCCGGGCAATCGGGGTGAGCGCGTTCAGCCAGGGTGTCGTCGTCTCGACGTCCCATTCATAGGTGACCGCCGTCGTGTCACCCTGCGTGAAGAAGCGCCACCGCCCGACTCCGGCGAGCTCTCCCGAGGCAACCCCCTCGAGGAGACGATGCTTCTCGACTCGCACCGAGCGCATGTCGAACACGAGGTCGTATGGGAGCGTGCTGCGAAACGTAAACCGCGAGACTACCGCCCACGCCGTCGTCACCCCGTGGGACGAGTTCCTCGACCCGGCGAACACCGGGCCACCATCTGGGCCACGCGTCGGTGTCGTAGATCGCATCCCAGATCGGCTCGACAGGGGCGTCGAGCAACCACGTCGTCAGGAAGCTGTACCGTGCCACGGGTCTCCTTCGTCGGGGTTCTGCGGTCGGTTCGCGCCCGGGCGGCGGTCATCAGGTGTCACTCGGGTACCCCTTGAGTGCGGCCAGGCACTCGGCCAGGCCTTCGCGCCAGTGGGGAAGCTGCGGCGCAGCCTTCTCGCTGCGCAGGATCGAGACGGGCGGCCGCGGAGCTCTCGCACCGAACTCCGCAGTCGTGATCCGCCGGACCCGGCATTCGAGCCCGGATTCTTCGAAGATCGCCTCGGCGAAGTCGGCCCAGGTGCAATCTCCGGCGGCCGTGAGGTGCCAGATGCCGAACGGCGCGCCCGTGTCGACGAGCGCTCGGGTTGCGGCCGCGAGATGCCCGACGAAGGTGGGAGAGCCTCGTTGATCGTCCACGACGGCGACCTCGTCGCGCTCGGCGCCGACCCGAAGCATCGTGCGGACGAAGTTGTGCCCCGTCGGGCCGAAGAGCCACGAGCTCCGAACGACCCAGGCGCTCTCGCCCGCCGCTGCCTCACCGTACACTTTCGACCTTCCGTAGGCGGACAACGGGCTGGGACTGTCGGACTCGACGTACGGAGCTCCTTTGCGGCCGTCGAAGACGTAGTCGGACGAGTAAGCGACAAGGGGGGCGCCGAGCTCCGCAGCGTGCGCCGTGCCTCCAACATTCACCTCGGCCGCACCCTGCGGATCGTCCTCGGCGCCATCAACGTTCGTCCATGCCGCCGAGTGCAGGACGAGCTCTGGGCGACCTACCGACGTCGGTGCAGGGAACCTCACGTCCCAGTCGGCGCGGGCGAGCGCTTGCACGCTGTCCGAAGCAAATGCCGCAGTGAGAGCGGCTCCCAGCTGGCCGCTCGCACCGGTGATCAGGACGCGCCGGCGCGTCCGGTTCACATCAGGCCTCTTGGTCCCTGGCGGACAGGATCGGGCTTCTCGTGCTCCAAAGATCTTTGACGCGAGGATCGTTCCAGGGGATGCCTTGCTCGTCCGGGTTGGCCGGATCGTATTCCTCGGTCACGTGGTAGACGAAGAGCAGGTCGGTGAGCGCCTCGAAGCCATGGGCATGACGGCCCGGTATGTAGAGCGCAACCGGGTTCTCGTCACCGATGTCCTCTGTGAACGTTGCGCCACTGAAACGGTCGAGGACGACGACGCGTGCTGTTCCCTGCAGGCAGGCGAAAAGGTCATCCTGCCCACGCTCGTGAAAATGAAGGCCCCGGATGACGCCTCGGCGTGACAGCGACACGTTCGTCTGCACGGTGGGCTTCGGCAGCATCGTTTCGCGTCGCAGCTCGCAAAACCAGCCGCGCTCGTCCTCGAACCGCTGCAGGGGGATCCTGATGATTCCCGCGACTGTCATTTGTTTGCGCCGGTCTCGTCGATCGTGCGGCCGATGTCGGCGAGATGCTGCCAGTGCTTGCCGGCGTCCTCCCACCAGCCTCGCACCGGAACAACGGACAAGGCGCCTCGTTCCGCGTACGCCCTGTTGACATCGGTGATCTCGAGCTCACCACGGCTCGATCGCTCGAGACTGGCGATCACGGCAAATACGTCCGGCGGGTAACAGTAGAGACCCACCACGGCGTCGTTTGTCGGAGGTGTCGGGTAGCGAAGATCGACGACTCCCGCTTTCTCGGCGAGGTCGACCACCGTGCCCGAGTCGTCGTATACGACAACGCCGAAATTCTCGGGGTCGGGCACGTCCTTGACGAAGACGAGGGCACCTCCGCGACTCGCGCCCCAGCCGGAAATTTCTCTCGCGTGCGAGTACTCGAAGATGTTGTCACCGAGGACCACCACGAGCGGCTCGCCGGCAGCAAAGTCCTCGGCCATACCCACCACCTCGGCAATACCGCCGGGACGCGTCTGCACTTTGTAGGTGAGATCGAGCTCGAGCAACGGCACGTCACTGCCACGAACGGATAGATGCCCGTCGCCGAGCAGGTCGATCATCTGACCGGCATGCCCCTTCCCCGTGACGACGAGGACTTCGCGGATCCCCGCGAGCTGGAGTAACTGCAGCGGGTAGTAGACCATCGGCCAGCCCCCGACCGGCAGCAGGTGCTTGTTGGTGACGCGAGTCAGCTCGCCGAGTCGCGTCGCCTCACCCCCTGCACAGACCAGACCCTTCATGGCGCGATGCTAACGCCTTCCCTGCCGAGGCGTTGACGCGAGTGAGGCTTCATGCAGCATGGGATGCGTTCGGCGCAGCGTCTGCGAGCGGGCTTCGTTCGAGGAGCCAGAACGAGAGTTCGACGGCCGGGCCGATCCCGAATGCGAACGCGAGGGTGCCGATCCCGACGGTTCCGCCGAGTGCGAATCCGATCACCGTCACGGCGACCTCGATCGTGACGCGCGCAACCCCGATTCGAACACCCGTGCGCCGGGCAGCGACGAGCATGAGAGAGTCGCGCGGGCCGGCGCCCATCCCCGCGCCGATGTAGAAGCCCGATCCGATCCCGATGATCAGGATTCCTGCCACCATGAAGGCGATCCTTGCGGCGAGCGGCGACTCCGAGAGATCGTCGACGGCGCCGACCGCGAGGAGACCATCGACCATCAGGCCGATCAGGATGGCGTTCGCGACAGTGCCGGGGCCGACGCGAGCTCCTAGCGACCAGGCAAGGACCAGCACGAACACCGCTATCACGATGTTCGCCGTGCCGAACGACAACGACGTGTGCTCGGAAACGCCCTGATTGAGCACGTCCCACGGCGAGAGGCCGAGCTCCGACTCGAGCAGAAGCACGATCCCTGAGGCGAAGAGGAAAAGGCCGAAGAGGAGCGAGGCCCAACGGGCTACATCGGGTCCTCGGACGAGTGGTGGAGCGTGCACCAACGCAGGGTACGGGTGTCGTGGAGCGGGCCGGACAGGAGAGCGCCTACCGCCGTCTGGCGGCCTCCTTGCGACGGCGGACGCCGGGGACGGCGCGCACCGCTGCGACCCACAGGGTCAGAAGGCCTGACACAACGGCAATCACCGCAAAGAGGACGAGTTTTGCCCGGCGCATCGGTAGAACCAATCCTAGGCGACGCGAGGTCGGCATACTTCATAGGTCCGGATCACGAGGAAAGGACGGCCGAGATGGCCAAGACGAATCTCAAAGTCGCGCCGACGGTCGAGACGCTCAAGCCGTATCTCGATCGCGCGCTGAACGACAAGGAGTTCCGCGACGATCTCAAAGAGGCTCTCTCCGCGGCGAAGAAGCTCTACGGACCGCTCGTCAAGGACGTGAAGGACGACGGCGCGGCCAAGTCCGCATCGCGCCTTGCGACCGACGCGAAGGTGCAAGAGAACCTCCGTAAAGCCCTCGAGGATTTCGGCAAGGCCGCCGGGTCGTTGAAGGGCAAGAAGAAGAAGAGCCACAAGCGCCGAAACGCGATGCTTCTGGCTGGGCTCGTCGCCGGCGCGCTGTACAATCCGTGGTCAGGCCCTCAAACGCGCGGCTGGCTGATGGACAAGGTTGCAGGCGACGACGATCTCCAGCCGCTCGACGGCTTCGACCTCCCCGGACGCCGACGACGTCGAAGACGCTGCCTGCGGAAGCGACGAACGGCGCGGTCGAGACGCTCGCGGACGCCGTCGAGAACAGCTGACGCCTTCGCGTAGAGGCTCGGGGTCGTTCGCTAGCGGTCTTGCCCTCCGGTCGGGCTCTTCGGAGCCCGACCGGAGAGCGTCGCTTCGATCGCGCCCGGAGTGAGACCGCTCGCGCTCGAGATGTCGTCGGCCTCGAGGAGAACCGCCCCCGCCGGAGGGGCTATGCCCGCCCGGGCCGACGCCGGCCCGTCGAGGGGCAGATAGGCCCGTCCGGCGTCGAACGACACGTCCTGCGCTCGCCGCCATGCCGTCAGGAACGGGTACGGAGCGACCGCGCCGTCATAACCGCGCGCGAGTAACGAGACAGGGTGAATCTCGAAGTGAAGGTGTACCGGCGAGTTCACGGCGTCCCCGGTCTTCCCCATGAACCCGAGCACCTCGCCTGCCTTGACCTGGCGGCCGTTGACCGCAAGCGGCGAGTACGCGGAGAGATGGGCGTAGTAGAACTCGTTTCCGACCCGATCACGCAGCCACACGCGCCAGCCGCCGATGTCGTTCCAGCCGACCGAGAACACCGTCCCGTCGGCGACCGCGAGCAATGGTGTGCCGAGCGGCGCGAAGATGTCCTCGCCGTGGTGCCAGCCACCCGAGACGTCACCGCGGGGAGCCCCGAAGGTGTCGCCGAACGAGGCCGGGCCGTAGACCGGGAAGACATAGCCCCCGTTCGAGAGCTGTGCCGTCACCTCGGGAGCGGGACGCACGAGCTCGCTCGGGGCGCCGGGGATCAGCTTTCCGGGCTCCCGAGGTGCGTTCGGCGGAATCACCGGGAGGTGCCTGGGCGTCGCGCTGACAGGCCGCACGGGGGGTGGCGTGTCGACCGCAGGCGGCGCGGCAGTTGCGGTTGTGGAGAGCACGCCGATCTCGATTGTGCTGCCTGCAGGCAGACCGCCGTGGTCGGCGTTCAACTTCACGCGAAGGCCGGTGACCGTCGCTGTCGCCGATCGAGGTGGTTCGTTCACCGTCTCGACGACCGAGCTGAGCAGCTCGAGGCTCCCCCAGTCGGCAAGAGGAATGACGGTGTTCGCCGACGGGGTGATGAGCTGCCCGAGAACCGTGAGTCCGGTCAACGTCGAGGTTGCGACATTCGCTGAGGCGTTCGCGGATCCCGCGGCGACGCTTGCCCGCACGTCAAGGGAATCGATAGTGATCTCGCCGGCGAAGAGCGCCACCGCAAGCGCGCCCACTCCACTTTGCGCGCTCGAAGAGACACCGGGTTGCGCGATGACGCGCGCGCTGGCGGAGCCGATCCGCACGATCGAACCGTCCTCCGGGTACGTATACCCCGCCACGTCCTGATCGACCTGTGGTGGTCCGGCTACCGATAGGGAGACCTGGTCGGGAAGCCCGGGTTGAGCCACCCGCGAGATCACAGCGGTAGCGAGCGCCTCCGGCTGCTGCGGCGCGGCCGCAGCCAGAGAGACGATGAGTGCGACCAGAAGAGGCACTGCGAGGAGGGAGGCACGCTTCACCGCCGTTCAGGGTAGCTCGCACGGCTGCCGACGGCACGCCACGCTAGCTGCACCGCGACGGCTATCAGCAAGACCCCGAACAGGCGCCGCAGAAGGTGCTCGGGCAATGACGTCGCGAGCCTTACCCCGATCTCGACACCCACGATCGACGCCACCCCGATGACGAGAGCCGGCCGAACCCTCAGGTTGCCGTACCGTGCCTGACGCCACGTTCCGACGGCGGCGGTCGGAACAACCGCGAGGAGCGAGGTCGCGGCCGCCTCGACCTGGCCGAGTCCGAGCGCAACCAGAACGGGCACGAAAAGGATTCCGCCTCCCACTCCGAACAGGCCCGACATCACCCCGGCGACGACGCCGAGGGAGATCGCAAGGACGATCGTCGTCGCACTCATCCCGCGATCAGCCAGACACCGATCGCGGCGAGAAGCACGGCGAACGCGACCGTCACGTTCCGACTCGACAGTCGCTGTTGCGTCGCGGCACCCACGATCGCGCCTGCCGCCGCCGGGAGCCCGACGAGCGCGGCGTAACCGACCTCGACCTTGCCGTGCAGGGCATAGATCGCCACCCCGGCAAGCGCCGTGATCACGATCGCTCCGAGCGAGGTCGCCGTTGCCTCCCTGGTACCGAAGGCCGCGACCATGATCAGGAGCGGCACGATCACGATGCCGCCGCCGACGCCGAACAGCGAGCTGAACACGCCCGCGACGAGGCCGATAGCGACGAGCCGCACCGCCCCATCCTAGAGGCGGCCAGGGGGGCGAGGCGGCGCGCGCCCCCCGGCCGCCGTTCAGGCGGCGTCGGTCGCGAGCTCTAGAGCCGGGGCCGGCACGAAGTCCCGCTGCCGCACGAGAACGAGCGACACGATCACTCCGACGAACGTGATCGCGGCTCCGGCCCAGAAGGCGTTCTGGAACCCGTGCGTCAGCGCCGCTGGAACCGCCGTTCCCGACGCGATCGAGTCGCTCGTGGTGGAGGTAGCGATCGTGGAGAGGATCGCGATTCCCACCGCGCCGCCTATCTGCTGCGAGGTGTTGATCAGCCCTGAGGCCAGACCCGCTTCGTGCTCCTTCGTTCCGGCGAGCGCTGCGATCGTCAGGGAGACGAACGCAAGAGGCATGCCGAAACCGATCACGAGGAAGCCCGGGAAGAGGTTCTTCCAGTACGACCCGTCAACGGACACCTGCGTGAAGAGGACGAGCCCGATCGTCATCACCGACATGCCGACGACGAGTGTGGGTTTCACCCCGACCCGGGTGACCGCGGCCGCCGCGACGTTTGCCCAGATGATCGCGGTGCCGGCTACCGCGAGGTACCCGATCCCGGTCTTGAGCGGCGAGAAGTGGAGAACCTGCTGCATGTACAGGGTCAGCATCAGGAACATCGAGAAGAGCGCGGTGCCCATGATGAACATGACGATGTTCGCAGCGGTCAACGTCTGCAGTCGGAAGATCGTGAAAGGCATCAACGGATGGGCCGCGCGGGACTCCTGGCCGACGAAGGCGATCAGGAGCAAGGCGGCTGTAACGAAGACGCCTATGGTGCGGCCGGAGCTCCAGCCCCAGTCGTGTCCCTTGGTGATCCCCAGCACGAGGATGCTGAGACCTGAGGTGACGAGTATTGCTCCGAGGACGTCAAAGCTCGATTCGCGCTCGTCGCGGCTCTCCGACAGCAGGATCGGTGCTGCGATGAGCGAGATGATTCCGACTGGAACGTTGACGTAGAAGATCCACGGCCATGAGAGCAGGTCGACGAGGACGCCGCCGAGAAGGACGCCGGCTGCTGCGCCGACGCCGCCGACAGCGCCCCAAGCGCCGAGTGCGATGTTGCGCTCGCGACCCTCGCGGAACATGGTGGTCAGAATCGAGAGGGCGGCGGGCGAGATCGTCGCGGCTCCGAGACCCTGCAGCGCGCGTGCTGCGATCAGCGATCCCTCACTCCATGAGAGGCCGCACAGCAGCGACCCGACGGTGAAGATCACGAGCCCGACCATGAAGACACGCCTGCGACCGAGCAGGTCGGCTAGACGGCCCCCGAGAAGGAGGAAGCCGCCGAAGACGAGCGAGTACGCCGAGATCACCCACTGGAGATTCTCCTGCGAAAACCCGAGATCGATCTTGATCGATGGGAGAGCGACGTTCACGATCGCGATGTCGAGAACGACCATGAACTGCACCATGCAGAGCAGCAACAGCGCAATCCACTTGCGCCTCGTCGATTGACTCATCGGTTCCATCCTTTGCTCGGGTCCGTGTTTTGGTGAGTGGCACCGTACATCTTCTACTTGCTTTTTGCAAGTATCATATTCATAATAGAAAGTGACAACTTCGAAAACTGCATCGACCTCCTCGAGGTTCACCGTGAAGGCCTACGACCAGTACTGCCCTGTTGCCCACGCCCTCGACCTGGTCGGAGAGCGGTGGTCGCTGCTGCTCGTCCGCGAGCTCCAGCACGGACCTCTGCGGTACAGCGATCTCAGCGACCGTCTGCCGCGCTGCAGCACGAACATCCTCGCGACGCGCCTGAAGGAACTCGAGGCTGGAGGCGTGATCGAACGCCGGCGGCTACCACCACCCGCCGCCTCGACGGTCTACGAGCTGACGGAGACCGGTGCCGCTCTCGGGCCCGTGCTCGCCGCGCTCGCGCAGTGGGGGGCCCGCACGCTCGGGCCGCCGCCGGATGATTTCGATGCGGAACCCGGCTGGCTGGAGAAAGCCCTCCGAACGGCAGTCGTCGCGTTCGCACCGGACGCTCGGATCGGGTTCGCGATAGGGGACGAGCGCGCCTCGCTCGACGCAGGGGGAGTCGTGCCGGGGCTCCTCGCCGACGCCGACGCGCTGGTTACCGGCACTCCGGCCGGACTGCACGCGCTCGTCGCACTCGGCGACATTCAAGCCGTGACGATCGAGGGTGACGCGGCGGCCGTCGAAAAGCTCGTCGCTGCATACGCCCCTGAGCGATCGATCGCCTGAATCACGCGGCGGCTGCCGCCCGACGTAGGACATCCCATGCAAGCGCCACATCGGCCTCGCTCGTGCGAGCATTGCCGACTGCGAGCCGGAGCACGAATCGGCCGTCGAGCTTCGTGTGTGAGAGGAAGATCTCGCCGTCGTCGTTGACGCGCTGCATGATCGCCTCGTTTGCCTCATCGCTCCCGACCTTCCGGAAACACACGAGCGAGAAGTGCCGCGTGGCACACAGCTCCCACCCTGGCTCAGCGTCGACCCATTCCTCGAAGAGCGCCGCCAGGCGCACGTGCTCGCGGATGATCGACTGCAGGCCCTCGCGGCCGAAACACCGCAGCGTCGCCCAGAGCTTGAGCGCCCGGAACCGGCGCCCGAGGGGCGAGGCGTACTCGCTCAAGCTGACCACGTCCTCGTTCACCCGAAGGTACTCGGGCACGAGACTGAAGGCTCGGCGAAGCTCATCAGGCCGGCGACAGAAGAACACTGCGCAGTCCATCGGCACGAACAGCCACTTGTGCGGATTGATGCCGATCGAATCCGCTCGCTCCCAGCCGGCGAAATGATGCCGATACTCCGGGCACACAGCCGCCGGTCCGGCGTAGGCAGCGTCGACGTGCAGCCAGACGTTCTCGGCGTTCGCCCGGTCGGCGATCGCGGCAACGGGGTCGACCGAAGCCGACGACGTGGTGCCAACGGTGGCCACGACGGCGCAGGCGCCTGTGAGGTCCAGTTGGTCTGGTCGCATCGCGAACGCAGCGTCAACAGGGGCCGTCTTCACGTCGAGCTCGAGGAGGCGCGCCGCCTTTGCGGTCGATGAGTGCGTGTGCTCCGAGCAGACGACGACTCTCCGATCAGGGCTCGCCGTGCGGGCGGCGGCGAGGGCGGTGATCAGCCCAGACGAAGCCGTGTCCTCGATGTGTCCGTGAAGCGGCTCGGGTAGACCGAGCAGCTGCCGCAGCCAGTCGAGCGTCACTTCCTCGAGCTCCTGGAGCGCGGGCGAAGCGCGCCAGAGGATGCCCACCTGATTGAGACCGGCGATCAGGAGCTCCGCCAGAATCCCGGGCTCGGCGGCTGTGGTCGCGAAGTACGCGAAATAGCGGGGGCTCTGCCAATGAGTGATTCCGGGCATCAGGACCTCGTCCAGATCGCGGAGCACTGCGGCGAACGGCTCTGCTGCCTCGGGCGGCGCGGTTGGGAGGGCGGCCCTGATGGCGCCCGGCTCGACCCGTGCCAGCACCGGACGGTCCCTTACGGTCTCGAGGTATTTCGCAACCCATTCGACGGTGGCTACGCCATCGTCCCGAAACGTGCTCACGATCGGGCCCCGCTGATCTCCGCCCAGGTGCGCGTGTTCAACACCTGATCCCGCGTCAGCCACGCACGTCGCGCCAGGCCGATCCCGAGCTCGGCGTAGTCGAGCGACCCTGTCGAATGAGCGTCGGTGTTGACGGGAATCGCAACCCCCGCCTCACCTGCGAGTCGGGCGTGGACATCGCGCATGTCGAGCCGGTCCGGCTGGCTGTTGATCTCGAGCGCGGTGCCGGTTTCGACGGCGCGGGCGACGACCCGATCGAGATCGAGATCCGCACCTGGACGTCGTGAGATCCGACGGCCGGTGAGGTGCCCGATGCAGTCGACATGAGGATTGTCGATCGCCGCAAGGACTCGCTCGGTGGGGTCCCTGTCGAGCGAGGTGTGGAGGGATGCAACGACCCAATCGAGTTCTGCGAGGACATCGTCCGGCACGTCTACCGTCCCTTTCGCTGTGATGTTTGCCTCGACACCGCGCAGCACCTGGAACGATTCGAGGCCCTCGTTGACCGAGGCGATCTCGCGCCACTGTTCCTCGATTCTCCCGTCACGCAAGTAGTGCGAGTGATCGGTCAGGCAGAGGAACTCGTAACCGCGAGCAGCAGCAGCGCGCGCCATCTCCTCGACCGATGCCTTGCCGTCGGCCGACCAGGTCGAGTGACAGTGCATCTCGCCGCGGAGATCGCCGAGCTCGACGAGAGAGGGCAGCCGCCCGTCCCTTGCCGCCTCGAGCTCGCCTCCATTCTCGCGCAGCTCCGGCGGAATGAAGCTGTAGCCGAGAAAGGCGTAGAGCGACTCCTCGTTGCGGAACGTCCGTACGTCGCCTGTCTCGACCACGGTGACACCGTATTCCGAAACCGAGAGCCCGTCCCGTTGAGCCTGCTCCCTCAGCGCGACGTTGTGCTCCTTCGAGCCGGTGAAGTGCTGGAGGAGGTCGCCGTAGCTCTCGGGAGGGACGACTCGGAGGTCGAGGCGGAGTCCCTGCTTGCTGATCACTGTCGCCTTCGTGTCGCCGTGCGCGACCACCTCGAGCACCCAGGGTAATCCGACGAAATAGCCGATCAGCGCTGCCGGATCGGTCGCCGTCGCGATGACGTCGAGATCACGGAAGGTCTCTCGCCGACGGCGGGTGCTACCGGCATCCGATACATCGATCGCTGCCGGGTGCTCGCGCAGCGTTTCGACGACCTCACGCACGACCGGGAGCCCCGCCCCGAGAAGCCCCCGCCGGGGCTCGTCGCTGCCTTGGCCGTCGGCCAGTGCCTTCAGGATCTTCGCCTCGGTCGCAGCCCCCATGCCGGACAGGGCCCTGAGCTGCTCGCCCTCGGCTGCTGCCTTCAGCTCTGCCAGCGTCGTGACGCCGAGCTCTCGCCAGATCCGTGCCGCTGTCTTCGGGCCGAGACCGGGCAAACGCATGAACGACGAGACCTCGCCCGGAACCTCGGCACGGCGCTTTGCAAGAGCCTCCATGTCCCCTGTCTCGACGACCTCGACGATCTTCGCCTCGATCGTCTTGCCGATGTCCGGGAGCTCCTTCGCCTTGCCCGCGACCGCGAGCTCGGCCACGGACGACGCCGTGTCACGGATGCGGAGCGCAGCGCGGCGATACGCCCCCACCCGGAACGACTGCTCACCCAGGATCTCCGACAGGTCTGCCAGCTGGTCGAACTGATCGGCCAGATCGCTGTTGCGAGGGAGCGCCGCGACCATTCCTCGATCATAGGGCCGCCGGGACGGGCAAGATTGGTCGATGCGCGCGATGGTGTGTCTCCCGACCTACAACGAACGAGAGAACCTCGAGCCCATGGTACGAGCGCTCGGTGCAGAGCTCGATGTCGAGCGGGACAGGGTTCTCGTGATCGATGACAACTCGCCGGACGGTACGGGCCGGGCGGCAGACGATCTTGCCGCCGAGCTCGCGTGGGTAGAGGTGCTGCACCGCCCGGTGAAGGCCGGGCTTGGGCCTGCCTACATTGCCGGGTTCAGACGCGCGCTGGCAGCAGGCGCGGAGCTCGTGCTCGAGATCGACTGTGACTTCTCACACGATCCAAAGGATGTACCCCGGCTGATCACAGCGTGCGAAGACGGCGCCGATATCGCGCTCGGCTCGCGGTGGGTGAAGGGCGGCGGCACCGTCAACTGGGGTACGGGCCGCACGATCATCTCGCGCGGCGGCAGTCTCTACGCGCGCACGATTCTCGGGGCAAACGTGCGTGATCTCACCGGCGGCTTCAAGTGCTTCCGACGGGTCGTCCTCGAACAGATCGATCTCGACGCGATAGCGGCCAAGGGCTACGGCTTCCAAATCGAGACGACGTTCCGTGCACTCCAGGCAGGCTTCAGTGTCGTCGAGATCCCGATCACCTTCGTCGACCGGCGGGTCGGCGAGTCGAAGATGGGCAGCTCGATCGTCGTCGAGGCCATGCTGCAGGTGCCCGCTTTGCGCTATCGCGCCTTCCGCGGACGCCTCTAGGCCGACGTTCAGTTGGGTGGGCGACGTAGAAGTGCACATAGGCGTTCAGCGTCAAAGCGATCAGGAGCACCGCGGCCCACGCAAGCCTACGGACGACATACAGCAGCATGGTGAGCCTGGCCTTGCATCAGCTTTGGCCACCGGTCAAGGGATGGTAAGCGTCTACGCTCCCGGGATGGAAAGCCTCACCGAAGTCACGGACGCAACGTTCGCAGACGAGGTGCTCGCGAGCGGCGTGCCGGTGATCGTCGAGTTCGGCGCGCCCTGGTGTCGGCCGTGCAAGGCGATCGAGCCGGCTCTCACCGAGATCGCCGCCGACGCGGGCGAGCACGTGCGCCTGGTCAAGCTCGACATCGACGCGAACCTCAGGACACCGTCCCGCTACGGCGTCCTCTCCATTCCAACGGTCATCCTGTTCGCGGACGGCGAGCCACGCGAAACGCTCATCGGACCGCACGGTAAGAGTCGCTATGCCCGCGCGTTCGCTCCGTACCTGCCCCAGGGGTGACGCGCCCATGGGATGACCTCCTCGCCGGAGAGGAGCTCGCTTTCCGCACCACGGAGCCTCCGCGCCCTGCACGGCTCGAGCCCCTGCCGGCCGCGGTCGAGCAGCGGGTTTCGGCGGCTCTGGAGCGCCGTGGCGTCGAAGGTCTCTACAGCCATCAGGCAGAAACATGGGAGGCGGCCCTCAGGCGCGAGAACGTCATCGTCACGACCGGGACGGCCTCCGGGAAATCGCTCGCCTTCAACCTTCCCGTCCTCGATGCGATCGTGCGTCGGCCGACCTCTCGCGCGCTGTATCTCTATCCGACCAAAGCCTTGACCCAGGATCAGGCTAGAAGCCTCACCCGCTTCGGGCTGAAAGGCGTCCGGCCGGCGATCTACGACGGAGACACAGAGACCGAGAGGCGAGCCGCAATCAGGCGTTCCGCCAACGTCATCCTCACGAACCCCGACATGCTGCACGTGGGCATCCTGCCGCACCATGACCGCTGGGGCGACATGCTCCACAACCTCGAGTACGTCGTCGTCGACGAGGCCCACGTCTACCGTGGAGTCTTCGGCTCACACGTCGGGAACGTGCTGCGGCGGCTGCGGCGGCTCGCGCGCGTGTACGGAGCCGAACCCGTGTTCCTCCTGGCCTCGGCCACGATCGCGAATCCCGGCGAGCTCGCGCTCGCGCTCACCGGCCTGCCTGCCACCGTGGTCGAGACGGACACCTCCGCCCGGGCACCGCGCGATGTCGTGCTCTGGAATCCCGAGCTCCTCGACCCAGACCTCGGCATCCGTGCGAGCGCCCTGTCCGAGGCGTCACTCTTGATGTCCGCGCTCGTCTCCCGAGGGTTACGCACGATCTGCTTTACGAAGAGCCGCAAGGCAGCAGAGGTCATCCATCGCTTCACCACCGCTCGTGTCGACACGGCCACCGCCGCACGACTCGCGCCGTACCGGGCCGGTTACACGCCGGCGCAACGACGCGAAATCGAACAGCGCCTGATGGCCGGCGATCTTCTCGGTGTCACCGCAACGGATGCTCTCGAGCTCGGCATCGACATCGGAGCGCTCGACTGTGCGATCTCGGTCGGATTTCCCGGCACGGTCGCCTCACTCCGACAGCAATGGGGACGGGCCGGCCGGCGTGGCCACGGCCTCGCAGTGCTCGTCGCCAGCGAAGACGCACTCGACCAGTTCTTCATGCGAGAACCAGAGGCGCTGCTCAACCGCCATGTCGAGGCGACGCTGCTCGATCACGCGAACCCTCGCATCCTCGACCCGCACGTCTACGCCGCGGCGTACGAGGGGCCGTTGACAACGGCAGACGCGGACACGCTCGGGCCCGAGGCGCTCGTGCGGGCCGGCGTGCTCCCCGAGCTCGAGCACACCCCTGCTGGGTTCGTCTGGAAGGGACGCGACACACCGGCAGCGCGATTCTCGCTCCGCTCGGGCGACCGCGACTCGTTCACGATCGTCGACGTCACGACCGGCTCTGTCCTCGGCCTCGCCGAGCGCGAGCGCGCGTACTCGGCTGTGCACGAGGGCGCCGTCTACCTTCATCTCGGCGAGCAGTACCTCGTGCAGAGCCTGGACGACGTCACCCGAACGGCCACCGTCGAGCCCGCGGCGGTGGACTGGTACACCCAGGTCAAGAAGGACACCGAGACGGCGATCGGCCGGACGCTGCGCACATCCCGGGTGGCAGGGGTCGAGCTCCAATTCGGACGGGTCTCGGTGACCGAGCAGGTGATCGCCTATCAGCGCAAGTCGATCCGCGACGGCTCGACACTCGAGGTGGTGCCGCTGATTCTCCCCGAAGTGACGTTCGAGACCGAGGCGATCTGGTTCAGCCCCGGCGCGCTGCTGCTCGAGGGGCTCGAGGAGATGCCGAAGCTTCTCGGGGCTCTCCACGCGGCAGAGCACGCCCTCATCTCGCTCCTCCCCCTGTGGGCCATGTGTGACCGCTGGGACATCGGCGGCCTGTCCACGAACCTCCACTTCCAGACCGGGCTCCCCACGGTTTTCGTCTACGACGGCCACGCTGGCGGCGTCGGCATCACCGAGCGCGGCTTCGAGCACTTCGACGGCTGGGTCGCCGACACCGCTGGTCTACTGCGCGGCTGCCCGTGCGCCGCCGGCTGCCCCTCCTGCGTCCAGAGCCCGAAGTGCGGCAACCTGAACGAGATGCTCGACAAGGCAGCCGCCCTGACGCTCGTGCAACGGATGAGCGACACACGCTGACTTGCCAGCCGGGCAGCGCCTCTCGACACCTACCCTCCGACGACTCCCGCAAGCATGTCGTTCGGGGGGCACACGGCGTTTACGTAGCCCGACCTGAAGGGACGCGCTTCGCCGGTCTTCTCGTCGAATGTGTGGCGGTCGACACAGCCCGTGTCGTTCGCGAGCAGGTGGATCGACACCGACGTCTCGTCCGAGGTCGTCCGCACGCAGTGGATGTCATCTGCCGGGGGCATGAGCACGTAGTGGTCACCCGGGCCCAGCGGGCGCTGACGGGTCAGCTCGATCGTGCCGTCGCCGGGACGGTAGAACTCCTCGTCCTGCGTTCCCCGGTAGAGCCCGATCAGGCCCCATGCCAGATGATCGTGAATGGGGGTCTTCGCCCCCGGTGGAACCACCAGACTGAAGAGGCAAAGCGATCGATCGCCCGCACGGAAGAGCAGCCACTGTCCGATCCCGCCACCCATGCCGCTCTCGGGCGCATCCTCCTGGTACTCGCGCGGAAGCCAGTCGCGACGAGAGAGGAGCTCGAGAAACAGAGGCTCGATCGCGGCGCAGGCATCACTCGAAGACGACGCTGCGCCGATCCGCCTTCGTGCTTCCGAGACGAATGTCCGAACGATCGTCGTATCGAGAACGAACTCGTCCTCGCCATCGTGCCGGCCGCCCGACCCGCCGTGGTCATGCAGGTCACACATCGTGCTCCCTTCGCTGGATACTCGAACACTGACGAATCTTGGCGAACCGTGTCGAATATGCGCGACACCGTTCGTCGTCATGGTGCAATCGTTCATTGACAACGAAGGGAGTTGCAGTGGAGTTCATGGCACTGGTGTACACCGACCCCGCCGGCTGGGATCGGCTCTCGGAGGGAGAGCAGTCCGCGGCCTACGCCGGCTACATGGCCGTCTCGCAGGAGGCGACGGCCGCCGGGGCGCTCATCGACGCGAGCGGGCTCGAGGCGACGTCCGCGGCTACCAGCGTGCGCGTCCGCGACGGCGAGGCGCTCGTGACCGACGGGCCGTATGCCGAGGTGAAGGAATCGCTCGGCGGCTACTACCTCTTCTCGTGCGACACACTCGAGGAGGCCATCGGCTGGGCAGCGAAGATCCCGGCCGCCGCACACGGCGGAGCCGTCGAGCTGCGGCCCGTCCACGTCGACGAGGAGGCAGCGGCATGAAGTACGCAATGCTCGTCTACAGCGACCAGTCGTCGTGGGACGCCCTCTCCGACGAGGAGGCGGCGCGGATGCGGGCGGAGTCGATGCCCCGCTGGATCGATCTCTTCGCCGAGATGGGGAAGGCCGACGCGAACCTGATCGGCCGCGAACTCGAAAGCGCCACCGAGGCCAAGGTCGTGCAGGTCGTCGACGGGGAGACGATCGTCACCGACGGCCCGTTCGCCGCGACGAAAGAGCAGCTCGGTGGCATCTTCGTGACAGACCTCCCCGACCTCGACGAGGCAATTCGGCTAGCCGCGCTCGTCCCCACCGCGGAGCATGGCACGCTCGAGATCCGGCCACTCACGATCCGGTGAGCGACCGGCTCACCGCGGTCTACGCAGAAGAGTGGCCACGGTGCGTCGCGATCCTGACCCGTGTCCTCGGCGATCTCGAGCTCGCCGAGGACTCGGTGCAGGATGCCTTTGCAACGGCGCTCGAGCGTTGGCCGCAAGGCGGCATCCCCGACAACCCAGGCGCATGGATCGTTACGACCGCCCGCAATCGTGCCATCGACAGGATCCGTCGTGAACGCGTGCTCACGGACAAGACCGCCATGCTCGCCCGGCTCGAATCGCTGCCCACGGACCCCGACGAGATGACCGCGCTGCCGGATGAACGGCTTGCACTCATGTTCACCTGCTGCCACCCGGCTCTCGCAGCCGACGTGCAGATCGCGCTCACCTTGCGCGTCGTCGGCGGGCTGACGACGACGGAGATCGCAGCAGCGTTCCTCGTTCCCGAGCAGACGATGGCGCAGCGCCTCGTGCGAGCAAAGAACAAGATCCGCACGGCAGGGATCCCGTTCCGGGTGCCGGCGGACGCGATGCTGCCCGATCGGCTGGCCGTTGCGCTGCGAGTCCTCTACCTCATCTTCAACGAGGGCTACGCCTCGAGCCGCGGCTCAACGCTCGTGCGCCGCGACCTCTGCAGCGAGGCGATCCGGCTCGCGAAGCTCCTGTGCGTCCTGATGCCGGACGAGCCAGAGGCCTTCGGATTGCTGGCCCTGATGCTGCTGCAGGACTCGCGCCGCGACGCACGCGTCTCACCAGAAGGCGAGCTCGTGCTGCTCGCCGATCAGGATCACAATCTCTGGGACGACCGTTCGATCGACGAGGGCCTGCGGATGCTGGCGCGGGCCGAGCTGCAGCGACGGCCGGGGCCATATGTGCTGCAGGCGGCCATAGCTGCCGGCCACGCTCGCGGGTCGGACCCGGCGACGCTGGCTGCCGCGTACGAGGCCCTCCTCCGCCTCGACGGCTCCCCGGTCGCCCGTCTCAACCACGGGGTTGCGGTGGCACTCGCTGGGGACGTGGAGCGCGGCCTCGGGCTCATCGACGGCGTACCGGGGCTCGGCGAGTACCGGCATTACCACTCCGCTCGCGCCGACCTCCTACGCCGCCTGGGCCGCACCGCCGAGGCACGCAGCGCCTATGTGCGAGCGCTCTCGCTGACCGAGGACGGCCCAGAGAAACGCTTCCTCGAGCGCCGCCTCAGCGAGACGGCCGGCGAACCGCAACAATGACGCCGTGCGCGTCTCCGCCAAGGTCGACTACGCCCTCCGCGCTGCGATCGAGCTCGCCGTCGCCGCTCCGGAGCAGGTCAAGGGCGAGCGGCTGGCGACGGCTCAGTCGATTCCCCACAAGTTCCTCGAGAACATCCTTGCCGACCTGAGAAACGGCGGTCTCGTCGCGAGCCAACGTGGGGCCGACGGCGGCTATCGACTCGCGCGACCACCCGCCGAGATCACCGTCGCAGACGTGATCCGGGTGGTTGAAGGCCCGATCGCGAGCGTCCGCGGTGAGCGTCCCGACGAGATCGCCTACCAGGGGACGGCAGTGCCACTTCGGGACGTCTGGATCGAGCTGCGAACGGCGATACGCGGGGTGCTGGAGCAGACGACGCTTGCTGACCTCGTCGAGCGCGGCCGGGGCGGCTGAGCCAGAACCGAGGCAGCGCCTGTCAGGCGAACACGTGCTCCTCTACGGCCTGCACCCAGACGATCTGGTGCTCGGACAGCTCCAGCGCACCGATCTCGTCACGCGCGAGCTGCACCGTCAACGGAGAGCCTTCGCCGGTCGCGAGCTCAACCCGGCTCTCGAAGCCCAGGTACGTGATGCGCTCGACGATGGCCTCGACCGCGTCCGGCGCTGGGTCGAGCACGATCTGGAGGTCGTGCGGTCGCACCCAGCGATCGCCGAGCTGGGTTGCCTCGCCGACGAATCCCATCACGAACTCCGTGCTCGGCTGCTCGTAGAGCTCGATCGGCGTCCCGACCTGCTCAACCCGGGCATGGTTCATCACCGCGATCTGGCTCGAGACCTCCATCGCCTCCGCCTGATCGTGTGTGACGAAGATCGTCGTGACGTGGACCTCCTCGTGGAGCCCGCGCAGCCAGTCCCGCAGCTCTGCGCGCACCCGCGCGTCGAGCGCGCCGAACGGCTCGTCCAGGAGGAGGACCTGCGGCTTCGGCGCGAGGGCACGCGCGAGTGCCATTCGCTGACGCTGGCCACCCGAGAGCTGAGACGGATAGCGGTGCCCGAAAGCCTCGAGCTGGACGAGCTTCAGGAGCTCGTCGACCCGCTCACGAATCTCGGCCTTGGGTCGCTTTCGCACGGAGAGCCCGAAGGCGATGTTGTCGCGCACGGTCATGTGCTTGAACGCTGCGTAGTGCTGGAAGACGAAGCCGACGTTCCGCTTCTGCGGCGAGAGTGCGGTGGCGTCCTCGCCCGAGATGACGATCTCCCCAGCGTCCGGGTACTCGAGGCCCGCAATGATCCGGAGCAGCGTCGACTTTCCGGAGCCGCTCGGTCCGAGCAGCGCAGTCAGCGAGCCTCCCTCCACCTCGAGCGAGACGTCATCGAGGGCGGTGAAGTCGCCGAATCGCTTCGAGACGTTCTTGACCAGGATCGACATGTCAGGCGGCTTCCTCTCGTGGTTTGATGAGCGTCATCGCGACGAGGACCATGATGGCCATCGCGGCGAGGACGAGCGAGATTCCGTAGGCGGGTGAGTAGTTGCCATACGCGAACTGGTAGGCGTCGTCGACCCGTAGCGTGGCGGTCTGGGTCTTCCCCTCGATGTTCCCGGAGACGACGACGACAGCGCCGAATTCTCCAATGCAGCGTGCGGTGGTCAGCACGACGCCGTAGACGACCGCCCATCGGATCGACGGCAACGTGATCCGCCAGAACGTCTGCCACCCCGACGCGCCGAGCGTGTGCGCCGCCTGTTCCTGCTCGTTTCCGATCTCCCGCAGGGTGGGCACCACCTCCCGCGCCACGAACGGGAGGGAAACGAAGATCGTCGCCAGCACGATCGCCGGTACGGCATACAGCACATCGATGCCGTGATCAGGGAGGAAGCCGAGCCAGCCGTTGGCGCCGTAGAGCAGCACGAGCGACAGTCCGACGACGACGGGCGAGAGGGCGAGCGGCAGGTCGACGAAGGCGTTCAGGATGCCCTTGCCGCGGAACTTGCCACGGACGATCACGAGCCCGCAGATGATTCCGAAGACGGTATTGATCGGCACGGCGATAGCCGTCACGATCAGCGTCAGCTTGAACGCGAGCAGTGTGTTGTGGCTGCTGACCGCGCCCCAGGCGCCACCGAGATCGTCGAAGGTGCGCCAGATCATCATGCCGAGCGGGCCGATCAGGATGATCAGGAGATACCCGAGCGCGATCACGCGGATGACGTACTTACCCACGGTCATACCTCGTCGCATAGCGGCGCAGACCGCCGATCCCGAGCAGCACGACGAACGAGATCAGGAGCAGGACGACCGAGACCGCAGCCGCACCGTGTGGATCGCCGTCAATGCGCTGGAAGATGAATACCGAGGCCACCTCCGTCTTGAACGGGAGGTTGCCCGTGATCAGGATGATCGATCCGATCTCGCCCACGGCGCGAGCGAACGCCATCGCCAGTCCCGAGAGGATGCCGGGGAGGATGTTCGGAAGCACGATGCGGCGGAAGATGGTCAGCTCGCTCGCGCCGAGGGATCGGGCGGCCTGTTCCATCTCCGTGTCCAGCTCGATCAGGACCGGCTGCACCGTGCGCACGACGAAGGGGAGGGTGACGAAGAGGAGCGCGAGGTAGATCGCCCAGCGGGTGAAGGTCACGTTCGCGGTTACGTGGATGAAGCCGAGATCGAACTCGAGCGGCGTCTGGATCCCGTAGAGGGAGATGAGCACCAACCCGACGACGATCGTTGGCAGCGCGAACGGAAGATCGATGATCGAGTTGACGAGGCTCTTGCCCGGGAACTCGTCGCGGACGAGCATCCAGGCCGTCACCGTGCCGAGGACAGCGTTCGTGAGGGCAGCGAGCGCGGCCATCCCGAGCGACAGCTTCAGCGCTGCGAGCGCCTCCCCCGAGGTCACCACGTCCCAGAACCCGGTCCCGCCGAGCTTCGTCGACGACCAGACGAGCGCGGCGATGGGCAACGCCACGATCACGGAGAGGAACGTGATCACGAAGCCGAGGGAGAGGGCCGCACCGGCCCCCTCCCTCCGACGAACCCCTATCCTCTCCGGTGCGTGCCTGGGAGCCGGTGCTGCGTACTCAGCCAGCGGTCGACACTCCCAGCGCCTTCTCGATCGTCGCCATGATGCTGTTGTTCGGGTCGAACCACTTCTTGTTCGCCGCACGCCAGCCGCCGATCACCTTGTTGTTGATCGTGATCTCGCCGGGCCGGACCGGGAACAGCTTGGCGGTCGCCTTCGCGACGGCCTTGTTGACCGGGCGGTATCCGTTGGTCGCGAGCACTTGCTGCTCCGCCGGGGACTTGAGGAAGCGGAGGAATGCGTTCGCTGCATCCTTGTTCGCGGTCTTCGTGGTCACGCCGGTGTAGATGTCGATCAACATCGTCTGGCGCGGAATGATGAACTGGATGTCACGACCTGCGGCCTTCGCGTTGAGGGCCTCGCTCTCGAAGGTGAGCAGGACGTCTCCCTTGCCGGACAGGAACGTGTTCGTTGCGTTGCTGCCCGATGAGTCCTGGGCCACGACGTGATCGAAGAGCTTCTTCACGAAGTCCTGAGCCTGCGCCTCTGTCTTGCCAAGCGCCCGTTGCGCTGCATAGGCAGCCAGGATGTTCCACTTTGCGATCCCGGCAGTGAAGGGATTGGGCGTGACGATCTGGACGCCGGGCTTGAGAAGGTCGTTCCAGCTCTTGATCTTCTTGGGGTTGCCATTGCGGAGGGCGAAGACGACGACCGACTGGAACGCAACGCCCTTGTAGCTCTGCTTGTCCCATTTGGGATTGAGGATTCCGGCGTCGGCCAGATCGAGCATATCGGCGCCGGTGTTGAGGAGCACGAGGTCGGCCGGTAGCCCGGCCTTGACGGCCGCGGCCTGAGCCGACGAGCCGCCGTACGAGGCGTTGAAGCTGACGCCATTGCCCTCGGGCGTCTTCTGGAAGTCCGAGATGATCTTCGTTACCACCGGCTTCGGCGTCGAGTAGGCGACGAGATTGAGCCTGGTGTCTTGCTTGGCCCCAGACGCCGTGGCCGTGAGGACCGCCGCCACCGCGGTGAGCGCGAGAAACAGCAGAATTGCGCGTCTACTCATGTGAGAACCCTTCCTATGAAGCTTGTCGACAGGACTACTGGGATATTTGGATTCCATATATACCAGATAAGGATCACTAGGGTTAGGACGGTTCGCACTTGCGCGGCGAGGCGCCTATCGCGAGCATCGGCGGATGACGTCCATCGTCAGACGCAACTCCCTCGGCGGAACGCTCATCCTCGGGGGCGGCTTCGCCGGGGCCTACGTCGCTCGCCTGCTCGGGAGGCACGGCTCGACGATTGTCTCGCCCCAGAACTCGATGCTGTACACGCCTCTGTTGCCGGAGGCGGCCGCGGGTAACCTCGAGCCACGCCACGTCGTCGTGCCGTTGCGTCAGATGTGTCCTCACGCCGAGCTCGTCCAAGGTCGAGTTGTCTCGGTCGATACGAGTGCTCGCACCGTTGCGACGGAGACGATCGCCGGTCCCGCCCAGCTCTCCTACGACCGGCTCGTCGTGGCACTCGGAGCGGTCACTCGAACGTTCCCGGTGCCGGGCCTCGTCGAGCACGGCCGTGGCTTCAAGGACATCGCCGACGCGATCGCTCTTCGCAACCACGTGCTCCAACGGCTCGAGGCCGCTGCGGCGGGAGGGCCGGGCTCCGAGCTCGGCTTCGTGTTCGTCGGGGCGGGCTACGCGGGTGTCGAGGCTCTCGCCGAGCTCAACGATCTCGCTCTTGCAGCGTTGCGCTACTACCCCTCGCTTCAGAAGGTCCGGCAGCGCTGGGTGCTCGTCGATTCTGCTCCGACGATCCTCTCCGAGATCCCGAGGCGGCTCGGGACGTACGCGGCTGCTCAGCTCGCTCGGCGCGGCATCGAGATCCATGTCGGTGAGACGCTTGCATCCTACGACGGCGAGACGGCTGTCCTCTCGGGCGGCGAAGCGGTACCGGCCCGAACGCTCGTGTGGACGGCCGGCGTGAAGGCGTCCCCCCTTCTCCGCGAGTTCGGACTACCGCTGGACGACCGGGGACGGGTTCGAGTGGACGAGACGCTTCGAGTCGTTGGCTTCGACGACGTCTGGGCCCTCGGCGATTGCGCCGCCGTGCCGAACACGCGGACGCCCGGGCGGACGGATCCACCCACGTGCCAGCATGCCTTGAGGCAGGCGCGCGCGCTCGCCGGAAACCTCACGGGCGCACCCACGCCCTACGGCTACCAGATGCTCGGCCAGGTGGCGACACTCGGCCGTTACAAAGGGATCGCGGATGTGATGGGACTTCACCTCTCTGGCTTCGCCGGCTGGTTCGTGGCACGTACCTACCACCTCTACGCCCTGCCGCTCTTCACGCGCAAGCTCCGGGTCGTCGCCGATTGGACCACCTCGCTCCTGTTTCCGCGGGATATCGCCGAGCTGTCGAGCCTCGAGCATCCCGGCGGGCTCGAGCAATGATCGATCTCGCGCCTCTGTACGGGTTGACGCTGCGGACACCGCGACTCGAGCTGCGGCTGGGAACGCCTGCCGACGTCGAGGAGCTCGGCGAGCTCGCCCGTCGCGGCATCCACCCACCCGACGAGATGCCGTTCGCCGTCGCGTGGTCCGACCGGATCCGGGAACCCTCATTTGCTACGGAGTTTGCCGCGTATCACGCTGCCGGCCTTTCGTCGTGGTCGCCGGAGAGCTGGCGTCTCGACCTCCTGACCTGGGAGGGGCCAGATCTCGTGGGTACGCAGAGCATTCTGGCGGAGGGCTTCTCCAACCAGCGCGCGGTCGGCACCGGGTCCTGGCTCGGCAAGGCCTTTCAAGGGCGCGGGATCGGGACCGAGATGCGTACTGCAGTGCTCGAGCTCGCGTTCCGTGGCCTCGGCGCACAGGCCGCGACGAGTGGGTGGTTGGAAGGAAACCTCGCGTCCGCCCGCGTCGCTCAGAAGCTGGGCTACAGCGAAACCGGCCTCAGTGAGATCAGTCCTCGCGGGGTCGGTGTGCCGCACCACGACATGCGCCTGGAGCGGGCCGACTGGGTTCCGGCTGTGCCGGTGGAGATCGTCGGCCTCGGACCGGCTCTGGAGCTCTTCGGCGCGAGCAAGCCTCTAACCCAGCGACCGTAGCGCGACACCGAGTGACTGCCGCAGTCTCAGGACAGGCGCGAAGAGGTCACCGTCGCGAGCGACCCGCGCTCGCACCTCGTCGAGGGTGAACGCCGCTGGATCGAGCCCCTCGCGGACCTCGTTCCACGCAAGCGGAGTCGAGACTGGAGCACCGGGCCGCGGTCGCACGGAATAGACGGTTGCCGTCGTCTTTCCCGGACCGTTCTGGTTCGCGTCCACGAGCACCCCGCGGCGCTTCTTCTTCGCCCATTCGGTGGTGACCAACCCGGGATGTGCGCGCGCGAGGGCGCCCGCGACGATGCCTGCGAACGAACGAGTCTCGTCGTACCCGTGCCGGCGAGTGATGGGCACGAGTACGTGGATCCCGCGTGACCCGCTCGTCTTCGGGAAGCTCTCGAGGCTCACGAGATCGAGCATCTGCTTCACGAGCTGCGCAACCTCGATCACCTCCTCGAATCCGGCGTCATCCGACGGGTCGAGGTCGAAGATGACCCAGTCCGGCCGGTTGGGACGATCGAGGCGCGACGTCCACGCGTTCATGTCGATGCACCCCATGTTGACCATCCACAACAGCGCGAGCTCGTCGTTCACGAGCGGGTAGTCAATGGTCCGGCGCTCGCCGTCCCGCGTCGAAGCGGGGAACGGCGCGCGGGGAATCCAGGCAGGCATGTGCGAGGGCGCATCCTTCTGGAAGAAGTGCTTGCCCTGCCACCCATCCGGGTACCGCTTCATCGTGAACGGCCGCTGCCGCAGATGCGGGACGAGGACGGGAGCGAGATCGCGATAGAACGCGAGCAGGTCGCCCTTCGTGATCCCCTCCTCTGGCCAGAACGGCTTCTCGAGGTTCGACAGCCGCAGCACACGGGCACCACGGCGAATCTCCTGTGGCACGGAAACGGGCTCGACGACAACCTCCGTGGGCGACTTGTCGTCCCGCAGACCGAGGTACACCGGCGCTCGCAGCCGACCCTCCCGCGTCCACTCGGCGAACTCGATCTCCGCGACGAGAGACGGCTCGACCCAGGTGACGTCGTCACGGCGAACACGTGGTAGCTTCGGCACCTCTGCGAACGGCGCATCGTCGCGCCGGAGCGGGGCCAGCAGGCGCTCTAGGAGATCGAGCTCGGCATCGCTGAGCCCGGTACCGACGTTTCCCGCGTAGCGAAGGCCATCGGCGCCGTTTACACCGAGGACGAGCGAGCCGATACCGCCGCGACGGCGCCCTTCGCCTCGAGTGAAGCCGGCAATCACGAGCTCCTGTCGCACCTTCAGCTTGAGCTTGCGCCAGTCCGGAGAGCGACGGCCCGCCTGGTACGTGGAGGTCACCCTCTTGGCGACCACACCCTCGAGCCCCTGCTCCCCGGCTGCCTCGAGTAGCGCCTCTCCATCATCGAAGGTTGGCGACACGATCACGCGCGAAACCGGTGGGGTCAGTAGCGCAACGAGCTCGTCGCGTCGCGCCGAGAGGGGCTCGCCGTGGAGCGACCGGTTGCCCACCGCAACGAGATCGAACGCTACGTAGACGAGCGTCCCCGAACCGGCCTGGAGCAACTCGAATCGTGCTCGACCGCCGGCGTCGAGGGCGCAGATCTCACCGTCGAGGACAGCATCCGAGCGACGAGCGACCGGCTCGAGCGTCGCGGCGATCCCCGCGAAACGGCCGGTCAGGTCGTTGCCGTTCCTGCTCGTCAGCGACACGTTCCCCGAGACGAGCGTCGCTACGGCCCTGAAGCCGTCCCACTTCGGCTCGAACACCCACTCCGGGCCGCTCGGGAGGGACGTTACGGCTGTCGCCAGCATCGGAGACCCCCTACCCGCGTCCCATGCATCCCTGGCCGACCGGGTGCTCAGCTGGCCCTCATTCCTCGAATCCGGCCCCGCCGACCGGAAGGGCAGCGCGACGCCATGGATCGACCCGAGCTCTTAACGTTCTCGACATACATTGGGATAGATCCCTGCTCAGAACGTTTTCCGGGCCGGGGATAAGCCTGTGGAAAGTGTGGAGAGATGTCGGCTACGTGAAGACACCCATGGCTCTGAACTTCGCCCGCCGGGTTCTCCGAAGCGCTTCAGGAGGGGTGCCGTCCAGCTCGCCCAGGTGCGAGATGATCGACTCTCGGAGGAGCGTTGCTGCAAGATCGACGTCGGCCTGGGCTCCGCCCTCCGGCTCGGGCACGATCCCTTCGATGACACCGAGATCGAGGCAGTGCGCCGCGTCGAGTCGGAACGCCGATGCGGCCTTCTTTGCCTGGGATGCGTCGCGCCACAGGATCGCCGCACACCCCTCCGGCGAGATCACGGAGTAAATGGAATTCTCCTGCATCAACACTCGATCGGCCACCGCGATCGCGACAGCACCACCCGAACCACCCTCACCGATCACAACCGAGACGGTTGGCACGCCGAGCCTGGCCATCGCGGCCTGGGAGCGAGCAATCGCACCGCCTTGCCCGTGCTGTTCGGCCGCAACGCCGGGGAAGGCGCCTGGCGTATCGATGAGCGTCACCAGGGGGAACCGATGGCGGTCGGCGAGCTCCATCACCCGCATCGCCTTGCGATACCCCTCCGGGTAGGCCATGCCGAAGTTGCGTGTCGTTCGCTCCTTCAGATCGCGACCCTTCTGGTGGCCGATCAGTGCGATCGTGCGACCGTCGAGCTTGCCGATCCCCGTCACGATTGCGTGATCGTCCATGCGGCCCCGGTCGCCGTGAAGCTCGAAGAAGTCTTCGAGGATCCTCTCGACGTAGTCGAGCGTGTACGGGCGGTCCTGATGGCGTGCGAGCTCGACGCGCTGCCAGATCTCCTCGTCAGAAGTGTCATCCTTGAGACGCTCCAGCTGCCGTTGCAACCTCTCGAGCTCGGCGGAGAGCTGCGTTCCGCGAAGGAGCTTGACCCCACTCAACTTGGCGAGGCGGTCACGCAAGCCGAGCTCGGCATCGGCGGTCACGGGTGTGCTCCGAAGAGACGGATCAGCTGCGCGAGCACCGGGCGCAACTCGGGCCGCGGCACGATGCGATCGATATGTCCAAAGCGGAGGTTCGACTCGGATAGTCCGAAATCCTCCGGGAGCTTTTCACGGGTGGTCTGGGCCACAACCCTCGGCCCCGCGAACGACATCAAGGCTCCCGGCTCGGCCAGCAGAACGTCGCCCAGAGAGGCGAAGCTTGCCAGGAGACCTCCCGTTGTCGGATGCGTCAGCACCGAGATCATCACGCCACCGGCATCGTGGAGCTCCTCGAGCGCACACACCGTCTTCGGCAGCTGCATGAGCGCAAGAATTCCCTCTTGCATCCGGGCGCCGCCCGAGGATGACACCGAGATCAGCGGAACCTTCTCGGCGGCGGCGTGGTCGCAGGCTCGAGCGAACTTTTCGCCGACGACGCTTCCCATCGAGCCGCCCATGAACGAGAAGTCCATGACTGCAAGCCGGCAGCGGTTGCCTTCGATCCGCGCGCTCCCCGTGATCATTGCGTCGCCGAGACCGGTGGAGACCTCGGCTTCCGCGAGCCTCTCGGTGTAGGGCCTGAGGTCGAAGAACTGGAGCGGGTCACTCGATCGTAGGGCGGTCTCGTCCTCGGTGAAGCTGTCGTCGTCAGCGAGCTGCGCAATCCGCTCCGCACCCTTGAGCGGGAAGTGATGGTGGCACTGCGGACACACGCGCAGGTGGGCCTGCAGCTCGTCGTCGCGATAGTGCGATCCGCAGCCGGGACAGGTGTTCGGATGCTTCTTCGCGGTCGCGTCGTCGAGTGTGGCCTGCTTGTGTTCGATCGAGACGTCGATCTTGTCGGTTGCAGACATCTGCGCCATCTTAGACCGGGGTTCCCGGCGGAGGGTTACAGGCCTGCGGCAGCGACGAGCCGGGCGAGACCGGCCGGGTCTGCTTCTCCGCTCAATCCCGTCAGTCCGAGGCCCGCCAGAGCCTGTTTCGCGACGATACCCCGGAGGAGTGCCTCGGCCTCGGCGAGGGTGGGTCCTCCGGGCTCGGGCATGAAGACCGCGAGCTCCCCGGGTCGGAGCACATCGCAGTCGAAGGCAATGTAGACCCGGTCGCAGCCCTCGAGGGCCCGGTCGACGTCAGCGTCGATCCCGACGGACGCCATGTACTCGAGCTCGGGCGGATCGAGGTTCCGTGCGCCCACGAGTGCGACGTCCTCCGGGCGCACCGACCCCTCGTCGATGGCGAGCCTGAGCGGCATGCCCCACTGGTTTCCCGACACCGAGCTTTCCGGCGTGTTCAGGTCGCCATGCGCATCAATCCACACGACTGCCAGACACCCGTGACGCGCCGAGAGCCCGCGGATCGCTCCGATGTGCGCGCAGCAGCAGCCGCCGAGGACGAGAGGCAGCGTGGGGAGATTGCGGACCAGTGTGGCGGCCTGTTCCTCGAGCGTCATCTCGTCGATCACGGCTGCTTCTGGGTACGGAAGAGCGAGGCGGGCGGCGGCGGCCATCGCGTCGCCTCCATCACCCCAGGCGCGAGGCACTCGCACGAGCCCCGCGGAGAACTCGCGGCCACAGCTGTGGCACTGGTACTCGCTACCGAACGCGACCGCGGTGAGTGTCCTGCAATCCGGGCAGCGGGCCCTCAGCGTGCTCATGTGGCGATCCTGGGCAGAACAGCCATCGTTGGAGTGACGAACTCGGTCATGCCGGCTGGAGCTGCTTGCGCCAGGCGTCGGCACGCCAGAGCACGCCCATGCCCGCCCGCTCGTAGAGGCGTGTCGCGCCGATGGGGTTCTCGCTGTCGACTCCGAGAGCCGCGGTGGTTTCGCCTCGCTGCGAGCGCTTGATCGAAATCGTGTGGACGCGGGCGGCGTATCTCCATGGCCGCCCAGTCTACGAGCACTATCCTCGCTCCGAGGATGGTCGCAGGCACCGTAGTGAGGGAGATGGTCGAGGCCGACTGGCCAGAGGTTGCCGCGATCTGGCGCGAGGGTATCGCGACGGGGGAGGCCACGTTCGAAACTGAGCCTCCTGCCTGGGAGGTGTTCGACAGCACCCGGAGGCCCGAGGGGCGTCTCATCGCCGAGCGTCGCGGCGACATCGTCGGCTGGGCAGCGCTCTCGCCCGTCTCCGGCCGGGCCTGCTATGCGGGCGTTGCCGAGAACAGCATCTACGTTGCGGCGGCTGCGCGGGGAGCCGGAGTCGGAAGCATGCTGGCAACGGCGCTGATCCAGGCTGCGTCCGACGCGGGCATCTGGACGATTCAGACGAGCATCTTCCCTGAGAACGCCGCAAGCCTCGCTCTCCACCGACGGGTCGGGTTCAGGGTGGTTGGCCGGCGAGAGCGGATAGCGCAGCTCGACGGCGTCTGGCGGGACACCCTCCTCCTCGAGCTCCGATTGCCCTAGCCGGCTGCGTCGTCGTGCCAGCGGCGAAAAACGAGGCACGCATTGTGGCCGCCGAAGCCGAACGAGTTCGAAACTCCGACCTCGACCTGTTCGTACCGCGCCTCGTTCGGGATGTAGTCGAGGTCGCACTCGGGGTCTGGGGTCGTCTGATTGATGGTGGGCGGGAGGATCCCGCGCTCCAGCGCGAGGACGGTGAAGATCGCCTCGATCGCGCCCGCGGCTCCCAGGCAGTGTCCTGTCGCGCCTTTCGTCGATGAGACCGGGGTGCGATAGGCCTTGTCCTCGCCGAGCGCCACCTTCAGCACCCTCGTCTCGCCGGCGTCTCCGGACGGTGTCGACGTGCCGTGGGCGTTGATATAGCCGACCTCCTCGGGCTCGATGCCGGCGTCGGCAAACGCCATCGTCACGGCCCTGGCCGGGTTCTCTCCCGTCGGGTCGGGATCGGAGACGTGGTTTGCGTCAGACGAGACGCCGTACCCGAGGAGCTCCGCGTAGATCTTCGCCCCGCGTGCCTGTGCGTGCTCGAGCTCCTCGATCACCACCATTCCAGCCGCCTCACCCATCACGAAGCCGTCGCGCTCACCATCGAACGGCCGCGAGCCGCGCTCGGGATCGTCGTTTCGCCTGGAGATCGCCCGCATCGCGGCGAAGCCCGCGATGCTTACGGTGGTCACAGGTGCCTCCGTGCCGCCGCAGATCATCACGTCGGCTCGGCCGAGCCGAATCGCATCCATCCCGTCGCCGATCGCCATGTTCGAGGCGGCGCACGCCGTGCATTGGGAGAGCAGCGGCCCTCTCGTCCCGAGCTCGATCGAGACCCAGCCGGCCGCGAGGTTCGGGATGATCTGGACGATCGAGAAGGGGTTGACCCGGTCTGGCCCCTTCGCGTTCAGCTGGTTGACGCAGGTTTCGAAGGACTTCAGGCCGCCGATCCCTGTCGCCACAGCGGCGCCGACACGCTCGGCGATCGGGGCGATGACGAGCCCTGAATCGGTCTCCGCCTGGCGGGCCGCAGCGAGTGCCAGGTGGGTGAAACGGTCCATCCGGCGCGATGCCTTGTAGTCGACGTAATCCGTGATCTCGAGATCACGGACCTCGCATGCAAAATGAACGGCATAGTCCGTCGAGTCGAACTGGGTGATCGGCCCCGCACCGGAACGACCTGCGATGAGGGCTGCCCAGGTCTCCTCGACGGTGTTGCCGAGTGAGCTGACCGCGCCGAGGCCGGTAACGACGATTCTGCGTCTGCTGTTGCTGACCACGGGAAAGCAGGCTACATGCCGAGCCCGCCGTCGACGAGTAGCACTTCACCCGTGACGAACGAGGCCTCATCGGAGCAGAGAAACCGAACAGCACCGGCAACATCGCCGGGATCGCCGAGACGACCGAGCGGTGTCTGTTGCAACATCGCCTGCTTGGCCTCCTCGGGCAGTACGTCCGTGAGTTGGGTCTGCACGTACCCCGGAGCAACGACGTTCGCGCGGACGCTGCGGCTACCGAGCTCGCGAGCGAGCGACTTCGTGAACCCGATAATGCCTGCCTTCGATGCCGCGTAGTTCGTCTGCCCCCAGTTGCCGTGGACACCGACGATCGAGGAAACGTTGACGATCGTGCCCGAGCGCCGCTTCATCATCGGGCGAGCCACCGCGCGGCAGGTGTAGAAGACCGACGAGAGGTTCGTTGCGATCACCGTGTGCCAGTCCTCGTCGCTCATCCGTGCGAGGAGCCCGTCCCGCGTGAGCCCTGCGTTGTTGACGAGAATGTCGACGTCACCGGCTGCCTCGACCAGAGCTCGCGCGGACTCGGGATCAGCGACATCCGCCTGCACAGCGCGACCGCCGATTGCACGGGCGACATCCTCAGCCTCCTGCTGCCCGCTGCGGTAGCCCACGACGACAGACGCTCCGGCGGCGGCGAGCTCGACGGCGATCGCGCGGCCAATCCCTCGGGAGGCGCCGGTCACGAGCGCTGTCTTGCCATCGAGCGAGCAGAAGCCGCTCACGTGGACAGGGCCTCTCGCGCTTTCTCGAGGGTCGCAAGATCGTTGACCGAGATCGCCTTCACGCTGCGGTCGATCCGCTTGAGCAGGCCCGAGAGCACGTTCCCAGGGCCAACCTCGACGAACGTTGTCACGCCGCCTTGCACGAGCTCTCGCGCCGCCTGTGTGAACCGCACAGGCGCAGTCAACTGGTCGACGAGCAGCGCTGCGAGCCGTGTGGCCGGCTCGACATGGGCTGTCACCGTCGACATGAACGGCGCGATCGGATCGTGGAATCGGATTGTCTCGAGCGCTGGCCTGAAGCGGTCGGCCGCCCGGGCCACGAGCGGGCTGTGGAATGCACCCGAGACCTTCAATTTGATCGCCCGCCGCGCTCCGAGGTCGGTCGCCTCGGCGCACAGCTCGTCGACCGCCGCGTTCTCACCCGAGACCACGATCTGACCCGGGCAGTTGTAATTCGCGGGCCAGACGCCTTCGATCTTGCGGCACAACTCCTCGACGGCCTCGTCTTCGAGCCCGAGAATTGCAGCCATCGACCCCGGGTGTAGACGAGCCGCTTCCGCCATCGCGAGTCCCCGTTGTCGAACGAGACCGATAGCCTCGCCGGTTCCCATTGCCGACACGGACGCGAGGGCGGCAAACTCACCGACCGAGTGTCCGACAACGATGTCCGGCTCGAGCCCGTCAGCTCGAACGGCCGCCAGGATGGCGAGGCACGTCGCGATCAGAGCCGGCTGTTGCACCTCCGTGTCGACGAGCTCCTCGAGTGGAGTGTCGAAGCAGAGCGTCTGGAGATCGAGCCCCGACGCCTCACTTCCGATGCGATAGACCTCCATCGCGGCCGGTACCGCCTCGGCGAGCTCTCGCCCCATGCCGGCTTCGAGCGCACCCTGGCCGGGAAAACAGAAAGCGACTTTGCCCATGCGACCCTCCTCAGCTCCTTCGACGCGGACGTGACGAAAGCAGGCTACGCCCGTTGGCGTTCACAGAGCGGTGCCTCCCCATTCCATCAGTGCCGAGCCCCACGTGAGTCCGGCGCCCATTCCGGTCATCAGAACGAGCGCGCCGTCGGTGAGACGCCCCTCGGAACGCGCATCGGCGAGCGCCAGCGGGATCGACCCCGACGAGGTGTTTCCGAACCGGTCAACGTTCACGATCGTCTTCTCCGGCGCGATGCCGAGCTTCCCGACCGCGTAGTCGATGATCCGCTTGTTTGCCTGGTGTGGCACGTAGACATCGACCTCGTCGATCGTCCTGCCACATTGCTCGAGGACGGCCTCGGCCGACGAGACCATGACCCTGGTCGCGAACCTGAACACCTCGCGGCCGTTCATCTTCAGGACCGATTTCGGATCGTCGAAATGGCGGGAGCCGCTGCCAGGCAAACAGAGGTGAACGCCGCCGGCGCCGTCGGCGCCGAGGTCGAAGCCGAGAAAGCCGCCGTACGCTACCGGCTCCATGACCACGGCCCCGGCGCCGTCGCCGAAGAGAACGAGTGTCGAGCGGTCATCCCAGTCGAGAACCTTCGAGAGAAGATCGCCGCCGACGACGAGCGCCTTCTTGGACAGGCCGGACGCCAGCATGCCGTAGGCCTGCGTGATCGCGTACATGAAGCCGGTGCAGCCCGCCAACAGGTCGTAGGCCGCCGCATTGCGGAGCTCGAGGGCATCCGCCATCAGGGCCGATGTCGTCGGAAAGAGCATGTCCGGAGTGATCGTGGCGCAGATCACGAGATCTATCTCCGCAGGCGCGGCGCCCGCGCCCGCAAGCGCCTCACGGGCTGCGGGGAGCGCGATGTCGCTGAGGGCTTCCTCCTGAAGGGCGATTCGCCGCTCACGGATCCCCGTTCGCTCTCGGATCCACTCGTCGGACGTGTCGACGTAGCGCGTGAGGTCGTCGTTCGTCATCACCTTGGCCGGAACGTTCGTCCCGAGCCCCGTGATCCCGATCCGCTGCCCTGCTGCGGATCCGATCATCGCTCCACCGCAAATGTGAGGGTCCCACGCGCCGCGAGAGCGCCGTCGACGGTCGCGGTTGCCTTGCCTCGGCCGATCGGGCCCCGCATCGCATCGATCTCGCACGTCAGTGTCAGCGTCTCGCCCGGAGAGACGACCCGCTTGAAACGGCAGTTGTCAATTCCTGCAAAGAACGCGATCTTGCCGCGGTTCTCCTCCTCGACGAGGACCGCGACCGCGCCGGCCTGTGCCATTGCCTCGACGATGAGGACCCCGGGCATCACCGGCCTTTCGGGGAAGTGACCCGGGAACCACCAGTCGTCGTGGCGCACGAGTCTCGTCGCGACGACCTTGTGGCCGGGCACGAGCTCGATCACCTCGTCGAGCAGGAGGAAGGGGTCACGGTGCGGCAAGATGCGCTCGATCTCAGCCTTGCCGAAGGGCACCTCGGGAGTCACGCCGCCGCCGCGTCCAGGAGCTCGCGCATTGCGACACGGCCGCGATGTGCGTAGCACTTGGCGGTGCCGATCGGCATGCCGGAGGCGATGGCGATCTCCTCGAACGAAAACCCGAGCGCGTGTTTGAGTACGAGAACCCGGGCCTGTGCCGCAGGGAGCTCCGCGAGACCGCTACGCAGATCTGCGCGCAACTCGGACAGCTCTGCCTCGTCGTCGGGCGTACGACCCGGGGCGATGCGTCCGTCCTCCTCGAGGGGATCGTGGCGACGGGCTCCGCGCCTCTGCGCGACATCGCGACAAGCATTGAGCGTCAGACTGTGCAGCCACGTCGAGAATGCGGACTCACCGCGAAACTGGCCGATCTTCACGCAGAGCTTGGCGAGCGCGTCCTGGGCAGCGTCGCGCGCGGCCTCCGGGTCTGCGAGCACATGCGAGGCTAGGCGGCCGACCCGGGCGGCGTGCCGCGTACAGAGGGCATCGAGGGCGAGCGCGTCGCCGTCCTTGGCTCGTTCGACGAGGATTGGATCACTGAGTCGCGCGTACACGAGCTGCGGCTCGGGCCGCAACGGAGCCGCAATCCGGCGGCGGGAGCGCAGGGACGGTTTCACACAGCGAGTCTACTGGGCCGCCGTGACCGTCCTGCCGGCGAAGGGCTACGGCAGCCGCAGGACTGCTCGGTTGGCAGCGACATCCCGTGCAACGACGACGATCGACTTGACCCGTTTCACGCCCGTAAGGGTCACGTACCCGGGACCCGTTGTCTCGAATCGGCGTCGAGCTCCGTTGACGCGAGCAGAAACAGTCGCAGCCTCCGAGAACCAGAGGCGTGGCGGCCTCTTGGAGAGCCTGATCGTCGGAGCGTGCGTGTCCTTCACGAACGGGAGCGAGATGGCGGTCGTGCCGACCGCGTCGGTCGCCTCGATGGTGGCGGCATAGGAGCCGTCGGGCGCCACACCCACACGTTTCGCTCCGTCCCACTCGAGAGTCTGAGGTCCTGCCTCGAGGGGTCCCGTGAAGGGGGTAGCGACCCACTTCCCGTCCCGCAGGACGCGCAATCTCACCGTGGCCGGTGCCGCGAGCTGGAACGTGATCTGGAGCTCGTCAGCCTTGCCGTCGCCGTTCGGAGTGAAGACGGCCGGAGCAAGGGAAGCAGAGCCGAGCGTTCGGCTGACCGCAATCTGAACCTGGCGTGAAACGGAAACGCCGGCTGCGTCGGCGGCCGTGAGCACCACGGTGTACACACCATCCGGCTGGCCGAGTCCGTCGAACGAGAGCGTGTGCTCGCCTGCCACGACCCGCGTCGAGGAGAGCAGCTCCGCGAGCGGGTGGCCCGCGGCGTCGAGGAGCGTCGCGGTCATCGTGGCGGCCGCGGTGGTCGTGTACGTGATCGTTGCTGTCTCCGCCACATCGTCGCCGTTCGGGCTGATCGTCTGAGGATCTGCAACGAGCGCCGTGATCGCGAGTGGCCCCGAGGGAGTCGCCGGCGCGGCGTTCCCGAGAGTGCCGGCCGCCGGCGTCGCTCCGGGAACCTCGATCCGCCATCGGACGCCCGCCGAGAGCAGTGACGCGTCCCAGCTCCAGTCGACGTTCGGGCCCTGTCCGGCGCCCGTTGCGAGTTCCTGTCCGAGCGCGTCGGTCACGGTCACCGTCCACGGCAATGAACCCGAGACGCGAGCTCTGAAGCGCACTTGGCCCCCTAGGCCCCCGGTCACCTTCGGCTCGAAGAGTTTTGGCAACCCGATTCCGAGGGTCTTCCCGGCGACCGCCCCGAGTTGGCCGTAGAGCAGATCTCCCGGGCACGACGTCAGCCCGGTGTCGCGGTGGCCGGAGACTGCTCGCAGGAACACCGGGATCCCGGACGGGTACCGCTCACTTCCGCCGGAGATGGCTGTGAGCGTCGAGAGCGGATCGACGTGAGCGAGGTCGAGGCGCCAGGCGAGAAGCTTCTCGAGCGAGGCCTCTGCGGGGGCGGGGATCGCGGCGTCCGTGAAGGTGCCGATCACAGCGACGCCGACCGATCCCGTATTGAAACCGAGCGCGTGGGCTCCGACGACGTTCCGGTCGATGCCTCCGTAGCGGCCTTCGTACAGAGTGCCGTATCGATCGACGAGAAAGTTGTAGCCGATGTCGTTCCAGCCGTTCGACTTGACGTGGTAGATCTGGATTCCGCGCATGATCGCCGCTGCCTGGGATGGCGAGTAGTTGTTGGGGCCCGCAGTGTGGTGCACGATCGCGAAGCGGATGGCCGGCGCGTACTCGGGCGCGCTTCGCCGCGTCGACTCGTCGGCTCCCCAGCCGCTTCTCGGCACGATTGGGGGCATGCCCGCCACCGCAACCGCTCGCAACGGGATCTTCAGCTCCGGGCTGCGGACGAACGACGCCCGGAGATCCCTCACCCGACCGGCGATGCGATAGCGAATCCCGTTCGCCGCGCCTACCCAGGTGGGGTTGCCGACCCTCCAACCGCGGGTCGCGACGGCCTCGCGGCTTCCCGCATCAGGCTGATCTTCCTCCTCCACCGCCGCATCGAGCCAGGGTCCGAAGCGTCCGCTCGCCGAGCGGACGCTGAAACGGACGGTGCCGGGCCCGTGCCAGCGGAGGCCGACGAGGTCAAACCGCCCCGGCGACTCGGCGAGTGTTCGCTCGCCCTTCAGCGGAAGACTGCGAAAGGTGATGGAGGCGATGCCCGCTGACGCGGACACAGGCAGCGCGAGCGCTGCAGCGGCGGAAAGTACGACGAGAAAGGGCTTCACGGGGAGTTACCAGGGTGGCGGAGACCATGTCCGTCCACAAGGGATTCGGCACTACCCTGATAGAATCCTTACGTCGTGGGACTACCGCTAGTGCGGGGACTTCTGCTCACGGCCGTGGTTGTGGCCATCTCGCTAGGCGTCGTGGCTCCTGCATCGGCCGCGGCACCTCGTGTGCTCGTCGCGAAGCTCGCGGACGACATCAACCCTGTCAGCCAGGACTTCCTGCAGGACCAGGTTCGTCGTGCTGCGAGCGGTCGGTACGACGCGCTGGTCGTCGAGCTCGACACACCCGGGGGGCTCGGTACCTCGATGCGCGCGATCGTCAAGACGTTCCTTGCCTCACCCGTCCCCGTCGTCGTGTACGTCAGCCCGGGCGGTGCGAGCGCCGATTCGGCCGGCGCAGTCATAGGTCAAGCCGCTGACGTTCTCGCGATGGCCCCACAGACCAACATCGGCTCCTCTACCCCGATCACGACCACGGGCCAGGATTTCTCGAAGGATCTGCGTCGCAAAGTTGTCAACGACGCTGCGGCGTACGTGTCGGAGCTGGCACGCGAGCACGGGCGAAACGCTGCAGCGGCAGAAGCGATGGTCCGCGATGCGGCCAATTTCGGCGCCCGCGAGGCTGCGGCGAAGAATGTCGTCGACGTCGTCGCACCCACTCTGCCGGCCCTGCTCAACGAGATCGACGGTCGGGTGACGCAACCGAAGGGACTAACGCTCGAAACGGCCGGAGCCTCGGTCGACGAGGTCCAGATGTCCTTCTGGCAGCGCACCCTCGATACGTTGATCGATCCGAACATCGTTGCGCTCATGCTTTCGCTCGGCGTCGTCGGCCTGCTCGTCGAGCTCTGGAACCCCGGGCTGGTGCTTCCCGGCACGGTCGGCGCGATCTCCTTGCTCGTTGGCCTCTACGGCCTCCAGGTCTTGCCCGTCTCGGCGGCGGGCGTTCTCCTGCTGCTGCTCTCACTGGGGCTGTTCGTCACCGACGCGCTCGTCACCGCACACGGCGCGCTCAGTCTGGCGGGAGCGGTCACATTCGTGATCGGAGCGCTGATGCTGTTCGATCCGGCCGGGCCCGCGTACCAGGTGTCGCTCTGGACTGCCCTCGCGATCGCGGGAACGCTCGTGCTCTTCCTCGGGGTTGCGTTGTCGCGCATTGCCCGGGCTCGGCGGAATCCAGTCGAGGTCGGCATCGCTACGCTGGTAGGTGAGCAGGCCTCCGTGCGGGGCGACGGGCTCGTTGCGGTCAACGGCGAGATCTGGCGCGCCCGAGGGACCGACGGTGGCATGTTGCCACGTGGCGCCCTCGTGAGAATCGAGTCCGTCGAGGATGATCTCGTGCTCGTCGTAGGATCAGGCAACCAACCCGAAGGGATCTAACGTCGTGAACATCGCACTGATTGGCGTCGCCATCGTCCTCGTCTTGCTGGTTGTCCTGCTGTTCGCCACGGTGAAGATTCTGCGGGAGTACGAGCGCGGCGTCATCTTCCGTCTCGGCCGGCTCCTCGAGAAGCCAAAGGGGCCGGGCCTGTTTCTGCTGATCCCGTTCGTCGACAAGATGGTCAAGGTCGAGCTCCGGACCGTGACGCTCAACGTCCCTCCCCAGGAAGTGATCACGAAGGACAACGTTCCCGTGAGGGTCAACGCTGTCGCGTATTTCCGGATCGTCGAACCGAAGGCAGCGATCGTCCAGGTGGAGAACTACATGAACGCCACGTCGCAGATCGCCCAGACGACGCTTCGCTCCGTCCTCGGGCAGCACGTCCTCGACGAGGTCCTGTCCGAGAGAGACAAGATCAACGGCATCTTGCAGACGATCATCGATGACGCCACGTCACCCTGGGGAATCAAGGTCTCGGTGGTCGAGGTGAAGGACGTGGAGATTCCGAGCGACATGCAGCGGGCGATGGCCCGGCAGGCCGAAGCCGAACGCGAGCGCCGAGCGAAGGTGATCTCCGCAGAGGGTGAGTATCAGGCCTCGGAGCGGCTCAAGGATGCCGCCGCCGTCATGTCACAGGAGCCGATCACCGTCCAGCTCCGCTATCTCCAGACGCTGCTCGAGATCGGCTCGAACAACAACTCGACGATCATCTTCCCGATCCCGATCGATCTCCTGACCGCGCTCTCGCACAAGGCGCAGGAGTCGTAGGGAGGCGACGTTCCTCTGCCGGCGGCGGCCAACGGGCGACGCCGCGCGTAGCCGCTACGCCTCGTCTGTCTCGTCCAGCTCGTCCAGGTCGTCTCGTCCAGCTCGTCGACATCTGCTTCGTCTGTGTCTGCTTCGATGTCCACCGAGCCAGCGGGCGACGGCTCCGAGGTGGTCTTCACGGGCTCGATCTCGTCGTCGTCCGAGCCCACGACCGGGGCAAGCGTCGAAACGTGCTCGCCGTCGCGTAGCCTCGTCACGATCACACCCTGGGTCGCTCGGCCAGACCGTTTGATGCCGTCGACGGCCATGCGGATCACGGTGCCGCCGTCTGAGATCAACATCACCTGATACCCCTCCCGGACGATTCGGGCGCCGGCAAGATGGCCCTTACCCTCGACGAGTTGTGCGGTCTTGACGCCCATCGTGCCGCGACCCTTGACGGGATACTCGGAGACCCTCGTGCGCTTCCCCCAGCCATTCTCGGTCACGACGAGCAGATCTGCGTCGTCCGAGGCTATGTCCACCTCGATCACCTCGTCAGCGCCGCGCAGCCTCATGCCTGCGACCCCTGAGGCTGGGCGACCCATCGCACGCACGTCGCTCTCGTGGAACCGCACGGCCTGCCCCAGACGCGACACCATCAGAATGTCGTCGTTCCCGTCGGAGAGTCGAACACCGATCAGCTCGTCGTTCTCACGCATCTTCAGGGCGATGATCCCGTCTGCCTTCAGCGGAGTGTTGTACTCGAGGAACGCGGTCTTCTTGATCACGCCCTTCTTCGTAGCGAACACGAGGTACTTCGACTCCTCGTAGTCCCTCGTGGCGATAACAGCACGAACCAGCTCGTCCTGCCGAAACGGCAACAGGTTGACGATCGCGCGGCCTTTCGATTGACGCGAGCCCAGCGGAAGCTCGTGCACCTTGAGCCGATAGACCTTGCCGACGCTCGTGAAGAACAGGATGAAGTCGTGCGTCGAGGCGACGAAGAGGTGTTCGATGTAGTCGTCATCCTTCATGTCCATGCCCATGACGCCGATCCCGCCGCGGCGCTGCTCGCGGTAGGTCGTCACAGGGAGGCGCTTGATGTACCCGGAGCGCGTGATCGCGATGACCATGTCCTCCTCCGCGATCATGTCCTCGAGCTCGAGCGAATCTTCGCCCGCAACGATCTCGGTGCGCCGGTCGTCCGTGCGGCCGTACACCTGCTTGACCTCGAGCAGCTCTTCTCTGATGAGCGCGTCGATACGGGCAGGGTCACCAAGGATCGCTCGGAGCTCCGTGATGCGCTCCTGGAGGTCCGCGTACTCGGCTTCGATCTCCTTGCGGGCGAGCCCTGTCAGGCGTGCAAGGCGCAGATCCAGGATCGCCTGCGCCTGGATCTCCGAGAGATCGAACTGCGACATCAGCCCGGTGCGGGCCGCATCCGTGTCGTCCGAGCCCCGGATCAGAGCGATGACCGCATCGAGGTTGTCGAGTGCGATCAAGTAGCCCTTGAGGACATGTGCCCGTTTCTCGTTCTGGCGTAACTCGAACTTCGACCTCCGTGTCACCACCTCGCGCTGGAAGTCGAGGTAGTGCCGCACGATCTCGAGCAGCGACATCACGCGGGGCACGCCGTCTGCGAGAGCGACGGCGTTGTAGCCGAAGGTCGTCTGCAATGAGGTGTGCTTGAAGAGCTTGTTCAACGCCACCTGGGGAATCGCGTCGCGCTTGAGCTCGATCTGGATTCTCATGCCCGAGCGGTCCGAGTGGTCGGCGAGGTCGGAGACCTCGGTGATCACCTTCTCGTTGACGAGATCGGCGATCTTCTTGATCACGCCGCTGTCGCCGCCCTTCTTGACGCCGTACGGCAGCTCGGTGACGATGATCGCGCTCTTACCGCCCCGCAGCTCCTCGATATGAGCCCGAGCGCGCATGATGATCCGCCCGCGGCCGGTGCGATACGCGTCACGAATGCCGGAGCGTCCGACGATGATCGCACCCGTCGGGAAATCAGGCCCGTGAAGGTGCTTCATCAGATCCTCGACGTTCGCGTCGGGCTTGTCGATCAGCTGCACAACCGTATCGATCGTCTCTCCGAGATGGTGAGGCGGCATATTCGTCGCCATGCCCACTGCAATCCCCGAAGAACCGTTGACCAGCAGGTTCGGGAAGCGGGCCGGCAACGCGATCGGCACCTTGCGTGATTCATCGTAGTTGGGGCCGAAATCGACCGTGTCCATATCGATGTCGCGCAGCATCTCGGTGGCAAGACGCGTCAGCCGGCACTCCGTGTACCTCATGGCCGCCGGCGGATCGTCGTCGAGGGAGCCGAAGTTGCCCTGCCCGTCGACGAGCGGGTATCGAAGTGAGAACGGCTGGGCCATGCGGACGAGCGTGTCGTAGATCGCCTGGTCGCCGTGCGGGTGGTACCGCCCCATCACGTCGCCGACGATCGAGGCGGATTTCTTGTACGGCCGGTTTGGCTGTACCCCGGCGTCGTGCATGCCCCAGAGCACTCTGCGGTGGACCGGCTTCAGACCATCGCGGACGTCTGGCAGCGCGCGACTGACAATGACCGACATCGCGTAATCCAGGAAACTCGATCGCATCTCGAGCTCGAGCTCGCGGGGTTCGACGCGGCCGGCGCCGAGCGGCTCTATCGCATCAGACATCGAGGAACCTCAAGAGCGTGGGGGAACCCGTGGTTCCCCCACGAGCCCCCTCCTTCATCGCGCGGCACAGATCAGCCACGGCAGGCCTCCCTGCCGGCGAAGCCGGCATCCGGCCCCGATATCGCGTCGCCTGCAGCAATGAACGCTCGATCGCATCAGACATCGAGGAACTTCACATCCTTCGCATTCTGTTCGATGAAGATCCGCCGCGGCTCGACCTGGTCGCCCATCAGCATGGAGAACACCTGGTCGGCCGCGGCGGCGTCATCGACCTCGACCTTCAACAGGATGCGACGCGCAGGATCCATTGTCGTCTCCCAGAGCTGCTCCGGATTCATCTCTCCGAGACCCTTGAAACGACTGATCTGCATGCCCTCTTTTGCGAGCTCGAGCGCCGCGGCCCGGAGCTCCGTGTAATTCTCGGCGGTCGCGGATTTCTTCCCGTACAGAAGCTCGAAGCCGGGCAGACCAACGATCTCCGAGACCTTGGCATACGCGCGCTTCAGGCTTGCATACGACGATGAGCCGAACAGGCCCGCCGGCAGGTCGAGGTGTGTGGCCGCGCTCGTCTCGGTCTCGACCACCTTGATGCTCAGCCGATCCTCGAGTCGCTCCGTGACCGAAAGCTCATAGCCGTTCGCCGGCACAGCGGCAATCGCGGTTGCGATCTCGTCGCCCGTGATGGCGTCGGTCTCGATCAGCCTGTGGTCGACGACGAAGCTCGCAGCCGTCGGGTACTCGCTCTCGAGTTTCGCCTGCCAGGCCTCGAGCTCCGAGAGAGCACGGACGAACCGCTGGTAGCGCGCTTCCGTCAACGGCACATCCTCTCCGCTGCGAGAGCTGATCGCGATGTCCTTGACGCGTTCGCGGACGAGTAGCTCTTCCAGCTGGCTGTCCTTCTCGAAATAGTGCTCCTGGTTGCCGAGCTTGACGTGGTACAGCGGCGGCACGGCGATGTAGATGTGGCCGCGCTCGACGAGCTCGCGCATCGTGCGGTAGATGAACGTCAGAATGAGTGTGCGGATGTGCGCGCCGTCGACATCGGCGTCCGTCATCACGATGATCCGCCCGTAGCGGAGGTTCTCGATCGTGAACTCGTCGCCGAAGCCGGTCCCGATGGCCGTGATCATCGCCTGGATCTCGGTGTTCGAGAGCACCTTGTTGATGCGGTTCTTCTCGCTGTTGATGATCTTCCCACGCAGGGGCAGGATCGCCTGATAGGTGCGGTCGCGCGCTTGCTTGGCGGAGCCGCCGGCGCTGTCACCCTCGACGATGTAGAGCTCGCAGAGATCAGGGTCTTTCAGGGAGCAGTCGGCGAGCTTGCCCGGAAGCGAGGAGTTTTCGAGCGCACTCTTGCGCCGTGTCAATTCCCGCGCCTTCTTCGCTGCCTGACGCGCACGCGACGCCGAGAGAGCCTTCGTGATGATCTGCCGAGCCTCCGTCGGGTTCTCCTCGAGGAACTCCGCGAGCCGCTGGTTGACGGTCTGCTCGACGAGCCCTCGCACCCAGGGGTTTCCGAGCTTCGTCTTCGTCTGACCTTCGAACTGGGGATCGCGCAGCTTGACGGAGATCACGGTGGCGAGGCCCTCTCGCACGTCCTCTCCCTCGAGGTTGTCTTCCTTGTCCTTGAGCAAGCCCTTCTCGCGGGCATACTTGTTGAGCGTCCCTGTCAGAGCTGCCTTGAAGCCGGAGAGATGCGAGCCACCCTCTGTCGTGTTGATGTTGTTCGCAAACGAGAACACCGACTCGACATACGACGTGTTCCACTGCATCGCGACTTCGACGCCACCCTGCTCCGTTTCCCCTTCGAAGTAGACGACGTGCTTGTGCACCGTGTCCTTCGACTCGTTGACGTACGCGACGAAATCGCGGATCCCGCCTTCGTAGTGGAACTCCTGGGTCGTTCCCGCCGGTCGCTCGTCGCGGAGGACGATCCGGAGGGCGCGCGTCAGAAATGCCGTTTCGCGTAGGCGCTGAGCGAGCGTCGAGGCGGAGAAGTCTGTCTCCTCGAAGACCTCGCGGTCGGGCAGGAACGAGATCGTGGTGCCGGTTCCTTCGGCGGGTCCCACCACTTCCATGTCGCCCTGAGGCACCCCGCGTGCGAACTCCTGTCGGTAGAGCGTCCCGTCGCGGCGCACTTCGGCGATGAGCCACTCCGAGAGCGCGTTGACAACGGACACCCCGACACCGTGGAGGCCGCCGGAGACCTTGTAGCCCTCGCCGCCGAACTTGCCGCCGGCGTGCAGCTTGGTGAGGACGACCGTGAGCGCTGGAAGGCCCTGTTCCTCGATGATGTCGACGGGAATACCGCGGCCTGCGTCAACGACCGTGATCGAGTCGTCGGGGTGGATCGTGACATCGACGAGGTCGTTTCTGCCGGCCAGCGCCTCGTCGACGGCGTTGTCGACGACCTCGTAAACGAGATGGTGAAGGCCTCGAGGACCGGTCGTTCCGATGTACATCCCGGGGCGGAGCCGGACCGGCTCGAGGCCTTCCAGGACCGTGATGTCCTTCGCGGTGTAATCCGTCTCGGTCACGCGGTCAAAATCGCCTTTCTCAACAAGAAAAGCCCTGCAAATAGGGCTTTTCGCGGATAGAGGCAGTGTATCAGAAACGGCGGTCGGCAGCGGCCTTCGCGAGGCTCGCCGCGGCGGCGCGAGCGATCGTGGCGCGCAGCCGCTCGTCGGCCATCCCAGCCGTGAGCTCGGCGGCGAGAAGCCTGGTCGGGCCGTCGGCCTCGAGGGGGGTCGGTTCGGTCCTTGCAGCAAGCGGCGCAGGGGGTGACGGCACAGCCCCTGGGCTGAAGCGGATCGCCGTCGGAGCGCCTCCTCCGATCGCGGCCACCAGCTTGGCGAGGATCTCGTCTGCCAGGAGCCCCAACTCGAACGCCCAGCTCGCCGAGGACGCGGCTACGAGCAGCGTGCCGTCTCGCGCAATCCGCTGCGGCCAGGCGGCACGAGCGATCGCGTCCCCCACGGCCGCCGGCCAGACGCGCGTCACCTCCGCCAGGGCGCCGGCATCAGGAACGCCTGCACCACGCAGCGCTCCCCGAACTGTCTCCTCGAGCCGTTCCACTACGCGACCGTCACGCGGCCGGGCGTCACGCGGAGAAGCTGCGCCGGGGCGAGTGGTAAGGCCTCGGGGCCTGTCGCGGTGACAATCGTCTGCCCCATCACGCCAATTCTCTCACTCAGGATTCGGCGGCGTCGCTCATCGAGCTCCGAAAGGGCGTCATCGAGCAACAGCAGAGGAGGGACGCGGCGGCGGATCGCGATCAACTCGGCCTCCGCGAGGAGGATCGCGAGAACGGCCAAGCGCTGCTCTCCCTGCGAGCCGTAGGTGCGGAGGTCGCGGTCGCCTGCGCGGATCGCAATCTCGTCGAGGTGAGGGCCGGCGCCTGTAGTGCCACGCTCGATGTCGCGGTTGAGGCGCTCCTCGAGGAGAGTGATCGTCGGCGGATCCGCGTCGTACGCCAGTGAGGCGGCTGCGAGCCCGAGCTCGCTCGCTCGTTCGGCGAATCCCGGCTGGAGGAGATCGATCACATCGCGTCGGGCCGCAGTGAGCATGGCTCCGAGATCGGCGACCTGCGCTGTCCACGGCGCAAGGACGTCGCGATCCGACGCTCCAATCGCAACCCGTCGTAGCGCGGCATTTCGCTGCCCGACTGCCGCTGCGTAGTCGAGCGGGAGACGGGAGCGCGCCGGGTAGAGCCGGCCGAGCGAACGGTCGAGATATGCTCGCCTCGCTGCTGGTCCGCCCTTCACGACGACCAGACGATCGGGTGTGAAGACGAGAGTCGCGAGCTCACTACGGAGTTGCTCCGCCGACCGGATAGCTGCTCCGTCGAGGCTCGCGCGTCTCGGTTCGTTACCGCTGAGGGTGACCGACGTCGACGCGGGAACGGTACCTCGCCGGCCGACTAGCTCAACCCTCGCCGAGCCCGCGCCCTGCCGAATCATCTGCAGATCGGAGCGTGTCCGCGGCGAGAAACCCTGCGTCCCCAGATGCAGGGACTCGAGAAGGTTGGTCTTCCCCGCGCCGTTTGCGCCTGTGACGAGGACGAGGCCTGGCTCGAGCGAGAGTTCGAGCCGGGCATACGACCGGAAGTCGCGAAGCGTGACCTCGGCGACGATCAGCCGGCGAGCCTGATCGGCATGATCAGGTACCAGAACGAGTCGTCGTCAGCGGACGTGATCAGGCCGGGGCGCAGCGGGTTGATCAGTTTCATGCGAACGGTGTCACTCCGTACCGAGTCCACACCGTCCCTGAGGAACTCCGCATTGAACCCGATTTCGAGCGGCTCGCCTGTGTAGGCCGCGGGGAGCGATTCAAGGGTCTCACCGACGTCCTGGCTCTGAGCCGAGATGGTCAGCTCACCTTCGGCGAACCTCAGGCGCAACGGAGCGTTTCGCAGCGCCATCACGGCGGCACGCTCGACGACGTCGCGGAGTTCGGCTCGAGGGAGATCGACCTCGATCTCGAACGACTCGGGAAGGAGCCGGCTCACGTCGGGAAACTGACCGTCGATGCGGCGCGTTGTCAGCCACGTGTCGCCCGTCCCGAAGACCACCGTGTTCTCGTTCACGCCCAGCGCAACGGTCTCGGTGCCACTTGCAATTCGCGCGAGCTCGGTCAGAGCTCGCGCCGGAATGATCGCTTCGAGGTCTGGGCCTGCCTGCTCGAGCTGTGTCTCTTTGAACGAGAGCCGATACGAATCCGTCGCGGCCATCAAGAGGCGCGTTCCCTCGAATCGAACCTGGATGCCGGTGAGTACGGGCCTCGACTCGTCTTTCGATGCCGATCTCGCGACACGATCAACCGTTTCGAGGAGCGACGCGGTCGCGATCGTGTGCGGCGCGGGATCAACCGAAGGCAGCCGAGGAAAGTCCTCTGCCGCGAACACGTTGAGTTTGGAGGAATAGCTGCCGCTGGAAATGTGCGCGACACCGTCCTCCGGGCGATACTCGATTGTTACCTCGGAGGCCGGGAGGAGACGAGCGAGGTCGACGAGCAACTTCCCGGGGACGACGACGGCGCTGTCACCCTCGACCTGAGCCGGCAGTGTGGTGCGTAGGGAGAGCTCCATATCAGTGGCAGCGAGCTCGAGGCTGTCCCCGTCGGGACGCAGGAGAACCCCCGCGAGAACCTGCACCGAGCCACGTGTCGAAACGACGCGTGAGACCGTTGCCAACTTGGCTACGAGGTGGTCTCGGTCACACGTGATCTTGAGTCCTGAGCCCACAGCTATGTCTGTTTCAATCATGATTTAAAGAACCTCTTGTAGTAGTACATAGGGAGTGTGAATAACGGGGAGGACAGCCAAGAAGGGCGCTAGCGGGCGGTTTGTGCCTGTGGGTCCGCCCGGGGACAGATCGACCTGGTCCCACAGGCGCCTGTGCGCGTCATGACGGGTCCCACAGATCACCTGGCTTGTTTGATCCTGGCTGTGAGGTCCTGAACGAGGTTATACACAGATCTATCCTCAGAAATGAGCCTCGTGATCTTGCTCGTAGCGTGAATCACTGTCGTGTGATCGCGACCGCCGAACTCCTTGCCGATCTTCGGTAACGATGCGTCTGTGAGTTCGCGCGACAGGTACATCGCGACCTGCCTCGGATACGCCACCGCCTGCGACCTCCGTTGGCTACAGAGCTCGGTGACGGAGAGCCCGAAGCGGTCCGACACGGCCTCTTGGATCCGGTTGATCGTCACGGCAGGAACAGCCTCCCCGTGCGGAAACAGGTCGCGGAGAACCTGTTCGGCCAACCCGACGGTGAGTTGCATACCTGTCAGTGACGAGAATGCAACCACCCGTGTCAGAGCTCCCTCGAGCTCGCGAATGTTCGTCGAGACGCGGCCGGCGATGAACGTCAGGACCTCGGGATCGTCGACACCGATCCGGTCCGTGGTCACCTTCTTGCGGAGGATCGCGATTCGCGTCTCGAGGTCGGGCGGCTGGATATCCGTGATCAGACCCCACTCGAACCGCGACCGCAGACGCTCCTCGAGGGTCGCGATCTCCTTCGGGGGTCGATCAGAGGAGATCACGATCTGGCGCCCGGCCTCGTAGAGAGAGTTGAAGGTGTGGAAGAACTCCTCCTGGATCCGCTCCTTGCCCTCGAAGAACTGGATGTCGTCGACGAGAAGGACGTCATAGGTTCGGTACCGCTGCTTGAAGCCCTCGATCCGCTTGTCTCGAAGCGAGTTGATGAAGTCGTTCATGAAGGTCTCGCTCGTCACATAGCGCGTCGTCGAGCCGCTCGTGTGCTCGCTGACGTACTGGCCGATCGCCTGCAAGAGATGCGTCTTTCCGAGCCCGGTGCCGCCATAGATGAAGAGCGGGTTGTAGGCCTGCGCCGGCGCCTCTGCAACAGCGAGGGCGGCGGCGTGAGCGAATCGATTAGACGACCCGATGACGAACAGATCGAAGGTGTACTTCGGGCTCGCCGGTGCCGGAGCGCCTCGCTCGGTGTTCACGCCGATCGCAGGGGAGATCCCGCCCCCCTCGGCCGGCAGACCGCCCGGTTCCCGGACGGTAAGAGTCACGCGCACGTCGCGTCCCAGGGAGTCCCGCGCCGCTGCTTTCACGAAACCGAGGAAGTGTCCCTCGATCCACTCGCGCGTGAAATCGTTCGGGACGACGAGCGAGAACGTATCGTCGCTCAGCTCGCCCGCGGACGCGTCCCCGAACCAGGTCGCGTACGTCGTCTCGTTGAGTGCCTCACGGAGCCGACTGGAGACGTCGTCCCACAGGTGTGCAGCGGTCGGCTCGGTGGCGTTCTCCACCCTAGGAATGTTCCTCTCATGTCGGGCGCGGGGAGGGCGAGCATAGCAGCGCCCGAGCCAGGTCTCAATCTCACCGCAGGGAGCACAAACCGCCATAAATAGCCGTTTTTGCGGGGGGTTGTCGCCGTCCACACGACTTTCCACACCTGTGGAAAGGAGCGGCTAGCGATCCTCCGATGGCAACGGCGAACCCCCTGGTGCAGCACTTTCATCACAGCCTACGGCGCCGCTGCTTGTGGATAAGTCGGCAGCCGAAGACGTCATCTATACTGACGCCCCCGCGCCCGCACGTTGCGGCCGACGAATCACCGACCGAGAGAGCTTCGCTGTGAAACGCACCTACCAGCCAAACGTCCGTCGCAGAAAGCGGAAGCATGGCTTTCGCGCTCGCATGTCGACGCGTGCCGGACAGATGATCCTGAAGCGCCGCCGCGCCAAGGGGCGCAAGCGCCTCTCCGCCTGATCGCCCGCACTGCCTGTGGAGCGCCGGTACCGCCTGTCACGGTCGAAGGACTTCGACGCGGTCTACCGCCAGGGCCGGTCAGCTTCGACGCGTTACCTGACGCTGCACTGGTTTCCTCGTGAGGGCGACCCGACGGGCGAACCCCGGCTTGGCCTCGCGGTCCCAAAGGCCGTCGGGAATGCGGTCGTCCGCAATCGCCTCAAACGCCAGCTTCGCGAGACGTGGCAGGAAGTCGCCGCTACGGTTCCCGCCGGCCGCGACTATGTTCTCGCGGCACGGACAGGTGTCGCTGAGCCTGCCGATACGCGGGGGCATCAGTGGCTCGTGGACCAGGTGAACGAAGTGCTCGGGAAGGCGACCGCGTGAGCAATCTGCGCGCAGGAAACGTCGGCATAGCGATCGTTCAGGTTTGGCGCCATACGTTCGGCCTGCTGACACCGGCCGGCACCTGCAAGTACCACCCGACCTGCTCGCAGTACGCGATCGATGCCTTTCGCGTGCACGGCCTCTTCAAGGGGGGGCTTTTCGCGGCGTGGCGCCTCCTCCGCTGTAACCCGTGGAGTCATGGCGGCATTGATCGTGCGGAGGACGCGCGATTCAGGGGCAGGCACGAAACGGAGCATCCCGCATGAGCTGGTTGCATCTGCTCGCGTTCACGAACCCGCTGCGTCCCCTCGAGCACTTCCTCCAACGGATCCTGATCTGGCTGCACGAGACGGTCGGCTTCTCCTGGGCCTGGTCGATCGTAGTGCTGACGGTGATGGTTCGCATCCTGCTCGTTCCGGTCACGGTCAAGCAGATTCACTCGATGCAGAGCCTGCAAGCGCACGCGCCCGAGATGAAGGCGCTCCAGCAGAAGTGGAAGCACGACAAGCAACGCCAGAACGAAGAGCTGATGAAGTTCTACAAGGAGAACAAGATCAATCCGGCCGCATCGTGCCTGCCGATCGTTCTTCAGATCCCCATCTTCATCTCGTTGTTCTACGTGTTGCGTCACTTCGACCAACGGGTCTTGCCTCTTTACGGAGGCTCGGTCGACTGGCTCCACCTCGTCGACATCACAGAGCCCGTGAAGGACGGGTGGGGCCCGTTGCTCCTCGTCATCTACGTGGCCAGCCAGCTCTCATCGTCGTACTTCATGTCTTCGACAATGCAGGGCGCCCAACGCATTCTGCTGATGGTGCTGCCGGTCCTCTTCGTCCCCTTCATCCTCAAGTTCCCCGCGGGCCTGATGCTCTACTGGCTGACGACGAACCTGTGGACCACCGGTCAGGGCCTCGTGACGCGTAGGCTGATGCCCAAGCCCGAAGCGCCCGAGAAGCGAAGCTCCCGGACGCCCGCGAAGGAAGCAGCGGAGCAGGATGGGTCGGACCCCGGCAGCTCGTCCGCCGGAGCGACCAAGCCTGCGAACTCGACGGCCCGGAAGCCGGTCGCCGGACCACCGCGTAGGGTCAAGCGCAAGGGCGGCGGCGGGAGCGCCAGGCGATGACCGACGAGATCACCGTCGAGGCGACCGGCGAAAGCGTCGGCGAAGCAAAGTGGAGTGCCGTCCGCGAGCTGCAACGGCGCGTGCCGGGACTCGACCGCGAAGCGATTCGGTTCCAGGTCGTCAGCGAGGGCGAGAGGGGATTGTTGGGCGTCGGCTACACACCGGCGTCCGTTGTCGCGACGGCGGACGTTCCGGACGCGGGTGTTCTCTCCCAGGTGAGCTCGCCGGACGACGCGGGCCAGGAGGTACTCGTGCGCGAGTTGCTGGAGCGCACGATCGCCGCGAGTGGGGTGCCCGCGACTGTGCGAATCGAGGAGAAGGACGGTGAGCTCGTCGCGACGCTGGTCGGTCATGACCTGGGGGTGCTGATCGGCCGTCACGGCCAGACGATCGATGCCCTGCAGTATCTCGCGAATGCGATAGCCCATCGCTCTCACGGAGACGAGCGGATCCGCGTCATCGTCGACGCTGCGGGCTACCGGGCCCGCCGGGCAGCAACGCTCGAGTCGGTCGCGCGTCGAGCCGCGGAAGAGGCAGTCGCCACGGGCGCCCGAGTCGAGCTCGAGCCGATGACAGCGATAGAACGGCGCGTCGTGCACGAGCTGCTGAAGGACGACCCCGAGGTGGAGACTTCCAGCGAAGGCGCCGAGCCGACGCGGTTCGTCGTGGTGCTCCCGCGCTCGGAGGACTGACCGGACGGATGCAGCAGACCGTCCTCGAGCGGTGGCTCGCGGCAGTTCTGACGACTCCCGGCCTGACCGCGATCAACGATGTTGCGGTCGCGCGAGCCATGCTGCTCGACGATGCCCTACGGGCGGCAGATCTCGTTGCCGCCGAGGCGGGTCCGATTGTCGATGTCGGCTCAGGCGGAGGCACGCCGGGGATTCCCCTCGCGGTTGCGCTCCCTGATCGTGCGGTGACGCTGCTCGAGTCGGAGCAACGCAAGGCCCGCTTCCTCGATACCTGGGCGGCCGAGCTGCCAAACGTCACGGTCCTTTGGGGGCGGGCTGAGGAACAGCCGAGCGAGCAATTCGGCGTTGCCGTCGCGAAAGCGCTGGCGCAGCCGCCGACCGCGGCTGAGTGGTGTCTGCCACTCGTGCGAGAGGGAGGCCTCGTCGTCCTCTGGGTCGGCGAATCCGTTGCCCCAGACAGGGTTGCAGCAGTAGCAGCGCGGATCGGCGGCGCACTCGAGCCGTCTCCTCCGGGCCTCCTCACGATCCGCAAGACCGGCCCGACCCCGAGAGGCTTCCCGCGCCGCATCGGCGTCGCCAAGAAGCGTCCACTCGCCTGAGTCAGCCGCGGTGGCAGCTCTGCTTGCACATCGGGGCTCTCCCGCGAGCTCGCGCGGCCTCACCCGCTGGACAGGCCGCGTCCGCCTTGCGGGCTAGCCTGAGGTTGTGCCAGCGCGCGTCTATGCAATTGCGAACCAGAAGGGAGGCGTCGGGAAGACGACGACTGCCGTGAACCTGGCTGCGTGCCTTGCCGAGGCTGGCGAGCGTTGCTTGCTCGTCGACCTCGACCCGCAGGCGAATGCCACCTCGGGCCTTGGCCGCAGGGCAAACGGCGTTTCGACCCATGACCTGCTGGACGGCGTGCCTCTTGTCGAGCTCGCGAAGCCAACGGCGTTCCCCAATCTCGACCTCGTGCCGGCGAAGCCCGAGCTCGCTGCTGCAGCTGTTCAGCTCTCGTCGCTCGAGGGAGGTGAGCGGTATCTCGCGGATGCGCTTGTCCCGACCGCCATCGACCCGTACTCCTTCGTCTTTCTGGATTGCCCTCCCGCGTTCGGCTCTCTGACCGTCAATGCGCTGGCCGCGGCGGATCGCGTCATTGTCCCTGTCCAGGCGGAGTACTACGCCCTCGAGGGGCTGTCGCAGCTACTCGGGTCGATCAATCTGGTGAAGGCGCGGCTCAATCCACGTCTTGCCGTGGCCGGGATCCTGCTGACGATGGTCGACGGCCGCACTCGGCTTGCGGCGCAGGTCGAAGAGGAGCTTCGTCGTCACTTCGGAGCCCTCGTCTTCACAGCGTCAGTCCCCCGCTCGGTCCGCCTCGCGGAGGCACCGAGTCACGGTTTGCCCGTCATCGCCTACGACCGGCGCTCGCCGGGTGCGGAGGCCTACTGGAAGGTGGCGATGGAACTTGTCGAGCGTCAATGACACGTCTCGTCGCGGTCTTGGCCGCGGCCTAGAGGTCCTGATCGGAGGAGCCGGGGAGGCCGAGCTGTTGCACCTTCCGGTCGAAGCCGTTCATCCGAACCCGCGCCAGCCGCGGCGGCGGTTCGAGCCAGAAGCGACCTCTGGCCTGGCCGCATCGATCCGGCATCAGGGCGTACTACAGCCCGTAATCGTGCGCCCGCGCGGCGAAGGTGGCTATGAGCTGATCGCCGGTGAGCGGCGCTGGCGCGCGGCCCGAGAGGCCGGCGTCCCGACGATCCCGGCGGTCGTCCGCGACGTTGGAGACCGCGATACGCTCCTCCTCGGTCTCGTCGAGAACGTCGCTCGTGAAAACCTGTCACCGGTGGAAGAGGCACGCGCCTATGCATCGTTGATCGACGAATTCGAGCTCTCCCTCGGCGATGTCGCCGATCGTGTCGGCCGCTCGAAACCGTCTGTCTCGAATCGCGTTCGGCTACTCGAGCTCCCTGAGGACGTTCTCTGGATGCTTGCTCGTGGTGATCTCACGGAGGGCCATGCGCGGGCAGTCCTCGCGCTGCCGGACGACGACGCTCGCCGACGGCTTGCGCGGCGGATCACACAGGAGGGCCTCACCGTGCGTGCAGCCGAGAGAGCCGCGCAGGAGGGTGGCGCGCGCCGTCGCCGCACGAGCCAGACCGTTGATCCCGCACTTGCAGATCGTGCTCGGGCCGCGGCTCAGCGGCTGACGGGTGTTCCGACGCGTATCAATGCCGGTCGGCTCGAGCTCCACTACGGCGACGAGACAGGTCTCGCGGAGCTGGTCGAGACCCTCGAGGCGCTCCTGTAGAGCAGGAATTCGTCGAGTCCGCACGTCCGGTTCCGGCCGCCACTTCCTGCTTGGGCTGCCTGGTCGGTGCGGTACACTGGCGCTCCTCGCGGGCGATTAGCTCAGTTGGTTAGAGCGCCGCTCTGATAAGGCGGAGGTCCCTGGTTCGAATCCAGGATCGCCCACTCCGAAAGCCCCTGCCTCGGTGGGGTTTTCGTTGATGGAGAAATCCCCCCCGGGCTGCGCGAAGAACACCCCTGTGTGACCGTGCACTTCCCGGATACACTCAGAGCAAGGCCGATGCGCGAGATGACCGTCTATGGCGTGAGCTTCGACCTTGTCGGCAAACAGCCGATCGTGCTGCTGAAGACGCAGGACGGAAACACGTTCCTTCCCATCTGGATCGGGCACCCCGAGGCCGCGGCGATCCTCATGAATCTCCAGGGCGCAGAGCCGCAGCGCCCGATGACCCACGACCTCGCCGCCGCGATCGTCGCGTCCCTGGATGCCGAGATCCGACAGGTCACCGTCACCGAGCTGCGAGAGAACACCTTCCACGCCCAGATCACGTTGGTTCGAAACGGCTCGGAGATCGAGCTGGACGCTCGTACCTCTGACGCGATAGCTCTGGCATTGCGCACCAACGCGAAGATCTTCGCCGCCGATGATGTGATCGAGGAATCGGGCGTCGAGTTCGAGGGCGACGAAGAGGAGGCGTCCCGTCGCCTCATGGGCCAGGACTCCCTCGCCGATCTCGACCCGGACGAGTTCCGCCGGTTTCTCGACACCGTCACGCCCGACGAGTTCGCCGCCGAGCCCGACGAGGAGAACGACGAGTAGCGAGACGACCCGCTGCTCGGGAGTCTCCCTCGCCCGTCAGTCCGCCCCGAGTTCCCTCTTTGTCAGGTCGAGGAGCTCCGTCACGAGCCGGTCGAGCCCGGCCGGTGAGAGAGGCCCCTCGCTCGTTGCGGCGAGCGCCTCCCGCAGGAGCCGCTCGCGGTCGGGGTCGACCGTGTCGAGCCCAAGCTCTGCCTTCAATTCCCACAGCTCCGTCACGAGCGCGAGCCGCCGGTTCACGGCCGCCACGATTGCCTCGTCGTTCAGCGTGATCTCCCGGCGGATCTCGTCGAATCGCTCGCTCACGTCGCTACCGCCACGGCGAGCGCCAAGCCGTTGAAGAGTGCGTGGACGACCATGCCGGGAATCACGCTTCCTGACTGCCAGCGCAGCCACGCGAGCGTGAACCCGAAGAATGTCAGAACGGGCAGACCCAGCACGAGACCGTGGGCGAGACCGAACGCGAGGCCCGTGACGAGGATCGCCGGCCACGGCCCGACAAATGGTGTCAACAGTCCGAACCCAAGTCCCCGATAGAGGAGCTCCTCGACAACGGGAGCCACGAGCGTCACGACGGCTGCGTTCGCGAGAAACGGCAGCGCCCGACTCGAGTCCCAGGAGTGGGGCACGAGACCCTGCTCGTCTCCGGCATCGAGGAACGGATTCAGCGCGGCTGTCGCGGCGATGATGACGACGAACGCGACGAATGCGAGCTTGATAGCTCGCCCTCGCTCAGCGGGCACCGTCAGGGCAAGCAGTTGACGGTCGAGGCCGTGTGCGATGGCAAGGATGAGGGCGAACATGATCCCGTACTGGACGAGCGCCCCGATGAATGTCGACCACAGGTAGAGCAGATCCGCCGGCGTCTCGCCCTCGGCGAGGCGGGAGGCATACGCGGCGGCAGCCAGGAGCCCGACGAGAGCGCTCCAGGCAATGAGCCGCCCGGGCTGGCGACGGCTCGGATCGGCTGCGCCCCTCGGGGGCACTCCGAACTCGGCGCCGGTCAGCATCTCACTCCGATCACGCGACCCAGAACCACAGAGCCCATCTGACCACATATACCGTCAGGCCCGCAGCGAGAATCGTCGTAGTGACGAGCACCGCCAATCGACTCCGCGCGATCGTCCCGAGCGCCATGAACGCCGGAAAGACAACGACAGCGAACCGTTGCATCGACCACAGTGGCATCTTGTCGGACACGAATGTCAACGGAATCACGACGCTCGTGAGGGTGTAGAGCCCGTACGCGGCATCAATTCGTCGCCACGCGACGATACCGAGGACAATGAGCGCTACGGCGACGCCGAGATCGAGCACCTCGCGGTGCTGAACGGCCGCGACTATCCCGCCGAGCGGGCCAGCGGGCGAGAGCCGCCGCTCCCAGACCACCCTCTGCGCTTCGAGGAAGGCGAGCGGTTGGCCGATCCAGAGGGAGAGAGCCAACGGATAGAGCCCGAAGAGCGCGGGTGTCACCGCAACGCCCGCTAGGGCGCGCCGCCGGTTCGGGGCGCGCCACGCGAGCACGAGGAGTGCGGGTACCAGGGCGACACCCGCAGAACGCGTCAGGAGGGCGAGCCCACCAGCGATCCCTGCCTGCCAGAATCGGCCACGCTCTGCCGCAATGAACGACGCCACGGTGAGGAGCAGGAAGAGCGATTCGCTGTACACCGCTCCGAAGAACAGTGACGTCGGAGCGACGGCGAGGAAGAGCACTGTGCGCCTGGCCACCTGCTCCCCGAGCCGATCGAGCGTGAGCCGGTACAGGAGCCCGAAAGCAACTGTTCCGGCCGTGAGGGAGACCAGAACGCCCGCGAGAACCGTGTGACCGAGGAGAACCCAGCCGAGCCCCGCGACGAGGAGCGGGTAGAGCGGGAAGAACGCCGGCGTGCTCGACGGCCAGGAGTAACCATGCTCGGCGATCCTGAGGAACCAGTCGCTGTCCCAACGGGCCCAGACATCGATGACCGCCCCGAGCTCGTGGAGCCGCGCGCTGTCCCATTCGCCGCGCCGCGCATTGAGGGCGCCGTCGAACCCGAGAACCGCAATGACCGCGACCGCCCAGATCGCGGCTCGCGAACCGAGAAAGAGCCAGATCGCGGGCGCAACGCTGCGCTTGTCGTCCGGCACGGCTTGACTCTAACCCAGGCTACCCGGAAGGGTGAGAGGCTCCGAGGCGCGGACGCCGAACCCGTGCACTCGATGGCTACCATCGCGGCATGAGCGCGCCACGCCGGCGACCACAGCGTGGGCCAGAACCCGAGTTCGCCGTTCGCCGCCGGCGTCGCCGGAAGCGCCGGAACCCGTTGCTCGTGCTCCTGTTCGCTCTTGCCGGCCTGCTGAGCATCGCTGTTGTTGCAGGTGGCGCCGGTGTTTACGCCTTCGGGTCGTCTTGCGATCTGGCGGCGTTGCGCGAGGTGCGGATCGGACAGAACACGTTCGTCTACGCGGCCGACGGCTCGCTTCTGGGCTCGATTCCGGCCGAACGGAATCGGCAGGTGATCCCGCTCCGGCGTGTGAGTCCCTGGATGCCGAAGGCAACCGTCGCGATCGAGGACAGGCGGTTCTACTCCCATGGTGGTATCGATCCTCAGGGGATCGCCCGCGCGGTGTGGGTCGACGCCCGAGCCCGCAAGGCTGTGCAGGGAGGTTCGACGATTACCCAGCAGCTCGTCCGAAACCTCTACATCTCGAACGAGCGGACGCTCCAGCGGAAGCTGAAGGAGGCGTGCCTCGCTATCAAGCTCAACGATGCCTGGTCGAAACAGCGAATCCTCGAGACGTACCTGAACCAGGTCTACTACGGCAACCTCGCATACGGCATCGAGGCGGCGTCCCAGACCTACTTCTCGAAGCACGCCCGATCCCTCAATCTCCGGCAGGCGGCGCTGCTCGCGGGGCTCACCCAGGCACCCTCCGCGTACGACCCGTTCGCCGAGCCGGAGAAGGCGCTCTCCCGGCGCAATGCCGTGCTGCGAGCAATGCTCGACGAAGGCAAGATCACACCGGAGCAGTACACCTGGGCGAGCCGTTCTCGCGATCTTCAGCTCAAGCCAGGCCAGCTCTACAAGGAGATCCGGGAGCCGTACTTCTTCGGGTACGTCCGCGACCAGCTGGTCCGGAAGTACGGCGCCGAGACCGTTCGCTCGGGCGGGCTCAGCGTCTACACGACGATCGTGCCTCGTTGGCAGCGCGCGGCCCAGGACGCTATCCGGGAAACGCTCACCGATTCGACAGACCCGGCAGCTGCAGTGATCTCGATCGATCCTGGAAACGGTGCCATCCGTGCCATGACCGCAGTTGTGCCTGGACGGCGCAACAATCAGTTCAACCTGCTCTCGCAGGCCCGCCGGCAGCCCGGCTCGACCTTCAAGACCTTCGTTCTCGCCGCCGCGATCGACAAGGGGATCGATCCCGACACGAGCTACTACGTCTCTGCCCCGTTCACGTATCGGCCGGTCGAGAACGGCAATTGCGACGACGGCTCGTGGTGGTGCGTGAAGACCTATGACTCGACGTACAACGGGTGGACATCCGTCTCGCGGGCGACGATTCGCTCGGACAACTCCGTCTATGCGCAGCTGACCCTCGACGTCGGACCTGACCGTGTCGGTCAGATGGCTCGCAAGCTCGGCGTGCGCTCACCGCTCGAGGTCGGGGGCCACTACGTTCCTGCCATGGGCCTCGGTTCGGTCGCCGTGTCGCCGCTCGATATGGCGTCGGCATACGCGACCCTCGCTGCCGGTGGTATCTACTCGGAACCGACCGCGATTCGCACCGTCATTCTTCCGAATGGCAAGGAGGACACCGGAGCCGGCTGGGGCACGCCGAAGCGAACGCGCGTGATTCCCGACGGCGTCGCCTGGAAGGTGACCCAGATTCTCGAGGACAACGTGAGGTACGGCACCGGAACCCGCGCCGCGTTCGGTCGGCCCGCAGCGGGGAAGACGGGTACCACCGACAAGCACGCCGATGCCTGGTTCGTCGGTTATACGCCGGACCTCTCGACGGCCGTTTGGATGGGCTATCAAGCAGGCGAGATTCCGATGGAGAACGTCCACGGGATCGCTGTCTCGGGAGGCAGCTTCCCTGCCCAGATCTGGCGGTTGATGATGGAGCGCACGATAGGCCTACGCCCCGCGAAAGAGTTCTCGGACCCCAAGACGTATCCGCAGTACCAGCCCTTCCGGCGCGGGCCTCTCGCCCTGAGTTACGACCCGTACTACGTTGCTCCCACGACCAGCACTGAGACGACCACGACCGACACGACGGGAACGGGAACGACCGCGACGGATTCTGGGGTCACGAACAGCACCGCGCCGTTGCCGGCTACGAAGCCGCCGACGCGACCGTGAGGAAGTCGCCGGCGGTACCTGCGGGCGCGGTCACGCTCGCGCTCGTCGCTGCTGCCTGTGCGCTGGCGTGGCGGCCCGGGTCGCCGCTCGTACCACGGGACGGCGGGAACGTCTCCGGTACCGCACCGCTTTTCTTCGTCCTGCTGCTAGGCGCCTTTGCGATGTACCTCGTCGGGCTTCAGGCGATCCGCAGAATGACGCCCTCGACGCGGGCTGCAGTCATTCTGGCAGCCGGGATCCAGCTCGTCCCACTTGCTGCACCACTGCTGCTTTCGACGGACGCCTGGACGTACTGGTCGTATGGCTGGATTCCCTCGAGCGGTTCTGGCAACCCGTACTCGGACGCACCCCAGGAGTTCCCCGCCAATCCGGCACTTCCCTTCATGGGTAGCGCCTGGCTCGACACGACAAGTGTCTACGGACCGGCGTTCACGCTCGCGTCAGAGCCGCTCGCGGCGGTCGCGAACGATTCGAGCAACGTCGCGGCCTGGACGTACAAGGCGCTGGCTGCGGGAGCGGCTCTTGCGGCGGCGCTTCTCGCCGGGCGCCTGGCTCGCCGGCGGGCATTCGCGATCGCGTTCGTCGGCTGGAACCCTCTCCTCGCGGTGCATCTAGCGGGCGGCGGTCACAACGACGCCTGGGTCGGCGCCCTGCTTCTCGCCGCCCTGGCTCTCGCAGCGTCCAGGCGATTACAGGGAGCGGGCGCACTCTGGGTGCTCGCGATCGGGGTCAAGTGGATCCCGATCCTGTTCCTTGCACTTCGGGCGCTCGAGGCGAGGGCAACTGGACGCCCGACCGGGCACCGAGGCTTCGCGATAGCCGCTGCTGCGGTCGTGGTCGCCGCAACCGCCGCGTACGGCGGCGCGTGGCCGCTTGCAATCTTCCCACTGGCAGGAAATGCGGCGCTCGAGACGAGTTACGCAATCCCACACCGGCTGGAGCAACTCGGGCTTCCCAGTGCGCTCGCGCTCGGTCTCGCCGTCGCGGCGTTCGTGGCGGGCTTCGCGTGGCTCGCCCGGGAGGCTCGTCGGGGTCGTGCTCGGCTTGGCCTTGCAGCGTGCCTCGTTCTGGTCACGACCCCGTATCTCGCCGTGTGGTATCTGGCCTGGGCGGTGCCTCTTGCCGCCGCCGAGGAAGACGCTGTGGCCATGGGGGTGTGCCTTGCCCTCTGTCTCTACCTCCTCCCTCAGACGATCCCGCTCTGAGGTGGCAGAGCCTTACTTTCGGTGCAGGACTACGACGCTGTCCTCCTGCGCGACGACCCGCCACCGGCCGTCACGCCGGAGCGCGGCGTACGCCGAGGCGAAGCGCTTTCCGCGGGCTGCGTCGAGGTAGCTCGGTCGGGTCAGGTCGACTGCAACCCAGCGTGCCTCACGGAGCACCGGGAAGCTGAAGATCCGCCGTCGCTCTGAGAGGTGCGCGCCAAGGGTGTTCGTCGCGCTGACTGCAACTCCCGCCGGAACGGCGCGGATGACCCGTGCGGCGGCTCGATCGTGCGGCGTGACGATGTGGTCGTGGGTCGCTAGGTGGGAACCGAACGGGACGTGGCGCCAGACGGGCAGGGGTCCCATCACGACGCCCGCAACGAGGGCGAGTCCGACGAGGCCTCGCACGACCGCCGGGAACGACCGGGGCCACCGGCGTTGCACCCTGGCACTTCCGAGCACTGCTCCGGCCACGAGCCCGGGGATCGCGGCAGCCGTGTAGTGGAAATGGATCGACGTCTGCGTGGGTGTCCCCGAGAGGAGGTTCAGCGCGAGCTCGGGAAGAGCGCTTGCCGCCACGAGCGGCGCCAGGAGCGACAGGCCGCCGAGCGGCACGAGGAGCTCGACGACGTAGGCAAGATCGCGGGCCTCCGTTGCCGCTTCGAGGAGTCGGAACGGGTGGGCAAACGCCGTCTTGACGATCCCGCCAGGAGAACCGCCAACAGCGGCATAGCGTCCTGCAAAAGGAGATGCGGCTCCTGGCGCATACCGCGGAACGATCACCGCGGTTGCCACGATTGCCACCACGATGCCAGCAAAGGAGATCACCAGACCCGCGCGTCGTTGCCCGTGTGCGACTGCGTGCCAGATGCCGAGGACCCCCACCACCAGCCCGACCTGCTCCTTCGTCAGGCAGGCTGCGACGGCACAGAGCGCGAAGGGCAGCAGCCGGTTCTCGTCCAGGAACCAGATTGCTCCGAGCAAGAGTGGTGTTGCAAAAGCAACCGGATGGAAGTCGTCGACAACGAGCCATTGTGTTGGCGGATAGAGCAGATAGACGAGGGCGAAGGCGAGGCCCGCCCATTCGGTACCGAGGTGCTTGCGGGCGAGGAGGAAGACGGGTACCGCGCCGAGCGCGACCGAGACGGCCTGGACGACGAGAAGGAGGCTCGGATGGGGCCAGAGCCACCAGAGAGGTGCGAGAAGGACGATCAGCGGGTCGAAATGCGCCCCGAGCCGAGAGATCTGGTCGCCCTGCAGATCGGTGATCTCGAGAACGCGTCCGTGTGCGGTCGACCAAACGGCCTGCGTGAGGTTGCCGACGTCGAAGCGGCCGGTTTCGAACGCTCTCTGTTGCAAAATCGCGAGCGACGACATGCCCAGGCCGAACGCACCGATCGCGAGCCAGAGCAGGCCGCGAGCATCACGCCTCATCGAGGACGCATCACCCGAGCTCTGTGTCGGACTCGCCGTCACGAAGTAGCGATTGCCCGCTCGAGGACGGCCTGCCAGCGGGCACCGAGAGCGTGCTCGCTCGCACGAGCCCGATAGGTCGCTCGTCCGGACTCACCGACGGTGGCTGCAAGGAGGGGATCCGAGGCCAGGCGTCGCACGGCCGTTGCGAGTGCGCCGGCGTCGCCGGCCGCGACAAGCAGGGCGTCCTTGCCGTCGGTGAGCAACTCGCGTGCCGCGGGGGTGTCGGCGGTGATGAGCGGGGTGGCGCAGGCGAGCGCCTGAAATGCCTTATTCGGTATCACGCGGGTCGCCTTGCCGCCGGTGCCGAAGATGCCGAGAGCACAGCCGGCGGCCCGAATCTCAGCAGGGAGGTCTTCGTACTCGACCCACGGCGTCCACTCGACGTTCGCGGGGCGCTCTACCAGGAGCGGCTCGAGTTGCCCGCTACCCACGACCCGAAACGGAATGTCCGGCACGAGCGCTGCCGCAGCGAGAATGATCTCCAGTCCATGCAGGGGAATCAACTTGCCCACGAACAACGCGTGGAACGGGGACTCGGCTCGAGGCTCGGGCCGAAAGAGCCGATCCTCCGCGCCCACGAAGCACACCTCAACCGCGTCGGACGCGAGCCCGAAGCGCTCGCGGAAGAACCGAGCGTGCGTCGCGGTGTCCGCGACGACGACGTCGGCCCGACGAAACGCCCGCCGGTCGACGAGGTGGACGAGCCGTGCGGCGCCTGAGCCACGCCGGAAGCGCCCGCGGTCGTCGACCAGGGTGTCGTAGAGCGAGACGAGCGGATTGAACACAACGGGTCGGCCGCGAGCTACCCGCTTTGCGGCCCCGAGATCGAAGTGACCGGGGTAGCCGACGATGAGAACGTCGGCCGCGCCTCCGTCGGGGGTTGCACGTCGGAGACTCCACTCCGCCTCGGCCAGCCGCCGTATCTGATGCGCGCCGAGCGACCAGTTGTGGCGCTGGTCCCACACGGCCCGATGTTGCTCGACCACCTCGACGCCGGCGTTGCGGAGGGCGGAGATGACCTGAGCGTTCCGGGGGTAGAGACGGTCATAGGTGCCGAAGTAGAGGACGCGCATCAGGACGGCTAGCGAAGAACCTGGTCGATGAGGCGAGCCGTTCGATCTGCTCCACCCACCCGTTCCTCGTGATGACTCGTGATCAGCTCGGAGAGCAGCCCGAGCGAGAGCAACTGGATGCCTACGACCACGAGGAGGACGCCCAGCGTGAGGAGCGGCCGTTGTCCGATCGCGTGACCGGCCAGCTTGATGACCGTCAGGTAGACGAGGATCGCAAACCCCAGGGTGCCGGCGATCAACCCGAGGCCGCCAAAGAGATGGAGCGGCCGGTGGCGGTAGCGGCCCATGAACGTGACCGTGAGGAGATCGAGGAACCCTCGGACGTAGCGCTCGACGCCGTAGTTCGAGCGACCGTGCTCTCTGGGACGGTGGTTCACCGGGAGCTCGGTGACCCGGTAGCCGCGGTAGTGGGCAAGGACGGGGGTGTAGCGGTGGAGCTCGCCGTAGAGCTGCATACCCTGAACGACGTCCGCTCGGTAGGCCTTGAGCCCACAGTTCATGTCGTGCAGGTGCACGCCCGAGACCTTCCCGGCAACAACGTTGAACAGCTTCGATGGGATCCGGCGGCTGAGCGGATCCTGCCGGTTCGTCTTCCAGCCGGACACGAGGTCGTATCCTTCTCCTAGCTTGGTCAGCAGTCGCGGGATCTCGGCGGGGTCATCCTGGAGGTCGCCGTCGATCGTGACGATGACGTCGCCGGCGGCTTCACCGAAGCCTGCGTCGAGTGCGGTCGCCTTGCCGAAGTTCCGACGCAGCCGAACGACACGCACGTTCTCGTTGGCGTCGTGGAGGCGAGCAAGCTCTGCGAACGTCGCGTCCGTCGAGCCGTCGTCGACGAACACTGCTTCCCAAGCCTGACCGTCTCGGGAGAGGGAGGACACCAGCTCGTCGAAGAGGGGAGCGACGCTGCGCTCCTCGTCGTGAACGGGGATGACGACCGAGATCACGTCGCGAGGGTACCCCGTGTGCCTGGTGTAGCGTGCGGTCGTGACCTCCCTCGTATCCGTCGATGAGGCCCTGGCTCGTATTCTCGCGCGCGCGACGCCGCTTCCGTTGGAGGACGTGCAGCTCGATCGTGCCGCGGGCCGGATTCTCGCGGAGAAGGTTGTCTCACCGGTAGATCTACCACCGTTTCCGAGCTCGTCGATGGATGGATACGCCGTCAGGGCGGCCGACCTGCCCGGTGTGTTGAGGATCGTCGGCAGCGTCGCCGCAGGCAGTCCCGAGAGCCGAGCCGTCGGTCCCGGCGAGGCGATCGAGATCTCGACAGGCGGTGTCGTGCCGACGGGAGCCGACACCGTAGTGCCGGTGGAGCGTGTCGTTGTGCGACCCACGGAGGTGGAGATCGGGGAGGGACCGATGTCTAATGACAACATCCGTGGGACCGGAGGCGACGTGCGGGTGGGAACCACGCTCCTCGCGGCGGGCGAGGTGCTGACGCCCGCGCGGCTCGGCGCGCTTGCTGCCTGCGGAATCGAAGGCGTCCTCTCGAGCCGAAGACCGCGCGTCGCTGTTGTCGTGACAGGCACCGAGCTTCGGCGGGCAGGCGAACTTCTCGCGCCCGGCCAGATCTACGAGTCGAACGGGATCATGCTTGCGGCCGTGCTCGAGGCGGCCGGCGCGGCCGTGGAGCGGTCGGTGGCGACAGAAGACACGGAGGACGCGCACGCCCGGGCTCTCGAGCACGCACTCGACGCCGACGTCGTCGTCACCTCCGGCGGGGTATCCGTCGGGCCTCACGACCTCGTCAGGCGCGTCGCCGCCGACCTCGGAGTCGAGGAGGTGTTCTGGGGGGTCGCAATGCGCCCCGGAAAGCCGCTCGCCTTCGGCGTTCGCGACCGGACGTTGGTGTTCGGCCTCCCGGGGAACCCGGTCTCCTCGCTCGTCGGATGCCTCCTGTTCGTTCGGCCCGCCGTCCTCGCGCTCCAGCGTCACGCCGACCCGGCGCCACCGTTCCGTCCGGGCATCCTCGTCGCGGAGGTTCCGCGACGCGCCGAGAGGGACGACTTCGTTCGCGCCAGAACCGCCTGGAGCGAGGAGAGTGCTCTCCTCGACCCGATCCTCGGGCAGGAGTCGCACATGATCGCGCGGACGACCGCGGCCGATGCGCTCGTCCACGTCCCCCGGGGAGCGGGAACGCTCGCCGCCGGTGCTCGGGTGCGCTTTCTAGCGTTCTGAGCCCAGAGAGGCTGTCGGCCGGCGATGTACCGGCCGGTAGCGTCCAGCCGTCAGAACACCTAGTTGCGCTGCGATCGCAGCCCACGCGATCAGGACGAGGATCGTCGTCCACGGGATGAACCCGAGTGTCATCAGCGACACGAGGTACAGCGGCGTATGCACTCCGAGCCCGAGTTGGGTGCCGACGGCGACGGTTGCAAGCGCCGGTCCAGCAAGCCCGATGCCGTACAGGGTGTCGCGAACCCAGCCGGATCGATGCCCGGCCTGCGGCAGCCACAGCCAAGCGTAGAGCGAGGGAACGACGAAGACGACGCCGTAGGGGCTTATCAACGCGGTGGCCACCGCAACGCCTCCGAGAGAGAGAAGCGCGACGGCGTACCCCGCGAGCATCTCGTCCGCGGTCGCCGGCTCGAGCGGCACGAGCCTCTGCCGGGCTCGCCACCAACCGAGCGCGGTCAGCGCGCCGACAGCCATGAGGCCGATGACCGGCCAATCGGTGACGGCTGGGCTGTCGGGCGGTGGGGGAATCGCAGACCCGCGGGGGAAGATGCCGGCGATTGCCGCAAGGCCGACGACGAAGCCACACCAGAGCCAGAACCCGAGACGCGTGCGGAGCGCCCGCCAGGCGCCGGCGAGAGGGAGCCGTCGCCGGCGACAGCGGGCGAAGAAGTCGATCGCACCGACGAGAAAGGGGACAAGCGCGACGATGAAGACGAATTCGATTGCCCAGCCGCGAATGATCCGGCTACCGAGGTAGACGTAGCCGGCCGTGCCTCCGGCAAGCTCGATCCCGCCGTCCAGAGAGGCGAGGATCGACTCCGCTGCGCGGCCGAGTCGCGCGAACTGCACGCGGTCGAGTTGTTCGGGCGTATCACTCATCGCTCCACCTCCGCTGTCGTCCGCCGTCGTGAGGCGGATCGCCGAGATCTTGCGCCCGAGGAAGGGCGCCTGCTCCCCGTAGCCGAATGGCATCCCGAGCGCGACGAGTTGGGTGAGCCACCCGGGCCGAGCCGGTGCTCGCCCTACCTGGGCTGCCACCCGGACATCCGCCGTTCGGACGAGGGCTGGTGCCGGAGAGCGCGCAGCGAGCCCAGCTGTCTCGAGTCGGGGCTTCGCCGTGCCTGCAAGCGCGTCGAGCGACACCGCTGCGCGGACGCGGGTGCGAAGCGGCGAGGTCGAGGCGAATCGCTCCGCGCCGAAGCCGCCGAAAGAGCCGCCGTCCGAAGACAGGAAGATCAGGGTGTGTTGCGGTGTTGGGCGGCCCGCGATCGTGCCGAGCCGACCGTAGGCACGAACGAGCTCGATGAGGGCGGCTGTACCCGATGCGTTGTCGTTGGCGCCAGGCCCGATTCCGCTGTTGTCCCGATGCGCGATGAAGAGAATCGCATCGGGCCTGGCTCCGGGGATGACGGTCACGAGGTTTCGCAAGCGGACACGGCCGAGTCCCGGGATCGTCTCGTCCCATACGTCCTCGCGCGTGCCGAGACCGTAGAGGCCGAGCTTTTCTTCTACCCAGTGGGCCGCTCCGTCGGCCCCCGGGGTGCCGGGAGCACGATCGGGGTAGTCGTGGGCAAGCTCTGTCGCAAGCGCTGTTGCCGAGGCGCCATCGAACGATGGCGGCAGCGCCGACGCCGGGAACGGGCCGGGCCGTCCGATCGAGAAAGCGAGCACCGTCAGCGGCAAGATCAGGAGCAGCGCGGCGCCCCGGACGAGCCGAGTGTTGATCGGCTGCTCGACCCGCCGCTTTCGGGCCCGCCTCCCTCTCGCCGGCGGGCGCCTCCCGCGCCGGTGTCCATCTGAGTCTGGGGCTGCCACGACGGGGGCTATAGTACGACCTAGATTGGGCAGCCCCGTGTCCATGACGTCGCCGATGCCTGAATCCCCGACCATTCTCCTCGTCGACGACGAGGACGCGATCCAGAGGCTCCTGACCTATCCCCTCGAACGCGATGGCTATCGCGTCGTTCAGGCCCGCGACGGCGAGGAGGCGCTCCAGCGCTTCGCGGAGGAGGAAATCGACCTCGTCGTGCTCGACATCATGCTCCCGAAGCTCGACGGGCTCGAGGTTTGCAAGAGGCTCCGAGCCGAGAGCACGGTTCCGATCATCATGCTCACCGCCCGCGATGACGAGCTCGACAAGGTGCTCGGCCTCGAGCTCGGAGCCGATGACTACATCACGAAGCCATTTCTGATTCGCGAGTTTCGCAGTCGCGTGCGCGCCGTGTTGCGTCGGGCAGCAACGCCTCATCTGGGCGGGAAGCGCGACGAGTCGATCGATCGAGGGGATGTGCGGATCGACCTGCCGCGCCGCACGGTCGAGGTGCGCGGCGAGATGGTTCAGCTCACGTTCGTGGAGTTCGAGCTGCTTGCGTTGCTGGCCGCGAACCCGGGTGTCGTCTACTCACGACGCCAGCTGCTCGAGCGCCTCCGCGGGGGCTCGGACTACCGGGAGCCCCGCACGATCGACGTGCACGTCCGACACCTACGGGAGAAGATCGAGGTCGAGTCTCGCGAGCCGGAGCTCATCCTGACCGTGCGAGGCGCCGGATACCGCTTCCGCGACGGATGAGCATCCCTGGGGGCATCCGCGTCAAGCTGGCGCTGGCTCTGCTCGCGATCGTCGGCGGTGCGCTCCTCACGGCGTACGCCATCGTGGTGCCGTCGCTCGAGCGACGGCTCGTCGCAGCGAAGCTCGACCAGCAGGAGAGCGACGCCAAGGCCCTGGCGGTCATCTACGCCACCCGGCAGGCGCAGGACAAGCTTCAGCTCGGCGATTTCGTCGACGGAGCCGATTTCGTCTCGAACTCCCGCGTCGTCGTCTTCGCTGTATCGGGCGCGCCAGGCGCCATGAACCTGCGCGCGCTGGCGGATTCCTCCGCGGTTGGCGGCACGGAGATCGAGCAAGACCCAACGGCCCTCGAGGCCGCACGGGCTGTGCGGACAGTCCGGGCCCGTGCCCATCACGATGGGAGGGTTTATGCAGAGGTGGCGGTGCCGCTCCTGACGGCAGGGAACGTGATGCTCCTCTCGAGCTCCATTTCCGACCAGCTCGCGACGGTCGAGTTGGTCAAGCGGCGCTTGCTGTATGCGACGGCTGCGGCTCTGCTGATCGCGCTCGTGCTCGGCTTGGCGGTTGCAGCGCTGCACGCACGGCGGCTCGGGCGGTTGCAGCGGGCCGCAGACCGGATTGCCGAGGGGGCCTTCGACGAGCCTGTCGTCGACTCGGGGGCCGACGAGGTCGGCCAGCTGGCCGGCTCCTTCGACCGCATGCGGATTCAGCTCGCGCAGCTCGACCGCGCCCGCAAGGAGTTCGTCGCGAACGCGTCTCACGAGCTCCGCACGCCACTGTTCTCGCTCTCGGGCTTCCTCGAGCTCCTCGCAGACGAGGATCTCGATGAGAAGACGCGCAGCGAGTTCCTCGCGACCACCCGGGCACAGGTCGATCGACTGACGAAACTTGCCACCGATCTCCTCGATCTCTCCCGCATGGATGTGGGACGGATTCGGATCGAGCATGAGGAGGTCGGCCTGGCGGAGGTCGTGCGCGTCGTGGCGGAGGAGCTTGGCGCACTGGCAGACACATCGAACCACACGCTCGTGATCGAGGCCGACGACGAGGCCTGGGCGTTCGCCGACGAGGAACGCGTGCAGCAAATCGCAAGGGCCCTGGCGGGCAACGCGCTCGCTCACACCCCTGCCGGCACGACCGTCCGACTGCGGGCGGAACAGCGGGGCGTTCGCGTGGCACTCGTGGTGGAAGACGACGGGCCAGGTATCCCTCCCGAGCATCTCGACCGCATCTTCCAGCGGTTCTACCGCGTCGAAGGGGGCATGGCATCGGGCAGCGGCCTCGGCCTCGCGATCGCGCGCGAGTTGGCAGGGAGGATGGGCGGGACGGTAACGGTGACCAGTCGGCCGGGTGCAACAACGTTCACCGTGGAATTGCCAGCGGCAATCGAGACGTTGCGACCGCCTGCCCCGGCCCGGGCAGTCAGCTAGCGGCCGAATACGGAACCGCGAGGCGATGGAGCGCGTCAGCGTTTCCACGTGGAAACCCCGGCACGCCTCGCCCCCCTGCTGCCAGCTGCAGACACCCGGCTACAGTGACCGGCGTGCGTCCCCAGACCTTTGCCCTGGCCGCTGTCGCCGCGATTCTCGGCGCAGGCGCCGCGCTCGCTCTGGGAGCGGCGACCGGGCTGACAGGGCGTGAGACCACAACGGTCGTCCTCGACCGCGCAGCCACCGAGGCGCCGCCGGCCGCGGTCGCGGTGCCGCCGATCGGCAATGGCTTCAACCCGGCGGCGATTTACAAACAGCGCGCACCCGGTGTCGTCACGCTGTACGCGGACTTCGGCGCCGGTGGGCAGTCGCAGGGCTCGGGTTTCGTCGTCGACGGGAAGGGCACGATTCTCACGAACGCCCACGTTGTCACCAATGTCGCAGACGCCGGCGGGGAAAGGATCCGCGGCGCCGATCGACTGTACGTCGAGTTCAAGGATCGAGACCGGGCGCCGGCGAAGATCATCGGCTGGGACCTGTTCAGCGATGTCGCAGTCGTCCGGGTCGATCCCCGCGCTCACGCTCTTCAGCCGGTGCCTCTCGGCAACTCGTCGAGTGTGGTTGTCGGCACACCAGTGGCGGCGATCGGGAGCCCGTTCAACGAACAGAGCTCGCTTTCGGTCGGCGTCGTCTCAGCGACCGATCGAGCAATCGAGTCGCTGACCTCGGCCTACAGCGTCTCTGACGCCATTCAGACCGACGCACCGATCAACCGGGGGAACTCGGGCGGCCCGCTTTTCGACGCCAAGGGTCGGGTCATCGGGATCAACGCCCAGATCCGATCGACGACAGGAACAGCGGAGGGTGTCGGCTTTGCGATCCCGATCGACATCGCACGGCGGGCTCTGGAGCAGCTTCTGCGGACCGGAAAGGTCTCGTACGCGTACGTGGGCATCACCTCGCAGGACGTCACACCCGGGATGGCGAGGCGATTCGGCTTCGCCGCGCGCAGGGGCGCGCTCGTTGCCAAGGTCGAGCCCGATACTCCCGCCGCTCGGGCCGGGTTGCAGGGCGGTACACATGTCGAGAGTTACAACGGCCTGCAGGTGTCTCTGGGCGGCGATGTGATCGTGAGGATCGGGAACCGGCCCGTGACGAGCGCGCAGGATGTCTCGCGAGCGGTGAATGCGTTCAGAGTGGGGCAACGCGTGCCTTTCACGGTCCTGCGGGGCGGGACGGCGCGCCGTGTCGTGCAGGTGACGCTGATCGAGCGCCCTGCCTAGAAGGTTGGACGCTCTTGGCTGCAGCGAGCCTTGGGCCCCCAGCCTGGATCGCGAGTGAGGTCGACTACCATGGCGACGTGGAGGCGATGCCGCAGTGACCGATCTCTCCCATGTCGACCCGGATGGGGCCGTCCGGATGGTCGACGTCGGCCACAAGCCACTCTCCCGGCGTCGCGCGGTGGCACGCGCTGCAGTGACGATGGCACCGGAGACGGTCGCGCGCCTCGGGCAACTGCCGAAAGGAGACGCCTTGACCACTGCCCAACTCGCCGGGATCATGGCTGCGAAGCGGACCAGCGACCTGATTCCGCTGTGCCATCCGCTCCCGCTCACGGTCGTCGATGTCAGGCTCTCGATCGTCCCAACCGGCGTAGAAATCGAGGCGGTCACCGAGACGACGGCGCAGACCGGCGTCGAGATGGAGGCGCTGACAGCGGCGACCGTCGCGGCGCTCACGGTCTACGACATGGCGAAGGCGATCGACAAGACAATGACCATCACCGGCGTCACGCTCGTCGAGAAGACGAAGGAGCCGGCGTGAAGGCGGCGGTGCTCACGGTGTCGGACGGGGTGCACCACGGGACGCGTGAGGATCGCAGCGGCGATACGCTCGTCGAGCTGCTCGAAGGCGAGGGTTTCGCGGTAGAGCGTTGCGTCGTGCCCGACGAGTCGAACGTGATAGCCGCCGCGATCGTCGAGCTCGCAGCGCGCAGCTCAGTCGTCCTGACCACCGGCGGCACGGGTTTCACGCCGCGCGATGTCACACCGGAGGCGACCCGAACGGTCCTCGACCGTGACGCACCTGGCATTGCCGAGGCGATTCGCGCAGACGCGCGTGGCCGGACGCCTCACGCACTTCTCTCGCGCGGTCTCGCGGGTCTACGCGGGGGGACGCTCGTCGTCAACCTCCCGGGCTCACCCGGCGGCTGCCGCGACGGATTTGCCGTGCTGCAACCGGCGCTCGTTCACGGGATCGAGCTCGCCGCCGGGGATCAAAGCTCACGGCATCGCCAGACATGAGCTCAACCACCGTCTCGTTCCCACGTCGGTTCGCTTCGCTGGTCAAGCTCGAGCACACGGTGTTCGCTCTGCCGTTCGCCTACGTTGGCGCATTTCTAGCGGTCGACGGGTTTCCGGGCGCCGGCCCGGTGCTCTGGCTGACGCTTGCGATGATCGGCGCCCGGACGCTCGCGATGGCACTGAACAGACTCATCGACGCCGAGCTCGACGCGCGAAATCCCCGAACGGCCGGACGCGAGCTCCCTGCTGGGGCGCTGTCACGGTCTCAGGTGTGGGCGCTGTGCGCAGCCGCCCTCGGGCTCTACCTCGTCGCAGCGTTCCAGCTCGAGCCGATCGTCCGCTGGCTCTGGCCGATTCCCGTCGCGATGTTCGTCGTCTATCCGTACTTGAAGCGCGTCACCTGGCTCTGTCATCTCTGGCTCGGCGCCTGCACAGGCCTTGCTCCCCTCGGGGCATGGTTGGCGGTAACGGGAACGGCACCCTGGGAGGCCTGGGCGCTGTTCGCCGCGCAGGGCCTCTGGGTCGCCGGATTCGATCTGTTCTACTCGCTTTTCGACCTGGCGCACGACCAGGCAGTGGGCCTTCGCTCGTGGGCGACCCGCTTCGGTGAGCGAGGAGTCTTCGTTGGCGCGAGAACGTTCCACATTTTTGCGGTGCTACTGCTCGCTGCGGTCGGCGGCGGCCTCGGCAGCGACATCTTCTACTGGCTCGGAGTCCTGGCCGTGGCCGGCTTGCTTCTGTACGAGCACACACTGGTGCGGCCCGGTCACCTGCAGCGCCTCGACACCGCGTTCTTCACGATCAACGGGCTGATCAGCGTCGTCTTCTTCGTATTCGTCGCGCTCGACACGCTGACCTAGAGGCTTCGGTACCGTGGCGTGTCAGGCGACCGGAAGGGCGCGAGCTAGATGATCACGGGAGAGGGCCTCGAAAAGCGGTACGGCCGTAAGCGGGCCCTGTCAGGGGTTTCGCTCGCCGTCCCTCGCCACGGATTTCTTCTCGTCACCGGTCAGAACGGGTCGGGCAAGACGACGCTGCTGCGGCTTATCGCCGGGCTTGCCGCGCCGACGAGGGGCACTCTCGAGGTGGATTGCGAGAGGGCCGCCCTCGGGTACGTCGCGCACGAGCCGCTGCTCTATCGCGAGTTGACCGCCCTCGAGAACCTCGACCTCTTCGGCCGCCTCTACCGGGTACCCGAGCGCCGTGAGCGAACCGGCATGCTGCTCGAGCGCTTCGGCCTCTGGGATGTACGCGCCGACCGCGTTTCGACGTACTCCCGCGGAATGACACAACGCCTTTCACTCTGCCGAGCACTCCTGCACGATCCGTCGTTGCTCGTGCTCGACGAGCCGTTCACGGCTCTCGACGAGGAAGGTGCCGCCCTGCTCGACCGCGAGCTCCGCATGTTCGCCGCGGAGCGCACTGTCGTGCTCTCCACGCACGACCCCCTCCGCATCGACCCGCTCGCCACGGACAGGCTCGTCCTCGCATGAGCGCTTTCGCTCTCTATTCCGCCGATGTCGTCGCCCTTGCCCGCAAGGATCTCAAGCTCGAGCTTCGGGCCCGAGACACGCTCCCCGCGATGATCCTGTTCGTGCTCTCGACCCTCGCGATCTTCCACTTTGCACTCCCTGCCGGGACAGGTGAGAACGCCGCCTACGGTCTGCTGTGGATTGCGATCATCTTTACGGCACTTCTCGGGCTGGGCCGGGCGTGGGCCCCCGAACGGGAAGGTGGCGCCCTCGACGGGCTCGTGCTGGCACCATGCGACCGGAGCGCGATCTGGCTCGGTAAGACGCTCGCGACGCTTGCGTTCCTCGCAGCAGCTGAACTCGTGGCCCTACCGGCTTTCGCTCTCTTCTTCGCACCCATTGATCTCGTCGCCGTCGTCGGCGTCGCGCTCGCAAGCATCGGGATCTGCGCCGTCGGCTCCCTGCTCGCCGCGATGGCGGCCGCAAGCCGGGGTCGCGAAGTCATTCTGCCGCTGCTCTTCCTGCCGCTGGCGATCCCGCTCGTCGTGGGCGGCGTCGGAGCAGGCATCTCCCCCCACGGTGCGACGTACCTCGCGTTCCTCGGGCTCTATGACTCCGTGTTCGCGATACTTTCATGGGCCACTTTTGAATATGTCGTCACGGAATAACCTCCCGATTCTTGCTTTCGGCGTTGCCGGCCTGCTCGGGGTTGCAGTCGTGCTCGCCCTCCTCGTTGCCCCGGAGGATGCCGACCAGGGTGTCTCCCAGCGGATCTTCTACTTCCACGTCCCGATAGCGCTCACCGCATATCTCTGCTTCGGGCTCGGTGCCTGGAAGGCGCTCCGTCTCCTCTGGGTGGGAGGTGAGCGACGCGATCTCGAGAGCTACACCTGGATCCATCAGGGCACGATCTTCGGTGCGCTCACCCTTATCACCGGCTCGATCTGGGCCAGGGCGTCATGGGGTGTCTGGTGGAGCTGGGGCTCGAATCAGCTCGTCCTCTTCCTCGTCCTCTTCCTGTTCTACTGCGCCTACTTCATGCTCAGATTCTCGGTCGACGAGGGCTCGCGACGAGAGCGGATCTGTGCCGTCTATGCGGTCTTCGGTGTCGCTCTGATCCCGGTCAGCTTCTTCGCAATCCGGCTCGCGAGCGATTTCATCCACCCGACCGTGTTCAATCGCGACGGTCCCCAGATGACGAACACGATGTTCGGCACCTTCGTCGTCTGCTGGGTTGCAATCTCGTTGCTCGCCTATGTGATGTATCGCACCGAGCTCATTGGCAAGCGCACGGACGCGAACCTGAGAGAGCTCCGAGAGGCGCTGTCGTGAGCCAGGGCCAGTACGTCGCGCTCGCCTACGGCGTCGTGCTCGTCTTCGTCCTCCTGTGGGTGGCGATCATCGCTACCAAGCTCGCGCGGCTCGAACGCGAGACCGGTGAGCTCGCCGACCTCGCGCGGTCGCGCCGGTCCGATGGCTGAACTGCTCGTCTGGCCGGCATTGATTGCCTACGGCGAGGCGGCAGTCGCCTATGCCGGATTTCGGCGGAATCCGGGGACCTCGGCGCGCCTCGGCATCTGGGGCGTTCGGATCGGCTGGCTCGCGCAGACCGCGCTCCTCCTAGCGCAGATGCTCGATACGGACGGGTTCCCGTGGGGAACCTGGGCCGGTGCGCTCAATCTCTTCGTTTGGCTCGTCGTCGGGGCCTATCTGATCTGGGGCTGCACGCCGCGGTACCGCCTCCTGGGCCTAGCCGTGATGCCCTTTGCTGCAGCGCTCCTCGTCGCTGCCTGGGCAGGGGGAGGCACAGGTGCGTCCACGCGGGATCCGGCGAGTGGCCTTCTTGCCCTCCACGTTGGCCTGATGCTCGCGGGGTTTGCAGGCTTGACCCTCGCCGCCGGGCTTGCGGGGCTCTATCTCTGGCAGGAGCGTCGGCTCAAGCATCGCGATATCGGGGTGCTCCGATTGCGGCTGCCGCCGCTCGACTCGCTCGACCGACTCTCTGCGCGCACCGCGCTGATCTCGCTCGGGGTTCTCTCGACCGGCATCGTCGTTGGCCTCGCGAGCTTCGATCGCGGTGATTTCGACGTGCCCATGGCAGCCACGATTGCGATCTGGGCGGTCTATGCCGCTGGGCTCATCTTGCGCCGTGCTCTCGTCTTGCGAGGCCGGAGATTTGCGGTCTTGCTCGTCGGAGGCTTCGGGCTCGTCGCGGTCGTTCTTCCCCTGACCCACTTCGCCTCATGAGTTCAGGCGCCTCATGAGGCTCGCGCTCGTCGGCGTGTCACACCGCCAGGCACCCGTGGAGCTGAGGGAGCGGGTCGCGGTCGACGGTGAAGGCGCGGAGGCCCTCGCCCTCCAGCTCGCGGACGGCTGTGAGGCCGTCGTCCTCTCGACCTGTAATCGGACGGAGCTGTACCTCGCGAGCGACGACGAAAACTGCGATCTCGATGAACGAGCGAGCGCCTCGTTGCTGGCTCTAGCCGGCGCCGATGGTGCCGCGCTCGCTCCGGTCATTTATCGTCTCGGAGACGACGCAGCGGCCTTGCATCTGTTCCGAGTCGCCGCGGGGCTCGACTCTCTCGTCCCGGGCGAGGGCGAGATTCTCGGGCAGGTGCGCGACGCCTTCGACCGCGGTGCAACGGGTCCGCTCCTCGATCACCTCTTTCGGCAGGCGCTCTATGCCGGTCGCCGCGCACGCGTCGAGACTGCGATAGGCGAAAGCCCGGCCTCGGTCCCGGCTGCAGCAGCAGCCCTCGCCCAGCAGGTGTTCGACGATCTCGGCGGCCGCGCGATTCTGCTGATCGGCGCCGGCAAGATGAGCGAGCTCACGGCGCGCAATCTGCGGTCGCGCGGCGGTGTGATCGCCGCGGTAGCGAACCGCACCGTTGTGCACGGCCAAGAGCTTGCGGCGAGTGTCGATTCGCGCGCCGTCGGGCTGAAAGAGATTCCGGCCCTACTTGCGACCGCGGATGTCGTCGTCACCTCGACGAGCGCGCCCGGCTTCGTCGTCGATCTGACGACGGCAGCGTCGGCGCTCCGCGGCCGCCGCGGCCGCCCGATCCTCTTTGTCGACCTTGCAGTGCCGCGGGACGTCGACCCGGCACTCGCCACGATCGACGGCTGCTTCGTCTATGACGTCGATGATCTCGAGGCCGTCGTGGAGACGTCGATTGCGGGCCGGCGAGTCGAGGCCGTGCGGGCCGAGCAGCTCGTCGCCGCCGAGGCAGAGCGGTTCCGGGAATGGCAGGCAGCGCTCTCCGTCGTGCCGGCCATCGCGTCGCTCCGGGCACGTGCGGAGGAGATCCGCAGCAGCGAGCTGGCGAAGGCCGAAGGCCGGCTCGGTCGTCTACCCGAGAGCGAACGGAAGCTCGTCGAATCCGTAACCTCCCAGATCGTGGCGAAGATCCTGCACCTGCCGACGGTACGGATGAAAGAGGCAGCCGCCGGCGCGGACGGTGTGGTCTATGCTGACGTCGTGCGGCACCTGTTCGGACTAGGGGAGGAGGAGCAATCGTGACGCGACCGGTCATCATCGTGCGACCTCTGCCGCTGCAGGCTCCGACCGCATTTGTGCGCATCCGTCCGCGTGGCCGCCTGATCTGTGGAGAGCCGCGCACCACGACTCGCCTCTGTGCTGCTTCGCGTCGGCTCCCGCGGAAGTAGGCTCGCGCTAACCCAGGCGAGCCGCGCTGCCGAGGCGTTGCGTCGTCCGGGTGTGGAGATCGCGCTCGTGCCCATCACGACCGCCGGCGACCGCGACCGCACGAGCCCCTTCGGTGAGATCGGGTCCCGGGGGGTCTTCGTCAAGGAGCTCGAGGAGGCCTTGCTCGGAGGCCGGATCGACGTCGCTGTCCACTCGGCCAAGGACATGACCTCGTCCGACGTCGATGGCCTCGCGGTCGGCGCCTACACCGAGCGCGAGGATCCACGCGACGCACTGTGTGGAGCAGACGCGATCCGCCCGGGCATGCGAATCGGAACTGCGTCGGCCCGGCGACGAGCCCAGCTACTCGCTCTCGAGCCCAGCCTGTCGATCGAGCCGTTGCGCGGAAACATCGAGACTCGTCTTCGAAAGCGTGGCGAGCGGGGACTGGACGCCATCGTCCTCGCCGCATGTGGTCTAGACCGTTTGGGATTGAAGGCAGCAATTGGGTTGAGGCTAGACACCGACGTGATGCTGCCCGAGGCGGGCCAGGGTGCGCTCGCCCTCCAGGTACGCAGTGGCGATGAGCACCTCGTGGCGGTTGTCGACGACGCCGAGACGCGACTCCGTGTCGAATCCGAGCGCCGTTGCGTCTCTCTCATCGGCGGCGGCTGCCTCGCTCCGGTTGCAGCGTTTCACAACGGGTCGCTTCTGACCGCCCTGATTGCAGCCGACGACGGTACGTGGCTCGAGCGGCGGAGCAACAACGACCCCACGGCACTCGCGGCCGAGCTCATCGCTGCGGCGCGATGAAGCTCATCGTGACGCGCCCCGCAGGGCAAGAACAGGAGCTGATCTCCCGGTTGGAGGCGCTCGGTCACGACGTGACACACTGTCCGCTGATTCGCGTGGAGCCACTCGGCGACGGCCCCATCGAGGTCGCCTCGTACGACTGGGTCGTCGTAACGAGCCAGAACGGTGCCCGCGAGCTGCTGCGCCGTGCGAGCGGGCGGATGCCTCGTGTGGCCGCGATCGGGCAGGCGACGGCCGACACTATTGGCCACGCCGATCTCGTCGCGAGCGTCTCCACGCAAGAGGGGCTTCTCCGGGAGTTTCCACAACCTGCCGGTCGCGTCCTCGTGGCCGGCGCAGAAGGGGCACGGCGCGTTCTGGCGGACGGGCTCGCGGCTGACTTCATCGCGCTCTACCGCACGCATGAGTTGCGGCCGGAGCCCGCACCGGAAGGGGATCTCTGCGTGCTCGCATCGGCGTCCGCTGCACGGTCCTTCGGTGCCCTCGAAACCGGCATTCCAGCAGTCTCCATCGGCCCCGAGACGACGCGTGCCGGACGAGCGGCGGGCGTCGAGATCCTCGCCGAGGCGACAACACACGACGTGGACGGCCTGGTCAGGGCTGTCGAGCAGGTTGCTGCAACGGGGTGAGTCGGGCGTAGACTCGAACCGTGTTCGTGATGTTCCTGACCGACTTCGGCTTGCAGGACGATTTCGTCGGTACCTGTCACGGTGTCATCAAACGCATCGCTCCGCAGGCTCAGATCATCGATGTCACGCATGGGATCCCGGCGCAGGCCGTGTTGCAGGGCGCGCTCGTGCTCGCGAACACGCTGCCGTACATGCCGGTCGGTGTCCATCTCGCCGTCGTCGATCCAGGCGTCGGGGGGCATCGTCGACCTCTCGCTCTCCGCGACGGTGACGGCCGCTTCTTCGTCGGGCCGGACAACGGCTTGCTCGTGCTGGCGGCGGAACGCGCGGGAATCGCGGCCGCACACGAGCTCGCGAATCCCACGTACGCCCTCGAGTCGATTTCGAGGACGTTCCACGGCCGGGACTTGTTCGCCCCCGCAGCAGCGCACCTCGCGATGGGGGTGGCGATCGGCGAACTCGGGCCTCCGATCGATCCGGAGGCGCTCGTTCGGTTGGAACTGCCCGAGCTGTCGTTCGTCGACGGAGTGGTCCGTGCAACCACGTTGTACGTGGACAGCTTCGGGAATATCGCCCTCAATCTGACCCGTGACGACCTCGAGAACGTGGGCATCGTTCCGGGGACCAGAGTCGAGCTAGACCTCGCCGGAGAGCTCTACTACGCGGTGTCGGCACGCACCTTTGCCGACGCGCGGCCCGGGGACGTGATCCTGTACGAGGACAGCTATCGCAACATGTCGATCGCGATCTCGAACGGCAACGCGGCGGCAATGCTCCACGCCCTGATCGGACAGCCGCTCGGCATTCGGATCGTCTGAGCAATCCATCGTTTGGGGTAGCGAAAATGCGCAGGAAGCACTAGTGTCATCCGTAACGAGAGACGTCGGCGGAGCGGTTCTCCGTCCCCGACGTCTCTTTGTTCATCGTGGGTGCACGTTCACCCTGGTGTGGCGGAGGGAGCCGTGCGGCGGCTAGTCTCGGTCGCACGAGCCGTGGCCGCCGAAACCCTCACCATCGTCGACAACCGCACCGGGGCGGAGTACACCCTGCCGATCGTCGACGGGGCGATCCGGGCGACCGACCTCCGTCAGATCGCAAGTGCCGACGGAGACGGCCTGCTGTCGTTCGATCCTGCGTATCTGAATACGGCATCGTGCCGCAGTTCGATCACCTACATCGACGGAGATCAGGGCATTCTGCGGTACCGCGGCTATCCGATCGAGCAAGTTGCGGAGCAGGCGGGCTTCCTCGAGACGTCATATCTCCTGCTCGAGGGTGAGTTGCCGTCGGCCGCTGCGTTGGAGCGGTGGGTCGAAGACGTTCGCATTCACACCTACGTGCACACGAACATCAACGAGTTCCTCGAGGGATTCCGCTACGACGCCCACCCGATGGGGATGCTGCTGGGGGCCGTTGGTGCGCTCTCGACCTTCTACCCGGACGCGAAGGACATTTCCGACCCGGAGAATCGATACCTCCAGAGGGTGCGACTGATCGCGAAATTGCCGACGATCGCGGCGTACATCTTCCGGCACTCCCGCGGCCTTCCCTATGTGCTGCCGCGGAACGACCTCGACTACATCGGCAACTTCGTCAACATGACCTTCGAGATCGGTGGCGCGCACGAGCCGAACCCGGTTCTGCAACGGGCCCTCGAGACCCTCCTGATCCTTCACGCTGATCACGAGCAGAACTGCTCGACGAGTGCGGTGCGTGGCGTCGGCTCGTCCCACGTCGACCCGTTCTCGGCCGTCTCGGCCGGCATTGCCGCTCTCTATGGGCCGTTGCACGGTGGCGCGAACGAGGCCGTGCTGCAGATGCTCGACGTCGTCGGTGACAAGAAGAACGTTCCGGCGTTCGTCGAGGGGGTGAAAGCCGGCAAGGGGCGACTGATGGGTTTCGGGCACCGCGTCTACAAGAGCTACGACCCGAGAGCCAAGTTGATCAAAGAGGTCGCCGACTCCGTCTTCGCCGAAACCGGCCTCAATCCGAAGCTCGAGATCGCGCTCGAGCTCGAGCGAATCGCGCTCGAGGACGAGTACTTCGTCAGCCGCAAGCTCTACCCGAACGTCGACTTCTACTCGGGGCTGATCTACCAGGCGATGGGGTATCCGACCGACTACTTCACCGTCCTCTTCGCTCTTGGCCGTCTTCCCGGTTGGATCGCCCAGTGGGAGGAGATGCTCAACGACTCCGAGCAGAAGATCGCCCGCCCACGCCAGATCTACACCGGAGAGGCGGAGCGAGCCTTCGTGGCGATGCAGGATCGATAGGACCGACGCGGCTTCTGCTCTAGCCCGCTCGCAAGACTCAGCTCGTAGCCGACGCCTGAGAGCAACCGACGCCGCGTTCTGAGGGAGTATTACGCCGATGAGCTTCGGCGTTCTCGCTCTGATCGGCCTCGCAGGTCTGGCGGGGCCGCTGCTCGCGTCCGGACGCCGCGCGCTCGTGCCGGTGGTCGTTGGTGAGCTTCTTGCCGGTGTGGTCATTGGCAACAGTGGCTTTGGCTGGCTGAACCCCAACGATCCGACAACGGCGTTCCTCGGCGAGGTCGGGTTCGCGATGCTGATGTTCGTCGCGGGTATGCACGTGCCACTACGCCAGCCGGGCCTTGCGGCGGGGGTGCGCCGGGGTGGCCTCGCGGCAGCAATCGTGGCGCTCCAAGCGCCGTTCGCCGGGATCGCCGTGGCTCGGGCCAGCGGGACGCACCACGCCTCGATCTACGCGCTTCTTCTGGCGAGCGGATCGGCGGCCATCCTGTTACCGGCATTCGAAGAGCTGGGGCTGCTCGCGGACGCCCGCGCTCTCACCGTGATGGCACAGGTCGCTCTCGCAGATATCGCCGCGATCGTTCTCCTGCCACTCGTGCTCGAGCCGAGCCGAGCGCTACGTGCCGCGCTCGGTGGCCTGCTCGTGACCGTGAGTCTGATCGTGCTTCTCGGGGTCGTGCACGTCCTCCATCGCCGGTCGTGGGTACGACACCTGCGCCGCCAATCGAGGAAGCGTGGCTGGGCGCTCGACCTCCGTCTCTCGCTCCTCGTTCTCTTCGGGCTCGCCTGGATGGCGCAACGCAGCGGGACAGGCGTTCTCGTTGCCGGGTTCGGGGCCGGGTTGATGGTCGCTGCGATCGGGGGGCCGAAACGGCTCTCGCGGCAGGTCACCGGGGTCGCGCAGGGACTGATGGTGCCGCTCTTCTTCGTCGTGCTCGGCGCGCGTCTCGACCTGCGATCGCTCGGCCAGCACCCCTCCTTGCTCCTGCTCGCAGCGGAGTTGGTCGCCTTCAACGTCGTCGTCCACGTTGTCGCCGCTCTCCTCACGAGGCAGCGACTCGCGGCAGGTCTTGCCGCAACAGCCCAACTCGGCGTCCCCGCCGCAGTCGTCGCGCTCGGTCTCCAGGAGCACCTCATCACGAGCGGCGAAGCATCGGCCATCGTCGCGGCCGCGCTTGGCTCACTGGCCCTGACGGCGGTCGGGGTGACATGGCTCGGCCGGGGAACGACACCAAGCGCAACGACACCAAGCGCAACGACACCAAGCCCGCAGCCGCACCCGACCGCCGCCGAAGGGAGGTCACAGGAACCGTAGGCTCCGGCTTCAGGGAGCTCTGCGCAACAACATGCTGGGTCTGCGCAACAATGGCGAGAGCCGGACTTGAACCGGCGACACCACGGTTTTCAGCCGTGTGCTCTACCAACTGAGCTACCTCGCCGCGACCGCGAAGTGTAGCGCCGACTCCGCACGACCGCGCTCGCCGAGGTACGGTCCAGCACCGTGGAGCGGCCTGTCGCGATCATCGGAGCGCCCCTCGACCTCGGCCAGACTCGCCGCGGTGTCGACATGGGCCCGTCGGCGCTGCGCTACGCCGGCCTCGAGGAACGGCTGATCGAGATTGGCCTCGCGGTTGCGGATCGGGGCAACATCGTCGCTCCGGAGCCCGAGGCCCTAGCGCTCGTCGACCACCGAGCGCGATTCCTGCCAGAGATTCTCGCGGCCTGCGCCGAGCTCGCGGCTCTCGTCGAGGCAGCGGTCCAGGAAGGCGCGAGACCGCTCGTCCTCGGCGGCGATCACGCGGTCGCGATCGGCACGCTCGCCGGGCTTGCCGCCGCCGCAGGGCACGTAGGCGGCGTGATCTGGATCGACGCGCACGGTGATCTCAACACGCCGGAAACGAGCCCCTCTGGCAACGTGCACGGGATGCCTCTGGGCGCGGCTCTCGGCCGGGCGCCGGAATGGTTCAGGGGCGAGGGGCTCTTCCTGCCCGCAGTCGACCCTGCTCGTGTTGCGCTCGTCGGGATCCGTTCTCTCGATCCCTCCGAGCGCTCCTTCCTGCGCGAGGCCGACATCAGGGTATTCACGATGGGTGACATCGACCGAATCGGGATCGAGCGCGTCATGCGGGAGGCACTCGACAGGGTCGCCGGCCCCGGCTTCGTTCACGTCTCGCTCGATCTGGACTCGCTCGACCCGGAGGTCGCCCCCGGCGTCGGGACACCGGTCCGGGGAGGATTGACCTATCGGGAGGCCCACCTCGCCTGCGAGCTCATCGCCGAGTCGGCGATCGCTGGATCCTTCGAGGTCGTCGAGTCCAATCCGATCCTCGATCGGGAGAACACGACCGCACTGACCGCGGTCGAGCTCATCGCCAGCGCGCTCGGCAAGACGATTCTCTGACGATCAAGCGGATGTCGCAACGACGATCCGTGCGAGGCCGGGCACCGCAAGGGAGTCGTCAGCGGCGAGGTACTCCTCCAGATATGCGGCGGCGCGGAGCCGGAGCTCCACGGCGACTTCAGCCGGAAGGTCCGCGAGGAGCATCCCGAGCGTCGGAGACATATCGCAGGATGCTTCCCACCACTCGTCGATCGATGCCGCCTCCCAGGTCACGCGTGTCTCCTCCACCCGCGTGACCTCGAGTCCGGCCGCCGCAACGACCGACTTCAGACGCTCGGGATCGCTCAGCCGAAAGGGTCCCGGCGCGTTCCGGTCGGGAGGATCGACGAGACCGAGCTCGACTGTAGCCCGGCCCGCCGCGGTCATCCAGGGATTGCGCTCAGGGCTTCCCCACACCGCAAGGACGGCCTTCCCGCCAGGGCGGCGAAGGACACGAGCGATGTGATCTGCAGCACGGTCCATCTCGGGAACGAGCATGAGACCGAAGCGGCAGAGGACACCGTCGAAGCTCTCATCGGGCAGCGAGAGCTCCGCCATGTCTTCGACGCCGAAGGCGACGTTGTCGAGCCCGAGCACCGCGGCTCTCCGCTTCGCAGCGTCGACCATCTCCGGGGCGATGTCCGTGACCAGGAGCTCGCCTCCGGGTTGGAGGTTCGCATGCGTCCGAAACCCGGTCTCGCCAGGGCCTGCTGCGAGCTCGAGAATCCGTTGTCCGGGAACCGGGTCGAGCAGCTCGACCATCCGCTCGGAGAGGGCCGCCGTTGCCCGCGCGAAGAGATCGCGGCGTCGCTCCCACCCTGCCGCGACTCGCCGCCAGCCGTCGATCTGTTCCGCTGATGTGGTCAAGCCGGCACGCTCTTGAACTGCGGGATGATGTGCTCGCCGTAGGCAGCGAGCGTCTCCTCCTGGCCGTGGGTCATCAGGTAGATCGAGTAGTGATCGACGCCGATCGCCTCGAGCTCTCGCAGCTTCGCTGTTGCCTGCTCGACTGTCCCGAGAACGGAGAAGCGGTCGCAGATCTCGTCGGTGACGAACGCGCCGTGTGCCGCGCCGACGCGGGAGTGGTCGTTGTAGTCGTAGAACTTGCGCGCCTCCACGTAGTCGGTGAGCGCCTTCGGGACAACCGAGCCATCGGTGCCGTAGCGCTCGATCAGATCCTTGACGTGGTTCGAGACCATCGCAGGGAACCAGCGCGTCTGCTCACGGGCGTCGGCGATGTCGTCGGAGATGTGGCTCGGTGCGCACACGATGCACTTGAGCGCGGCTGGGTCTCGGCCCGCCTCGGTCGCGGCCGCTCGAGCGGTTGCCATGATCCACTGGATGATCTCCGGGTCGGCCAGCTGGATGATCACTCCGTCGCCGACGCGGCCGGCGACCGCGAGCGCCTTCGGTCCGTAGCCCGCAACCCACATCTCGATCTCGGGCAGTTCAGGGCGCACCCATTTGAGTTGCAGTTCCTTGTCGTTCCAGACGACCTCTTCTCCGTTCATGAACGGCTTGATCATGCGGAGATCTCGCTCGAACTCCGCCACCTTTACGGGCTGCCGCCCGATGTAGCGCACCGCCGAGTCGCCACGACCGATCCCCATCACCATGCGTCCATCGGAGATGTCGTGCAACGTGGCGTAGAGGCTCGCAAGCACGGTTGGATCACGGGTGCCGGGGTTCGTCACCTGATGGCCGAACTTCATCGTCGAGGTCGCCTGAGCCGCGAGCGTCAACAGCGGGAACGAGTCCTGCCAGAGGACGTGTGAGTCGTACGTCCAGCCGATCTCGAATCCGTGCTTCTCACCCAGCACCATCAGGTCGACGAGACGCTGGTAGGGCGGGTCGGGCAGAACGGTGACGCCAAAGCTGAGTGCCATCTCGATCCTCCTCCGTCGTTCTCGCGGGAGACTCGATTATCTGCCCCATCGGTCGCGGGCGCCAGAGAACCGCGCGTGTCAGCCGCGCGCGACGCGGGCGATCGTTGCGTCGGCCAGCCGATCCAGCGCTCTGACCGCGAGCTCGAGGTGCTCGTCGCTCGTGTCCTCGAGCTTCGTGTGAGACAACCCGCGCAGGCTCTGGACGAACATCATCACCGTTGGAACGCCTGAGCGGGCGACCTCGGCGGCATCGTGAAGCGGTCCGGACGGCAGCCGGTGCGAGACCCCGGCGATCTCGAGGCACGCATCGTCACAGAGGTCGATCAGTGCAGGGTCGAACAGGATTGGTTCGATACTCCAGATCCGCTCCCAGCTGACGTCGATATTCTCCTCGGCGGCGAACCGCTCGCTCGCCTCCTTGGCCTGGCGCAAGAGCTCGGCGAGGCTGGCTGCGTCGAGATGCCGTTGATCGAGCAGCTGTTCCGCTGTCTCCACGACCGAGGTCACGATTCCCGGCCGGCAGACGATGCCGCCCGAGGTGCACACGGCACCGTTGCCGACCCGCGTCGCGATGTCACGAATCTCGAGTGCGAGCTTTGCTGCACCGGCGAGCGCATCACGGCGGCGATCCATCGGGGTCGAGCCTGCATGGGCTGCCTGACCCGTCCACGTGATGCGCCAGCGCTCGACCCCGTACGTGCCGAGCACCGCGCCGAGAGGGATCCCCATCGCCTCGAGAACGGGCCCTTGTTCGATGTGGAGCTCGAGGTAGGCGGCTGCACTCTCGAGTTGGCGCCGTGCGTCGAGAACCCGGTCGAGGCCGACACCGCAGGCGACGAGCGCGTCGGGGAGGGAGATACCATTGTGATCGCGCAGTTCGCGCAGCTCGTCCTGATCTGCCATCGATCCCGCGGCGGCCGACGAGCCGAACAGAGACCGCCCAAAACGGGCGCCCTCTTCATCGGCCCAGCTGACGAGCCGAACCGTGACCGGCGGCGTCCCGGCTTCGGCAAGCCGCCGCAACACCTCTGCTCCTGCGAGAACGTTGAGACACCCGTCGAGCCAGCCACCGTTCGGCACCGAGTCGAGATGCCCACCGATGAGGACAGCCTCCTCGGTGTCGCCTCGGAGCGTCCACCAGTCGTTGCCCGCCTCATCGCGCTCGGCATCGAGCGGGAGATCCACGAGCATCGCGGCAAGCCAGGCTCGTGCGATGTTCCACGTCTCTGTCCACGCAACCCGCTGGGCGCCGCTCTCATCCCCGGTCAGTGCCTGGAGCTCGCGAAGCTGGGAAACGACCCGTGCGGGATCGAGAGCCATGCTGGTAAGCCTATCGTGGGGCGAATAGGATCGCCTTGTGTCCGACGGCCTCACCTGGCTCCGCGTTCCAGCCGAGGCGGAGCTCCCGCCAGAGGTGCTCCAACTCTGGACGACGCCGCTCGAGAAGCTCGGCTTCGTCCCCAACGTGCTGCGTTTCTATGCACTGCGGCCGAGCCACCTGCTCGCCTGGAACGCACACTACGACGAGCTGATGAAGGGCGACTCGGGGCTCTCCAAAGCCGAGCGCGAGATGATCGCCGTCGTCGTCTCGATCAGCAACGACTGCCACTACTGCATAACCGCCCACTCGGCAGCGCTGCGCAAACTGACGAAGGACGCCGCTCTCGCGGACCAGATCGCGCTCGACCACCGCGAGGCCGCCATTCCCGAGCGCACGAAGGCGGCGCTCGACTATGCCGTCAAATTGACGCGCGAACCGACAACCATGACCGGAGCGGACGTGCAGCATCTGCGAGACGCCGGCTGGAGCGACGAGGACATCATGGACATCGCCGAGGTAACGGGCATGTTCAACATGTCGAACCGCATGGCCTCGGGACTCGGGTGGAAGCCGAACCCCGAGTTCGAATCGCTCGGCCGATAGCTCGAACTCAGCCGCTCGCGGCGATCAGCGCCAGCGCCTCGTCGAGTGAGACGACGTCGCCGTACTTGGCGTCGACGTCGTGGAGTGCCTGCTCGTGCGCAGCCGTGCTGCGGTCGCCGACGGCCTCGCGAGGGATCATCAGGCGATAGCCGTTCTGCAGCACGTCGACGGCGGTCGCGCGGACGCATCCGGAGGTCGAGGCGCCCGTGACGATGACGGAGTCGCAGCCGTGGGAGGCGAGCAGGCTCTGCAAAGCCGTGCCGAAGAAAGCAGATGCGAAGAGCTTGTGCAGCACCGGCTCGTCCGGCCGGGGTGCGAGCCGGGGGTCGATCTCGACGAACGGGCTTCCTTCCGCCAGTGTCAACAGGACCGGGATCTTCTCGACGAACGCCCTGGCGACGGCCTTGTCGCCCTCTCCGTACGACACGGTCGTGTAGACGACCGGCAGGCCGTTCGTCCGCGCAGCGGCGAGCAGCTTTGCGATTGCGCTGACCACTTCTTCGAGCTCGCAGTGCAGTGGCGAGTCCGCGCTCGTGAAGCCGAGGCTCATGTCGATCACGAGGAGGGCAGGGCGCCGGCCGGCGCCCTGCCTCCCCCCGAAACCGGCGAGATGGCTCACGACGGGTTGGGAATCCCGTCGCCGGCGCGGACGCGCGCGAGCGCCTCAGCGGCAGGTTCGAGCGGCGACCACCGCAGTGGCCGCGCCGACGTGGGCGGCTCGAGGCCCGTCTCTGCCTTGCAGTTCGCGAGTACCTCGTCCAACGACGGGCCGAAGTCGAAGTTCGACGCGTCGCCTCGCTCGGCTCGCTGACGCGCGCGCTCCGCCTCAGTCGCCGTCTCGTCGGCCGAGCCGTCGTCAGCGATCACGACGCCGTAGGCGACGAGCGCGTGCTCCCGGGAGACGAGCCCGAACGAGACGTCCCGTGCGACCGCCTCGAAGGGGCGGTCGAGACGGTCCTTCCAGCCGCCGCCGCCGGCAGTCCGGTAGACGAGCATGTCGCCCGGCTCGACGACGACGTGATCACACTTCGAGGCAAGTCGCTCCTCGCTCCCGTCGGCCCGCTGGAGGATCTTCTCGGAGCGGCCTCCCGGCAGGCCGCCGAGTACGCCCCAGGGCCGTGTCAGCCAGCGGTCATCGTGAATCGAGACCTCGCCGGGCTCCAGGTACACATACCGCTTCTCGACGCCGTTGCCTCCGCGGTGCAGGCCGGCACCACCTGAGTCGGTCACGGTTGTGTAGCCGTCGATCCGCAGCGGGTAATAGGCCTCGAGGTATTCGGTGGGGATGTTCTCGAAGAGCGGCCACCACGAGTGGCCGTCCATCCCGTCCCCGATCGGCCGGCCGGGGATACCGCCATAGAGGATCTCCATCGAGTAGAAGAACTCGCCCTCACCGTCCCAGCCCGAATAGAGCATGTAAGGGCTCGTGCCGTACCCGGCCGCTGTGTTGAGCTCCGGGGCGTTCTTGCAGAGCGCGCCACCGAGAACGTCGAAGAGCCGAGCGAGCGCATGGGTGCGGCAGCCGAGCGCTGCGGGATAGCGGGGTCGCAGCAGGCTCCCCTCCGGCATGACGACGTGCAACAACGGATAGAAGCCGTCGTTGAAGAGGATCTGGGGATCGTTGACCATGATCAGGTAGATCCCGATGAACATCTTGAACATGCCCTCGGAGAGGTAGAAATTGATCGGCCCGAGCGCCTGTGGATCGGTGCCCGACCAGTCGAAGAAGGCATGCTCGCCTTCGCGCCAGATCGTCAATTGCATCTTGAAGGGGCCGTTGCCGAGGCCGTCGTCGTCGACGTAGTCGATGAACGTTTGAGGTTCTTCCGGGATCGCGACGGAGATCAGGAACTTCATCGCGTTGTAGGTTCGATCGAGCAGCGCCTGGAGGGCCGCGAGATAGGTTTCCTTGCCGAACCGCTCGCACAGTTCGATGACCCGCCGCTCACCGGCGCGGCAGCCGGCGACGATTGCGAACAGGTCGGCGCGGTTCATCTCCGGCAGGCGCACGTTGTTGAGGATCAGGCGCAGGACGTCTTCCTGCACCTCGCCGCGCTCGATGATCTTCAGCGGAGGGATAATGATGCCCTCTTCGAAGATCGTCTTCGCTCCGGTCGGCAGTGAGCCCGGCAGCGGGCCACCGGCGTCCATTTGATGGCCGAACTGCGACGACCAGCCGACGAGCTCGTCGCCGTAGAAGATCGGCACGAGCACGAGCCAGTCGTTCGTATGGGAGATCGAGGCGGAGCACTTGAAGGGATCGGAGGTGAGGATCACGTCACCCGGGTAGATGCCCCGGTCCCACTCCTCCATCATCTCGTTGATGTAGGCGCCGAACTGACCCACGACCATGCGGCCGCGGGGGTCGGTGAGCATCGGGAACTCGTCGTGCTGCTCCCGGATCACGGGGCTCATCGCGGACCGGAACAGCACGGCATCCATCTCGTAACGCGCGTTCTTGAGGGCGCCTTCGATGATGTCCAACGTGACGGGGTCGACCTCGAGATCGGGGATCTCGGCGATCTTCAGCGGTGGGTGTGTTGTGGTTGCCATCTCGTCCTCCCTCCTACGCGCTCGGAGTGATCAGGATGTTGTAGTTCGCGTCCACCGTGGCACCGTGACCCGGAAGGATCACCGTGGTGGAATCGAACTCGGTCACGATCGCCGGGCCTGGGATCTCGGCGCCGGGCTCGAGTTGCGCGCGATCGTAGATCTTCGTCGCCACGCTCCTGCCGTCGAAGGTGACGTTGTGCTCGGCGACGACCGCGCCAGACGCGTCGGAGCCGCCGACCTTGCCTGTCCGGAGCTCCGGTTTCGGCGCATCGCCGAAGCCGACCGCCCGCAGGTTGACGATCTCCGAGGCAGTGCCTGGCATCCGGAACCCGTACAGCTGCTCATGGAGGGCGTTGAAGCGCTCCTCGAGCCCGGTCAGCCCGGCCGAGCGAACCTCTCCCGGCTCGACGGACACGGGGATCTCGTATCCCTGGCGGTGGTAGCGCATGTCGGCGACATATGACAGCCGCTGCTTCGCGCCGTCGATGCCCTCCCCGTCGAGCCACTCGGTCGCGCGGGTCCCGAGGCTGTCGAGGATATCCGCGACCTCCTCGCCGCTCGCTTCGGAGACGAGACGGATGTGCGTCTGGGCGAACTCGTCGCGGAAGTCCGCCACGAGGTCGCCGATCGCACACAGCAGTCCCGGTGCGGGCGGGACGATCACCGGGTAGGAGCCCATCAGCTTCGCCACCGCGTTCGCGTGCAGCGGTCCGGCACCGCCGTACGCGACGAGCGCGAAGTCGCGCGGGTCGTGGCCGCGTTGGACGGAGACGAGCCGCAGGGCGCCTGCCATGTTCTCGTTCACGATCGCGAGGATCCCTTCTGCGGCCTGCTCGACCGAGTCGAGGCCCATCGCGTCCGCGATCTTCTTGACGGCCGTGTGGGCGGCCTCGACGTCGAGTGACATCTCGCCGCCGAGCAGGCTAGGCGGGAGATGGCCGAGCACGACGTTCGCGTCGGTCACGGTCGGCTCCTCGCCTCCCTTGCCGTAGGCGGATGGGCCGGGCTCCGCTCCGGCGGACTGCGGGCCGACCCGCAGCGCCCTCGTTAGCTCGGGCACGTGTGCGATCGAGCCTCCACCTGCGCCGACGGTGTGGACGTTGACTGACGGCACCTTGATCCGGAAGTGCCCGATCGACGTCTCGCGACCGATCGTCGGCTGGCCATCCTGGCAGAGGGCGACGTCGGTCGAGGTGCCTCCCATGTCGAACGTGAGGATGTCCTTGATGCCGGCCTTCGTGGCGACGAACAGAGCACCGGCGACACCACCCGAAGGGCCAGAGAGGACGCCGTAGATCGGGTTGCGCGCTGCTTCGGTCGTCGTCATCAAGCCTGCATCCGAGCGAAGGATGTTGACCTCGGCCTTCGCCCCGATCGAGCTCAGCTGGCTCTGCAGCTGGTTGACATACGTCTGCACCTTGGGCCGCACGTACGAGTTCATGCACGCTGTCAGCGCACGCTCGTACTCGCGGAACTCCGGGAGCACGTCAGACGAGAGGGTGACCGGGAAGCCCGGGTAGACGCGCTCGACGATCGCTCCGATCTGCCGCTCGTGCTCGCCGTTCACATACGAATTGATCAGAGCGACGGTAAGGGACTCCACTCCCGACTCGACCATCTCCCGGATGATCCCCTCGACCTGTGCAGTGTCCACCGCGACGAGCGTCGCGCCCGTCGCGTCCATGCGCTCGACCGCCTCCCGCGTATCCGCGAGCGAGGCGGGCGGGTCCGGCTTCTGCATGATGATCCACCCGGCGAGCGGCCCAGGCGTCTGGGAGCGAGCGAGGTGCAGGATCTGCTTGAAGCCTTGCGTCGTGATCAACCCAACGCGTGCGCCCTTCGACTCGAGTACCGCATTCGTGGCAACGGTAGTGCCATGCAGGATGTTGCGGATCTCGCCGACGCCGACCCCGGCCTCTTCGCAGATGCGCTGTACTCCCGCCATGACTCCTAGTGACGGGTCGGCCGGTGTCGACGGGGTCTTCACGCGGTAGTGCGCCGCCCCGCTCTCGTCGCTCACGAGGTAGAGGTCGGTGAAGGTTCCACCGACGTCGACCCCAAGTCTGTACGCCATCTTCCGTTCTCCTTTGTTCAGCCGGCAACCGGCGCAAACGTGCCGGCCCTGTAGATCTGTCCTTCGAGTTGACGACCGAGCACGTCCTCGAGCCACTCCGCGACCGTGACGAGCGCATCGAGGTCGATACCCGTCGCGATCCCCTCGCCGTGAAGCAGATAGACGAGGTCCTCAGTGGCGATGTTCCCGGTCGCACGTGGTGCGAAGGGACAGCCGCCGATCCCCCCGACCGAGGCGTCCAATACGGTCGCCCCGGCCTCGATCGCTGCGATCGCGTTCGCGTACCCGGTGTTCCTCGTGTTGTGCAGGTGGACGCCGACCGGTGGTCCGAGCTCGACCGTCGCCGCGACGAGCTTACCGACCTGGCTCGGAACTCCGACCCCGATCGTGTCGGCGAGCACGATCTCGTCGGGGCCGGCGACTGCCACGGCGGCAGCCAGCTCGGCGACCCTACCCGGCTCGACCTTGCCCTCGAACGGGCATCCACATGACGCACCTATCGTCACGGTCGCCCGCAGGCCGTCGGCGTGCGCGCGACCGACGATCCGCGCGGCGGCGGCCAGCGATTCCGCTACCGAGGCGCCCTGGTTGCGCAGGTTGAACGTCTCGGTCGCAGCGAACGCGAAGTGCACCTCGTCGAGCCCTGTCGCTACCAGGCGGTCGTACCCTTTCTCGTTCAGCGCGAGGCCGGCGTAGACGACACCGGGCCGCCGCGCGATCGCCTTCACGACCTCTTCGGCGCCGGCCATCTGGGGGACGCGAGTGGGGCTGACGAAGCTGACCACCTCGATGCGGGGGATGCCGGCCGCAGAGAGCCGGTCGACGAGCTCTGCGCGAACGGACGGCTCCAGCACCAGGGCATCGTTCTGCAGGCCGTCACGTGGCGCGACGTCGCAGATCGTGACGGCGGGGGCGGGCATTAGATCACGCCCTCCTCGTGAAGGGCGGCGAGCTCGTCGTCTGAGAGCCCGAGCAGCTCGCCGTAGACCTCGGCGTTGTGGCTGCCCTCCTCCCAGGTGGCCGACCAGCGCACCGCGCCGGGTGTGCGCGTCAGCTTGGGGACGATCCCCGGCCCGATATACGGCCCGAACTCCGGGTCGATGTGCTCGAGGAGCATGTCGCGCGCCTTGAACTGCGGGTCTTCGAAGATGTCTGCGATCGTGTAGATGGGACCGCAGATGACGCCTGCGTCGTTGAGGATCCGGTCGATCTCCACGGCGTCGCGCCGTGCCGCCCAGTCCGCGACGATGCCCTCGATCTCGTCCTGGTTGTCTCCGCGTGCCAGGTGGGTCGCATAGCGAGGGTCGTCGGCGAGCTCGGGTCTATCGATCGCCTCACAGAGCCGCCGAAAGACGTTGTCGGCGTTGGCGGCGATGACCACCCAGCTGTCGTCTCTCGACTTGAAGATGTTGGAGGGTGCGATGCCCTTGAGGTTCGTTCCCTGTGGCCCGCGGACGATTCCGAGCCGGTCGTATTCCGGGACAGTGCTCTCGAGCAGCGCAAACGACGCTTCCATCAACGAGACGTCGACGACCTGTCCGAGCCCTCCTCCAACCCCGTCGCGCCAGTAGAGCGCGGCCAAGATGCCCTGCGTCGCAAACATCGCCGCCAGTGAATCGCCGAGCGAGACGTGCATCCGCGGTGGCGGCTGATCGGGGAACCCGTTGATGTGACGGATGCCTCCCATGGCCTCGGAGACCGACGCGAATCCGGCGCGTTGTGCATACGGTCCGGTCTGTCCGTACCCGGATACGCGGGAGAGGACGATGCCCGGGTTGACGGCGGCCATTCGCTCGTAGCCGAGATTCCAACGCTCGAGCGTTCCCGGCCGGAAGTTCTCGGTCACGACGTCGGCCCGTTCGACGAGCTGCAGCAGCAGATCCTGCCCCTTCTCCTCGCGCAGGTTGAGCGTGATGCATTTCTTGTTGCGCGACTGCACCGGCCACCAGAGCGACCGACCCTGATAGCGCTCCTTGCCCCAGTTTCGGATCGGATCCGGCTTGCCGGGCGCCTCGACCTTGATGATCTCGGCACCGAGGTCGCCGAGCAGACGGCCGGAGAACGGTCCCGCCAGCAGCGTCCCGAGTTCGATCACGCGGATCCCTGCCAGAGGCCCAATGCGCTCCCCCTCGGCGACGGCGGTCGCCTTGAGATCATCGGCCGGCATCATGGCCCGTCCCCTGCGCCGGGGGTTCCGGCCTCAATGTGCTGGACCAGCACATCCCGGGCCTCGTACACGTGCTCGCGCATGATCAGCCCGGCGCGCTGGGTATCCCGGCACTCGAGCGCACGCGTGAGCTGCCGGTGGTAGTGGTACGAGGCCGCGACTTGCGCAGGCGAGTACCAGATGTACGACTTGTAGACGAGGGGCATGACCACGACCTGGTGCACCATCCCGGTGAGCCGTTCGCTGCCGGCAGCCGTGAGGATCGTCTCATGGAATACGGTGTTCTCCCGGACGAGCCCATGCAGGTCGCCGCCGCCGAGTAGTAGCTCGAAGCGGTCGCAGCTCGAGCGGAGCTCGTCGAGCTGGATCGGGGTCGCGTTGTCTGCGGCTCGTTGGGCTGCCTGGCCCTCCAGCATGGCGCGCAGCTCGTACATGTCCTCGAGGTCCGCGAGATCGTAGGTGCGCACCGTTGCACCCCGGTTCGGTGCGGTCTCGACGAGCCCCTCCGCCTGTAGCAGGTGCAGCGCCTCGCGGATCGGCGTCCGGCTGATGCCCAACTCGTGCGCGAGCTCCTCTTCCTTGAGCCGCTGGCCAGGGACGACTCGGCCCTCGACGATGGCTTGCCGGATGAGCTCCGCAGCAGCTGCACTTGCGGTGCGGGAGAGCGGCGCATGTCCGATGGAAACCCCCACCGGCCGCAACCCTACAGTATGCAATGAACAATCGTGAGAGCCGTCTCGGGTGCCAAGCATCGACCGGGTCGGACGCTATTCCCCGAGAGCCCCGATGTAACGCGAAAGAGCATTTTGGCGGCGCTGACACTCGGCGATCAGCTCCTGCAGCCGTCGTTGCTCGGCCCCGAGCTCCGCGCGCCGGAGCCGCTCCACTCTCGCCGGTGGGTCTCCCTGGAACTCGAGCCACGCCTCTTCGGGGGTGAACTGCGCCTGCTCGAAGGTTCCTCGAACCAGCTCGACGTCCTCCGGCTCCATCTTGGCGAACGCGGCCTCGTCGATGCGCGCCCCGTCGAGCTCGACCAGCACCTCGTGGATCTGGTTGAGCAGTGCAGTCTCCCGATCCTGCTCGAACTCGAGAGCCTCACGTGCCTCTTCCCGCCGCCGTGCTCGCACGATCGCGTCGGTGTCCATGGCGCCAACATAATGCACCGGTGCAGAGAGCCGCTGATGGTTGACCGGGAACCGTGCTCGCGTCCGCGTCCGCGGGGCAGGCAGCGGTCGATTTCGTCGATTTCGGATTGCCGGCACTCGGTAGCGGCGAGGCTCCCGTCGATCCCGGTTCGTTAGTCTTCCTTCCGTGGCCCTGGCGTCCGCGATGAGTCGGCTCTCACCGGCGCGAGATCACGGGGAGCTACCGTGATCGTTCGCGACGCCGGTGATTCCTGGCAGATCGTGCTCCAGACCGATCACGCCGACCTCTCGGCCGCGTGCGCGCGCCGGTGGATCGACACGGGTTCGCGACATCCGTCCCTCGTCATAGCGGCTGAACGGCACGACGACGGCTGGGCAGTCTGGGAGCAAGCTCCTCTCATCGAGTCGGTTACAGGCCGCCCTCTCAACTTTCTCGACGTGCAGGTGCCCGCCCACCTCGCCTTCTATCGCGCCGGCATTGCCGCCGTCACCGACGAGGACCCGTATGCGGGGTTGCTCGTGTCGATGCACGGCGCGGGCATCTACCGGCAGCGCTACGGCTCGCAGCCCGAGCTCAAACTGAGCCGTGCCGCAGAGGTGATGGACCTCGTTGAGGCATTCGTCGAGGAGCAGGAGTCGGGCTACGCCGCCCGAGCCGAGACGATCGGAGTTTCGGACGAGGAACGCTGGTCCGACTATCGCCGCCTGCAGGTCTATGATCGATTCTCACTCTATTTCTGCCTCAAGGCCGTCGAGGCGGGGGAGCCCGACGACATCGGTGGCTATCGGATCATCCCGCTGGGCTCCGGGCGTGTGCGCATGGACCCGTACCCGTTCGACTCGCAAAGTGTGCACTTCTCGCTCGTTCGCCGCGTGCTTCCAAAGCGCCCGTGGGCGCCCGGCGAGTTCCGCGACGCATTCTTCAGCACCTCGCCAGAACGCCTCGAGATCCAGGTCGAGCCGGGCTAGGTGACGAGCGCCAAGGCTTCGTCCGTCGTGATTCGATTACGCGACCGTCGTCGGCGATAAGCGGCGGCGCCCGCTCCAGCAGGGGCCGCCGAGTGATGTAGGGTCAGCTACCCAACGGAATGAGGTCGCTGTGGCGGGCACAGCCAAGGTCAACGGAGTACACCTCTGGTACGAGCTCAACGGAGACGGCGAGACCGTGGTGCAGATCCACGGCGCCGGCTTCGGGCACTTCAACTTCGCGCCGGCGACTCCGCTCCTGTCGCAGCATTTCAGGGTCGTCGACTACGACCAGCGAGGCTACGGGCAGTCCGATCGCCCACAGCAGCACTATGACATGGAGGTGTGGGCCGACGACCTCGCCGGACTGATGGATGTTCTTGGCGTCGAGGCTGCGCACGTCCACGGCACCTCCATGGGCGGCATGGTCGCGATCGTGTTCGCGGCGAAGTACCCCGCCCGGACGACGTCGGTGGTGATCAACTGCGCCGCGGCAAAGCTGGGCCGGGCCGGGCGCCTGATCTTCAAGAACTGGATCGACATCGCGCGTCTCGACCCCGCTGGTCCGGGCAGCCGTATCCTCGCCGAGCTCATCGCCTGGCAGGCGCTCTCGAGAGAGTTCGTGGAAACGCCGGACGGTGCGGCAGCGATCGACACCATCCAGCAGATCCTTCGGGACTCGAACTCGACCGAGGTCTTCACGGCCGCCTGCCAGGCGATGTGCGACATGGATCTGCGGCCCTGGCTGCCGCGCATCACGTCCCCGGCCCTCGTGCTCGGCGGCGACGAGGACGTGATGACCCCGTGGGATCAAGGCCCGGGAGGAGCAGGGCAGGAGAGCATCTATCAGGGAATCACCGGCGCCGAGAAGTACGTCGTGCGGGGCTCGGGGCATTCGACAATCTTCGACAATACGGACGAGCACACCCGCGTCGTGATCGACTTCTTCCTCCGCTCGAGCCGCGTGACCGCGTAAAGGACGCCGATGCCCTCGATCGAGGAGTTCGGTATCGAGCCGGTTCCAGCGGAGCTCCGCACGGTGCGCTGGCGTGATCTGTTTGCGATCAACTTCACGTTCTTTCTCAACCCGGTCATGTACGTGCTCGGTGCGTTCGCGGTCGTCGCGGGAGGGCTACCGCTCTGGTGGGCCGTTGCCGCGATGGTCACCGGACAAGCGCTCGCCTTCGCACTGCTCACGGTGGTCGCGCAGCCCGGCGTTGACTACGGACTTCCGGGCCAAGTGGCGATGCGTTCGCACCTGGGCTATTGGGGGGCGCGCCTACTCTCTTCGCCGTACCGGGTCATCGCGGCAACGTACTGGTTTGCGGCGCAGGCGCTGACTGCCGGGCTCGGCGCACAGGCGATCTACGAGGCCATGACCGGTGACCGCCTGCCGCTCGTGCCGCTGGCGCTTGCCTTCGCCGTTGTCCACGCCACGCTCGCCGTGCTCGGCTTCGACGTGATGCGGTGGCTCCTACGCGGCGTGCTGCCGGTGTCGCTCGCGTTCACGGGCGTTCTCGTCGCCCTCTACCTGACGACCGACAATCCGAAGTATGCGGTGAGCCGGGTGTTCGACTCACCCGACCAGCACCTGACCTGGGCGGGCTTCGCGACCTACGTGACGGTAATGTGCGGCGCATCGCTCACTTTTGTCACCAACGTGGGTGACTTCTGCCGGTATACGCCAACGCGGCGTGACATGCGCATCGGGCTCGGTGCGTCGGCTCTCACCTCCGCCGTCGTGACCACCTTCATCGGGGGCTATGCGGCGGCTGCTACCGGCGAGACGAACCCCTTCGTCGCCGTGGCCGACCTGACGTCGAGCAAGGTGATCCTCGTCGCGCTCCTGGTTGCGATCGTCGTGCAGGGTCTCGCCGCGAACATCACCAACGTCTACACCGCGGGCCTGTCCCTGGTGAACTCCGTTCCACGGCTCGGCCGTGTGCGTGCAACGATCGCCGCCGCCGTTGCTGCGGTCATGCTGTCGGCCTTCCCGGACTTCGTCAACCATGCGCAGCGCTGGATCACGCACCTCGGCAATCTGGCCGCCCCGCTGACGGGGGTCATCCTGGCCGACTATCTGTTCGTCAAGCGGCAGCGAATCGATGTCGAGGGGCTGTTCGACCCGCAGGGACCCTACCGCTACGTGAACGGGGTCAACGTCTCCGCTCTGGCGGCGGTCGCCGCGGGCGCCGGTGTCTACTATGCCGTGCCGTCGAGCTGGGTGAAGGTCGTCTGGGGTGTCGGTGTGGGCGCGGCGGTCTACCTCGCGATCGTCGTCGCAGTGCGTCTCGCGGCGTCGCGCCCGGCGCAGGAGGCGCCGCTGTGAACGTAGCCGAGGCGTGCGAACCGAGTGCAGCGGCCCGACGAAAGACTCTTTGATGCGAGTGCCGAGACATCGGGCCGCGCTGATCGGAGGAGCAGTGGCAGCCACGGCAGCAGTCGCGGGCGCCCTCGCCCTCGTCGCCAGTCCGGATTCGAGAGCCGACCCGACCCGGGCACAGTACTTCGCTCGGGTGGCGGAGATCTGTCGTGTCTACGGACCCAAACTCGATCGGATCCGGCCCCCCGATGCTTCCGGCACGGGAGACGTCGTGGCTGCTATCCGCCTCGCGCTTCCTCTCGTCAGGGCGCAGGAGCGAGACGTCAGGTCGCTCGAGGCGCCGAGGGGGCTGAGGACCCAACTCGTGCGCTGGTTCGAGCTCCAGGACCGGCGCATCGAGATGCTCGAGAAGGCACTTCGAGCCGCCGCCGGGCTGGACTTCCTGTCGGTTGGCGTCGCCTACACCGCCTTCACACTTTCGGGACCGGAGACCGCGCGGCTCGGGAAGGCGATCGGAATTCCGCACCCCCCGTGTTAGACGCGTTGGGATCGCATTCCATGCTGAGCTGCGACCCTTGACTGGGACTGGTCTCCCCTGTATACAAGGACGCATTCCAGGGTCGTTGCACACAAGAGTCTTCACGGTCGCTCACCGGTGGTACCGACCGTGTCTGGCGTGAGCGGGCCGAGAGAACCATCGAGTTCCTCGAGAGGCGACGAGGGAAGGGAGTCGAGGATATGAGTGGCGAGTGGGAAAACGATCCGACCGAGTACCTCAGGGAGCTGGCCGCCGGCGAAGATCTTGGCCGCAGCGATCTCTCTGAACCTCAGCGCACCGATCCGCGCGAGGGCCTGAGCCGTCGCGAGCTGCTTGTCCGCGGAGGCGTAGCTGCCGCCGCGGTTGGCGGCATGGGTGCATTCGCCGGTGCGGCCGGCGCTGCGAGATCCAGTTCCAGCGAGGTGGACGCGAACGGCAAGTTCACGGGGACGTTGCGAGTGCTCAGCCTCGGCGTCGAGTTCCCGATCCCGGACATCGCGAAGCAGGCCTCCAAGGACCTCGGCTTCACGGTGAAGCCGATCCTCGCCTCCTCCGAGAAGCAGCCTCAGATTGCGATCACATCGCCGGACACCTTCGACGTCTTCGGCGGCTACAACTACCAGTCGCTTCTCATCTGGCCGTCCGGCAGCCTGCAGCCCGTGGATACGACGCGGCTTCCGAGCTGGGGCTCCCAGTACAAGCTCTTCACGCGGGGCAAGCTCAATCCGGCATCGACGCGGTGCACGTTCGGCGACGGTAACGCGCCGTTCCGGGCGTCGTTCGTCGACCCCGACGGGTCGACGGGCCTTCCCGCGTTCGCCGGCGGGCCGAAGAACAATACGCAGATCATTCGGTGGATCGGCGAGGACGGTAAGCCGATCGGCGGCAAGCCACAACCGCGCTACATCGTCGGCCCGGCGGCCCACTTCAACGCCGATTCGATGGGCTACAACGCGGACGTGATCAACAAGGCGCCGAACAAGGTCTCCTGGGCTGAACTCCTGAACAAGAGCTGGAAGGGACGCGTCTCTCTGCTTCGCGATCCGGGCATCATGGCCCAGGATGGGGCGTTCGCCGTTTCGGCACTCGGCTTGATGAAGTTCGCGGACTACGGCAACCCGACGAGAGCCGAGATCGACCGCCTGTTCAAGATCCTGACGACGTACAAGAAGGCCGGTCAGTTCCGCGCGTTCTGGTCGGCGTTCACGGACTCGGTGAACTTCATGGTCTCGAAGGAGGTCGTGATCCAATCGATGTGGTCGCCTGCTGTGGCGCTCGTCAAGGCAGCGGGTGTCAACATCCTCTACGCAGCGCCGCCCGAGGGCTTCCGCGGCTGGTGCAGCGCCGAGGGCATCTCCTCGAAGGTCACCGACCCGGCGAAGCTGCAGGCCTGTTACGACTACCTCAACTGGAACTACAACGGGTACCTCGGTGCCGTGATCATGCGCCAGGGCTACTACATCGCCAACGGGCAGAAGCTCCTCCCGTGGATCAACTCCGCCGCCGGGAAGAAGGCCGGATTCTCGGCAGCCGAGTACGACTACTGGTGGAGGGGCAAGGCAGCTGTGAGAGACCTACCCGGCATCACCGGTAAGGTCGGCGACATCAAGAAGGGTGAGGTCAGGGAAGGTGGCTCGTTCCCGAATCGCATCTGCAAGTACGCCTCCTGGAACTCGTACCCGCGGGAGAGCGTGTACCTCACCAAGAGGGCGAACGACTTCCTGTCCGCCTAACCGCATGTCGGATTCAGCAACATCGCAGTCTGAGGGGGCGGCATCTGCCGCCCCCTCACCATCGCACGGGCCGGGGCTCGACCTCATCGGGCTGACCAAGGTGTTCCCCGGCGGCATGGTCGCGGTGGACGACGTCAATCTGCACGTCGATCACGGCGAGTACGTCGTCTTGCTGGGTCCTTCCGGCTGCGGCAAGACGACCACGCTTCGGATGATCGGCGGCCACGAATTCCCGAGCTCCGGAGACATCGTCCTCGACGGCCAGTCACTCGTCGACCTCCCCCCGCACAAACGACCGACGACGACCGTCTTCCAGCACTTCGCACTCTTTCCGCACCGGTCGGTGCTCTCGAACGTCGAGTTCGGCCTCAAGATGCACGGCGTCGGGAAGGAGGAGCGGCGGAAGCTGGCGTTCGAGGCACTCGACGTCGTCGGCCTGACGCCTCTCGCCGACCGGAAGCCCAGGGCGCTCTCGGGAGGGCAGCAGCAACGCGTGGCGCTGGCGCGGGTACTCGTGACGAAGCCGAAGGCGCTTCTGCTCGACGAGCCGCTCGGCGACCTCGACCGCTTGCTGCAATTGAGGATGCGCGTCGAGCTCCGCAACCTCCAGCGGCAGCTCGGTCTGATGTTCATCCACGTCACGCACAACCAGGAAGAAGCGCTCTCGATGGCGGACCGCATCGTTGTCATGAACGAGGCTCGAATCCAGCAAGTGGACGACCCGTTGACGATCGCCACGAAGCCGGCAACCGACGTCGTCGCACGGTTCATGGGCGACAACAACATCATCCGCGGCTCCGTCGTGGAGCGCGACGGCGACCGGCTCGTCGTGGAAGACTCAGAGCATGTGCGCGCCAGCGTCCGTGCCCCCGGAGCAGCGCATGCCGTTGGCGATGCCGCTGTTATCTCCATTCGCGCGGCTGCGGTGACGGTCGACATGGACCAGTCCGGTGCCTCGGGCCACAACTCGGCCGAGTGCGAGATCGTCTTTGTCGAGTTCCTCGGCGACCTCGTCAAGCTCCACCTGCTCACGGGTGACGAACGGATGCTCGCGAAGGTCGGGGCCGAGGAGTATCCCGATTTGCGCGGCCGCGAGGGTGAGCGCATCAGGATCTCCTGGAAGGAAGAGGATGTCCAGCTCCTCGACGCCTGACCTCGCGGCGCCAAAGGCCGAGACGGCACTCGGCGAGGGGCGCGGGAGCGGCGGCGGCGGCTGGGTTACGGCGGCGCTGGCAGCGCCGGGCTTCATCTGGATCGGCTTCTACCTCCTCGCGCCGCTCGTGATCATCGTCCTCGTCAGCTTCTGGACGTGGACGGACGCGGGCTTCGACAAGTCCTTCACGACCGCGAACTACAGCGAGCTCTTCCACGACTCGACGTACTGGGACAACATGCTCTCGACGTTCATGACGTCAGTGATCGCCGTTGTGGCATGTCTCATCCTCGGGTTCCCGGTTGCCTACTTCCTCGCCCTCAAGGTTTCGAGCCTTCGGAACCAGATCACGTTGTTCATCATCGCTCTCGCCCCGTTCTGGACGAGCTTCTTGACTCGCGCGATCGCCTGGACGTTCCCACTCATGGGCCGCGAGGGAGCCTTGAACCAGGTGCTCGTCAAGCTCCACATCGTTTCCGAGCCGATCGCGCAGCTGGGCTTTTCGACGCTCTCGGTGAGGCTCGCGATGATCCAGCTCTACATCCTCTTCATGATCACGCCGCTCTTCTTCTCGCTCGCACAGGTCGATCAATCCGCGGTCGAGGCCGCCCGGGACCTCGGCGCCAACTCGTGGCAGACGTTCAGGGAGGTGATCCTGCCCCAGTCGATGCCGGGCGTCGTGATCGGCTCGATCTTCATCTTCGTTCTCACGATGGGCGACTACGGGACGGTCGCGACCGTGGGGGGCGGCAACATCACCTCGGTGGGCACGCTCATCAACTCCAAGATCGGGGCGGTGCAGTATCCCCAGGGGGCGGCTTCGGCGGTCTTGCTGGTCCTTGCCCTGCTCGTCGGGGTCTGGATCATCACGCGCTTCTCGAACCTGCGGGAGGAGTTGTGATCGAGACGATGGCGGCAGCGGCAGAGACGACTGCGCGCCCGCAGGATGCAGTCGTGAGACGAGAGTTCAAGCAGCCCAGGGACTGGTGGAAAGCCGGTCTCGGCGTCTACTTCACCCTCTTCCTGTTCTTCCTCTATCTCCCGATGATCCTCATGGCGATCCTCTCCTTCCAGGGGTCTACAGGGCAGCTGACGTTCCCGTTCCGCGGTCCGATCAGCCTGGACTGGTGGAAGACGCTCTTCGACGCGAACGTCTTCAATACGATCTCCGACGACGTCAGCGCCTCGGGCCGCGAGTCCCTGTGGCTCGCAATCGTTGCCGGCATCCTCGTGGCCGCGTTCGGCTTCTCGTTGTCGATGGCGTTTCGCCGCCGCTGGCGGCTCAAGGGCGACGTCATCGCGTTCTACATCCTCATGCTCGCGCTGATGACGCCGGCGTTCCTCGTCGGGCTCGGCAATCAGCTCCTCTGGAGGTACATGGGCGAGACACCGAGCCTGTGGTACACGGCGCTCGGCGCGAACGTGATCTGGGGGATCCCGTTCTCCTTCCTCGTCATGCTCGCTGTCTGGAACCGCTATGACCGCCACATCGAGGAAGCGGCGCGAGACCTTGGTGCAAACAGCACCACGACATTCCGCGAGGTGACACTGCCGCTCGTCTGGACGGGGATCTTCGGCAGTTTCCTGTTCGGCTTCACTCTTGCCTGGAACGACTTCGACAGGACGATCCTGCTGCAGAACGGCTACCAGGCGCAGCCGCTGCCGATTCTGATCGGCACCTGGCCGTCGAGCCGACCGATCCTCCCGAACCTCTACGCGCTCGGCGCCGGCACGACCGCCGTCACGCTTTTCCTGATCCTCGTCGTCCTCGTTATCGTGAACGTCAGCCTCCGGTTTCGCTCCGCGCCCGTGCACCGGGTCGAGGAGGAGTTCGGTGAGGAAGTCGGCGGCAACCTCGATATCGAGCAGGCCGCCAAGCTCTCGAAGCAGTAGACGCGGCGGCACCGGGCTGCCGCCTCGGTTCGCGCCGGGAACGAGGTTGACTTGTAGATTGCGAGCACGATGGCACGCCGCCGAACCGTCCCGCCGAATGGATCGGGTTCAACCGTCGTAGCGATTGCGCGAGAGCTGGCGAGTGGTGGTACTACCGCAGAGTCGATCGTGAGATCGTGCCTCGGTCGGATCGAGGCCGATGAGCCGAGGGTGCGGGCCTGGGCGCATCTCGACCCGGAGCTGGCGCTCGCTCGTGCTCGCGAGCTCGACGACGTCCCCGTGGCTGCCCGATCCGCGTTGCACGGGATTCCGTTGGGAGTCAAGGACATCTTCGATACGTACGACATGCCGACGACATACGGGTCTCCGATCTATATGGGCCACCGGCCGCGCGCCGACGCCGCCAGCGTCGCGATCGCCCGACGATGCGGCGCGCTCGTGTTGGGAAAGCTTGTTACGACCGAGTTCGCAGCGTGGCCACCTGGGCCGACGACGAACCCCCACGACGGGACTCGAACCCCGGGAGGATCTTCCTCCGGACCGGCTGCGGCCGTTGCGGCTGGAATGGTGCCCGTCGCCTTTGCCACTCAGACGACCGGATCGATCGCGCGACCGGCCGCGTTCTGCGGGGTCGTCGGCTACAAGCCGACGCACGGAATGCTCCCGTGCGCGGGGGTGAAAGCGATCTCCGAGTCGTTCGACACGGTCGGAGTGATGACGCGTACCGTCGAGGATGCGGCCCTCGTCGTCGCCGCGCTCTCCGGCCGCGCTCTCGCCCTCCCGCGGGAGCTGCCGCTGCCGCGACTCGGCATCTGTCTCACCTATGAGTGGGATTCCGCAGCCGCCGAGACGGTGGCACTCTTCGAGGCGCTGCCGAAGGTGCTGACGAGCGCCGGGGCCACTCCCGTCGCTCTCACGCTGCCGCCCTCGTTCGCGGGACTCGTTGAGGCGCAGAACAGAGTCTGGACGTTCGAGATCGCCCGCTGCCTGGCAGACGAGTACCGGCGCTTCGCCGACATGATCCGGGAGCCGCTGCGCAGCATGCTCGAGGAGGGAGCGGCGATCCCACTGCGGGCCTACGAGGAGTCACTCGGCCTGATACGCAGCTGTCAGGCGGAGCTCCCGACGGTGTTCGCCGATGTGGATGTGCTCGTAACCCCTTCGGCACCGGGTGAGGCACCCGAGCTCGGTACGACGGGTGACCCGATCTTCAACCGCGCGTGGTCGGCGCTCGGTACTCCGGTTGTCAATGTCCCCGCCGGCACTGGGCCTTCGGGTCTGCCACTCGGAGTCCAGATCGTGGGGATGCCTCGCGAGGACGCACGCTCGCTCGCCTGCGCAGCCTGGGTCGAGGCCGCGCTGCCGGCCCACCGCCCGCAGCTCTGAGCCTCATGCTTCCGACGCGCGTGCGGGCCGCGGCCTACTTCTGCCGAGGAGACCTCTTGGCGAAGTCATCCGCGATCTCGTCGAAGGTCGCCCAGCGCACCCCCTCGTGCGTGTTGATGTATTCGATGATGCGCTCGTGCATCAGCAGCACCTGGGGCCGTCCGCTCACGTCGGGGTGGATCGTCATCGCGAAGACGGCGTAGTCGTACTCGCGGTACACCCAGTCGAACTGGTCGATCCAGATCTCTTCGAGGTGGCGCGGGTTTACGAAGCCGTGGCTGTTGGGAGCCCCCTTGATGAACATCATCGGCGGCAGGTCGTCGAGGTACCAGCTGGCGGGAATTTCGATCAGGTCGGTCTCGACGCCCCGCTGGAGGGGGACCATCCACTCCTTGGCCTCCTTGGCGTAGTCGATCTTCGTCCACGAGTCGCCAACCCTCACGTAGTACGGGTGGAAGTCCTTGTGCATGAGCGAGTGGTCATACTTGATCCCGCGCTCGAGAAGCAATTCGTTGGTGACGTTCGAGAACTCCCACCACGGCGCCACGTAGCCGGTCGGCCGTCTTCCCGACACCTGCTCTACGAGGCCGATGCACTTGTCGAGGATCGCCGTCTCCTGCTCGCGGGTCATCGCGATCGGGTTCTCGTGGGAGTACCCGTGGATGCCGATCTCATGCCCCCCGTCGACCACCTTCTGGGTCTCGGTCGGGAAGGTCTCGATCGAGTGCCCGGGGATGAACCACGTCGTCTTGAGGTCGTACCGCGCGAAAAGGTCGAGTAGTCGGGGCGTCCCCACCTCGCCGGCGAACAGCCCGCGCGAGATGTCGTCCGGGGAGTTCTCGCCCCCGTACGAGCCGAGCCAGCCCGCCACTGCGTCCACGTCGACGCCGTACGCGACGAGTATCTCCTTGGCCATCACAACCTCCGTTGTCGGTTCTTCGAAACGGCGTACTGCTACAACGCGACTCTAGTGTGTGCGCTCTGCGGTGTCATCCTGAACGAGCACTGGGCCGAGCAGGACGGCGGGCGACGGGCGCGGGCGTTCCGCGCAGCGCTCCTCGACCGGGTGCTTGGCCACTTCGGGCTCTCCCTCCACGACTGGGCTGGGTCCGTGTACGTCCTCCGCGATCGCAAGGGAACCTCGGCCGTCGTCCAGGACATCGGCGCCGTCTGGAGCGAGGCCGAGCGGCTGATCGGTCGAAAGCTCGACCCGCTCGACGCCGCTCTCATCGTGGAGCTCGGCCGGTGAAGACACCGGTCGTTCTCGTCACAGGCTTCCTCGGGAGCGGCAAGACGACCCTGATTTCCAGGCTGCTCGAGCGCTCCGACATGGGCGAAACGGCCGTGATCGTGAACGAGCTCGGGGAGATCGGGATCGACCACCACCTGCTGCGCCGGGTCGACGAGCGTACGGTGCTGCTCGCAAGCGGGTGCGTCTGCTGCGTCCTCCGTGGCGACCTCGTCGACGAGCTGCGCGATCTCCTCGACCGCCGCGACAGCGGCGAGGTGCCGCATTTTGGTCGCGTCGTCGTCGAGACGACCGGGGTCGCAGACCCGACGCCGATCGTGATGACGCTCCTCTCCGACCCAGTCGTGCGGAACCACTACGAGCTAGAAAGCGTGGTCGCCACCGTCGACGGCGTCCACGGGCTACGAGGCCCGGAGTCCGTCAAGCAGGTCGCGATCGCGGATCGACTCGTGATCACGAAGGCAGACATCGCTGCCCCGGCGGGACGGGTGGGCCTGAAGGAGCAGCTGGCCCGCCTGAATCCTGCGGCGGAAGCTCGTGCAGTCTCCTTCGGCGAGGTCGAGCCAGACTGGCTCTTCGATGTCCAGGGACGCGATCCACGCGACCTCGACGCGGTTCTCCTGCACGACCACTACCACCGCTACCGCGAGCACGACCACGACGTGCACTCGTGTCTGCTCTTCCTCGACGAGGTCGACTGGATGGCGTTCGGCCTCTGGCTGACCATGCTCCTTCAGGCACGCGGCCAGGACATTCTCCGTGTCAAGGGCTTCCTCAACGTCGGCGGCGACGGCCCGGTGCTCGTCAGCTGCGTCCAGCACGCTGTGTACCCACCGGTCCACCTCGATGTGTGGCCCGACGATGACCATCGCTCCCGCCTCGTCTTCATCGGTCGCGGGCTCGACGCCGAGGGTCTGCGCGCGTCGCTTAGCGCGTTCGACCGCGCCGCACGACACTCCCGCGGCTAGAGACCGGTACGCTCAGCCGGCGGCAGTGGCGGGGACCCGAGCCGCCCACGGCAAGATCTGTTCCAGCTGTGACGCGAGGCGGAGCAATGTCGCCTCGTCCCCGTAACGACCGACTATCTGGACCCCGATCGGGAGGTCGTCGTCGCTCCAGCTGACCGGCAGGCTGATCGCCGGCTGCCCTGTGATGTTGAACAGCGCGGTGAACGGGGCGTAGACCGAAAACAGCGTATGAACCCAGGCGTCAGCAGTGAGAGACACGTCGTTCTGGTCAAGCTCGCCGAGTGACCACGGAGGTCGGGCCACTGTCGGCAACAGGAGGACGTCGGAGTCCGCGAAGAAGGCCCCCACTGCACGCCCGACCGCGTTGCAGTCCCCGTAACCTTCGAGCAACTCAACGGCCGAGACCGCCGCTCCGAGGCGAATCATCGCGAGGGTGCAGGCTTCGACCGTATCCGGCGACGGCGGCACACCGGACGAGCGCTCGAGAGCTGCCGCGCGCTGCGCGAGGCCAGCCGCCCACGTTGTCACGAGCGCCCGGTGCAGCATGTCGGGAACGATCTCCGGCGTGCCGTCCAAGACATCGTGACCCAGTCCGTCGAGCGCACGTGCCGTCTGCTCCACAGCTGTACGGCACTCGGGTGCGACCGGGGCACCCGACCACGCGTCGGCCGTCCAGCGAATGCGCAGGCGGACGGGTTTGGCGCCGACCTCCTCCGCAAAGGGTCGCGCTGGAGGCGGGATGAGGTACTTGTCACCCGAGCCGGGACCGTGCAGGGCGTCCAACGCCGCCGCGGCGTCACGCACCGTGCGGCAGAGGACGAAGTCGTGAGCCATCCCATGAAGGCCCTCCCACTGTCCCGGACCGACGGGAATCCGCGATCGCGTCGGCTTCAGGCCAACGATCCCGCAGAGCGAAGCCGGGATGCGGATCGAGCCGCCGCCGTCGGTTGCGTGGGCGACCGGGAGCGCGCGAGCGGCAACGAGCGCCGCAGCACCGCCACTCGAACCGCCGACGCTGCGCCCGAGATCCCACGGATTGCGTGTTGGCCCGTGTGCAACGGGCTCGGTCGTGACATTGAAGGCGAACTCGGGCGCTCGGGTCCTGGCGATGACGCGAAGGCCCGCAGCCCGGAGGCGCTGTCCGAAATGCGTGTCCACGGTGCCCGATACTCCGCTTCCGGTCCAGCGGCTCCCGAGCTGGCTCACCTGCCCCGCAAGGTGCGGAGCGACCTCCTTCATCGCGAACGGCACGCCTGCGAGAGGCCCGTTCTCGTTCGCCTCGAGCGCCGGTTCGAGCAGTCCACCAACAGTCGCGCCGATAGCCGGATCGACCGCGCCGATCGCTCGGCGAGCGCAGTCCTCGACCTCGGCGGCCGACACCTCGCGGGAGCGGACGAGCGCCGCTAGACCGACGGCGTCCCGCGTCACGTAGTCGCGCAGGTCCACCGGTCTCCTACCGGACGGTGTCGTTCACGCCGGGAGCTCGGCAACCGCACGCACCGGCGAGCCCGTCCCGCCGAGCCACTTCAGCGGGTAGCCGGTGAAGTGGAACTCTCCCTTGCCAACCAGCTGCTCGAGATTGACGAGCCACTCGTAATGCACGAGCCCCCGGTCGCGGCAGACCCGGTGATTCGGAAATCCGGTCGTTCCTGCCTTGTCCGTCGAAGGACCCTCGACGCCGTGCACGCGTGAGCGGTCGGCGAGCCAGTGAGTGGCCGCCGCCGTGAGTCCGGGGTTCGTCGTCACTACCTCGCGGTTCGGCCAGTGGCGCGCGTGGAATCCCGTGCAGAGGAGAACGATATGGCCGTCGATCTCGATCCCGGCGTCCGCCTCTGCCTTCTCGAGGTCAGCGACGTCGATGTCTCCGAGATCGGAGATATGACGGAGATCGAGGCACACCGCCTTGCCGGTGAACCAGTCGAGAGGCACCGCGTCGATCGAGGCGCCACCGGCGCCGATGTGGAGCGGGGCGTCAACGTGTGTCCCCACGTGCTCGAGCATCGAGACGTAGTTGACCGCGTAGGTGAACGGATCTTCAGGAGTGCCGAGACCCGCCGACTTCGCCTGCTCATGTGTGACGTAGGGAAGGACGATCGGTGACGGGAACAGAGCGTGCGCGGGCATGCCGTTGGAGATCTCCAGCGAGAGATCGACGAGGACCATCCCGCGATCGCCGCGGCTCGATCCCGCCTCGCCGGCCTCTGGCATCGATTCCTCCTTCAGTCCTTGAACCGCCGCTCGCTTTGGGCGGCGAGCGAATACTACAACCCTTGCTGGGTTCGAACGGAGACGGCGTAGCCGCTCAGTAGGAGCGGGGCATGCCGAGCACGTGCTGGCCCAGGTAGGCGAGGATGAGGTTGTTCGAGACCGGAGCAACCTTGTAGAGCCGCGTCTCGCGGAACTTTCGCTCCACGTCGTACTCGGCGGCAAAGCCGAAGCCACCGTGCGTATCCAGGCAGGCGTTCGCAGCGGCCCACGACGCCTCGGCGGCGAGAAGCTTTGCCATGTTGGCCTCCGCACCACAGGGGTGGCCCTGCTCGTACAGCCAGGCCGCCTTGTAACGCATCAGGTCGGCCGCCTCGATCTGCGCATGGGCGAACGCAATCGGGAACTGCACTCCCTGATTCGCGCCGATCGGGCGTCCGAAGACGACGCGCTCGGACGCGTACGAGGTCGCCTTCTCGACGAACCAGCGGCCGTCGCCGATGCACTCCGCCGCGATGAGCACCCGCTCGGCGTTCATACCGTCGAGGATGTAACGGAACCCGCTCCCCACCTCTCCGATGAGATCCTCGTCGGAGACGAACACCTGGTCGAGGAAGATCTCGGTCGATGAGTGGTTCATCAGTGTCTTGATCGGACGGATCGTCATCGTGCCCTCGGCGAGGGCACGCTTCATGTCGACGAGGAAGGTGGAGAGCCCCTCGGTCTTCTTTGCCACCTCGTCCGCAGGGGTCGTCCGCGCGAGCAGCAGCATCAGATCCGAATGCTCGGCTCGAGACGTCCAGATCTTCTGACCGGTGATCGACCAGCCGCCGTCGACCTTCGTCGCGAACGTTTGCAACGAGGTCGTGTCCGAGCCGGCGGTCGGCTCCGTGACCCCAAAAGCCTGTAACCGCAGCTCACCCGAGGCGATCGCCGGTAGGTAGCGTTGCTTCTGGTCGCTGGAGCCGTGCCGCAGGATCGTGCCCATCGTGTACATCTGCGCGTGACAGGCGCCGGAGTTGCCACCCGACGCGTTGATCTCCTCCAGGATCACGCTCGCTGCCGTGATCGTCAGGCCGGCGCCGCCGTACTGCTCCGGGATCAGGGCCGCGAGCCATCCGTTTTCGGTCAGCGCCGCGACGAACTCCTCGGGGTAGCGGTCGGGCTCGAGCGCCCGCCAGTACTCGCCGGGAAACCGGTTGCACAACTCGCGCACGGCTGCGCGGATCTCGTCGAGCTCTCCCGGAATCGAGAAGTCCAGGGCTAGCTCACCCTCCTTTCGAGCAGGCGTCGAGCGATGATCAGCTGCTGGATCTCGTTCGAGCCCTCGCCGATCAGGAGCAGCGGGGCGTCACGGTAGTACCGCTCCGGACGGTACTCGAGCGAGTAGCCGTAGCCACCGTGGATGCGCATGCAGTCGAGTGCGTTCTCCTGTGCGGCCTCGGTGGCGAAGTACTTCGCCATGCCCGCCTCGAGATCGGCCCGCTCGCCGGAGGCCTTCTTCTGCGCGGCCTGGATCGTGAGCAGGCGCGCCGCCTCGGCGCGGGTCGCCATCTTCGCGAGCATCATCTGCACCGCCTGATGGTCGCCGATCCTCTTGCCGAACGCCTCGCGCTCCGTCGCGTAGCGGAGCGCATCGTCGAGGGCTGCCTGGGCGAGGCCGACGCCGCGCGCGGCGACGTTGACGCGGCCGACTTCGATCCCGCTCATGAAGTACTTGAATCCCTGCCCGACGCCCGCCTCGCCCCCGAGGACGCTCGCTGCCGGGGCGCGAAAGCCGGCGAACACGAGCTCCGTGGATTCCACGCCCTTGTAGCCGAGCTTCTTCAGCCCGGGCATGGGGATCGTCAGCCCGGCTGGGTTCGTCTCCGGCTCCTTCTCGATGATGAACCCGGTCATCCCCGTGTGCGCGGGATCGGCTTCGGAGTCGGTCTTCGCGAGGAGCATCACGATCCCGGACCGCCAGCCGTTCGTCACCCACATCTTCTGACCGTCGATCACGTAGTCGTCGCCGTCGCGGGTAGCGGTTGTCCGGATTGCCTGGACATCCGAGCCGGCATGGGGCTCGGTCATCGAGAACGACGAGCGGAGCTCCATCGACGCGAGCCGGGGCAGGAATCGCTGCCTCTGTTCCTCCGTTCCGTGCAGCCGGATCATCGTCGCCGCGATGAACGAGCCGTTGAGGATCCCGGAGAGTGTCACCCAGCCGCGCGAGATCTCCATCACGATCAACGCGTAGGTGTCGAGCCCGAGCCCGAGCCCGCCGTACTCCTCGGGAATCGTCGTCCCGAAGAGGCCCATCTCGCGCATCGTCTCGACCATCGCCTCTGGGTACTCGTCGGCGTGTTCGAGCTCGGATGCGACAGGAACGACGTCGCGATCGACGAACTCGCGCACCGCGGCGATGATCTCTTGCTGCTCGGCCGTGAGGTTCAAGCGCGCGCCACCGTCACGCGGGTACCGCTGCGCCGAATGCGAGCGGGGCGAGAGCCACCGAGATATCGTCGTGATCCTCCAGCCCGAGGACTGCATCCTCGAGCGCCTCGACGGCGCGATCCGGAAGCGCCAGGGCTGCGTTCCCGCGGAACTTTTCCCGCACCTCGGCCGCCGAGAGCGGATTCTCCGGCCCACCCTTCTGATAGGCGTAGTCCGCCTCGAACGAGGTTCCGTCGGAGAGACGGACGACGACCCCGCCCGGGAAGGCCTGAGGATAGGTGGGGTACTCGCGCGTCTCGTAGCGCACCTTTGCCGCGACGGCGAGCACGGGTGGATCGGCGATCGCCTCGTCGGTGAAGTCGGAGACGGCGACGTGGCCGCGCACGAGCATCGACGCTACCGAGTACTGCAGCGAGAACTTGCCTTCGTATTCCGAGCGCGGAGTCCGCTTCTGGTCGGCCGGTTCGAGCACGAGCGACACTCCCGCTTCCGGCACGGAGACGAGCACGTCCTCGATCTCGTCCGGCGAGAACGTCCGCCCCTCGGCCGCTTCGGCCGTCGCACCGAGCGAGCCGTGCATGAAGTGGCAGACCGGAAACGGCTTGTAGGCGATCCGGGGCGTCTCCCAGCGAGACCCTAGATCGGCGAGCTGCGCGGCAATGTCGATCTCGCCCTCCTCGGCGGCAAGAAATGCGTGATAGAGCCCGAACTTCCCCTCGAGCACCGTCTGCGGCCCGGCTGCCCCGTGCGCGGCGAGCCGTGCGGCCAGGTGGGCGCCGTGTGCAGCCCAGGCCGGGTGCATCGGCTTCGTCGGTGTCCCGTCTGCGAGATACGCGAACAGACCCCCCGCGAACGAGCCTGCGATCCCGAGTGCGCTCGTCGTCGTGGCGACATCCGCTCCCGCGATCCGCCCGACCGTCGCGACGCCGCCGAACACACCGCAGATCGCGGTTGGGTGAAACCCGCGCGCGTGGAAGGCTCCCGATGCCGCCATCCCGATCCGGCAGACGACCTCGTTGCCGGCGACGATCGCGGCCAGGGTATCGCGACCGCCGGCACCTGCCTGCTCGGCAGCAGCGAGGGCCGCGGGGGAAATCACCGTCGAGATATGGCTGACCGAATCCGAGTGAGTGTCGTCGAAATCGAGCCCATGGCACAGCATCGCGTTTGCAAAAGCGGCGTTTGCGGCCGGCAGCCGTCGATCCGAGCCGATCACGGTCGCCTGTGGCTCTCCGCCGAGCTCGGCCATCGTGGCGCGGCCCTCGGTCGCGACGCCGCCGGCGTGAGCGGCAAGCCCGCAGCCGAGCGTGTCGAGCACGTGAAGCTTGGCGTCCGTCAGGACGTCGTCTGGGATGTCAGCAATCGAGATCGCCGAGCTCCACTCGGCGATAGTCCTGGCGGCAGTCGACATCTGAGCCTCCTTGTCTGGTGTGAGAGCAAGCTGCGGGCAGCCGCTCTCACACCGTCCAGTCGTCGTCGGAATGCGGGAACCCGTCGGCGGCCTCCGGGGCGCCGCGACGGTAGACCATGAATGTCCGGTTGAATTCGATCACGACCTCCGAGCGCTGGTTGATTCCCCGGCAGCGCATCGAGACGATCCCGACGCTCGGGTTCGAGCCCGACTCGCGCACCTCGAGGATCTCGCTCTCGGCCCAGAGCGTGTCGCCCTCGAAGACGGGCTTCGGGAGCTTGATATCGGTCCAGGCGAGGTTGGCGGCCGCGTTCTCGCTGGTATCCGGAACGGTCAGGCCCGTCACGAGCGCCAGCGTGAAAGCGCTGTTGACGAGCGGCTTCTCGAAGCGTGTGCGGGCGGCAAACGGCTCGCTGAAGTGCATGGGGTTCGTATTCATCGTGAGACAGGTGAACCAGATGTTGTCGGTCTGTGTGACCGTGCGGCCGAACCGGCTCCGGAAGACGTCGCCGCGGGCGAAGTCTTCGTAGAAGCGACCCCGCCATTCCTTCGGTGCGGCAGGCGAGTCAGTCTGCATCGAGCACCCTCCTCTTCTGGTCGGCAATGAGCTGGCGGGCACGCTCCACCACTGGAAGGTCGATCATCTCACCGTCGAGAGCGATCGCGCCACGGCCCTCGGCGATTCCCTGCGCGTATACCTCTACCACCCGCGCAGCATGCGCGAGCTCGTCCTCGCCCGGGGTGAAGACGGCGTTGACGATATCGACCTGGGCCGGATGGATGCACACCTTTCCGCGAAAACCGAGCGAACGCGCGAGTCGTGACTCGGCTTCGAGGCCGCTGTCGTCGCGGACGTCGACATGGACGAGGTCGAAAGGGCCTCTGATCCCGGCGGCCGCTGAATCCATGACGAGCTTGGAGCGTGCGAAGAGCACCTCCTGTCCGTCGGGTCGCGGCTCGAGGCCGAGCTCGAGCCCGAGATCGACGGCACCCAGGACGAGGGCCTCGACACGTGGGTGCGAAGCCGTCTCGTAGGCGAGACGCAGGCCCTGAGCCGTTTCCACGATTGCGATCACCGGCGGGCCGCTTCGCCCGAGCGCGTCGATACTCTCGGGCGTCGCCTTCGGCAGCACGATCGCCTGCAGGGACAGATTCTCCACGAGCTCGAGGTCGCGCTCGAAGTGTGGACTGTCGGCGCTGTTGACACGAACCATCATCGCTGTCGCGGATCGTGCGTCCCCGAGCACGCACGTCACGAGCGTCCGGGCCTCGTCCTTCCGCGCCGGCGCGACCGCATCCTCGAGATCGGCGACAACCGCGTCGGCGGTCGTCTCGATCGCGCGACGGAGCTTGCGTTCGTCGCTACCGGGTGCGAAGAGGATCGAGCGGACGGTCCGGAGCGAGGTCATCGATGTTGACAGAATCGCGAATGTCCGGGATAAACACAAATCCATACCAACGCGAGAGGAGCATGGCCTTGAAGGCGGTCGTCATTCACGAGTTCGGCACGACTGACGTTCTCCAGATCGAAGAGCTCTCCGATCCGGTTCCCGGCCCGGGTGAGGTCCTCGTCGATATCACTGCTACGGCTCTGAACCATCTGGATGTCGACGTGCGCCAGGGGATCTCGCGCTTTCCGATCACGTTTCCCCATACGGTCGGAGTCGAGCCGGTAGGAAGGATCTCGGCACTGGGCGACGGGGTCGAAGGCTGGGCGATCGGCGATCGTGTCGCTGCGTATCTGATCGCCACGTGCGGGAGCTGTATCTACTGTCGCACTGGGCGCGAATCGATCTGCACGGCGCCGGCGTGGTTCATCGGCATGGGCTCCGGCGGCGCCTATGCGGAGATGATCACCTGTAAGGCCTCGCAGCTGATCCGCATCCCGGATGGCGTGACTGACGTCGAGGCGGCTGCTGCTCTCATCGCGTTCGGAACGGCCTGGCACATGTTGGTCACGCGCGCGGGGATCCGGCCCGGGCAGACGGTGCTCATCAACTCCGTCGGCAGTGGGATCGGCTCTGCGGCAGTGCAGGTCGCGAAGCACGCGGGAGCATTCGTCATTGGCAGCTCCAGTCGGGACGACAAGCTCGAGCGTGCAATCGGACTCGGCCTCGACGTCGGCATCAACTACACGACGCAGGACGTCGTCGAGGAGGTCATGAACGCTACCGGCGGTCACGGGGTCGACATCGTCTACGAGCACGTCGGCGGCGAGCTGTTCCAGAAGGGGCTCGACTCGCTGGCCAAGGACGGGCGTCTCGTAACCTGCGGCGCTCACGCCGGCGAGGTCGTCCCCTTCGACATCATCCCGTTCTTCCGGCGGCAGCTCACGGTGATCGGCTCATTCGTGTTCGACCGCAGTGAGGTCGAGACCTGTTTTGCGCTGATAGCGAGGGGCGCTTTCCAACCTCAGGTTGCAGCCACGTTCGCGCTCGAACAGGCGAAGGAAGCGACCGAGCTCATGGAGAGCAGGGAGTTCTTCGGGAAGATCGTCCTGACGACGGGAGGTCGAAAGTGAAACGCGTGGGTGTCGACGTAGGCGGTACGTTCACCGACCTGATCTATGTGGATGACGAGGCCGGCGTGATCCGGGTACACAAGCTTCCGACCACCCCGGAGGATCCCTCGCTCGGAACGATCCAGGGGATTCGGGAGTTGGCCGCGGACGCCGGCGCCGACCCGTCCGAGCTCGATCAGGTGTTCCATGGGACGACGATCGCGACGAACATCGTGATCGAGCACACCGGTGCGACGGTCGGGATGATCACGACGGAGGGGTACCGAGACATCCTCCACATCGCCCGGCACAAGAAGCCGCTCAACTTCTCGAACTACCAGGATCTCCCCTGGCAGCGATACCCGGTCGTTCGCCGACGCTACCGGCTGACAGTGCCCGAGCGGATCAAGGGAGACGGCTCCGTGCTCGTCCCGCTCGACGAGGACAAGGCACGCGAGCAGGTTCGCGCACTCAAAGAAGCCGGTGTCGAGGCGGTGTGCGTCTGCTTTCTGTTCTCGTTCCTCAACCCGGTCCACGAGCAGAGGGTCGCCGAGATCGTGCGCGAGGAGTTCCCCGAAGCCTTCGTCTCCGTCTCGAGTGAGGTGATCCCCCAGTATCGAGAGTACGAGCGATTCTCGACAGTGGGGCTGAACGCCTACGTCGGCCCGAAGGTCGCCTCGTACGTCGCGCGCCTCCAGGAGGAGCTAGCAGGGCTCGGGGTGCGCACGGGGCTCCACCTCATGACGTCGGCTTCAGGGGTGGCGACGGCCGAGGCGGCGATCAAGCGGCCCGTGACGCTGCTCATGTCCGGCCCCGTGGCGGGAGTCGTCGGCGGTATCTGGGCAGGTCGGCAGGCGGGCTTCGACAACGTGATCACGCTCGACGTCGGCGGAACATCGGCCGACATCGGTCTCGCTCAGGAGGGCCGCCTCCGGATGAAGCACCTGCTCGACACCAAGGTCGGGCCGTATCAGGCGATGATCCCGATGGTCGACGTGGACACGATAGGCGCCGGCGGTGGCTCGATCGCGTACGTCGACGGGGGCGGCATCTTCCGAGTCGGGCCGCGTTCAGCGGGCGCCGTGCCAGGCCCGGCCGCTTACGGTCGGGGCGGCACCGAGGCGACCGCGACCGACGCGATGGTCAACCTCGGCTGGCTCCTTCCCGAGGCATTCCTCGGCGGCGGGATGTCGCTCGATCGGGAGGCGGCGCGCAAGGCATTCGAGGATGGTCCGGCAGACGCTCTCGGCATGAGCGTCGAGGAGGCGTCGATGGGCGCCGTGCAGATCCTCTCGCACTCGATGGTGCAGTCGATCGAGGAGAATTCGGTTCGCAAGGGCTTCGACCCACGCGACTTCGCACTCGTTGCCGAGGGCGGGGCAGGCCCGCTCTTCGCGGTGCCGATCGCGGTCGAGGTTGGGACCCCGAACGTCGTCGTTCCGCTCTACCCAGGTATTGCGGCGGCCATGGGGCTCGTCGCGACGGACATGGTCTACGAGTACGCAGCAACGACGTACCAGCGACTCTCGAAGCTCGACGCGGACGCGCTGCAGCGGCGATTCGAGGAGCTCGAGGTGCAGGCCACGGGCCAGCTCGCAGAGGACGGCATCCCCGTCGACAGCGTCGTCGTGCAGCGGATCGTCGACGCCCGCTACCTGGGCCAGGGGTACGAGCTTCGAGTCGATGTCGGCCCGGGGCCGATCGACCAAGCCTGGGTCGACGCACTCCGGAGCAACTTCCACGACATCCACGAGCGCGAGTACTCGCGGCGTTTCGAGGACTCCGACATCGAGGTCCCGAACATCCGCGTGCGCGGCATCGGCCTGATGCCGCAACTCTCGACCCCGGAGATCGAAGCGGGCGGGGAGTCACCTGACGAGGCGCTTCGCTTCGAGGGTGACGCGTGGTTCCTCGTCGACACGACGCTCGAGCAGGTCCCGACCCGTTACTACGATCGGGCGGAGCTACGGGCAGGGAATCGCCTCGTTGGTCCGGCGATCGTGAACCAGTACGACTCGACGACCGTGATCCCTCCCGGGATCGAGGCCCACATCGATCGTCACGGGAACATCGTGATCGAGGTCGGCGCTTCGGCAGAGGCGAAAGCGATTGCGGCATCGGCAACCGTTCCGACCCACAAGGGAGTGTGAACATGTCCGCGCTCGAATACGAGCTGGGGAAGCACCCGGGCCCACCGGAGCTCGAGCGGGTGGACGTCGACCCGATCACGATGCGGGTGCTCGGCGGCGCCTACCACGCGATAGCGAAGGAGATGGCGGGGGTGTTGTTCCGGATGTCCTACTCGTCGATCATCCGCGAGTCCGAGGATCTCGGCGCCGGCATCTTCGACGCGCAGGGGCGAGAGCTCTGCGAGTCCGACTCGACGCCGATGCACATCGGTTCGCTGCCGTGGTACATCCGCGGGTTCATGCGCCACCTCGAAGGGAAGATCGTCGAGGGTGATGTGATCATCCACAACAACCCGTATTACGGGGCGTCGCATAGTCCGGACATCGCGGTGGCGGTGCCGATCTTCCACGACGACGAGCTCTACGGGTTCGCCGCCGTCACCGCTCACGTCCTCGACGTCGGTGGTTCGTTTCCTGGGATCAACGCCGACGCCTTCGACGTCTACGCCGAGGCGAAGATCTACGACGGGCTCCGCTGGTACCAGGCAGGGGAGCTGAACGAGGATCTCGACAAGATGATCTTCGACAACGTTCGTACGGTCACGATGAACCGAGGCGACATGAACGCGATGATGGCCGCCTGCCAGCTCGGTCGCGATCGGATGCTGCGGCTCTTCCAGCGCTACGGCGCGGACACCGTGATGAGCGCTGCCTACAACTGGATGGACTACTCGGAGAACATGCTGCGCGAGCAGATTCGCGCGCTGCCCGACGGCGAGTACAAGGCTCCGACCGGGTGGCTGGACGACGACGCGCGCAACCGCGGTGTGCGGTTGCGGGTCGAGACCAAGGTCATCGTCGAGGGCGACGAGATCACCATCGATCTCACCGGCTCGAATGCGGAGGTGCCGACCGGCTACAACGTCCCGTACGAGGGGTCGCTTCTCGTCGGCGCCTACTACGCGGTGCGCACGATCCTGCTCGACGAGGTGACGTTTCCCGAGCACGTTCCTCAGAACGATGGTGTCTTCAGACCGGTCAAGGTGATCGCACCGAAAGGAACGATCTACAACCCGACGTTCCCGCGGGCCTGCTTCTCGCGTTTCTGCCAGGTGCAGCGGGTCGTCGACAACACCATCCTTGCTCTCGCGGATGCTCTCCCGGAGGGAGTCACCGCCGGGAACTCGGCGGGGATCCACTTCTGCGCGTATTCCGGCTTCTCGGAGGAGATGGGCGAGTACTGGCTCTATCTCGAGGTGAACGAGGGCTCCTACGGCGGTCGATTCGGCAAGGACGCGATGGACTCGGTCGACAACCTGATGGCGAATACGCGCAACAACCCGATCGAGGAGCTCGACCTGCGTTTCCCGATCCGGTGCGACCAGTACGAGTTGCGCCCCGAGCCTGCAGCTCCGGGACGCTGGCGGGGCGGTATCGGAATCATCCGCCGCAACAGGTTCCTCGTGGACGGCGTCTACTCGTGTGAGGGCGATCGGCAGACCGATCCTCCCAGGGGCATTTTCGGCGGCTGGGACGGCCTCGTCGCCTCCTGTCGCAAGAACCCCGACACGGAGCGGTCGGAGGATCTCCCCGCCAAGGTCACCGGCATCCCGTTCGCTGCCGGGGAGTTCATCGAGTTCCGGGAGCCGAACGCCGCCGGATACGGCGATCCGCTCGACCGACCTGCCGAGGCCGTGCGCGAGGACGTCCTCGATGACTTCACCACGATCGAGCTGGCACGGGAGGCGTACGGCGTCGTGTTCCGGGACGAGCGGACGCTCGAGATCGATGCGAGGGCGACGGAGGCGCTCCGCACGGAGCTGAGGTCGAACCCCCGCGGCACCTCGCTGACCGACTTCTACCGCGACCGTCTCCCACAGGAGAACAAGCCGGTGTCGGTCGCCGGCAACGCCGAGTTCGAAATGGTCTAGGTGCGTGGGATGAGCGGTTCGCCGGCGAGCAGCCGCTCGACGCCCCCCATGCCCCAGTGCACGCGTCCATCCGCGGTCACAAGCGACGGAACGCCGCGAACCCCGGCGCGATCCGCCTCGCCCCGAATCTCGGCGATCTGTGCGATCCGCATCGGGTCGTACGCTGCCCCGACGGCCCCGGCCGGATCGAGCCCGGCGCGTTCTGCCGCCAGAGCTATCTGCGCCTCGCTCGAGATGTCCTCCCCCTCGCAGAAGAACGCCTCGTAGAGTGCCGCCTTGAATGCGTGCAGGCGACCGTGATCCCCCGCCCACAGGCACGCGGCGAGGGAGAGGGTCGAGCGTGGCTGGAAACGGGGTAGGTGGATCTCCACTCCGGCTGCGAGCGCTCTCCGGTAGACGTGCTGCGTCCAGTCGACCCGAAGGTGATCGCCGCGTACCTCGAGCAGCGGCCGGGAAGCGGGCCGCAGCTCGAACGGCAGCCACTCGACGGCGATCGAGCCGGCCCCCTCGGCCGCAGCCACGACATGCGACTCGAGGTACGAGTACGGGCAGACGACGTCGTAGTAGAACCGCACGGACTCCACAGCATGAGAGTATCGCTCCGTGAGCCGCCACCCGCGCCCCAGGTGATCCCTTGACGCTCCCGTTGAGCGATGTCCGGATCATTTCCGTCGAGCAGTTCGGCGCGGGGCCGTGGGGGACGCTTCAGCTCGCCGACCTCGGTGCAGAAATCATCAAGATCGAGGATCCGACGACCGACGGAGACGTCGGCCGCTACGTGCCGCCGTTTCAAGAAGGCGAGGATTCGCTCTTCTTCGAGACGTTCAACCGCGGCAAGAAGAGTATCTCGCTCGATCTTCGCCACGAGGACGCGATGGAGGTGCTACATGATCTGGTGCGCGTTTGCGACGCCGTGTACTCGAATCTCCGTGGCGACCAGCCGCACAAGCTCGGCCTCACCTACGACCAGCTCCAACACGTCAATCCAGCGATCGTCTGCTGCTCCCTGTCCGGCTTCGGTATGTCCGGTCCGCGTGCCTCGGAGGGCGGCTACGACTACATGATGCAGGGGCTTGCAGGCTGGCAGAGCCTCACGGGCGACCCCGGAGGACCTCCCACGAAGAGCGGGCTCTCGCTCGTCGACCTCTCGGGCGGCTACGCATCTGCGATTGCGGTGCTGGCGGGCATCTGGCGAGCGCGTCGTGAGGGGGTTGGCTGCGACTGCGACGTATCGCTCTTCGAGACGGCGCTCCATGAGTTGATGTACATCGGGCCGTGGGCGGCGACGCACGGGTATGTGCCGCCGCGCCGCGCGAGCAGCGCCCACCCGACGATTGTTCCGTTCCAGAACTTCGAGGCTTCCGACGGCTGGTTCGTGGTCGCCGCGGCGAAGCAGAGCTTCTGGGAGCGCACCTGTGCCGTCATCGGACGTCCCGATCTCAGCGAGGACGAGCGGTTCTCGACGATGGCCGGACGTAACGCCAATCGCGACGAGCTGGTGCCCGTTCTCGAGGACGCGTTCCGCGCCCGTCCCGCGCAGGAATGGATCGACGCACTCGTCGCCGCCGGTGTGCCGGCGTCTCGGGTGAACACGGTCGCCGAGGCACTCGTCGACCCGCAGACGGTCGCCCGAGACGACATCGTCGAGTACGAGCATCCCTCGCTAGGGACGGTTCGTTCGATTCGGACTCCTCTGCGACTCGCATCCGGCGGGGAGCGCCTGGAGCGTGAGCCGGAACGCAGCCCTCACCGTGGCGAGCACACCGGATCGGTCCTCGAGAGCCTCTGTGGGTACGCGCCCGAGCGGGTGGAGAAGCTCGCCAGGGCCGGCGTCTTCGGGGAGATCGACATGACAGGCCGAGATCTCGTCGGCTACGGCCCGACACCACCTGACCCGCGCTGGCCGAATGGAGCCAGAGTCGCGCTCAGTTTCGTGCTCAACTACGAGGAGGGTGGGGAGAACACACCGCTCGAGGGCGATCCGGCATCGGAGGCATTCCTTCACGAGGTCGTCGGTGCGCCTCCGACCGAGGGGCGGCGCAATCTCAACACGGAATCGATGTTCGAGTTCGGCAGCCGTGCCGGGTTCTGGCGCGTCCACCGCATCTTCACCGCGCACGGGCTACCGCTAACGGTGTTCGCGGTTGGCCAGGCGCTCGAGCGGAACCCCGCAGCGGCGCGTGCAATGATCGCTGCCGGCTGGGAGGTGGCGAGTCACGGCTGGCGCTGGATCGATTACGGAGAGATGCCGGAGGACGAGGAGCGCGCGCACATGCGACGATCACTCGAGGCCATCGAACGCGCCTGCGGCGTCCGGCCCGTCGGGTGGTACACGGGCCGCGGGTCGGAGGCGACCAGGCGTCTCGTTGTCGAGGATCGAGGATTGATCTACGACTCCGACGCGTACGCGGACGAGCTCCCGTACTGGGCGGACGTCGGAGGGCACGCGCACCTCGTCATCCCGTACACGCTCGACGCCAACGACTTCAAGTTTCTGCTCCCGAACGGCTTCGTCACGGCCGGGGATTTCGCGGAGTATCTGATCGATTCGCTGGAGCAGCTGCGAGCTGAGGGGGGCCGGATGCTGTCGGTCGGGTTGCACTGCCGCATTGTCGGCCGGCCGGGGCGCGCCCCGGGACTCGCACGCTTCCTCGAGCACGTCAACGCGTGCGACGATGTCTGGGTTGCCACGCGGGCGGACATTGCGCGACACTGGCAGACGACTCACCCACCGCCACCCCGACAATGAGGAGAGTTCTGTGAGCGCCGACGCCGAAGTCCTGGCCGCCCTCCGCACCATCTTCGACGCTGACACCGGCATCTATCGGGAGCGCGGCTTCCAGCGCCGCGTCGGCTACGGCCGTCGGCCGGCGCTCGTGCACATCGATCTCGCAAATGCCTGGACGCGCCCGGACCACGCCTTCTCCTGCGACGGAATGGACACCATCATCCCCGCGGTGCAGGCACTGAACGAGGCCGGCCGGGCCAAGGGCATCCCCGTCGTCTTCACCACCACTGCGTACGATGACGTCGAGGGGCCGAGCTCCGACATGGGGCTGTGGGTGCGCAAGATCCCGGTCGAGCTCCTGAAGGTCGGCACCGACGAGGTGCAGATCGACAGCCGCATCGCACCCCATCCGGGCGAGATGGTGATCGTCAAGAAGCGCGCCAGCGGCTTTCACGGCACGCACCTGTCGAGCTATCTCACGGCCCACGGGGTCGACACGGTGATCATCACCGGCGTCACCATGGCCGGCTGCGTGCGGCACACGACCGAAGACGCGATCGCAGAAGGCTTCCGGCCGATCGTCGTCCGCGAGGCAGTCGGTGATCGCGTCCCCGGCGTCGTCGAGTGGAACCTGTTCGACATCGACGCGAAGTTCGGCGACGTCGAGCCACTCGAGCAGGTCCTGCGGTATCTGGCCGAGATCGAGCCGTTCGAAAGTTGCGCCGGCGTGGAGTCAGTGACCGCCCACTGACGGCACGGAGCCGCCGGCAGGGGACGGATCCACCGGCACCCTCTACTTGAGGGGGTTCGTCCCTGCCATCCAGATGATGACGCGCTGGAACTTCCCGTCGGCGTCGAACGAGAAGAAGTTGCAGTTGTGCATGTCGTTCTTCGCGCCGTCCTTCAACTCGCCGATGTATCCCTGTTCAGTCGCGACCTTGCCGGCCGCCTCTTCCACGACAACATTGCGCAGCTCGTGGCGGATCGACGTCGACGCGTCGAAGAAGTCGGTGAACATGCGCCGGATCTCGGAGGCGCCTGTGAAGGTGACGTTATCCGTCTGGACGGTGAGCGTCGCGTCGTCCGCGAAGTGGGTGAGGACGCCGTCGAGGTCCATCGCGTCGACTGCGTCGAAGTAGGTCTGCGGCGCGGCGGCGAGGCTCTCGCGCGTCCAGGTGGTTGTTGCAGTGCTCATGCCGATCCTCCCTGGGGTTCGTGAAACGGGGTTCGTGAAGCCGATCGTATAACAGGCTCAAGCCTCGAGGTGCTCGCGGAAGAAGGCGGACACGAGCCGCACGGCGTCGTCGGGGCACTCGAGGAGGTCGGCGTGGCCGATGTCCGGGAACTCGTGGGTTGTGATGTGCTCGTTCATGCCCGCCATCTGCCTGGCACCGAGGCCGGACGGCGCGAGGACGGGCGGGCAAAGGATGTCGTGGGTCCCATTCGTCATCAGGAGGGGTGTCGAGATCTGCGGCACGAGCGGCGAGAGGTCCATCTCCTCCATCGCGATGCACGCCTGCCGCACGGTGTACGGGTCGTTCAAGCCGATCACAGCACGCACGAGATCGAAGGTGCCTGCGCCTGCCTCGCTTTCGAGGAAGCCGGCGCCGACTGCCTGCGTCGTGACGTGGTCGGAAAAGTCGTCCCACGTCATGGTCTCCGCCATCCTGCGCCAGACGCGGAACAGCGTCCGTCGGTAGATGTCTGGCTTGGCGAAGGCAACGTCGGCGCAGGCCGCGATCACTTGGTCGCCGTGCAGTGCTGCGAACGCGATCGCGATCATGCCGCCCATCGAGGTGCCGTGGACCAGCACCCTCTCGAGGCTCAGGGCGTCGAGGAGCTGAGCTCCATCGTGAGCCCACATCTCGATCGTATACTGCTCACGGGGCGTGCTCGACGCGCCGTACCCCCGGGCATCGAAGGAGAGCAGTCGGAACCCGTTCTCGCGGAACCCGTCGTTGACGGCTCCGAAATTGTGTCGGCCGAAGAGCCCGCCGCCGAACTGGATCACGACTGGGCCGTCCTCCGGGCCGGTCAGCTCGTAGTACAGCCTGGTCTCGTCGGCGAGCACGGCAGATGGCATGAATCCTCCTCGGGCAGCGGCTGAGTTGCATGCGAAGGTCTACGGAGACTCGTTCTAACACAATGCCGTCCCGCGCCCGTTGTGTTAGAAGCTCCTCTCGGAGAGCAATCGAGATGGAGGAGCGCTACGTGAGGATGAGCGAGCTCAGTCCCAGCTGCGACCGACGCGATCCCAGGCCACGTCGCTCGGGAGCCACTCCGTGTTGATTCGGGATAGTTTCCGCTCCACGGCTGCTGACCCGCAACTCGGACACGGTGGCTCGGGGCTGGTCGACATCGCCAGGTACTCCTCGAAGCGCTTCTTACATGCGGTGCACTGGTATTCGTAGATCGGCATGGAAGCCAATCCTACCTCGCTCTCCACGCTTCGCGAACTCGCTCTTCGTCAGGGTGTGACGCCGAGCGACGCCGACCTCGAAGCGGTGCAGGCGTTCCTCGCGACCGTGCTCGTTCATCTGTCCGAGATCGAAGCGGCGTTGCCACCCGAAACCCCACCCGCAGGGCGGTATCTGCCATGAGCGTGGTCTCGCTCGCCGATCGGATTCGAGCAGGCGAGCTGAGCGCACGTGCTGCTGTCGAGGAGAGCCTGCGGCGCATCTCCGAGATCGATCCCGAGCTCAACTCGCTGATCAGCGTCCGGGCTGACGAGGCCCTCGCCGAGGCAGACGCCCTCGACAGCGGCCCATCGCGTGGCCCTCTCCATGGTGTGCCGATCGCCGTCAAGGACGTGATCGACGTCGCCGGGGCGCGGACAACAGCGGCTTCCCGCATCCTGGCCGAGCACGTCGCGCGAACCGATGCTGCGACCGTCGAGGCATTGCGGTCGGCTGGGGCGGTCGTGGTCGGCAAGCTCAATACGCACGAGTTCGCCCTCGGGGCAATGACGACGAGTCCGTATTTCGGCCCGGCGAGGAATCCGTGGGCGACCGATCGGATCTGCGGCGGCTCGAGTGGCGGCAGCGGCGCCGCCGCAGCGGCCCGGCTCGTACCCGCGACGCTCGGCACCGATACGGCCGGCTCGATCCGCATCCCCGCATCTTTCTGTGGCGTCACGGGTATCCGTCCGACCTCCGGTCGGGTCTCCAACAGGGGCGTGGTGCCAGTCTCCTTCACCCTCGATACCGTCGGCCCGATAGCGCCGAGCGCCGAGGACTGCGCCATCGTGCTCGAGGCGATCGCAGGCCATGATCCGCGCGATCCGACGACGGCGGATCTGCCCGTGCCGTCGTACCGGCACGAGCTCGAGCGAGGGGCCGACGGGCTCCGCGTCGGCGTGGTGTCGGCGCTCATCGACAGGGCCGATCCCAGGATCGGCTCGACGGTGCGAGAGGCCGTCGAGAAGCTGGCGGCGGCAGGCGCCGTCGTCGAACACGTCGAGGTACCGCTCCTCGATGAGGCCGGCGCGATTCTGCCGCTGATCATGCTCCCGGAGGCCGCCGAGGTGCACCTGCCATGGCTCCGGTCCCGGCTCGACGAGTACGGCCCGGATGTTCGTGCGCGACTGCTGGCGGGTCTGCTTCTACCTGTTACGGCGGGTGTCACGGGCCGTCGCGCCCGTCGCTGGTATTGCGAGCGACTCGCGGGAGTGATGGGGCGATTCGACGCACTCGTGGCCCCTCAGATGTTGACAACGCCGCCGCGGATCGGCGAGGACACGGTCGAGGTGGGCGGCGAGGAGATGCTCTACCGGCTCAGCGTGATTCCGACGAGCTCACCGTGGACGCTTGCCGGCCTCCCCGTCGTGAGTGTCCCCTGCGGATTCGTCGACGGCCTTCCCGTCGGCCTCGCACTGGTCGGGCATCGGTTTGCAGAGGCGACCGTCCTGCGCCTGGCCCATGCGTACCAAACGTTGACCGACTGGCACGAGCGGAGGCCGCCGCTAGCCGGTTGACGGCGGAGGGCGGCTCGGCGTATACACCCAGGGAGCAATCCGTGGAGAGGAGCGTGACGCACATGTCGATTCTGATCAAGGGTGGGCGCATCATCACGGCGGCAGACGACTACGTTGCCGACGTGTTCATCGAGGACGGCGCGATCTCGATGATCGGCCGGTCGCTCGACGTCTCGGCCGAGCGGACGATCGACGCGACCGGGAAGATCGTGATGCCCGGCGCTATCGACCCGCACACGCACATCGAGATGTTCTTCGGCGGCACCACAACGTGCGACGACTTCACGTCGGGGACAACGGCTGCCGCCTTCGGTGGCACGACGACGCTGATCGACTTCTGCGTTCAGACACCAGGCGACACCTTCGCCGAGGCGCTGGCCAAGTACCACGAGAAGATCGAGCGCTGCCCGCCGGTCATCGACGTGGGCTTCCATATCGCCGTCACCGACCTGCACACGGGCGGCACTCTCGAGGATCTCGCGAAGCTGCCCGACGAGGGAATTACCTCCTACAAGCTCTTCATGGCCTACAAGGGCGCCGTCATGGTTGACGACGAGACGCTCTTCAAGGTGATGCAGGTCGCCCATGACACCGGCGCGCTCGTGATGGTGCACGCCGAGAATGGTGACGCGATCGACATCATCGTCAAGGAGACGGTGGCCGCCGGGAACACCGACCCGGTCTGGCACGCCCGCAGCCGGCCGATGGAAACTGAGGCCGAGGCGACGAACCGAGCGATTCAACTCGCCCGCGTAGCCGGTGCGTCGCTCTACGTCGTGCATGTGTCCTGTCAGCCGTCGGTCGAACCGATTGCTCTAGCGCGGGAGAAGGGTTGGAAGGTCTGGGGCGAGACCTGCACCCAGTACCTCTTCATCGACGAGTCGATGATGGAGGCACCGAACTGGGAAGGCGCGAAGTACATCTACACGCCGCCGCCGAGGCCCAAGGAGCACCAGGAGCATCTCTGGAAGGCGATCCAGACGGACGCCCTCTCGGCCGTCTCGACCGACCACTGCCCGTTCAACTGGCCCGAGCAGAAGGGGATCAACGGGCGCGAGTTCCAGGTCGTCCCGAACGGCGGGCCTGGAATCGAGAACCGGCTGCACATGCTCTGGACGTTCGGCGTCTCGACCGGTCGAATCACGCCGAACCGGTTTGTCGAGCTCGTCTCGACGAACATCGCCAAGCTGTTCGGGCTCTATCCACGCAAGGGCACGATCGCGCCGGGCTCGGACGCGGACATCGTGATCTGGGATCCGAACAAGAAGCTCACGATCTCAGCGGCCACCCACCACACCAACGTCAACTACAACCTGTTCGAGGGCACCGAGGTCACGGGGGCACCCGAGGTCGTGCTCGTCCGCGGTCAGGTGATTGTCGAGAACGACGAGCTCGTGGCGAAGCCCGGCGCGGGACAGTTCGTCAAGCGGGCGCGCGTCGACGAGGAGCTCCTGCCGACGCCGTTGGCGGTGGCGTGACGTGTCGGACGAGGCGGCGCGGGAGGTCTACGCGAAGGCGGGTCTCGGGCACGCGGTCGAGCTCGGGGATCATCCCGCGATTCTCGTGATCGATTTCTCGTGTGGGTTCACCGATCCGGAGTGCCCGCTCGGCTCCGATCTGAGCATGCAGGTGGAGGCAACCCGGCGGCTTCTCGATGCAGCCCGCGAGAAGGGGTTGCCGGTCGTCTATACGACGATCGCATTCGAGCAGAGCCTCAAGGACGGCGGGCTCTGGATGCAGAAGGTGCCTGCGCTCGGAGTGCTCCAGCTCGGGGGCCCGTGGGCGGCAATCGATCCACGGCTCGACCCCCGCGAAGACGAGACGGTGCTCGTGAAGAAGGGGGCGTCCGGGTTCTTCGGCACCAACCTCGCCTCCGTGCTCGTCTCGCAGGGCGTCGACTCGGTGATTCTGTGCGGAGCGACCACGAGCGGATGCATTCGCGCCACGGCCATTGACCTGCTGCAGTATGGATTCCCGACGATCGTGCCGCGCGAGTGCGTCGGCGACAGGGCCCAGGCGCCGCACGATGCGAACCTGTTCGACATCCAGGCGAAGTACGCCGATGTCGTCGGGCTCGAGGAGGCGCTCGCGTTCGTGGAGAGCGTGCCGGGGAACGTGGGCGCGGCGGCTTGACGCACCGAGTCGCCGTGCTCGCCGGGGACGGCGTCGGCCCCGAAGTGATCGTGGAAGCACGGCGCGTCGTCGACACGCTGGGCCTGCCGCTGCTGTGGACAGAGCTGCCGTGGGGCTCGGCCTACTGGCACGAGCACGGCCGCATGATGCCCGAGGACGCCCTCGACGTCCTGCGCGCCCATGATGCCTGCCTGATGGGCGCCGTCGGCGATCCCTCCGTCCCCGATCACGTCTCGCTCTGGGGCATCATCCTCCCGATCCGCCAGAAGCTCGACCTGTGGGCCAACGTGCGGCCGGCGCGGTTGCTGGACGGGATCCCGTGCCCGCTAGCCGGCCGTGGGGTGGCCGACGTCGACATGCTCTTTGTCCGGGAGAACACGGAGGGCGAGTATGCAGGTGTGGGCGGGAGGGCGCACGAGGGGCTCGCCTCGGAGGTCGGCATCGAGACAGGCGTGTTCACGCGCGCCGGCGTGGAGCGGGTCGTGCGCTACGCGTTCTCGCTCGCCGAGAGCCGTCGCCGCGTCGTCACGAGCGCGACGAAGTCGAACGCCTCCCGCTTCGGCTACGTGCTGTGGGACGAGGTCGCGGAGGAGGTAGCTGCCGCGTTCCCGTCCGTTCGCTACGAACGCGTCCTCGTCGACGCGCTTGCCGCGCGCATGGTGCGCGACCCGGGAAGCCTCGACGTCGTCGTCGCCTCGAACCTGTTTGCCGACATCCTCACCGACCTTGCGGCCGCGATCCAGGGCGGGATGGGGACGGCGGCGAGCGCGAACCTTGCGCCGGGCTCAACCACCCCTGGCCTGTTCGAGCCCGTGCACGGCTCCGCGCCGGACATCGCGGGACGAGGAATCGCCAATCCGGCAGGTGCCATCTGGAGCGCGTCGCTGATGCTCGAGCATCTCGGCGAGATCGACGCGGCTGCGGCTGTCCTCGCCGCGTTGGAAGACGTCTGCCGCGAGGGGCCTCGAACGCGCGACGTCGGTGGCGCCGCGACGACCCGCGAGGTAGGCGACGCCGTCGCCGCCCGGATCGCTAGCGGAAGACGCCGATGAGCACGCCGCCGGCGACGACGAGAACGCTCGCAAGCACGGTGCGACGACCGATCGCCTCGGTATTGCGATAGAGCAGGGCGGCGAAGACGACGCCCCAGAGCGACTGGGTCGCGTTGAGCGGTGCAACGATGCCGACGCTCCCGCGGTCGAAGCCAGCAACGAGGGCCGCGTACGCCAGGGCGAGCAGCAACCCCGCCGGCAGGAACGATCTCGCCGCGAGGCGCAGCTGCGAGTAGGCCCCGCGACGAGCGACGAGCACGAACATCCCGGTCGCGAGGGTCGCGCCAAGGAGTGACGCTGCTGCGGCGCCGAGCGGCGACACGTCGATGTCGCGTGCGACGCCGCGAACGGCATTGTCGCGGAAGGCGAATGCCGTTGCGCACAGGAGAGCGAGCATCACCCCGAGCCTGCGGAAGCCTGCTGGCCGCCCCGGGTCAAAGGCGAGAACGACCCCACCGAGCACGACGAACGCCGTCCCGACGAGCAGCACGGGCTCGAGCGGCTCGCCGAGGAAAGCGATCGCCAGAAGGACGGAAAGGAGTGGCGCGGTGCCGACGAGGATGGCGGTCCTCGACGGACCGACCCAGCGCACGGCCTGGATGAAGCCGAGCTGCGAGAGCCCGGGGACGGCGAGCCCGATCAGAAGGAACGGCCAGAGCTCCGACGGTGCATCGGCCATCCCCGTCGCGAGAAGGGTGATCAGTGAAGTCACGAGGAACGCAGACGACGTCATCACAGCGCTGCCGAGTACCGGATCACCGCCGCGGAAGAGGCCGGCGCGCACTGCCACGGTCATCGCGCCGAAGAGCGCGCCCGCGAGGATTCCGAGAAAGACGGCGTCCATCCGAGCCTCTACGCTCTTACGGTGTCTACGACCACGATGCGCATCATCGCGGTCGCGGGTTGCTCATGATCGCGAGAGCGGTCGCGGGCGCGAGCGCCGTCGGATTCGCGGCGGGGTGGAACATCGCCGACACCGGTGCGGTTGCAGACGAACTCGCCGGCTCGTACGGCGTCGGGCTGGCGACGGTCGGGTTGTTCACGACCGCCCTCTTCGTTGCACACCTGCTGATGCAGCTGCCCGCGGGGCGGCTCAGCGACCGCTTCGGACCGCTCCGGGTCTGTTTTGCCGGGCTCGTCGTGATGGCCGCCTGCAATGCGCTCGCGCTCGCCGCACTCGAGCCGTGGCTGCTGTTCCTCGCACGCACGCTCATTGGTGTGGGGACGGCGCTCGGCTTCATCGGCGGCAGCGACTTCGTCCGCGCGAGCGCCGGCACACCCTTTGCACAGGGCCTCTACGGTGGGCTTGCAACTGCGGGCGGTGGTGTCGCGCTCGCGGTCGTGCCGGCGCTCGAGGGAGGGATTGGGTGGCGCGCGCCGTTCGTCTCGGCAATAGCCGTGGCCGGGGTCGCCGGCGGCCTCCTTGCGCTCGCACCGCACCCGACGCGTCCTGCTGCTCGTGTCGGGAGCGCAGTCCCGCTGACGGCGCTCGTCCGTGATCGGAGGCTCCTGCGCCTCGCAGTGGTCTTCGCGGGGTCGTTCGGGCTCAGCGTTGTGATCGCCAACTGGGTGGTGACGCTTCTGGAGAGCAATGCCGGCCTTGGGCCAGAAGCTGCCGGTGCGATCGGTGCCCTGACGCTGGTGCTGGGCGTCGTCTCGCGCCCGCTCGGCGGCTGGTTACATCATCGTGGGCCTGACCGGGTGAGGACGGGGATCATCGTCGCGGCGATGGTCGGGGCGATCGGCACCCTTGCACTCACGTCGGGCTCGCTCTCGGTGGCTCTCGTCGGCGCGATATTCGTTGGTCTAGCGGCCGGTATCCCGTTCGCGATGTCCTTCACAAGGGCAGCACTGCTGCACCCGGAGGCGCCCGCAACGGCGATCGGTCTCGTCAACGGAACCGGTGCGCTCACGGTCCTCGTCGGCGTCCCGCTCGTCGGCATCGCGTTCGCTCACGACTTCGGGACGTGGGCGTTCGCGGCGATGGCGGCGCTGTGGGTCGCGAGCACGTTGGCGTTGCCTTCCCAATCGGTCAGAGGAGCCTGAGCCCTCTGGCGTTCCGTCCTCGTGCTCAGCCGGCCCCGAGGGCGGCAATCGCGCTGACGATGATCTCCGCTGCGAGCGCTGCGTCAGCGGGATCGGCCTCCTCGTCGGGGTGGTGGCTGACCCCCTCCTTGCACGGCACGAACACCATTGCACTCGGAACGCGGTCGGCAACGCACATCGTGTCGTGGGCCGCCCCCGAGTGCATGCGGCGGAACGGCTCACCCGTAGCGGCTGCGGCTACCTCGAGCGCAGCGACTATCGCCGCGTCGAGCGGGGTCACGGCGAGCGTCTGGCGCTTCCGGATCTCGGCATGCATGCCACGCCGCCGCGCGGCGTCCACCGCGAACACCCCGATCGCGTCCGCCACCCCACGATAGGCGTCGTCGATGGGTCCTCGGATGTCGAGCGAGAATCTCACGGAACTGGCGATCGCATTGATGAGCCCCGGATCGACGTCGATCTCGCCGATCGTGCCGACGGTCCCGTGGCCGGCCTCGACCGCGAGGCGCTCCAGCTCGAGTGCCGTCTCGGCGAGCACCAGGGTTGGGTCGAGACGCAGGTCCATCGGCGTCGCTCCCGCGTGGTCACCGCGTCCGTGCACGAGCACGTCGGCGTGGACGTAGCCGGCGATTGCGTCGACGATCCCGATCCTGTTCTCCGTGTCCTGAAGGACACGGGCCTGCTCGATGTGCATTTCGATCCAGCCTGTGAGGCCGTCGAGTGCGTGGATCGATTCGCGCCAGCGCGCCGGCTCGTAGCCCGCCGCTTCCGCATGCTCCCAGAAGCTGCGACCATCGTCGACCGAGCGGAACGACTCCTGGAGCTCCTGCTCGCTGACACGCTGCAGCATGATGCGGCTACCCAGCAGCATCTGGCCGAAGCCGGAGCCCTCCTCCTCGAGAAACGAGATCAGCTGGAGCGGCAGACCGAGCTGGAGCTCCTCGTTGAGCCGGCACACCTCGAGGGCGGTGACAACGCCCATCGTGCCGTCATAGCGGCCTCCGTTGCGGTTCGAGTCGCAATGTGAGCCGACGCCGAAGACCGGCTCGCCGCCTGGCCGATTCCGTGCGATGAGCGTCCCGACGGGGTCCTCGAAGACATCGAACCCGAGCATGTGCAGCTCATCCCTGAAGTACTCGACGGTGCGGCGGTATTCCGGCGTGTAGGCGTAGCGGACGATCGCCTCGTCCGAGCGTGTGAAGTTGCGGCCGGCGAGCAGCTCGATGTCGCGCTCGATCCGAGCGGCGCTTCGGTCTCGATCGATCGGGGGCACGAGGGCCTCCATGTGCTCGACTCTACTATCCAGACGTGAGCGACGAGGACTGGCCACCACCCGAGGCGCGGGCCCGCGCGGCACTGTGGGCCGCCGAGCGCCATCTCACGCGAGCCGAGTACGTTGCGGCGGCAACCGCGCTCGGCGGCGCGGTCGCCTCCGGTGATCCGGGTACGGCCGCCGTCGCCCGTGGCCTGCGTCAGCTCGCGACTGCGGGCTATCGGCACCAGACCGGGGACGCCGTTCGGGCGCAACGGCACCTCTTGCTGGCTCGCACGCGGCTCTTGCCCTTCCTGCCGGTCTCCGAGGAGGTCGACCTCGAAGGACTGCTGGAGGTTGTCGCTGGTTCACTCGAGACGTAGAGTCGCGGTGTGGAGAGTTGGCGCAACCGCAAGACGCTGATCCTGGGTCGCACCGACATGATCGGGCTGCTGACCCCAACCGAGTACAACGAGCGGGTTGAGCACGCGTTTCGCATGCATGGCCTCGGCCGCGTCTACATGGAGCCGAAGGGTCATATAGTCCTCGACCGCTATCCCGGCGAGTGGGAGGTTATGCCCTCCTACATAGAGGAGCCCGAGGCGGCGGCTTGCAAGTGGGTCTCGATCCGCGAGGACAACGCGAAGTTCGGCCTCCCCGCTGTGTTCTCGATTCTCATCTACACACACCCGGAGACCGGGTTTCCGCTGGCGATCTGCGATGGGTCGTACCACACGCTGATGCGGACGGGCGCGTCTGCTGCGGTCTCCGCCAAATGGCTCGCGCGCAAAGACTCCGAGATCCTGGCGATCGCCGGCACAGGAAGCGTCGCAGAGGGCACCCTCGCCACCTGTGATCCGGTCTTCCCGTGGCGGGAGGTGAGAATCTGGAGCCGGACGCAGGCCTCGGTGGACAGGTTCCTCGCCGAGCAGGCTCCGCTGTATCCCCACCTGCGCATAACGGGCTCGACTGATCTCGAGGCCGCGGTGCGCGGCGCCGACGTCGTCGTCACCGGAACGCATGCCCGTGGCTGGATCGTCGACGATGCCTGGATCGACCCGGGCACCCACCTAGCTGCTCTGGGGGCCGATCTCGAGGGTGAGCAGGAGCTCCACCCCGGGATTCTCCAGCGCGCGCGGATCTTCGTCGACGACATCCGACAGTGCATCCCGGACGGTGAGATCAACGTGCCGCTGCGCGAGGGCCTGATCACCGAGGACCACATCGCGGGCGAGATCGGCAAGGTGATCTGCGGCGAGCTCGAGGGGCGGCAGTCCGACGACCAGATCACTGTATTCGACTCGACCGGGATCGCACTTCAGGATTCGGCAACGGTTCCCCTCGAGGTGGAACGTGCCCTGGCGTCAGGCGTCGGCGTCGAAAAGAAGATGATCTCGACATGATGGCCGCGGCGGTCTTCGAAGCGGAGTTGAGCGCAGCGCAGGCCACCGACCTCGCTCGCTTGATGGAGGAAGGGCGCTCAACGCGCCCCGCCGGCGTCGTTACTGCCACCCTCCTGTACGACGGGTCGATCGGTCGCCTCGTCGCAGTGTGGACGAGCCGCGAGGTGTTGGAGGAATATCTCGCCGAGACGTCTCTCCCGCGTGGGCTCGAGTTGATGCGGAAGGTCGGCGCGGAGCCGAGCCTGACCATTGTCGATGTGCTGGAGCACGGATGACCGAGTTCAGCCAGATCAGGCTCGACCCCGACCCGTACGAGCCGTTCCGGCTTTCGCAGGGGTTCCGCGTGGGCGACCTCGTGATCGTCTCCGGCCAGGCTGCGATCGACGAGCATGGCCAGCTCGTCGGTGTCGGCGACTTCGACGTGCAGGCCGAGCAGGTGTTTCTCAACCTGCGACGCGTGCTCGAGGCAGGTGGATCGAGCCTCGAACGAATCGTCAAGGTGACGATCTTCCTCACGGACATGGCGAACTTCCCGAAGATCGTCGAGCTCCGTGAGAAGTGGTTCACGCCACCGTACCCCGCGGATACGATCGTCGAGGTCACGTCGCTCGCGTTGCCGGAGCTCGAGATAGAGATCGAGGCAATCGCGGTCGCTGGCACCTAGCTCTCGAACACATCAAGTGGGATGAGGGCCGAGACAAGAGGAAACGGCACGTCCACGACCTCGGACAGGTGCAGGTCGACGCACGCCGAGCAGAGGCAGTAGGCCGCCGGGCGTGTCAGGCCGTGCTCGGCTTCGAGCCAGTCGATCATCGCAAGCAGCGCCGCTCGCGCGGCAGCGGTGATGTCCATCGCATCGTGCTCGGAGATCCCGGTCGTCGCGAAGGATGCGCGCCCGGGTTGGGCCGGTGTCAGGTACGCGGGGAACCGCGGCACCCAGGAAGGAGCTTTGCGCAGTCCGAGCCGCACGGTGACGGCCGCAGCGATCTCGATCCCGGTCCCGCACACCTCGCCGTCTCCCTGCGAGAAGTGGACATCGCCGAGCGAGAGCAACGCGCCGGGAACGTGCACCGGCAGGAGCAGCGTCGCCCCGGCCACGAGCCGGCGGATATCGATGTTGCCCCCGGTCTCACGCGGGGGAATCGTCCTCAGCCCCGCGGCTGCGACCGGTGGGAACGCCGTCTCCGGCGCCGAGTCGGCAACCGGCCCACCCGCCTCACGGATCCGCTCCTCACGGGCTCGTTGAGTCTCCATCAGCTCGTGCGACGGCGCCACGCCGATGACACCGGCGTGGACGCACGCCTGCACGGCGATGCCCGGAAGCTCGCTCGACCGTGCAACTGCGCCGTCGAGCTCCCAGCCGACGAGGAACGGCTCCGTGAAGACGTCTGCGAGGAAGCCGAAGCCAGGGATCACGCCGTTGACTCCGAAGTCCGGTGTCTCGTAGGCGACGAGCTCGATCTCGAGGACGTCACCCGGTTCGGCGCCCTCGACATAGATCGGTCCCGTCAAGGGATGGCCGAGCCCGAGATCGAGCGCAGCGCAGTCGGAGTGCACGCTGTCGCGCGTGAGCTGCCCGTCGAGCCCGTCGCGAGTCTCGAGTGTCACCACCTCGCCCGGTCGCAGTGTCGCGACCGGCTCCAGGTCAGGATGCCAGCGGTTGTGCGCTTCGGTTGCAGGGACCCTCACAGGAGCGCCCCCACCCGCTCGGCGGTCTGCGTTGCGGCCGCGATCTCCGCTTCGCTCCAACGTCTCGGCGTGCCGAGCTGGTGGAGCGAGAGGATCGCCTCGAGCCGCCCGTCGACCTGAATCGGCGTCACGATCTGGGCGGCGAGGCCGCCATATGCAGTCAACATCTGTTGAAAGGCCGCGTCGTCGAAGGCGCTCGCGCAGTCGTCCTGCACGACCTGCCGCCCGCGCTGGATCTCCAGCACGACAGGCTGGGTCGGGAGGTGTACCGAGCTCTCCGTTCGCAGCGAGGCGACTCCGGGCGCGAGCGCCTCCTCGACAACGGGGAACGCGGCCCCTCCGGCGACATCCCGGCGTAGCGTCGCCCTGCTAGCGCCCGTCGAGGCGAGCAGTTCCTCGAGTGCGACGGCGATCTCCGACATCCGCCGATTATCTCTCTGGCCTTCGGATCAGCCTAGTCTCGCGTCGGCGTCGTGACCCGACTCGGTCGCTCGGAGCACGCGATCGCCGAGCGAGCCCGCCAGGTTCGCGCGGATGCGCTCCTCGTTCCACGTCAATCCGGCGACGCACCGCTCGGCGAAGAGCGCCGCGCACCGCCCGCTCTTCTCGAGCGCAGGCAGGAGGCTCGCCGCGATCGCAGTCTCCATGACGTTCAGCTCGAGCTCCCCTCCCCGGGCCGCCTGCTCAACGACTGAACGCGCGCCCGACACCTCGAAGCCCACCAGCAGCACGAGCTCCGGGATAACGGGATTCACCTTGCCGGGCATGATCGAAGAGCCCGCCTGCACTGCGGGGAGCGTCACCTCACCGATGCCTCCGATCGGCCCCGAGGACTGAAGACGCAGATCGGCCGCGAGCTTCGAAACGACGACCCACAGCCGCGACAGCTCCGAGGCGACGCCGAGAAACGAATCCGTGTTCTGGAGGGCGTCGAACGGATCGTCGGCCGGTCGGAGGGGAAGCCCGACGGCTTCGGCGAGGGTTGTGACCGCGTGGTCGGCGAAGCCGGCCGGGGCACCGATACCGGAACCGACCGCGGTTGCCCCGAGGGGGATCGAAAGCAGATGGGTGAGCGCCGAGGCGAGCCCGGCAGACGTGCGTGCCATCCCTCCGGCGCATGCCGCGAGCCCCGCGCCGACGGGGACGGGGACGGCGTCCTGGAGGCACGTGCGCCCGAGCCGTTCGACGGCAGGCGCCGCCCCGGCCGCTTCGCGGAGCACCGCTTCCAGGACGGCGAACCTCTCGAGCGCCCGGTATCCGACCTCGAGCGTGGCGAGGGCAAGCGCTGTCGGGTAGACGTCGTTCGTCGACTGCGAACGATTGACGTGGTCGAGCGGATGAACGATCGTGTAGGCGCCACGTACTCCGCCGAGCCACTCCTCCCCGAGGTTGGCAATGACCTCGTTCATGTTCATATTGGTCGAGGTGCCCCCGCCGCCCTGGAGGACGGGAAGAGGGAACGCTGATTGATGGGCGCCTGCAGCTATCTGGGCGGCTGAAGCATCGATGGCGTCCGCGATCCGCGGCTCCACGACGCCCAGATCCGCGTTGGTGCTCGCCGCCGCGGCCTTCACCCGGGCGAACGCCGCGATCAGCGATGGAACCTGATCGAGCGTGATCCCGCCGACGCCGAAGTTGGCAATCGCGCGCTGAGTGTGCGCCCCCCAGAGCGCATCCCTGGGCACCTCGACCGCACCTAGCGCGTCGTGTTCCGTCCGTGTCACCCGGGTCTGACTATAGACCTCGGGGCGCGTGCCGCTTTCCCCGAACCGAACGAGCGGATAGTCTCGGTCGGGACCATTCTCCGAAGGAGGCTTCGCGCCATGTCAGACCCCGAGCTCGTCCCCGAGGCGATCCTGGAGCAGGACGGCCTGAAGGTATCGAAGAGCCCCTGGGGGCCCGACGACGAGATCGGGCGTCTCAACTGGATCACGCCCGAGACGAATGCGGCGATCCTTGGGCATCTCGACGGAAGGCACGTCTTCGACCTCAACGTCGAATACTTCATCGGAATGCCGTCATGGGTTGCTGCGGGTGACCCTGGATACGGCATCTGGATGACGCATACCCCGCAGGGCTCGGTCCTCGACAACCTCTCCGGCGTCGGCAGCCATGTTCACGAGAAGTACTCGTACTGCGGCGACTCGATCCACATGTACACCCATTGCGGCACGCACATCGACACGCTCAACCATCTCGGCCACCACGGTACGTTCTGGAACGGTTGGACGGCCGACAAGGATCTCGGCAGTCGGATCTGGAACAAGGGCGGCCTCGACAAGTACCCGCCCGTGATTGCTCGCGGCGTCCTCGTCGATGTCGCCGGGATGCACGGGGTCACCTGTCTCCCCGACAGCTACGCAATCACTCCCAAGGATCTCCAGGACACCCTCGCGAAGCAGGGATCGGAGATCCACAAGGGCGACGTCGTCCTCGTCCGCACGGGACGGATGACGGTGTGGCCGGACTTCGACGGCTACCTCGTGAACACGCCGGGAATAGGCCTCCCCGCCTGCAAGTGGTTGTGCGAGGAGGTCGGCGCGATGTGCATTGCGGGCGACACGATCGGCCTCGAGGTGCTGCCGTCGGAGGAGGCGGAGGTGTTCCTGCCGGTCCATGCGTACATGTTCGCGACCGCCGGTGCGCAGATCATCGAGGTCGTCGATATGGAGGAGATCGCCGCGGAGAAGCAGTACGAGTTCGCGTTCCTCGGGATGCCGCTCAAGCTGCGCGGCGCAACGGGTGCGCCGATGCCTTCCTATGCGGTCCCGTTGCGGACGTAGCCTCCTCCACCGAGGGCGCTCATGAAGATCGCCATCCTCGGGGCGGGTGCGATGGGCTCCGTCTACGCCGGGCTCCTTGCCTCGGCCGGCAACGACGTCTGGGTTGTCGACACGTGGGAGGAGCACGTGGAAGCCATCCGCCGGAGAGGGCTTCGCGTCGCCGGCGCAAGTGGTGACCGGACCGTCCAGATCGGCGCCACGACGAGAGCGGAGGAGGTCGGGGTCGCCGACCTCCTCGTTGTTGCCACCAAGGCGATGGACGTCGAGAGGGCTGCTCGTGCGGCCGCGACGATCGTAGGTCCGGCCACGATCGTGCTTCCGATCCAAAACGGCCTCGGCAGCTCCGCCGCTGCCGCCGCGGTGCTCGGCGAAGAGCGGGTATTGCAGGGCGTGGCCGGCGGCTTCGGAGCCTCGGTGGTCGAGCCGGGGTGGGTGCGCCACGAGGGGATGGAATTGATCCGCCTCGGCGAGCTTCGAGGCCCAAGGACAGAGCGGCTGGAGCGGATTGCCGAGACGTGGCGCACGGCGGGTTTCACCGTGCAGACCTATGACGACATCGATCGGCTCGTCTGGGAGAAGCTGATCTGCAACGTCTGCTTCAGCGGGGTGTGTGGTTTGCTCGACGCCTCGATTGGAGACGTGATGGGCGACGAACAGGCGTGGGCCGTCGCGTCGGCCTGTGCGGTCGAGGCGTATGACGTCGGTCGCGCTCTCGGCGTCAACCTGGAATTCGACGATCCGGTCGCGCACGTGCGGGCCTTTGGGCAGAAAATCCCGGCAGCCCACCCGTCACTCCTGCTCGATCTCCGCGCCGGACGACGCACCGAGATCGCATTCATCAATGGTGCAATCCCTCGCGTCGGTCGAACGGTCGGCCTCCGAGCACCGGTCAACGCCACGGTGACGGGTCTCGTCGAGGCGCTCGAGTCCCGGGCGCGCACGCTTCGGTGAGCAGCTCCGCCCACGAGATTCTGATTGGCCCGAGTCTGAAAGGGCGAGCGGCTCCTGGGTGGCACCTACCTCGAGCGCACCCGGCACAGAGTGGCAGCCAGTCATGAAACCACGTCGGCGCGCTGGCCGTAGACTGGGCGGCCAGAACATGCGCCGACCAGTCCAAAGCCATCGCTCCGTCGCGACGGACCCCCCGGGTGAGCCTGTTGCCGAACACCCAGAGGCGTTCGAGGCGCGCGGTCGGTGACATCGCTCGGGCGCATCGGCGTCTGGCTCGGGGCTCTCGGCTGGGTGCCCGCCACGGTTGAGCGGGAAGCGGCCTCGGAGGTGGAGGAGCTCGGGTACGGTGCACTCTGGTACAGCGAGGCGCACAACAGTAAGGAGTCGTTGAGCCACGGGGCCTTGCTGCTCGGAGCAACCCGCCGGATCGTCGTCGCGAGCGGGATCGCCAATATCTGGGTGCGCGACCCGATGGCGATGGTGTCGGGCTCGAATGCACTAGCCGAGGCGCATCCCGGTCGCTTCGTGCTAGGTCTCGGGGTCAGCCACCCACCCCAGATCACCCCTCGCGGCCATTCCTACGGGAAGCCTGTGTCGACGATGCGTGCGTATCTCGAGGCGATGAACGCATCGGAGTACACGGGCCCGCGCCCGTCGGAGCCCGTTCCGTGTCTGCTCGGTGCGTTGCGGCCGGCGATGCTCGAGCTCGCTGCGACGATGGCCGACGGCGCCCACCCGTACCTCGTTCCTGTGGAGCACACTCGGCGGGCGAGGGCGATCCTGGGTCGCGACAAGCTCCTCGCCACCGAGCAGTTCGTCGTGCTGGAGGACAACCCGGCTGAGGCTCGTAGGCTGGGCCGGGAGGCGCTTGCCTGGTACCTGACGCTGCCGAACTACACCGACAACCTGCGCTGGCTCGACTTCTCCGAAGAGGATCTCGGCGGCGGCGGCAGCGACGCGCTCGTCGATGCACTGGTGGCGTGGGGCGACGAGGCTGCGATCCGCGAACGCGTGCTCGAGCACCTCCAGGCGGGCGCCGACCACGTCTGCATTCAGCCGATCGGCCACGGCTCCGACAGCCTCGGAATCGACCAGCTGCGGCGCCTCGGACCAGCGCTGCTCGACCTCTAGGCGATGAGGTCAAGGCCAAGGGTAACCGCACGAGCTTCGGCACCGCGCTCATGACGAGCGCGCTTTTCGAGCCGATTCATCTGCGAGGGCTCACCCTCGAGAACCAGGCCACCGCGCTCTCGACGGTGCCGGGCTCCTGATCCTCAGGCGACCGCGGTCGAGCCCGTGGGCAGGATCACGCGAGACTGGCTCGGACTCTGGAGCGGCTCGGCCCAGCGAGCGGAACGCCTCGGGCTCGATGCGCTCCCCGGCCACAACGATGACGCGGGCGGCGACCCGCGTCATCGTGTCAGCTCGGTGAGAGCACGCAGATTGCCGAGGTCAGCCTGCGTTGAAAGGGTGCATCAACGGGTTCATTCCGGCGAACACCCCGCCGGGGTTCGGGTACCAGGCCCAGACGTGCAGCGTGACCAGGTCGGGGTGCCAGAACCCGAATGCGGCACCGGACTGCGGGCTCTTTGGCGCACAAGAGTCCTGGCTGGCCTGGAACACGAACGTACCGTCCTTGTAGTGGCACGCGGCCCCGAACGAGCCATACGTCGCGCCGGGGAGCGGCGGCTTGGCCGGCTTCGACGGGAACACCCACTCGTACGCAACGAGCTGCCACGCGTTCCCGTGCTTGCCGTAGACGAGGATCGCCGGCTTCGTCACGTCGAAAGCTGTGATCTTCGGGTTCATGAAATGCCAGCCCATGTCCGGGATCATCTGCGTGATGATCCCGTAGCCGTTCTTCTTCGCCAGAGCGAGGTTGGTCGCGTACTTCGCGGTCGCGAGCCGACTCGCCTGGAGCTGCGACGCGAGCTGCTGCGAGGCGCCGCCGGTCGCCATACCGCTCTTCATGCCGTGGCTGTCGGCCAACCGTCCTGCTGTCGCGAGGGCGGCGAAGCTCGCAGCCAATGCACATGTGATCCCGAGGACCACGATTGTCCTATTCATCTGTGTTCCTTTCTCGGGTGGGGTGCCCGGCTCAGTGATGAGCCGGGACGGGGTCGTCTCGCACGATGACCGTGTCGGCGACCTCGATGATCTCGTCGACAGGCAGTGCTGCTGCGACTGCGTGTCGTCGGATTGCCTCTGGGCTCGACGCCTGGTAGATGCAGACCGTGCCGACTGTTCCGTCCGTCTCGCCGAGGACATAGCTCCGGATCCAACGGACGTCGTCGGTCATGCGACCGCCTTCGGCAGTCGATCGCGCAGCCGCTTCTCCGAGCTCCTCGGCCGTCCGCCAGCCGTGCCGGCGGAGGATTGCATACGTCTTCATGCGTCTCCTCTCGATCGCGGAATGGACACGTCGAAAGTACGCCCGGGAGCCGCAGGCGACATCGGTCGAACTACCCTGTTTTCGCGGCGGGGCTACCGGTCTTGGAGGAGACCAAGGCGTTGCGCCGAGGCGACCGCTTCCATGCGTGAGCCGGCTTCGAGCTTGCGAAGAACAGCTGAGATGTGATGGTCGACGGTCCGCCGCGAAAGGAAGAGCTGCTCCGCAATCTGGGCGTTGCGCTGACCGGCGGCGACCAGGGTGAGCACCTCGCTCTCGCGCGGCGTCAAGCCGGCGGCATTTTCGCGTGTCGCCCTTCGTGGGCCGCGTGTGAGCCCACGGGCGCCGAGAGCGCGCAGGCGTCGCATCGCGAGCTGCGATGCGGGAAGCGCGCGTAGCTCCTGCAGCTGCTCGAGCGCGCGGCGCAGAGGCTCCTCGTCGTTCGTGGCGATCAGCGCCAGTGCTGCCTCGTACGGGAAGGACAGCCGAGTCCACTCGTCCGCTGCACGATCCCATCTCCCGGCGAGCGCGAGCGCATACGGCCCGTTCACTCCGGCCTGCTCGATCTCGAGCCCGGCCAGCAGCCGCCAGAACGAGAGACGAGCGGCCGCTGCTCCCAGGCCGGACTCCCTGGCCACATGCAGCATCGCGTCAGTTGCGTGGGCAACGCCATCAGCGTGCTGCTCGACCCAGGCGACTTCTGCTCGAGCGGCGGCGAAATCGAGGTGCACGTCAACCTCGTCTGGAGGGACGCCGACTGCCTCGGCTTCGTCGAGTGCGGCTGAGGCGCCCGGATCCCCACGGCGCGCTCGGACGAGTGCGAGCACGACCAATGCTTCGTGATGCGGCCATGGCGACTCGCGCGGATCCTGCAGGAGCCGGTCGGCGAGATCGGCCGCCTCGGTCCAGCGTCCGCGGTCGAGGGCGTTTCGCGCCGCCAGGGCGAGCGCGTTGATCCGCCAGAGGTCTTCGCTGTGGGCGGTGCAATACTCGAGCGCCTGCGGGAGATAGGTGTCCGCGAACTCCGGCGCCGGAGCGTACACGCCGAACCATCCGAGGCTGTTCAGCGCCCGCGCAACCTGCTCCGGATGCCCGGCAGATTGGGCTTCTGCGATCGCGTCGTGCATTATCTCGCGACCTACCTCGGCGTCCCGGGCGAGCTCGGTCGCTCCGACAGTGATGAGCGCGTCGACGGCCGTCCTGGAGTCGCCGTGACGATGCGCCGTCTCGCGCGCCGAGCGGGCGACGTCGCGTGCCGCTCCCAGGTCGCCGTCGACGAGGTGCTGGTGTGCGTTCGCGGCCTGAACGAATCCGGCCTCGACGCTCTCTTCGTCGCCGGCGATCAATCGGGTCGCCTCGGCAGTCGCCTCTCGGGCCTCGTCCAGGAGCCCGCGGCACGCGAGATACGAGGCGAGCTCCATCAGGTCGCGGGCTTCGTGGGACGGAGCACCTTCCTCCCTGCGACAGGTGATTGCCTCTCGGATTACCGCCATGGCCTCGAGCTGGTCGTCCGCGAGGTAGCAGGCGCGTGATCGCGCTTCGAGCAGATCCGCCCGTCGGGCAGGCGAGAGCGTCGGGCCTGCGAGGCGGAGTGCGCGGGCATACTGTGCGGCCGCCTCGCGGTAGGACCCGGCCGCGACGGCGCGTGCTGCTGCCGCTGGGGCGAATACCAGCGCTGCTCCGGCTTCACCGGCCGCCTCGGCGTGGTGCGCAAGTCGCGCTGGGTCGACCTCGTCGTCCCGCGCCATGAGAGCGGCGAGAATGCGGCGCTGAAGCGCGATTCGTCTAGTCGGAGGCATTGCATCCTCGACGGCGGCCCGTCCGAGCTCGTGGCGAAAGGTGACGGTGACGTCTTCCGACGTGACGAGTCCGGTCGCGATGCACGCGTCCATGTGATCCGCGCCGTCGTGGAGAACGCCCTCCAGCAACCACGTCTCGGTTCTCGGCACGGCGAGGGCGACCGTCTCGAGTACCTCGAGCTCCGCGCTGGTGAGAGCGGACGCGCGCGCGAGGATGGCATCTCGCACCGTCGGGGGCACCCCGGAACCTCCGGTTGCGAGCACCTGTGCGACGAAGAACGGGTTCCCGGCGGTTCGTGCGTACAGGTCGGCAGGGTCGATCTCGTGCCCTACTGCCAGCTGCGCGACCGCCACGGGCGAGAGGGGCTCCAACGCAAGCCGCCCGACCGCCGCCGTGGCGAGGTCACCGAGGAGCACCCGCATCGGATGATCGCGATGCAGGCCGTCGTCGCGATAGGTGGCGATCACGAGAGCCGGCACGTCCATTCTGCGCGAGAGAAGCCGCAGCACGTCGAACGTCGCCTCGTCGCCCCAGTGCAGATCTTCGATCACGAGCACGGTCGGCTGGTCGGCGAGCTCGTCGCGGAGGACGGCGAAAACCTCCGAGGGCTGAGCGGCAACGTGCAACGCCTCCGCCAATCCATTGCATTCCCCCGCCATGTCGAGTAACGGCCCGAGTGGGCGCGGCGTCGAGAGGGCATCGCAGGCCCCCGCCAGTACGCGCATCTCGTGTCCGAGCTTTCGGCAGAAGGTGTGGACGAGCGTGGTCTTGCCGGCGCCGGCCTCGCCGCCTATGAGAACCACTCGTCCGTTCCCGAGCCGAGCATCGTTCAGCGCTTCGGTTAGCATCGCCAGCGCCTCATCCCGCTCGAGCACCTCGTCCGTCCCGCGGCGCGTGTCGAACGTGAGGCCCATAGTCAAATGATCGCTCCTGGCAGGTAGTCACCGCAAGGCCGATTCGGAGCTACGATCCCTGCGGAAGCGACTGGGAGGAGCGAGTGATGGCCACGATCGAAACGGATTCGAACCTTGGCGCGCAGATCGTGGCCGAAGCCAAGGAGCACGTGCTCTACTCGTGGTCGGTCCAGAACGCGATCAATCCGATCCCCGTCGCAGGCGCTCTCGGGCGCCACTTCTGGGACTACGACGGGAACCGATACCTCGACTTCGCGTCGCAACTCGTCAACGTCAACATCGGGCACCAGCATCCGAAGATCATCCAGGCGATCAAGGACCAGGCCGACAAGCTCTGCACGATCGGGCCGCCCATGGCGAACGAATCACGCTCGCAGCTGGGCAGGTTGCTGGCCGAGGTGACACCAGGTGATCTCTCCGTCTCGTTTTTCACGAACGGCGGCGCTGAGGCCAACGAGAACGCGGTCAAGCTCGCGCGCATGGTCACGGGGCGCCACAAGATCATCGCGCGCTATCGCTCGTACCATGGAGCCACCCACGGAGCGGTCTCGTTGACCGGAGACCCTCGGCGGTGGCCGGTGGAGCCTGGAATGTCGGGGATCGTTCGCGCGTTCGACCCCTACACGTACCGATGTCCGGCCGGGCACCCTGACCCGTGTCCCGTCTGCACCGGCGCACCGCACCTCGAGGAGATCCTCGCCTATGAGAGCCCCGACACGGTGGCCGCGATCATCCTCGAGACCGTCACCGGCACGAACGGCGTCATCGTGCCGCCGGACGGCTATCTCCAGAGCGTGCGCGAGGTGTGTGACCGGCACGGCATCCTGCTGATCCTCGACGAGGTGATGGCCGGATTTGGCCGCACCGGCAGGTGGTTCGCGTGCGAGCACTGGGACGTGGTGCCGGACATTCTCTGTGTCGCGAAGGGAATCAACTCGGGCTACGTGCCGCTCGGCGCGATGATCGCACGCGGAGAGATCGTCGACCAAGTGCGCGATCGCTTCTTCCCAGGCGGTCTCACCTACGCCGGACATCCACTTGCATGCGCATCTGCGGTTGCGTCGATCGAGGCGTTCCGCGAGGAGGAGATCGTCGCGAACGCCGCCGCGATGGGCGACTACTTCGGCACTGCTCTTGGTGCCCTGCAGGCAAAGCATCCGTCGATCGGCGAGGTGCGCGGCCTCGGGTGCTTCTTCGGCGTCGAGCTCGTCAAGAACAGAGAGACCCGCGAGATGCTGGTGCCGTTCAACGCCTCCGGCGAGGCGGCAGCGCCAGTGGCGCGACTCGCAAAGGCGGCTCTCGAGCGCGGTCTCTATCTGATGACCCACTGGAACGTTGTCATGGTCGTGCCGCCGCTGACCGTGACCCGAGAAGAGGCAGAAGAAGGAGTCGCGATCCTCGACGATGTGCTCTCGATCGCTGACGAATATATGACCTAGACCATTTAAGCGTCCAGGAAAGAGGAGATCGCGGACGCGGTCTCCTCGAGTGCGTCCCAGAGAACTGTGTGACCGCCCGGAACGGTGACCTCCTGCAGCAACTCACCGAGCGCCTCGCGGTGCGCTTCGAGCAGATGGTCGTACGTGACGTAGGAGTCGCCCCCCCGCACGAGCAAGGTCGGGATACGGACGTCCTCGAACGCCGGTGGCGTCGATGCCAGCTCTCCGTAGGCGGCGATAACGGACGCCTGGCTGTAGCGGTAGCGCCAGCGCCCGTCATGGTCTTCGACAAGGAACCCCTGGAGATCCTCGACGACATGGTCCCTCGAGGTGCGCGTCAGGAGACTCTCGACGAACCGTCGCTCGACTCCTTCCTCGAAGGAGGCATAGGAACGGTCGGCACGATCCTTCTCCGCCACGAGGAGCGCAATGTCGGGATCGACCAGGATGGCGGGGTCGAGAAGCACGAGCCGCTCGACGAGCCCTGGCTCGCGGGCGGCGACCTCGAAGGCCAGGCGGCCTCCGAACGAGTGGCCGATCCAGGCTGCGGGCTCGGAGCCGACCGCCGCGAGCAGCAGCCGGACGTGCTCGTCGATGCTCCACGGCGGCTCGTACGGCGACGAGCCGTGGCCAAGCAGGTCCGGTGCGATCACGTAGCGGTCTGCGAGCCAGTCCACTGCGAGGCGCCGTGCTCCGCCTCCATGTCCAGTGACGCCGTGGAGGCAGACGACGCGTGGATCCGCCGGATCACCCCACGTCTCGACGTGGAGCGCCCGGGTCACGGCTGCTCGAGGGCTTCGAGCGACTCGGGCACCATCTCGGTGCGCTTGCTGTCTTTGACAAGCGACCAGATCACGGTCCCATCCTTGTCGATCAAGAACGTGCCTCTCCGGGGAGCACCGGTCTCATCGTTGAAGACCCCGTATGCGCGCGCAGTTGCTCCGTGCTGCCAGAAGTCCGATGCGAAGGCGTACGTGGCCCCGAGCTCTTTCTTCCAGGCCTGTCGCGCAGCCGAGGTGTCGCAGGAGACGAAGATCACATCCGTCTCGGCGTTGTGGAACGACTCGAGGTTGGCCTGGAGATCGAGCGCCTCCTCGGCGCAGACCGGTGTGAACGCGAACGGGTGGAAGACGAGCAGGACATTGCGTTTGCCGCGAAAGTCTTGAAGGCGCAGGCGTGGCTTGCCGAAGGCCTCTTCGAGGTCGAACTCCGGCGCCTGCTCACCCGTCTCCACCACCATTACCCGCTCTCCTCTCCGTTGCCGGAGGGAACATAGTAGGTCTGGCCGGTAAGACCGTCAGGGAGGTGTTCCCTCCGGGCGGCTCCAGGGTCGTCGTGAGGGGAGATGTAACCCTCGCCGTGGCCGCGACTTCGGGCGCCGGCGTAATGCGAATCGCGTAGCGACGCCGGCGGGGCCTGGATGCCTCGCTCCCGCACCTCGGCACGTGCCTCCCAGATCGCTCTGGCGGAGGCGTTCGACTTCGGCGCGTTCGCAAGGTAGATCGCCGCTTGAGCCAGGTTGAGCTGCGCCTCCGGCAGGCCGACGTGCTCCAGCGCCTGTGCCGCCGCGACAGCGACGACGAGCGCTCGAGGGTCGGCATTCCCAATGTCCTCCGAAGCCGCGATCACCATCCGACGGGCGATGAAACGGGCGTCCTCGCCGCCTTCCAGCATCGCTGCGAGGTAGTAGACAGCCGCATCGGCGTCGCTCCCCCGCATCGACTTGATGAACGCCGAGACGACGTCGTAGTGCTGGTCGCCGTCACGGTCATAGCGGAGTGGACGCTTCCGTGCTGCGTCGGCGACGTGGCGGGCCTCGAGCGCCGTACCCTCCGCGCTTGCCGTCTGCGATGCGAGCTCGAGCGTGCTGAGGGCAGTGCGCGCGTCACCTCCGGCCTTGCGTACGATTGCGACGACGACGTCCGCGGGCACGTCGATCCCGAGTTCCGTCGCGCCGCGTCCCACAACGGCTGCCACCTCCTCAGCGGTCAAGGACTCGAGCTCGACGACGGCGCAGCGGGAGAGAAGGGCGGCGTTGACCTCGAAGTAGGGGTTCTCGGTCGTTGCCCCGATCAGTGTCAGCAGCCCGCTCTCAACGCCGGGAAGCAGCGCGTCCTGCTGACCCTTGTTGAAACGGTGAATCTCGTCGAGGAACAGGATCGTCCTGGCGCCGTTCGCACCCAGCCGGTCACGGGCGCGCTGAAGCACGCCGCGCACATCGTCGACGCGAGCCGAAACGGCAGACAGCTCCTCGAACACTGCACCCGTCGTTTCGGCGACGATTCGTGCGAGCGTTGTCTTGCCGACGCCGGGCGGCCCGTAGAGGATCATCGAGGGCGGTCGATCGCCCTCGATTGCGAGTCTGAGCGCCGATCCATCGGCGAGTACGTGCCGCTGGCCGACGAGCTCGTCGAGTGACCGAGGACGGACACGCTGCGCGAGGGGCGCGGTCTGGCTCTGGTGCGTCGTTGCGGCGTCCGCAAAGAGATCACTCATGACATGAGTGTAGGCAGCAGACGGTCCCATTCTCACAGCCTCTCCCCGATCAGCCGGCGAGAACGCCTATGCTCTGTGCCATGTCACAGGAAACCTGGGAACCGCCCCTCAACCGCCCTGTCCTCCCCGGTGACGCACGCAGCGACTACGAGCGCTACCTCAATTCGGAGGAGCTACTCGCGCTGCAAAAGGGGCCGGGCGAGTGGGTGCATCGAGACGAGCTGCTGTTCCAGGTGGTGCACCAGTCGTCCGAGCTGTGGCTCAAGCTCGCGTGGAATGACACGGGAGCCGCAGCTGTGCTGGTCGGGAACGACGATCTCGGTGGTGCCCTTCGCCTCCTGCGCCGTGCGAGCATGTGCATGCGCTTCATCACCGGCCAGCTCGACATGCTCGAGCAGATGTCGCCGTGGGAGTACCAGGAGATCCGCAAGGTGCTCGGTCATGGTTCGGGCTTCGACTCGCCAGGCGTCAAGGAGTTGCGGCCGGCAATGGCAAGGCTCGGGGACGCGTTCCACGCTGCGCGCGAGCGCGCCGGCCTCTCGCTGCTCGACGTGTATGTCGACGGTCGGGAGCACGAGCAGCTGTATCAGCTCGCCGAAGCGCTGATGGAGCTCGACGAGTGGATGCAGACGTGGCGGATCAGGCATTACCGCGTCGTTGCCCGCGTGATCGGGGAGCATGTGATCGGGACGCAGGGCACGCCCGTCGAGGTTCTCGGACGGCTGATTCATCGCGTGGAATATCAGGAGCTCTGGGACGTCCGCAACGAACTGACTGCGAAATCACAGGCTGAGGCGTGACGATTCGCGAGGAGGTGACAGCGCTCCTGCAGGCGCTCCTTCGTGCGAACACGGTCAACCCGCCGGGAAACGAGACGATTGCCGCCGAGCTGCTGCGTGACTACCTCGCCTCGTACGGCATTCCGTGCGACCTGGTTGGCCGCTCTCCGGACAGGCTCAACCTCGTTGCGCGCCTGAAGGGCGGAGACGGGCCGTCTCTTGCGCTACTGGCACATACCGACACGGTGCGCGCAGATCCGGAGGAATGGTCCCGCGATCCGTGGTCGGGCGATCTCGTGGACGGGGAGATCTGGGGTCGCGGGGCTCTCGACATGAAGGATCAGGTCGCCGCGAGCGCCGTCGCATTTGCATCGCTCTGGCGGGAAGGGCTCCGCCCCGCAGGAGATGTCATTCTCGCCTTGACCGCCGATGAGGAAGTGAACGACGACTTCGGGTTGTCCTGGCTCGTGGAAGAGCATCCGGAGCTCGTCCGGGCGGACTACTCCATCAACGAAGGCGGCGGCGAACGTTGTGTCCTCGGTGGGAACGTCTTCTACCTCTGCGGCGTTGGCGAGAAGATGAGCGCGCCCTTTCGCGTTCACGTCCGCGGGCGCAGCGGGCACGCCTCGGTACCGGCAATCGCCGATAACGCCCTGGTCAAGGCAGCGCCCATCATCGAGGCACTCGGCCGCTTCGAGCCGCCGCAGGCGATCATCCCCGAGGTGGCGCGGTTCCTCGAGCTCGTCCTCGGAGAGCTGCCGCCACTCGAAGTGGCGCTCGATCGGGCGCGCGCCCTGCACCCACTCGCGGCAGAGCTCGTCGAGCCGTTGCTGTCCTTCACACTGGCCCCGACCATCATCGAAGCGTCGAAGCAGCGCAACGTGATTCCGGCTACCTGCGTCGTGACGGTCGACTGCAGGCTCCCCCCGGGCATGACGCCGGAGGACGTCGATCCGCTCGTTCGGGCGGCGATCGGGCCGGGTGACTACGACCTCGAATGGTTCGAGCGCGACGGCGGCACACGCTCGTCGATGGAGACCCCGCTCTGGTCCTCGCTCCAGGACTGGGTCGGTGAGCTCGAGCCTGGCGCCCGCCTGGCGCCGCTCGTCTGTGCCGGTTTCACAGACTCGCACTGGATGCGCGAAGCGTTCGACACCGTCGCGTACGGGTTCTTCCCGCAGAAGGAAATGGTCGGCGAGCTAGCGTCACGGTTGGTCCACTCCGCCGACGAGAGAATTCCCGTCGAGGATCTCGAGCTCGGTGTCCATGCGCTGCGTGCCGCCGCCATGTCGGTCGGGTCGTGATGGACGATCCTGTTCGCGTCACGATCGTGCCGAACGAGGTCGCAGCCGACGTCGTCTGTACGTTCTTGCGGGCCGAAGGGATTCGGTGCGGGCACCGGGTCACGAATGTCGGAGCGGGCTCGTGGGACGGGGTGCCTAATGCCGGTGGCGCTCGGGAAGTCCTCGTCGACCCGGCGGATCTGGACGCTGCTCGCGAGGCTCTTGCGTCGGCCGAGCTGGGCGAGTTCTCGACCGAGTAGCGGTCACGACCTCCACGCTGCCGAACGGCTTGCTGCTGGGCTACTAGGCGGGCTTCTCGTGATGGCCGCCGAACTGGCTTCGCATCGCGGACAGCACCTTGTTTGCGTAGAGGCCCTCGTCGCGGGACGAGAACCGTGAGTACAGGGCGGCGGCCAAAACGTCTGCAGGCACACCCTCCTCGATCGCGGCTATGGCCGTCCAGCGCCCTTCGCCCGAGTCCGATACGCGGCCTGCGAACTCTTCGAGCTGGGGTGACTCTCGCAGCGCTGCAGCGGTGAGATCGAGGAGCCACGACTCGACAACGCTGCCCCGCCTCCAGACCTCGGTGATCGCCGGGAGGTCGAGCGTGTACGAGTAGAACTCGGGGTGATCGAGCGGCGCGGTCTCAGCGTCTCTGTCTCGCTGTCGAAGACCGGCATCGGCGCCGTGAAGGATGTTCAAGCCTTCCGCAAGGGCGGCCATCATCCCGTACTCGATTCCGTTGTGCACCATCTTCACGAAGTGGCCGGCTCCCGCCGGGCCACAGTGGAGATATCCGCGTTCCTCCCGAGCGGGCTCGCCCTCGCGACCCGGTGTTCGCCCGGCCGCTGCGGCGCCCGGCGCCAGCGATGCGAAGATCGGCTCCAGCTCTGTGAATGCATCCTCAGGGCCGCCGACCATCAGGCAGAACCCGCGCTCCAGGCCGAAGACGCCGCCGCTTGTCCCGCAATCGAGGTAGCGAATCCCTCGTCCTGCTAGCTCGGCCGCACGGCGGATGTCGTCGCGATAGTACGAGTTGCCACCGTCGATGATCGTGTCTCCGGCCTCGAGCACGGATGCGAGGTTGGCGACACTCGACTCCGTGATCTCTCCTGCGGGCACCATCACCCAAGCTCGCCGAGGCGTGTCGAGCTTGGCGGCGAAGTCCTCCAGGGAGCTCGATCCCACTGCTCCTTCGGCAACGAGCGTCGCAACCGCGTCGGGGCTGACGTCGAAGACGACGCACGTATGGCCGTCGCGCATCAGCCGACGCACGATATTCGCGCCCATGCGACCGAGACCGATCATGCCGAGCTGCATGTGCCGAGCCTATACGCTCGACAGCGTGGCGCAGGCTGTCCCGAAGAGCTCGATGCCAAGCCCGGTTTCACCGAAGCGCGTGAACGGTTCCCGTCGTCTCGCTGCGCTCGGGGCAGAGGGTTGCATCGCGGACGACGCAGAATTCAGACCGGAGGATCGAACCGCTGCGAGCGAGATCTATGCATAGGACCCCTTCGATCGAGATCCTCGAGCCCGTGGGGGCATTCGACCGCATCGAAGGGTGGCTGCGCGAGCACGGCTTCTTCGCCCCCGGCGGCGAGCACCTCGAGGCCGATCTCTACCTCGGCTACGGGTTGTCGTCCACGATCCGACGAGGACGTTCCCCCGGGCCACCGGAACCATGTCCGCTGCCGCTAGCCGCCTGCACTGTCCGATCGCGAGAGTACGTTGTCGAATATGAAAACGGTGGAGCAGAGGGACTCGAGATCGGCCCCTGGCGCCAGACCTGGGACGGCACCGACTATGCATCAGCGGTTGAGCGTGTTCGCCAAGCGATCGCGCTGGGGGACGTCTACCAGGTCAACCTCGTTCAGCATCTATCGGCGAGCTTCGCGGGAGACCCAGGCTCGCTCGCCGCCCGCCTCGCGCCGCTGAAGCCACTCACCAGCGAGGCGTACCACGGCGACGGCTGGGCGGTCGTCTCCGGTTCTCCGGAGCTCTTTCTCTCGCGGCGTGGACGACGTGTGTGGACATGCCCCATCAAGGGCACGCGACCGGTAGGAGGGGCGGTCGCGCTTGCAGCGTCAGCCAAGGATCGGGCCGAGCACGTGATGATCGTCGACCTGGAGCGCAACGATCTCTCGCGGATCTGCGAGCCAGGGAGCGTGCGGTGGCCGGAGCTGATGGCTACGCGCGCGCTCGCAGGTGTCGAGCACATGGTCTCCACGGTCGAGGGCACGCTGCGGGAGGGTATCGGTCTCGCAGAGATCCTTGCCGCGACGTTTCCGGGGGGGTCTATCACGGGTGCTCCCAAGATCGCTGCGGTTGATCTCATCGCTCGCCTCGAACCGGTCGGCCGCGGTGCATCGATGGGGGCGCTCGGTCGCATTTACGGGAACGGCGATCTCGACCTTGCTCTGACCATTCGCACCTTCGCGATAACAGAGGGCCGCATCCATTTCTGGGTCGGCGGTGGCATCGTCTGGGATTCGGTCGCGGCCGAGGAGGTCGAGGAGTCATGGACGAAGGCGCGGCCGGTTCTGGCTGCAATCGGAGCTCCGCTCGTAGAGGATGCCTCTGCTGAGATATGCAGTGTGTCGGCCGATGTGCGGGGTGATCCCATGAGGCGATGACCTTGTGGCCGTACCCAGCCGGCGAAGGGAGCCCGGCCCCAAGGTCGGGGGTTGCAGGTTTTTTGTGAACGCACGACGAGGTCATGCTCGCGAATGTGAGGCCGAAGATGCAACGGAACGCGGTGCTGTGCGACGAGCTACCGGGAACGGGTGGCGGCCGGCCTGACCGGGGAGCGGAAAACACCGTCGCGGGGCCACAGTCGAGGAAGCAGCGGTGAGGATCTCCGGGCCCGTTGCGGTCGCCGTCTCGGGCAGGGGGCTCGTCGACCCGGACGAACCGGTGCTGCTCGCCGACGACGAGGGATTCACACGCGGGCGCGCCGCTTTCGAGACCACGAGAGTCTATGGCGGGCGGCCTTTCCGGTTGGTCGAGCACATCGCGCGCCTCGAGCGATCCGCGGCCAGCATTGGCCTACCTGCGCCGGACAGCTCGGAGCTCGAGCATCTTGCCGCGCTCGCTCTCGAGCACGCCCGCCTACCGGACGCAACTCTCCGCCTCTACTGGTCCCCGGGGGCTCCCGGCGGGCAGCCAGTTGGGATTGCCTTGGTCGGCGCGATACCCACCTGGATCGAGGAGGTCCGATCTCGCGGGCAGCGGCTCGCGTCGCTCCTGCTGCCGCGGCCCTCCTCCCCCTGGTTGTTGCCTGGCACGAAGTCGGTCAGCTATGCCGTAAACATGGCCGCGGAGGCCGAAGCGAAGCGCCGCGGAGCCGACGATGCCGTGTTCGTCGATGCTGAAGGCGTCGTGCTGGAGGGGCCGGTTACGAACATCTGGTGGCGTGAGGGTGACGTTCTCGTGACGCCGTCGGTAGAGCTCGGCATCTTGGCCGGCGAAACGCGAGCGGCCCTGCTCGCTATCGCGCGTGACATCGGATGGATTGTCGAGGAGGGCATCTTCCCGCTCTCCCGTCTCGTCGCTGCGGACGAAGCGTTCACGTCGTCGTCGGTTCGCGAGGTCGTCCCGGTAGTCGAGCTCGACGGACGGCCGCTTCAGCGCGGGCCGGCCTGCGACGAGCTCCAGCGCGCACTCCGCGCCGTCGCCGAGGGCTGATTGTGAACTGGAGGCGCCTCCCGATCGAGGTCGAGTCGCCCGAGGAGATCGGGTACGAGAGCATCCGTTGCAATCTCGCAGAGAGCTCTGTGCCCGACATGAGACTCGAAGCACTCGGACTCGACCTCGCGGACATCGTCTTGCAGTACGGGGATCACAGGGGCCACCGCGGCCTTCGCGCCCTCGTCGCGGGTGACGAGCCGGGTCTCGACGCCGACGACGTGTTGCTCACCGCAGGCGCTGCTGGTGCGCTCTTCCTCGTCGCGACCGCGTTGCTCCGCCCAGGAGACCACGCGATCGTGGTGCGCCCCAACTACGCCACAAACCTCGAGACACCTCGCGCGATAGGCGCCGACCTCGATGTCGTCGATCTCTCCCACGAGGCCGGCTGGTCGCTCGATCCCGACAGGATTCGAGCGCGCATGAGGTCGGGAACGAAGCTCGTCAGCATCACCACCCCGCACAATCCCACCGGCTCTGTGCTCGAGGCCGACGTGCTCGCGGAACTCGTCGGCATCGTCGAACAGTGGCCAGACGCTCGCTTGCTCGTCGATGAGACGTATCGCGATCTCACCTACTCGGGCTCACCGCCGTCGGCAGCCGCGCTCGGCGAGTGCGTCATCGCCGTCTCGAGCCTCTCGAAGGCCTTCGGCATGCCGGGAATCCGTCTCGGGTGGCTGATCACCCGTGATCCTCAACTCCACGAGGTACTCCTCGCCGCCAAGGAGCAGGTGGCGATCACCGGCTCGGTCGTGGACGAGGCTATCGGTTATGAAGCGCTCCGTCGTCGCGACGAGATCCTCCCGGCGATCCTTGGCGATGTTCGAGTTGCCTTCGAGACCGTTCGCTCCTGGATCGCGCACAGCGGAGTGTTCGAATGGGTCGAGCCGCGAGGTGGAGCCGTGTGCTTCCCGCGATTCAGGTCTGGAATCGAGGTCGACGCCGATGCGTTCCATCGAGCGCTGTTCGAGGACTTCGAGACGCTCGTCGGGCGTGGCCGCTGGTTCCAGCAGCCCGACACATCCTTCAGGCTCGGTTTCGGCTGGCCGTCCCCGGAGCGGCTCGCCGAAGGTCTACGGGCTCTCGACCTCGCGGCTGCCCGAGCCATCGACGATCACGTCGGCTGACGAGATCGGATCGTCGCGCTCGACATAGCGATCCTCTGACGGCATCCATACGTCGACCCACGTCGTACGTGCATCCTCGCCGTCTCGGGCAACGCCGCGCTCGAGCCTGAGATCGTAGGGGGCCTCGACCCAGACGCGCACCGCGTATGCGTTCCGCAGGATTCGGTGGAGAGCACACACGCCTTCCACGACCACTACTCCCGCAGGCTCGATTGTCCGCGAGCCGCGCTGCTCACGCGCCGCCCAGTCGTACGATGTGAAGTTGGCGGCCGCGCCCTGGGACAGAGGGGTAACGACCTCCCGCGACAGGCGCTCGATGTCGAAGCCCTCACCGTTCCAGAACTCGTCGGTTGACACGACCTGCGCGCCCGGAATCATCCGTGCCAATGTCGTCTTCCCGGCGCCGCCGTGACCACCCACGCCGACGAGGACGACGCTCGTCGTGCCGTGCGCGGCGGCGGCGATCAGCTCGAGGACCGGCTGGGCGTCCATGGCCGCACGGTACCCTCACCCCATGGAGAAGTTGCGGCTTGGCGGCATGGCGCTCTCGAACGGCGTTCTCGTTCACGGACCCACGGCGTGGGGCGCCGCGGTTCGGGCGCCTGACGGCTCGATTTGTGCTGCCTCTGGAACGAAGCGGCAGTTCGGCGCGGGCGTGACCACTCCGTTCTTGCGAGGCCCGCTTCGCCTCGCGGAGGCGTTTGCCGTCCTTCCGGATGTGCGACGGGCGTTGCCCGAGGCGCGCTTTCCGTTCGAGCGCCCGCGTGTCGTAGCGACCGTGATCGTTGGAGCCGCCGCAGCCGCGATGGCACGACGCAGCACGTTGAGCCTTCCTGCACGAGAGGCAATAGCGGCACTGGCGTCGCTCGCCCCGGCGGTCATCGCCCTGAGGGGAGGCGAGCTGGCCTCCTATCATGGCGCCGAGCACGTCTCGATCGGAACCTACGAGACAGGCAAGGCCGCGACGAAGGAGCACGACCGCTGTGGCGGTCATCTTGTCGGCCCGCTCGTACTGACGAGTGCGTGTGCCAGCGCCCTTGCGGCCCGTGCGCCCGCCCGCGCCCGCCCGGCCGCGCGTGCACTCGGCGCGATCGGCGCCGTCGGCGCTGCGGTGGAGGTCTTCGCCTGGATGGGTCGCCATCCCCACCATCCCGTGTCCCGTGCACTCGCGCGGCCGGGTCATGAATTGCAGACGCGTGTTTCGACTGAGGAGCCGTCCGTCGCGCAGCTCGAAGTCGCGGAGGCTGCGCTCGCAGCCTGTCTCGGGGCTGAAGCCGCCGCGTGAGCGCTCCGTCGCGCGCTCGCGGCGAGCGGCTCGATCCGAGCGTCTTCGAGCTGCCGGTCGAGAAGATGCGAGAGGGCCACTACACCGACGCCTACTTCAATCACACCCGTGCGACCCTGCTAGCCGACGGTCGTCATCCCCACGTGCTGATGCAGGTGTTTCAACGTCATACGGCGATGCTCGGCGGCATGGATGAGGCCATCGCGGTTCTGAAGCTCTGTTCGGATGAGTGGAGTGCGCTCCAGGTGACCGCGCTGTACGACGGAGATACGATCGAGCCCTGGGAGACAGTGATGACGATCGAGGGTGACTACACGCTCTTTGCCCACCTCGAGACCGTCTACCTCGGAGTCCTGGCCCGGCGCACGCTGATTTCGACGAACACGGAGCGCGTGCTCCGTGCGGCAAACGGAAAACCGATCATCTTCATGCCTGCGCGGCACGACCACCATCGTGTGCAGACAGGTGACGGCTATGCCGCCTACGTTGCCGGAGCGATATCGGGCACCGAGATCGGTGTCACCTCCGACGCGCAAGCCTCCTGGTGGGGCGGGCGCGGGGTCGGCACCGTCCCGCACGCACTCATTGCAGCCTACGGTGGGGACACCGTGCTCGCGGCGATGCGATTCGCCCGCTGGGCGCCGTCGGATCTCCACATCACGGTGCTCGTCGACTACGAGAACGACTCCGTCGCGACAGCGCTTGCTGTCGCTGATGCGCTCGGCCCGAAGCTCTGGGGTGTGCGGCTCGATACGTCGCGTCAACTCGTCGACCGGTCGCTCCGGGACGACATGGGTGACTTCGACCCGCGGGGAGTCAACGAGCGTCTCGTCCGCAAGGTGCGGGCCGCGCTCGACGGCGCCGGGCATAAGGCCGTGCGGATCGTCGCCTCCGGCGGCTTCTCGGTCGAGAAGATCGAGGAATTCGAACGTCGTGGCGTTCCGGTCGATGCGTACGGCATCGGGTCGTCGCTGATCCGGGGTGAGAACGATTTCACGGCGGACATCGTCGTCACGGACGGCAGCCCGAGCGCGAAGATCGGCCGCCGGCTCCGCCCGAATCCGCGGCTCGAGCATGTCGTGTAGCGCTCTTCTCTGGGACGTCGACACGCAGGTCGACTTCATCCACCCAGACGGTCGGCTCGTTGTTCCGGGTGCGGATACGGTGACCCCTGAGATGGCGCTGCTCGTTGGCTGGGCACGGGAAAATGCGATCGTCCACGTCGCGTCGGCGGACGATCATGAGCTGACCGACCCCGAGATCTCGGATGAGCCAGATTTCACAAGCACCTACCCCCCTCACTGCCTTCGTGGAACCCGAGGAGTGCAGAAGATCGCCGAAACCGAGCAGCTCGACCCGCTCGTCTTGTCGCACACCGCCTATCCGCCGATTCGTGTCAGTGAGCTCATCGAGGGTCGGCGCGAGATCCTCTTGCTGAAGAAGAGCTTCGACGTCTTCACGAATCCAAACACGGAGGCGCTGCTCGATGCTCTCGATCCTGCTGAGGTGATCGTCTTCGGCGTCGCGACGGACGTCTGCGACGATGCCGTGATCACAGGCCTGCTCCGCCGCGGACGGCGAGTCGCCTTCGTGGAGGATGCAGCGCGCGGCCTCGACGAGGAGCGTACGCGGAGGTGCCTCGAGCGATGGCGGGCCGCCGGAGTACGGTTCACGAGGAGCGCTGACGTCTCGACTGCCGGCTAGATGATGGAGGCGCCTCCGCTTGTCGTCCGAGCGCTTGCGGTCGCAGGATCGCAGGGGTTCGAACGGTCGTGCCAACCCGAAGACGGCGCTCTTCTTCACGTGCTGGCGGCCCGGCGTGGCATCAGCCGAGCCGCCGAGATCGGAACCGGCAGCGGGGTCGGCGCAGCGTGGATCGTTTCCGCACTGCCTCCGCAGACTCCGTTCTTCACGGCAGAGCTCGATCCCGAGCTGGCGGCTCGTGCGTCGGAGCTCTTCGCCGGAGACCCGAATGTGACCGTCCTCGCAGGGTCCTGGCGAGAGACGCTTCCTGCCGAGGCGCCGTTCGACCTGCTGTTCGTCGACGCCAGGGACGCCAAGACAGACGTCGCTGAGACGATCGGGCTGCTGGCGCCGGGTGGGACGGCCGTTCTGGACGACTTTCGGTTCGACCCCGACCTTGCAGATCCCGTGCGCGCCGCGTGGCTCGAGCACCCGCGTCTGACGACGATCGAGCTCTGGGTGACGCGTGAACGGCGTGCGCTCGTGTCTGTTCGACGCCTCTAGAGAACCGCCCCAGCCGCACTCCCAACCCACATCAAGCCTGTAGCCCTTCAGTCACACGGGGGCGCTGCCGATAGCAAGTCCGTGGTCACCTGGCCCCATTCGGTGGACGACATCGGCGGCTTCCTGATCACGTGGCTGCCGATCATCTTCTTCGCGATCATCATCTGGCTGCTGCTGCGCACGATGTCTCTCGTGCCAAAAGTCAAGCCGGCGATGGTCGATCGCGATACGGCCGACCCTGTCGGCTGGTCGGACGTTGCCGGCGCCGACGAGGCGAAGGAGGAGCTGAAGGAGGTCGTCGAGTTTCTCCGCGACCGGAAGAAGTTCGAACGGCTCGGAGCCCGCGTCCCCAAGGGCGTTCTCCTCTACGGGCCTCCCGGTACGGGCAAGACGCTTCTCGCCAAGGCTGCTGCGAACGAATCCGGAGCGAACTTCTACTCGTCCAGTGCGTCAGCCTTCGTCGAGATGTTCGCCGGCCTCGGTGCAGCACGCATTCGCAAGCTCTTCGAAGAGGCTCGCAAGAATGCTCCAGCGATCATCTTCATCGACGAGCTCGACGCCGTGGGTAGCGCCCGCTCGGGAGGCGCTCACAACCGCGAGCACGATCAGACGTTGAACCAGCTCCTCGTCGAGATGGACGGCTTCGGAGGAGCCGATGAGGTCGTGATCATGGGTGCTTCGAATCGACTTCAGGATCTCGACCCCGCGCTCCTGCGCCCCGGACGCTTCGACCGTCAGGTCAACGTCGCCCCCCCGGACCTCACCGGGCGGGAGGATATTCTCCGTGTCCACACGCGCTCGAAGCCACTCGGCGCGGACGTCGACATTTCCGTTCTCGCCCGTCGCACAGCCGGTCTGACCGGGGCCGATCTCGCGAACATCGCGAACGAGGCCGCCATCTTCGCGGCCCGCCACGATCAGCAGTACATCCGCCAGGAGGACTTCGAGGGCGCCATGGAGCGGGTGCTGACGGGCCTTCAGAAGCGCCGGGTCGTAACGGAAAAGGAGAAGCGGATCCTCGCGTATCACGAGGGCGGACATGCACTTCTCGCATACCTGATGGGCGACGTGATGCCCGTCCAGAAGGTGACGATCGTCGGGCGTGGGGACGCGCTCGGCCTCGCCTACTACCTCCCCGTCGAGGACCGGTACCTCCACACGAAAGAGGAACTGCTCGATGTGATGAAGGTGGCGCTCGCCGGTCGGGCCGCCGAGGAGCTCGTCTTCGGACGTGTCACGAATGGGGCCGCGAGTGATCTGGAGAAGGTGACGGAAATAGCCCGTGCGATGGTGTTCGAGTTCGGCATGTCCGAAGTTGCCCCGTCACGAACCATGCGGGCAGACAACTACGCGCTTTCCGAGGAGACGAAACGCATGCGAGACAGCGCGCAGGCCCAACTGACGGATCACGCCTACGAGGAGGCGCTGCGCCTCCTCGGCAAGCATCGCGCCTCTCTCGATCGGCTTGCCGGGGCGTTGCTCGAGAAGGAGACGATCGACCGGGACGAGTTCCTCGCGATGATGGGCGACCTACCGCGAGAGTCGCGTTCCGCCGAGACCGTCGGCACCGTCCGCGTGCTCGCTGTAGACGATGCTGCGATGTAAGCGCGTATCGAAGCATCGTCTGCAGTCATCTTTTCTCTGACCCATCCTCTTCCCGTGTACGGCCTTAGCTCGGCGCCTCTCGTCGTTCCTCGACAAGCCGTTTCAACCTTGCGAGCCGCTCCTCCCAGACGGATCCGACATCCTCGATCCACCCAGCCACCACCGAGAGAGGTGTTGGCGTCAGCGTGTAGCGCGTCTCCCGGCCCGAGCGGGTCGCTTCGACGAGTCCGGCCTCGCGGAGCGCCACGAGATGCTTGGTCACCGCCTGTCGGTGACCGGGAGGTCAGCTGCAAGCTCCGTTGGCGTTGCTGTGCCGCGTAACGCGAGCGTCTGGACGACGAAGCGCCTGCTTGGGTCGGCGAGCGCAGAGAAGACCCCGTCTACCGGATCGCGCACGACGCCATCGCCCGGATCTCGAGCGCCGTCGACCATGAGGGTGAGGTCTCGCGAACCTGGACCACGCTGCCGCTCTCGGAAGGGAGAACCCGGAGATCGACCACGCCCTCGTCCTCGAAACGCAGCACTATGCGCTTGCCCTCGTCGACCGACTCGACCCTGGCCTCTCGCGACTCGCCGTTGTCCCAACGAAACACCCCCCGCCCTCCGGGTCGCGGATCGAGCTCGACGTCGTTCGCGAACCATTCCTCGAGTTGGCGTGCATCTGTGAGCGCGGCCCAGACGTCCTCGGGATCCGCCTCGATCTCAATCTCGCGTGCGACCTCCATGAGCAACCTCCAAGTTGCATATAGTAAAAGGCAACCAATCCGTTGCACATTATCGTAGGGAGGCCGGCGTTGCCGTTGATACCCACCGTGATCGAGTCCGACGGGCGCGTGGAGCGCGCGTTCGATATCTACTCCCGTCTACTACGCGACCGGATCGTCTTCCTCGGCAGAGAGGTCGATGATGAGATAGCGAACCTGATCGTCGCCCAGTTCCTTCTCCTCGAGGCGGACGATCCCGAACGGGACATCGCTCTCTATGTCAACTCGCCGGGAGGCTCCGCGTATGCGGGAATGGCGATCTACGACGCCATGCAGCACGTCCAACCGGACGTCTCGACAATCTGCTTCGGCATCGGAATGTCTGCTGCCGCGATGATCATGGCCGGCGGCGCCGCGGGCAAGCGTTTCGCTCTGCCGAATGCCAAGCTGATGATCCACCAGGGAAGCGCGGGTTTCCGGGGCGCCCCGTCAGACATTCAGATCGCGGCACGAGAGGTCGCCGCCACGACGAGGCAGATGGCCGAGATCATCGGCCGTCACGCCGGCCGGAATGTCGAGTCGGTGATGGACGACATCGATCGCGATCGATTCATGACGCCAACGGAGGCCGTGGAGTACGGATTGGTCGATGCGATCATGCCGCCGCGGCACGCCCACGTCGAGAAGTAGCATCGGCCGCATGCAGCCGCTCGGTGTCCACCATGTAGGCGTTGCCGTCGCGGATCTCGACCGGGCCGTTGAGCGCTACACCTCGCTCCTCGGCGGGGTGCTCGAGCACCGCGAGGCCCTTCCGGATCAGGGAGTCGAAGCCGCATCGATGCTGCTCGGCGGAAGCCGGATCGAGTTGCTCACGCCGACCGATCAGAATACGCCGGTTGGGCGGTTTCTCGCGAAACGTGGCCCCGGCATGCACCACATCGCATACGAGGTCGAGGACGTCGGCGAGACACTGGCTGACCTCGCGGCGGCAGGGGCAGAGCTGATCGACGTCGTTCCCCGCCTCGGCCTCTTCGGCCTGCAAGTCGCCTTTGTCCATCCCGACGCCGTCCACGGCGTTCTCACGGAGGTCGTATCCATTGCCCGAAGCACCTGATTCCGTCCGCATCGAGGTCGCATTCGCCGGCGGCCCGATCGTTGCCGCCAACGTCTCACCGGCCAGCGCAGACGCGCTCGAGCACGCACTGGCTTCCGGCTCGCAGGGTACGCACCAGCTCGATACCGACGACGGTCGCACTGCCATCGTGCTCGGGAGGGTGGCCTACCTGAAGCGGTTCGCGCGCGACTCCCGGGTGGGGTTCGGCCTGTAGAGCAAATGCCGGGCGACGCCTCGACGCCCTCGAGCCGCCGCTGTCGTCTACTCGGGAAGCCAGCCCTCGCGGAAGCTTGCTGGTGTACGGTCAGGGAACCGGGCGTATGCCTGCTTCGGGTCTGACGTTTCCTGCTCCACGCCGGCGCCGTGGCGCAGCGCGGCGGCGTCGACGCTGTAGCCGCCCCAGTCGGGGCCGGTTGAGTGGTCGCGCGCACCGACTGCGAGCACGAGGCAAGGTGCGTCTCCGGCGCCGACAATCACATGTTTCGTTCCCGCTGGACAGTGCACGAAGTCCCACCGGCGGATCGGGCGCTCTTCACCCTCGGCGATCAGCAGTGCCTCCCCGGCAAGCACGAGGAAATCCTCCTGATCTGCCTCCCAGTGATACATCGCCATCGGCTCGCCCGGAGCAAGCGCGACGAGGTGGATCCCCACCTGCGAGAACTCCGGCTCACCCTCGAACGTGCAGTACGCACCTCGCCCCTGCCCGGGGCGCCAGCGCGCGTCGCGCGCGTTGAGAACGAACCACCCGTCGCCCTCGGGAACGAGCCCGTGCTCGGTCGGCTCGACTCGCGCCTCGGGAACCATCGAGTGATCATGACAGGCACGTCGGGCCTCGACGTGGCCAACCGCGGGTACCCTTCGCCGCCGTGGCGCTCGAGGTCGGCATCGTAGGACTTCCCAACGCGGGTAAGACGACGCTCTTCAACGCGCTCACGAAGGCAGGCGCGGAGATCACCGCCTACGCGTCGCAAACAGACAAGTCGAACGTCGGCATGGCAACGATCGCCGATGATCGGCTAGGACGGCTGGCGGAGCTCGTCGGTGCGAAGAAGGTGACTCCTGCCGCCGTTCGGGTGCAAGACGTTCCCGGGACAGGCCCTGCGCTCCTCGGCGGGCTCCGCCAGGTCGACGCGCTGCTGGCCGTCGCGGATGGCTTTTCTGGCACCGCTGATCCCGAAAGCGAGATCGAGACGCTGAAGCTCGAGTTGCTCGTCGCCGACACCGATCATGTCGCGAAGAGGCTCGAGCGGGTCGAGAAGCAGGCGAAGTCGGGTGACGCTGGAGTGCGCAAAGAGGCGGAGATCCTGCGCGACGTGCTGGCGCATCTGGAGGCGGGCAAGCCCCTCACCGAGTGGTCGGGAGAGCTTCCGGACGAGCTCGATCCGTTGACCACGAAGCCGTTGATCGCGATCGTCAATGGGCCGGACGGAATCGACTGCAAGCTCGAGGCCGAGCTGGCAGAGCTTTCGGACGAAGAGGCTTCTGCCTTCCGCGACGGCGCGTCCGCGCTCGACGAAGTGGTGGGGAGGCTCAAGGACGCCCTCGGCCTGATCACGTTCTTCACAGCCGGTGAGAAGGAGACACGAGCCTGGACTCTCCGCGACGGCCAGACTGCGCTCGAGGCCGGTGGCACGATCCACTCCGACATCGCACGTGGGTTCATCCGCTGTGAGGTGATCCGGTGGCACGATCTGCTCGATGCCGGTTCACATGCGGAGGCGTCGAGGCGGGGCACGCAGCGGCTCGAGGGCAAGACCTACATCGTCCAGGACGGTGACGTGCTCAACATTCGCTTCAACGTCTGACGCGCTAGCCCGCCGCGATAAGTGCCGCGCCACCGAGCGCGACGAGCCCACCCGCGGTGCGCGCCGGCCCGAGCCGCTCATGGAGCACGGCACGAGCGAGCAGGACCGTGCTGATCGGATAGAGCGCGCTCAGCACGGCGACGATCCCGATCGTGCCATGCGTGGTGGCGATCGCGATGAGCGCATTCGCGCCGCTGTCGAACACCCCGACTGCCAGGACGAGCGGGAGGACGCGCCGCGAGACGCGAGGCACGGTTCGGGTCCACGTGAGTGCAAGAACGAGAGCGGTGACCGAGCTGAGCCGGGCGGTCGCGGTCGCCCAGGAGGCGCTCTCCTGCGCCGCCTCGCCGAGGCCAACGATGAACAGACCGAAGCCGAGCGCCGCGACGAGCGCCAGGCCGACCCCGGCTGCCACGCGTCCGCCGGCGCCTCGGGGCTCACGTGAGACGAGCACGATCCCGCCCAGAGCGAACGCTATCCCTGCCCACTGCAGCGCCGTCGGCGAGTCGCCGCGGATCACGGAAACAGCGAGCGGCACGATCGGTGACGTGGCGGAGATCGGCGCCACGATGCCCATCGCACCGATCGCGAGGCCGCGGTAGAGGCAACCGAGCCCGACCGCACCGGCGACTCCCGCGCCGGCTGCGTAGAGAAGCCCGCTGCCGGGACGCTCCGCACCGCTGGCGGCAATCCAGACGACGAGCCCGAGCAGGCCGATCAGCTGAGACCAGAAGAGCACCGTGAGCACGGGTAGCCGGCGGGTGGCGAGCCCTCCGAAGAAGTCGCCGGTACCCCAGAGCGCTGCTGCAGCGAGCGCCAGGACCACAGCCGTCAAGGGCCGCTACTCACCGACGGGTCGCATCGCTGCCTGGGCGTCGAGCTGGTTTGCGTGATAGAGGACGGAGGCTTCGGCGGTACGCGCAGCCTGCCGGTCGTGGTGCACAGCAACGGCGTGGAGGAGCTCCGCCCGAACCGCTGCGTCGAGACCGGTGGCCCTCTCCTCGATCAGACGCAATCCGAGGTGGACGTGTCCGAGTAGGCGTCCCTCTTCGGTCTGGCGAAACGACGGGCCGCGCCCGAGCTCAACGGTTCGACCGAGGTCGTGGAGAAGCGCGGCCGCCAGCAGAAGGTCGTGACGCAGCCGGGGGTGGAGCTGCGCGGTCTCTCGGCACAGCGTGGCAACGCCAACGGTGTGCTCGAGGAGCCCGCCGGCATATCCGTGGTGCCCGTCTGCGCCGGCTGCGGGAAGTGCGCGGAGTGAGGAGCGGAGTCCGGCGTCGGCAAGCACGCCCGCCCCAACCGCCGCTAGCCCGGGGTGCGTGATCTCGCCGACAAGAAATTCGAGGAACCCGTCGAGCTCGTCCGCGTCGCGACGCATCGTCGGTGTCAACTCGGCTGGGTCGGCCTCGGGAGCGGCCTCGACCGCTCGTACTTGCACCTGAAGCTTGCCGCCGAACCGCTCCACGCGCCCGAGAACGTGGACGGCGTCGCCCTCCTCGAAGCGGCCATCGAGAAGGGCGACGTCGTCCCAGATCCGTGCCTCGATCCTGCCACTCGGGTCGACGAGCTCGAGCACGAGGTACGGAGCGCCGTTCTTCGTCCTTCGGCGTTCCTTACGTCCGACCGCGTAGACACCCTCGACGGTCCGATCCTCCGCGAGCTCGGCGATGCTGGTCACCCTGTGAGTCTAGATCGGGGAACCTCCTCGGAACGAGCGCCTTCTCCGGGAGGTACGCTCGAGCCGTGGCCGATGTCAGCCCCTTTCGCGCGATTCGCTATGCGAACCCGACCGAGGCTGTCACTGCCCCGCCATACGACGTCCTGACGCCCGCACTGCGTGACGCGTTTCGCGCGCGAGACCCGCACAACATCGTCCACTTGACGCTGAACGACTCGGAAGACGAAGCCGGGCGGCTGTTCCGGGCGTGGCTCGAGGAAGGTGTCCTCGTCCGCGACGATCAACCGTCCGTGTGGGCGGTCGTGCAGGAGTACGTCGGCCCCGACGGTATCGCGCGTCGCCGCGAGGGCCTCGTCGCCTCGTTGAGGGTCGAGCCCTACGAGACCGGGACGGTTCTTCCGCACGAACGCACGCACGCCGGCCCGAAGGAGAGCCGGCTCCGGCTGCTCCGCGCGGCGGGCGCGCAGCTCGAGCCGATCTTCCTTCTCTACGATGGTGAGCCCCCGGTGGCCGTGCCGAATCGTGAGCCCGACCTCGTCAGTGGGGACACGGCACTCTGGCGACTCCCGGGGGACGGTGTCGCCGACGCATTCGCGAACCGGCAGCTCCTGATTGCAGACGGTCATCACCGCTACGAGACGGCCGTTGCGTATGCGCTCGAGGAGGGGACGCCAGACAGCGCGCGGATGATGGTCGTACTCGTGTCGACGAGTGATTCCGGTCTCGAGATCTTCCCCACCCATCGCCTGTTTCACGGGCACGCGGATGCCCTCCCTCCCGTCAGTCTGGGCGACTCGGCCTCTCCGGCAGCAGCCCTCACCCGGCTCGCCGGCCTCCCGTACGACCGGGCCCACGCGGTCGGGTATCGAAACGGGATCACCTTCCCGGTTGTCGGCGAGCCGGCTGAGCTCGACGTCGAACTCGTCGATCGGCTCGTCGGTCACGAGGAGATCGGCTATACCGCAGACCTCGCCGAGGCAGTTGCTCGCGTCGACTCGGGTGAGTTCGACGGGGCGTTTCTCCTTCGGGCGACGCGAATCGAGGACGTGTTCGAGCGCGCGCGGCGCGGCGAGGTCATGCCCCAGAAGACGACCTACTTCTTCCCGAAGCTGACGAGCGGCCTCCTCTTTCACCCCGTATGAAGAGTCATTCGTGGCTCACCGTCTGTCGCGCCTGCGTCGCCGACATCGATGCCGCTCTCACGGAGCTTCCGACGCGAACCGAGAGGGAGCCGGTGCTCCGGCGGGGCGAGGGCGGCGACGACACGACTGCCATCGATGCAGCGGCGGAGGACGCGGTCGTCGCGCGGCTCGAGGCGCTCGACGCGGACTTCCTGCTCGTCTCGGAGGAGCTCGGCGAGCGCGCGTATGGCTCGGGTGGGCCGATGCGAGTCGTGGTCGACCCGATCGACGGGTCGGTCAATGCCAAGCGTGGCATTCCGTTCTTCTCACTCTCGCTTGCCGTAGCGGAAGGCCCGTCAATGGCGGATGTCACGTTCGGCTACGTCTACGACTTCGGCTCCAGGGAGGAGTGGGTCGCGGAACGCGGCCGCGGCGCCTTCCTCAACGGCATTCGTCTCGACAGCCCCGCACCGAAGGACCCGATCGAGATCCTCTCGTTCGAAGCGACGACGACAGCGTTCATCGCCGACAAGGCGTCGTCGCTCCTCGGCATCGCCGAGCGCCTGCGCGTGATGGGGTCGCTCGCTCTCTCTCTGTGCCATCTCGCCGCCGGCAGGGTTGACGCGGTGTGCTCGCTCAAGGAGGCGCGCTCGATCGACATCGCGGCCGCTCAACTACTGGTGCGTGAACGGGGCTTTGCGATCGAGCTGTTCGAGGATCCACCGTTCGCTTCCGCACCGCTCGACCTCATCGGCCGCTCACGCGTCGTAGCGGCTGCGACCCCGACTCTGTGCTCCGGGATCGCAGCCGCGCTTTCCGGTTCTTGACCGCGTTCTAGGTGGTGACGGGCTTGACGCTCGTTGTGGCAGCTTTCGTCGATGCTGCCGTCGCGCCTCCGAGGACGGTGATCGCGAGGATCAGGAATCCGATCCCGCTGAGCAAGAGCGCGATCCCGACGATGAGCCCGAAGAGAGCGATCTGCTGTGCCATATAGGAGACGTTGAGCGCGGTCGAGAGAGCGGTCTCGGTGATCCACGTGTTACGTGCTCCGTTCGCTACCGGCTTCCCATCGGCCATCAGGGCGGCGGCTTCGTCGTTTGTGCCCTTCGGGTCGGTTGGTGCAGCAGCGGCGACAAAGCGGCCCATCTGCGCGTACGTGAGGCCGCCGGAGGCCTCCAGCGCGTGAATGCGCATGTACTGGGCGAAACAGCGTGCATCGGTGCCGCTCTCGATCGCCTTGTTTGCAACGTCACAGCTGGGCAGGGCTATCGTCGCCGGCAGACCTGCCTCGTTCGCGGCCGTCTTGATGTCCGCGGGGTTCATGTCGGGTGACCCGACGATTGCCTCTTGCGACAGCTCGTCGCCCACGGTGGCCCGTGCGTTGATGCTCAGCACCAGGGCGCCGATCCCGAACGCGATCAGCAACACCCCTGCGGCCACCCCGCCGTACTCCAGAATCCGTCTACCGTTCATCATGCCTCCCGTAGCTTGTGGTCGACCACAGTCTTCGCGGCCGCCCGAGTGCTTGCATCCGCGGGGATACGTGGCGGCGTTGCGCCGACACCGCGTATCTCATGCGGTCAACTACGGACCCCAAGGGTTCGAGGTAGGTAGGCTGGGGCAACGATGACGCTCGAGCGCGACGCGATTCTGACTGCGCTCGAACGGGTCATCGATCCCGAACTTCACAAACCTATCACCGAGCTCGACATGGTGCGCGACGTCGTGATTCACGACGGCGGTCGCGTCGAGGTCACGATCGCGCTTACGGTCGCCGGCTGTCCGATGCGTTCGTCGTTCGAGGATCAGGTGCAGCGGTTCGTCGGCGGCGTCGAGGGCGTCGGCTCGGTGCAGCTCCACTTCGACGTGATGAGCCCCGACGAGAAGGCCGCTCTGTCGTCGCGGCTGCGGGGCGGTCGACCGGAGAAGACGATTTCGCTCGAGTCCACGACCCGGGTTCTGGCGATTGCGTCGGGCAAAGGCGGTGTCGGCAAGTCGACACTGACGGCGAACCTCGCGGCGGCGCTGAGCGCTGCTGGACAGCGCGTCGGTGTTCTCGATGCCGACGTCTACGGTCACTCGATTCCACACATGCTCGGCGTGCAGCAGCGCCCGGTCGTCGTCGACACGATGATCGTCCCCCCTGTTCGGGGTGATCTGAAGTTGATGTCGATTGGGTTCTTCCTCGATGACAATGCGCCGGTCATGTGGCGCGGCCCGATGTTGCACCGCGCACTCGAGCAATTCCTCTCCGATGTGTACTGGGGCGAGCTCGACACGCTCGTCGTCGACATGCCGCCCGGCACCGGCGATGTCGCGATCTCGCTCGGTCAACTGCTACCTCGCGCCGAGGTTCTGATCGTGACGACGCCTCAACCTGCGGCACAACAGGTTGCGGTGCGTGCGGCTCAGATGGCCGAGAAGGTCGGCATGCGGATCATCGGAGTGGCCGAGAACATGTCGTACCTCGTCGGTACGGGCCAGGAGATCTTCGGTGCAGGCGGTGGTCAGCGTCTTGCCGACGAGATCGGCGTACCTCTGCTCGGGAGCATTCCGCTCGATCCGGCTCTGCGCGAGGCGGCCGACGCAGGAACGCCGATTCTCGAGGCGGCGCCCGAGGCCGAGGCGACCGCTGCCATTGCCGCGCTCGCCGAGCGCATCCAGCGGACGCGCCGCGGCAGCATTCGCAAGGCGCTCACAGTCCTGTCCTGAGACCTGCGTCTGGGTGAACGCAGAGAGGGCGCCCGTAGGCGCCCTCTCGACGAGCCGCTTGCGTGCTCTGATCAGCCGTGCTTCTTCAGCTTCAGAAGCGTCATTTTGCCGTCGACGAGACCGCAGCTCATCTCGACCTCCGTGCCAACTGCGACGCCATCCAGGGAGGGTGACGTCCCTGTCTTGATCTCACATGTCTGTGGGGGAGTCGCGTCCTTCGGGTCGACTGTGATCGACGTGTCGAGTTTCGAGACCTTCCCCTTGACCGCCAGGCGTACCGCGATGCCGGCGGGCTTCGAGTCCTTGCACGGGCGGCCGATCAGTACGGCAGGCAACGATGTGGTCCCGTTGCCGATCTTGCCTTCGGTGAAGCCACCGTCGGCGCTGAACTTGGCGCTGAGGCTACCGAGCAGTGCTGCAGAGTGCCGGTTGACACGACCCTGGACGAACCCGTCGACGTTCCCGTCCTTGTCGAGCGTGCCGACGAACGAGCCGTTGGCGTGGCGATCCTCGTCCTTGGTGCGGAACGAGCCCTGGATGTACCCGACGCCGTCAGTCGTGTTGAGGACGGTGCGAGCCTGAATCGTGACGGGGCCGTCGAGGTCGCTGTTGGGATCGGCGAAGTCGACCTTCCCGGAGTAGCGACCGTTCGTGATCTCGTACTTGTCGTTGTCCCCCGTGCAGGTGCGCGTTTCAGAACGCTCCTTGGCAGCGGCGAATGTGGCAGTCGTGGCGCTCACTCCGGACGTACTAAGCGTCGCGAGCGCGAGTCCGGCAGTGGCGAGCGCAGCCGCGGTTGCGGCGGCGATGACGATGGGTCGACGCATTGGTTGTTGCCTCCCTGAGTTCGGATTTCGGCCTCATCCTTGGAGCTGCGTGTTTGCGTAGTACGCACGGTTAGTAAGCATTTCGTGAGGATCTCCAACCGTTCGGGGGATTCCTCACCCGGTTGGGGTGGGGCCTCCGAACGGGAATGGTGCAGTAGCCTGATTCCTCATGGGAGAGTCCCACCTGACGTCCGAGGAGGCGCGGTCGCGGCTCCACTCGCTGGGTCTCAGTGACGGGGATGCCGAAGCGCTGTTTGCCCACTTCGACGATGCCGAGCGGCGAGGCAAAAGGGGCCACGGATACTCTCGGATCCCGTGGCTGGAGCAGCAACCGTTCGATCGTCGGGCGCGCCCTGCATTGACACAGGCACTGCCCGGGCTCGACCGCTGGGAGGGTCGCGGGGCGCTCGGCTATCTGACGCTGCAGGCGATCTGCGGCAGCGTGATCGCCGACCCGCCGGCAGCGGCCCGTGTCGTCGTCGCCGCGGATTGCTTCCCGACGGGCGCTCTCGGGTACTGGGTACGAATGCTCGCAGAGGAGGCGGGTCTCGTTGCCGTCCTCACCGCGACGTCCCCGCCGCGCCTTGCCCACCCGGACGGCGGCCCACCGTTGACGGGGACGAACCCTGTTGCAATTGCGATTCCCGCGAGCGAGGGTCCGCCAATCGTCGTCGACGTCTCGATGGGGGCGGTCACGCATGGCGATGTGCTGGCCGGCCTTGCTGCACCGGAGGAGCTCGTGCCTTTCGGTGGTCCTCAGGCGCACAAGGCGTTCGCGCTTGCCGCCGGCCTCGAGCTTCTCGTCAGTGCCCTGGCCGGGCCAGGCCACGCCGCCGTCTTGCTCGTCGCACGACCGGAGTTCGATCCGGTGCCGGCGTTCCGCGAGCTTGCAGCAGGCTTGCGGCTGCCCGGAGACTCCTGAGCCCTCTTTCGCTAGGCGTCCCTCAGCGCTGCAAGGACGACCGGGTCGATTCGATCGTTGCCCTCCACCCGTTCCTCCAGATTCTCGACCCCGGCCCAGTCAGCGAGGCTCGCGTGACCGAGCGCCGACAGCCGTTCGTCGATTTCGGCCCGTAGCGACTCGTCGACGGGAATCCATTCCTCAGGCGGCGTCCTGCCGAAGAGGGCGTCGTGGAGCCTGGAGAGACGGCGAAGCTCCTCGACGGGGCGCGGATGGTCATCGATTCGGAGGTCGACGAGCGTGTCCGAAAGCGCGGCGTAGCCTCCATCCTGCTCGACGACGAGCAAGGCCGCTGATTGCTGACCGCGGCGGTCGCCTCCTGCCGCCTGGGCTGCTGCAAGACAGTCGAGCAGCCGCTCTGCAAGTGGGCGACCCCCAGATGAGACGAAGGCCTCCACGGCAGCATCGATCGTTGCTCCCGAGACGAGGATGTTTCCCTGTGCGGCGAAGCCGTCACCGCTTCGCCCGCCGGCCCAGTCATGGCATTCCGACCCCGTGAACGTGGCGCCGCGGCCTTCCGCGTCGACAATCCCGAGCTGTCGGTGTTCTCGGCCGTCGTCCGCTGTCGTCAATCGTGCGACGACCTCGTCGGCCGAGCAGCCAGTGGCCAGAAGCTCGAGCCCCTCGGGTCCATAGCGCGGGTTCGCGTAGGACTGGGTGGCGATCGCTCCCACCTGTGGCGCTGCCCACGGAACGATCGACCCAACCGCGAGAAACTTTGACTGGGTCGCGACACCCCACTGGCCCGCATCGAGATCACAGGCGCAGATCGAGTAGGTCGCGACGATTGGGCTCCTAGCCATAGGTCAGATCGGCGAGATCGACCGCAAGGAGTGTTTCGTCTGCAACGAGCACGCAAGCAACCTCGGGACGGGCGAGCGCGAGGGTGACGCCTTCGAGTGTCGTCGCGTGGATAACGACCGGCACGCCGCGCGCGTGAGCGGCGCGTAGGGCCTCGACGTCGCCCACCTCGTCGAGCTCGAGCGCTCCTGTCACGTCGACGGTGCCGGCAAGAGCGAGCTCGGGCACCTTACGGCCGGACGCCCCGAACCAGCGTTCACGGCCGGTCACAGAGCAACCGTCTCGCCCGGGGCGGGCACGACGAGCTCGACGCCTGCCGGCAAGAAGCCCTGAAGCGCTTCGGGCGTTCCCGTCAACAGTGGGAAGGTCCCGTAGTGGCTCGGCACGACGCGCTCAGCGCCAACGAGCTCGGCCGCCACGGTCGCTTCGCGAGGCCCCATCGTGAAGTGGTCGCCGATCGGGAGGATGGCAACCTCGGGCGCGTAGACGCGCCGGATCAGCGCCATGTCTCCGAAGAGGTTCGTATCGCCGGCGAAGTAGAGAGTTGATTCACCCGGTGTCTCGATGACGTAGCCGCAGGACTCGCCCGCGTACGAGCCGTTGTACGACGACGAATGGTTGCCGTGCGTCAGCGTCACACGCGAGCCGAGCAGGTCGCGTCCCCCACCCTTGTTGAGCGCCTGCGTCATGTCGGCGCCGATCTCACCAGCCAGGAGCTCCCGAAGTTCGACCTGCGCGATGACGGGGCAGGCAAATGCCCGTGCTAACGCGACGGTATCGCCGACGTGGTCGCCGTGGCCGTGTGTGACGAGGATCGCGTCAACCCGCTCGGGCTCGAGCTCCGCTGCCGGGCACGAGGGGTTGCCGGTGAGGAAGGGATCGAGGTAGATCCGCGCTCCCGAGGGCAGATCGAAGCGAAACGCTGCATGGCCGAGCCAGGTGAGGTCGATCACAGGTGCAGCGTAGACGACCTACCGTGGCAGCGCGACCGGTCTCAGAAGGGCAGCGAGAGAACTGCCTTCGAGGCCAGGTCGATGAGCGGCTGCACGAAGAAGAACGAGCCGACGGTAACGACAACCGCTGCCGCGATTGCGGCCTCGAGCGCCGGATCGGGGGGCGGTGAGCCGCCCACGACGACGAGGTCCGCTCGTGCGGACGCGGGCCGCATGTACATCGAGCGCACGACCGCGAGGTAGTAGTAGACGCTGACGGCAGTCGCGATCACACCGATCACGACGAGCCACCACCAGCCGGCTTCGTAAGCGGCGCTGAAAACGTAGAACTTGCCGACCATACCGCCGGTCAGAGGGAAGCCGGCGAAGCCGAGCATGAAGACCCACATCGCGGCGCCATAGAACGGACGCTCCCACCCCCAACCCTCCATGGTGGTGAGCGTCACCTCGCGGCCGAGCTCGCGTTCGCGCGCGGCAACGACTGCGAAGGCTCCGACCGAGGCTGCACCGTAGGGAATCAGGTAGAAGAGCAGCGCTTTGCCTCCGAGCTCGTTGTTCGCGGCGATTGCAATCAGCATGAAGCCGGCCTGCGAGACGGACGAGTACGCGAGCATCCGTTTGACGTTCCTCTGGGCGAGCGCGGCGAGGTTGCCGACCACGAGCGAGACGACCGCCAACACGGCAATCGCGACCGACCAGATCTCGGCCTGCTCCGGGAACGCCGTTACGAGCACGCGTAGCGTGACCACGAGAGCGACGGCCTTGGTCGCCGCCGACATGAACGCCGTCACCGGCGTCGGCGCCCCTTCGTAGACATCAGGCGTCCACATATGGAACGGAGCCGCGGAGGCCTTGAAAGCCAGACCGGCGATGATCATCGCGAGTCCGGCGACGAACAGCGAGTTGTCGGCCCCCGTCGCGTTACGGATTGCATTGAAGCCGAGCTCGCCTGTTGCGCCGTAGGTCAGCGCGGAGCCAAAAAGAAGGATGGCCGAGCCGAAACTACCGACGATCAGGTATTTCAGGCCTGCTTCGAGCGACTCCTTCCGGTGCGTGTCGAGCGCAACCAGGATGTAGAGCGCGATCGAAAACCACTCGAGCCCAAGGAAGAGCGTCATCAGATTTCCGGCCGAGACGAAGAAGATCATGCCGCCACCAGCAGCGGCGAGCAGTGCGTAGTACTCGCCGACGTGGTCCCTCCGGCGGTCGCCCCATGAGACGAGGACGGCGAGGAGGCCGGCACACGCGACGATGACCTGGGTCATGGCGGCGAGCCGATCACGCGTCATCGACTCGGCTATCAGGAGCTGTTGCTCCGGGCTCCGATCGAACACGATCGCGGCAAGGACTCCGGCGACGATGAAACCGGACCCGGCGAACGTGGCGGAGAAAATACGCCGAGCTCTCGCAGGCACGAGGACCGCTCCGAGGAGGCAGATCGCAGCCGCGGCGAGGAGCGCGAGGGCTGGTGAGAGAGCGAGCCAGTCGACGTTCGGAGTGACGATCGAAGCGAAGACGATCAACGCGTCACCTCCGAGATCGCCACAGTCGGCTCGTCACCCGGGAACGAGCGCTCGCTGATCGCCGCGGGCCACACCGAGAGGGCCAGTAGGATCGCGACGAGGGGAACGAGCAGAGCCAGCTCGCCGAACCGCAGGTCGAGAGATTCCTCGCGGACTGCTGCGCCACGGTCACGATGGAGTACTGCGGAGATCAGTCGCAGGGTGTACATGGCGGCGAGCACGATCGCGCCTGCTCCAACGGCGGCGTATCCCCACCCTTCCGTGAAGACGCCGGCAAGAATGGAGAACTCACCTGCGAAGTTGGCCGATCCGGGCACAGCGAGGGTGAGCATCCCGACGACCATGACAACGGTCGCGAGCGCCGGACGTCCCTTTGCGAGACCGCCGAGCTCGGCAAAGCGGTCGGTTCCGGTCCTCTGGATGAGCATCGCGGCCAGCAGGAACATTGCCGCGGAGACGAGGCCGTGGCTGACCGAGTGGAGAATGGCACCGTCGAGGCCGAGGTCGTTCGCTGCGAAGATCCCGAGCACGATCAGGCTCATCTGTCCCATGGACGAATAGGCGATCACGCCGCGAATATCGGGTTGGCGGAATGCAAGCAGAGATCCGTAGACGAGCCCGGCAGCGGCGAGCACGAGGACGACCGAGCGCCAGCTGTCGACTGGCCCCGGGAAGTGAGGGAGGACGATCCAGACGAGTCCGAACACCGCAGCCTTCGAGACCACGCCGGAGAGGAGTGCAGCCACTTCGGGCGGTGCCTCCGTATAGGCGGTCCGCAGCCACCCGTGGAATGGAAGGAGCGGCGCTTTCACGGCGAACGCCACGAGGAACCCGAGGAAGACCCAGTCGTTGCCGCTCGTGCCTGATTCGATCAGGCTGAAGGTGCCTTGCGAGATCCCGAAGGCGACGATCGAGGCAAGCATCAGGAGTGACCCCGCCATCGTGTAGATCACGAACGTGACTGTTGCCCGGATCCGGCCGGGGCCGCCCCATACACCGACGAGCACGTAGATCGGAATCAACATCGCCTCGAAGAAGACGTAGAAGAGCAGCAGATCCTGAGACGCGAAGACGCCGACGACCGCTCCGATCAGGAAGAGCATGAGGCCGAAGTACGCACGGGCCCGATCCCGCCCAACCCAGGCTCCGAAGCCGATCGCGGCAGCCCCGACGACCACCGTCAATCCGGCCAACCAGAGTGAGAAGCCATAGAAGCCCACGTGGTAGGTGACGCCGAGGTCACCGAACCACACGTGCTGTGCCGAATCCTGGAGCCTCGCCGAGTTGAAGTCGAAGCCCACGAGAGCGACGATCCACAGCACCACTTCCGAGAGAGCGGCGAGGATGGCGAGTGCTGCGGTCGCCTCTCTCGGCAGCGGGGCCGCCCACACGACGAGCGCGGCGATGAGCGGCAGCACGATGAGTAGGGTCGTCAGCATCAGCGGACTGCCAGGAAGACGACGACGAGGATGGCGACCGACCCCGCGATCACGAGGGCATACGACCGTAGAAGCCCGCTCTGGAGGCGCGCAGTGCCGGTGGCAACCTCGCGGACTCCACCTCCGATCTCGCCGAGCGAGCCCTGCACGACCGGTACTTCGACATCGTCGCGGAGCCGATCGGCGATGTGCTGGGCAGGGCGGGAGAAGACGGCGTCGTAGAGCTCGTCGAAGTAGAGCTTGTGCTCGAGAGCCCTGCGCAGGGCTCCTTCGCGTACGAGTTCGATTCCCCTCAGGAAAGCGCGCCGGGCAAGCCAGATCCCGACCGTTGCAAGCGTGACGGCGATCGCGCTCGTCAGATATTCCTGCGTCACGCTCGGCATGACGAGCGGTTCGGCAACTCCGTCGATCCACGTCAGGAACGGCTCCCACACTCCGGGGATCACGAGCAATCCGCCGACGGCCGCAAGCACCGTCAGGATCCCGACCGGGATCAGCATCGACGATGGGCCTTCGCCGTGACCGTGGTGGTCATGACCGCCGGCGTCCTCGGCACCGTGGCTGTGCCCGACCCCATGACCGCCGGCGTGCTCGAGCACGAGCTCCGAGGGCTGGCCGTGAAAGACGAGGTAGTAGAGCCTGAACGTGTACGCGCCGGTGAGTAGGGCGCCGAGCAACCCAACGACGAAGAGCGTGTAGCCGAGCACGCCACCGTCGGCAAGAGCCGACGAGATGATCCCGTCCTTCGACCAGAAGCCCGAAAGCGGCGGGATGCCGACCAATGCCAACGCACCGACGAGGAAGGCGGCATGCGTGAAGGGCATCACCTTCCGGAGGCCGCCCATCTGTCGGATGTCCTGCTCGCCGGCCAGGTGGTGGATGATCACACCCGCCGAGAGGAAGAGGAGAGCCTTGAAGAACGCGTGGGTCATCAGGTGGAACATTGCGTAGCCGTACGCGCCGATCCCTGCCGCGAGAAACATGTACCCGATCTGCGACATCGTCGAGTACGCGATTACGCGCTTGATGTCCCACTGCACAAGAGCGATGACACCGGCGACGAGGATGGTGATCCCACCGAGAATCGCCGACAGGTGCTGGACGTTCGGAGCGGCCTCGAAGATCGAGTGCGTGCGCACGATCAGGTAGACCCCGGCCGTCACCATCGTCGCTGCGTGGATCAGGGCCGAGACGGGAGTCGGGCCTTCCATCGCGTCCGGGAGCCATGTGTGCAGGGGCAACTGGGCGGACTTCGCGACCGCTCCTCCCAAGAGACCGAGAGCAACGAGGTTCGCTGTGCTCGAGGAGAGCTCTCCGTTCGAGGCAGCCGAGAAGGTCGTCGAGAAGTCGAGAGACCCCGTCTTCGCGATGAGAAGGAAGAAGCCGAGTGCCATGGCGGCATCGCCGATGGCGTTCATCAGGAACGCCTTCTTGGCAGCCGCGACGGCTGCCGGCCGGTCGTGGTAGAAGCCGATCAGGAGGTAGGACGCGAGCCCGACGAGTCCCCAGCCGACGAGCAGCAGCAACAGGTTGCCGCCCATCACGAGCATTAGCATCGAGAAGACGAACAACGCCATGTACGCGAAGTAGCGACGCTCCTCGTCGTCGCCCTTCATGTATCCCATCGAGTACCAGACGATCAGCCCACCCACGCCTGTGATGATCAGCATCATCGTGAGCGAGACCGGGTCGACCAGGATCTGCATCGCGACGTTGAACTGCCCGGCTCCGAACCACGTGTACGCGGTGGAAAGATGTGAACGGTCGTCGGGGCTCTCGCCGACCACCTGGATGAACGCGACGACGGCTCCTGCGAATCCGAGAAACACTGAGCCGGTGGAGATCAACGCTGCCGCGGAGCGTGAGATGTGCGTACCGGCGAGGGTGATCACGAGGGCTCCGCCGAGGGGCGCAAGCAGGCAGAGCCAAGAGGCGGCGATCATCCGCGCAGCTCCGTGAGCGTGTCGACGTCGAGCGGCATCTTGCGCCGTGTGAACGCGACGATGAGCCCGAGGCCGACGACGACCTCGGCGGCGGCGACAGCCATCACGGAGATGGCAAACACTTGACCGTCGACCGTGGCGAAGTGGCGTGAGAACCCGACGAGGGCGAGATTCGAAGCGTTCAGCATGATCTCGAGCGAGAGGAGCACGATCAGGGGGCTCCGTCGCAGGATGACGCCGGTGGTGCCGATCCCGAAGAGCACGGCCGCGACGCCGAGGTACCACGTGGTTCCGGGGCCTAACACGGCGCGTCGTCCTCCGCCGAGGCCTTCATGCCCAGTACGACCCCTCCGACCGCGGCCACGAGCAGCACGATCGAGGTGATCTCGAAGGCGAGCAGGTGATCCGTGAGGAACAGCCGCCCGATCTCTGCCGGGCTCCCGAAGGAGCGGGTGATCTCGGCGCCGTCCGCGAGCCCACCGTCCGCCTTGGTCACGAGAGCGACGATGACCTCGACGAGTAGCGCGGCACCGACGACGAAAGCTCCGAGCTGAAGCCAGCGAGGCCCACCGGCCCAGGGAGCGTCCGCCCGGCCGCCGAGGTAGGCGATCACGAAGAGGAACATCACCATCACGGCTCCGGCGTAGACGAGAATCTGTGCGGCGGCGACGAACTCGGCCGAGGCGAGCAAGAAGAGCACGGCGAGCGAGGCGAGATTCCCGATCAGACTCAATGCCGAGTAGAACGGATTCGTGAAGGTGACGACGGCGACCCCGCTGGAGATGCACGCCAGCGCTGCGACGATCCAGATCACCCAGACGAGAAAGTTGCCCATCAGGACGAGGTCTTGTAGGCGGGGATAGGCGTGTCGAAAAGGTCCGCATCCTGGACGGGAACCCGCTTGATGGGCTCCGTCAACAGCATGTCCTTCGTGTAGATCAGATCGTCGCGTGAGTACTCGGAGATCTCGAATTGATTCCCCAGGGTGATCGCGTCGAACGGGCACGCGAGCTCGCAGTACCCGCAGAAGATGCAGCGGCTCATGTTGATCTCGTAGATGCGGGCGTAGCGCTCCCCCGCCGAGACGCGGTTCTCGGCGGTGTTCTCGTCAGCGACGACGCGGATGCAGTCGGACGGGCAGGCCGCGGCGCAGAGCGAGCAACCGACGCACTTCTCGAGACCGTTCTCGTGCCGGTGCAGCATGTGGCGGCCACGGAAACGCGGGTAGACGGCGCGCTTGAACTCGGGATACTGCTGCGTGATCGGCTTGCGGAAGATCTGCCGGAATGTGACGCCGAACCCCTTCAGGGTCCCAAATGGTTGCGGGCTCATCGTCGGCCGCTCCCAGTCATCGAGATCGAGCCCGTAGGGGACGGGCGCAGCCCGTCCTGGCGGCGGAGCATGCAGGGGACGCGCACTAGATCGCCACCACGAGGATCGCGGTGATGACGGCGTTCAGCGTCGCAACCGGCAGCAGCACCTTCCAGCCGAACCGCATCAGCTGGTCGTAGCGCAGGCGCGGCACCGTGGTCCGTACCCAGATGAAGACGAACAGCAGGAGGAACAGCTTCAGGATGAACCAGATCGGCCCGGGGAACCAGGGGCCGTGCCAGCCACCGAGGAAGAGCGTTACGCAGAGGGCGGTGAGGGTGATCAGGTTGATGTACTCCGACATCGAGAAGAGGCCGAACCGCATGCCGCCGTACTCGGTGTGGTAGCCCGCGACGAGCTCCTGCTCGGCCTCCGGGAGGTCGAACGGCGCCCGCGCCGTCTCGGCGGTTCCGGCCATCAGGAACACGACGAAGCCGACGAACTGCGGCAGGACGTACCACGTCTCGTTTGCCTGCGCTTGCACGATGTCGACGAGCGAGAGCGAGCGCGCCATGAGGATCACCCCGAGGACGCTCAACGCGAGCGAAACCTCGTACGAGACGAGCTGGGCACAGGTACGCATCGAGCCGAGGAGCGCGAACTTGGAGTCTGACGCCCAGCCACCGAGAATGAAGCCGTAGATGCCGATCGAGCCAATCGCAAAGATCAACAGGAGAGCGATCGGCAGGTCGGCGACGTACCCGTTGATCTGGTAGCCCCCGACCGTCCAGCCTGGCCCCCACGGGATCACGGAGAACGTGCAGAGCGCCGTGAAGGCTGCGAGGAACGGCGCGAAAATATAGAGCATGTCGATCGCACCGACCGGGAAAAAGCTCTCCTTGCGGATCAGCTTGACGAGGTCTGCGATCGGTTGTAGGAGGCCGTACGGGCCTGCTCTGTTGGGCCCGAAGCGCAGCTGCATTCGGCCCATGATCTTGCGCTCCGCCAACGTCAGGTACGCGAAGGTGACGAGCACGAGGTTGATGACGATGATCGCCTTCACGGCGGCGATCCACCATGGCTCGCCGTTCGAGCCGGACGAGAGCAGGAGATTCATGCCTTCACGACCTCGACGATCAGATGCAGGTCCGCAGCGTGCTCGTCGGCCACGCGTGCCGCTCCGGCCACGAGCTTCCGGTTGATGCGTGCCCGAAGTTCGACCGACGTGCCGTTCGACCGCACGACGACTGTGTCACCGGTAGCGATCGTCCGCCTGGCAGCATCGGCTGCGGACAACTCGAGCTCAGCAGGCGGCCGCTGAAACGCGAGCTCGTTGACGCGTTCGACGACGGGGCCGGAGAACAACGGCCTGTAACGGATGAGCCGGAGCTCGCCGACGAAGTGCTCGTCGGCAGGCTTCGGCTGCACCGGGGCGCTTGCCGTCGCGGCGGCGGCCGGTGGCTCGTACGGCGTCCGTGCGGGCAGGCCGGCCGTTCCGTTCAGCTCCGAGCCGTCGATCCCGCCGAAGGCGAGCGCCGACAACTCGTCGAACACGACCACCGCATGAGGGGAGAGCTCGACCTCGAAGCGCCCGGCGAGATTTGCGATCCACGCGAGCTCGTCGGGCACCGGTGCGATCACGGCCCGGCGTAGCCGCTGGAGCCGCCCCTCGAGGTTCAGGAGGGTGCCGTCGCGCTCGAGAGAGCTCGTCGCCGGCAGGACGAGGTCGGCCCAGCCGACAGCGAGGCCATGGAACATCGTGATCGCAATGACGTTCTCGGCCCGCTCGGCGAGTGCACGAACCGCAGGGTCAGCGGCCGCCTCGTCCCCGGAGACGATCAGGAGCCCGATCGGCTCGGGGTTCGCATCGTCCTCGTCGGCTGCCGCTGCCCAGGCGGTCGCGACGCCGCGACCGTTCGGTGTTGCCGGCAGATGAAAGGCACCACTGCCAGGCTTCGAGTCGAAGCCGAGCGCGTGGGCCGCTTCGGCGAGACGAGCGCCGCCGCCCCCCCCGCTTCCCGACCAGACGAGGATCGCCCGCTCGGAAGCCCGGAGCTGCTCTCCGAGCTTGTTGCCCTTTCGGGCGAGCGACCGGAGTGCAGCCGCCCCGCCGCCGGGTGCAGTCGCCGCAGAGCCGGTAGGGCCGTAGTGCACGATCTCGGCGCCGTTGCGCCGCGCCGCCTTGAGCCAGAGTTCGACCACCGGGGCGCGGTCGGCGATCTCGTCGTCACCGACGATGACCACTATCTCTGCGGCGGCGAGCGACGACAACGGCAGCCGGAACGCGTCGAGGGCATCAGAGGTCGACTCCGGCAGCACTGCAGCGTGCGCTCCGAGCCCTCCGCGGAGCAGGCGCGCCAGAGCGTAAGCCTGCTCGACCGTTTCCGAGCCCGAGAGAGCCGTGACGGTACGCGTTCCTGCGCTGCGGAGAAGGGTTTCCGCCCGGTCGAGCGCGGCGTCCCAACCGACGGGTTCGAGTCCGAGCCGGCCGCGAACGAGCGGCTCGGTGATCCGATCCTCGGCGCGCAGGTGCGGGTAGGTGAACCGTCCCTTGTCGCAGAGCCAGCCGCCGTCGATCTCCGGATGGTTCCGCGAGAGGATGCGCTTGACGCGGCCCTCGCGCACCGTGGCGTTGATGTTGCAACCGACGGCACACAACCCGCACACGCTCGGAACGTTCTGGATATCCCACGGTCGTGCCGAGAAGCGGTATTGCGTCGAGGTCAATGCGCCGACGGGGCAGAGCTCGATGACATTGCCGGAGAACGGCGCGCGGTAGGGATCACTCTCGAAGGTCGCGATCTCCGTGTGGGAGCCGCGATTGCGTGCGACGAGCTGGTTGTCCTCGGCGACGTCGGAGGAGAACCGGGTGCAGCGATAACAGAGGATGCAACGCTCGCGGTCGAGAGCGATCGTCGGTGAGATCGGGATCGGCTTCTCGAGCGTGATCTTCGAGAACGACATCCTGGTGTTGCCCGGGCCGTAGCGGAACGTGAGGTCCTGGAGGGGGCACTCTCCCCCCTTGTCGCAGACCGGACAGTCGAGCGGGTGATTGACGAGGATGAATTCGAGTGTGGCGTTCTGGCCTTCAGCGGCCTTCTCGGACGAGGCCGCGGTCTTCACGACCATGCCGTCTTGTGCCGTGAGTGTGCAGCCGGCCTGGAGCTTCGGGAGCCCTTCGACCTCGACGAGGCACATCCGGCAGGCGCCGACAGGCGGCCCGAGGCGTGGCTCGTAACAGAACACGGGAATCTCGATCCCGGCTGACGCTGCGGTCTCGACGAGCCCCGTCCCTTTCGGGACCTCGACCGCGCGGTCGTCGATGGTGACCGTGACGAGCTCGCTCATGCGTGCGCCAGAGCCTCGTTGTGGATATGCATGGCGACGGGAGCGAGCAGGTGGTCGAGCGATGAGGAGCCGTGAAACGGGCAGCAACCTTCGTCGATGTGTGCCTGGAACTCGTCCCGGAATTTGTCGAAATAGCTGATCACGGCGATGGCATCGGAGTCACCAAGCGGGCACAGGCACTTGCCGTTGATCCGCTCGGCAACCGAGACGAGGAGATCCATATCCGCCTGCGTGCCTCGCCCGCCTTCGATCTTCTGGAGGATGCTCGTCAGCCACTTCGTACCGACGCGGCATGGCGTGCACTTGCCGCACGACTCGTGCTCGTAGAACTGCGAGACTCGTACGGCGAGTTGCACCATGCAACAGCGGTCGTCGATCGCGATCACCGCCGCCGAGCCGATCGCAGTCCCGGCTCCGACGAGCGAATCGAAGTCGAGCGTGACCCGGTTGGCCTCATCGGCCGTCAGGATGACCGTCGAGGAGCCTCCCGGGATTACGGCCTTCAGGGTGCGTCCTTCCGCGATGCCGCCGCCGAGATCGTGGATCAGGTCCTTGAGCGGGAAACCGTGTGGCAGCTCGTAGTTGCCGCCGTTGACGACGTTCCCGGAGAGCGAGAACACGCGGGTGCCGGTTGAGTTCTCGACGCCGAGTTCGGCGTACGCGGCACCGCCGATCTCCATCACGGAGGTCGCAGACGTAATCGACTCGACGTTGTTGACCGCGGTTGGCGAGGCGTAGAGACCTGCGATCGCCGGAAAGGGGGGCTTTGTGCGCGGCTGGCCCCGTCGGCCCTCGAGCGATTCGAGCAGCGCGGTCTCCTCACCGCAGATGTACGCGCCCGCACCTCGGTGGAGGACGATCGTGACGTTGCCGAGGAGCTTCCGGTCACGCATCTGGTCGAGCGCGGAGACGAGGACGTCGTACTCGTCTTCGTATTCGCCCCGGATATAGATGAAGACGTGCGTCGACTCGATGGCATGGGCCGCTATGAGGCAGCCCTCGAGGAAGCGGAAGGGCACACGCAGCATGATCTCGCGATCCTTGAAGGTGCCAGGCTCCGACTCATCGGCGTTGATCACGAGGTAGTGCGGCTTCGGGATCTTGTCGGGCTTCGGGACGAAGCTCCACTTGCGACCGGTCGGGAAGAATGCGCCGCCCCGCCCCCGGAGGTTGGAGGCGTTGAGCTCGGCGATCACCTCGTCGGGTGTCAGCGCCCGGGCTTTCGCGACAGCGGCGAATCCGCCGACGGCCACGTAGTCGGCGATCTCCGTCAGTGCGCCGCCGTTCGTGCCGGCGAAGACGATCTCAGGCGTCGATGGCGTCATCAGTCACCTCCAGATCGATGCCGCGCAGCTCTGCCACGATCCGTGGCACATCCTCGGCCTGCACACGGAGGCGGTGTCGATTGTTGACGGCCACGATCGTCGCCCAGCCGCAACCGCCGAGACATTCAACGGTGCGGAGCGTGAATTCGTTTGTCGTTTCACCGGCCCGGAGGCCCAGCTCGCCCTCGAATGCCTCGACCACCTGCTGCGCCCCGGTGAGCCCGCACGAGATATTCGTGCACACCTCGATGACGGTCTCGCCGACAGGCTCGAGCCGGAACATGTCGTAGAAGGACGCGATCGAGAGGCAGTACGCAGGTGTCAGATCGAGCGCGTCTGCGACGTCGCGGAAAGCTTGCTCGGGTAACCAGCCGCCGCTTCGCTGCTGCGCCAGCTGGAGCGCCGGCATCACAGCCGACCGGCTCTCCGGATAGCGGCCGCGCATTTCCTGGATCTCGTCGTAGAGCGCGCTCACCGGTCGACCTCGCCCATCACGCCGTCGAGTGATCCGACGATCGCGATCATGTCGGCGATCGCCGCGTCAGTCATGCACGTCGCAGTCGCCTGCAGCGCCACGAAGCTCGGTGCCCGGAACTTGACGCGCCACGGCTTCGGGCCGCCGTCGGAGACGACGTAGACGCCGAACTCGCCGCGAGGCGATTCGACGCACTCGTAGACCTCGCCTTCGGGCACGACGTACCCCTCGGTCACGATCTTGAAATGGTGGATGAGCGACTCCATCGAGGTGTGCAGTTCCTCACGCGGGGGCAGGACGACCTTCCGGTCGTCGGCGATCCAGGGCTCGCCTCGCATCTCTCCGAGCCGATCGATGCACTGCGCCACGATCCGCACCGACTCGCGCATCTCCTCCATGTGGACGCGGTAGCGGGCAAAGACGTCACCCTCGGGGAAGACCGGAACGTCGAAGTCGACCTCGTCGTACGCAAGGTACGGCATGTTCTTGCGGAGATCCCAGTTGACGCCCGAGGCGCGGAGCACCGGCCCGGACTGACCGAGCGCGATTGCGTCGTCGGCGGAGAGGAGGCCGATGCCCTTCGTGCGCTTGAGCCAGATCGCGTTGCGGTTGAGGATCGCCTCGTACTCGTCGATCGCCTTGGGCATCTTCTTGCACCATTGGCGCGCCTGCTCGTAGAAGCCTTCTGGAATGTCCTCCGCAAGACCGCCGGCCTGAAAGTAGCGAGTGTGCATTCGCGTTCCGCACACCATCTCGAAGAGATCGAGCGTCGCGTCCCGATCGTCGAACGTGTACCAGAACATCGAAATCGCGCCCAGCTCGAGCGCCGAGGTCCCGAGCCATACGAGATGCGAGTGGATCCGAGTCAGCTCCGAGAGGCACATGCGCATCCACGTTGCCTTCCGCGGGACCTCGATCTCGAGCAGCTTCTCGATCGCGAGGACGAAGGCGAGCTCGTTGACCTGGAACGAGACGTAGTCGATTCGCTCGGGATACGTGATGCACTTCCACCACGTCTTCTGCTCCATCGTCTTCTCGAAGCCGGTGTGGAGGTAGCCGATCACGGCCGAGAGGCCGGCGACCATCTCGCCGTCGAGGTCGACAACCAGACGGAGCACGCCATGGGTCGACGGATGGTTCGGCCCGAAATTGATCGTCAGGATGTCCTCGAGCGAGTGCTTGGCCGTATCGACCTGGAGCACCGTCGGGATGGGGCTCGGAATGCGAGATCCTTCGTAGACCTTCGTCGTCCGCTCGACTACCGACACCGTGGCTACTCCTCCCCCGAGAACCGGACGGGCTCGCCGCCGATGGGGTAGTCCTTTCGCAACGGGTGGCCGTCCCAGTCGTCCTCCATGAGGATTCTCGCGAGGTTCGGGTGGCCCCGGAAGACGATGCCGAACATATCCCAGGCCTCACGCTCGAACCAGTCGGCCGTCGGCCAGACCGATGTCACGGTGTCGATCTCCTCGCCGTCATCGAGCCACGCCTGTACTCGGACGCGCACGGGTGTATCGGTGAGTCGCAACAGGTGGTAGTTGACAGCGAACCGCTTCGGCTTTGCGTCTGGCACGCGGCCGAGCCCCTGGGTTCCGGGGCCGTGCATGTCGCGTCCCGCTGTCGTGCCAATGTACCCGGAGACGCCGCGCGAGCCCCAACCGAGATAGTCGGTCGGCGTCACGTCGGACAGGAAATTGAACCCCTGTTCGTCGCGTAGGTGCGTGCACGCCTCGACGACACGTGCGGCATCGACGACGAGCGTTGTCTCGTTGTACGCCGCGACGGTCTCCACGAGCCCAGGCACTCCCTCGTATGACGCGCTCATGCGGCGGCCGCTGTCACTGCGCTACCCCTCGTAGTTGGTACGCAGGCGGGACTCCGGCCATGATCTTCTCGTGGAGGCGGACGATGCCCTCCATCAATGCCTCCGGCCGCGGTGGGCAGCCGGGAACGTGGATATCGACCGGGACGATCTTGTCGACGCCCTGAAGCACGGTGTAGTTGTTGAACATCCCGCCGGAGCTCGCGCAGGCGCCCATCGCGATGACCCACTTCGGCTCGAGCATCTGGTCATAGACCTGTCGTAACGGCGCGGACATCTTGTGGGTGACGCGCCCGGAAACGATGAGAAGATCAGCCTGCCGTGGTGACGAGCTGAACCGCTCCATCCCGAAGCGTGAGATGTCGTAGCGAGAAGAGACGATGGACATCATCTCGATCGCGCAGCAGGCGAGGCCGAACGTGTCGGGCCACATCGAGTTCGACTGTGCCCAGGCAACAGCCTTCGCGACCGTGGTGATCCCGAGCGCATCCTCCAGTCCGTCGATCTCCTCCTCGAATACGCCGGGGCCCTTGTTCGGCATCAGCACCCGCTCCGAGTTGAGCCCGGCCTTGGCGAGGGGGCGATTGCTGATCAGGGGCAGCTTGCGAGCCATTGCGCCCCCCCGAAATCGTCGATCGGTATCCCTGTAGGGGGCTGGCGCAGCCTGTCCCGGTAGCGGTCGGGACGTTCACCGGCCTGTGAGGCAGCCGGGCGCAACGTTCCGCGGGAACGCTCTAGTGCCATTCGAGCGCCCCTTTGCGCCAGATGTAGATGTAGGCGACGAGCAGGATGGCGATGAAGGTGAGAAACTCGATCAGCCCGAACCAGCCGAGCGCGTTGAGCTGGATCGCGAGCGGGTAGAGAAAGACGATTTCGATGTCGAACAGGATGAACAGCATCGCGGTGAGGTAGAAGCTCACCGTGAAGCGGCGATCCTGATCGGGTGCCCCCTCCGAGACGCCTGATTCGAACGGGATCATGCGCTGTTTCGTCCGGGACGTGGGTCGCGTCGCGAACAGGAACGAGCCCATGATCATCGTGGCGGGAATCACCGCCGCGAAGAATGCGTAGATCAGAAACGGAAGCCAGTCCGAAAGCATGCGGGTTCCTCCCCGGCGGGGAGCCTTTGCGCGAAACCTAGCACCTCGCTCGCTACTGCACGAGATGATGTGCGATCGGCTTTCTCATCGGGAAACAGCTGTTACAAACTCCGGCCTGCTCGAGCGCCCTGACCGGTTCGGCTACGATCAGAGGTATGGAAATCACCGAGCGTCCCACCGACACGCTTCTCTCGATCACTCCCACGGCCGCCGCGAAGATCCGCGAGCTGATGGCCGAGGAGCCCGACGGCGAGACGATGGTCCTGCGCGTCGCTATTCAGGGTGGTGGCTGTTCCGGGTTCCAGTACGACCTCGGGTTCGACACCCAGGCGGTCGAGGGCGATCACGAGCTCGTGCTCGAGGGCGTCAACGTCGTCGTCGATACCTTCAGCGCCCCCTATCTGCAGGGGGCCACCGTTGACTTCCTCACTGGCCTGCAAGAGTCCGGGTTCAAGATCGACAACCCGAACGCTGCCTCGTCATGCGGTTGTGGTCACTCCTTCCAGGTGGAAGAGGGTGCCGAGGATGCAGATGCCCCCGCTGCCCATGGCGGCGGCTGCGGCTCCGGCTGCTCGCACTGACTCCGGTTACGTGACGGTCGGCCGGCCGACCTCCAGGCGTTCGTTCCAAGGGCTTGTCATCGCCCGCGGCACGTCATAGGCTCTGCGCCGAAACCACAACTCCGGGAGGGCTTCGTGAAGACGGTGTACAAGTGGTGGGCCGGCCTGCTCCTGCTCGCCGTTGTGCTGCAGATCGGGTTCGCCGGCTACGGCGCGTTCTACGTCGCGAACAAGGTCGACGGCGATGGCAAGACGATCGACTCCGATGGGTTTACCGACGGTTTCGGTCTCCATATGGGGTTCGGCTACATCATCTGGCTTCTCGGCATCATCTTCCTCGTGATCGGGATCATCGCCGGAATCGGGCGCTGGAGGCTCGGGCGGCACGGCGTGCTAGCCCTGCTCCTGACGTTGCAGGTGATGCTCGCCTGGTTCGGCTCCGCCGTGCCGGCGATCGGGTTCTTCCACCCGGTGAATGCCCTGCTCATCTTCACGTTGCTCCTGTGGATCGTGCACGACGCCTGGCGCAGTGGAGCAACAGTCGACACGGCTGATCCAGCTCAGCCCGTAGCAGCCTGACGCCCGCCGCTCTGCACAACCACCTCACTCGGGGTGGTTGTGCGCGGCGCCGCCCGTTTCGAACGGGGTCGTCACACCCGTGTACGCGACGTGCATGGTGAGGCCGGCGGCTGCATGGAACAGGTTGTGGCAGTGGTCCATCCAGATGCCGGGATTGTCGGCGCGGAAGGCGACGTCGTAGCGTTCACCGGGGCCGACATTCAGCGTATCGCTCCACCAGGGGCTGCCGGAGACGGGGACCCCGTCTCGGCTGAGGACGAGCATGTGATGGCCGTGTAGGTGCATTGGATGCACCGCGCCGGTTCCGTTGTGGATCGAGATGCGAACCAGATCGCCGCGGGAGACGACGAACATCGGCACCCGCGGGTAGATCCCGCCGTTGAGTGTCCACTGTTTCCCCGGATGCCCGTCGAAGAATCCGGGCTTGCGGCCGATGTTCATCGTGAACACCCGGTCGAAGTGGCTCGAGGCGTCGAACGGGGTGCGTGTGGGGCGACCATAGGCAGTTGGATCGAACTCCGCGCCGGAGGGCCGAGTCAGCGGTGGATCGGCTTTCCCGTCTGAGCTCAGCGCCAAACCGACGAGTGTGTTCTCGACGGCGAGCTTGACAGGTGTCAGCGGCATGGTGAAGGCGACGTCGTAGCGTCCTCCGGCGGCGAGCTCGAGCGTCCTGCCGTGGAGGAGCGTGGGGCCGCTCAGATCTGTGCCGTCGATGGCAACCACCCTGAACGCTGTTCCGTCGATGTCGAAGCGCTGCGGCGCGTTGTCGGTGTTGATCAACCGGAGCCGGACAGCGGTGCCCGCCTGCACGGCGCGGCGTTCAACGCCGTCGGTCGAGTTCACGAGCGGTGTCCCGTCGAGCGTGTGGAAGGCGACAACCATGTCGCCGACCTGTTGACGAGGCGCCGTCGCGGGCTCGATCACGAGCGCCCCGTAAAGACCGCGCCGTACCTCGGTATCCGAGGCCTGGTGGGCGTGGTACCAGAAGGTCCCGACCTGGCCCGCCCGGAAGCGATAGACGTGGCTCCCGCCCGGAGGCACAGCGTCCTGTGTCACTCCGGCAACGCCGTCCTCGGCATTTGCCACGTCGACGCCGTGCCAGTGAATGGTGACGCCGTCGGCAACGTCCTTGTTCCGGAGTGTTACCTCCACGAGTTCCCCCTCACGGACGCGCAGCTCTGGTCCGGGCACGGTGCGGTTGAAGGAAAGGACTCGGGCGGGGCGTCCCGACGCCAGACGGACGGTGGTGTTCGCGGCGGTGAGCACGAACCGTTGCTGGGGCGTTCCGAGAGGCCCGCGGAGATCGACGACCGAGGTTGTTCGATGCCCTTCGTGAACGTGGCCTCCTGCAGGCGCGCCTCCCTCGTCCGGAATTGCAAAGTCCATCACGTTGTAGGTTGCGGGTAGCCGGCTCTCGTACCAGGCCCAGCAGAGCCACGCGAGCAGGAATGTCGCGAGAAGGGAGGCTGCCACGGCGAGCCCGACTCCGAGGACGCGCTTCACAGCGCCGTCTCGACGACGACGACCATGCCGTCTCGCCCTGCGTCTGTCACCTTGGCCGCTCGGAGCATCCGCTCGCCATTATCCTGGCTTTGTGACTACTGGGCAGCCCCTACGCGTCGCCGTTGTCGGCTCGGGTCCAGCCGGTTTCTACGCTACGGGGCAGCTTCTCGCACATGATCCGGCTGTCGAGGTCGATCTCTTCGACAGGCTGCCGACCCCGTGGGGGCTCGTCCGGCTCGGTGTTGCGCCCGATCACCCGAAAATCAAGTCTGTGTCCCGCGCGTTCGAGAAGATCGCACAGCGGCCCGGGTTCCGGTTCTTCGGCAACGTCGAGGTCGGGCGCGACGTGACGCACGAGGAACTGGCTCGCCTCTACGACGCAGTCATCTACACGGTTGGCTCGCAGACCGACCGTCGGATGGGCATTCCCGGCGAGGACCTGCCGGGCTCCTGGCCGGCGACCGCCTTTGTGGCGTGGTACAACGCCCACCCCGACTTCCACGACCTCCCGTTCGACCTCTCCTCCCGCCGGGCCGTCGTGATCGGCAACGGCAATGTCGCAGTCGACGTCGCGCGCATGCTGGCGCTGACCACCGAGGAGCTCGCCCCGACCGACACGGCTGACGCAGCGATCGCAGCGATCCTCGGCGCCGGGCTCGAGGAGATCGTCGTGCTCGGAAGACGTGGGCCGGCCCAGGCGGCGTTCACGACGCCCGAGCTGATCGAGCTGACGGAGCTTGCCGGCGCCGACCTGATCGTCGACCCTGCCGACCTCGAGCTCGACCCTTGGAGTGCGGCTGCGCTCGAAGAGGACACAGCACTGGCCCGCCGCAATCTCGAGGTGCTGCGCGAGGCCGCCTCGGCTCCGCCCCAGGGAAAGCCCAAGCGCGTCGTGCTTCGCTTCTGTGTCTCTCCGGTGGCAATCCTCGGAGTCGAAGCAGTCGAGGCGATCGAGGTCGTCCACAACGACCTCGTCGCCGGCGAGCACGGCAGGATCTCGGCCGTCGCGACAGACCGCCGGGAGGTCATCCCCTGCGGGCTCGTGCTGCGGAGTGTCGGCTATCGCGGTGTTGCCATTCCCGGAGTGCCGTTCGACGACGCCCGGGCGGCGATTCCGAACCTGGGCGGCCGCGTCGTCGACGGCGCCGGAGAAACCGTTCCAGGGCTCTACTGTGCGGGTTGGATCAAGCGCGGCCCGAGCGGCGTCATCGGGACGAACAAGAAGGACGCGACCGAGACCGTCGAGCTGCTGCTCGAGGACGCCGCCGCGGGGCTGCTATGCCGCGACGACAACACGGACATCGAGCAGCTCCTCGCCGACCGAGGAGCCGCACCCGTGAGCGACGCCGGCTGGCGGGCGATCGATGCAATCGAGCGAGCCCGTGGCGAGGAGCAGGGCCGCCCGAGGGTAAAGCTCGGGACCTGGTCGGAGCTGCTCGATTCGGCCCAATCATAATAAGGTATGTACCTCATAACCGACCGCACCCTAGCTAAAGATACGTACCATTTTCGGGGTACCGGCCGAGTTCTGCAAAGCGATCTTTAGCCTCTCCTAATTCGCCTCCCGATGTAGTCTGTCTCTGGATCATGGGAGATACGAGCAAGGAGCTCACGAGCGCGGTCGAGGACTACCTGAAGGCGGTCTACGCGCTCGAGGCCGAAGGCAGGCGGGCAACGACCTCTGTTCTTGCGGAGCGCATGCACGTCAGCGCGCCGTCGGCGACGGCGATGATGAAGCGCCTCGCCGAGCTCGGGCTCGTCGAGCGAGCGCCATACCGGGGCGTCGTGCTGACGAAGAAGGGACGGCTCTGTGCTCTCGAGGTCGTCAGGCACCATCGGCTGCTCGAGCGTTACCTTGCAGATTCGCTCGGGATGTCGCTCGACGAGGTGCATGCCGAGGCGGACAAGCTCGAGCATGTGCTTTCGGAAGAGCTCGAGGCGAGAATCGACGCTGCGCTCGGCTATCCAACCCATGACCCGCATGGAGATCCGATTCCCGACACGAAGCTCCAGATCAGCGACAGCCCCTTTCGGTCTCTTGTCGATCTCGGGCCGGGTGACAGCGCGGTCGTCGTGCGCGTCCCTGACGGTGACGCTGAGCTGCTCCGGTACCTGGCCGAGATCGCCATCGTTCCGGGTCAACCGCTCGAGCTGACCCTTTCCGCGCCGTTCGGAGGGCCTCTCACCGTGCGGACGGGGAGCGGCGAGCACGCGATTGCGCGTGAGCTTGCCGCCACCGTTGGGATCGAATGACGCGCTTCCTCCTGACGGCCTCGCCAGGTGGGTTCGTCTAGGCTGCATCGCATGACGTCGGCGAAACTCTGGGGCGGCGAGACCGACAAGGCCGTTGCAAACTTCCCGGTCTCCGGCGAGCCCATCCCGGCATCCGTGGCGCACTGGCTCGGCCGCATCAAGGCCGCCGCGGCCCGCGCCAATGCCGAACTCGGCCTGCTCGATTCCGATCTTGCAGTCCGCATCGCCGCAGCCGCCGACAGGGTGGCCGCAGGCGAGTTCGACGATCAGTTCCCGATCGACGTCTTCCAGACCGGCTCCGGCACGAGCTCGAACATGAACGCCAACGAGGTCATCACGTCGCTCGCCGGCGAGGGTGTGCACCCGAACGACCACGTCAACATGGGCCAGTCATCGAACGACGTCTTTCCCTCGGCCGTGCACCTCGCGGCACTCGATCGTGCCGTAAACGACCTCCTGCCCGCACTGGAGACTCTCGCTCGCTCACTCGAGTCGAAGGCTGCCGAGTTCGACGACGTGATCAAGTCGGGCCGTACACACCTGATGGATGCGGTGCCGGTGACGCTCGGCCAGGAGTTCGGCGGGTATGCGGCGCAGGTGCGCCAGGGCATCGCCCGCGTCCAGGACGCTCTGCCACGGCTCGGTCAGATCCCGCTCGGTGGCACTGCCGTGGGAACGGGAATGAACACGCATCCAGAGTTCGCCGCCAAGGTGCGGGCGCTCTTGCATGCCGATACCAACCTGCCGATCTCGGCCCCTGCCGACCCGTTCGAGTCGCAAGCGGCCCGAGACGGTCTCGTCGAGACCTCCGGCGCGCTGAAGGTCGTCGCCGTGAGCGCCACGAAGATCGCGAACGATCTCCGGCTGATGGGCTCGGGACCACGTGCGGGTCTGGCCGAGATCTTCCTCCCCGAGCTCCAGAAGGGCTCATCGATCATGCCGGGCAAGGTGAACCCGGTGATTCCCGAAGTCGTGACGCAGGTAGCAGCGCAGGTGATCGGGAACGACATGGCGATCACGGTCGGTGGGATGCAAGGTCATTTCGAGCTGAACGTTTTCATCCCGATGATGGCGCGCAACCTGTTGCAGTCGATCACCCTGCTTGCGAGTGCATCGCGCCTGCTGGCCGAGAAGTGCGTGGACGGAATCCTGGCCAATCGCGAGCAGTGCGAGTCCTACGCCGAACTGACTCTATCGGCGGCGACGGCGCTGAACCCGTACATCGGCTACGACAAGGCATCAGAAATCGTCAAGGCCGCAGCCGCAAGCGGACGCTCGCTTCGCGAGGTCGCCCGCGAGGCCGGGGTGGAGGAGAGCATCCTCGACGAGGCGCTCGACTACCACGTGATGGCCAAGCCGCACGACTAGCGGCGCGTCCGACAGCTCCGACCGCGAAGGACGTGTGGCTCCCTAGTAGGCGACGACGCCGTGGCCGTTGTCGGCTGCGTGTTTCTGCTCGTCGGCGCGGTAGCTCGAGCGCACGAGAGGCCCGGCGAAGACCGAGCCGAAGCCGAGGGCTTCGCCCTGCTCACGCAGCCACCGGAACTCGTCGGGATGAACCCACCGGTCGATCTCCACGTGCTTGCTCGAAGGTTGCAGGTACTGGCCGATGGTGACGACGTCGACACCGTGGGCGCGCAGGTCGCGCATCGTCTCGACGATTTCGTCGTTCGTCTCTCCGAGACCAGCGATGATCCCGGTCTTCGTCAGGACCGGATAGTCGGCGACCTCCTTCGCGCGCTGCAGCAGGTGAAGGGCACCGTCGTAGGATGCCTTCGAGCCGCGCATCCGTCTGTGGAGGCGGCGGACGGTCTCGATGTTGTGACTGAACACCTCGGGCCGCTCCCCGATAACGGTCGCGAGAGCTTCGTCCTCGACGCCGAGGAAGTCCGGCGTCAACACCTCGACGGAACACCCCGGCAGCCTTGCCTTCAACGCCCGGATGGTTGCCGCGAAGTGGCCGGCACCGCGGTCTGCCACGTCGTCGCGGTCGACCGAGGTGACGACGACGTGCTTCAGGTCCATCTGCGCTGCGGCCTGTGCGAGCCGGAGCGGCTCGAGCGGGTCAGGTGCATGCTCCGGCCGGCCCGAGTGGACGTAGCAGTAGCGGCACGCTCTCGTGCACGTATCGCCGAGGATCTGGAACGTCGCCGTCCCTTTCCCCCAACACTCCGCGATGTTCGGACAACGCGCCTCTTCGCACACCGTGTTCAGGCTGGCACCGTGGATCAGCTTCTTGACGTCGAAATAGCGTCCGTCGGCGCTCGGTGCACGCACCTTCATCCACTCCGGCCGACGCGGCCGATCGGCAACAGGAAGCGAAGGCTGCACGGCTCTCAGTCTACGTTCACGATGAGGGCGGCGACGGACGCGAGTTCGGACTCAGCGGACGCCGAGCTTCTCGTGCACCGGCTGGGCCCAGAGCACGGCGCCGTCATCTGCAGGCAGCGCCTCGAACGTGAGGTCGTACACATCGCCGAGCGCGGCGATTGCTGCCGGCTTGACCTCGGCGACAGACACTGTGCGTCCGAGCTCCCTGCTCATCGTCGTGAACTGCGCGTCCTCGAGCCCACATGCCGTAATCCACGAGGTGAACGGGGCCGGGTCGAGGTCGACATTGAGCGCGAAGCCGTGGGTCGTGACCCAGCGCGAGACATGGACACCGATCGAGGCGAGCTTGCGGGGTGGCCGGTCGAGCCACACACCGGTGAGCCCGTCGATCGGTGTCGCCTCGAGGCCAAAGGGGCCGACTGTTGCGACGATGGCCCGCTCCAGGTCGCGAACGTACCGCTTCAGATCCTTGCCGTGGCGATTCAGGTCGAGGATCGGGTAGCAGACGAGCTGTCCCGGCCCGTGGAATGTCGACTTACCGCCGCGGTTCGTCTCGATGACCTCGATCTCGACGCCCTCCGGGAGGTGCAGTTCGTCCTCGCCCGTACGACGGCCGGCCGTGACGACGGCCGGATGCTCGACCAGGATCACCGTCTCCGGGATCGCCCGTTGCGATACGGCAGCGGCGAGGGACTGTTGGAGCACGAGCGCCTCCCGGTACGGGACGAGTCCGGCGTCGAGCAGATAGGCGCCGGTACTCAATCGGTCACTCGCCGTCCCAGCCCTCGAGCCGGGCACGGAGATCCCGGAGGAAGGCGCCGCTGTAAGCGCCGTCGACGAGCCGATGGTCATAGGTGAGCGTGATGTTCATGAGCGGCCGGATCGCGATCACATCCTGGCCGAGGTCGTCCTGCACGACCCAGGGTCGTTTTACGAGCGCATACGTTCCGAGGATCCCGACCTGCGGCTGGCTGATGATCGGCGTGCCGTGGAACGTGCCAAAGCCACCCGGGTTCGTGATCGTGAACGTTCCGCCCTGGACGTCGTCCGGCAGGAGCTTCTTCGTTCTGGCGCGCGCAGCGATGTCCGCGATCGACCGCGCCATTCCGAGCAGGTTGAGATCCTGCGCGTTCTTGATCACAGGCACGATGAGCCCCTTGCCGTCTTCGAGCGAAACCGCGATGCCGAGGTTGACCCAGGGGCGCGTGACGATCGACTCGCCGCGGATCTCCGCGTTCACCCACTTGTAGTCCTTGAGGGTCTCCACCGTCGCCTGGGCAATGAAGGCGAGGTAGGTCGGATTGACCCCGTACGAGGCCTGATACTCCTTCTTGAGCCGTTCGCGTGCAGCGACGACACGAGACATGTCGACCTCGATCGCGCTCGAAACATGAGCGGACGTGTCGAGCGACCGCCGCATGTGGGCCATCACGCCTCGCCGCATCGCGCTCATCGGTTCCTCCGCCTCACCGACCTGGAGCGGCGCTGCTGCGGGAACGGGAGGTGCGACTGCAGGCGCGGGAGCCGCCGGGACAGACGCGGCGGGAGTGGGCAGAGGCGCTGAAACCGGCGGCGCGACGGGCGGCGCCACGGGTCCGACCGCCACCGGCTCCGGTGGCGCCTGAGCACCGGACTCGATGAACGCGAGGATGTCCTTCTTCGTCACCCGTCCCCCGGTGCCGGTTCCCGGGACCGCATTCGGATCGACCCCGTGCTCGGAAGCGATGCGTGCCACGACCGGCGAGACAAAGGTGCGGCCGTTGCCGGTGTTCGCGGTCTGCGGCGCCGGGTCTGGCGCAGCCGGCTCTGCGATCTCGGCGACCGGCTCGGGTACCGACACTTCGACTGCGATCGTGGGCTCGGCGACGCCGGAGCCCACGGGCGCGATCATCGCGAGCACCGTGCCGACCTCGACCGTCTCACCCTCGGCAACGAGAATCGCTGCGACGACTCCTTCTCCGGGGCTCGGGATCTCGGTGTCGACTTTGTCGGTCGAGATCTCGAGCAGCGCCTCGTCACGTGCGATTGCCTCGCCGGGCTGCTTCAGCCACTTCGTGATCGTGCCCTCCGAGACCGAAACACCCATCTGGGGCATCACCACCTCGATCTGTGTTCCGGTAGCCAAGACTGGTCCTTTCTCATAGGGACGAGGCGCAGCCTCGCCCTTCAATAGGCCGCGAGCTCACGAAGCCCCGCGACAACGTCGTCGATCTGGGGAATGAACGCCTGCTCGAGAGCAGGCGAGAACGGAACGGGTGAGTCGGGTGCAGCGATTCTCTTCACCGGCCCGTCGAGGTGCTCGAAGGCCTCCTCAGCGACCGTCGCGGCGATCTCGGCTCCGAACCCTCCGGTGCGCGTGTCCTCGTGGAGTACGAGCACCTTCGACGTCCTGCGGGCGCTTTCGAGCACGGCATCTCGGTCCCACGGGATCAAGGTGCGGAGATCCAGAACTTCGACGGAGATCCCGTCCGCCTCTACGAGCTCAGCTGCTTCACTTGCGGTATAGACCATTGCTCCCCATGTAACGACGACGATGTCGTCGCCTGCGCGATGGACGCGTGCCTTGCCGAACGGCGTCGTATAGTGCTCGTCGGGCACCTCCCCTTTGATCCTTCGATAAAGGTGCTTGTGCTCGAAAAAGAGGACGGGGTTGGGATCCTCGATCGCGCTCAGGAGCAGGCCCTTGGCATCCTCCGGGGTTGCAGGACAGACGATCTTGAGCCCCGGAATATGGGCGAACAGGCTCTCCGGGTTCTGGGAATGGAATGGCCCACCCGAGAAGCCACCCCCCGAGGGCAGCCGCAAGACGATCGGGATCGGCGTACCTGCCCGGTAGTGCTGCTTCGCGGCCACGGTGACGAGGTGATCCCAGGCGCACGAGACGAAGTCGGCGAATTGCATCTCGGCGACGGGCCGCAGGCCCATGAGCGCAGCGCCGGTCGCGCCGGCCACGATCGCCGTCTCGGACAGCGGCATATCGATCACCCGCCAGGCTCCGAACTCCTCCTGGAACCCGTCGGTGACCTTGAACGCACCCCCGTAGACGCCGACGTCCTCGCCCAGCACGAAGACGCGCTGGTCACGCCGCATCTCCTGACGGAGGCCGTCGCTGATCGCCTGGAGGTAGGTCTTCTCGGCCATTACTTGTGGTGTGGAGTCTCGAGCTCCTCGGGCTCGGCGAAGACGCCCTCGAGGAGGGTCGACGGGTCAGGTTGCGGCGACGCTTCCGCGCGCTCGAGCGCGTCGTTGAGAAGTTTCTTGACACCGGCGGTGATCTCGTCTTCCTCGCCGTCGGTCATTGCCGCCTTGTCGCGCAGCCAGGCGCGGTACCGCTCGATCGGGTCGCGTCTCGCCCACTCCTCGAACATCTCGCGTGGGACGTACGAGGCGTCGTCGTGCACTGCGTGACCTTCCATGCGCAGCGTCACGGACTCGATCAGCGTTGGGCCTCCCCCCTCGCGCGCCTTCTCGATCGCCCGTCGTGCCTCTCGAAAGACCGCGAGCACGTCGGTGCCGTCGACGACGACACCATCGAATCCGTACGCCGAGGCTCGGTCGGCGAGATGCTCGATCGCGTACCCGAGGTGTGCCGGGGTCGAGTACGCCCATTGATTGTTGTCGATCACGAAGACGACGGGGAGGCGCCGAACGCCGGCCAGGTTCATCCCCTCGTGCGCGTCACCGCGAGCAGCGGCACCTTCTCCGCACCAGGCGATCGCCACGCGACGCTCCTCGCGAATCCGGAAAGCCAACGCCATGCCGACTGCGACGGGAAGCATGGCGGGCAGGTGACTCACCATCGCGTGCAGACCGAGTCGGGAGTCGCCGATGTGGACGTTTCCGTCTCGGCCGTGTGTGGGGCCGTCGGCGCGACCCATGTACTGAGCGAAGATCTTCCACGGTTCCACACCGCGCGTGGTGTGAACGCCCATGTCGCGCTGTAGCGGGCAGCCGACGTCCTCGGGGCCCATCGCGGTCGCGATCCCGACGGCCGATCCCTCATTGCCACGACCCGTGTAGAACGAGCCCGGAATCTTCCCCTGCTTGTAGAGGATATGCCCGCGTTCCTCGATCCCCCGCGCGGTCAACATGCTGCGATAGATCGTGAACAGGTCCTCGCGATCGAGACCTACCTCGTGCACTTCCTGAAGCGAGCCGACGGGCTCCGCTTCCCGTACTGCCATGGGATCCCCTCGGGCCGTTGTCGGAGTCACTCTACCTCTCGGACCGGAGGCCGCACGCTTCTCGGCGGTACGCTCCGTGTATGGCGGCAAAGCGGAACTGGATCCAGGAAGAGCGCCGCAAGACGCTCGGCGACTGGGTGGCATTCTGCGTCGACTGCGGGTTCACGCTGCGGTATTTCGTCGAGCTCGAAGCGGAGATCCCGGCCACGTGCCCGAGCTGCGCGGGTGAGGTGCGTCATCTCTGCCCGGACTGTGGAGCGCGGTTTCCGTCGGCGTTCCTCGTCGAGTGCGAGGAGTGTGGTGCTGCCGTGCGGCCCGCACGAGCTCTTCGGCGGCCCGATCCGCAAGCCGGGAAAGTGAGTGCGGACGATCCGCTCGTGCAACACCGCTTCTGAGCACGGAGCGGCACTCGCCGGAGCCGGGCTTTGCCCGGCGGGAGGCTCGCTGCCGATGAACGTTGCCGTGGCGAAGGAGGGGCCTCGTGGGGGAACCACGGGTTCCCCCACGTCTAAAACATGCTGCCGATGATCTGCGAGAAGCGGATCACGGTGACGGTGTCGCCCTCCGAGACGTCGCGGTTGTAGAGCTGGCCCATCCAGCGGGCGAGCTCGTCGACGCGACGGATCTCGGGGTTGTCGTGCTCGATCTCGCGCGGGGAGAGGTCGCCGAGGGGCTTCACCTCGACCTTGTCGATCACCGCGTCGAAGATCTTCTCGCGCGGACCGTAGCGGGTTCCGACGAGGACGGTCACGATCATCCCCTTTTTGTACTTCGGTGACTTGTCACCGAGCCTGATCGTGGCCGTCTTGCGCCCCGTGCGCAGCTGATCTGCGACGATCGGCGAGTAGAAGTTGAGTGCGAACATCGGCATCGCGACGGAAACTATACGGCCTTCCGCGACTACCCCTTGGTGGGGTGTCGCCACTGTGCTACGTTGGAGTCGTTGGCACTCTCACTCGTTGAGTGCCAGAGTTGGTTCATCTGTAACCGAACAACGCTTCATAGGGAGGCACGTGCATGAATCTGCAGCCCCTTGGTGACCGCCTGATCGTGGAGGTCCTCGAAGAGGAATCCACCACAGCAAGCGGCATCGTGCTGCCCGACACCGCCCAGGAGAAGCCGCAGCGCGGCAAGGTCCTGGCCGTCGGACCCGGCCCTCGTGACGAGGACGGAAAGCACATCAAGATGGATGTGGTGAAGGGTGACGAGATCATCTTTTCCAAGTACGGCGGGACCGAGATCAAGGTCGGCGCCGACGAAGTCCTGATCCTGCGCGAGTCGGACGTTCTCGCGAAGGTCATCTAAACCAGCCCGACGGAAGGATTGACAAACAGATGGCTCACAAGGAGCTCAAGTTCAACGAGGATGCGCGCCGCTCGCTCGAGCGCGGCGTGAACATCCTTGCCGATGCGGTCAAGGTGACGCTCGGCCCCAAGGGTCGCTATGTCGTGCTGGACAAGAAGTTCGGCGCGCCGACGATCACGAACGACGGTGTCACGATCGCTCGGGAGATCGACGTCGAGGACCCGTTCGAGAATCAGGGTGCTCAGCTCGTCCGCGAGGTCGCAACCGCAACGAACGATGTTGCCGGTGACGGCACGACGACGGCAACCGTGCTCGCACAGGCAATCGTCCGCGAAGGCCTCAAGAACGTCGCCGCCGGTGCGAACCCGATGGGCCTCAAGCGTGGGATCGAGCAGGCTGTCGGCGCGATCGTCGATGACCTCAAGAAGCAGTCGGTGGAGATCTCGGGCAAGGAAGACATCGCCCGTGTCGCCACGATCTCGTCGCGTGAGCGGGAGATCGGCGACGTCATCGCCGACGCGATCGAGAAGGTCGGCAAGGACGGAGTCGTGAATGTCGAGGAGGGCCAGACATTCGGCCTCGAGCTCGAGTTCACAGAAGGCATGCAGTTCGACAAGGGCTACCTGTCCCCGTACATGATCACGGACGCCGATCGCATGGAGGCAGTTCTCGACGATCCGTACATCCTGATCGCGAACCAGAAGATCGGCTCGGTCAAGGACATGCTGCCGGTGCTCGAGCAGGTCATTCAGGCCGGTAAGCCGCTCGTCATCGTCGCGGAGGACCTCGAGGGCGAAGCACTTGCGACCATCGTCGTCAACAAGCTGCGTGGAGTCTTCACTGCCGTTGCAGTCAAGGCCCCGGGCTTCGGCGACCGCCGCAAGCGTATGCTCGAGGACATTGCGGTTCTCACGGGCGGCGAGGTCATCACCGAGGAGCTCGGCCTCAAGCTCGAGAACACGAAGCTGACGCAGCTCGGACATGCCCGCAAGGTCGTCGTCGACAAGGACTCGACCACGATCATCGACGGCGCAGGCGATGCGGAGGCAATCAAGGCGCGCATCAAGCAGATCAAGGGCGAGATCGAGAACACCGATTCGGACTTCGATCGCGAGAAGCTGCAGGAGCGGCTGGCGAAGCTCGCCGGCGGCGTTGCGGTCGTCAAGGTCGGCGCGGCCACCGAGACGGAGATGAAGGAGAAGAAGCATCGGGTCGAGGACGCGCTGCAGGCAACCCGGGCCGCCCTCGAGGAGGGCATCGTTCCCGGTGGCGGCGTTGCTCTGCTGAACGCTGCGGACACGGTCAAGAAGGGTCTCGAGACGCTCGAGGGCGACGAGAAGACCGGCGCGAAGATCATCCTGCGTGCACTCGAGGAGCCGCTGCGGCAGCTTGCCTACAACGCGGGTCTCGAAGGCTCCGTCGTCGTGAGCCAGGTTCGTGCGGCCAAGAAGGGCCAGGGCCTGAATGTCGACAGCGGTGAGGTCGAGGATCTCGTCAAGAACGGCATCATCGACCCGACCATGGTGACGCGCTCGGCGCTGCAGAACGCGGCCTCGATCGCGAAGAACATCCTCACCACCGAGGTGATCGTCGTCGACGCCCCGGAGAAGAACGGCGGCGGTGGCGGCGGGATGCCCGACATGGGCGGCATGGGCGGCATGATGTAAGCAGGCCCGCCTCGAGCGGCTCTGCTGATGGATCCCGAGGGGGTTCGGCGTTTGCCGGCCCCCTTGGTCGTTGTGGCGCCGTTCATGCGAGCGTGCGTCATGTGACCGGCAGAGGTGTCAAGATCGACCGGCTGACTCACCACCCGTGACCGACGACGCCGAGAGGCGCAGGGAGGAGCGATGATCGTGCGACGCTGGACTCTAGGAATTGCTGCAGGCGCGGCTCTAGCGGCCCTCATGGGCGCAACGCCGGTAACGGCAGCACGCGAGACCGGGAAGGTCGTTGTCCGCATCGACGTCAAGGGTGAGCCTCAGGGTGGCAACGCGAGTGGTGGGGGCGGCACCTTCACGATGCGTGTCGGCTCCGCTGCCGACAAGGGCACGGATTACTACTCGTTCTCCGGTTCCGCCGGCAACATCACCCTGACGGGAAAGCACGGCGAGCTCGTGGTGCGGACAAAGAGTAGGTCGTCCGGGTTGAACGTCGACAGCGAAGGCTTGGACATCTGGACGGGGACGTGGTCGATCCTGAGCGGCACCGGTTCCTATGCGGGCGCACACGGAGTTGGCGCGTACGTCGGCATCATCGGCCCAAGCCACAAAGTGGCTCTGCACCTTGAAGGCTTCCGAACCTGATCCCCCGTCCCAGCAACGTTCGGACAAAGTGCACGACTGCCGTCAACGGCGCGGGCTGTCTGTCAGAGGGTCGAGTCCAGGATGAGATCGACGCGGCTTGCGGGATCCTCCCTCGCGATGTGGCGATCCTCCTCAGGAATCCATTCAGTGAGCCAAACGTTCACGTGTGTTCTCCCCTCCTCGGCGCATGCAAGCGAGTCAGCAGTTCAGGAGCAGGTGGAATTGGCTCAGCGATGCCGCCATCGTACGACCTCCCCCGCGACGAACCGGCGGACTGTGCTCTGCCCGCTGTCCGTCGCCGGAGGCCGGCTTGGCCGGCCGGGAGGCCCGCAGCGACCGAGCCGTGAGCTGCCAAGAAGGAGGGGGGCTCGTGGGGGAACCATGGGTTCCCTCACGCCAGAACCATGGGTTCCCCCATGCCTATGCGCCCGGCACGATTCGAACGTGCGACCTCTGCCTCCGCAGGGCAGCGCTCTATCCCCTGAGCTACGGGCGCGGGGAGGAAGAGTGTAGCTGTGTCGCGGCGCTCGAGCCGTGCGACAGAACGGCATCGTCGGGGACCTCGCTACGGACGTAGGCGAGCGCGAGCACGTGACCCGCGTCGGCGACAGCGCTCGTAATCCGCCCCACGACCTTGCCGTCGAGAGTCAACTCGGCGTCGTATCGAGGCATCTCATCCCCTTCGAGCTCGAGAACTCGAAGCCCTCGGTTCGGATGCCCGCGATAGTGGAGGCGCGCTACCGGCTCCTGTCCCGGGTAACAGCCCTTCGAGAAGCTGATCGTGCGCTCTTCGAGCCCCGCTTCGGCTGGAAGCACCCGGTCGTCGAGCTCGAGCCCCCAGGCAGGCGTGCGCGCCAAGATCCGCAGTCGCTCGAGCTCGTCGTCGCCGATCGCTGAAGCGGTCGGCGCGACCGCGTCGAGCAGTTCGTACGCCGGTACCCCGTAGTCCGGCGTGGGAACGGATCCCTCAGGCGGCGGATCGCCGAGGACAACGGTTGAGGTGTGCTCCTCCTGCTCGATCACGCATTTGGCAGCAAAACGGAACCGAAGCAACTCTTTCGCAACACGCTCCCCCAGGGATGGCTCGGTCAGGAGCAGGAAGTCGTCGACTCCCCTTCGGAGAACCGTCAGAGGGGCGATCACCCGCGCCTTCGAACTGAGGAGCAACGCCTGACAGGATTCGCCTGGGCCGAGTGCCTCGACGTCATTCGAGACCATGCGCTGCAGGTAGGAGGCTGCGTCAGCGCCGACGACGCCGACGTAGGAACGAGGTCGCGCGGCAACCTGTATCGCTCGAGCACTCACGCGGTCTAGTGTAGGAACATGTTCCGGGGTCGGGCAGAGAAGACAGTGCGTGAAGCGGGGTACGACCCGGCGCGGCTTCCGGCGGGCCAGTACTTGACCGAGAAATGGCCGGTGCTCCATGCGGGCTCGGTCGCGAGCTATCCAGCCGACCTTGCAGGGTGGGACTTCAGCGTCTCGGGCGAGGTCGACATCCCCGTTACTCTCACCTGGGCGCAGCTGCAGGAGCTTCCTCGCGTGGAGGTGACGCAAGACATCCACTGCGTCACTCGCTGGAGCCGGTTCGACACCACCTTCTCCGGCGTCCCGTGGGCTGCAGTGCGCAACCTCGTCGGTCAACGGGCGAGCGCGCGTTTTGCGATCGCACGGGCTGAGGCCGGTTTCACCTCCAACGTGCCCGTCGAGTTTCTCGAACGTGAGGGCGCGATGCTCGCGACACATGCCGACGGAGAGCTGCTCACACCCGAGCATGGTTACCCGCTGCGGCTGATCGTGCCCGGAAAGTATTTCTGGAAGAGCGCCAAGTGGCTGCGAGGTATCGAACTACGGGCGGACGATCAGCCCGGCTACTGGGAGCGGCTCGGATATCACAACGACGCCGATCCCTTTCAGGAGCAGCGCTTCAGCTTCTGAGCCGGACGCTCCGCAAATCACTCGATCGAGGGACTCAGTCGCGAGCGCTGCGGCCGATACATGAGTCATCCCACCCTCCCCTAGTTTCATCCCCGAAACGGCCCTTCCCCGAGGGCCGTTTCACTTTCTGGAGACGGATCGCGACCCCCGGCGGCCTTGCCGGTGACCTCAGCCGGCCAGAGACGTCTTGGCCGCCTCGGCCATGTCGCCGCCGACTGCGTGGATGATTTCGGGCCGGTCGAGCAGGCGGTCGCGTTGTTCCGGCGACTCGAGCCGGTTGACCACGTAGTTGTCCTCGAGAATGTCGTTCAGCGCACGGCCGCGGTCGTGCTCACGGATCACGTACTGCGCCACTCGATCCTCCTGCGGCGAGCGCTGGAAGAGGAACGAGAAGAGATTCTTGAACGCCATCGGCTCCATTCTAGCCATCCTCAGAACACCGATCGTGGAGCCGACGACCACCGGAGCAGGATCTGCGAGGCGGTTCACCCTCGGGAGAGAGGGAGGAGGGTGGTACCGTCGTCGCGCGATGGAGATCCGCGTTGGTCACAGCCCCGACCCTGACGATGCCTTCATGTACTGGGCGTTGACCACCGACCTCGTCGACCAGCGGGGCTTCGATTTCGAGCAAGTGCTCGCGGACATCCAGACGCTGAACCAGTGGGCGCGCGCAGGCCGACTCGAGGTCACAGCGATCTCGCTAGCTGCCTACCCCTACGTCCAGGAGGACTACGCACTTCTGCCGCACGGCGCCAGCATCGGCACAGGGTACGGCCCGATCGTCGTCGCCCGCGAGCCGGCGTCACTGGACGATCTACGCGGCAAGGAGATCGTCGTCCCGGGTGCACTGACGACGGCATTTCTCACACTCAGGCTCGCGCTCGGTGAGGTTCCGTACCGCGAACTCCCCTTCGAGCAGATTCCGGACGAGGTTGCTTCGGGGCGTGCCGACTACGGCCTCCTGATCCACGAAGGACAGCTCACCTTCTCGGATATCGGTCTTCACAAAGTGCTCGACCTCGGCGAGTGGTGGCTTCTCGAGACCGGGTTGCCGCTGCCGCTCGGCGTCAATGTCGCCCGCCGTGACATCGAGCGCATCGGTGATCTCTCGGAGGTCCTCGCAGAGGCAATCAGGTGCGGGCTCGAAAATCGAGACGACGCCCTGGAGTACGCACTGCAGTTCGGGCGAGGCATCGACGAGGCGGTTGCCGACCGCTTCATCGAGATGTACGTGAACGAGCTCACCGAGGACTACGGCGACGAAGGCCGCTCGGCCGTCGCCGAGCTGCTCCGCCGGGGTGAGGCGATCGGCGCCTTTCCCAATCCCGTCTCTCTCGATTTCGTCTAGCGCTTCCCCGAGCGCGCCCCTCCCGGCCGGCAGAGCCGGCCTGCGGGGCGCTCGTGCCGCTGAGCCCGCTCTGGTCGGGGGCCCGTGCTGGCGCACCGTCCCCCCTCCTGACGCGACCTCAGCACCACGTCGGGAAACCGCTAGTAGGGGGGACGCAGAGCGTCGCCCGCCCGCGACCCGTCGGGAGCCGCTGCGTCCGAGCCTTATACCTCGATGAAAGAGATCTCCTGGGCACCTTCCCAGAGGAAGCTCTTGCCGAGTGTCCGCAGGTTCTCGTTCCCCTCGACGATCGTGGCAAAGTGGTTGCCCGCGAGCTGGCCGGCCTTCGACGCGAAGTTGACATAGCCGTACGCCAGCAGGATCTCCGTCTCGGAGACGCCGCCCGGGTAGAGAACGATCTCGCCTGGGTGCGGATAGCACGTTGCGTTCTCGGGGCCGAGCCCGAGGTCGAGGTCGCCGAACGGGATCCACCCTGCCTCTCCGCTCCAGCGGACGTGGATGATGCGTGATTCGAGCGGCAACAGCCTACGGAAGGCCGCCACCGTCTCCGGAGCATCCGCATCCTCGAACCGTGCAACGAACGAGAGCCCTCCTGCGGTGATATTCAGCATCGATTGACCTACTTTCCTGTCGTTGCGCCCTGGGTAATCCACGCAATGACGAGCGCGCGCTCCTCGCTCGTCATGCCGGTGATGTTGCCGAGTGGCATAGCCTTCGAGGACACGACCCGCTTGATGTCCTCCGCGCGAGCCGAGATCTGCCCCGGCGTCTCCAGCACGAGGCCAGCGGGCGGACTCGAGAACCCCGGCTGACTCGGCGTCTGTGCATGACACGCAGCACAGCGCTGGGCAACAACAGGAGCAACCTCGGAAAACGAGACGGGAGCGGCATGCCCGTTGTCACCGTTATCGGCCGGCCGGATCGCGACCGCGAGGGTGATGAGAACGACCGCGCCGGCGGCCGGGATCGCCCATAGCGTTCTGCCCTGGTGGCGAAGGTTGAAAAAGAGCCGCGCCAGGACGCCGAGGAACATGATCACGAGGAGCACGAGCCAGGCGCGGCCGGCTCCGTAGGTGAACGCGAAGTGCCCTGCGATCATCGTGAACAGCACCGGCAGCGTGAAGTAGTTGTTGTGCACCGAGCGCTGCTTGGCGACGATGCCGGGCGTCGGGTCAGGGTCTCGGCCGGCACGTTTGGCGTGGATCAGCTCCCAGTGCGCCGGGATGATGTTGAAGAAGACGTTCCCGGCCATGATCGTGCCGATCATCGCGCCGACCTGAAGGAAGGCGGCGCGCGGCTGGAAGAGCTGCATGCATCCCCAGGCGGCGACGGCAGTCAGCGCGACGAGGAGCACCCACAGCACGATGCCGTGACGCACGAGCATGCGGCAGAGGACGTCGTACACGACCCAGGCTCCGGCGAGGAGGGCGATGCTGAGGGCGACTGCCTCCCACGGCGTCAGGTCGGCGACGGCCGGATCGATCAGATAGGCGCTCGCGTTGAAGTAGTAGAGAACGACCATGAGAGCGAACCCCGACAGCCAGGTCGTGTACGCCTCCCACTTGAACCAGGCCAGGTGGTCGGGCAGCACCGGGGGTGCCACCTTGTACTTCTTGACGTGGTAGAAACCGCCGCCGTGCACCTCCCACAATTCACCGCCGACGCCGTCACGCAAGTCGTCGACCTTCGTCGGCGCCTCGAGGGACTGGTCGAGGAGCACGAAGTAGAACGAGGCGCCGATCCATGCCATCGCTGCGATCACGTGGAGCCACCGGATCAACAGGTTGAGCCAGTCCGTGATGTACGGATCGAGGAATACTCCGACGGTGCTCATCCGCGCCGCCAGCGGTCGACTGCGATCGCGACGAGCTCGGAAAGGGCGATCTCGAGCTCCTCGGACGTCGGGTTGTCGATGCGCACGCGGAGCACGGCGAGGATGTCCTTCTTCGGCCTTCGGTTGACGAAGACGACGAAACGGAACCCGTGCCGCGCTTCGTAGTCAGCGTTCAGGCGCGCGAGCTCGTCCATGACCTCGGGCTCGACGTCCGATCCCTGCTCTGCTGCCGAGCGGGGCGAGAGCCCACCCTTCTGCCCGATCGCGGGGTGCGCGTCGAGCACCTCGCGCTTCTCTCGCTCCGAGAGCTCCGCGATCAGAGCCGTGGCGTTGTCAAGGGGATCGTCGAGCTCGGCAAGGAGCTCGACGAACCGCGTCCTTCCCTCGAAGAGCCCTGCGAGCTCCTCGGCGCTCAGGTGCCGCGGTAGCTCGCGCACGAGAACGGGGAGACGAGGAGAGGCACGTGGTAGTGGCCCGCCTCGAGCTCGACGTCGAGCTCGACGCGCCGGAAGAACGCGGAAGGTGGGTGGAACACGAGTCGGTAGCGACCGGCTTCGAGTGAGTCGGCCAAGCGTGCCCGACCGTCCCCGTCCGTCTCGGCGCTGGCGATCTGCTCCTCGCCGTGCCATAGCTCGACGGTCACTCCGCCGGCAGCCCGTCCAACTGCTGTGTCCAGCACATGGGTCGAGAGGGAGGCGGTCATGCCGAGAACTTTCGCGCTTGCAGCCGATGTGCCTGCGCGATCTCGGTCTCGACGACATTGACGAGTCGACCGTCGCGGACGACCGCCTCGCCGCCCACGACGAGCTGGTCGGCGCGGTGAGGACCTGCGAACACGATTCCTGCAACGGGATCGTCGGCGCCGCCGAGCTCGAGCCCGTCGGTGCGCCAGACCGCGAAATCCGCACACTTCCCGACCTCGAGGGAGCCGATGTCGTCGCGCCGCAGTACCGCTGCGCTGCCGCGCGTACCAAGGCGGATCGCCTCTCGTGCGGTGAGCGCGGCCCCCCCATCGCGGCCGCGGGCGACGAGGAGCGCCTGTTTCACCTCGAGAAAGAGGTCGCCCCGCTCGTTCGAGGCGGAGCCGTCGACACCGAGGCCGACACGAACCCCCGCGTCGAGCAGGTCGCGCACGGGCGCGACACCCGCCCCAAGCCGCAGATTGGAGGTAGGGCAATGCGCAACGCCGGTGCCGGTGCTCGCGAACTGGGCGATGTCGCTTTCCGACAGGTGAACACAATGGGCGCACCACACGTCGTCTGCCAACCAACCCAGCCGGTCGAGATACTCGACGGGGCGACAGCCGTAGAGCTCGATGCAGTACGCCTCTTCCTCGACGGTCTCCGCCAGGTGAGTGTGCAAGGGCAGGCCGAGCCGGCGAGCGAGCGCAGCCGATTCCTCCATCAGGCGCCCGGTTACGGAGAACGGCGAGCACGGTGCGACGGCGAGCTGGACTCTGGCGCCGGGGCCAGGCTCGTGGAGCAGGGCGGCGAGGCGCTCGGTATCGGCAAGAACGGCGTCGATGTCCTCCACCAAGGCATCGGGAGGAAGCCCGCCGTCGGACACCCCGAGATCCATCGACCCGCGTGAAGCAACGATCCGAACCCCGATTTCGCGCGCGGCCTGGACCTCGGCTTCGATCAGCCCCTCGCGTCCCCGCGGGAAGACGTAGTGGTGGTCGAACACCGTCGTGCAGCCGGAGAGCGCGAGCTCCGCAAGGCCCGTGCGTGCAGCGGCGTACTGCGCCTCCGCGTCGATCCGTGACCAGACCGGGTACAGCTCTTGTAGCCAGGTAAACAGGTCAGCCTCCTGCGCCCGGGCCCGGGTAAGGGTCTGGTAGAGGTGGTGGTGCGTATTGACGAGTCCCGGCGTCACGACGGCGTGCCGCAGGTCTACCCGGTGTGCTGCTTGCGGCTCTGCGCCGGAGCCAACCGCCGCGATCGTGGAGCCGTCCACCAACACCCAGCCGGCTGGGAGTTCGGTGCCCACGTCGTCCATCGTGACGATGAAGCCATTCGCATAGAGCGTCGTGGCAGACGTCGTCACGTCGAGCCCGGATGCGATTCGCGCTCGCCGGCCTCGGTCTGACGCACGAAACTCGCCTTCTCCCAGAACTCGTCGATGGAGACGGCATCGACGTAGCTCATACCGCTGCGGAGACCTCCATGGAGCTCGTCGACCACCTCCGCGACGGATCCGCGGAGTGGAAACTCCATCTCCTCGCCCTCGGCAACGTATTGGTCGAGCGAGTCGTCTCGTCCCTCGATGGCCAGTCGCGCCGCCGCCGCCGACCGAGACGCCATCCCGCGGTACACCTTGAACAACTGGCCACGTCGGCGCACCACATCGCCGGGGCTCTCCTCGCGGCCGGCGAAGAGGCTCCCAACCATCACCGTGCTCGCCCCCGCTCCTATCGCAGTCGCGACATGTCCCGCCCGCCTGACACCTCCGTCGGCTATCAGCGGTACACCCGTCTGCTTGGCTGCCGCAGCGCACTCGAGCACCGCCGAGAGTTGCGGGATGCCGACGCCGGCGACGAGCCGCGTCGTGCACGCAAAGCCGGGCCCGATCCCTACCTTGACGGCATCGGCACCGGCGGCCGCAAGGTCGGTGACGCCGTCCCCTGTCGCAACGTTGCCGGCAACGACCTCGACTTCGGGCCAGGCGGCCTTGAGTTCGGCTACGGCCTCGATGGCGGCGTCGGCGTGACCGTGAGCGATGTCCAGGACGAGCGCATCGGCGTCGGCTTCGATGAGCGCACCGGCGCGGTCGAGGTAGTCGCCACGGATCCCGATCGCCGCCGCCACACGGAGGCGGCCCTGTGAATCTCGTGTCGCCCTGGGGTAGCGGTCGGCGAGCGCGAGATCGCGGAGCGTCACGAGGCCGGCGACCCGGCCGTCGTCGTCGACAAGAGGCAGCTTCTCGATGCGGTTTGCAGTCAAGAGGCGGCGCGCCTCACCGAGCTCGATTCCTGGCGATGCGACGACGAGCCTATCGCGGGGCGTCATGAGCTCGTCGACGCGTTCGCCGTCCTCACCCGCGAGCATGTCGCGTGCGGTAATGAGCCCGAGCAACCTTTGCTCAGGGCCGACGACGAGGAAACCCGTGACTGCCAGGCGATCCGCCTCGGCTCGAGCCTGCGCGACTGTCAGCCCCGACTCGATGACATACGGCTCCGCAACGACGTGGGTGAGATAGCGCTTCACCCGCCGCACCTCAGCCGCCTCCTCCTCGATCGAGAGGAAGCGGTGAACGACACCGATACCCCCGAGCTGCGCCATGGCCACGGCCATCGGCGCCGTCGTCACGGTGTCCATGTTTGCGGACACGATGGGCACCTCGAGGTCGATTCCCGGCGTGAACCTCGACCGCGTCGAGACGTCCTGGCGTGACCGCACCCGCGAGCGCCGCGGCACGAGCAGCACGTCGTCATACGTGAGACCGATCTGCATCTCGGTCATTGCGCCACCTCGAGCGGGACGATTTCGAATCGGTCGACATCGACGAGGCCTCGATCGGTGATCTTCAATGCAGGGATCACGGAGAGTGCGAGAAAGGCCAGGGTGAGGAACGGAGTAGCGCCCGACCAGCCGAGCTTGGCGGCAGCGTCGTTGCAGGCGCGACTCTGCGCGATCACGTCGCTGAGGGGTGCGTCCGACAGCAGGCCGGCGACCGGGAGCGGGCATTCGGCAACGACACGGCCGCTGTCGACGACGACGATTCCGCCACCGATCCGTGCAAGGTGATCCACGGCGAACACCATGTCGTCGTCGTTCATCCCGACGACGACGAGGTTGTGGGCATCGTGGGCCACCGACGACGCGAGCGCGCCGCGCTTCAAGTTCGAGCCGGTGACGAAGCCGAGACCGACGCGGCCCGTCGCGAGGTGCCGCTCCACGACTGCGATCTTGGCGAGATCGGCCGTCGCGTCGGCGATAGCGTGTCCGTCTGCGACGATTGGGTCGCGAACGAGTGACTCCGTTACCACCTGATCCTCGATCAACCCGATCGTGCGCAACCGGCCGCCGGACGACGGAACCGCGAAGTCCGGCGTCGAGACCGGTCGTACACGTACCGTCTGTCGTACCCACTCGGGGACGGCAACTGCCGGCACATCGGCGATCGGGCGGCCGCGCTTCAACACGATGTCAGGCACGAAGCGCTCGAGATCCGGGAGGATCAGGAGGTCGGCCTGATAGCCGGGCGCGATCGCCCCAAGCCGTTCGAGTCCGTGCCACTGTGCTGGATGGAGAGAGGCCATCGTTACTGCATCTGCGGGTGTCACGCCGGCTGCCACCGCGTCGCGCACCATCCCGTTGATGTGCCCGTTGTCGGCGATGTCCTCGGGGTCGCGATCGTCGGTGCAAAAAGCGATCCGGTTGGGCCCGTACTCGAGGACGAGTGGGAGCAATGCCTGGAGGTTCCGTGCCATCGATGCCTCGCGGATGAGGAGCCACATACCTGCGCGGAGCCGCTCTCGACCCTCGGCAACGGTCAGCGCCTCGTGATCGGAGCGGATCCCGGCAGCTGCGTACGCCTGGAGCTCCTTCCCCACGAGCCCCGGTGCGTGGCCGTCGACGTGAGCGGCGCCGTCGAGGCCGAGCTTCGCGAGCTCCGCCGGCGACCCGCCGACGACGCCGGGGAAGTTCATCATCTCAGCAAGGCCGAGGACGCGTCGGCGCCGCATCAGCGATTCGAGGTCGCCGGGGCCGAACGGGCGCCTGGGCGACTCGAAGGCTGATGCCGGTACGCACGACGGCGCCATGAAGTAGACCTCGAGCTGCAGGTCCGAAGAGGCGTCGAGCAACCAATGGACCCCGTCGACCCCGAGCACGTTCGCGATCTCATGGGGATCGGCGACGATGGCCGTCGTGCCGAACGGGAGCACGAGGCGCGCGAACTCGTCGACGAGGAGCTTCACCGATTCGATGTGCAAGTGTGCGTCGATGAACCCGGGAACGACGAACCGGCCCGTCGCGTCGATCGTCTCTGCTCCCTCGTAGGATCCGAGCCCTGCGATGACGCCGTCGACTATGGCGATGTCGCACTCGAGCCATTCGCGCGTGAACACCCCGAGGACATGACCCCCTCGGATGACGACGTCAGCGGGCTCGGCCCCACGAGCGACGGCGATCGTTCGTTCCAGATGCGACATCGCGCGGACGATAACGTCTGATGCGGCAGTGGGTCGCTTCGACGCTCTCGGGCACGGTGAGCAGGTCGTCGGTGCGGCGGGCGTTGCGCGAGGAGATATCGCGATCGTCGACGGCCTCGTGGCTGAGATCGGACAGTGGTGAAGGACGGCGAGGTCGATGCCGGCCCAACAACCGGCCGCCTCGTACGTCCTCGATGAGAGGATGTACACAGTCGGTTGTTGCCTCCGGCCCTCCGGCGCGAGAGGATGCCGATTGTGAAGCTTGGGATAGGGCGTGCCGCGCTGCGGCGTGCTCCCGATGAGGAGGAGACCAGATGCGGAAAGCAGGGATAGGCCTCGGTGCTGCGCTCGCGACGGTGGCGTTGGCGGCGCTGGCAATCGTGGCAACGAGCTCGGCGGCACACGTGAAGTCGGCAGCTCCGATCAAGGCAGCATGGATCTACGTCGGCCCCCACAACGACGGCGGCTGGTCGCAGGCGCATGACAAGGGCCGGATATACGTCCAGAAGAAGCTCGGTGCGAATGTGATCACGACGTACAAGGAGAATGTGCCTGAGGGACCGCAGGTCGCTCAGGTGATCGATAGCCTCGTGCGCGACGGCAACAAGATCATCTTCGCCACGTCGTTCGGGTATCAGGACGCGATGGCTGCCGCGGCGAAGAAGTATCCGGACGTCAAGTTCGAGCAGGCCACCGGATACTTGACTTCATCGAACTTCGCCAACTACTACGGCGCCGGTGAAGACACCGTCTACCTGTCCGGGATGGCTGCGGGAGCAGCGACGAAGAGCGGTGTCGTCGGCTACGTGGTTCCGTTCGCGATCCCCGAGGTGATTCGCCACTCGAATGCGTTCGCACTCGGTGTACAGGCAACCCATCCAGGCGCGAAGGTCAAGCTCGTCTGGACGAAGTCGTGGTTCGACCCGGCCAAGGAAAAGAAGGCCGCAGAGAGCCTGGTCGCCGCCGGCGCCGACGTGATCGGCCAGAACGTCGACAGCCCGTCGGCTGGTCAGTACGCCCAGTCGAAGGGGTTGCCCTGGGTCGGTTACGACAGCAACGCGAGAAAGTTCGCGCCGACGTCGTGGCTGACAGCCGCCACCTACGACTGGGGCCCGTACTACCTCAAGCGCACGACCGCGGCGAAGAACGGCACGTGGAAGACCGGGAGCTACTACGGGGACATGTCCGATGGGTTCACCTCCATCGCGCCGTACGGGCCGAAGGTCTTGAGCAAGACGAAGGCGATGATCGCCTCGAAGCGGGCTGCGATCATGTCCGGCAAGTTCTACGAATTCCAGGGCCCGATCTACGACCAGAGTGGGAAGCTGCGTGTTCCCAAGGGGAAGCGGCTGACGCTGCCGCAGATCCTCTCCATCGACTGGCTCGTCAAGGGCGTCGAAGGCAGCCCAAAGGGCTAGACGACACTCAAGGGGCCGGCCGCGCTGCGGCCGGCCCCTCTTCTGAATGACTGCAGCCGATCACGCCTCCCTCGTCGTAGCCCCAATGGGCGGAAGCCCGGCGGTGACGATGCGGGGCATCACGAAGCGGTTCCCGGGTGTCATCGCGAACGACCGGGTCGACTTCGAAGCGGCGAGCGGTGAGGTGCACGCGCTCCTCGGCGAGAACGGGGCGGGCAAGAGCACCCTGTCCAATATCCTCACCGGGTTGTACCGGGCCGACGAGGGCGACCTCGAGCTCTACGGTGAGCCCGCCGAGTTCCACACGCCGCGGGATGCTCTCGACGCCGGCGTGTGCATGGTGCACCAGCACTTCCGACTGGTGGAGCCGTTCACGGTCGCGGAGAACGTGGTGCTCGGCGACCACCGCGACGTCGGGCGGTCGTTCCGGCTCCACGCGAAGCCGATCGAGCGCCGGGTGACCGAGCTGGGTGAGCGGTACGGCCTTGCTGTCGATCCACGCGCGAGGATCTGGCAACTGTCGGTCGGGGAGCAACAGCGAGTCGAGATCCTGAAGGCGTTGTATCGCGAGGCGCGGATCCTGATTCTGGACGAGCCCACCGCGGTCCTGACGCCTCAGGAGGCAGAGGCGTTGTTCGAGACGCTCCGCGCGATGGCCGCCGAGGGGCGGACGGTGATCTTCATCTCCCACAAGCTCCACGAGGTCACGGCGGTCGCCGACCGAGTCACCGTACTGCGCGGCGGCAAGTCGATCGGAACCGTGACCACGGCCGACGCAACCTCGCAGTCCCTGGCTGCGTTAATGGTGGGTCGGGACGTCGCGGTCGCCAGACGACTCGAGGCGGAGGGCCAAATCGGTGGCGTCGCTCTGAAGGTGCAGGGTCTGTCGGCGGTCGGCGACCGAGGTGTCGCCGCGCTGCACGACATCTCGTTGTCCGTACGGGCGGGAGAGGTGCTCGGGGTCGCGGGGGTCGCAGGGAACGGTCAGCGCGAGCTCGCCGAGACGATCACCGGGTTGCGTCCTGCCACTGCCGGCAGCGTGACGGTCGACAGCGCTCCGATCCGACTCGGCGACCCACGCTCGGCCATCCGAGCCGGGATCTCGCACGTGCCGGAGGACCGTCTCCACACGGGAGTCGCGCCGAGCCTCAGCATCGCGTCGAACATCGTGCTCAAGGACTACCGAGCGTCGCCGTTTTCGAAAGGCCCACTGCTCCGCCTGCGGCGGATCCGCGAGCGGGCGGTCTCGATGATCGATCGCTACGACGTCAAAGCACCGGGTCCCGAGACGCCGGCCCGCAACCTCTCGGGTGGCAACTTGCAGAAGGTCGTCCTGGCGCGCGAGTTTTCCAGCGAGCCACGGGTGCTCGTTGCCGCGGCGCCGACCAGAGGCCTGGATGTAGGTGCGATCGAGACGGTCCACGCGTATCTGCGGGACGCCGCAGGCCGAGGGGTGGCCGTGCTGCTGATCAGCGAAGACCTCGACGAGGTGCTCACACTCTGCGATCGAATCGTTGTGATGTACGAGGGTTCGATTGCCGGGGAGGTCGACGCGGCCCGGGCCACGGCGGAGGAGTTGGGGCTGCTCATGGCCGGCGTCAAGGGCACTGGCTGAGATGCCGCAGGTGCGGATCGAGAAGCGCCTTCATCGCCGACGCTGGCTCATGGTCGCCGTGCCGCTCGGTTCGCTGGTCGTGGCGCACCTGGCGATAGCGATCCTGCTCGTCGCGACAGGACACGCCCCGATCACGACCTTCCGCCGCCTCTTCGACGCCGGCTACCTGGCCGACGGCGCCCTGACGAACACGCTGATCGCGGCCACCCCGCTCGCCTTCACGGGCCTTGCGGCCGCCGTCGCCTTCCGCATGCGGCTGTTCAACATCGGCGGCGAGGGACAGCTCTACTTCGGCGCCATCGGTGCGGCTGGGGTTGCCCTGCTTCTTCATGGGCAGTCGACAGTCGTCCTGATCGTGGCGATGATCGCCGCCGGGGCAGCGCTCGGAGCCGCCTGGGGCGCCATCCCAGGCCTCCTCCGAGCCTTCCTGAACACGAACGAGATCATCACCTCCCTGATGCTCAACTACGTCGCCGCGCTCGTCCTCAACTACCTGATCTTCGACAGCCTTTCCTACTGGCGAGACACGTCGCCGACGGGCCGGGTGTTCCCGCAGGGGAAGGCACTTCCCGACGCAGCCGTGTGGCCGGTGACGACCCTCGGCTCGATCGGTATCCCGCTGGGCTTCATCGTCGCAGTCCTGGTGGCCGCCGGAATCTGGGTCCTCTACGGTCGTACTCGATTCGGCTTCGAAGCGAAGGTGATCGGCGACTCGACGCGTGCGGCGCGCTACGCAGGCATGCGGACGCGTCGCAAGATCGTCGCGATCATGTGTCTCTCCGGGGCAATCGCCGGCATCGGGGGAGCGAGCCAGACGGGCGACTTCCGCCATCTGCTCGACGCTCGCGGTCTCCAACAATCGAACTACGGCTACACCGGCATCGTCGTCGCAGCGCTCGCCCGGTACAACCCGTTCGCGGTCGTGCTCGTCGCGTTTCTCGTCGGCGGCCTGCAGAACGCCGGCTACACCCTCCAGAGCGCCGACTTTCCATCGGGTCTCGTGGGAGTCATGCAGGGGCTGATCCTGTTCGCGATGCTGGGCGGCGAGCTTCTCGTCCAGTATCGCGTCACGCTCGTGCGCCGCGGCCGTCACGTCCACGCTGCTGCCGAGGCGACGCCGTGAACACCAGCATCGTCGTCGTCGTGCTGGCATCCGCCGTCGCGTATGGCACTCCGCTCCTCTATGCGGCACTCGGCGAGCTCCTTGCCGAGCGATCCGGCGTGCTGAACCTAGGGGTCGAGGGGATGATGCTCGTCGGCGCCGTGATGGGCTTCCTTGCGGTGCAGCGGATCGGTGGCCCGGCGGGGCTCGTCCTGCCGCTATCGATCGCGGTCGCTGCGCTCGCGGGCGCAGCGGCTGCACTGATTCTCGCGTTTCTCGTGGTCACGCTGCGCGCGAACCAGATCGTCTCGGGGCTCGCGCTCACGATTCTCTGCGGGGCCGCGGGACTCTCGTCGTACCTCGGCAACGACTTCAACCTCGCCGACAACCCGGCCCGGTTCTCCTTCGAGCCAGTCAACGCGTTCGGCCTTCAGGATCTCCCCGTAGTCGGCCCGGTCGTGTTCGGTCAGAGCTGGCTCGTGTACGCCTCGTGGCTGTGTGTGATCGTGGTGGGCTACTACCTGTCGCGCACGCGGCCGGGTCTGAACGTCCGCGCAGTCGGCGAGTCCCCGGCTGCCGCGGACGCGATGGGAATCAACGTCACGAAGTACCGGTATCTCCACACGCTCGCAGGCGGGGCCTTCGCCGGAGTCGGCGGCGCCTGCTTCAGCCTCGCGCTGACGCCCCAGTGGGTCGACGGTCTGACTGCTGGGGCCGGCTGGATCGCGATCGCGCTCGTCATCTTTGCCTTCTGGCGGGCCGATCTCTGCCTGGTGGGCGCGTACGTCTTCGGGGCCTTCTCAGCTCTGCCGTTCACGTTGCAGGCACGCGGTGTCACGATCGCCCCGCAGTTCTTCCAGGCGTTGCCGTACGTGATGACGATCGTCGTGCTCGTGATCGTCTCGTCGGGTCTTGGTCGGCGGCGGCTCGGCGCCCCGGCCAGCCTCGGCGTTCCCTACGTCCGCGAGGAGCGGTAACGCAGTGGACGTCCACACGCCGCGGTCGCTCGACGAGGCGCTGCGACTCAAGTCCGAGCAACCGGACGCCCGATTCGTACAGGGCGGCACGGACGTGCTCGTCGAGCTCAACTTCGACCGCTCACGTCCCGGTGTGCTGATCAACCTCAACGAGGTATCGGAGCTCCATGGGTTCACGCGGGAGGGAGACACGTTCGTCCTCGGTGCAGGGTTGACCTATGCCGAGGCGATGCAGGGCGCCGTCGCCGCCGCGCTGCCGGCTTTGGCCGAGGCCTCGCGCACCGTCGGCTCCCCGCAGATCCGCAATCGCGGCACGATCGGCGGCAACCTCGGGACGGCATCACCTGCGGGAGACGCGCTGCCACCTCTGCTCGTCGAGGACGCCGTGGTGCAGATCGCGAGCGTGCGCGGCGACAGGCGGGTGCCACTTGGCGATTTTCTCGTCGGGGTCAAGAGAAACACACTCGAGCCGGACGAGCTGATCGTCTCCGTGCACGTGACCCCGAACGGTGTGCCGCAGACGTTCATGAAGGTGGGGCCGCGGAACGCGATGGTGATCTCCGTCTGCTCGCTCGCCCTTCAAGTCGATCGTGAGCGGCACGAGCTTCGCGCGGCGTTCGGCTCGTCTGCGCCGACAGTGCGTCTCGTAAAGGCCCCGCTCGACGACGTCGAGAGCTTCCCCGGGCTCGTAGCCGCAAGCGCGAGCCCGATCGACGATGTGCGAGGCACTGCAGCCTATCGTCGCCATGCTCTCGGAGTGCTCACCCGTCGCGCACTCGAGAGGTGTCTCGCATGAAGATCGCGCTGACGGTCAACGGCGATCGGCTCGAGACCGAGGCGTGGGGTGGGGAGAGCCTGCTGTACGTGCTGCGCGAGCGGCTCGGCTTGCCCGGATCGAAGAATGCGTGCGAGCAGGGAGAGTGCGGATCGTGCTCGGTTCTCCTCGACGGCATTCTCGTCTGCGCCTGCCTCGTTCTCGGGGCGCAGGCGGACGGCCACGCGGTGACAACGGTGGAGGGCCTGGCGGAAGGTGACCTCCTGCATCCAGTGCAGAAGGCGTACGTCGAGGCGGGTGCTGTGCAATGCGGCTTCTGCACCCCGGGCTTCGTTGTCGCGACCGTCGATCTCCTCGAGTCGAACCCTGTACCGACCGATGACGAGATCCGCGAGGCGCTCTCGGGGAACCTCTGCCGGTGCACGGGGTACGCGAAGATCTTCGATGCGGTGCGTACGGCGGCAGCGTCGTGAGCACGTCGACGCAGACGCAGGTCACGGGACGAATCGGGGACAGCGTCGCGAGGCTCGACGGTCCGCCGAAGGTCAAGGGCGAGTTCGCCTACTCGAGCGATCTCCAGGCGGCCGGGATGCTCTGGGGTCATACGCTGCGGAGCCCGTACTCCCACGCACGCATCATCGAGATCGACATCACGCAGGCGCTGACGATGGCCGGCGTTCATGCGATTCTCACGCACGACGACGTTCCCGGTGAGAAGACGTACGGGCTCGAGTTCCCCGACCAACCCGTGCTCGCGTCTGATCGCGTTCGCTACTACGGCGAGGCGGTCGCGCTCGTTGCGGCGGAGCATCCGGAGCAGGCGCGACGTGCGGCCGGGGCGATCCGAGTCGTCTACGAAGAGCTGCCTGTCATCTCGGATATGGAGTCCGCCACCACATCGGAGCCGCTCCATCCCGGTCGACCGACGATGGGGCACGGCTATCGCGACGACCCGCGGCCGAACGTCGTCCGCCACCTGGTGATACGCCACGGGGACCCAGAGGCCGAAGGCGATGTCTCCGTCACCGGCGTCTACGACATCGGCATCCAGGATCAGGCCTTCCTCGGCCCGGAGTCCGGCCTAGCCGTTCCCGACGGGGAGGGTGGTGTCGACATCTACGTCGCGACGCAGTGGCTGCACGTCGACCGTGACCAGGTGGCGCCCTGCCTCGGGCTCGCTCCCGAACAGGTGCGGATCCACCTTGCGGGTGTAGGCGGGGCTTTCGGCGGTAGAGAAGACCTCTCGATGCAGTTGCACGGCGCCCTCCTGGCTCTCCACACGAGCCGCCCGGTAAAGATCGTCTACAACCGCGAGGAGTCGTTCGTCGGGCATATCCATCGACACCCTGCCCGGATGTGGTGCGAGCACCGGGCGAATCGCGACGGCCGCCTCATCAACGTGCGCATGCGGATCCTGCTCGACGGTGGCGCCTACGCGTCGAGTTCGACCGCGGTTGCGTCGAACGCCGCTTCGTTCGCAGTCGGCCCTTACAAGGTCGACAACGCGCTGATCGAGGCGACGGCGGTGTATACGAACAATCCGCCGTGCGGAGCGATGCGCGGCTTCGGCGCTGTACAGACCTGTTTTGCGGCCGAGGCACAGATGGATCTCCTGGCGGCCGAGCTCGAGATCGATCCGATCGAGCTGCGACTGCTGAATGCTCTCGCAACGGGAGACGTTCTGCCGACAGGCCAGGTGATCGACGGCGCCTGCCCTGTGGCCGAGACGATCCGCGCCGCCGCCGCGATCCCGGTGCCACCGGCTGAGAGTTTGCCGCGTGACCCGATCCGCCTGCCAGGCGGCGCCGGGAACACGACGCGCGGGGAAGGCGTTCGACGCGGGGTCGGGTTCGCGGTCGGGTTCAAGAATGTCTGTTACTCCGAAGGCTTCGACGATTCGTGTGCTGCACGCGTCGTTCTTCACGGGGACGGCTCTGCAGAGGTGTACTGCGCCGCGGCCGAGGTCGGCCAGGGCGTCGCTGGCATCATTCTCCAGGTCGCCGGCACCGAGCTCGCAACCGACGCGATCACGCTCATGCCTCACACAACCGCAACCGTCGGCTCGGCCGGATCGGCATCCGCATCCCGCATGACGTGGATGGCCGCCGGCGCCGTGCGCGAGGCTTGCCGGGCGGCTCTCTTGGAGCGAGAGCGCTTGGGTGGTGGGGAGATCGACGTAGAGCGGGTGTACCGGCATCGTCCGACGACGCCGCTCGATCCAGAGACGGGCCAGATCACCGGCGAGCGGGCCCACGTTGCGCTTGCCTGTGCCGCGATGCGCGTCGTCGCCGAGGTGGACGTGGAGCTCGGTCTGACGCGGGTCGTCTGGATCGGAACGGCGCAGGACGTTGGTCGCGCTATCAACCCACTCGCACTCGAGGGTCAGATCGAGGGGGGGACTGCGCAGGGACTCGGGCTAGCAGTGATGGAGGAGATCCAGACGCGGGACGGGCGAATTACGAATGCCAGCTTCACCGACTACCTGATCCCGACCGCTCTCGATATGCCCCCGGTCGAGACGGTGTTGATCGAAGTCCCCGAGCCACACGCGCCGTACGGTGCCAAGGGCGTGGGCGAGCCTCCGACCGTCGTCTCGACTGCGGCTGTGGCAGCGGCGATGCGTGCGGCTACAGGCAAGCCCTTGCGTCGAGTGCCCGTGCGACCCGACGAGATCGTGGGGATCGCACCGTCGCGTGCCGAAGCAGGCTAGAGCTGTCGAGAAGCGCGTTGCTCTCAGCGCTTCAGCGTCAAGGCAGCGCCTACCGCGAGCATCGCGAGGCCAACGAGTCGCGTGAGACCGAGCGGTACCTGCTGGACACCGAACCAGCCGAAACGGTCGATCGCAGTCGCGAGCGAGAACTGACCGACGATCAGGAAAGCGGTCGTTGCGACGATGCCGATTCGAGGCCCCGCAACCGTGATCGCAAGGATGATGACAACGCTCATCAGCCCGCCGAGAAGCATCCACTTCGGCCCGGCGAACCCGGCGCGAAGACCGCCAAGGCTGCGCCGGGCGATGAGAAGCACCGCGAGAGCGGTCGCCCCACCAACGACGACGGCACAGGCGAGTGCTTCGAGGCTGCCGATTCGGTCGCCGAGCCTGCCCTGCACTGCGACCTGAACCGCTCCGCCGATTCCGGCAACGAACGCAAACGATGCTGCGAATCCGGTCGAGCCCATGCGGGTGACGCTACCTGGTTGCGACCGACCTAACAGATTCATCACATCGGTGCGGTTGACTTCGCCGGGTCGGCCGCCGACCCTTCCCTGTTGAATCATCCGAGCCTCTATCACTGCCGCGGCTGGCTAACGGTCCTGGGCGTCGCTCTCGTGTTTGCCATCGCGCCGTCCAACGGTGCACCGGCGAAACGGCTGACCATGAGTGGAGTCGACTGGCCGGCGTATGGGCGAACGCCCGACATCTCGAACGCCGTCTCAGTCGGCCTCGACGCAGCCAGCGCCAAGAAGCTGAGGCTGAAATGGGCGCGCAAGGTGAACGGCGCTGTTATCGCCCAGCCGCTCTACCTTGCTCGTACTCCGTTCCAGGGTGGGACGCGCCCACTGCTCTTCGTCGTTACCGGCGCCAACATTGTCTCCGCGCTCGATGCGCGAAGCGGCGGTCAAGTCTGGGAGCGGTCACTAGGTCCGGTGGTGAGCCAGGTGTGCGGCGGGACGGCGGGCATCTCATCTACCCCCGTGATATCCGCAGATCACCGGCTCCTCTACGTGATCGGTGGAAACGGGAAGCTCTTCGCCCTCGAAGTCGGTACGGGCCGGGTGGCAGCCGGGTGGCCGGTCACCGTCGTCAGTCGAACGTCCGTGGAGTACGTCTGGGGAGGGCTCCGTATCGTCGGGCGCTCCCTACTGGTTCCCGTTGCGTCGTACTGTGATAGGACTGACTCGGCAGGCGTCGCCTGGAACGGTCGCCTCGTAGCTGTCGACACCGCGACGCGACGGCTGGGTGCGACGCTCGACGTCGTTCCTGGCCCTGCGAACGGGGGCAGCATCTGGGGGTGGGCGGGGACGTCGCTGGACACTTCGACGGGAACGATCTGGACGGCGACGGCCAATGCAACCGTTTCGCGCGGCGGGAACCTCATGGAGAAGGAGCCTCACGCAGAACAGGTCCTTGCGCTCGATCAGAGTCTCCGCATCATCCGTTCCGTCGTGCAGCCAGACGATGCATCGACGCTGTTAGGTGACCAGGGCTTTGGCGGCACCCCGATGCTGTTCCGACCCTCGGGATGCCCACCGCTTCTCGCCATCAACGCGAAGAGTTCCTACATGTACGTATGGCGGCGCGATCGGCTCGGGATACCGTTGTTCAAAGCCCAGATCGGCCCTTCTGGCTCCAATGACGGCTTTCTGGCGCAACCGACCTGGTTTCCTTCGACCCGGACGCTCGTCGTGGCACAGGCCGAGTATCCTGCAGAAGGAGAGATACAACGCGGTCTCGCCGGTTTCCGGGTCGACAGTCGGTGCCGCATTTCGCGTACCTGGACGCTGAACGTCGGCGGTGGCGCCCAGCCACAACCGCTCGGGGTGGGCGGAATAGCCCTCTCTGTTGCACCGGCGATTGGGAAGATTGCGGTTGTTGATTCTCGTAGCGGCGCCCTGCTCAAACTTCTCGATACTGGTCCTGCTTTCGCGCCACTGATGGTCGCGGGGACATGCGTCATCTCAGCCTCGAGCGACGGGACGATCCGCGCTTTCCGAAGCTGACACGTGACCTGCTCGGATAGGCTTGTCGGATGCCCGAGGTCGTCACCGCCCGTCAGGAAGCGGTCCTGACGATCACGCTGAACCGCCCGGACGTCTTCAACGCCTTCAATCGAGCGCTCCACGCCGAGCTGCGTTCGGCCCTCGAGAGTGCAGCCGCTCCCGACGTTCGCGCCGTCGTGATCACGGGGTCGGGACGTGGCTTCTGCGCGGGCCAGGACCTGCGAGAGTTCGCCGCACTCGAGGGGACGCTCCGTGAGGCACTCGAAGCGACATACCATCCAACGATCCGGCTCATCCGCGGGCTTGCGAAGCCGGTCATTGCAGCCGTCAACGGCCCGGCGGCCGGCGCGGGACTCTCACTTGCATGTGCCTGCGATGTGCGTGTCGCGTCGAGCGCGGCTGCGTTCGTCCCCGGCTTTGTCGGCATCGGCCTCGTGCCGGACTCGGGAGGGACGTGGTTTCTGCATCGGTTGCTCGGGTTCGCGCGTGCATTCGAATGGATGAGCTCGAACCGCAAGCTCGGTGCTGAGGAGGCGCTCGACTGGGGCCTCGTCTCGGAGGTGATCCCCGCCGACGGGTTCGACGCGCGTGTGGCGGAGCTGGCAGCGGACTGGGCAGCGCTGCCGACCCTCGCGGTCGGGATGACGAAGCAGCTTTTCGAGCATGCGCATGCCTCGTCTCTCGAGCAACAGCTCGAGCTCGAGGCAGAACTCCAACAGAAGGCGGTCGGCTCGGCAGACTTCGCCGAAGGAGTCAACGCATTCCTGGAGAAGCGGTCGCCGAGCTTCACCGGCGCCTGACCGGCCCGGCCCTTCACGCAAGGAGCACCGATGTCCGAGCAGCTTCCCGTCCTCGTCACCGACGCTCCGCCGCCGCACCCGATCCACCTGGTCATCACGGATGACCTCCACCGCAGCCGGCTGACGGTGTTCTTTCGTCTTCTGCTCGTCGTTCCACATTTCATCTGGCTGGCGCTCTGGGGCATCGCCGTGTGGTTCGCGGTGCTCGGCGCGTGGCTCATCGGCATCTTCTCGGGACGTGTTCCAGACGGGCTACACGACTTCATCGCGTCCTACCTTCGCTACCTGACGCACGTCTACGCGTACTACTCCATTGCCGCCAATCCCTATCCGCCGTTCACCGGTGCCGCGGGATATCCGATCGATGTCGAGATTGCCCCGGCCGGAACGCAGAGCCGACTGACGATCTTCTTCCGGCTGCTGCTTGCGATCCCGGCGTCCATCGTTCTGACGGTGCTCGGGTACGTCGCGTACGTCGTGATGTTCCTCGCGTGGCTCTACGCTGTGTTCGCCGGGAAGCTGCACGGCGGACTCCGCGACGTTCTCGCCTACTGGTTGCGCTACAACGCACAGACCATCGGGTACGTCTGTCTTCTGACGCAGCGCTACCCCACGTTTGCGGACGATTAGATTCGCACGCGCGACGGCTTGACCGGCATCCAGACAGTCGACTACCACACGGGCGGGGAGCCGTTCAGGATCATCACGGCCGGCGTCGAGCCGCTGCGTGGTACGACGATCCTCGAGAGACGACGCGACGCGCTGGAACGTCTGGACCATGTGCGCCGGCTGGTCGTCAACGAGCCACGCGGCCACGCCGACATGTACGGCTGCCACGTCGTGCCGCCGAATGACGAGGGCGGTGATCTCGGGGCTGTGTTCTTCCACAACGCCGGTTACTCGACCGCCTGCGGACACGGGACGATCGCACTTGTCACCTGGGCGCTCGACGAGGGAATCATGGAGCGAGTCGAGGGCGAGAACCGCGTGGTCGTCGATGTGCCGTCCGGTCGGCTCGAGACGGTCGCGATCGTCGACGGAGGGCGCGTCCGTTCCGTCACATTCCGCAATGTTCCGGCATTCGTCTGGGCGACCGACCTCCGGGTTGGAGATCTGACCGTCGACGTCGCGTTCGGCGGGGCGTTCTATGCCTCGCTGCCCGAGCTGGTGGAGCCGGGCGAGTTGCCGCGGCTCATCGAGCTCGGCCGCGAGATCAAGCGCGCCCTCGAGTCGGGACACGAGATCGTGCATCCAGTCGAGCCGGAGTTGCGTGACGTCTACGGCGTTATCTTCTGGCAAGACGAAGGGATTCAGCCGCTGACCCAGCGGAACGTGACGGTGTTCGCCGATGGAGAGGTCGACCGCTCGCCCTGCGGCTCCGGGACATCGGCCCGTCTGGCACTGCTCCACGCGTCTGGCCGACTACCCCCCGGGGCCGAGTTGTGTCACCTGTCCATAGTCGGTTCGTCGTTCACCGGGCGGGTCGTCGAGGATGTCGATCTCGCCGGCAGAGCGGCGGTCGTGACCGAGGTATCCGGGACCGCGTACAGGACCGGGGAAGCGCGCTTCGTCCTCGACCCGGATGACCCTCTGGGCGAAGGGTTCCTCCTTCGCTAGTCACGAGCAGGCCGCTCCGTTCCGTACCCTGCGGTCGTGGAAGCGGACGCTGACCCTCTCGTCATGGCAATCGTGGTACGGCGGAGGACGACCCGTTCCTTCGCGGAGCTTGCCGTTGCATCAGCGCTCGCCACGCGGCGCTGCGCCTACCGTTACCGCGTGGACGATCGTTGGCGCGACGGTTTCGACGAGTGGTGGCGCGACTCGTTCCGGAAGGTGTGCCTCCGGGCAGATCCGCGCGAATGGGAAGATGTCCGCGGGCTCGACCACGAGCGGGTCGGCGATGTCGCTTGCCTCCCACCAGTACGTCGCTCGGAGCGTGAGAAGGTGCTCGTGCGAATGCAGACGTTGAGTGCCGAGGCGGGACCGCTACCCGAGGCAGGCAGCTCCGCGCCCGACGTGCTCACGCTCGTCGTCGCTACCGACCTCGGCATGAGTGCCGGCAAGACGATCGCCCAGATCGGCCACGCGTCCTTGCTGGCCGATCCGGACCACGGGCTCGATCCTGCCGTCGCTCTTCGCGTTGTCGGCGCAGGAACCGACGAGTGGTCCGCACTGGCAGTGTCGGCGACAGCCATCGTCCGGGACGGAGGCCTGACGGAGATCGCAGAAGGCTCAGAGACCGTTCTCGTGCTGCGAGCTGCGGGCACGAACCACGAGCGGGGACGAGGATAGTCGGCGTGCGGCGAATCCTGATCGTCAATCCGTTCGCCAGCGGTGTCACCGAGCGGAAGCTCGCTGCGGTTCAGGCTGCTCTTCCGGCAGGGACGCAGACCCTCCTGACGCACGCGAGGGGAGAGGCGACGGAGCTCGCGGCGGAATGGTCACCTCACGCCGAGGCGCTCTACGTGTTCTCGGGCGACGGTACGTACAACGAGGTGCTCAACGGCATTCAGGCGGACATCCCGATCGGGTTCATCCCCGGCGGCGGGACGAGCGTGCTGCCGCGTGCCCTGGGGCTGCCGCGCGATCCTGCCCGCGCGGCTGCGAAAATCGCGCATGGCGAGCTGCGGCGCATCTCGGTCGGCCGGTTCAACGGACGCCGTTTCGCCATCAACGCGGGAGTCGGTTTCGATGCCGAGCTCGTGAGGCGAGTCGACGGGCTCGGCCGTCGCCCGGATGGGAAACGGCCGGGTGACATCGTCTTCACCTGGACGGTCGTGAGGACGCTCGCGGACCACCGATTGCGCTACGAGTCCGCGCTCGAGATAGAAGGTCTCGGCCGTGCAGCATTTGCGATCATCGCGAACTGCTCGCCGTACACGTACGCCGGACGCCTCGGCCTCCGGGTCGTGCCGGATGCCTCCTTCGAAGGCGGATTGGACATCGTTGCGCCGGTCGAAGTCCGCCCCCGGGGGATCCTTCGTCTCGGAACGCAGGCGCTTCGCGGGCGCCCAGGTGGCAGCGATGTGCTGCTCGGTCACGATCTGGACAGGATCCTCATTCGCTGCGACCGGTCTTTGCCCGCGCAGGTCGATGGTGAGGACATCGGCGACGTGACGGAGGCGGAGGTCGTCGTCGAACGCGCAGCGTTGACAGTGCTCACGTAGGCGAGCCGCGGCCGTGAACGCGGTGGTGTCACGCCGTCGCGAGCGGACGCTCGTACCCTCGCGACCACCCCGAGATGTTGTGGTGATCCGAGCGGTCTCCCACTACGCTGCCCACCATGGCCCATGAGTTCACGCTGCCCGACCTCGGCGAGGGACTGACCGAGGGCGAGATCGCCCGATGGCTCGTCCGCGAAGGCGATGTCGTCGAGGAGAATGAGCCGATTGTCGAGATTCAGACGGACAAGGCAACCGTCGAGATCGGCTCGCCGGTCGACGGTGTCGTTCTGCGCATCCTCGGACGAGAGGGGGAGCTTGCGGCTGTTGGTGCCACCCTTGCGCTGATCGGTGCAGCCGGCGAGCAGTTGCTGCACTCCGTTGCCGCACCCCCGCTTCTGGAGCCGGCGGCGTCCGAGCCGATCGTCGCCGTCGTCGCGGAGCCGCTCGAAGCGCTGGAGCTTCACAGGCTGGCCCGAGAGCTCGACGTGGATTTCGGGGCAGTAACGGGAACTGGCCCAGGAGGGCACGTCACCGAGGCCGACGTTCGCGCTTCGGCCGCTCTGGAAGATGGCCGCCGCATTCCGGTGCGCGGTATCCGCCGCGCAATCGTGGAGCAGGTCGAACGGACGCACCGTGAGATTCCGGCAGTGACGTTCGTCGAGGAATGCGACTTCACAGGGGTCGAGCTCGACGTGCTCGTTCCCACGGCACTTCGAGCTGCTGCCGCTTCGCTCGCCGAGTTCCCCGAGCTGAATGCGCGCATCGACGGAGACGAGATCGTGCTTCTCGACCGCTACGACCTTGGTATCGCCGTCGACACCGAGGAGGGCCTCATCGTCCCTGTCGTGCGGGGCTGCGACCGGCTGTCCGTCGCCGAGATCGATGTAGAGATCCGTCGACTCGCCGAAGGCGCCAGGACCGGCTCACTCCAGCCGGGCGAGCTTCGCGACTCGACGTTTACCGTCACGAGCGCCGGCAGGCTCGGAGGCATTCTTGCGACACCGCTGATCAACCATCCCGAGGTCGCGATTCTCGGCCTCCATCGGATCGGTCCGCGGCCCGTTGTCAGAGACGGCGAGGTCGTGGTTCGGCAGATGGGGAACGTCAGCGTCACGTTCGACCATCGCGTGGTCGACGGCGCGCGCGCCGGTGCTTTCTGTGTCGACGTCATTCGCCGACTCGAGGCCTGATGGGCACGGCTTCTGCGTCGCCATCCGTACACTGACTCTCCGAAATGGGTGACTGGTACGAGATCGGGATCACAATTGGCCTGGGGGTCGCTGCAGGCGTCGCGTTCGCAGGCGTGCTTGCTGGTCTCCGATTCGGCTTCGCTACCACGCTGCTCGGCGCGCTCGTCGTCGGTATCGTCGCCGGCCTGCTGGTGAACGGTTGGATCGGTGCCGCCGGAGGCATCGTCGGCGCCGTGATAGGCGCCGTTTCCGCTGCCGCGATCGTCCGCGGGGCAAACAGGCGGGGCGCGACACTCGGCGGCACGGCGTTCCTGCTCCTCGGTGCGGCTGTTGCCCTCGGCCTCCTCGCGCTGATCCCGGTGGTCGGCTACCTCGAGGCTCTTGTGCTGCCGGTGGTAGCCGCCCGGCGCGCGCGGAGCGGCCCTGAGAAGTACGCGGGGCTTCGCTCGCTCGCGAAGTGACGCCGCGACCGCTGATCCTCGTCGTGATCGACGGCCTCACCCCGTCGATGCTCGAAGGCGCGGTCGGTTCGGGCGACACTCCGACGCTTGCTGCCCTTGCCGCCCGGGGCAGCTATCGGCGCGCGACATCGGTCTTTCCGTCGCTGACCCCCGTCTGCCTCTCGTCGATCGCGACCGGGGCGCACGGCGACATCCATGAGATTCCACATCTCGTCTGGTACGACCGGCATCAGCGGCGAGTCGTCGAGTACGGAAGCTCATTCGGCGCCGTACGCGCCGCGGGAATCGGCCAGACGCTCCGTGACACGCTCGTCAACATGAACGCGCAGCACCTCGGCAGGCAGGCGTTGACGCTGTTCGAGTCACTCGCCGATTCCAGCCTCCGAACGGCAGCGGTCAACTTCACGGCCTACCGTGGCCGCACGCGTCACCGCTCGTCGCTGCCCTTTCTCGGCGATGTCCTCGGACCGGAGCGCTTCTTCTTCTACAACCTGTTCAGCTCCGATCGCACGGGGGCGCCGCTTTCATGGCGCAACCGACCGGCCGGATCGATCGATGCGTACGCCACCGCCGTCGGCCGCTGGCTCGTCACGCGCGATGCGTTCGATTTCCTCGTCTTCTATCTCTCCGACTACGACTACGCGTCGCACGAGCATGGCCCGGATACTGCGATCGCGGCCCTCCAACGGTGCGACGCCGCGATCGGCTCACTCGCGGACGCCGGCGGTGGCATCGACGCACTCCTCGAGAGGTACGCCGTCATCGTCATGGCCGATCACGGACAGACCCGTGTCCACCAAGCCGCTTCCCTCGACCAGGTCTATGCGGGGGCGGAGGGAGTGTTGCCGCTCGCATCGAACCGCGCCGCCCACGTCTATTTACAGCCCGGGTCCCGGCTCGAACCACGGGCCGTCGCTTCGTACCTCGACGGCGTCGAGGCTGTCGAGGTCGCCCTCTTCCGTGAAGGGAACGGTGCCGTGGCACGGCGCGAGGGCGAAGAGCTCCTCTTCGCGCCGGCCAATGACGGCGGCTTCACTGTGTCTGGCGACGCCTCGATTCTCGATCACCCCGATGCCCTCGCCCGCTCATGGGCCGCCCTTGCCAATCCCAACGCAGGTGAGGTTCTGGTCTCGGCGACTCTGGGCTACGAGTTCGCAGACATCGGTGGCGGCGACCACGTCGGTGGAGGGTCGCACGGCTCACTCGTGGCAGGCGACACAGAGGTGCCCCTCCTGATGATAGGCGTCGAGGGCGTAGCCGAGATCGCACGAACGAAGAGCATCGTCGACGTCGCGCCGACCATTCTCTCCCACTTCGGCGTCGTCGCTCCGACGTACGCACTCGATCGCGCCGCCTGACCAGCTACCCTCGCGCAACGTGATCGAGCCGTCCCCGACCAGCTCCGGCCAGGGTGCTGCCCAGAGGGTCGGCAACGCGCTCGGCCGCCGAAGCAACTGGGAACAACTTGCCAAGTTCTGCCTAGTCGGGATGAGCGGCTACGCGGTCAACCTTGCCGTGTACGCAATCTTGCTCCGGTGGGCAGGGTTCCACTACATCCCCGCCGCTGTTGGCTCGTTCCTCGTCGCGGTCGCGAACAACTACACGTGGAATCGGGTCTGGACGTTCAGAGGGCAACGTGGCAACGTCGCCTATCAGGGCCTTCGATTCCTCGTCGTCTCGACATTCGCTCTCCTCGGAAACCTCGTCGTTCTCTACGTGCTGGTCGAGGGCGGCTTGGGTGCGATCACCGCACAGGCGATTGCGATCATCCTCGTGACACCGCTCAACTTCGTCGGCAACAAGCTCTGGTCCTTCCGCCGGTGAAGTTGTGGGCGTGCGCGCTGGCGCTCGCGCTCGTTCTCGTTCCTGCGGCGGTTGCCGCCGATACTTCAGCAACGACGACTCATGCAGGGCGGGACGGTCTCGTCGATGACCCGTTCGCTCCTACCGACAGCCTGCCGCGGCTGAGCGAGCGTGTGGCTGTCGAGCGGTTTCTCGACGACCCCAAGGTCTCCCGCTGGATCGCCCGGTACCCGGACCACCCCTCGACCGATGCGACCTTCGACAAAGCGTCGCTTCGTTGGACGGTTCGCGTCTGGTCGGGAAAGGCGGGAGAGATCGCGCTCGGGAAGGTCGAGGACGGCGACGGCCGAGTGTCGCAAGCGTGGACAGGGCCTCAGGTTGCGTGGAAGATGGCACGGGGGCGGGTGGGCTCGTTCGGCGGCAAGGTGCTGAACGCCTGGTGGATGTGGATCCCGCTCAGCGCGGTCTTCCTCATCGGCCTCGTCGATCGGAGACGGCTTTGGTCGTTCCACACCCTTGACCTTCTTGCGTTGCTCTCGTTCGGGTTCTCGCTCTGGTTCTTCAACCGGGGCGAGGTCTTCAGGAGCGCACCACTCGCGGTGCCCCCGATCGTCTACCTCCTCGTGCGCACCGCCTGGATTGGCTTCCGCGGTCGCGCGGCAAGCCCGGTGTTGTCCTGGCCGATCTGGCTTCTTGCAGCAGTCGCCGTCTTCCTCGGCGGGCTGCGGATCGGCCTGAATCTCGAAAGCCCACGCGGCGTCATCGATGTGGGCTACGCAGGCGTGATCGGCGCCGACAGGATTCTCGACGGCCAGGCGCCGTATGGCCACATGCCCGTCGAAGACTCCCGTCGAGCGTGCGGCAAGGCCGATGCCGATGGAGAGATCCGAGAACGGATCCAGCAGAACGGCCGCTGCGAATCGGCGAACCCGCGGGGCGATACCTACGGGCCGGCGGCGTATCTCGCGTACATTCCTGCGGTGCTCGCGTTCCCTTGGTCGGGGAAGTGGGACTCGTTACCGGCGGCACATGCGACTGCCATCCTGTTCGACCTACTCGTTGTATGCGGATTGCTTCTCGTCGGGCGTCGGTTTGGAGGAGCGCCGCTCGCAGTCGCGCTTGCCTTCGGCTGGCTCGCCTTCCCGTTCACGGCCTATGCACTGAACGCGAACACGAATGACGCGATCATGCCCGCGATTCTCGTCTGGGGGTTCTGGCTCTCGACATCGCCGGTCGCGCGAGGGACCGCTATTGCTCTTGCCGGTTGGACGAAGTTCGCGGCGCTCCTGCTCGCGCCGCTCTGGCTCACGTACCCGAGCGGGCTGCAGCGGCGCACCGCCGCACGGTTCGCGGTCGGGTTCGCGGCCGCCTCTCTCGTCGTCTTCTCCGTCCTCCTGCTCGAACCAAGTCTCATCGAAGCGGTGCGAACCTTCATCGATCGCACCCTCCGCTTCCAGTTCGATCGGGGGTCGCCGTTCTCGCCCTGGGATTGGGGCCAGTATCACGCTCGCGGGATCCCCGACCTCGGCGCAGTGCAGTTGATCCTGCAGGTGGCGGTCTTCGCTCTCGCGGGGGTCGTCGCGGCGATTCCACGACAGAAAGGGCCGCTCCAGCTTGCTGCCCTCAGTGCTGCGGTGTTGCTTGCCTTCGAACTCGTCCTCACTCACTGGTCGTACCTCTACATCCCCTGGTTCTTGCCGTTCGTCCTGCTCGCCCTTCTCCTGCCGCGGCGGGTGTCGTGCGTCCCCTGATCTCGCGTGCAGTGCTCCTCGCCTGCCTGGCTGCAGTGGCGGTAGGACTGTTCGTCGGCTTGGGTCTCGAAGGGCAGCCCGGCATCTCGGATACCGGCGTCTACCAGCGCTACGGCGAGCTGATCACCGGAGGAAATCTCCCGTACCGAGACTTCTCTGTGGAGTATCCGCCAGGAGCACTGTTGCCGTTCGTTCTTCCTGCGCTCGTCTCGGTAACACACGGCGGCTACGACGCGGCATTCCTCGTGCTGATGGTGTTCGCAATGGCCTCGGCGTCCGCTCTCATCGTGCTCTCGCTTCGGGCCTTGCGCGCCTCCAACACCCGGATGGCGTTCTCGGTCGGGGCCTTCCTCGGCGGCACGGCCTTGCTCGGGCCGTTTGTGCTGACCCGATTCGATCTCTACGCAGCGACGTTCACGCTCGCTGCTGTCTGCGCGCTCCTGTGGCGGCGTGACAGGCTCGGATCCGCGCTGCTCGGAGTCGCGATTGCCACGAAGATCTACCCGGCCGTCCTGCTTCCGCTTCTGGTCGCGCGGCTCTGGCGGCGCGACGGCCCTGCCGTTGCGATGCGTGGGCTTGCCCTGACCGTCGGTACAGCACTCGCGGTGTTCCTCCCGTTCCTCATAGCTGCTCCTGATGGCGTGGCACGGAGCGTGTGGCGACAGGTCGGCCGGCCGCTGCAGATCGAGAGCCTCGGCTCGGGATTTCTGCTCGCACTCCATCACGCGGCCGGAATGCCGCTCGGCTGGGCATCGGGTGCCGGCTCGCAGAACCTGACCGGCACGGTTGCGGGAGTCGCCTCGGGCGTGACGACTCTCGTTGCCCTTTCAGCCCTCGCGCTCGTCTGGGTGCGGTTCGCACGCGGCGACACCGAGAGCGCAGCCCGGTTCGCGCAGTACTCCGCCGCAGCAGTCGTCGCTTTCGTCGCGTTCGGGAAGGTCGCCTCACCTCAGTTCCTCATCTGGCTGCTCGTGCTCGTCGTGCTCGTCCCCGGTCGCCGGGGACTTGCAGCCTCGGGGCTGTTGTTGGCGGCGTGTGCTCTCACGCGACTCTGGTTCCCGCGAACCTACTGGGATCTCGTCAAGCAGTTCGACCCGACCGCGTCGTGGCTCGTCCTCGCTCGTGACGTTCTTCTCGTCGCCGTGCTCGTCGTCCTGATTCCACCGCTCACGGCCACGGAAGGCAAACCGAGCGAATCGCGTTAGCCCTACCGCTCGCGGTGTCGCACTCGATGAGCACGCCCTCGATCCGGACACCGCCGGTCGCGACCTCGAAACGCACCGGCATCCCGGTCCGCATCCGATGGGTAGCCAGCTCCGCCTTGACGCCGATCACCGAGTCGTGCGGCCCTGTCATACCGGCATCGGTGATGGCGGCTGTGCCACCAGGTTGCACACGGGCGTCCGCCGTCTGCACGTGCGTGTGCGTCCCGATCACCGCTGTGACCCGCCCATCGAGCCAACGTGCCAGCGCAATCTTCTCGCTCGTCGCCTCGGCGTGGACGTCGACGAGCACGACAGGTGTCGCCTCGCGTGCCTCGTCCACGAGTTGGTCGATGACCTCCCACATGCTCCTCGCAGGTTGCAGCGAGAGAGAGCCCATCACGTTGACAATCCCGACCAGGGTGCCGTCGTCTGCCGCGACGATCGTGATCCCGCGCCCCGGCGCGTCCGCCGAGAGGTTCGCAGGACGGATGACTCGCGCCGACGTCCCGAGGTATGGCGCAATCTCCTGTCGGCGCCACGTGTGGTTCCCGAGCGTGATCGCGTCGGCGCCGGCAGCGAGGAGGCGGTCGGCAAGCTTCGGAGTGATTCCGACTCCATCCGCAACGTTCTCGCCGTTGATGACGCAGATTGCGACGTCGAGCTCCTCCCGCAGAGTCGCCAGCCGATCCTCGAGTGCCTCGCGCCCGGGGCGGCCGACGACGTCGCCGATGAAGAGGATGTTGAAGCTCAAGGGAGTGACCCGGCTGCCGGGTGTACTTCGATCGCAACGTTGTTCCCGCGACCGCGAGCGTGTGCTGCGAGTGCCTGTCGCTCAACGGTCGCAACGTCCACGACGGTGCCGAGCTTGGACGACGAGGCGAGCACGGGGCTGCCGACGGTGAGCGAGGGGTCCGGGTCAAGGTGGCTGAGCGTGACGATCAGCGACGGGGATGCACCTGGCCTGACGTCGATCCGTGAGCCATAGACCTTTCCGTCGATCACGAAATCGGAGATCGAGGCCACCGTCCCTTCGACCGGTGAATACACGTCGGTTCCCGGCATCGCGCCCACGTCCAGCACCTGCGTGCCCGCGCCGCCGTCGAGCTGGAACCACACCGGCCCCTTCTGGGCGGAGCCGGCGATCCGGCGCCACAATCGGGCCAAGAGCCCCTCGTTGACCTGCCGGCCGACGGGACTCAGTTCCATTGCGCCGTCGGCTGCACCGTGGAAGCCGATCGCCGTGAGTGCCTCGGCGGCGATGGGAAGCTTGATCTGGAGGTTGCCGACGGTCGCGAGCACCTGCGGTTCCGGGGGGACCCCGACAGCGGCTTCCGGTGTCGTCGTCGCCGCGACTGTCCTGGGCGCGTTCGAGCCGAAAGCGGTCAGGATCAAGGTGACGACTGCAAGAGCGCCGACGATCCCGATCACGGCCAAGCGGCGCGCGCGATGCTGAGCGCGCCGCCGTCGCGCGTGGTGACGGGCGGCTCGCCGTGAACGCGGCGTGGCCATGGGGCCACGGTAGCGGACGTCTCATGCGTCCTCGTTGTTCGCGAACGCCGGTTGGGCGAAGCGGGTGGCTACGATCCGACCCATGGCGGAGCCGACAGGGCCGACGATCAGGGTGCCGCGCTGGATTCAGCTCGTCGGTCTTCCCGTGGGGCTGCTCATCATCTGGATGCTCGCGGGCCTTCTCGGGCACGCCCTCTTCCTCTTCCTCGTGTCCGCCGTGATCGCCTTTCTGCTCAACCCCCTCGTGCGCGACCTCAAGCGCATGCGGCTACCGCGCGGCCTCGCCGTTGCGCTCGTGTTCCTGGTCTTCGCCGCGGCGGTCACGTTCGTGGTTCTGGCTCTCGGGAGCGTCGTCGTCGATCAAACGCGCTCGGCTACGGACCGTGTGGACAATTACGTCACCGTCGGGGACAGCCGGGGCAAGACCGGGGCGGAGCAGGACATCGATCGGCTCCAGCTATGGCTCGATAGCCATGGCCTCGAGCGGATCCAGATCCAGAAGCAGGCAACCGATTGGGTCGACAACCTGGGAGCCGGCGAGATCTCCAACTACACCCAGGACGCGGTCTCGTTCGCCCAGGGCGCAGCCTTCTCGATCGTGATAACGCTCTTCAACATCATCCTGATCGTTGTCATCGCGATCTACATGCTCCTCGATATGGAGCGGCTCGAAAGCGCGATCGACCGTCGGTTCCCGCCGGCCGACGGTATCCCACTGACCCGTCGGATCGAGATGGCGCTCGCCGGGTATGTGCGGGGGCAGTTGATCCTGTCGACCGTGATCGGCCTCAGTGCGGGGATCGGCATGTGGGTGCTCGGTCGCACCGGGCTTGTCCCCGGTGCCGACCGCTACGCCCTGCTCTTCGGCGTGTGGACGGCCGTGATCGAGGTGCTCCCGTACATCGGGCCCTGGCTGTCGGCGATCCCACCAACGATCTACGCCCTCATCGTGCATCCGGTGTCGGCGCTCTGGGTTCTGGCCCTCTTCGTCTTCATCTACCAGGTCGAGGGCCACATCGTGGTTCCGAACGTGATGGCGACTGCGCTTCGACTCCATCCGCTCCTCGTCATCTTCGGCCTACTCGCCGGCGGCGAGCTGTACGGTGTCGCCGGTGTGCTGATGGCGCTACCGACGATGGCTGCGGCACGCGCAATCTGGGAGTTCTTCTCCGAGCGGATTCGCTTCGATCCCTGGGAGGAGGGTGGCGTGCCGCTCGGGACGCCTTCGGGGTCACGCGGCGATCCCCCTGACATACCCTTGGCTGGATGACCTCCTTTCCCGTCTCCCGACTGCGACGCCTCCGCCGGACCGACACGTTACGCGCCCTCGTCCGCGAAACGCGCCTGTCTCTCGACGATGTCGTCATGCCGCTGTTCGCGTGCCCAGGCGAAGGTGTCGTGCGTCCTGTCACCGGGCTCGATGGTATTGCGCAACGTTCCATCGATGAGCTCGCGCGCGAGGCCTCTGAGCTCGAGTCGCTAGGAGTGCGCGCGGTGCTGCTCTTCGGGATTCCGGAAGCGAAGGACGAGGAGGGCCGCGGAGCCTGGGACACCGAGGGGATCGTCCAACGAGCGCTTCGGGCAGTTCGGGTGGAAGCCCCCGGGCTGACTCTCGTTACGGATGTCTGCCTTTGCGAGTACACGAGTCACGGCCACTGCGGCGTCCTGCGCGACGGGGAGGTGGACAACGACGAGACGCTCGAGCTGCTCGTGCGGACCGCAGTCAGTCATGTCGAGGCCGGCGCCGATGTCGTCGCGCCGAGCGACATGATGGACGGCCGCGTCGGCGCGATCCGCGAGGCGCTGCCGCAGACCCCGATCATCTCGTACGCCGCCAAGTACGCGTCGGCGTTCTACGGCCCCTTCCGCGAGGCGGCTGAATCGGCGCCGACGTCCGGCGACAGGCGCGGCTACCAGATGGACCCGCCGAACGTACGCGAAGCCCTGCGAGAGTGCGCGCTCGATCTCGAGGAGGGCGCCGACGCGTTGATGGTGAAGCCTGCGATCGCCTACCTCGACGTGATCCGGGCTGTGCGCGAGCGGTTCGACTGCCCAGTCGCCGCCTACAACGTGTCGGGTGAGTACGCGATGGTGAAAGCCGCCGCTGCCGCGGGCCATCTCGACGAGAAGGCTGCTGCGCTCGAGTCGCTCGTAGCGATCAAGCGTGCCGGCGCCGACCTCGTCTTCACGTATTGGGCGAAGGACCTTGCTCGATGGCTGTGAGCGCGACTACCGGGGGGCTCAATCCATGCTGATCCGCTCCGCCCTCTACGACCGGGCGCAAAGACTGATCCCCGGCGGGGTCAACTCACCGGTGCGAGCGATGCGGGCCGTGGGTCTCGACGAGCCGCTGTTCATGCGTCGCGGCGAGGGCCCGTTCATCGAAGACGTCGACGGCAACCGGTATGTGGACTGGGTGTTGTCCTGGGGGCCGCTGCTTTTCGGCCATGCCGACCCACTGACTCTCGCCGCCGTGGCAGAAGCGCTGCAGCGTGGCACCACCTTCGGGGCGCCGACGGAGGCAGAGGTCGACCTCGCCGCCGAGATCGTCGACGCCGTGCCCTCCGTCGAGATGGTGCGGCTCGTCTCCTCCGGAACCGAAGCCGCGATGAGTGCGGTCCGACTTGCGCGTGCCGCGACACGACGCGACCGTCTGATCAAGTTCGAGGGCAACTATCACGGCCATGTCGATGCGCTACTCGCGAGTGCAGGCTCGGGCCTGATGACACTCGGGATTCCATCCACACCCGGCGTGCCGACGGGCGTCGCCCGTGACACGATCGTGCTGCCCTATAACGACATCGATGCGGTCGCGGCGGCCGTGGCCGAGTACGGCGAAGGGCTCGCTGCGATCCTCGTCGAGCCGGTCGCCGGCAACATGGGGGTCGTCCCTCCCGCTCCCGGGTTCCTCGAGGCCCTGCGGATGCTGTGTGATGCATGCGGCGCCCTGCTCGTCTTCGACGAGGTCATCACCGGCTTTCGGGTCGCACGCGGCGGTGCGCAGGAGCGATACGGCGTGACACCAGATCTCACCATCCTCGGCAAGATCGTCGGCGGCGGCCTACCGGCGGCAGCGTTCGGCGGCCGGGTCGACCTGATGGAGCGCCTGGCTCCGATCGGCGACGTCTACCAGGCGGGCACCTTGTCCGGGAATCCGCTGGCGACGGCTGCAGGGATCTCTGTCCTGCGCCGCCTACGTGACCCGGCCGTCTACGAGGATCTCGAGCGCCGAGGTGCGAGGCTCGAGGCGGGTCTCGCTCCGTTCGGAACGGTGCAACGGGTTGGGGCGATGTTGACGCTCTTCAGTCAGGATCGGGCCGTCCAGAACTACGACGATGCGCTCCGGTCCGACACCGAACGATACGCAGCGTTGTTCAGGCACCTGCTCGATCGTGGCATCTACATTGCTCCGTCCCAGTTCGAATGCATGTTCGTATCGCTTGCACACGGCGACGAGGAGATCGACAGGACGATCGAGGCTGTTGGCGACTTCTCCGGAAGCTAGCTCTGCTCGATCGACCGGGGTCTGGGAGACGCTGGTGGCCGACGCTGCGTCAGAGAGCCCGCTCTGGGGGGCCTCGCTTCGCCCTACCGAGGCTCAGGATCGGACACACGTGTTCTCGCTTCTCTGCGAGCCACGCTTTGCCCTCGGTGTCGAGACCATCTACGAGGGCTACCTCCTTCACTACGGTCGCCCCCGGCTTTTCAACCCGGCCGACGCGGACACGGCGCTGCTCCTCGGCGATTACCTCTACGCGCACGGGCTCGTACGCGTGGCGGACACAGGCAGCGTCGCAGCGGTCCATGACCTCGCCGAGTTGATCTCGCTCTGCGCTCAGGCGCGTGCGGATGGGCGGGACGGCGAGGCCGCTGCCTGGTCCGCGACCTCGGCGCTGCTCGGCCAGGGAGCGCTAGACCGCGCCAGGCAGGAGCTCAGGGAGGATGGAAACGCCGATTCCCTCGTAGCGCTGGCGCGGGCAGCGGCCGGACTCGACGCGGTCGCCGCAGCCTGTGTGGCGCACGACCTTCGGGTGGGGTAAAGTCAGGCGCACGATGATCGCGTCGCTTCTGTTGCTGGCGGATGCCGCCAAGGAAGGCCGCAAGGTCGTTCTGGCGATGCTCGTCGTGGGACTCATCTTCATTGCAGTCATCGCGCTCGGCGAGCTGACGCACCACCTCGCAGCGAAGCGCAAAGCCCGCACGCCCAGTCGCACGCTGTAGAGCTTCGTGCGATGAATGAGCGTATCGCACGAAGCTCTACAGCCCTGTTTCCTGCACGCTTCGCGTGATCCTGAAGCCGGGAACCTACGGTTCCCCGGTGGCCCCTCCCTCGTCAAGGCAGAGATTCGACCGTTGCGTAGCGGCGATGCGTACCGTCGCCCTCGGGGGGCTCTTCCGAGTGCTGCGTCCGAGCCGGACGCGCCGCGCCTAGACTGACACCTCATGGCCAGCCCAGCCTCCGACCTCCGAGAGTGGATCGCTCTCCTCGAGAAGGAGGGGGAGCTCGTCCGCATCTCGGCCGAGGCCGATCCAGATCTCGAGATCACCGAGATCGTAGACCGGGTCGTCAAGTCCGGTGGGCCGGCGCTCCTCTTCGAGCATCCGAAGGGCGCAAAGCACCCTTTGCTCATCAACCAGTTCGGGACCGAGAAGCGCATGTGTATGGCTTTCGGCGTTGGGCGGCTCGACGATCTCGCCGACAAGCTCGGCGAGATCCTTGAGCTGCAGCCGCCGCAGGGTCTCGTCGACAAGGTGCGCTCTCTCGGCAAGCTCAAGTCGATTGCCGACTCGATGCCGAAGGAGGTCTCGAAGGCTGCCTGCCAGGAGATCGTGTTGACGGGCGATGACGTGAACCTCGACCTGTTCCCGATCCAACGCTGCTGGCCACTCGATCCGGCCCCTTTCATAACGCTCCCCGCGGTGATCACGAAGGACCAGGCAAGCGGCGTTCGCAACGTCGGCATGTACCGGATGCAGAAGATCGATAGGCGTTCCACGTTCATGCACTGGCAGATCCACAAGGACGGCCGCGCTGATCTGCGGGCGGCGCCCGACGGGAAGATTCCCGTCGCCGTCGCACTCGGCCTCGATCCGGTGACGGCCTATTCGGCGAGCGCACCGCTCCCCAAGCACATAGGTGAGCTAATGGTCGCCGGGTTCCTGAAGGGCTCGGCCGTCCAGCTCGTCAAATGCAAGACCGTCGATCTCGAGGTGCCCGCGAATGCGGAGATCGTGCTCGAGGGCTGGGTCGACCGGAATGACGTTGGGATCGAGGGACCGTTCGGCGATCACACGGGCTTCTACACGCCGCCCGAGGAGTTTCCGATCTTCCGCATTTCCGCAATCACGATGCGGCGTGACGCGATCTATCCCTCGATCGTCGTCGGCAAGCCTCCCGCCGAGGACGAGTGGCTCGCGAAGGCGACAGAGCGGATCTTCCTCCCTGCGATCAGGATGAGCGTCCCCGAGATCGTCGACTACGACCTCCCCACAGCAGGCACGTTCCACAACTGCGTCATCGTTTCGATCCGCAAGCGCTTTCCCGGCCACGCGAGGAAGGTGATGCACGCGATGTGGGGCCTCGGCCTGATGAGCCTCACGAAGTCTGTCGTCGTCGTCGACGAGCACGTCGACGTCCACGACTACGAGCAGGTCTTCTTCTACGCGTGTGCGAACGTCGACCCGGCGCGTGACATCCTGCTCAGCGAAGGCCCGATCGACCAACTCGACCATGCGACCACGATCCAGGCGTACGGCGGCAAGATCGGCATCGACGCCACCGCAAAGGGGCCCGACGAAGGGAGGCGCGAGTGGCCTCCCGAGATCGAGATGAGCCCCGAGATTCGTGCGCGGGTCGCGGCTCGTTGGACCGAATTCGGCCTTCCCGCTGCAACCTCCGGGCCGGACGTGCAGAATGACGTCGGCGGCCGCACGCTGACCAAGCTACTACGGCGTTGACAGGTGTGGGCGAGGCACTGTTGAATCACGAGATGGAGAGCGAGCGGTGAGCGACAGCACAGACGACAAACCACAGGCATCGGGTCACAGCCTCTGGCCGATCGGCTTCGCGATCGGCATCGCGTGCATCCTTGTCGGCATCGTCGTGAGCTGGCCCGCAGCCGTCCTCGGCGCTGCCCTCACGATCGTCTTCGGTGTCCTCTGGATTCGTGACACTGCCCGCTCTCACGCCCCGGTCGACTCCGCGCCGGCCCATGAGCTCATGGGCGACACCCCTTCGCCCGCTCAACTTGCCGCTGAGGGGGAGCACCTCGAGACGCACGGCCGTGCCGGCTTCCTGACGCTGGCGACGATCGGTCTCGGCGGCGTCATCGGCGCCGCAGTCACGCTGCCGTCCCTCGGTTTCGCCGTGCTGCCTTCCTTTACCGGCGAGGCCGTCGCGACGAACGACGTCGACCTCGGGCCCATCTCGAACTTCCCCGAGGGCACGTTCGTGATCACGAGCTTCACGGGAAACAAGCGCCAGGGTCAGGTCTCGCGCCGGACCGCGTACATCCGCAACAACGGGCTGAATGCCGAAAAGCAGCCGAGCTTCACGATCATCTACAGCCGTTGCGTCCACCTCGGCTGTCCCGTGCAGCCGAACGGACCCAAGTTCGAGGACAAGACGAAGCAGTACAAGGACGTGACGCTCACCCCGGTTCAACCAGCAGGCTTTGGCTGCCCGTGCCACGGCGGCGCCTACGACACCGAAGGCAATCGCACGGCCGGACCGCCGGTGCGCTCACTCGATCGCTATGCCTTCTCGATCGTCAACGGCAACCTCGTGCTCGGCGACCACTTCAGCGTCGGAACCGTCGACGGCACGGGAGCGGACGCGAAGATCAGCCGCTACCGCCAGGCGTACCCAGGTGTTCACGTCGACGGCATCGAGCGCTGGCTCTATCCCATACCCGTACCGGGGTCCTGACAATGGCCAAGTCCGCCCGCCAAACGCAGATCGAGCAGGCCGCCCTCTATCCGCTGGACTGGGTCGAGGAGCGCACCGGGCTGATCGGGTACACGAAGTGGTTCCTCTTCCGCCACGTCCCGCGCGACGTGAACTGGATGCAGACGCTCGGCGCTGCGACGCTCACCGCGTTTCTCGTCCAGGCGGTCACCGGTGTCGTTCTCGCGATGTACTACCGCCCCGACCCCAACAGCGCGTACGAGTCGATCCAGTACATCTCGAACGACCTCACACTCGGCTGGCTCGTCCGCGGGATGCACAAGTGGGGCGCCAGCCTCTTCATCATCCTGATGTTCCTCCACATGGCGCGGACGTTCCTGTTCGGCGCCTACAAGTATCCGCGGGAGCTGAACTGGATCATCGGTGTGCTGCTCCTCGTCACAGGCATGCTCGAGGGTTTCACCGGGTATCTGCTGCCGTGGGATCAGACCGCGTACTGGGCGACCGTCGTCGGGATCAATCTCAACGCGACGGCGCCGATCGCTGGGCCTTTCCTGGCGCAGTTCCTCCAGGGCGGTGCGCAAATCGGCCCGGACACTCTTTCGAAGTTCTACTCGCTGCACATGCTCGTGATCCCCGGCGGACTCATGGCGTTGATCGGGCTTCACATGTATCTCGTGATCCGACTCGGTGTCACCTCGCCGCCCTGGTCGAAGACGGCCGCCGGCCGCTCGCGCGATGAACCCGCGCCCACCGGGTACGGCGACTACCGCCAAGGGCTGATCCGCGAGCATTCGGGGGAGGAGACCTAGCCCGTGGCGAGCAAGGTGCAGCAGGAGAGGCGCGCGGAGTTCAAGCGCTACAAGGAAGACGTCCAGAAGGAAGGCAAGCCCTTCTTCCCGTACGCGATCTACCACGACACGATCATGTCGCTCGTCGTCGTCGCCGTGATCATCGGCCTCGCCGTGATCTGGAAGTACACCGCTGACGGCACCAGCCCCGGAGCGCTCGGCCCGCTCTACGAGGCCAAGGCCGACCCGGCGACGACGAACTTCGTCCCTCGTCCCGACTGGTTCTTCTACTTCCTCTTCTACCTGCTCCGTATCTTCAAGTGGCCCGAGACGGTCGTCCTTGGCACGGTCGGAGTGCCGACGCTCCTGCTCGTTCTCATGATCGGGCTCCCGTTCTACGACCGCCGGCCCGAGCGAGCGGTTCTTCGCCGCCCCGTCGCGTTCGTGGCAGCCATTCTCGTCGTGATCTCGATGGGTGTCCTGACGTGGAAAGGAGCCACCGCGAAAGAGGCGCTCGGCTCGGAGACCGTGAGTCTCGTCCCGACGTGGGCGAAGCAGCAAGGCTTTGCGGACAACAAGGTGGCTGTCGAAGGGGCGACGCTGTTTGCCGAATCAGGCTGTCTCAACTGCCATACGTACCTTGGCACCGGCAGCAGCAACCTCGGGGCGCCCGACCTGTCCGCCGAGGGCTCCAAGGGACGAGGCATCGAGTGGCAGGTCGCCCATCTCAAGAATCCGAGCAGTAAGACGCCGGGCTCACCGATGCCGTCTTTCGCCGCTCTCGGAGATGAGAACCTGACCAAGATCGCCACCTTCCTCGAAGCGTCGAAGGGCCCCAAGTAGCGGGAGTCGTCGTCGGTGGCGGGCTTCAGCCTGTCACCAACCGCCTGTTCGCGCGCCGCGTCAACGCCTGACGTCTACGCTCTCTCGTGATGCGCGTCTTCCTCGGAGTCACCGGCGCCTCGGGCGCGCCGTATGCGGCCCGGCTGCTCGAGTCACTCGCCGCTGCCGGCTGTGAGATCGGTCTCGTTGCCTCGGCTGCAGGGATCGAGGTGATCGCGACGGAGCTCTACGGCGATCCGACTCTGCCGCGCGACGAAGTGCTAGACCGCTTTGTCGGCACCGCGTCCGATCAGGTCCAGGTCTACGGGATCAACGACTACAAGAGCCCGTACGCAAGTGGCTCGGCCAGGGTCGACGCGTATGTCGTTTGCCCGTGCTCGATGAGCACCGTGGGCACGCTTGCGACAGGCGCGATGGCGAACCTCATCCATCGCGCGGCCTCCGTCGCCTTGAAGGAACGTCGCAAGCTCGTCCTCGTCCCGCGGGAGACGCCACTCTCGTCGATCCACCTGCGCGGACTCGCGACGCTGCACGAGGCTGGAGCCGTGATCCTTCTCGCAGCGCCCGGCTTCTACCACGGTGCCAAGACAATCGAGGATCTCGTCGACTTCGTCGTCGCGCGGGCTCTCGACCAGATCGGCATCGACAACGCGTTGATGCCGCGATGGGGCCAGTCGTGACGCACGAAAGCGGCACGCTACAGCCGGAAGGCGTTCGCACCATGTTCGACCGGATCGCCCCGGTCTACGACGTGATGAACCACGTGATGACTATGGGGCTCGACAGGCGCTGGCGCCGGCTCACGGTCGAAGCCGTTGTTCAACCTGGTGCGCGTGTGCTGGACGCGTGCTGCGGGACGGGTGATCTTGCGATTGCGGCCGAGCGCGAGGGCGGGTTCGTCACCGGGCTCGACTTCTCGGGCGAGATGCTCGTGCGAGCACGGCGCAAGTCGAACACGATCGAATGGGTTCGGGGAGACGTCCTCGCTCTGCCCTACGGCGACGGCAGCTTCGACGCGGCGACAGTCGGCTTCGGGGTGCGCAATGTGGCAGATCTCCAGGCCGGTCTACTCGAGTTGCGGCGCGTTCTCCGCCCCGGGGGGCGGCTGGCCGTCCTCGAGATCACGCAGCCACGAGGAGCTCTGAAGCCATTCTTCTCACTCTGGTTCGACCGAGTCGTGCCACTGCTCGGGCGCGTGCTACCTGGAGGACAGGCATACACCTACCTCCCGGCGAGCGTCCGGCGTTTCCCCGGCGCGGAGGCACTTGCAGGCCTGATCGACGACGCCGGGTTCGGGGATACGAGCTTCCGTCTGTTCGGAGGCTCGATCGTCGCGTTACACACTGCGACGGCGCAATGAGTGCCACGCTCGAGGCCGTCAGAGCCTCGCCCGGCCTGGCGGACTACCTGACAGAGGTCGAAGAGTTGCTCGACCAGTCAGTGGCAGGTCACCCTGGCCTCGTGGCCGAGGTCGGTGCGGAAGCCCTCACAGCGGGCGGGAAGCGCCTACGACCGATGCTCACCTTCCTCTCCGCGCCCCCCGGCCTCACCCCGTCGATCGTGGCGGGTGCGGCGGTCGAGCTCGTCCATATGGCAACGCTCGTCCATGACGATCTGATCGACGGTGCCAAGGTGCGGCGCGGCAAGGCGGCAGCCTGGACCGCCTACGGTGCCGACGCAGCGAGGGCAACAGGCGACTATCTCTTCGCGCGGGCATTCGCCGAGCTTGCGGCGCGCGGAGACGTCGAGGGCGTCGCCACGCTCGCGGAGGCGTCGCTCGCGCTCGCCCGAGGTGAGGCCCTGCAGCGACGGCAGCGGCACGACCCTGATACGACCGTTGACAGCTACCTCGAACGCTGCGCCCTCAAGACGGGCAAGCTGTTCGAAGCAGCCTGCTTGCTCGGTGGCGGGAGCGGCGACTATGGCCGCCTCCTCGGTGTTTCGTTCCAGATCGTCGACGACATCCTCGATTGTGCCGGCGACACGATCGAGACGGGCAAGATCCCCGGCACCGACTTGCGCGACGGCACGCCGACGCTACCGCTCCTCCTCGCGGCGCAGGAGGACGAGGTCGTTCGCGCCGCGATCGCGGGTGGCCCTCTAGAGGGTGTGCTCGTTCGGGTTGCCGCAACAGGCGCCTTGGAGCGCTCCAGAGCGGTGGCCCTCGACTACGCTACGAGAGCACGGGCAAGTCTCACCGACGAGTCGCGACGCCACGAGCTCGAAGCGCTGGCGGATGCCGTCGTCGATCGCAACCGATAGGGCGCACAACGACATGGCACTCCTCGACCGCACATCCACGCTCGGCCCGGTAAGGGAGAAGATCGAGGCCGGCGAGCGCCTCGAGCTCGAGGACGGCCTCTCGATCCTCGAATCGGATGAGCTCCTCGAAATCGGTGAGTTGGCCGACCTCGCGCGCCGACTCCGCGGTGGGACGGACGACGTGTCGTTCGTCCAGAACCTCTACCTCAGCCAGACCAACGTCTGCCGCGTGAAATGCAAATTCTGCGCCTTCGCCGCGACGCAGAGGCAAGAGCACGCATATTCAACGAGCACCGAAGAGCTCGTCCAGGATGCGGTCGAGCAACATCGGCTCGCAGCGTTTACCGAGATCCACATGGTCAACGGCGAGAACCCTCACATCGATCTCGATTTCTATCTCGACACGCTCCGCGCGCTGAAAGCCGAGCTGCCCGATGTGCATCTCAAGTGCTACACGGCATCGGAAGTCCATCACATGACCACGCTGTCGGGGTTGACGCACGAGCAGGTTCTGGTAGAGCTCAAGGCAGCCGGCCTCGGCTCGCTTCCCGGCGGCGGTGCGGAGATCTTCGCGGACAGGGTGAGAGCCCTTGTCGCACCGGGCAAGGAGCACGCCGATATCTGGTTCCACGTGCACGACACGGCGCACCGGATGGGGTTGCGGTCGACCTGCACGATGCTCTACGGCCACGTCGAAACCTACGAGGAGCGGATAGATCACCTACTCCGCCTGCGCGAGCAGCAGGACAAGACAGGCGGGTTCGTTGCGTTCATCCCGTTGGCCTTCCACCCGGAGAACACCGTCTTCGAGCGCCGTGGCTTCCGCCATACAACGGGCTCCGAGGATCTCAAGATGATGGCCGTCTCACGCTTGATGCTCGACAACATCCCGAATATCAAGGCCTATTGGATCATGATGGGGATGCCGCTCTCAGCGGTCGGGCTTCACTTCGGCGCCAACGACGTGCAGGGAACCGTGATGCGCGAAACGATCTTCCACGCCGCAGGGGCCAGGACCGAGACGGAGCAGAAGATCGAGCAACTCGTACGCTTCGTTCGTGAGGCGGGCCGGGTTCCCGTGCAGCGCGACTCGCTCCACAACCCGATCCGGGTCTGGGATGCGGCATGATCAAGCTCGGCCGCATCAGCTACGTCAACATGGCCCCGGTCTTCCACCGCCTCGAATACGAGGTGGACGAGGTCGTCGGCGTTCCCACCGAGCTCAATCGCATGCTGCTCGACGGGCAACTCGACATCGCTCCGATCTCGTCGATCGAGTACGCGCGCCACGCCGACACATTGCGGTTGCTGCCGCGCCTCTGTGTCTCGTCCGAAGGAGCGGTCGATTCGATTCAGCTCGTGACGCGGATGCCGCTCGGGCGAGTGCGATCGGTGGCGGTCACTCCCGAGAGCGCCACCTCCGTCGTGCTAACGCGCGTCTTGCTCCCCGGCGCCGAGATCCGCTCATTCGAAGAGGAGGCGGACGCCAAGCTCCTGATCGGCGACGCTGCCCTGAAGAGCGCGTTCGAAGACCCGACACCGCACCACGATCTCGGTCGATTGTGGCTCGAACGGACAGGTCTGCCGATGGTATTCGCGGTCTGGGCCGCCCCGGAGCCGGTCGTCGACGGACTCTCCGATCTCGAGCATGCGCTCGTCGCGTCCGTTCGCCTCGCGCGGTCCGAGCCCGAGAAGCTCGCATACGAGGCAAGTGAGCGGTACGGCTACCCGGCCGGCTTCCTGGCGCGCTATTTCGAGAAGCTCCGCTACAGCTTCGGTCCTCGTGAGCGTGCCGGCTTCTACACGTTTCTCGAGATGGCCCGGGACGTCGGGGAGCTCCACCACGTGCCCGAACTCCGCTTCGCCCGCGGCTCGGAGGTGCCGTTGTGAGTATCGCGACTGCACGGCCGACAGTCGCGGAAGTCCTCGGACGCGCGCTCGACGGAGAGCGGATCAACGAGGACGAGGCAGCAACGCTCCTCCGTTCGCGTGATCTCGTCGCCGTCGGTCGGGTCGCGAACGAGATGCGGAATAGGCGGACGGATCCGAACCGCGTCACGTTCATCGTCGACAGAAACATCAACTACACGAACGTGTGCGTCACGGACTGTGACTTCTGTGCGTTCTATCGCAGTCCAGGCGACACCCGCGAGGGATACCTCCTCCCGAAGCCCGTCATCTTCAAGAAGATCGAGGAGACGCTCGCAATCGGGGGTACGGGCGTGCTCATGCAGGGCGGCCACCACCCGGACCTCGGGATCGACTATTACGAGGATCTCTTCACCTCGATCAAGAGTCGGTACAGGATTCACTTGCATTGCCTTTCGCCGCCCGAGATTCAACACATCTCGCGACGTTCGAAACTGACTGTCTGGGAGACGCTGTCGCGCCTGCGAGACGCGGGCCTCGATTCACTCCCGGGCGGCGGCGGCGAAATCCTCGTCGATCGGGTGCGAGACATCATCGCGCCGAAGAAGACGAACTCCGACGAATGGCTCGATGTGATGCGTCACGCGCATCGCCTCGGCATGTCGACGACCGCGACGATGATGTACGGCCACGTCGAGACGCTCGAGGAGCGCGTCGAGCACATGCGACGCGTGCGCGAGGTGCAGGACGAGACGGGCGGCTTTCGGGCGTTCATCTCGTGGACGTTTCAGCGGGATGGAAACCGTCTCTCCGCACTCGTCAGTGACGAGCAGATGCCAACCTCGTTCGATTATCTCCTCACCCAGGCGGTGTCACGGATCTATCTCGACAACGTCGCGCATATCCAGTCGTCGTGGGTCACGCAGGGGTTGAAGATCGGCCAGGTCGCGCTCGGCTTCGGCGCGGACGACATGGGCTCCGTGATGATGGAGGAGAACGTGGTTTCCGCCGCGGGAACCTCGCACCGCACGTCGGCCGATGAGCTCGTTCACCTGATTCGGGCACTGGGGAAGACTCCGGTGCAGCGCGACACGCTGTACCGCGATGTGAACGTCTTCGACTGATTTCCCTGCTTCGTACGGAATCCGTGAAGATTGGGGCCACCCGCTGAGGCCTCGGCTAGGCTCGATTCGGCCGATGGGACGCCGCCTCTTCGCCACCGCGCTCTTCGTTCTCGTCGTCGCCGCTCCGGCGGCGGCGCAGACGCGGACGCTCTGGCCCGGAGTCACCTACGAGGGGGCGGTCCAGTTCACCCCACACGGCCCCGTCGCCCTCAACGTCCTCACCGGCCCGCGTCCAGGCGGAACGACGACCCTGGCTCCGGCTCTGTCGAACGAGACGCTCACCGGCACGGAAACCCTGACCGCGATCGAGCGTCGCGTTGCGGGAACGGCGACGACTGCCGGTGTCAACGGCGACTACTTCACGGTCGAGACCGGCATACCGAGCGGTGTGCTGATGCGGGAAGGACAAGTGGTCAGTCCGCCGTCTAACGAACGTGCGAGCGCCGGGTTGACGACGGACGGCACGCTCGACGTCCGTCGGATCTCCTTTGTCGGCACGTGGCAGGGTGCTGGGGCGAGGCGAACCCTCAAGTCCTTCAACAAGCCACCCTCGGGCGGGATCACGCTCTACACGCAGGCCTGGGGTGCTGCGACACAACCGGTTCCCGGCGGTACGGCCGCCATTCTCTTCCCGCTTCCCGCGGCGGTGCCCAACGCCGATCTCGTGGCGCCGGTTGTCGAGTTGCGCAGCAGTGACGCGCCCGTGCCGATACCGATCGGCGGCGCGGTGCTCGTCGCCGCGCCGGCGGCGGCGGCTGTGTTGACGGCAGAGGCGCCGGTCGGCCAACTCGTGACGTCGCGACTGGTCTTCAAGCCGGACTGGCCCGGAGTCGTTTCGGCGATCGGTGGTGGCCCTCAGATCGTTCGCGACGGAGCGCCCGTCTTCCGGGCAGGTGAGCTGTTCACGACGAGCCAGCTCTCACCGCGCGCTCCCCGCACGGGCCTCGGTCAGCTCGCGGATGGACGGGTCATCCTCGTTGCCGTCGATGGTCGGCAACCTGGCTACTCGACGGGGTTGTCGAACTTCGAGCTGGCTCAGACGCTCGTGCGGCTCGGTGCGGTCACGGGGATGGCGCTCGACGGCGGAGGCTCGACGTCCATGGCGTTCGATGGGGCGTTGCTGAACCGCCCGTCCGACAGTACCGAGCGTCCGATCTCGACGGCGCTGCTTTTCGAGTACACCGGCGTCTACGTGCAACCCGCGGTTGCCGCAGTTTCGCCTGATGGAGACGGCGTCGCCGACCGCCAGAGCTTGCGATACAAGCTCGTGCGACCATCGACTCTCACTGTGACGCTCACGGGTCCTGACGGCGTCGCCGCCTTCATGGAGTCGACGACCAAGCTGCCAGGCAGCTATGCGATTCCGTTTCCACCCGTGACGCCGCCACCGGTTGCTCCCGCGCCGACGTCGACCTCGGCTTCGCGTCGCACGACGGCCGATGTACCCGCGCAGGGTCGCTGGAAGCTGACTGTCTCGGCCACGGACGACGTGGGACAGACCTCTGAGATGTCGCAGTCGTTCGTTGTCAACTCGACGATCGGATTTCTCGCAACCGAGCCCAAGAAGCTCTTCTTGCCACCGTTTGGCCGCGATCTCCGCATCGTCTGGAACCAAACCAAGGATGCCCGCGTCGTCGTCACCGTCGAGACGCCGGCCGGGGACGTCGTCCGCACGCTCGCAACACGCCGCTACGGACCGGGTCCGCAGGGTGTTTCCTGGAACGGTCTAGACCGTTCCAGGAAGGCAGTAAAGGGCGGGAAGTACGTGGTTCGGGTCGTTGCGAGGAATCCGCTCGGGACAATCGACCTCGCGCGTAACCTCCGGGTTCAGCGCATCGTCGGTCCGAAGCGGTAGCGGCGCGAAGTACAGTGCCCTTGTGCCCGTCGCCTCGCTCTCGAGCTCGCTGACCCAGTTCATCGGCGACTACGGTCTGTACGCCGTGTTCGTTCTGATGATGATCGACGCGGTGTTCCCGGCCGCCAGTGAGCTCGTCATGGTCTACGCCGGCGCCATCGCATCGGGTGCGATCGCAGGGCAGACAGTGACACTCTTCGGCCACACGTTTCCGTCAGGCTTCCCCGCATACCTGGCGATGGCCATTGCCGGCACAGTCGGCTACCTCGTTGGTGCTGTTATCGGCTGGGAGATCGGCCGCCGCGGGGGCCGGCCGTACCTCGAGCGACATGGGCGGTGGCTCCATCTCGACCACGCCAAGCTCGAGCGAGCAGAGGCGTGGTTCCTTCGCTGGGAGGACTGGGCTGTACTCGTCGGCCGTCTGACTCCCGTCGTGCGATCGTTCGTCTCGATTCCGGCCGGGATTTTCAGAGTCCCGCTGCCGCGCTACGCGGTGCTGACGCTGATCGGTTCCGCTGTCTGGTGCTTCACCTTCGCCGGTATCGGCTGGGCTGCAGGCGCAAGTTGGGAGAGCTTCCACAGCGCGTTCCGCTTTGCAGATGTCGTGGTCGCTGCAGCCGTCGTCGGTGGTGTCGCGTGGTTCGGTTGGCGGCTACTCCGAAAGCGCCGGAGCGGCGGCGACGTCTGAGGTGGGCGGGACCGGCGCCTGCCGCGGACGTTGGGACGGTTTTCCCTGCACCTGGCCGTTGGATCCAGCTCAGCCCGGTACACTCGGACGTCGTGATTCCGCTCGTCGACGTCAAGGCGCAATATGCGCCACTGATCCCAGAGCTCAAGGAGCGCTTCGCCGAGGTTCTCGAGTCCGGCCGCTTCATCTTCGGTCCTGAAGTCGAGGCGTTCGAGCAGGAGGCGGCCGCCTACCTCGGCGTGCCGCACGCGATCGGCGTCGCCAACGGGACGGACGCTCTGATTCTCGCGCTCGAGGCGATGGGAATTGGTGTCGGCGACGAGGTGATCTGCCCGTCGTTCACGTTCTATGCGACGTCGGAGGCGATCGCCCGCGTCGGCGCAACACCGGTCTTCGCCGATATCGATCCCGTCAGCCTCAACCTCGATCCGGAGGACGTCTCAGCGCGGATCACTCCGCTGACGAAAGCGATCATGCCGGTGCACCTGTTCGGGCGCCCCGCCCCTCTCGATCAGCTCGCGGCTCTCGGGCTGCCGCTGCTGGAGGACGCCGCTCAGGCGTTCGGGGCCGCGGGAGTCGCGCACGCGGGCGTCTGCTCGACGTTCAGCTTCTTTCCGACCAAGAACCTGTTTGCACTCGGCGACGGCGGGCTCGTCACCTGTCGTGACGACGAGGTGGCCGAGCGGGTCCGGATGCTGCGCTTTCACGGCTCTCGTGACAAGAAGACGTTCGAGCTGGTCGGGACGAACTCGAGGCTCGATGCAATCCACGCGGCCGCGCTCCGCGTGTTCCTGCCGCACCTCCCTGCATGGAACCTGGGGCGTCGTGAGGGAGCCGCGCGCTACGCCGAGCTCGGGCTCGGCGACGTGGTTGACATTCCGCTCGACGAGCCGGGTCACGTCTATCACATGTACGTCGTCCGGACCCCCGACCGCAAGCGGATCGCCGCTGCCTTGACCGAGGCCGGCATTGCCTCCGCTTCCTACTACGTCACGCCGCTGCATCTGCAGCCGGCGATGCGCTATCTCGGTTATGGGCCCGGTTCCCTGCCCGAGACCGAGCGCGCAGCAGCCGATAATCTCGCGCTGCCGATGTGGGGTTGTATCGGTGCCGACGTGCAGGAGCGAGTTGCTGCCACCGTGCTCGCCGCTGCGGGGGTTCCAGCCACGTGAACGGGCGGAAGTGAGCAGCCGGACACGGAGGTAGGGTGCCGCCTCCTTCGCTCCGATCGACCGACCTGCCGTGAGATCCCCGTTCAACCGACACGCTCTGTGGCAGATCGCCGCTGACGCGGGGATCATCGCCCTCGCCTGGACGTTTGCGTGGCTGCTGCGATTCGATCAGGGGCGGCCGGTCTACTACGACCGGTACCTCGACTGGCAGATCATCCTCGTCGTCGTCGCGATCCAGCTAACGGTCTTCGCCTTCGCGGGGTTCTACAACCGGTGGTGGCGCTACGTCTCGACGCGCGATATGTGGACGGCGCTGCGCGGAGTCGCACTCGCATCGCTTGCCACATTCCTCATCTTCACGCTGTTCGAGCTCCACCCGGCCCGCGTGCCCACCGGAGTCTGGTTCATCGACCTGCTTCTGTGCCTCGCCTTCGTGGCCGGGTCGCGCCTGCTCGCCCGCACGTTGATAGAGCGGCCGCTTCCCGGGCAGGTCGTCGCTCGTGGCAAGGAGGCGATTGTCGTCGGGGCCGGTGATGCAGCCCAACTCGTGATCAAGGAGATGCTGCGAAACCCGGCGCTCGGCTACACGCCGATCGGAATCGTGGACGATGATCCGCGGAAGCGCAACCTGCGGCTCCACGGGATCCGCGTTCTCGGCACGACGGCCGATCTGCCGCGCCTGATTCACGACCGCCGGCCGGACGAGGTGCTGATTGCGATGCCGTCGTCCTCGGGTGAGGTTCGCGGGAAGATCGTCGAGGTCGCACGCGCAGCCGGACTGCCGGTCAAGACGTTGCCCGGCCTCACCGAGCTCGTCAGCGGTGACTCTGACCTCACGACACAGTTGCGTCCGGTCGAGGTCGAGGATGTGCTCGGGCGGGAGCCGGTCGAGGTCGATCTCGAGGCCATCGCGGGCTATATCTCCAGCGAGGTCGTCGTCGTCACGGGAGCCGGTGGCTCGATCGGCTCCGAGCTTTGCCGGCAGCTTGCACGGCTCGGCCCGGCGCAGCTCGTGATGGTCGATCACTCCGAGCCGGCGCTCTTCGAGGTCGACCGTGAGCTCGTTCGCGAGCGTGGGTTCCTCGCAGGGGTGCCCGTAGTGGCCGATGTCAAGGACGGCGTCAAGATGCGGCAGGTGTTCGACGCGTACCGCCCGGGCGTGGTCTTTCATGCCGCTGCGTACAAGCACGTTGCGATGATGGAGGCGAACCCGATCGAGGCGGTGCGGAACAACACGCTCGGCACGCGGATGCTGGCAGATGTCGCGGTCGAGTTCGGTGCCAAGCGGTTCGTGCTCGTCTCGACCGACAAGGCCGCGAATCCGCAGACGGTCATGGGACAGTCGAAGGCGCTCTGCGAATGGATCGTCGAGACCTGGGGCCACCGGGTCGACGTCCCAACGCAGTTCGTGGCTGTTCGTTTCGGCAACGTGCTCGGTTCCTCGGGCTCGGTGATCCCGATCTTCCGGCGGCAGATCGCAAAGGGAGGCCCGGTGACGGTTACCCACCCGGAGATGACGCGGTTCTTCATGACGATCCCGGAGGCGGTGCAGCTCGTCGTCCAGGCCGGAGCGATCGCCGAGCGGGGACAGGTGTACGTCCTGGACATGGGTGAGCCGGTACGGATCATGGATCTGGCCGAGAACATGATTCGCCTTTCCGGGAAGGAGCCCGTAACCGAGATCCCTATCGAGATAATCGGTCCTGCCCCCGGCGAGAAGCTCCACGAGGTGCTCGTGGGCGACGGCGAGCTGGTCTCACCGAGCATTCATCCCAAGATCGCACGCATCGCCCGACCACCCGTCGAAGCGGCGTGGCTCCACGACGAGCTCGCGGTCCTCGAGCGTCTCGTCGAGGAGGGGGACGAGTTGGAGCTCGTCGGAGCCCTGGGCCGGATCGTCGGCGAACCGAGGCGGGCTGACGCCGCAGCGGTCTGGCGTCCGTTCCACGAGGGACGGGCGTCGGTCGAGACCTGAACCTGATCCGTAGGGGCAACACGCAGCGTCGACCGCGCGTGAGTGCGAGACTCGCTTCAGCCCTCGAGCGCAGACAGCATCAGGTCGAGCATCAGTTCGGGATCCCGCAGCTTGCCAGCGGGTGTTGCGGGCTTCTTGGAGAGCGCGAGTGAATCGGCATCCGTCAGCTCCGCCAGCCTCCCTTGCTCGATCAGGAGCTCGTCGACGGCCCCGAGCGTCCCGGCGAAGGTCGTCCAGACTGGAGTTCCGAGAGCAACTGCCTCGCGATTCATCGTGCCACCGGCCGAGACGACGAGATCCGCCAGAGCGATCAGGCTCTGGGCATCGATCGCGTGCTCCGGCACGACGAGGGACGGTAGGGCGAGGTCTCGGAGTGCATCGCGTTGGTCGACTGTCCGGGGAAGGACGACGGCCTGTGCGCTCGGGTCGTTGCCGAGCCGTCCGAGGACGTCAACGAAGAGCGGGTTACCGTGGCGGTGGTAGAGCGAGACGACGGGTGGCGTTCGCACGACGACGAGGACGCGGGTCGCGTCGAGGCCGAGCTCCTCCAACACGCTTGGATCGGGCGAGAAACCGGAGAGGTAGTACTCCTCCTTCAGCCCGGGATAGCGACGAACCTTCGCGGTCGTGGCGCCGATCCGGTCGAGTCGCTCCTGCGGGATCGCGTCGGGAACGACGACCCGCGTCGCGGCGCGGGAGCCCAGCGTGTGCTGCACCCGAGCGAACTCGTAGTCGTATGCGTATGACGCCGGCACGCCGAGAGAGCGGGCAGTGAGCGGGAGCTCGTGCGAGGCGTGAGAGAGAGCGATGTCGAATCGCTGTGGCCGCGCCCAGTGTCGCAGCGTTCGCAGCCGGGATCCCATGGCACGAATCTTCCCGGCCCGGCCGGCCCCACCGTGCGGAGGACCAACGACGTCGTGGTCGACATCTGCTCGCTCCAGGAGATCGAGCGTCTGTGCAAAGTCTCGCGCCGAGACGCGGACGTCGTGGCCGCGCGCTTGGAGCAACCCGATCAGCGGCCGGAAGAACGGCACGTGCGGCGAGTTCGTCATGTCGATCCATACCTTCATGCCCCGTGCTCCATCCTCCTCGACAGTATCGCGGCCCCAGGCCCCGCCGCGGTCGGCGCGGCGACAGCCCAGCGATGGGTCCTCCACGATGCGATCCTGGTATAAGGTGAGCTTATGGATACTCGCCAGCTCGCAGCTTTCTGCGCGGTGGTCGAACGGCGGAGCTTCTCCCAGGCGGCCGAGCGGCTTGGAGTCACTCAGCCGGCGGTCTCGCTCCAGGTGCAGGCGCTCGAGAAGCGGCTCGGGATGCAGTTGCTCGACCGTTCCGGCCGTCGGGTGGAGCCGACCGAGGCGGGACTGCGCCTGTTCCGGGGAGCCCAGCGGCTCCTGCAGCTCGAGGAGCAGATTCTCGAGGAGGTCGCCTCCGAAGGTGCTGGTGTCCTCTCAGGAGAGCTGTCGATCGGGGCGTCGACCGGCCCTGCGGCCGTGGCAGTACCGGTGCTCCTCTGCGAGTTCCAACGGCACCACTCCGATCTGCGCGTTGCGCTCGAGGTCCACGACACGCAGACCGTCGTCGATCTCGTTGCCGAGCGTGAGCTCGAGCTAGGAATCGTCGGCGCTGCCCGTCGCCACCGCGCGGTCCAGTTCGAGCCGATCCTCGAGGACGAGGTGATCCTGATCTGCCCCCCGGCCCACAGGTTCGCGGGGCGGACGATCGGCGTAGACGAGCTTCGGAGCGAGACCCTGATCCTGATGCAGGCAGGTGCCGGAGTCAGACAGGTGGTCGAGGACGAGCTGCGGTCGATGGGTGTCCGCCTGCGGGACCTCTCGACGTCGCTCGAGCTCGGCCTTCAGGAGTCCGTACGCAGCGCCGTGCAAGCAGGGTACGGCGTCACGTTCATCTCACGGACGGCTGTCGAGTCGGACCTCGCGGCCGGGGTCCTGGCGGAGGCGCGGCTGGAGGGAATGAATGCGAAACGCGAGATCTCGCTCGTGCGAGCGTCCGGACGCTCGCAAACCCGGGCCGCTGAGGCGTTCGTGGCGTTCGTGCGCGAGCGGAACGGCTAAACCTCCACGACGAGCGGCTCGGATGATCAGGCCGTGGTCTGAACCGCACCGACGACGCGCCGCAGGCTGACGACGCCGGTCACGTGCCCCTCGTCGTCTAGCACCGGCAGATGGCGGAAGCCGTGCTCAAGCATCACCCGCGATGCGTCTTCGACATCCATGTCTGCCGGGGCGGTTACCGGATCGGCGGTCATCCATTGGCGGACACGCGCCTCGCTCGAATGCACGCGCGCGGCCATCGCCTTGAGCAGGTCCCGTTCCGTCAGGATCCCGATGAGCGTCCCGTGGTCCTTGACGACCACTGCACCGACGTTCTTGGCGGTCATCCGCTCTGCCACCTCGCCGAGCGTGTCCTCCGGGGCGACTTCGATGAAGTCGGCGCGCATCACATCGACGATCTGCGGCATTGGTCGATTCTATCGCAGCGCGATCAGAGCACCCCTTCGGCGAGAGAAATAAGACTCTATAATGCAACGAATAATACTTTCCGGTACGCTTGGCGGGAATGCAGACCGCAGCCCGAGTTGACGTGCTCGTAGTCGGCAGCGGGGCGTCGGGCCTTGCGGCCGCGGTTGCCGCGGAACGGACAGGTGCCCGTGTCGCGCTCGCGACCAAGGGATCGGTTCAGGCCAACAATTCGTCGAAGGCGCAGGGAGGCATCCAGGCCGCCTTCGGAGCGGACGACTCACCGGAGCTCCACGCCGAGGACGTCATGCGGTCGTCGCACGACACTGCCGACCCGCGTCTCGTCGAGATCCTCACCGGTGATGCACCGTCTGCAATCCACTGGTTGGAGGAGCTCGGTTGCGCCTTCACGCGAGAGAACGGGGGCTACCGCCTCGCGCGTTGCGGCGGCGCCTCGCGCAAGCGCTTGCTTCAGGTCGGCGACCGCACCGGGCATGCGATCACGAAGGCGCTCCGCGAGGCCCACGAAGCCGGCGGCGCCACGACGTTCGCGAACCACGCTCTGGCGGCGATCGAGCCGACCACGGGTGGCTGGCGCGCCTCCTTCGACGTCAAGAGCGGTGAGCCGGTCGCAATCGATGCAGGCGCCATCGTCCTCGCAGCCGGCGGCCGATGTTATGCGGAGGCCGAGCGCCGACATGAGCTGTGTACCAATCACCCGAACGCGACCGGCGAGGTGACGACGATTGCCCTCGACATGGGAGCCGAAGCCCGTGACCTCGATGCTTTGCAATACCACCCGAACGGGGGCGCCTGGCCCGTGACGATGCAGGGGTACTCGATCCCCGAGACAACGCGCGCGTACGGCGCGGTGCTGCGGAACGCAGACGGCGACGAGTTCACCGACTCGCTCGGGCCTCGCGACGTCGTCTCGCAGGCGATCTTCGACGAGGTCGCTGCCGGCCGAGGTGTCGAGACCGAGGACGGTCGCCCGGCCGTGTATCTCGATACGACGACGATCCCGGAGGCCGACGCGGACGTTTCACTCCCGTACATGCTCCGTCGCTATCGTGGCGCAGGCATCGATCCGCTCAGCGAGCCACTGCTTACCTACCCCGTCCTCCACTACCAAAACGGTGGCCTCGTTATCGACGAGACGGCTGAGACGACGCTCGAGGGCCTGTACGCCTGCGGAGAGATAGCCGGCGGCACCCACGGGCGCAATCGCATGATGGGCAATTCGCTGCTCGAGTGCGTCGTCTTCGGACGTCGCGCTGGACGGGCAGCCTCGGAGAAAGCGAGCGCATGAGCACGACCATCACGACCGACCTCGAGGGGGTTGTCGAGGATGCCGCGGCGCATCTGTACGTCTGGGCGCTGAAGGATATCCCGCAGGACCTCCGCGACGCCCTCGCCGCAGCGCGAGATCGCGAGACCTCGAAGACCGGCATCCGGATCCTCGAGACGATTCATCGAAACGTCTCGATCGCAGACGAGCAGAAGAACCTCGTCTGCCAGGACACCGGGATCGCCGTCTATACCTGCCGCGTCGGCGAGCATTTCCCGCTCCACCCGGCTCGCATCTATGCGGGCCTGAGGGCGGGAACCGCGCGCGCAACGGTTGAGCATCCTCTGCGGTCGAACGCGGTGCACGTGCTGACCCGCGAGAACACCGGGCCGAATATCGGGTACCGGCTGCCGATCGTGCACTGGGAGTTCATCCCTGACTGGGACGGTCTCGACGTCAAATGCGTGCCCAAGGGCTCGGGCTCCGAGAACATGAGCTTTCTCAAGATGTGCGTCCCCGCCGACGGGGTCGTGGGGATCAAGAAGTTCGTGCTCGAGTCGATCGTCGACGCCGGCGGCAAGCCGTGCCCACCCGGCATTGTCGGCGTCGGCATCGGTGGCTCAGCCGACTACGCGATGTATCTCGCGAAGGAGGCGATCGCGCGCCCCGTCGGTACCCGCAACCCCGATCCGCTCGTGGCGCAACTCGAGGATGAGCTGTACGGCCTCCTCAACGAGACCGGTATCGGCCCGATGGGGCTCGGCGGCGACGTCACCGTGTTGCAGTGCCATATCGAGCACGCCGACACGCACATGACCCTGAACCCCGTCGCGGTCAACTACCAGTGCTGGGCAGCACGGCGCGCCTCGGCGCACATCGCGGCCGACGGCACAACTGACTTCGACCGGGAGTTTTAGGTCATGGCTCATCACGAGGTCACGTTCCCGATCACCGATCCAGCCGAGATCCTCGAGCTCCGCGCCGGCGACGAGGTCACGGTGCAAGGTCATATCATCGGCATCCGGGACCGCACCCAGATCCGCATCTTCGACCAGGGCGTCGAGCCGCCGATGGATCTCTCGGGCGCATTTCTGCTGCACACAGCGCCGAACGTCCGCAAGGTGGCAGAGGGAAAGTACGAGAAGATCTGCATCGGCACGACGACGAGCGCCCGCATGGTGCGGTTCACCGAGGGGCTCGGCGAGCAGTACGGTGTCCGGGCAATCTGCGGCAAAGGGGGCTTCCCCGATGTTGCGATCGAGCCGATGCAGCGCCTCGGGATGGTCTATTTCGCAATTGTCGGTGGAGCTGCGGCGCTCGAGACGACGCAGATCGAGGAGATCGAGGAGGTGCTCTGGGAAGAGCTGATGCCCGAGTGCCTGTGGAAGTTCCGTGTCAAGGACTTCGGGCCGCTCATCGTCGGCATCGACGCACACGGCAACTCGCTCTACCACGACGTCCAGGCCCGAGCCCACGAAAAACTGAAGGAGCTGTATGCCCGACTTTGATCCCGGCTTCCTCGACGTACCATCCAGGCCCGCCAAGCCGCGCGAGAAAGGCCTCACGCATGTCATGGACAAGGGCCTGAACACCCGTGACATCGAAGGGATGTTCGATACCGGGGGAGCATTCGTGGACATCGTCAAGCTCGGTTGGGGAACGAGCTATGTGACGAACAACCTCGAGAAGAAGATCGCCCTCTACCGGCATTTCGAGACGCCTGTCGTGTGTGGCGGCACGCTGTTCGAGGCTGTCTGGGCGAAGGGGAAGCTCGATGAATACAAGGCATGGCTCGTCGATCACCGGTTCGCTCACGTCGAGATCTCCGACGGCACGCTCGAGATCCCGCGCGACGAGAAGCTCGAGCTGATTCGCGACTTCGCTCGCGACTTCACGGTGCTCTCGGAGGTCGGTTCGAAGGATTCCGACGTCGTCTTCGCCCCGTACCAGTGGGTCGAATGGATCAAGGAGGAGCTCGAGGCGGGATCGTGGAAGGTGATCACCGAGGCGCGCGAGGGCGGCACCGCCGGCATCTTCCGCAAGGACGGAGACATGCGAACGGGACTGATCGACGAGATCGCTCACGAGATCTCGACCGACGACCTCATCTTCGAGGCGCCGACGAAGTCTTCGCAGGCGTGGTTCGTGAAGCAGTTCGGGCCCAACGTCAATCTCGGCAACATCCCGCCCGACGAGGTGATTCCGCTGGAGACACTCCGCCTCGGTCTCCGCGGCGACACGATGAAGGAGCTCCTCGTGGGGGCGGCGGAGCACACCGCCTAAGGCGATGGACTGGAAGCTGTCCGTTGCGGGCTTGTTGATCGGTCTTCTCGTCGGGATGACGGGAATGGGCGGCGGCTCGTTGATGACCCCGATGCTGATTCTCGTGTTTGGCTTCAAGCCGACGGTCGCGATCGGCACGGACATTCTGCACGGGGCGATATTCAAATCGTTCGGCGCAGCGAGGCACCGCCAACTCGGGCACGTCCACGCGCGACTCGTGATGTGGATGCTCCTCGGCTCTGCCCCCGCGTCGCTCGTCGGTGTTGCCCTCTCGGCCTATCTCTCGCGGACCTACGGTGACGGCTACGAAAGTGTCGCCCAGCAGGTTCTCGGTGTCACGCTCGTCATCGGTGGGATTGGCTTCTTCGTGAAGGCGTTCGTTCGGCCGCACGGCAACAATGCGCCGTTCATCCTCACCCGCCACGACCGGGTGATCGCCGTCCTGCTCGGCGTCTTTGGCGGCTTCATCGTCGGGCTGACCTCGGTCGGGTCGGGCACGTTCTTCGGTCTCGTCATGATGATTGCGTTTCCGCTGACCGCGGCGAAGATCGTCGGCACTGACCTGTTTCAGGCCGCACTACTGCTCTGGGTCGCCGGCTTCGGCCATTTCGTCACCGGCAGCGTCGATCTCCATGCGACCGGTTGGCTGCTCATCGGTTCCATCCCCGGGGTGCTGCTCGGAAGTCAGCTGACGGTCAAGCTGCCCGACCGCGCGCTGCGCATTGCCCTCGCGCTCGTCCTCTCGCTGTCGGGCATCAAGCTCCTCGATCTACCGGGAGCGAACGTGATCATCGTCGGCGTGATCGGCCTGACCCTGATCGTCGGGATCGGGCTCGCGTCGAAACGCTATGTCCGTCGCCCGGTGGCCGCCGCCCCCGAGCCGATACCCGGGCGTGAGCCAGTTTGAGCTGGCCGCTCGACCTTCCGGTCCTGAGGGTCCGCTGGGCTCGCCCCACGCACCGGCTGGAAGAGGTCGTCGCGTTCTACCGCGACGGTGTCGGGCTCCCAGAGATCGGTCGTTTCGAGGGACATTCGGGTTACGACGGGGTCATCCTCGGACTGCCCGGGAGCGACTACCACCTCGAGTTCACGTCTCATGCCGACGGTAGCCCGTGTCCCGCACCGAGCGTCGACAACCTCCTCGTTCTCTACGTCGAATCGGAGCAGGCCGCGGAGATCGTCTCGGGGCGCCTGGCCGATCTGGGCTACCCCGATGTCGAGCCCGAGAATCCCTACTGGGACGGCCGCAGCATCACGATCGCCGATCCCGACGGCTGGCGTATCGTGCTCGACTGGGGGCTTGCCGAGTCGTAGGCGGCCGCCGCGCCGAGGGCGACGCTTCGCGTCGCCCCTACATGTTCACCTCGTTGGGGGCGAGGCGCAGCCTCGACCGCCTTGAACTGGCCACGCCGGTCAGGCGAGATCCACGGGCAAAGCCGGCGGGAGCGGGCAGCTGACGAAGGGTCGGCCCGTGACGGCGTAGCCGATTTGATACGCCCTGCACCCGGCACAGAATCCGGTCGCAGCGGCGAGCAGCGCGAGTGCGGCGACGATGCCGCCGAGCATTGCGCCAAGGAGAGTCCAGCCGAGGAGGTACGAGATCGAGGCCGCGCCGAGGAACACGAGACCGACCATATTCGCGAATCGCGGCGGCCTGCTGTCCTCGAGCTGCCCTTCGCCGAACCGTGGTTGGAGTACCTCGTAGTAGAAGACGCAGGCGAGACAAAAGCGGCGGCCGAGTGTCAGGCCGAGCGCGAGCTGCAGCGCCAGCAATAGGAGAAGGACCCACCATCCGGTCAGTACTGCAATCAGTGCCACCACACCAATGACAGCCTGATTCGTTCGCGGCGCACGCGCGTCGATCACCTGGGTGTCGCGGTAGGGGTCGGCTCTCCGGCGCATCGACCCATTCTACGGGCGGTGTGACCTCATCCAGACCGCCGCCCCTACAATCCCGGGGTCGTGACCAGATACGCGCCAGCCGCCCTTGTAGCGGTGCTGCTCGCGGCGACGGGCCTCGCCTTCCTGCACACCGAGTCGCTCAAGCTCGAGACGAGCCCGATCCGGCAGACGCGCGTGACGAAGATCTTCTCGCCCGTGTGCAGGTGTGACTCGAGCCGGGCCCGGTTTGCGTTCCGCCTCGCGAAGCCTGATCTGCTCAGCGTCGCCGTCGTCGACGGCTCCGGCCGTGACGTGCGCCAACTCGCGATCGACAGGCCGAGCAGAGATCGAGTGGCCTTTCTCTGGAACGGCCGGGACGATGCCGGCCAGGTCGTCGCTGACGGCTTCTACAGGGCTCGTGTCCGCCTCGGTTTGATAGAGCAGACGTTCTTGTTGCCAAACCTGGTGGGGGTCGATACGAAGCGGCCCGTCATCGGGCTCGTCTCCGTAGGGCCGAAGACATTCTCACCGGACGGCGACCGCCGGTCAGACCGAACGACGGTTCGGTATCACGTCGACAAGCCGGCCCGCGTGCGTCTGTACGTCGACGGGGTGCAGCGGGTCGTCGGCGCGAGCTCTCGGCCGAACGGTGAACTGGCCTGGTACGGGAAAGTGGGAGGCGTCTCGCTCCCCCCGCGACGGTACGCGCTCACCCTTGCTGCCGTCGACCGCGCCGGCAATCAGGCAATACCCGTCAAGGCAGGGATCGTGCGGATTCGCTACGTGGAGCTCACCGCACCGGTGCTGCGGGCGGTTGCCGGAGGCGTGCTCCGGGTGCGTGTGCTCACCGACGCCCGACGGGTCTCCTGGCGGCTCGGTAGCCGGAAGGGAGCGGGGAAGACGCCGATCTTCAGGATCCGGGCTCCCGAGTCGCCGGGACACTATCGGCTCGTCGTCTCGGCGAACGGTCATCGGGCGGGAGCGTTCGTCGTTGTGACCGGCTCATGAAGTCCCGCAAGGCGCTCGTGTTCGCTCTGGCGGCGGCGGCCGTCCTCGCCGCCGGCGCGGTGGTCGGGGGCTGGTTGTACCACGAGAAGACTGCTACGAAGGAGGTGCGCGGTTCGTCGACCGTCGAGTTCCAGCCGAGCGACCGACCGGAGAAGCCGAAGCGTCCGGTGCGGATCGTTAGGACGATTCCGTGGCCGACCTACGGGTACGACGAACAGCGCACCCACCTCTCGCCGTTCAAGCACCGGCCGCCGTACCGTCGGCTCTGGACCTTGCGAACACGCTGGTATGTCGAATTTCCCCCGGCCGTCGGGTACGGGAAGGTGTTCGTCAGCCAGCTGAAAGGGGTCTTTTATGCGGTCGACGCGAAGACAGGGGAGTGGCGGTGGAGGCGGAAGTTCCCGTATTGCTCGGCCGCGTCGCCCACCATTGCGAGGGGGCTCGTCATCGAGACATTCGTTCCTGCCCCTTGCAGCCGAGGCCCGCGCGGTGTTCCCGGGCTCGTGGTTGCCATGCGCGAGTCCGATGGACACACGGTCTGGCGCTTTCCCGTTGCCTCGGAGTCGTCACCGCTCGTCGTGGGCGGCCTCGTGATCTTCGGGTCGTGGGATCACAAGGTCTATGCCTTGAACGTTCGCACGGGGAAGCTCGTCTGGTCGACGACGACGGATGGAGAAATCAACAGCTCGCCCGCGTACGCCGATGGAACGGTCTATATAGGCGACAACAGCGGCACGCTCACTGCGCTCCGCGCTCGAACCGGCGCGACGCGTTGGAAGGCGCGATCGTTCTCGCACTTCCGGTCCGGCCGTGAATACTTCTACGCGACTCCGGCTGTTGCCTATGGACGTGTCTTCGCCCCGAACACCGACGGCACGGTGTACGCATTCGGGGCCGGGACCGGCAACCTCCTCTGGGCCCGTCACGTCGGAACGTATGTCTACACCGCTCCTGCCGTCTGGAACCAGAAACTCTACGTCGGGACGTACGACGGGAGGTTCTACGCCCTCGATGCTGCGACGGGAGACACACGGTGGGTCCGCGAGATGCCGGCCGCCGTCCACGGCGCGTCCACCGTGATGGACGGTCTCGTCTACCTCTCCACGTGTGGGTTCTGCGGGCACAAGGGTGTCCGGTCGGCCAAGCAGGGGCCGAACGGAACCTACGCTCTGGACGCGCGCACCGGGAAGCTCGTGTGGCAGTTTGCGGACGGCCAGTACTCACCGCTCGTTGCCGATGAGGAACGCGTCTACATCACCGGCGCGACCCGCGTCTACGGACTGGAACCGCGCGCCTCGCCTTGAGCCAGCAAGAAGGCGATGGCGATCGCGGTCAGTGGCCAGACGAGGTATGACGTCTGGAACACCCGGGCGATGTAGAGGAGAACGAAGATCGAAGCCGCAAAGCCGGCGGCCGCCTCCCAGTCACGTCCCGAGCGGCGCACGGCCCACACGAGCCACACCGTCACCGGAAGCCAGACGACGAGGGCGAGGAGCGCAAACGGGTAGGCGCTGTAGCGGTCGTCGATGACCCCGGCGTTGAGCAGCAGCGCCGACAGCCCGTACCCGAGAATGCGGTACGTGCCCGTTCCGTAGCTGACCGTGTCTCGCCAGAGAGCACCCGCGTCGGCGATCAGGAACGGGAGGAAGCCGGCGGCGAGCACAGCGCCGAACGCCGCTGCGGTGCGGGTGAGCACGGCGCGCGGCAGCCCCCGCGCGAGCAGCATGACGACGAAGAACGGCACCGCCACGAGGGCGAACTGCTTGAGCAGGATTGCCGCGGCGAGTGCAACGCCTGCCCAGACGTAGCGGGACCGCGTCAGCAGGGCAAACGCGAGAAGCAACGCCAGCAGCGCAGTTGCGTCTGCCGTGCCGAACCAGGCTCCCCTCGCCATGAGCGGGTTGGCGGCGACTGCCGCCCCCACGACGAGACGAGAAGGTAGAGGCGCGTCGAAGAGGAGCACGGCGAAGAAGCAACCGATCGTGGCGAGCAACACGAGGACGCGGTAGTCGTCGAACGGCTTTGGCACGAAGCTCCAGGCAGCTGCGGTCAGCGCCGTCCCCGGGAAGTACGCAAAGTGAGTCAGGGCGACTTGCGGGTGTTCGGCTGGAGGAGGCAGGCTCCCGTCGCGGCTGTAGAAGCGATCGAGGCCGGAGCCGGAAAAGTCGTGGCCGTATGGGGTGTGCCCATGTCGTACGAGGTCGCCTGCAAGCTCGATCTGGTACGTCGAGTCGTTCGTGTGGAACCACGGGGCCGAGGCATCGCGCAGTCCGACCTGGAGGAGCGTCGCAGGCACCGTGATGAGCAGGACGACTGCAGTGCAGGTAGCGACGAGCACGCCTCCGCGCCACGATGCGGTTCGCCAGCCTGCGATCGCGGCGGCGGCGATGAGAACCCCTGCGAGCATCGCAGGGGTTCGAATGACGCCGAGGTCCCATTCTCCGTCGGCTGCGTCGACGAGGGGTCCGAGCAGGCCACTCGCGATGACTGAGGGCGGCCGGAACGGCCAGGGATCCGAGCCGAGCGACGGGACGTTGACTGCGACGATCACCCCCAGTGCTCCGAGCACCCCGAATGCTGCGCTGCGATCGACGCGCGAAGCGCTCATGCCGTCGACCCGACCCGTGTGACCGACCTCGTCGCAAGGAATCCGGAGGCCGTTCCCAGTACGAGCCACGTGACGGGATCCTCGAAGAAGCCGCTGTAGAACAGGGAGTGGATGAAGAGTGCCGTGAAGACGGCGGAGAGCGCGAGTCCAAAGGCGGGTTCGAGCCGGAACACGCGCAGGAGCGCCTTCGACGTTCCGACGAGGAGCGCCGTGTAGAGCGCGAGCCCAACGATCCCGAGCTCGGCTGCGACCGTGAGCGGCGTCGTGTGGGAGACGAACAGGGACGGCGGCCCTCCGTTGGCGGAGATCTCCTGGCTGGCACGTGGCTGAGACCCTAGGCCGACGCCGACGAGTGGGTGTTTCGCGAAGACTCGCGCCGTGAGATCGATTCGCCGCGAGCGGTCGCTCGTGACGCGTTGCGTCGAGGCACCCGCGACCTTGTCGGCTACGAACGCGCCTCCGCCGACGATGACGAGCACCGCCGTCACGGCCGCCACGATCCGAACGGCGCGGTCGCCGGCGATCACTGACACGAACAGAGCGACGCCGAAGAGAGCCACCATGCTCGACTGCGAGTAGGAGAAGAACAGTCCCGCGAAGAGGAACGCCACGACTACCGCTGCGATCGCCACTCTGACTTTCCGATACCACGCCGCAGCGAGCACGATCGCGATCCCGAGCACGACGTGCCGGCCGTAGAGGCTCGGGTCGCGGAAGAGGGACGTGACCCGGAAGAAGCTCGAGTAAGCATTGCCGATCTCGACGGACGGTGTGTAGAAGATCAACCGCTGAGTGGCCTCCTCGATGAGGCCGATCCCCGCAAAGAGAGCGGCGAGCGAGACAGCGGCAATCCCGAGGGCACGCGGCATCCAGGCCGGAAACGGCGACCGCGCGACAACGGCAACGAGGACGACGAACGGGAGGAGGAAGTACTGGAGAAGGTTCTGCGCTGCCGCGTCCGCGTCAGACCACAGCACCGATAGGGCGGCAAAGGAGGCGAGCCCAGCGAGCGGATAGACGATCTCCGTCGGCAGCCGCACGAGGTCGTGCTCTCGGAGTAGTCGCCAGGCAAGCGCGACAGCGGCCGCCGCGAGCACTCCGTAGAGGGGCAAGAGTCGGCCGATCTCTCCGTCGCGGGCCAGCCCGACGAAGAAGCGGTGGCTTCCTCCGAAATCGAACGGCAGCCGGAGCGGGGCGGCGATCAAGACGAGCAACGGAACGAGCTCGGGGCGACGGACGAAGAGGAGCGCGAAGATAGCGAGCCCTGCGAGCCCAACGACCCCGAGGGCGGCTCGGTTGGCCGAGATGCCGGCTCCCCCTGAGGTAGCGAGGAGGGCCTCGGCGACCGCTATCGCTGCGAGTCCACCGAGGATGATGGTTCGGCGGCGGGTGACGAGGACGAGCGGAGCGCCGAGCGCACCGAGGACAGCCGCAAGGTGAGCCATGGGTGTGCGAACAGTAACGCGCTGGGTGCGGCAGCGCCTCCGAGCGTGATATTCATCCCAGATGATCGAAGCCTGGCAGCGAGCGCTCGTCCTCGCCCCGCATACCGACGACGGCGAGTTCGGTTGCGGTGGCACGATCGCCCGACTGGTCGAAGCGGGCTGCGAGGTGCGCTACGTCGCGTTCTCGATCGCGACCCGCTCCCTGCCGCCGGGGTTCCCACCGGACACGCTCGCGCGTGAAGTGCGCGAGGCGACTGCGGAGCTCGGAATCCCGGAATCGCACCTGACCGTGCACGACTTCGACGTCCGCACGTTCCCGCAGCACCGGCAGGACATCCTCGACCTGCTCGTCGCTCCTGTGGGAGGAGTGGAAGCCGGAGGTGGTCTTCCAACCTTCCCACCACGACGTCCATCAGGATCACCAGACGATCGCGCAGGAGGGTCTGCGGGCGTTCAAGCGAACGACGATCCTCGGCTACGAGATCCCGTGGAACAACTTCGACTTCTCGTACGGCGCGTACATCGCTCTCGAGCAGCGTCACGTCGAGCGGAAGATCGCCGCGGTGGAGAAGTACGCGTCGCAACACCATCGCCGTTACGCGAACGCCGAGTACATCTGGAACCTCGCGAAGGTGCACGGCACGAACGTGAACAGGGAGCTCGCCGAGGTCTTTCAGGTGTACCGCATCGTCGCCTGAGCGCGACGGACGTTCGGGCTAGGAGCGCTCGGTCATGCCGGCCTCGATCCGCTCGAGCCTCGCGATGATCTCGGCGAACTGCTCGGCGGCCGGGGCCGATCCAACGTCCGTGGCTTCCTGCCGTCGCGAACGCGCGACGAAGGCGCCCGTGATCGACGCAGTGATGACCGTCACGAACCCGATTCCGAGCAGCATCACAACCGCTGCCACGAACTGGCCGGCCCGGGTTTCGGGGACATGATCTCCGTAACCGACCGTTGTCACCGTCTGGACGGCCCACCACATTCCAGAACCGAGCGTCGGGAAATTGTCGCGATCGATGACGGTCATCAGCAAGCCTGCGATGACCGTGATCGAGGTCGTCACGCTCGCGATCACGATCGCCGCACCGCGGGGGGTCGACGCGCGCGAGAGATTGCCCTCGAGACGACGCTCGAGCCGTGTTTCCACTCCCATGGGACTCGAATTCTCGCCCGCCACGGCCAGTCCTGCACTACCGCTACCGGGATGGCGACAGGCTTCGTCGGCCTCGACGAACATTGCCGTCAGAGTCGCTTGTAACGGGGCTGTCGATGCGCTAGCCTCCAGCGCCTATGTGCTGTCTCGCCCTCTCCGCCGGCTTCATAGGCCCGCGCTTCGCGCTCCTCCTGTGGTGGATCTTCGGCGACAAGGTCGACGCAGCCTTCTCGAGCTGGATCTGGCCGCTGCTCGGGTTGCTGGTCCTGCCCTGGACGACGCTGGCCTATGTCCTCGCCTGGGGGCCGCTCAACGGCGTCTCGGGCGCGGGTTGGCTGCTCGTCGCTCTCGGTCTCTTTGGTGACATCGCGACGTACTCGGCGCGGTCTGCCAAGGCGCGCTACGCCTCGGCTGCTTAGCTCCTCGGCTTCCAGCTAGTCGCCCGGAACCCGCGCGAGCACGACGACGTCGATCCGCGCGCCATCGATCTCCCAGTACGACCGCAGGACTCCTTCGTGGCGGAAGCCCACGTTCTCCGCGAGTCGCAGCGCGGCGACGTTCTCTGGCGCGACGAACACCTGCACGCGGCCGAGACCGAGCTCTGACAAGGCCCAGTCCGTGAGCAGGCGGAGCATCTCGGTCGCGATCCCGCGCCCCCTCGCGGCCGGGGCGAGGCAGCAGCCGACCTCACCAACGGAATGCTCGCCAAGTGCCACCATCGCCTCGCCCAGGTAGGCGTCGTCCTCTCGGTCGGCGATCACGAGATGCAGCAGCCCGCCCTCCTGACGGCACTGCTCGTAGAACGCCGCCACCGCGTCACCATCGGCCGCCGGCAGCGCCGGCACCCAGCGGGCGGCCGCCGCATCCTCCTCGAGCTCGAGCGCCGCGCCGAAGTCGTCCTTCCGGAAGGGCCGGAGAACAAACGTTGCGCCGACCAGGGGTGGCTCCGGATACGGGATGGTTGAGTCGATGGGTGCATCCTACGAGGCTCCGGAGCGAATAGACTCACAGTGATCACGGCGCAGCCGTGACTCGTTGAGCGAGCGAGAGGAGAACAAGAGATGGGAATGAGAAGAAGGCCACTCAGGCGTGCGGCCGTCGTCGGCGGAGTCGCCGTCGCCGCACACCACGCGGGCACCAAGTCTGCGCAGGCTCAGGCCGCCGAGGACCAGCAGAACCAGCAGATCGCAGACCTCCAGGGCCAGCAGCAGTACGCTCCAGAGCCGCAGTACGCCCCGCCGCCTCCCGCCGCGGCCCCCGCAGCCGGTGGCGACGACATGGTCGCCCAGCTCGAGAACCTGAAGAAGCTGCTCGACGAGGGCGTCCTGACGCAGGCGGAATTCGACATGCAGAAGCAGAAGCTGCTTTCAGCTTCGTGAGCGAGAAGGAGACACCCTTGGCCATTGGTCCAGTACAGATGCTCGTGCTCGGTTTCTCCGAGCCGAACTTCACCGGCAAGATCGCGGCCGAGCTCGATCGGCTGCGCGAGCACGAGTTCGTCAAGATCGTCGACGCGCTCGTCGTGAACAAGGACGATGAGGGCAACATCACCGAGCTGCAGGTCACCGATCTCACCGCAGATGAGTCGCTCGAGATGGGCGCCATCGCGGGCGCGTTGATCGGTTTCGGCTACGGCGGTGGCGACGAAGATGCGATCGAAGCAGGCGCCGAGCTCGGTGCCGCTTCGATGGCCGAGAAAGGTGGTCACCTCATTCCCGAGGAGGACGCCTGGTACGTCGCGGACGCGATTCCGAACGGATCCGCCGCGGCGATCATCCTGCTCGAGCATCTCTGGGCGATCCCGCTCCGCGATGCGATCGTCGATGCCGGCGGCATCGCGCTCGCAGACGAGTGGATCCACGCCAGCGACCTGATCGCGGTTGGCGTCGCTGCAGCAGCAGAGTAGACCGAGGGCGGTTTGCGGGGTGGTTGCCGTTTCGGCAGCCACCCCGGGGACGCCTGCCGGCCGCGGAGCATGCCAGCGTGATGTCGGCGTGAGGCGATCCCATCGAGGAACACTTCCCGTGACAGATCCGACACCGACAACGCCGACTGCAACGCCGGACGCGGCCGAGCTCCTCCGGAGCCGCAGCTATCTGATGCTGCTCGTTCTCGGCGCGCTCATCGGGGTGCCGGTTGCCACGGCTGCCTACTTCTTCCTCAAAGCCATCTCGAAGACGCAGGAGTACGTTTTCACCACGCTCCCAGGCGATCTTGGCTTCGACAGTCAACCGTCGTGGTGGTCGATTCCGTTCCTCGTGCTCAGCGGCCTCCTCGTTGCCCTGACGATCCGATACCTCCCCGGCACGGCCGGCCACAAGCCGGCCGAGGGATTCAAGACGAGCGGGGCCGTTCGGCCGATCGATCTCCCGGGCATCACAATCGCCGCCTTCGCAACGCTGAGTCTCGGCGTCGTGCTCGGCCCAGAGGCCCCGCTGATCGCGATCGGCAGCGGGATGGGCGTGCTGGCCGTCCACCTCATCAAGCGCGATGCACCCGAGATGGCCAGCGTCGTGATCGGAGCCGCGGGAAGCTTCGCCGCGATCGCCACGCTGCTCGGCTCGCCCTTGGCGGGAGCATTTCTGCTCATGGAGGCCGGCGGGCTCGGCGGCCCGTCTGATGGGGGTCGTGCTGGTCCCGGGGCTGCTCGCGGCCGGGGTTGGCTCGTTGATCTACGTCGGGCTCAACAGCTGGACCGGCTTCGGCACATTCTCGCTTGCGGTACCGAGCATCCCGCCGGTGGGAAGTCCGGACGTCGCCGAGTTCCTCTGGGCGATCGCGATCGGCGTGCTCGCTGCGTTTCTCGGCATGTGCATCAGACGGCTTGCTCTGACGCTCCAGCCGATCGTCGCGCGGCGCATCGTGCTCCTGACCCCGCTCGTCGGCCTGGCGATCGGCGTCCTCGTGTTCATCTTCGTCGAGGTGACCGGCCGGAGCTCCTCGAATGTGCTCTTCTCCGGTCAGGATCAGCTGGCGCCTCTCATCGACGGTGCAGCCGGCTGGACCGTTGGTGCTCTGCTGCTGCTCGTGCTCTGCAAGGGGCTCGCCTACTCCCTCGCGCTCAGCAGCTTCCGCGGCGGCCCCGTCTTTCCCGGCATGTTCATCGGCGCCGTCGGTGGCATCGCTCTGTCGCACCTCCCTGGCCTGCCGATGATCGCCGGCGCAGCGATGGGGATCGGGGCGATGACGGTTGCCATGCTCGGGCTGCCGCTCGTCTCGGTGCTGCTCGTGATGCTGTTCCTGCAGGCGGACGGCCTCGCGCTCACGCCGCTCGTGATCGTCGCCGTCGTCGTCTCCTATGTCGTCTCGGCCCAACTCGTGCCTGCCGCGACTGCGGAACCGGCCGCCGAACCGGCCTCCCGGTGACGAACCTCGATCACCGTCCTCTTGCGCGCACCGCCGCTCCCGATCGTGTAAGAACAGGTCACGATGACCGCGACGACGTATGGCGAAAAACCCGTCTGGGGCCCGAAACGCCCGCGCATCGGGCTCGTTCGTCTCGTTGTCTCCTGGCTGCTCGCCACCGTGTCGCTGCTCGTGGCCGCCTGGATCGTCCCTGACGCCGACGTCAAGAACTTCTGGAGTGCCCTCGTTGCCGCGGCGGTGATCGCCCTCCTCAACGCGATCCTGCCACCCGTCATCGCGGCCCTCCGGCTCCCCTGGATGCTCGTGATCGGGCTGCTGCTCGTTCTCATCCTCGATGCCCTGATGCTCCTCGCCGCCGACAAAATCACCGACGGCGACCTCTATATCGGCTCGTTCTGGGCCGCGCTGCTCGTTGCGCTCGTCGCCTCGGCGGTGTCGGTGATACTCGACGTCGTCTTCGGCACGAACGACGACGATGCGTACACGTTGCGTGTGATCCAGCGGATCGCAAAGCGGTCGGGTGAACGAGTCGAGACGGATGCGCCGGGTGTCGTGTACCTCGAGATCGACGGGCTCGCGCTCCCCGTGTTGCAGCGCGCGATGCGAGACGGCAACGCCCCCAACATGGCGCGCTGGCTCGTGGAGGGTGGCTACCAGTTGACCGAGTGGGAGACGGATCTCTCATCGCAAACGGGAGCGTCGCAGGCCGGGATCCTGCTTGGTTCGAACGACGATATTCCTGCGTTCCGGTGGGTCGAGAAGGAGACGGCGACCACGATGACCTGTTCGGCCCCGCCGGACTGTGCGGAGATCGAGCGTCGCCATTCCGGGCACGGGCTGCTCGTCAACGGCGGCGCTAGTCGCGGCAACCTCCTCTCCGGCGAAGCCGATCACATGATTCTCACGGTCAGCCGGATGGATGCCGAAAAGGGCGCGAACCCGGGCTATCGGGCGTTCCTCGCGAACGGCTTCAACGTGACGCGGGTCTTCGTCCTTCTCTTCTGGGAGGTCTTCCTCGAGATCTCTGCTTCGAGTCGTGCCAAGCGCCGCGACGTGCGGCCGCGGGGCCACCGCGGGGGGTATTACCCACTGATGCGTGGGGCCTTGTGCGTTTTCGTGCGCGACCTGATCGTCTACGGCGTGCTCGGGGACATGATGAAGGGCCGTCCTGCGATCTACGCGACGTTCTCGAGCTACGACGAGGTTGCGCACCACTCGGGCCTCGAACGCGCCGATACGCTCGAGGCGCTGCGCAAGCTCGACCAGCAATTCGGCCGGATCGAGCAGGCGCGCCCGTATGCGTCGCGGCCGTACGAGATCGTCGTCCTCTCGGACCACGGGCAGACGCAGGGAGCGACGTTCAAGCAGCGCAACGGCTACGGGCTCGACGAGCTCGTCGAGCGCTCGCTCTCCCGCGGAAGCGTCAGCGGTCTCGCCGGTGGTGACGAGCAGAGCTCGATGGTCGGCAATGCGCTCGGGGAGGCGACCGGCAAGGCACCCGAGAAGAAGCACAAGAAGAACGACGTCTCCGACAAGGATGTCGTCGTCATGGGCTCCGGCAACCTCGGCCTCGTGTATCTGATGGAGGAGCGTCGCCGGCTGTCGCTCGAGGAGATGAACGAGCGCCATCCCGACCTGATCCCGGCTCTCCGCAACCACCCTCACGTCGGCTGGCTGCTCGTCCGCTCGTCCGAGCACGGTGCTGTCGTGCTTGGCGGTAGCGGGACGCACTACCTCGCGGACGGGAGGGTCGAGGGCGACGACCCGCTCGCGCACTTCTCGCCGACTGCCCCGCAGCACCTGCTGCGCACGGACGGCTTCACCCACGTCGCCGACATCATGATCGGCAGCTTCTACGACCCGTCCCTCGAGACCGGTTGCGCATTCGAGGAGCTGATCTCGTTCCACGGGGGCATCGGCGGCCCGCAGACGCGACCGTTCATCCTTCACCCGGCCGAGCTGAAGGTGCCCGACACCGAACTGATCGGTGCCGCGGCCGTGCACGACACGCTGCTCGGCTGGCGATACCAGCTCAACGGCACTGCCGCTACGACATAGGTGTCTTCCGCTTCCAGCCGTTCCACGGCCACATCCCGTCCATCTCCACCTCGAGCGAGAAGCTGAGCAGGATCCGGATCAGGACGACGATTCCCAGGACGGTGACGCTCTCGAACGTCTGGTCGATGACGATCGTTCGCACGATGTCGGCCACGATCAACACCTCGAGGCCGAGGAGGATCGAACGGCCGAGGTTCCGCCGCAGCTCGACGTAGGAGCCGGGCCGCCGTTCGGGTTTCCACGCTCGGCCCAGGAAGATGAGAAACGCACCGAGTCCGCCAACGACCATGATCCCGGCCCCGACTGCCTCGACGATGCGAACGAGGTCGGCGATCGTGTTGTCGTATTTCATTCCACCTCAACGCTACCGTGAATCGGTGACATCTGATCCGGCGCGATACGGTCTCCGGGTGACGCCACCGATCGAGCGGCTGCGCCAGCTCGCCTCATGTCTCTGGTTCCGGGCGTGATCGTCGCCGGCGCTCACGTCCTGTTCTACGCGCTCATCGCGGCCGCGAGCCCTCTCGTATTGACGGCGACCTTCGTCGTCATCCGGAGCGAACATCCGCGCACGAATGGCATCGCGTTCCTGACCGGGTTCCTGGTCGGCACCTCGCTCGCGTGCCTCGTCGGGCTGTTCGTCGGTGAGGCATTCGTCGCGCGGGTCGACTCCCACGAGGCGGTCGAGAACGGCCTCACGTTCCTGCTCGGTGCCGCTCTGATCGTGGTGGGACTGCAACAGCGAAACGCGCCACCGAAGCAGGGAGTGCAAGGCAGCAGCCGCGGCAGCGCGATCCTGGCGGGGCTCGCCAAGGTACGTCCTGCAGCGGCGCTCTCGATGGCCGGGTTGCTCGGCTTCGGGGGGCCGAAGCGGCTCGTGCTCACGCTGCTTGCCATGGGTGCAATCAGCAGTGCGGGTCTCGGCGCCGCTGAGGATGCGACGTTGGTCGTGCTTTACATTGCCGTGGCAACAGTGCTCGTGTCGGTGCCCGTCGGGATCGTAATCATCGCGGGAGAGCGCGCTGCGGTGATCCTCGAACGCGGCCAGTCGTGGCTGACGACACATGCGGCGCAGTTGCGCGTGTGGCTCTCCCTCGGCCTCGGAGCAGCGCTGATCGTCGATGCTCTCGTTCGCCAGTTCGCGTGAAACCGTCACGGCTCCGGGGGCTCGTCGGCCTCGTCCGGGACGTCCTCGCTCGCTATGGCCGTCTCGGTGGCTCGCAGTTCGCGGCCGCGATCTCCTATCGCGCCCTCTTTTCCCTCGTTCCCCTCGCGACGTTCGTCGCGATGGTCCTCACCCAGATCCTGTCCTCGAGCCGCGTCGACCAGCAGGATCTCGTCTCCGCGATCTCTGACCAGTTCGACCTTTCCCCGCAGGGAGCGGCCAAGCTCGACTCGCTCATCACCTCCGTGCCGTCTCCCTGGAGCCTCGCCGGGCTCGTCACCCTCGGACTCGCCCTGTGGGGCGCGACCGGGGTCATGAACTCGATGCAGAAGACGCTGGCTGTCATCTTCGACGATGGCGTCTCCCGAAGCCTGGTTCGCGGGAGACTCGTCAGCGGGCTGCTCGTGCTCGGAGCACTCGGCGTCGTCCTCGCCGCCGTGGTGGTCTCGATGCTGGAGAGCGTTGCTCGCAAACTGAGCCAGAATGTCGACGAAGCACTCGGCTGGCAGCCATTCGGGTTCGGGATCGTTCTCGGAATCTTCGTCCCCATCGCCTTGGCGTTCGCCGTCATCGTGCTGCTCTATCGCTATCTGCCTCACCGCAAGCCGGGGTGGCGCCCCGCTCTGATCGGCGCCGGCCTTGCGGCACTCGGTTTCCAGGCCATCCAGATCGGCCTCGCCTGGTACCTCGCCGGCCCTGCAGACTTTGGACAGCTCTATGGCTCTGCGAGCGCGATCTTCGCGTTCCTGCTCTTCGTCTACCTGAGCGCAAGCGCGTTCGTCATCTGTGCGGTCCTGACCGCTGTGCTCGACGAGGCGGCAAGGAGACTTCCGTGAGCTCGCTCCCACCCGCCGAGTTCGGCTTCCCCGGCCCGCTCCGCGACAAGCTCGTAGCGGCGATTCTCAGCGGCGCCAAGACGACGACAACCGGGCTCTACGAGGAATACCTCCGTGAGGGCGAGCCGCTCGAGGGGGTTGGGTCACGAGCGCTCGTCGTCGATTCGAGCGGCCGCGGCGTCGCGGTGATCGAGACGGTCGCGATCGAGTTGCAACGGTTCGGCGACGTCGGACTGCAGTTCGCAATCGACGAAGGAGAAGGGTTCGAGACGGTCGCAGCCTGGCGCGAGGCGCACGTCCGGTTCTTCACCTCGGCAGAGATGGTCGCGACTCTTGGAGATCCCCCGGTACCGATCGACGACGACACGATCGTCGTCTGCGAGACGTTCCGGCTCGTGAACCTGGTCGGCTAGCCCGCAGATAACGTCGAGGTCACGTGGCCACCCCTCGAGCATCGCACGGCGGGTCGAGCTGCAGCCCTACGGCCTTCGTCGCCGCGTCGAGCTGGACGAGAGCTCGTTCCATCGCCACCGGGCGAAGGCCCCCGGCACCCGAGTGATACGGGTTGTCGAGGAACCACAGCAGGAGGAGAGCTGACGCGATCACGATCGCGACCCCGCCCATCATCGTCGCCTGCACGAACGCGCGCTCGGCACTGTCGGCGAAGAGGAGCATGAAGACGAAGATCACCCCGGCTGAAAGGAACAGCACGATCCAGAGTGGCGCGGGAATCACCCCTTCGGCTCCGTGCGTGCGGTCGGACCGCGCGACCTGTCGCTCGGATTGCTGATCGAGCCAGACGGCGTATGCAGCTTGCTCCGAGTTCGAGCGCGGCTCGATCGTCTGTAGCGTGCGAAACATGGGCACCGTCCACGGATTGAAGAGGTCGGCTCCGGCCCCCGAGGTCATCTGCGGCCACTCCTGGCGCGCGACGGCGCGGGCGTAGCAAAGCAGGCCTTCCGACAACGGTTTCCGCGCGGCCACGGGTAAGAGTTGCGCCGTTTGGAACTGCTGAACGACAACCTGTGCCTCCGTCTCGGCGCCTGAACGCGAGGTGTCGTAACTTTCGAACGACAGGAAGACGACGAACCCGAGCAGGATGGCGAACCCTGTCGAGAGGACGCCGAACACTCCCGCCGCGCGGTCACCGTCTTCGAAATAGCTCCCCGCCGGCGCCGTCCGGCGCACGAGCAGCATCACGCCGATCGTGACGGCGACGACGCCGACGACGACGATCCCGGCCCAGACGAGAGTCATGTGGTCACCACGGGTTGCTCAGCCTACTCATCGTGAAGCAAGGCGGGTACGGCCGTGCGAGTGGCCGCATGGTGCAGCCCGTCTCTCAGCTCCTGCGCCTCCCCTCGACCAACTCGACGATCTCGTCCACCAGGTCGAGGCCTTCTCGCCGATGAGTGATCAGCAGAATCGACCGTTCCGCCGCTGCGGCGAAGACATCGCGCATCAGATCCTCGGCGGTTTCCGGGTCGAGGTGAGCAGTCGGCTCGTCGAGGACGAGAACAGGTGCGTCGACGAGCAATGCCCGTGCGAGCACGAGGCGCTGGCGCTGGCCACCTGACAGCCGTGCTCCTTCCTCACCGACGAGTGTGTCGAGTCCGAGCGGGAGGCCTTCTACCCACTCGGCGAGGCGCGCGCGCCCAAGCGCCTCCATGACCTCTGCATCTCCCGCATCCGGCCGCGCGAGCAGGAGGTTCTCGCGGATCGTCGAGTTGAAGACGTGAGCTTCCTGGCCGGCGAGCGCAAATGTTCGGCGTACGTCCTCCTGGCGCATCTCTCTTACATCCTGCCCGCCGATCGTGACCCGTCCTGTCTCGGGATCGAGGAACCGGAACAGGAGATTGGTCACCGTCGTCTTGCCGGCGCCGCTCTCGCCGGCGAGCGCGATCCGACGACCCGGCTCGATCCGCAGGTCGAAGCCGTCGAGCACTGGCCTGCTGCCTGCTGTGTACCGCGCCGTCACCGATTCGAGAGCCACGGCGCCAGGCCCTCCGGATGGGGTCCGCGGAGACGACGGGTCGGTGATAACGGGCACCGTGTCGATCAGCTCCAGGACTCGTCGCCCGGCTGCGTTGGTGGCAGCGAGCTCCTGCGCTGCGCCCGGAAGCGCGACGACGGCCTCGAACGAGGCGAGTGCCAGGAGCGCAACAGTCGCAACGAGCACCCGGTCGAGTGCGCCCGTCGAATGCGCTGACACTGCGGCGGCAAGCACGCCAACCGTGGTAATGCCTGCAGCGAAGGTCAAAAGCCCTGAGCCGAGCCCGGCGACCAGGGCGCCACGGCGCACATGGTGCGCGAGTTCGCGATCGCCTGCACGAACGGCCTCCAGCCGGTCATTCTCGCGACCATAGAGCACGAGCTCGGGTGCCCCTCGGAAGAGTTCCACGAGGTCGGCCACCAGCTCTCCGCGCGCAGCCGCACGGCGTCTGGACGTAGCGCGGGAGAGCGTTCCCGAGAGCAGAGGCACGCAAACACCGGCAAGGAACAGGCCCACGGCAAGGATCAGCCCGGCCACCGGAAGGATCAGAGCCGCCGTCGCAACGGACACGGTCGCGACCGCGACAGCGGCGGCCGGTGGCCCGAGGCCTCTGAGGTACAGACCCTGTAGGGCATCGACGTCCCCCACCATCCTGCTGACGAGATCGCCGCGGCGGAAGCTCCCGAGCTGCGCCGGTGCCAGCGGCTCGATGCGGGTGTAGAACCGAGCCCGTATCTGGCCGAGTGATCGGAGCGCCAGGTCATGGGAGACGAGACGGTCGAAGTAGCGCGCGAGAGGCCGCGAGAGGCCGAAGAAGCGGACGAGCACGATCGCCTCCGTGAGAGACAGGATCGGAGGCTGTTCGGCTGCGCGTGAGATGAGATACCCGGAGGTCGTGATCAGCCCGACTCCGAGGAGAATGGTCAATGCTGCGAGCGAGATCGAGAGCGCAACGCGCCTCCGCGGCATCGCCGCGAGGCCGAGGAGTCTCCTGAGAGTCGCGCTCACGCCGGCGCGCCCGCAATCTGGCCATCGACGATCCTGACCACCCGGTCGGCACGCGCCGCGAGCCCGGAGTCGTGAGCGATCAGCAGCATCGTGCGGCCGCGCCGAAGGCGTTCGACTGCCTCGCCCACGATCCACGCGTTCTCCGGATCGAGGTTCGCGGTCGGCTCGTCGAGGATGACAAGGGGTGCGTCCCGCAGGAACGCCCTGGCCAGGGCAATGCGTTGCCGTTCGCCCGTCGAGAGCATCCGGCCCCCCTCCCCGACGACGGTGGCGTAGCCGTTCGGGAGGCCGCCGATGACGCCGTCGGCACCCGCCAGCGCCGCCGCCTCGAGCACGCGGCCATCCGAGGCAGTCGAGTCGCCGAGCCGGATGTTGTCGGCAATCGTGCCGTGAAAGAGCGTAGGGCTCTGTGGGACCCAGGCGATCTGTCTGTGCCACGCGGGTGGGTCGCACGCATTCAGGTCGATGTCGCCGAGGAGAATCCGGCCGGACGACGGCGCGTGGAAACGCAGGAGCAAGGAGGCGAGCGTGCTTTTGCCACCTCCGCTCGGACCGACGAGCGCGACCGTCTCGCCGGGCGCGATAGCGAGCGTTACGCCCGCGATCGCGGCGAGCGTCCGGTCGGGGTACGCGAACGACACGGATTCGAAGCGGATAGGGACATCGCTCAGATCTGGAGGGACGGTCGCGCCTGCGGTAACCGCCAGAGGCTGCTCGATGAGCTCGAGCAGCCGATCCGCGACCGCGATCCCGTCGGAGCTCGCGTGGAACCCTGCCGCGAGGTTGCGGAGTGGCAGGTACAGCTCGGGCGCCAGCACGAGCACGGTCAGCGCCGGCTCGAACGCGATTCCGCCGTCGACGAGCCTGACGCCGACCGTCACGGCGACGAGAGCGACGCCGAGCGTTGCGGCCAGCTCGAGGACCGTGCCCGAGAGAAAAGCGAGCCGTAGTGTGCTCATCGTCGCCCTGCGGTACTCGTCGCTCACCTGCTCGATTCGCTCGGCCTGCGCCTCGCCACGGTTGAAAGCCCGCAGGGTCGGCAGCCCTCGGACGACGTCGAGGAAGTGGGTTGCGAGAAGCGACATCGCCTGCCAGCGTTCACGGGCACGAGCCCCGGTGGCACGGCCGATCAGCCAGAAGAACACAGGCACGAGCGGCAGCGTCATCAGCATCAGCCCGGCGGATACGAGGTCGAGAGACGCGACGAGTGCGAGCACCGCGAGTGGGACGACGACGGCGAGGACGAGCTGGGGGAGATACCGGCCGAACAGACCCTCGAGCGCATCGGCACCGTCCACGGCGGCGGTAGCCACCTCGGCACTCTGGGCTCCGTCGAGCGCGGTCGGAGCACCTTGCAACCGTGCCGTGACGAGATCGAGTCGCAGCTGCGAGACGACCCCGGCCGCCGACCAGGCACCGATCGTCTCGAAGCCCGACGTGGCGAGAGCGCGCGCGACGACGACGACGACGAGAAGGACGAGAGGCACGGTGACGTCTGCGAGCGTGGCGCCGCCGAATGCCCTCGCCGCGACCCGTGCGAGCAACACGGCCTGAGCCAGGACGAGCAACGCCGCTACGATCCCGAGGATCGCATCGGCTCCGAGCGCGACGCGAGCGGCGCGCGCGCGACGGAGAAGGCGCGGGTCGAGCGCTCGCACGACTGCGAGTCTACGGCCGGCTGAAATCGAGGTCAGGCGTCAGGTGCCGGATCGGCGCTCTTCTTCGCGGTCAGAAGGTCGATCGGGCTAGCCGTGGGATCTGCGCGTCCGAGCCGGGCGCGGAAGACGTGGTAGCTCCAGGCCTGGTAGAGCAGGATGACCGGCAGCAGGGCGAGCGTGATGATGCTCAGTACCGTGAGGGTGTAGTGCCCGGACGAGGCGTTGGTGGTAGTGAGGCTGTCGGCGAAGTCGGTCGACGAGACCATCACCCGTGGGTAGAGCTCGGTGAACAGCAGCACAACCGCGAGCACGATAGTGGCGGCTGTAGAGCCGAACGCCAGGCCCTCCCGCCGCCGCCGCGTGAGTATGACCGCCGCAACTGCGCAGACAGCCGCGCCTACGACGATTACAACGCCGGGGAAGAGGTCCTGGTCGTTCTTGTCGATTCCGACGGCGAGCGTCCAGACGAGGAACGCCGCGCCGACGAGCGCGGCCGGCACTGCGAGGCGGGCCGCTGCGCGGACGACGCGGGTGTGGAGGTCACCGGTCGTTCGGAGCGTCAGGTAGACGGCGCCGTGTAGCGCGAACAGCAGGACGAATGCGATCCCCGCGACGACGGTGTACGGCGTGAAGAGAGCCCAGAAGGTGCCGGTGAACTCTTGCTCCGACGAGATCGGAACTCCGTGCAAGAGGCTCGAGAACGCAATGCCCCAGATCAGTGGGAGCCCGACGGCGGCGGTCGTGTTGAGCCAGCTCCAGACCGCTCGCCAGCGGGGGCTCTCGGTCTTGCCGCGCCATTCGAACGAGATCACGCGGACGATCAGGAGCACGAGTACGAGGAGCAGGGCGATATAGAAGCCGGAGAACATCGTTGCGTACCAGACCGGGAAGGCGGCGAAGGTTGCTGCACCGGCGATGATCAGCCAGACCTCGTTGCCGTCCCAGAACGGGCCGATCGCCTGCAGCATCGTTCGGCGGTCGTCCTCGCTGCGTCCCAGCACGGGGAGCAGCATGCCGACCCCGAAGTCGAAGCCCTCGGTCACGAAGTAGAGCGACCACAGCGCGCACAACAGCCAGAACCAGGTCGTCTGCATTAGGCCACCGTCCCCGAATGCGGGCTCGGAGCGTCGGTAGGGGAGAGGGCGCAGCCTCTCCCGGGAGCGGACAGAACCGTCGACTGCGGATGGGGCAGACGAGCATGAGATAGAAGACGCGGCACTAGTAGCTAGGCGCCGGCGTTGCTGCCGGCGTCCCTCCCTCAGAGCTGGTGTCAGGGGGGTCGAGGCGGGCGTAGCGGCGCATCAGCCAGAAATCGACCGCCGCGAGCATCAGGTACAGAGCCACGAACACCCCGAGACTGAACGCCACCTTGGCCGTCGTCGACGTTGGTGAGACAGCATCGGCAGTCTTCTGCAATCCCCAGACGATCCACGGCTGGCGGCCCGTCTCGGTCAGGATCCAGCCGCCGAAGCAGGCGAGGAAAGGCAGCGCGATGCCGCCGACCGCAGTACGCTGGAACCACTTCGCCTGCGTGATGTCGCGGCGCCAGAGCAGCCAGGCGCCCCACAGAGCGAGAAGCAACATCAGGCCGCCGAGATACGCCATCACGCGCATGCACCAGTACGCAAGCTCGATCATCGGCTTGTAGTTGCCTGGTCCGAACTGGGCGGCCTCCTGCTTCTGGTTCTCGTTGAGGCCGACCACCTTCCCCTGGAAAGAGCCCGTCGCGAGGTACGACAACAACCCGGGGATCTCGATCGAGAAGCTCGGAGTCTGGTCACTTTGTGTGAAGCCCCCGATCTGGAAGATCGAGAACGACGCTGGCTCTTCCGTGTCCCACAGCGCCTCGGTGGCCGCGATCTTCATCGGCTGCGCCTTCGTTGTCTCGATCCCGAAGGAGTTGCCGACATAGAGCTGGAACGCGGTCAGCGGCACCATCAGTACGATCGCGAGCTTCGCCGCCGAGCGAAAGACATCGACGTTACGACCCTGACGCAGATGCCACGCGGCTACGCCGAGCATGACGAAACCGCCCGTCAGGCACCCCGCCAGGATCACGTGCACATACGCGTAGATCGCGAACTTCTGGAACATGATCGTCCAGATGTCGTTCGCCTGGGCCGTGTTCGTCGACTTGTTGATCTCATAGCCGACCGGGTGCTGCATCCACGAGTTCGCCACGATGATGAAATAGGCGGACAGCCAGGTTCCCGCCCAGACGAGGTAAATCGTCGCCAGGTGCACCTTCGGCGCCAACCGGTCGCGCCCGAAGACCCAGAGTCCAATGAAGGTCGACTCGAGCATGAACGCGCCCAGCCCCTCGATCGCTAGCGGAGCGCCGAACACATCACCGACGTACTTCGAGAACGACGACCAGTTCATCCCGAACTCGAACTCCTGCACGATCCCGGTAGCCGTCCCGATCGCGAAGTTGATCAAGAACAACGTCCCGAAGAACCGCACCAGGCGCTCCCACTTCTCGTCCTTCGTCCGATACGCGAGCGTCTGCATGATCGCCAGCAGCGGCGCCAACCCCAGCGTCAACGGAACGAAGATGAAATGGAACAGCGTCGTCAACGCGAACTGCACACGCGACAACTCGAGAGCGGTTGCCCCCAGAGTCACGCTGAGATGCATTTCGGTGAACCGTCGATCGGCACGGGCTAGGTGCGGGAGGTCTCGAGGCCGTCTGCCAGCTGGTTCGCAAAAGCGTGAGCTTTTTCCTCGAAGTTCGACTTGAGATTCGTTGGGGGGATCTTGATCCCGAAGGACCGTTCGCGCATCTCACCCTTGCCGAAATAGCTGAGGAGTGATAGCAGCGACCGGATCTGGCCACCTTCGTACGTAAAGCGAGTGCCTTCGAGGTAGCTGCCGCCCGCGGCGGTGCCACGCTTCTCGACCTCTCGCAGGTTCATGCTCGAGTATCGGCGGCAGATGATGTATGCCGAGAAGGGCTTGCCGGCCAGGATCTTGCCGGCCTCCTCGGATTCCAGATACGAACGCAGCGGCATGGCAGTCCTGAAGAACCACGTCGGCGAACCGAAGCAGACGAGGTCGTAGTCGCCTTCACGCGCCACCTCGGGGATCTGGATCTCGCCGGTGTTCTGGCGGAGCTGTGGCCACAGCAGCGGGAGGATGCCGAACACGGCGTGTTTGAAGGGGAACGTCGAAAAGTTTTTCGCGTACTTCTCGTCCGTGAACTCGATCGCGGCTCGGGTGACGTCGTACCCGCGTTCGCTCAGCGTCTCGGTCATCGCCTCGGCCGCCCTGAGCGCCTGCTGGGTGTGTGTGTAATAGACGAACAGGACTCGCAGGCTGATCGCACCCGTTTCGCTGGTGGACATTGAAGGCTCGCTCTCGCTTCAAGTGACGGGTGGCGGCAACGCTGGCTCGCCAGAGCCAAAGGTAATCACATGGTGGCGATCCTTGTCGAACAGGCCGTTCTCTTGATGGCGAGCCGACGTGTGTCAGTGGTGTCCAGTGTGGCTCGACGGTTATGAGGCACAGGGCTGCGAGTCTGTGTGACCAACGATCGAGGAGAGTCTTCATGAGGTGGCGGTCCGATCGACTACGCGGCGGGCTCCGGGGTTGCTCGGGTGGACACAATTCAGTCGCCTACCCCGAATGGGCTCAGAAGCCGTTCAATTTCGGGGATTTCCGCCGTGGTGCCCGTCCCAGGCAGGGCCGTCGTGTGTAACGACCTTTCCCGCTGACTTCCCGCCCGGACTCAACCTGCCATCGCTCTATATGGGCAACGAAGTCGGCGACCTCAAATAGCGCTAGGTCAGATCTTCTTTGTCCGGTGGGCCGCCCTTCAAGCGGGCGGCCCACCCGGCTCGATCTCAGGCTTTGTCGCCGTGCTCGACCTCGGTGAAGAGGTCTCCCTGTGCGGCGCCGGAGCCGGCCTTGCCTCCGCCGGGCCCTCGGAGGACCCACGCCACCCCGACTGCGAGAACCGCGCCGACGAGCGGACCGGCTACGTAGACCCAGTAGCTTCCGAAGTCGGTGCCGACGAGATCGGGCCCGAAGGTTCTCGCTGGGTTCATCGAGGCGCCCGAGATAGGGCTGCCCCAGAGTCCTGCGAGTGCGATGTATCCGGCCACTCCGAGTGCTCCGAAGACGCCGATGCTCTGGGCGCCGGACGCGGTGCCGAGGATCACGCTGACGAGCCCGAGTGTGAGAACCGCCTCCATCAGGAATGCGTCACCGCCCGAGTAGCTCGCAGAGGGGTAGTTCGATCCGTAGGTGGCGGAGACGTTGATGACCGCGTGGAGGAACAACGCAGCGAGCGAGGCACCGATCAACTGGACGACGATGTACCCCGGAACTCGCCGCCACGGGAAGTCGCCGCGGAGCGTGAAAGCAACAGTGACAGCCGGGTTCAGGTGCGCGCCGGAGACCTTACCCATGAAGAGGATCACCCCCATCACCATCAGCCCGGGGGCGACGACTGCTGCCGTGCGACTGATCGTGTCGGGGAACGCCTGGCCCATCATCCCGCCGCCCGCAGCGACGAGGACGAGGAAGAACGTCCCGAGCAGCTCCGAGAAGAGTCGGCGCCACTCCTGTTTCGGATCCTGGAAGTCCTCGAACGTCTGCTCCAGGGACTTCTCGTACCGCAGGAGGAGGTGCGGCCCGGGGATGCTCGTCACAATGACTTCTCCTAACTCATCTGAGGGACATCAGTGAGTTCGACGGGGCCTACCTGATGCCTGCTCGGAGAGGCCCGGCCCGTCGGCGGTGCCTGGGAACGTTGTGCGGAGGCTCGCAAGCGAACGGGCGCTGCTCGCAGGAAACGGCCGGCCCGCGTGAAAACCGTGTTCCGACGACGCAACGGTGCGGCGTCCCGAACGGGAGGTAGGGAGGATGAATTCGAAGAGCATGGCCGGCTGGATCGGATTCGCCGGCATCCTGATGCTGATCATCGGCGTGATCGACTTCTTCCAGGGGTTGATCGGCTTGTTCAAGGACGACTACTACGTCGTCACCTCGTCGGGCTTTCTCGCCGTCAATCTGACGACGTGGAGTTGGATCCTGATGCTGTGGGGTGTCCTCCTCGTGCTCGCAGGCCTCGGACTGCTCGGTGGGCAGGGATGGGCGCGATGGTTCACGATCCTCGTTGTCGCCGTGAACTTCTTCGCGCAGCTCGGCTTCCTGGGCAACAGCCAGTATCCGCTGTGGGCGCTCACCGCGCTGACCCTTAACGTGATCGTGCTCTACGCGTTGACGGCACGGTGGGACGAGAGTCAGGCAGACATCGCTACTGCACGGTAGGAGATCTCTGGTGGGGCCGTCGAGCGTGTGAGCGCGGCGGCCCCACTGTGAGTCGGCACGATGGAGACGTCGCGCCGGCGGGCCATCCTCTGGACGCGATAGCCTCACGTCGTGAGCGTGCTCCACCACACGGTCCGCACGGTGACGCCGTTCCATGACCGCTCGCGGTCGAGTCGCCTCATCAAGATAGCCCTCTGGATCGTCGGGCTCGCCGTCATCCTCCTGATCTGTCGCCTCGCCGGATTCGACGTTCTCGGGTGGTTCGATTCCGTCTGGCAGACGATGAAGGAGATCTCGCCCGAGTACATCGTGGCGGGGGTCTTCTTCCAGACGATCCAGACGACCCTGGCTGCCCTCGCTTGGTACTTCATCCTCGCAGCCGGGTACCCGGATGGCGGCGTGCGCTACCGCGACATCCTTGCCGCCTACGCCGCCGGTGTGGCGATGAACGGCTTCCTTCCTGCGAACATCGGCACGTTCGCGTCACTCCTGATGTATGTCGCGCTGATCCGCGGCTCGACGTTCGCTGGTGTCCTCGGCGCGACTCTCGTGCAGAAGATCTTCTACACCGTCATCGGGACGTTCGTCTATCTCTACCTCTTCATTTCCGTGCCCGGAACCTTCAACCTGCAGCTCGGTTTTGTCGACGCGCACCGCTTCCTCGTGCCGCTCCTGATCATCGGAAGTGTCGTGCTGGTCGTGCTCCTCGCGAGGAAGTTCTGGGGAAAGATCCAGGGGCTCTGGGACAAGGCCAAGCAGGGCGGTGCGATCCTCGCCAACAAGCGTGACTACGTGATCAAGGTATTGCTGCCGTCGTTCGGATCGTGGGTCGCGAAGCTCATCGTGATCGCGATCTTCCTTGCCGCATACGGCATTCCAGTGACCTTCCACACCGTCATGTCTGTTGTCGGCGGCAACTCGCTCGCGAACACCGTCTCGTTCACGCCGGGAGGTGTCGGGATCACCCAGGCGGTCAACAGTGTCTCACTCTCGAGCGTGACGACCACGGCGAACGCAACCGCGTACTCACTCGGTCAGCAGCTCATCGTGACCGCGTGGAACTGCGTGTTCGCCATTGTGATGGTCACCTGGGTCTTCGGCTGGACTGGAGGCAAGCAACTCGTCGGGACGTCCTATACCGGAGCGAAGGAAAAAGCGGCGGAGCAGTCAGCGGCCCACAAGGCCCGGAAGGCTGAGAAGAAAGAGGCAAAGCAGGCCGCTAAGCAGGCCGAGCACGGCACAAAGCCCGACGCTTGAGGGCTCTACGTCGTCTCCACGCGTCCCGTGTCGAAAACCCTGAGCACCTCGGCCACCGACCACGCCTGGAACGGGCAACCGGTCGCCGCGTGCGGCGCGGCCCCGTCGGCGGTCTCGGACACGGAGCCGACGCCCCACTCCGCGAGGTGAGCCTCCAGGCCGTCGAGGACACCGGTGACCGGAACGCCGACACGGAGCGCAGCGTCGACATACGGCCCGATCAGCCACGGCCAGACCGTGCCCTCGTGGTAGGCGCCATCGCGTTCCGCAGCTGAACCACGATGGAAGGGGTGGTACGCCGGGTCGTCCGGGGCGAGTGAGCGTAGCCCGAGAGGCGTGAGAAGCGCGGCGCGGGAGGCATCGACCACCCGCCGGGCTGCCCGCTCTCCGCCGAGCGGCCCGCCGGGAAGCGAGACCGCAAGCAGCTGGTTCGGACGCGCAGATCGGTCATCACCTATGGGACCGTCGATGACGTCGAGCAGGCCTTCGCCGTCTGGCCGCACGAAGCGGCGAGCGAACGACTGCTTCGCGGTCGCGGCAAGCGAGTCCCATGCTTCGTTCCGCGCCAGTCTGCCGGCGGTCGACAGCGCTGCGACCCAGAGCGCGTTGACCTCGACGGCCTTCCCTGCACGGGGCGTCACCGGAGCACCGTCGATGCGAGCGTCCATCCAGGTCAGAGCCAACCCTTCCGCCCCCTGACGCAACAGGCCGTCGGCAGGATCGACGCCGATGCCGAAGCGCGTGCCGACCAAGTGGTGGGAGACGATCTCCGTCAGTGTCGGGACGAGCTCGGCCGCGAGGTCGTCGTCACCGGTCGTGGCGACGTGCCTCCCGAGCGCGTGGATGAACCAGAGGGTCCCATCGGCCGTGTTGTATTCGAGCGTCCCCGTGTCCGCGGTGTTCGCGAGCATGCCACGGGAGACGGTTGCGGCGGCCCGGCGGAGCACGTCACGGCCTTCGTCGAACCGACGGGTGGCGAGAAAGAGCCCTTCGTACGACGTCATCAGGTCGCGAGACCATTCGCCGAACCAGGGGTAGCCGGCGACTGCCGAAGGGCCTGTGGCGGTCTCGATCACGAACTGGTCCGCCGCCTGCACGAGCCGTCGTGTTGGTGCGTCAGTGGCTCCGGCGCTCGTCGCGAGGCGGTCCGCTCGCCTTCTCGCCTCCTGTACGAGCACGGCCGCACGGGGGAGATCGCCGTTGAAAGGCGCGGCGGCCGCCGTGATCTCGACCTCCTGTCCTGCCTCGAGGTCCGCACAGAATCTGCCCGCTGCCCAAACATCCTCGCGATCGCCGAGACCTCGCGCTGCCTCCTCCCGCCACCTGACGCTGCGATACCACTCGCCCGCAAACACCCATCCGGGGCCGGTCACCCGGTATGCCTCCTCGAACGCAAAGCCACCGGGTGTTGCCTCGATCCTTGGGTCCGAGCCTGCGAACCGCTCGCCGTGGACGCTGCGCCAGGTGCAGAGGGGGGTCAACTCGAGCCGCACGGCCCGATCGCTTCGGAGGAGCCGGTGGACGACACCGACCGCGGCCCGGCCGTGAGCCATCGCGAGTTCGCGCTCGACGACGATGTCCCCAACCTGCCAGCGCCAGCGAGGAACGCCACGGTCGAGCTCGAAGCTGGCGAGCAGCTCGTGCCCCCGTGGATCGACCGTACCGTCACCCCACTCGTCGGTTGCGAGCCGGTGTTGGGAGTCGCCGACGACGAGCACCGGATCGAGGGCAACGAGCCCCATCATCCGTGCCCCTGGTCCATCGACCGCCACGACGAGAAGCCCGTGGTAGCGGCGCGTGCGGAGCCCTGACAACGTTCCCATCGCGTAGCCTCCGAGGCCGTCGGCGACGAGCCATTCCCGTTTCGAGGACTCCATGATGTCCCCGAGGACGCCGGAGCCGAAGGTGATCGTCACGACTCCGCGTCGGCGTGTGTCCCGGCTATCAACTCCGCCAGGGAAGGGACCTCGGCGCCGCCTCCACGCCGGATCATGTCTGCCACGATGCCGGTCCAGCCCGTCTGGTGCGAGGCACCGAGTCCCGCGCCGTTGTCACCGTGGAAGTACTCGTTGAAGAGAAGGTTGTCCTTCCACGCGGGGTCGGTCTGCATCTTCTCGACCCAGCCGAAGCAGGGCCGCCTGCCGTCCTCTCCGACGAGGAAGAGCGAGATGAGCCGGCGGCGGATGTCATCCCCGATCTCGGCGAGCGTCTGATGTTGCCCCGAGCCGGTCGGATACTCGAGCTTGACATCATCGCCGAAGTAGCGCGCGTAGCGGAGCAGCGCGCTGACGATGAGGTAGTTGACGGGGAACCAGATCGGGCCTCGCCAGTTCGAGTTGCCGCCGAACATCGCTGTCGCGGATTCGGCGGGCTCATAGTCGATGGTCGCTTCCATGCCTTCGAGATCGAGGTGGTAGGGGTGCTCGAGGTGCCAGCGGGACACGGCCCGCAGCCCATAGGGCGAGAGAAACTCCTCCTCGTCGAACAGCTGGGTGAAGATCCGCAGGAGGTGCTCCACCTCGACGACGCCGAGCAGTAGCCGTCGGTTGCCGGGCTCCCCGAGCATGTGGCCGTCGGCGGCATGGCGCTCGAGGTTCAGGTGCCGATCGCTCATCATGCGCGAGAACCGCTTGCCAACAGTCTGCGCGCGCTGTAGCACCGTCTCGTCGATCACGGCGAACGCGGTGAGCGGCAGGATGCCGACCATCGAGCGGACCCGCACCGGCACGACGTTGCCGTCTGGCCGGCGCAGCTGGTCGTAGTAGAAACCGTCCTCGTCGTCCCAGAGGCCTTTCTCCCGGATCGCGTCGGAGATGAGCGCGAAGTGCTCGAGGAACTTGACCACGAGATCCGTTGTCGGCCGGCCGTGCCGGTTCAGGATCGAGGCGATCGCCGCCATGCTGAGGGCGTACGACGCCATCCAGCCTGTGGCGTCGGACTGCTCGAGCATGTAGCCGGGCGGCAGGTGGGAGCGGTCGATCGGCCCGATGTTGTCGAGCCCCAGAAACCCGCCTTCGAAGACGTTCGAGCCGTCGGCGTCCTGCCGGTTCACCCACCACGTGAAGTTCACGAGCAGCTTGTCGAAGATGCGGCTGAGGAAGTCGATGTCCCGGCCGCCGTCGATGGCGAACACCTCGAGTGCGGCCAGTGCCTGCACGGGCGGGTTCACGTCGTCGAAGGCCCACTCGTATGCGGGCATCGCCCCGTTCGGGTGCTGGAACCACTCTCGGCAGAGAAGCGTGAGCTGGTACTTCGCAAACGCCGGGTCGACGTGCGCCAGCGCGACACAGTGGAAGGCCATGTCCCAGGCGGCGAACCACGGATACTCCCACTTATCGGGCATCGACATGATGTCGAACGCCTCGAAGTTCCTCCAGCGGGCGTTGCGTCCGTCGAGGCGGGATTCCGGTGGGCTGGGCTGCGTGGGGTCGCCGTCGAGCCACCGTTCGACGTCGTAGTAGTACAGCTGTTTGCTCCACAACATTCCGGCGAAGGCCTGGCGCATCACGTTCGCCTCGTCGGCTGACGCGCGCGGCGGCGTCAGCTCGGCGTAGAACTCGTCGGCCTCCCGGAGACGCGTCGCCGCCACGTCGTCGAAGTCGGCCCATGGTGAGCCCTCGCTGCCCACCGGCCGCAGCCGCAGCCGCAGCTCGATGGTAGCCCCGGGCGCGACCTCTAGCCGGTACCAGTACGCGGCCTTCGTGCCGTGCAAGTCGGGATTGACCGAGGCGGAGCCGGAGATGACGTGGTCGTTGACGCCGTCCTTCGGGTACGCCGGGGACGCGGTCCCGAAGATGCGCTCGTCATTCGTCTCGTTGTCGCAGAAGAGGAGTGTGGGAGCGCGTCCGTCCGGCCCGGCATCGGCGTGAAGCTCGAGCGTCCCGAGGAACGGATGCTCGGTCGTGACCAACCCGTCTGCGGCTCGGAGCGCAGGTTTCTCGGTGTTGTCGTCCCAGGCCCAGGTGTTGCGGTACCAGGTCGTCGGCAGGACGTGGATCGTGTCCGCCTCAGGGCCCTGGTTCGTGACGCGAACGGTGATGAGCAGGTCGTGCGGTCCGGCCTTTGCGTAGTCGGCTTCGACGATCCAGTAGCGGTCGTCGTCGAAGATTCCCGTGTCGAGCAGCTCGAATTCCGGATCCTGCTTGCCACGTGTGGCGTTCTCCTCGACGAGTTCCTCATAGGGATACGCGCCTTGCGGGTAGTGGTATCGCCACCGGTTCCAGGAGTGCGACGGAGTTGCATCGAGGTACCACCAGTACTCCTTGGCGTCCTCGCCGTGGTTGCCCTGGTTGCCGGTCAGCCCGAAGATTCGCTCCTTCAGGATCGGGTCTCGCCCGTTCCAGAGAGCGAGACCCAGGCAGAGGAGTTGCTCGACGTCCGAGAAGCCGGCAAGCCCGTCCTCCCCCCAACGATAGGCCCGTGACCGGGCGTGATCGTGGGGCAAGTACTCCCAGGCTGTCCCGTCGGAGCTGTAGTCCTCGCGAACGGTGCCCCACTGGCGCTCGCTCAGATACGGCCCCCAGTGGTACCAGTCGCCCCCCTGCCGCAGCCCATTCTCGAGCCGACCCAGGCTCGCCACCCGGCGTGCCTCGGCGCCCGCGCAATTCGCGCGCTTCTTGTCGCTCTTGTGTTTCTTCTTCGCCACCTCTCCTGCACTGTAAGGGCGCCCACACCGGTAGCGTTCCAGTCCTCGCCAGGCTCGTGCCCGGTGACGACGGAGGAGGCGGAGGGATGGCGAGAGACGTGGAACAGACGGCCGACGTCCTGGTGGTGTTCGGCATCACAGGCGATCTGGCGAGGGTGATGACGTTCCGATCTCTCTACCGGCTCGAGGCGCGAGGGCTACTCACGTGTCCTGTCGTTGGAGTCGCGGTTGACGACTGGACGATCGACCAGCTGGTCGTGCGCGCTCGAGAGTCGATCGTGGCAACGGGAGAGCCGCTCGACGAGGATGTCTTCGAGCGGTTCGCGACCCGCCTTTCGTACGTCACCGGCGACTTTGCAGACGCCGAGACGTACCAGCGCGTGGGCGCTGCGATCGGGGGCGTGGATCATCCGGTCTACTACCTCGAGATTCCGCCGTTCCTCTTCGGCAGCACCGTCAAGGGCCTCGCCGCGGCCGGCCTCATCCGGGCCGGACGCGTCGTCGTCGAGAAGCCGTTCGGACACGATCTCGACTCCGCCCGGGCACTCGCCGCCGAGCTCCATCAGAGCATCGACGAGGCCCAGCTGCTTCGGATCGACCACTACCTCGGGAAGATGGGCCTGGAGGAGATCCTCTTTCTCCGATTTGCGAACACGATGCTCGAGCCGATCTGGAACCGGAATCACATCGCCTCGGTCCAGATCACGATGGCCGAGGCCTTCGGCGTCGAGGACAGGGGGCACTTCTACGATCCCGTCGGTGCCTTGCGCGACGTCGTCGTCAATCACCTCATGCAGGTGGTGGCCGCCGTTGCGATGGAGGCACCCGCTGGAGGCGACCCACAGACGATGAAAGACGCGCAGGTCGCGCTCTTCCGGGCGGTCGAGACGGCCGACCCCGTGCACTACGTACGCGGCCAGCACGAGGGATATCGCTCGATCGCAGGAGTCGCACCCGAGTCGGCTACAGAGACCTACGCGGCTCTACGACTCAACGTCGAAAACTGGCGCTGGTCGGGGGTGCCGTTCTTCATCCGCACGGGGAAGCACCTTCCCGTGACTCAGACGGAGGTGCGACTCGTCTTCAAGCAGCCGCCGAGGCTCGGCTTTCACCTCCGTGACCCGAGGAGCGACCCCAATCAACTCGTCGTCCGCCTCGATCCTGCGACGGGTGTCCAGGTCACCCTCGATGCGCATCGTGCGGATTCCGGCCGGCCGGCTCCGATCACGCTGGACATGACGTTCGCCGCGGAGGGCGGCGAGGGGCCGACGCCCTACGAGGTGCTGCTCCATGCGGCGATGGTCGGGCAAACGGTTCGCTTCACGCGCCAGGATGGAGTGGAGGAGGCATGGCGGATCATGCAGCCGCTCCTCGACGCTCCTCCACCCGTGCTTCCCTACGCCAAAGGCTCCTGGGGGCCGGTCGCGGGCGATGCGCTCGTCGCGGGCCACGGCCGCTGGCATGGGCCGTGGGTCGTAGGCTGAGGCTGTTCTCTCCGGTTCAGACCCAGAGGCGGAAGCCCCCGAGAAAGGCATCCTCGTTGTGGCCGAGCCGGACGTCCTCCGGGAGCTCGTCGAGGCGGGCAGCGTTGCCACCACCGAGGATCACGTACTCCGGCTCGAGCGCCGCGGAGAGCGTGGCGATCGTCGCGTGCACGGCCTTGCGCCACCGCTTCTTCCCGAGCCGCTCGAGGCCACGAAGGCCGACGTAGTCCTCATACGTGGCCTTCCGGAACGGAAGATGGCCGAGCTCCATCGGCTCGACAGTCCCGTCCACGATCATTGCCGAGCCGAGGCCGGTACCGAGGCCGAGAAACAGCATCCTGCCACCGTCGTAGCTCCCGAGCGCCTGCATCGCGGCGTCGTTCGCGACCTTGGTCGGCTTTCGGAACGTCGACTCGAAATCGAACCCGACCCAGCCGCCCCCGAGATTGACAGGCTCGTGGGCGACGCGACCCGCCCTCACCATGGCCGGAACCCCGACCGAGACCGCTGTGTATTCCCAGTCCTCCGTGAGCTCGATCACCCCGGCCACCATCGCCTCTGCGGTCATCCGGGGACCCGAAGAAAACCGGCGGCGCTCCTGGATGCCGTTCACCACCATCTTGACGTGCGTCCCTCCGACGTCGACCGCGAGGACGGCCGGTGCTGCTCGGTCGGACGGGAGGGGTCGGGCGTCGGCCACGATCAGGCCCAGGACCGGTTCGGAGCCGGCTGGTCGGGCCCCCACAACTCCTGGATCTCCTCCAGTGATCGTCCCCTCGTCTCCGGGACCCGGAAGTACGCCCACACGAACGCGACGATACACAGGGACGAGAAGAGAAAGAACGTCGTGGCCTCTCCGATCGCGTTGACGATCGAGAGGAAGAACTGCGTCACGAGGAATGCAGCGGCCCAGTTGACCGCCGTCGCCAGCGAAACAGCCTTACCGCGGACCCTGTTGGGGTAGATCTCCGAGATCATCGTCCATGTGATCGGGCCGAGTGAAAAGGCGAACGACGCGATGAAGATGACGAGCGCAACGAGCGTGAGCACGCCGCCGACGGTGACGCTCGTCGTCCCCGTCGGCGTGTTGCTGAACGCCGCGAACGAGACGCCGACCATGGCGAGGCTGACCGCCATGCCCGTAAGACCGGCGAAGAGCAGCGGTCGGCGTCCGAGACGGTCGATCCACGCGATCGCGATCAACGTTGCGAGAACGTTGACGAGGCCAACGGCGTAGAGCGTCGCCTTGGCTTGCTCCTGCGCCGTCGTGAAACCGGCCCGCGCGAAGATCTCGTTGGCGTAGTAGATGATCGCGTTGATCCCTGTTACCTGCTGGAAGACCGCTAGTCCGATACCGATCGAGAGCGGCCGACGTAGCCGCTTGCTGAACACCTCGCCCCAGGTCGCTTCGCCCTCACGCGCCTCCCGCTCGAGATCGGACTCGACGTCAGCGAGCTCCTGCTTTGCGCCCTCCGGGTCGAGCTTGGTCAGCGCGTCGAGAGCCTCGTCGCGCCGCCCGACCTTGAGGAGCCAACGCGCGGACTCGGGGACGATCAGGAAGCCGACGACGAGCAGCGCACCCGGGATCACGGCCAGCGCAAACATTGCGCGCCACCGGCCCTCGCCTGTGAGGGCGTCGTCGACGAGATAGGCGATGAAGATCCCGACGGTTATCGCAAGCTGGTAGGACGAAACAAACCGTCCCCGAAGCCTTTTCGGAGACATCTCGGCCGCGTAGAGCGGAGCCACGACCGAGGCGAAGCCGACGCCGAACCCGGTGACGACGCGACCCACTGTCAGGACGCTGGCTCCGGGCGCGAACGCCTCCATGATCGCTCCGAGCGTGAAGAGCACCCCGGCGACGATCGCGGCGCGTCGTCGGCCCGCCCGGTCGGCGACCGTCCCGGCGACTAGTGCCCCGAAGAGCGCGCCGAGCGTGACCCAGCTCGTGATGACTTCGGCCTGGAGCGTGCTGAGACCGAGGTCAGTCGTGAGGATCGGCAGAGCACCCGAGATGACGCCCTGGTCGTACCCGAACAGCAGCCCGGCGAGAAACGTGACGCCGACGACGCCCAGCGTCCAGGCCGTCAGCCTTCGCCGCGGCGCAGCTTGGGCAGCGTCGCTGCCGCTCAGAGGAACGGACACCTCTGTCATCGGGTGGGCTCCGGGCGACTCACCATGACGGGAGATCCTAGAGATTCCAGCAGCGTCGGAAAAGGGGGGATCAACGCCGCTCGCGTTGTCCTTCTCAGTGGTGGAAGCTCGATGAGTTCGAGGCGTCCCGCACGGGTGCCGGTTGGGCCTGCAGATGCGGTAGCTGTCGCTTCACGTCCTTCACGAGCAGATCGCCCATGTCGTGAGTGAATCCCATCTTCACGACGACCCGCAGCGCGGCGAGATCGGTGCGGTTCGCGGGGAACGTGTACGCGGGCAGCAGCCAGCCGCGCTCGCGCAGCGAATTCGAGACGTCGAAGACCGTGAAGTTGGTGATCTCGTCCTTGAGCTTGAACGCGAACACCGGCAGTTCGTCGCCCTTCGTGATCAGCTCGAACGGCCCGATCTCGGCGATCTTTGCCGAGAGGCGCGTTGCCACTGCGCGCGAGTAGAGCTGCACCTTGCTGTACCCCGCAAAGCCGAGGCGTAGGAAGTTGTAGTACTGCGCAACGACCTGGGCGCCGGGTCGTGAGAAGTTCAGTGCGAACGTCGGCATGTTGTCGCCCAGGTAGTTGACCCAGAAGATCAGATCGTCGGGCAGCGCCGCCGCGTTGCGCCAGACGATCCACCCGACACCCGGGTAGACGAGCCCGTACTTGTGACCTGACGCATTGATCGAAGCAACGCGCTCGAGCTGGAAATCCCAGACCAGCTCGGGGTCGGCGAACGGTGCGACGAACGCACCGGACGCACCGTCGACGTGAACCGGGATATCCAGGCCCGTGCGCTCCTGCAGCTCGTCGAGCGCGGCGCAGATCTCCTGGACAGGCTCGTATGAGCCGTCGAAGGTCGAACCGAGAATCGCAACGACGCCGATCGTGTTCTCGTCACAGAGCTTCACGGCCTCCTCGGCGGAGAGATGGAAACGGTCTCCCTCCATCGGCACGAGGCGCATTTCGACGTCCCAGTAGTTGGCGAACTTCTCCCAGCAGACCTGAACGTTGATCCCCATCACGAGGTTCGGCTTGTCGGTTGCCTTGCCCTCGGCTTTGCGGCGATGCTGCCAAAGGCGCTTCAGGGCAAGGCCACCGAGCATCGCCGCCTCGCTCGAACCGGTCGTCGAGCAGCCGACGGCCTCGGCCGCGTCGGGGGCGTTCCAGAGACGGCTGAGGATGTTGACGCAACGCATCTCGAGCTCCGCCGTCTGCGGGTACTCGTCCTTGTCGATCATGTTCTTGTCGAGACACTCGGCCATCAGCTTCTCGGCCTGCGGCTCCATCCAGGTGCTGACGAACGTCGCCAGGTTCATCCGGGCGTTGCCGTCGAGCATCAGCTCGTCGTGGATGATCTGGTAGGCGACGTCGGGCGCGAGCTCGGTGTCGCGCAGGCGGTGCCTCGGGATGTCGTCACCCTCGAGGGTGAACACCGTCTGGAGATCGCTCGACGGCCCGGCGGGCGCCTTGGGGTGCTTCAGGGTCATGGTGCTCGTACCTCCGATTGTCGGGGCGACCGCCACTGGCGAGCGCATTGCCGCAGCTAGGGGCTGCGGGAGTTAGGGCTGCGGAGGGGCTGCGGGGTGTAAAAGGGTGAATCTCGTCCTGTCCTTCGTGGACCACGCCCCAGCTCGACTCCGGCACCTCGTTCCAGGCGCCTTCGAGGTCCCCGAGTGGCTCCGAGACGACGAGTCGCGACTCCTCCGAGAGGAGCTGCAGCTCAGCGACCTCTGGGTGCAGTTCCCTCAGCACGTCGAGCCGGGTGCTGAAGAAGAGCGAGCGTGAATCGTGCTCACTCGAATACCGGAACGCCCACAAGCTGCGCCCGTCACTCGTGGCGACGGTCATCTGGATCGGGTGCTCGATCCCGTGCTTGCGCCCCGTCTCCTCGACGAAGCCGACCATCCGCTCGACGGCGCGGCCGGGATCGTCCTCGAGCCCGAATGTCAGGGCGAGGTAGAACATCGTCTCCGAGTCGGTTGTCCCCTCGATGAAGGGGTACAGCGACGGGTCGACAGCGAGCCGCAGCTCGCGTACGACGGTCGGGAACTCGCGGATCAGCCCGTTGTGCATCCAGAGCCAGTTCCCGTAGCGGAACGGGTGGGTGTTCGTCTCCTGGACGGCGCTCCCGGTCGAGGCGCGGATGTGCGCCATGAAGAGCGGCGAGGACACAGCCGCCGCGAGCTCCCGCAAGTTCCGGTCGTTCCAGGCCGGATGCGCGCTGCGGTACGTGTGGGGCTTCTCTGCGGACTCGTACCACCCGACGCCGAACCCGTCACCGTTCGTCGTCGTGGCGCCGAGCCTCGAATGCAGGCTCTGGTCGACGAGTGATCGCTCGCGCTTGAACAGCACTTCCTCGAGTGGCAGCGGCGATCCGTAGTAGGCGAGCCAGCGGCACATCTAGAGCCTCCTTCTCTCCCGCCGCCGCACGCCGGCGACTGACATCGGCGAGAGCGGACGGCCCATCGGATCGATGAAAAGCGAGACCGGTCCGGAGCGGGCCGGCATCGTTCCCTCCAGCACGTCGATCGCGTAGCTCAACGAGTCGCCTTCGAGCTGCGGGTCGGTGATCACGACGACGGCATCCTCGGGCGGCTCGCCGTCGGCGGAGAGGAACGAGACGACGGCGTTCGGTGGGTCGATCTCGAAGCTGTTCTCGCCGTCGTCCCAGATGTCCACGAAGTGCTGTGACGAGATGTGGCCGACCTCACGCCTCGGGCGATCCGAGAAGTACAGCGTCGAAGGCGAGACCCCACGCAGCGTGATCCGGCTATCGGCGCTCTCGAAGCCGCTCGCGGTCTGGACGAACAACGCTTCGATCTCTCCAAGGTCGGCTTCGCTGATTTCGGCCATCGGATCCTCCATTTCGTTGAAGTGGCACCCGAGAACGTATCCTCTTCGCAACACCCGGACGCTTGCCGACGGGTCTCCTCACGGAATCGACCCCTCTTCTCGACCAGAAAGCCATGAGCAAAGCACCGTCAGAGACTGCACAGGACAGCTCATCGTCATCCCAGCCGGCCGAGGGGATGGCCTGGGTTCCAGGTGGCACGTTCCGGCTCGGGTCGAACGACTTCTACCCCGAGGAACAGCCCGTCCATCAGGTGGCGGTCGACGGTTTCTGGCTCGACCAGCACCCTGTCACAGCGGGAGAGTTCCGACACTTCGTCCGTGACACCGGGCATGTCACGGTCGCCGAGCGGCCTCTGGAGGCAGCGCAGTATCCAGACGCCGATCCGGAGCTCCTCGTGCCCGGCTCACTCGTCTTTCGCAAGCCGGCCGGCCGTGTCGGTCTCGACGACGTTCGGAACTGGTGGGAGTACCTCCCGGGAGCGATGTGGAAACGGCCGGGCGGGAAGGGGACGACGGTGAACGGCCGCGATCGCCACCCGGTCACCCATGTTGCGTACGAGGATGCTGAAGCGTACGCCGCTTGGGCCGGGAAGGAGTTGCCGACCGAGGCGGAATGGGAGGTCGCGGCGCGAGGCGGCCTCGAAGGCGCAGTCTTTACGTGGGGCGACGAACACGAGCCCGGCGGAGCACCGGCTGCGAACGTCTGGCAGGGGGAGTTTCCGTGGCAGAACCTGAGGACGGACGGCTACGAGGGCACCTCGCCTGTCGGTTCCTTTCCACCGAACGGCTACGGACTCCACGACATGGCCGGCAACGTCTGGGAGTGGACGACCGACTGGTTCGCGCCGACGCGGCCTGAGGACGCTCTCAAGCCGTGCTGTGTCCCGCAGAACCCGCGGGTCACGAGCACCGAGGCGAGCTATGGGCCGGGTGAGCTGATCCCACGCAAGGTGATCAAGGGGGGTTCGCACCTCTGCGCACCGAACTACTGCTTCCGTTACCGCCCGGCTGCCCGGCAGGCGGAAGCGATAGATACGTCTACCTCCCACATCGGGTTCCGCTGCATCGTGCGGGCGGGCTGATCCGCCGCGTGTCGTAGGCTTCGACGCCATGAGCTGGGGTCTTGCCTTCCGCGTCCGTCAGACCCTGAAGGGAAGCCTGTGGGTGGTACCGCTTCTCGGTGGCCTGTTCGGGTACGTCCTCAGCGACGCTAGCGTGCGATTCGAGAATGCGACTCACGTCCCGTCTGGGTGGGATTATGCGCCTCAGACCGCTCTGACGGCGCTGTCGACGGTCGTTGGGGCGTCGGTCGGTCTGATCGGTTTCGTCGTGACGGTGAGCGTGCTCGTCGTGCAGATGGCGACTGGAACCTTCTCGGCGAGGTACATGCGGCTCTGGTACAGGGACAGCATTCTCAAGGCGACACTCGCGGTGCTGCTGGGCACGCTGGTGTTCTCGTACACGTTGATCCGGCGGATCGACGAGGAGGTCCCGAGCCTTGGTGTCTCGATGGCGGGGTTTCTGCTCAGCGCCGGGCTTGTCCTCTTCCTCGTCTTCCTCGACCGCGTTCTCCATCGACTCCGCCCCGTCAGGGTGGCATCCATCGCAGCGCACGCGGGACGCGACGCCTTTCGCGCCACGGTGAAGCTTGCGAGCACCAGGCGTCGCGCCGGGGCCGATGCGGAGCTCGCGGCGATCCTCGAGCGTGAACCGACGCTCGTCGTGCGCAGCAAGGAGTCCGGTGCGTTGCAGGCGATCGACGACGAGGGTCTGGTCTCGTGGGCCGGCCATCACGGCGCGGTGATCGTCCTCCGCCACGGCGTCGGTGACTTCGTCTCCTCCGACGCCGTTCTCCTCGAGGTCTACGGGAAGGCCCCGTTTCCGCGGGTCGCCGAGAGACGCCTTGCCGGCAGGCTCGCGCTCGGGATCGAGCGGACGATCGACCAGGACCCGGCCTTCGCGCTCCGGATTCTCGTCGACGTCGCCATCAAGGCGCTCTCCCCTGCTGTGAACGATCCGACGACTGCTGTGCAGGTGATCGATCACCTCGAGGATACGCTCGCGCTGATCGGCCGGACGCCGGGGCTCGACGGGCGCTGGGAGTATCGCGACGAGGCCAACGAGTTGCGCCTCGTGATGCCTGCTCACCGGTTCGAGGACTACCTCTCGCTCGGCGTCACCGAGATTCGTGTGTACGGGGCATCCTCCATCCAGGTCATGCGCCGACTCCGGGCTGCACTCCTCGAGTTGGAGACCTCCGTGTCGCCCGAGTACGTTCCGGCGGTTACAGCCGAGCTGGAACTTCTCGGCGTCACCGCTGCGGCCGCGTTTGGCGAAACCCCAGACGCCGAGCGCGCGTTGTGCGCCGACCGACAGGGAATCGGCGGCCTGCCGCAGCTCGATGGTGAGGCGGCCGTTGCCAACGACCGGCGCATGGCGTAATCTCGCGCGGTGACGCACCTCGCTGCCGCTCTTGCGCTCGCTGCCGCCTTTCTGTTCGCCTTGGCGGCAACCCTGCAGCAGAAGGGGGCCCTGAACCTCCCCACGATCTCGCTCGGAGATCCGAAGTCGCTCATGCGCCTCCTCGGGCAGACGTGGTGGCTGCTCGGGACGCTTGCGCTTCTGACCGGGTACCTATTCCAGGCGGCCGCTCTCGACCGCGGTCGGCTGTCGATCATCCAGCCGTTGCTCGTCACGACCGTCATCTTCGCGCTCCCGCTCGGCTACCTCCTCACGAGGCAACACGTAGGGCGACGGGAGGTCATCGGTGCCATCGTGATCATCATCGGGCTCGGGCTCTTTGCCTACTTCGGTGACCCGGCCGGAGGCAACGAGAACGCCCCGAACAGCGAATGGGCTATCACGATCGGCATCATCGCGGTGGTCTCCGTGGTGCTGCTCTTCGTCGGGAAGGGTGGCAATCTCACGATGACGGCGGCCACCTATGGGACGGTCGCCGGAATCATGTTCGGGCTCTCGGCCGCCCTGACGAAACCGACCCTCGATTACCTCCACCAGAGCGTCGGCACGATGCTCTCGCACTGGGAGTGCTATGCGCTCGCGATCGCGGGCGTTGGGGGCTTCATCTTGCAGCAGGTGTCTCTCGGTACGGGGCGCCTCGCTCCGTCCGTGGCGACGGTCTCTGTCGCCAACCCGGTTGTCGGCATCGCGATCGGAACGATCCTGCTCAACGAGACGCTCAGTCGCCCCGCCTGGCACATCGCTCTCGCCGTGATCGGGCTCGGCCTCGCACTCGTCGGTGCCGTCGTGATCTCGCTCGCGCACGAAGCAGCAAAGGCAGAGTCACCTGGTTCGGACCTTTCGGACACCGCAGTTGCCGCCGCGTAGATCCAGATGACCGTCGCGGATCGAGATGAGCCGACAGGCCTCCTGGCTACCGTCGGACGCGACCTGCGAGCGCCAAGGGCAGCGGGAGCCGCCGGTCTTGCGTTTGCCGGGCTGTTCATCGGGTCGCTACTCCTCCTTCGTGGCGCGCCTGGAGCGGGTAGCAGTGCCGACGAGATCGCCCAGTGGTACCTCCGGGGCGACGTGAAGCGTCTCGCGATAGTCGGTCTGTACCTCGCTCCGTTCTCCGGTATCGCCTTCCTGTGGTTCATCGCCGTGATCCGGAGCCACATCGGCCAAAGAGAAGACCAGTTCTTCGCGACCGTCTTCCTCGGTAGCGGCTTGCTCTTCGTAGCGATGTTGTTTGCCGCCGCTGCCGCCGCAGGGGCGCCGCTCGCGTCGGTGAAGTTCCAGGGAGCACCGGTTCCGAGCCCCGACGCGATCGGTCTTGCCCGCGCGCTGTCGTATACGTTCCTCTACGTCTACGGGGTCCGCGTTGCGGCAGTGTTCGTGATCTCCGTCTCCACGCTTGCGCTGCGGACGGGGAGCCTCCCGACGCTGGCTCGCGATCGTCGGGTATCGCGATCGCGATCGTGATGTTGCTCACCGTCTCGTTCTTCAAGCTCGTGGTCGTGCTCTTCCCACTGTGGGTGGCGGCAGTGAGCCTCGTGATCCTGTTCACGGCTCGGGCCCCCGATTCCGAGCAGCCTCAACCGATCTAGAGCTCGCTCGGCCGACCCGGTCGACCTCGATCAGAACATCGTCGCGAAGTCGTTCTTCATGCTCACGACCGTCCACCTGTCCTCTGCTGCTTTCTCGAGTGCCTGCTCGGCGCCGCCCGTGTAGTCGAACTCGCGCTCTGCGTCGTCGTGGAGGAGCAGCAGGCGAAGAGACGGCTTGTTTGCATGCTGCGCGAAGTCGAGCATCTGGATGTCGCCGTTCGAATTACCCGCTGCGAGCAACGGGCGCCGGCCCGTGCGGCTCCAGATGCGAATCGGCTTCTGCGGGCCATCGTCGAGATAGTCGAACCCGGCTCTGTGCGTGATCGTGCCGCCGCGGTCGTCAGCGATGTACTCGAACGCCGATGCACTCCCGATCACGCGCTCCCGTGGAATGCCGTACATCTCGTCGCTGATCGGCCGCATGAAGTCGCGACCACCACCAGAGGCGATGTAGTTCGAGAACCCGTTCGCTGCCAGGTAGCCGAGCAACTCGATCATTGGTGCGTACCCGCATTCGAGATAGCCTCGACCGAGCGTCGGGTGCTCCGTCGTCCGCAGGAAGGAGCCGGCTAGGGCGTCGAAGTCATCGACGCTCATTCCGTCGTACGCGGCGAGGATCCCGGCGGCAAGTGTCTGCACGTTCGTATCGTCACCCGCGTAGTGGTCGGCCATCAGCTTGCCGAACCATCCGTAGTCGCGTCCGTAGGCCGCCTGCCATGGCTGGCGCCCTTGCAGATCGGGCTGCGCCTCCGCCATCGCCACGAGCCGGCGGAGGATGAAGTCGAGCTGGATCGGCATCGGCTTCTCGCACCACAGGGTGCCGTCGTTGTCGAAGGTCGCGATGCGCTCCGCCGGCGGCACGAATGCGTCACCCGGCGTAGTGACGACCTCGACGAACTCGATGATTGCGTCTCTCGTCGAGCCCGGTCGCCACGAGGAGAGGGGATGGGGCTCGCTCATCGTCGTGGCTATTCCCGCATCATCATCGCCTGGGCCTCGCGCTCCAGGTTGAGGTACGGCTCGCCGCTGACATCGACCGCGACGCGCCGGATCGTCCCCCCTGTGAAGCGCCAGGGCTCTGCGCCCGGATAGTCGGCGGTGACCCCGGAGCCGCCGTCACGCCCGATGCAGAGTCCTTCGCCGGCGATCATGAACTTCCCGGGCTGCGTCTTGATCCGGCCTTCGCCGACCTTGACGTCGCCGTGCCAGAGAGAGAGCAAACCGGTCGCCACGCCCGGCGGGTCCTCGCCGTCCTTGTCGAACGACGCCGACAGGATGAGCTTCTCGCCCGTGGGGATGTCCTCGGTTGCCACCACGTGCTCCTCGGACATGCCGACGAAGTTGTAGACGTAGTGGAGCCGGCCGTCCTTCACGTAGAGGCTGTGACCGCCGAACAGAGAGCCGTGCGCGAAGATCACCCCCTCGGCGCCCGGGGCGGGGATGTCGACGAGGGCGCCGATCGCGAACGAGCGGTTGCGGACGTTCACCGCCTGTGACTCGGGAACCTCGGCCGTGTCCGGGAAGTAGACGTAGCGGTTCCTCGCGGGCGAGAGGACGGGCCTGGGCGTGATCATGATCTCGAGCGCCGAGCGGTCATCGAGTGGGAACGCACCGTTGGATCCCGCCTCCGCGAACCAGAGGTTGACGAGCTCCCGCACCTTTCCGGGCTGGTCGGCGGCAAGGTTGTGGAGCTCTGAGCGGTCGACGTCTGTGTGGTACAGCTCCCACTCGTCGTCGTTGAAGTTGCTCCAGCCGGACAGCGTCGGGTGGTTCGTGACGGCCTTCCAGCCGTCGTGCCAGATCGCCCGGGATCCGAGCATCGCGTAGAACTGCGTTTGGCGTGTCGTCGCAACCTTCGCGTCGTCGAGGCTGGACCGCATGCTGACGCCGTCGAAGTCCGTTTGCACGTGTCCCTTGATCACCCTCGGGGCGTCAACGCCAAGCACGTCGAGGACCGTCGGCACGAGGTCGATTGCGTGGTGGTACTGCTCGCGGATTTCGCCGCGGGCCTTCGTACCCGCCGGCCACGAGATGATGCACGGGTCGCTCGTGCCGCCGTTGAACTCGTAGCGCTTCCACATCTTGAACGGCGTGTTGAACGCCATCGCCCAACCGTTCGGGTAGTGGTTGTACGTCTTCGTGCCGCCGAGCTCGTCCAGCATCGGCAGATTGGCCTCGATCGTGTCGGGGATGCCGTTTGCGAACTTCATCTCGTTGACCGAGCCGTTCGGGCCGCCTTCGCCGGAGGCGCCGTTGTCCGAGACGAGGATTACGAGCGTGTTCTCGCGGTAGCCGAACTCCTCGAGGAACCCGAGCAGTCGGCCGATCTGGTCATCCGCGTGCGCCAGGAAGCCCGCGTAGACCTCGGCCATGCGCGCGAACAGCTGCTTCTCCTCGTCCGAGAGCGAGTCCCAGGGGCGAGTCACGTCGAGCGCCGGAAAAGGCTTGCCGTCGGGTCCGGTGCGGGTCTCGGAGGTACCGATCGGGTTGATCGGTGGCAATTCCGTGTCGGCGGGGATGACGCCGAGCTCCTTCTGGCGGGCGAGGATCTGCTCGCGCATCGCCTCGTAGCCCTCGTCGAAGCGCCCCTTGTACTTCTCGATCCACTCCTTCGGGGCGTGATGCGGCGCGTGGCAGGCGCCGGGCGCGTAGTAGAGAAAGAACGGCTTCTCCGGCGCAATCGACTTCGCGTCGCGGATGAACTCGATCGCCTTGTCGGTCAGGTCGACGGTCAGGTGGTAGCCCTCCTCCGGCGACGCCGGTTGGTCGACGAGGTGGTTGTCGTAGACCAGATCGGGATACCACTGGTTGGTTTCTGCGCCGAGGAACCCGTACCAGCGCTCGAAGCCGCGGCCCGAGGGCCAGTTGCGCCGCGTCGAGGCGAGGTTCATCTCGTCGTCGGGGCAGAGATGCCACTTGCCGACCATGTACGTGTTCCAGCCGCGCTCACCGAGGATCTCTCCCAGGGTGCCGTTCTCCGGCGGGATCGTGCCGCTCGCGTTCGGGAAGCCGATCGCCGCCTCCGTGATGCACGCCATGCTGTTTCGCGTGTGGTTGCGTCCCGTCAGCAGGCACGAGCGCGTCGGTGAGCACAGCGCCGTCGTGTGCCACTGCGTGTAGCGCACTCCGTCGGCAGCCAGGCGGTCGATGTTAGGCGTCTCGACCGGCCCTCCGTAACACCCGAGCGCCGAAAAACCGACATCGTCGAGAACCAGATAGACAACGCTCGGTGCGCCATCCGGCGCCTTCGGCGGCTCGAACGGCTCCCAGTCAGGGACAGAATCCCGAATATCGACATTGACCGTGCCCTTGAATGGTGCGCTCACGCGTCCGCCTTCCGTTGATATCGACCGGAACGACCGTATGTCCAGAGCTCACCCTACGGTCGAATGTTGGTGCTGCCTCGGTGGTCATTCTGCACCATCCATGCCCCGCCCCGTTCCGGTATCGGCCCACGCGCCGTTAACGCTGTGCAAGGATCTGGTGACGACTTCGTCGCCAACACTGTTTGCAACCTGCTTTGGGCCGATGGCCCCGACGCACTGAGGAGGAAATCACGATGTCAGCCGCTGAGAATGTCGCTGTCGATCTCTACATCGCTGTGTATGCCGATCCCGACGCAGCCCGTCAGGATTGGGATGCCATCAAGCTGCTCGCCGAGGACGGCGTGATCGAGGTCGATGGGCTGCTGCTCGTTAGCCGTCGGGCCGACGGCAAGATCCACGTCGACGATGACTCGCATCAGACCCGCAAGGGCTTGAAATGGGGAGTGATCGGCGGCGTCGTGGCGGGGCTGATCTTCCCGCCTTCGCTCCTCGCCGGGGCGGTCGTCGGTGGCGGCGTCGGAGCGGGCGCCGGCGGTCTCGTGTCTCACCACGAGAAGAAGGAGATCAAGCACGAAATCGAGGACGTACTGCCGATCAACAGCTCCGGGATCGTGGCGCTCTTCGAGGAGCGGTGGGCTGCAGACGTCGACGGGGCGTTGACGAAGGCCGACAACGTCACGAAGGACAAGGTCGACAAGGCGAGCGCCGAGCAGGTCAAAGTTGCCGCGGGGGTTGACGAATGAGCTCGGGCGACGAGGATCTGACGATGGCGACACCCGACACCGAGCCCGAGCCGGAAGCCGAGAGCGACCAGGGACAAGGAAACGGGGGAACGACTGCGAAGCGATCCTCGGCCGCAGGTCGCGTCGAGCACTTTACGGTTGCCGAGCGAGCGGCGCGGGGCAAGGCCACGCGCGCCGAGGTGTCGCGAGCCTCGCATGCAAACTGGGAGCCGGCCCTCCACCGCCCTGATCCGGTCGAGTTGCTCGAGGAGCAGGCGACGACTCGTGTTCCCGAGCTCGTGCCAATTCGCTACGGCCGGATGCTCGTCTCGCCGTTCACCTTCTACCGCGGTGCGGCGTACCTGATGGCGTCGGATCTCGCGACTGGCCCGCGGACGGGCCTGCACACTCAGCTCTGCGGCGATGCGCACTTGTCGAACTTCGGTGGCTTTGCTGCGCCCGATCGCAAACTCGTCTTCAGTCTCAACGATTTCGACGAGACACTCCCCGGCCCGTTCGAGTGGGACGTCAAGCGGCTCGTTGCGAGCTTCGCAGTTGCCGGCCGCGATCGCGGCTTCGACGCGAAGGAGCGCGAGACGATCAATCTCGAGGTCGGACGGTCCTACCGGGAGAACATCCGCACGTTCGCGGCAATGAAGAACCTCGAGATCTGGTACTCGCGCATCGATATCGACGATCTCGTCGCGCGTGTCGCGAAAGAAGCGACCTCGAAGGACGCCAAGGCGGAGAAGCGCCTGGAGCAGAATGTCGCCAAGGGCCGGACGAAGGACAGCATGAAGGCCTTCGCCAAGCTGACGACTATCGTCGACGGTGAGCCGCGGATCACCGGCGACCCGCCGTTGATCGTTCCCATCGAGGATGTTGTCGGCGATCAGGCCTATCGTCTCGAGGAGTTCCTCCGGAACGTCATCCGCTCGTATCGGCGGACGTTGGCCGGCGATCGGCGGAAGCTTCTCGAGCGCTATCGGTACGTTCACGCGGCCCGCAAGGTGGTCGGGGTCGGCAGCGTCGGCACCCGTGCTTTCATCTGCCTGATGCTCGGTCGAGACGGCGACGATCCGCTCTTCCTCCAGTTCAAGGAAGCGCAGGCGTCGGTGCTCGAGCCGTTTCTCGGTCGCAGCGAGTTCGCGAGCCACGGCCAGCGTGTAGTCGAGGGCCAGCGGCTGACACAGGCGGCCAGCGACATCATGCTGGGCTGGATCAAGACCGAGGGCGTCGACGGTGTCAAACGGGATTTCTACATCCGCCAACTCTGGGACGGGAAGATGTCGGCGTTGGTCGAGTTCATGGCCCCACGCGGGATGCTCGCGTACGCGCGCGTCTGTGGCGCCGAACTCGCGCGTGCCCATGCGCGGGCCGGGGACGGGATCGCGATCGCGAGCTACCTCGGCGCGGGCGACACCTTCGATCGAGCCATGGCCACGTTTGCCGAAAACTACGCCGACCAGAACGAGCGTGACTACGCGGCGCTGAAGACGGCCGTCGAGGTGGGCCGCGTGAGCGCGGAGTTCGGTCTGTAGGGGCTAAGGGTCGGTAGGCGCGTGAGGGCGACGCGAAGCGTCGCCCTCACGGTCTTGCGTACGACAGGTCGTCACTGCACACGGAGCTTCGATCGAGGTGACGCACGCTCTGGAGCAATCCCCTAGGGTTCGCTCCATGTCTATTCCTATTTCCTCTCGACGCGCGCTCGTTGCTGCGACCGTCGTCGCCGCCGCTCTCCTCGCAGCCGGCTGCGGCAGCTCCGGTAGTGACACGACCCCGACCGCGACATGGGCCGACGGCCTCTGCTCGGCGATCACGACCTGGACCTCGTCCATCAAGGCCATCGCGGACACGGTCAAGGGCGGCGACCTGTCGAAAGACACGCTCACGAGCGCAGTCGACCAGGCCAAGAGCGCCACCAAGACCTTCACGGACGACCTCGACAACCTCGGCAAGCCCGACACCCAGGCGGGTCAGCAGGCCAAGGATTCGGTCGACCAGCTCTCGACGGACCTGAACGCCGACATGACGAAAGTCCAGGACGCGGTCGACGGGGCCTCGGGGGTGAGCGGGGTCATCAGCGCGGTTTCGGTGATCAGCAGCACACTCGTCACGGCCGGGAATCAGGTCTCCTCCACGGTCTCGGGCTTACAGGGTCTCGACGCAAAGGGTGAGCTCGAGAGCGCGTTCAAGCAGTCGAGTAGCTGCACCGCACTCGCGGGGTAGGCGTGAAGAACGACACCACTCGCACGGAGCTGATGGCGATTCCGATCGTCGCGGTGCTCTTCGGCATCGGGCTCGTCCTCTTCATCGCTTCGGTCAAGGGCGTCTGGGCCTGGCTCTTCGTCGGGCTGGCGGGCGTGCTTCTCGTGATCCTGCTCATCGTGCGACTCGCGAAGCGCCAGCCGCACCCTGCTGCTGAGACACCTGCACCAAGTGCTGTCAGTTCAGCCGCCGGAGCGTCGCCGGCATCGACGGTCGACGGCACGTACCGGATCCTGGTCATCGCCGACGCGAGTTGCATCGATCCGGCCTTTCCGGCCGAGCTTGCGGGGCATGCAAATGGCCGCTCGATCGCAGCGCTCGTGATTGCTCCAGCAATCGGTTCGTGGCTCTCGCGGTGGACGGGCGACGAGTCACAGTTCGCCGACGCACGTAAGCATCTCGACGATACGGTTGCAGCCCTCGCTTCGGCCGGGATCGTCGCCAGGGGAGAGACCGGAGCCGACGATCCCCTGCAGGCCGCCGACGATGGCTTGCGGGAATTCGCTGCCGATGAGATCGTGTTCGTCACGAAACCCGGCACCGATACTGACTGGGTCGAGCGTGGGGTTGTCGAGACGGCCAAGACGCGGTACTCGATTCCGGTTACGCACCTTGCTCTACCGACGTCCTGAGCCCTCCGACGTCGCGTGCAGTAGGCACGGAAGAGCGTCGTGAGACGACGTGACTACGTCGGCCCTGTCCTGTGCGCCCTCGGAGCCGTCTGCATGCTCGCCGCTCTCGCCGTGGATCTGGACAGCACCGCGGCGAAGGCGTTGATGGCGGCGGCCGCGGTGTTCTTCGTCCCGGGCGCCTACGCGACACTCGCCCTCGTGCGGAGGATCGCCGGGCCTCCGCGCTGACGGCTCATCCCAGGGGATGACAGCGGGTCGTTCTCACTAACTATGGCGCCGTAACGAAGTCGTAACGACACTGACGTAGCTTGGCCTCAGCAGTAGTCGACGCGCCGGTGCGGCCGTCGATGTCCCCCAGATCGGGCGGGCTCGATCCCGGCCGGAAAGGATCCGATGATCTCACGCAAGCTTCTCTTCTGGGCGACGGCGCTCTCCTTGGTCGCCACCGTCGTCACGGCCGGCGCAATGGCCGGTCGCAATGCGTCGACGAGCGTCACCACGATCAGAGCGGTTTCTAAGCCCCCAACGGTGGTCGTCAACCGGTACATCCAGGACGGCCTGCGCTGGGACAAGGACGTCTACACCGTCCCATCCGGAGGTACGCTCCATATCGTCAACGTCGCGAACGGCGAGGGTCCCCATACGTTCACGGTCGTGGCGAAGAAGGATGCGCCGCGAACCGGACTCCAGATGCTCAACTGCAAGCTCTGCGAGAAGCTCGGGAAGGCGCATGGGGCAGATCCGAATAGCGACGCTCCGCCGAAGTTCCCGTTCCTCGAGAACGGCGTCGGCCAGGCGACGGCCCCGTCCGTCGACGTCCCGGGTGACTCTGGCATCACGGGGTCCGGGAAGAAGGGCGAGCACATCGACCTGACAGTGACCGCACCTGCGGGCACGAAGCTCTACTTCATGTGCCTGATCCATCCGTGGATGCAGGCGGAGGTAGACGTCAACTGACGTTCGCGATCGGCAGTCGACGAAGCGTGAGGGCGCTGGCGAGAGCCGGCGTCCTCACGCTTGCCGCCATCGGGTTCTGCGCGGCAGTATCCGGTGCCGATGCCCGTTCCCGTGACACGACGGTCGACTACTGGATCGCAGCGGTTCCTGTCGTCTGGAACATCGTCCCGAACGGCCGCGACGCGATCATGGGCATGGAGATTCCCCTCGCGGACTCGGTGACCAACACCGTGGTCTATCGCCGGTACACCCCGCATTGGCGAAAGCCCTTGCCGAACGCGCCGCGGGAGAGCTCGGACGGGCTCGTCATTCCCGGCCCGCTGATTCGAGCGAGGGTTGGCGATCACTTACGGATCCACTTCAAGAACATGGACACACTGCGCCACCAGCCGCACTCGATGCATTTCCATGGTGTGCACTATGCGCCGAGCTCCGACGGTTCCTACGTGCCCGGGTTCTCGGGCAAGGACGCCAACGTGAAACCGGGCCAGACGTACACCTACCGCCTCACGGCCGGTGACGACTCGGCGGGCGTCTGGCCCTACCACGACCATTCGCCGTCGATGATGGATTCGATCGGAGGCGGCATGTTCGGCATGCTCTCGATCCTTGGGCGCGACGAGCCGGCCCCCGACCGGGAGTTCGAGGTCGTCCTCGCTCCCATGGGGAAGTTCATGACGATCGACGGCCGTGCTTTTGTGGGGAATACACCCGTCTTCCACGCGAAGGTCGGCGAGCTCGTGCAGTGGGACGTGATGGCTCTCGGATCGGATTTCCACACCTTCCATGTTCACGGACACCGCTGGATCGGGCCTGGCAAGGTGTCGCGTGACACGCAGACCGTCGGTCCCGCCGAGTCCTACCGCATCCGCTGGCGCGAGAACGCGCCGGGAACATGGCTCTACCATTGCCACGTCGAGGATCACATGATGAAGGGGATGATCGGTATCTATCAGGTGTCGCGATGACCCCTCGGACGGTCGTTGCCCTCGTCTTCGCGTCGTGCCTGCTTCTTGCACCGGCCGGTGCTGCCGTGCAGCCGCAGGAAGTGAACATCGAGTTCTCCGACTATCGCCCATCGCAGCTCGACGTCCTGCCCGGCGAGACGGTCAGCTGGACGAACGTCAGCCTGCGCACCCACACGGTGACGTCCGACACCGGGCTCTTCGACTCCGGCTCCGTTGTTGGGGGTGGCCACTTCTCGTTCTCGTTCAACGAGGTCGGAACCTACCGCTATCACTGCACGATCCATCCGAGCATCGTTGGAGAGGTCGACGTGCGCGTCGTCACCCTGGGGCCGCTGCCCACAGCGGCAGTTCCTGTCGGATCTCGCGTCGACTTCACGGGGCGTACCGCCGATCCAACGCAACCCGTCTCGATCCAACGCAGCCTGAACGGATCCACCTTCGCGGCGGTGGCCACCGCTGACCCCGCCGCCGATGGAACCTGGAAGGCCACCGTCGGTGTCGAGGCCACCGGCGATTACCGTGCGGTATCCGGCGGCGGCACGAGCGAGACGCGGAGACTGCTCGTAGGCATCAGACGCGTCACTCTTCGCGCAACGGGGCGTGGTGTCAGCTTTACGGTGACACCGAGCGCGCCGTACTCGCGGGTTCTCGTGGAGGTCTATCGACGCGAGCGCTTCGGTTGGTGGCCCGTTGCCAGCGGACGCGCCGACTACCTGTCGGAGGGCGAGGTTCGTATCCGTCGACCCGCGCGCGTGCGAGTTGTGCTGGTCGACAAGGACGGCTGGACACCGGTCGCGACGAGCCCTGTCGTCGTCCTCAGAGGGGCGTAGCGGGCGACGCCGGACCCGTCTCTCGCGATCGCCTCGTCGTAGAGGCACACTACGGAGGTGCGGCTCGTGCTAGCTCTCGTAGCGGCCCTGGTCGTCGGCGCGTCGTCGGCCGCCGCCTCTACCGCCGCCTCTACTCCCGTCGTCGTCATCGACCCGGGCCACGATCTTCGTGCGAATCCTCGAACCGAGCCGATAGGGCCGGGCGCCGCGACGAGGAAGATCAAGGACGGCGGCGGTACTCGCGGCGTCGTCTCGGGAACGACAGAGGCGCAGCTGAACCTGGCCATCTCCCTGCGCCTACGCGCACTCCTCGAGAACGCCGGAGTCCGGGTCGTGATGACACGCACCCAGACGGCAGGGACCAGTATCGGCAACATCGCGCGAGCCGGAATCGCGAACCGCGCCCGCGCGACGCTGTTCCTGCGCGTCCACGCCGACGGAGCCACATCACCATCGGTGCGTGGCAGCCATACGCTCTATCCCGCGTTCCGGGAGGGATGGACCGACGACATCTATGCCCGGAGTCGTCTCGCAGCACGCCTTGTGCAGAGCGAGCTCGTCGGGGCGCTCGGGTTCCCCGATCGGGGATTGCAGGAGCGACCGGATTTCACCGGCTTCAACTGGTCGGACGTACCGGCGATTCTCGTCGAAGTGGGATTCATGACGAACCCGACCGAGGACACGGCGCTCTCGACAGAGGCGTATCGCGCGCGGGCTGCCCGCGGGATGTGCCGGGGAGTCCTGCGCTACCTGCAACGATCGCCTGCAACGTGCTGAACTCCGCGTCACTTCATATTTAGGCGAACCTAAATTGACGCTAGGATTGGTGGGGTGAGCGTCGGTTCCCCCTCGCCGCCGAAGCGGCAGACTCGCGTTCTGCGTCCCGTCGAACCGGGGTCGCTGGTCGTCGGAGCCGAGGATGCTCTGCCGGGCGAAGCGGCGGTCCTGCGTGCAGCGGAGCGCTCGCTCAGTGGCGAGCGTCGGGGCGTCGGGCGTTACACGCCGTTCCTCGGTCCTGCCTTCATCGCTGCGGTCGCGTACGTCGATCCGGGTAACTTCGCGACGAACATGGCCGGCGGCGCGCAGTTCGGCTACCTCCTCCTCTGGGTCGTCCTCGTGGCGAACCTGATGGCCATGCTGATCCAGTCGATGAGTGCGAAGCTCGGTATCGCGACGGGCATGAACTTGCCCGAGGTATGCCGCGAGCGGTTCTCCAGACCCATCTCGTTCCTACTCTGGGTGCAGGCCGAGGTGATAGCGATGGCCACCGACATCGCCGAGTTCGTCGGGGCCGCGATCGGCATCAACCTCATCACCGGTCTCCCGCTCTTCCCGGCAGCGCTCCTCACCGGAGCGGCCTCCTTCCTCATCCTGAGCCTCCAGAGTCGCGGCTTCCGCAAGCTCGAGGTCGTGATCGCGGCGTTCGTCGGCGTCATCGTGATCGCCTTCGGTTTTCAGGTGTTCCTCGCTCAACCGTCCGCGGCGGGGATCGCGCATGGCCTCCTCGTTCCGGGTTTCGACGGCACTGAGAGCGTGCTCCTCGCGGTCGGCATTCTCGGCGCGACTTGCATGCCACACGTCATCTACCTGCACTCGGCGCTCACGCAGCGGCGGGTCGTTGGTGCGACCGAGGAGGCGCGCCGGAAGATCTTCCGGTTCGAGCTCGTCGACGTCGTGATCGCGCTGTCGATCGCGGGCTTGATCAACATGAGCATGCTCATCACCGCGGCGGCGGTCTTTCACACCCGCGGGCTGGACGACGTTGGCGACGACCTCAATGCCGTCTACGACGGCCTCGACGTCTACCTCGGCTCGAGCGCGGCGATCATGTTCGGCGTGGCTCTGCTCGCGTCCGGCCTGTCCTCCTCGAGCGTCGGCACGATGGCCGGGCAGGTCGTGATGCAGGGATTCATCCGGAGGCAGATCCCGCTCATGCTCAGGCGTGCGATCACGATGGTGCCGGCCCTCCTGATCATCGCCGCCGGGGTCAATCCCTCCAAGGCCCTCATTCTGAGCCAGGTGCTGCTCTCGTTCGGGATCCCGTTCGCTCTCATCCCACTCTTGCTCTTCTGCCGCAACCGATCGCTCATGGGCAGTCTCGTCAACCGCCGGTCGACGACTGTTGCGGCAATCGTCGTCTCGATCGTGATCGTCGGGTTGAACATGTTCCTGCTGGAGCAGACGCTGCTCGCCTGACCGTGCAGCAAGGCTCAGCGGGCGTGCCAGGCGGCGAGCAGCTCTGCTTCACGCGCCGGCTCGAGCCCGATTCCCGGCACCACGTCAGTGTGGGCAAGCGTCGCCGCCACGGTGTCATCGATCGGTCGGAACTGCAGGCCGGCTCCGATTGCCTTCGACACGTCGACCCTCGCCCAGGCGACCCAGTCCGGATCATCCGCCCACAAGGGGAGCTCGTTCTCGATCCCCTGAGCGGTGAGGAACGAGTCATCGATCACCTCGATGTTCAGATCCGTGTCGCTCGCGCTTGCCGCCGCCTCGACGAAATCGAGCATCGTCACCGGCGGCACAGGACCGGTCGCGTTGAAGACGCCGGTAAGCGGTGAGCGGGCGCGGATGAGGAGGAAGTCCGCGAGGTCACGTGCGTCGATCGCCTGGAACTCTCGCGCGATCGAGGCTGGCACGATCATCTCACCGCCACGCGCGGCGCGATGCGCCCACCACGGGAAACGCCCGGTATGGTCGTACGGGCCGATGACGAACCCGGGCCGCACGATCGCGGCGCGGTCGCCGTAGACGTCGGCCACGGCGCGCTCGCCGAGAGCCTTCAACGCGCCGTACGCCCCGGCCGCCCAGATGTCTTCCGTCGTCTCGTCGTCGATCGTGGCGAGCGGCCCGGTCTCGTCGCGCGGTACCGAAAGATCGGCGTAGACCGAGATCGTGGAGACGTAGACGTAGCGCCCGACGCCGTCGCGCAGCGCCGTGGCCGAGTCCCCGACGAGTCGGGGCAGATACCCGGAGACGTCGATGCAGACGTCCCAGCTGCGGCCAGCGAGCAGCCCGAGGTCGCCGTCGCGGTCGCCGAGGATGTGTTCCGCCTCAGGGAACAGCGAGGGGTTCGTCACCCCTCGGTGAAAGAGCGTGACCTCGTTGCCCACATCGAGCGCCGCCTCGACGAGTGCGCGCCCCACGAATTGCGTGCCGCCGAGGACGAGGATCTTCATAGAAGCTCGGTCACTCCGGCAACGAGTCGATCGACCTCCTCCTCGGTGTTGTAGTGCACGAAGCCGGCTCTGACGGCTCCCATCCACTCGTCGAGGCCGAGCCGCCGCATCGTCTCGAGTGCGTAGTAGTTGCCCCACCAGACTGCGACCTCATGGTTGTCGGCCAGGTGTGTCGCGACCTCCTCTGAGGTACGGCCCGGCACGTTGAAGCAGAAGGTCGGCACACGACCCTCCATCGTCGGCAGCCCGTAGAGGTCGACGCCGTCCGGAATCGTGTCGAGAAAGCGTTGGCCGAGCGCACGTTCGTGCCCGAGCATCGCGTCCCAGCCGATCGAGCCGATGTAGTCGAAGGCCGCGACCAGGCCGGCGAGCAACTCGTGCTGGCAGGTGCCGAGCTCATAACGGTGCCCGACGGGCTCGTCCGCGGCCGGCCGCACCTTGTACGGGCGCCACGACGCGATCAGGTCCTTCTTCCCGTAGGCCATGCCCATGTGCGGCCCGTAGAACTTGTACGGCGAGCAGAGAAGCACGTCGACGTCCCAGGCAGCCACGTCGATCGGGCCATGAGGGCCATAGTGGACGGCATCGGCCCAGGCGAGCGCGCCAACGCCGTGTGCGAGATCGACGATGCGCCTGACGTCGGGTGCCGTGCCGACGGAGTTCGCGGCGACGGGGAAAGCCACGACGCGCGTCCGGTCATTGAGTTGCGAGGCGAGGTTGTCGTAGTCGAGTGAGAGGTCTTCGTTGACCTCTACCTGACGAACGGTGATGCCGAGATCTTCCTGCAGGGCGAGCCAGGGCGCGACGTTGCCGTCGTGGTCGAGTTTCGTTACGAGCACCTCGTCACCAGCGGAGAGCTCGCGTGCAAGCGCCCTCGTGAGCAGGAAGTTGAGCGAGGTCATGCTCTGGCCGAACGCCACCTCGTCGCCGGAGCATCCAAGGAACGCGCCGGCCTTCTGGTGCGCGAGGTCGACGAGCGCCGACGTGCGGCGGGACGTCTCGTACGGCGCGCCGACGTTTGCGTTGTCGTGACGGAGGTAGTCGGCGATTGCGTCGATAACCTCGTCGGGGCACTGCGTTCCGCCGGGGCCGTCGAAGAACGCGAGCCTTCGTTGCAACGCGGTGAAGCGGGCGCGGACAGCTGTGATATCGAGCATCGTGGCGCTCATTGGAGTTCCTCTCCGTTGACGGTCCAGTGGTAGGCGGGCGCTTGGGTCAGCGATGCGCCGACGAAGCAGTCTCGCTCACCTTTCAATATCAGTTCCGCGATCTCGTCTCTCGACGGAGACGTCTCGAGCTCGACGTCGAGAGCAACTCGAATGTGAACGAACGCAAAGCGACCGTCCTCTTCCCGGCGCGTCACGACTCCGTGGGCGGACGCGCTGGCGATTGGTTCGTGGCCGGCCCGGCGAGCGTGATATCGGAAGCTCGTGAGACTGCAGCGACAGAGCCCGGCGAGCACGAGATGCTCTGGCGTCCACTCCCCCTCCTCGTTCGGAATAGGTGTGCCACCAAGAGCACTACGGGCTGCCCATTCACGGTCGACCGAGACGTCGTACGAGAATTCGCGGACCCTCACGTTCACCACACGAGCCTATACCGTCCGGACCGTCGCCTAGCGTTCGACCCGTGCAACGGTTGAGGCCGTTAAGTGAGGATGAGTGTTACCTCCGATGCTACGGCTGGAGAGGCAGTGACGACACGGTCAAGGTCGTCCGTCCCGGGGATCCCGCCAACGCCCAGTCACCGGCCGCTCTCACCGAGCGGATCCGGCTCGCGTTCGAGGCGCGCCTCGAGGCACGCGAGCCCGAAGCGGCATAGCCGACGCCTCCCCCATGCCGTCGGCCGTCCCCGACGTGCTCGCGCCCGGACTCGCGGTTGTCTTCTGCGGGATCAACCCGGGCCGGTTCTCCGATGCTGCGGCGGCCCACTTTGCGAACCCTCGCAACGACTTCTGGCGGCTCCTCCATGCTGCCGGCTTCACACCACGCCTCTTCGACCCGTCCGAGCAGTTCGAGTTGCTGCCGCTCGGGATAGGAATCACGAACGCTGCCTACCGGACGACGCCGGGCTCCGGTGACCTCCGCGCAGGCGACTTCGCAGGCAGCGCCGAGCGGCTCGAGGCTCTTGCGCGAGATCTCGATCCCGCCGTGATCGCGTTCGTCGGCAAGGAGGCGTACCGTGGCCCGTTTCGTGAGCGCCCGGAGCATGGTCTGCAGGAGCGCCGGCTCGGTGAGACCGGGCTGTTCGTGCTCCCGTCCACCTCTCCGGCAAACGCTGCAGTTCCGTGGCAGGAGCGGTTGCGCTGGTTCACGGCGCTGCAGCAGCGTGTCGGTGATCGCCCTTGAGCGAGCTCCGCATCCGCTCTGCCGCCCGCGCCGTCGTTCTCGACCCTGACGACCGGATCCTGCTCGTCCGCTTCGAATTCCCGGACCGATCGTTGTGGGCGACTCCCGGAGGGGGGATCGAGACAGGCGAAACGCCGGAAGAGGCGATTCGCCGTGAGCTCGTCGAGGAGGCCGGGCTGACCGCGCCGGACGTCGGTCCCGTTGTGTGGACGCGCTTGCACATCGTTCCGTTCATCGGTGGCCAGTGGGATGGCCAGCACGAGCTGTACCACCTCGTCCGGGCACCGTCGTTCACACCCGAGCCCAGCCTCGCGTGGGAAGATCTGAACGCCGAGTACGTGTTCGAGCTGCGCTGGTGGACGCAGGCCGAGCTGGAGGAGACGACGGAGACATTTGCGCCACGTCGCCTCCCCGAGCTCGTGCAGTCGCTGCTACGCGACGGGCCGCCGCCACGGCCGATCGACGTCGGCATCTAGCGGGGACCAGGTCGGGTTGTCGACGTACCGGCGTGCCACTTCGCCGTGCGGCGCTGACTCCGTAGGGCTGTCAGCCCTGCCAGCGTTTGGCGATCGGGAGCCGCCAGTCGCGGCCGAAGGCGCGGGGACGGAGCTTCACCCCGGGCGGGGCCTGCCGGCGCTTGTATTCGGCACGGTCGACGAGCGCCAGCACCCTCTCGACCGTCGCAGCGTCGAACTCGGCGAGCAGTTCCTCGCGGGAGCGGTCGAGCTCGACGTAGGCCTCGAGCACCGGGTCGAGCAGGTCGTACGGCGGCAGAGACTGGTCGTCGCGTTGCTCTGCGCGGAGCTCCGCACTCGGCGGCCGCTCGATCGTTGTGACGGGGATCAGTTCTCGGCCGGCCCGTTCGTTGAGATGGCGCGACAACCTGAAGACGTCCGTCTTGAAGACATCCTTCAGTAGGGCAAAACCGCCGACCATGTCGCCGTACAAGGTTGCGTAGCCGACGGCCATTTCTGACTTGTTCCCCGTCGACACGACGAGCCAGCCGAACTTGTTCGAGAGCGCCATCAGCATTGTCCCGCGGGCTCGTGCCTGCAGATTCTCCTCGGTCAGGTCGGGCTCGCGGCCGGCAAACGACTCGGCGAGCGCTTCATCGAATGCCTGGACTACACCTTCGATGGGAATCTCCCGGAAGTCGACGCCGAGGTTGGCGCTCACCTCGCGAGCGTCATCGCGTGTTCCTGCGGACGAGAAGCGCGACGGCATCGAGACCGTGTGGACGCGGTCGGGACCGAGGGCGTCGGCGCAGATCGCTGCCGTGAGGGCCGAGTCGATGCCACCGGAGATCCCGAGCACGACTTCCTTGAAACCGCTCTTCTCGACGTAGTCACGAACGCCGAGGCCGAGTCCGAGGCGCATCTGCTCGAGCTCCGTCGCGAAGGGGACAACGGTCGGTACGGCTTGATCCCGGGTGGCGGTTGCGGCGGGCAGCTCGATCACGGTGGCGGTGGGGATGCTCTCGCGACTGCGCTCGAGCTCGCGCCGACGCACGTCCCGCAGCCGCCGGCCAATTGCTTCGGTCGGGTCGAGATCGACGATCAGCAAGCACTCCTCGAACCCGGGCGCACGGGCGATCACGTCGCCTTCGTCATCGAGAACCACGGAGTGGCCGTCGAAGACGAGCTCGTCCTGGCCGCCGACGAGGTTGCAGAAGGCGAGATAGGAGGCGTTGTCGCGTGCCCGGGTGACGAGCATCTCCTCACGATCCTCCGCCTTCCCGACGTGGAACGGTGATGCCGACAGATTGACGAGTAGCTGGGCGCCGGCGAGAGCAAGATCGGTGGCCGGTGGGCCTGGCTGCCAGATGTCCTCGCAGATCGTCGGGCCAACGAGGACGTCACCGCAGCGCAATAACACGAGCTCCCGTCCGGCGGCGAAGTACCGGTGCTCGTCGAAGACGCCGTAGTTCGGGAGGTAGTGCTTGCGGTAGATCCCGCGCAGCTCTCCAGCGGAAAGGACGGCGCAGGAGTTCGCGAGATCACGTTCGAAGATCGGGCAGCCCACAAGTGCAGTGATTCCCTCTGTCGCTGCGGCTATCTCCTCGAGTGATGCTCGCGCAGCGCGGATGAATCCGGGCCGGAGCAGGAGATCCTCCGGCGGATAGCCGGTCACCGCGAGCTCGGGGAACAGAACGAGGTCGGCGCCGGCAGAGTGCGCCTCCCTGATCGCTCCGACGATGAGCTCGCGGTTGCCCGTGAGATCGCCGACGACCGCGTTGAGCTGGGCGAGTGCGAGTCTCACCCGGCCGCCTTATGGCGCAACCCGCCATGTTTTCGACTGCGAGGCATAAACTTCATTCTACTGCCATGCTCGCACCTCTCACGATCGCACGCCGCTTTCGCGGACCACGAACCTCGGCGAACGGTGGCTACGCGGCCGGGTTGCTCGCCCAGGCGGTCGCGACACCGACCGTCGAAGTGACGTTGCGACTGCCGCCGCCGCTCGAACGACAGCTCGCTCTCGCACGCGACGGTGAACGCCTGCTTCTGTGGGACGGCGAGGCGCTCATCGCGGAGGCTCGGTCGGGAGAGCTCGTCCTCGACGCTCCCGCACCGCCGACATTCGAGGAGGCGGAAGAGGCGTCGCGGGCCGTCGGCGGATGGGGCGCGCCGGAGTTCGACGAGTGCTTCGTCTGCGGCACCCGGCCGAACGGAGACGGCCTCGGCATCCACGCCGGCCGGCTGTCGGGCGGAAATGGGCTCGTCGCGACGACATGGGTCGCGCGTGAGGTGCGGCCAGAGATCGTCTGGGCCGCGATCGACTGTCCGGGCGCTTACGCTTTGCGTGGCGACGGCCGCGGCGAGCCGGTGCTCGCTCGGATCACGGCGCGTATCGACCGGCTGCCGAACGAGGATGAGCCGTGCGTTGTCGTCGGCTGGCCGCTCGACGCAGACGGCCGCAAGCGGCATGCCGCAACGGCGGTGTACGGGGCGGACGGCGAACCGCTCGCGATGTCGCGACAGCTGTGGATCGAGCCACGGAGGGAGGCGTGAGAACGACGCTTTGGGTGTGGGCGACGCTTCGCGTCGCCCCTACGACGTGCCCGTCGTCCGCGGGGTGAGCCCCACGAGCAGCCCGCCGTCGTCGTCGTAGGCGGGAAACACGTCGACGGTGACAGGCTTGCGGATCGCCGCCCGAGTCGTGAGCTCGAGCGCGAGACCAAGCTTCCGGACTCCCCACTCCTGGACGACGGCGATCGGCTCACCGTCCGACAGCGCGAGCACCTCGACGACGTCTCGACCCATGAGGTCGCCTTCCTGAAAACCGGTCAGCTCGAACACGCCGCGGCCCGCAGCGATCACGCGTGCGTCCTGGTCGCAAACGACGAAGCCGGTCGATGGAGCAGGGTAGAAGTCCTCCAGAAGCTGAAAGATGAACCCGAAGCCACAGCGGCGGCACTGCAAGGCGTCCGAGCCCGAGAAGCCCTCGAATCCATCGATGTCGACCGAGCGGTCCTTGCAGTTCGGGCAGATATAGACGGGCACGTCCGTATCGTAGGCGCGCGCGTGCACGTGCCAGCACGAGAAGGCAGACTCAGGCCGTGACCGTGCCGCCCATCCTCTGGCGCCCGGACGTCGAGCGCGTCGAACGCGCGGCGATCACCGCGTACACGAGCTGGCTCGAGCAGACCCGCGGTCTCGACCTTCCGGACTACGCGAGCCTGTGGGAGTGGTCGACCACCGACCTCGAGGGCTTCTGGGCCTCGGTCTGGGAGCGCTTCGATCTCAAGGCCTCGGTGCCCTACGATCGCATCCTCCTGTCGCCCACGATGCCCGGGGCCGAATGGTTGCCCGGAGCCCGGCTCAACTACGCCGAGAACGCCCTGAGAGCGCGCGACCCCGATGCCGTCGCGATCAGGCATGCGTCCGAGTTGCGACACCCGGCGGAGCTGTCGCGAGGCGAGCTGGGAGGCGAGGTGGCACGGCTTGCCGGCGGTCTTCGTGCGCTCGGCGTCGGCCGTGGCGACCGTGTTGCCGCGTATCTCCCGAACATCCCCGAGGCTGTCGCTGCTTTCCTCGCCTGTGCCTCGATCGGTGCTGTCTGGTCGAGCTGTTCTCCCGACTTCGGTGCCCGGAGCGTGATCGACCGCTTCGCACAGATCGAGCCGAAGATCCTTCTTGTCGTGGACGGCTACCGCTACGGCGGGGTGGACTTCGACCGGACGGGAGTCGTGAAGGAGTTGCTCGACGAGTTGCCGACCGTGGAGCGCACTGTCGTGCTCGGATACCTCGAGCCCGACCCACCGCTCGTCGGGCTGCGTAGCGCCGTCGCGTGGCGTGATCTGCGGGCTCTTGGCGAAGGAGCTCCACTCGTGTTCGAGCAGGTTCCGTCCGACCATCCCCTCTGGGTGCTCTACAGCTCGGGCACGACGGGCCTGCCGAAGGCGATCGTGCACGGCCACGGCGGGATCCTGCTGGAGATGCTGAAGATCATGCATCTTCACCTCGATCTTCAGCGCGACGACCGGCTCTTCTGGTTCACGACGACGGGCTGGATGATGTGGAACTTCCTCGTCGGCGGCCTGGTCACCGAGGCCTCCATCGTTCTCTACGACGGCGCTCCCGGGACACCCGATCTCGGCGTGCTCTGGGATCTCGTGGAGACGACGGAGATCACCTGCTTCGGGACCAGCGCCGCGTATATCGGCACCTGTCAGAAGGCAGGGTTACGGCCGGCTCTGGGACGAGACCTCTCGTCCCTCCGGTCAGTGGGCTCGACGGGATCCCCACTCTCCTCCGAGGGTTTCGCCTGGGTCTACGAAGCGCTGGGCGACGACGTCTGGCTGTTCTCGACCTCCGGAGGCACCGATGTCAGTACTGCGTTCGTCGGTGGCGTCCCGACGCTGCCTGTCTACCAAGGGGAGCTGCAGGCACGGGCGCTCGGCGCGCGTGTCGAGGCGTGGAGTCCCGAAGGCCGTTCGCTCATAGGAGAGGTCGGGGAGCTCGTGCTCACGGAGCCGATGCCGTCGATGCCGATCTTCTTCTGGGGCGACAGGGACGGGAGCCGCTACCGCGCGAGCTACTTCGAGATGTTTCCCGGCGTGTGGCGTCACGGCGACTGGCTCGAGCTCACAGACCGCGGAACCGCAATCATCTCCGGCCGCTCCGATGCCACGATCAATCGTGGTGGCGTTCGGATGGGGACGAGTGAGATATACCGGGCTGTTCTCACCCTGGACGAGATCGTTGACGCACTCGTACTCGATCTGCCGCTGCCGGGAACCGACGGATTCATGCCGCTCTTCGTGGTGCTTCGGGCCGAAGCCGACCTCGACGGCGACCTCGTCGCTCGGATCCGTCGGCGCATTCGCGAGGATTGCTCACCTCGGCACGTGCCCGACGTCATCGAGCAGATCGCCCAGGTGCCACGAACGATGTCCGGGAAGGCGCTCGAACTCCCGGTCAAGCGCATCCTGCTCGGGGCTCCGGCTGAGTCCACGGTGAGCCGGGACGCGCTCGCCAACCCTGCGGCGCTCGAGCCGTTCGAGGAGATGGCGAGGAGGCCGCCCTACTCGCCCGCAGCCCACCGAAGTTAGTGACTGCTAACGTAGCTGTTCACAGACGACGAATGGTGGGAGGCACGTGAAGGCGCGAATCCTTGCGGAGGAGAACAGGAAGTGGTGGACGCTCGCCGCGGTCTCGTTCGCCCTGTTCATGATCATGCTCGACAACACGGTCGTGAACGTGGCGCTGCCGTCGATCCAGAAGGACCTGGGGATCGGTGTCGCCGAGCTCGAATGGGTCGTGACGGGGTATGCACTCAGCTTTGCGGTGTTGATGCTCACGGGCGGGAAGCTCGCAGATATGTACGGCCGGCGGCGCCTCTTCATGGTCGGCCTCGCCGGCTTCACGCTCGCATCGCTCCTGTGCGGCCTCGCCGGTAGTGCGGAGCTCCTGATCGGGGCACGCGTGTTTCAGGGAGTAGGTGCGGCGTGCATGATGCCCGCGACGCTGTCGATCATCACTGCAACCTTCCCTCCCAAGGAACGCGGTGCCGCACTAGGGATCTGGGCGGGCGTCTCGGCCATGGCGCTCGCGATCGGGCCCCTTGTCGGCGGCCTCATCACCGAGCACATCGGCTGGAACTGGATCTTCTACATCAACGTGCCCGTCGGCCTCGTCGGGCTCGTCGCGGCTCGGGTGATCATCCGTGAGTCCAAGGACACCTCACGTGAGCAGCGCCTCGACCTCCCCGGCCTGCTCACCTCCGGGGTGGCGCTGTTCGCGCTGGTCTATGCGCTGATCGAGGCGAACAGCCGCGGTTGGACATCGCCGCTGATCCTCGGCCTGTTCGTCGTCGCGGCCGTCGCGGGCACTGCCTTCGTGTTGCTCGAGCTGCACCAACGGTTGCCGCTGTTCGACATGACGCTGTTCCGGAATCCCACCTTCGCGGGGGCCAACACCGTCGCGTTGCTCGTCTCGCTCGCGATGTTCGGGGTGTTCTTCTTCATCTCGCTCTTCATGCAGAACGTCCTCGGCTACAGCGCGGTGCGTGCCGGCGTCGCCTTCCTGCCGATGACCTTGATCATCATTCTCGTCGCGCCGATCGCCGGCAAATCCTCCGATCGACTCGGCTCACGCTGGCTGATGACGGGAGGCATGACGCTCGTCGGCTGCGCGCTGCTCGTCTTCGCGCAACTCGAGCCCGATTCGTCGTATCTCGCCCTGTTGCCGGGGATGGTGCTCGGGGGGCTCGGGATGGCCGTCACGATGACGCCCATGACCGCTGCCGCGCTCAGCTCGGTGCCGGTTGACAAGGCGGGAGTTGGATCCGGGATGCTGAATACGTTCCGCCAGGTCGGTGGGGCCCTCGGGATTGCCGTGATGGGAGCGATCCTCGCGAACGGGTCGAACTCAGCGCTCGCGCAGGGTGCGACCAAGGTCGAGGCGTTCATGAACGGCCTGCATCACGCGCTCTACATCGCAGCCGTGATTGCGTTCGCCGGCGCGCTCACGGCGCTCGTCACGGTCAGAAGCCATGCCCGTTCACGGTCATCCGTGGAGCACACGGCCGGGCCGGAAACGGCGTGAGCAACGCAACGCACGCTCGACTGCCTGCGGCCGAGAGGCGGTCGGCGATCGTTGCCGCTGCACTCGAGGTTTTTGGCTCGGGAAGTTACGCCGGCTCGACGACCGCCGAGATCGCTCGCACTGCGGGCGTCTCCGAGCCGATCATCTACCGCCACTTTCCGTCGAAGCGAGATCTGTGGTTCGCCTGTCTGGATCAGGCGTGGAGCGAGCTGCGTGCCGCGATCGAGCTGAAGGCGGCGTCGGTCGTCAGGGCCGGAAACCTCGAGGACGTGGGGACGGAGAAGCGGTCGCCGTGGTCGAACCCGATGCTGCCGAATCTCTGGATCCAGGGCGTCACGGAAGCCGGGGAGGACGACGAGATCCAACGCTACGTTCGATCTCATGTCCGTGAGGTTCATGACTTCGTCGCCGAGATGATGCGTGGGTATCAGGCGGCAGGAGCGATGCCGCCAGACCGCGATCCTGTTGCGGAGGCGTGGATCTTTCTGGGCGGTGGCCTCTTGCGGTCGTTCGCCGACCGCCTGGGAGGCGTGCTCGGGGCGGCCGAGTTCGCCGCAATCGGTCGCGAGCGCCTCCGCTGGCTTTCCGGCGGCTAGAACGGAATTCTCAGCAGCCAGAACACCGCCATTCCGACCGCGATTGCGACCCACAGCTGACGGGTGCGCCACGCTGCGAAGGCAGCAGCCGCGGCAGCTGTGACGCGGATTGCCCATTCGTTTCTGTTGCCTTCCAGGTACGGCGTGACGAGCGACGCGAAGACGGCGATCGGGACGAAATGGAGGAACCGCACCCAGAAGTCCGGAAGCTCGGTCCGCAGCGCAAGCCCGGCATAGCGCGAGCCGAACGTCACGGCGACCATGCCCGCGACGACGAGCCAGAAGCTCAAGCGACCTCCCTGACAGCGTCGGCGGGATGAATGGAGCGGTCGGCCGGGGTCCCACGCGTCAGGAACGCGCCGAGCAGGCTGCCGCCGATCCCGGTCAACAGGATCGGTAGACCACCGGGCAGCACCCGACCGAGCCCGAAAGCGAGAGCTCCCGACGCAAGGGCGACGATCAGTTCGAAGCGCGTACGAACGAGCGGCACGAGCAAGGCGAGGAACGCGAGCGGGAAGATCAGGTCGACACCCAACCGCTCGGGGTCCGGGATTGCTGCGCCGAGGAGGAAGCCGCCGAAGGTGGCGAGATTCCACACGGTGAAGAGGCTCAACTCTGCGCCGAGGAGAAAGGGAAACGACCGCTCTCTGGCCGCCGCGACAACGCCGAACGCTTCGTCGGTGAGGAAGAACGCCGCAACCGGGCGCTCGGCCCGGGTCAGCCGGATCTCCTGTCCGAGCGACAATCCGTAGAGGGCGTGACGGACGTTGAGGAGGAGCGTCGTCAACACGATCTCCAGTCCCGCGGCGCCGGCGGCGAAGAGGCCGACCGCGCTGAGTTGTGCGCTGCCCGCGAAGACGAGCGCCGACAGTGCCTGGGTCTGGAGCAGAGAGAGCCCCGCATCCCGGGCCGTCACGGCATAGGCAACCCCGAAGGGCACGACGCCGAGCCACAACGGCGCGATAATCGAGAAGCCTCGGGCGAATGCTTCCCGCGTGTCCTTCCCGGCCATGCCGTGATCCTACGGCTGAAAAGGAGAAACGCCCCCGGCTGCGGCTCCCGGGGGCGTTTCGAATGGGGGCTCCTGACGGACGGTGACAGCTGAAGCTCGTGACTCTGCGGCCCAGGCACGAGACTCCTTCTTGCTGTCACCGTTCCGTCCGGTGTACCCCGCGCTCCGCAGCCTGGCGTTGACTGCAGTGCTTGGTAGTTCAGGACTGTAGAGATCGTGGCCTAAAAAGTCAAGTAGCTCAGTCAAGTGATTTGCGATAGTCTTCACTTCACGCGCAATCCCGACTTCGGGGGCCGATCTCACCCTTCGGGGGGAGTGTGCTCGAGAGGTGAAATACTTTGACTGACGGACAGATGGAAGCCGCCTCCCAGCACTCTCTGCACGTCGCCCTCGTGCCCGATGACGAGGTCGCCGGACCAACCCCTGTCGCGACCACGCCCTTCGCCCCCTCCTCGCGCCTCGGCGAACGGCTCCGCTCGCTCCGTCTCGCTGCCGGCCTCACGCAGAGCCAGGTTGCGGGCGACCGATTTTCGAAGGAGTACATCAGCCAGATCGAACGGGGCAAGACTCGACCGACCAGCGAGTCGATCGCCTGGCTCGCGGGCCAACTCGGCGTCGACGCGGCATTTCTGGGGAATGGTGTTTCGACCGACCTTCGCGGCCGGATCGAAGCGCTCCTGGCGCGGGCGGAAGCACTGACTGAGTCGCACCGGTATGCCGAGGCGGCTGATCTCTTCGCGTCGGCTCGACGCGACATCGGAGCGACCGGCTCGGCCGAGCTCGAGGTGCGCGCGCTGTCGGGAGAAGCCTGGGCACTCGTGCAGGACGGCGACGCCCGCGAATCGGTTGATCTGCTTCAGGTGGCACGGGAGCTGGCCGAGGGCCCACAGTTCTCGGACGTCGACCGGGCCGACATCCTGTTCCGTCTCGGGGTCTGCCGCTACAAGCTCTCGAGTGTCGCGATCGCCACGTCTCTCTTCGACGAGGCGTACGTGCTCGCCGACGCCTCGGGCCTTCCGTGCGACCTACTGCGCGCCGACATCCTCGGGTGGCGGTCCCGCTGCCGTCGTCGCCAACGTGACTTCGACGGCGCACGTGAGGACGTCGAGGCAGCGCTCGAGCTCGCCCGGGCCGTAGACGACCGCCGCGTTGTTGCGAACACGTACTTCCAGGCTGCCCTTGTCGCCGAGCGGATGGGTCAATGGGTTGTCTCGCGCAACTACGCGCAGCAGGCAAAGGGGCTGTATCAGGAGCTGAACGACGAGCGCAACGTCGGCCGGCTGATGCTCAACTTGGGCGGGCTGCACCTGCTGCTCGGGAAGCCGCAGCAGGCGATCGACCACCTGAAGGCGTCGTTTGCGCTGGCGGTCGAAGCCGACTCACAGGCTGATGCGGCGCAGGCTCTCGGCAGCCTCGCGACGGTGCACTTGCATCTCGCTGACTACGATGCCGCCGACGAGAATGCCCGCAAGGCACTCGAGCTGCTTTCGGGGCGCGAGGACTTCCTGGACGAGGTGGGTCAGTCACACCTCGTTCTCGGGCGGGCGCTCCTCGAGCGAGGCCGACTCGACGAGGCCGGGGAAAGCTTCAAGGCTGCCGACGCGACGTTCGAACAGATGGCGTCCGTCGGGCACAGAGCTGGGGCATGGGTCGCGCTGGGAGACCTTGCGAGCCGCCGGGGAGACGACCGCGAGGCAGCGCGGTTGTACAGGAACGCTGCTGAGGCACTCCAGGACATCCGGTTCTAGCCAGAGCCCGGCAACGACGACACACGCACGGCCCGGCAGACGGCACCAGAGTGCTGTGCGACCGCCGCTAGAATCGGGTGGTGATGCGCACGGTGGCGGCCCTCATCGCGCTCGGTTGCACGCTTCTTCTGACGAGCTGCGGCAGCGCCGGCTCGAGCAGCGCGGGTACGTCGACCTCGACTGACGCCTCACCCACCGATACACTCGAGGCGCTCTGGCGTCAACCCGGCCAGGATGTCGCCATCGTCCCCGGCACCTCCGACTTCGGGCCGGGGACGAATCGCGTGTCGTTCCTGATCGTCGACAAACAGTCGAGGCTCGTCGAGCGTCCAACCGCGCGCGTCTGGATAGCCCGCGGCCTGAAGCAGAAGCCCTATGCCCAGACGATCGCAAAGCTCGAGCCGATCGGCGTCCCCGGGGGCGTCAAGGCCGACGCTCAGAACATCTACGTCACCTCGCTCACGACACCGACACCGGGGACGTACTGGATTCTCGCCGAGCCTGTGGGTGGAAAGCCGATCCAGGCCCTCGGGAACCTCGTCGTTCACAAGCAAGCGTCCGCCCCGTCCATCGGCGAGCACGCAATTCCCTCGCGGAACCCGACAGTTCAGCCCGGCGCCGGCCCGAAGGCCGTGAAGGCCGCGACCACGGCAGAGCCACCCGACCTGATTCTTCTCCGGACGACAGTGGCGGCAGCGATGGCGGCGAGGCGGCCGTTCGTCGTCACCTTCGCAACGCCGCTCTACTGTCAGACGCGCACCTGCGGCCCTGTTGTGCAGGTCGTCGAGTCCGTGGCAAAGGCGTCGCGGGGCACCGGTGTCGACTTCATTCACATCGAGATCTACAAGGACAACGATCCGTCGAAGGGGACGAACCGCTGGGTGAACGAGTGGAACCTCCAGAGCGAGCCGTTCACGTTCGTCGTCGATCGCACGGGCGTGATCCGAACACGGCTCGAAGGGGCGTTCAGCGCCGCCGAGCTCGAGGCGGCAGTACGCAAGGTGGCGCCGTAGACGCAGTGCCACGCGTGGGTGCCGGCTTCAGGCGCTTCCTCCGATGTCCGACCGCACGACCCCGACGGCTCTCGCCGACTACGCTTGCCCGATGAGCCGCGTCCTTCAATCACTGCCCGTCGGCGAGCGTATCGGCATCGCCTTCTCGGGTGGTCTCGACACGGCCGTCGCCGTCGCGTGGATCCGTGAGAAGGGTGGGATCCCGTACGCATTCACTGCCGATCTCGGGCAATACGACGAGGAGAACATCTCGGCGATTCCTGCGCGCGCCCTGGAGTACGGAGCAGAAGAAGCGGAGCTCGTCGACTGCCGCGCGCAACTCGTCCACGAGGGTCTCGTCGCACTGCAATGTGGTGCCTTTCACGTCTCGAGCGGCGGCAAGACGTACTTCAACACAACCCCTCTCGGGCGCGCCGTCACCGGCACGATGCTGGTTCACGCGATGCGCGAGCACGGCGTCGATATCTGGGGAGACGGATCGACGTACAAGGGAAACGACATCGAGCGGTTCTTTCGCTACGGCCTCCTGACGAACCCCGCGCTTCGCATCTACAAGCCGTGGCTCGATGCGCAGTTCGTCGCCGAGCTCGGCGGCCGTACGGAGATGAGCGAGTGGCTGCTCGATCGCGACTTGCCGTATCGCGCATCGATCGAAAAGGCGTATTCCACCGACGCCAACATCTGGGGAGCGACCCACGAGGCGAAGGAGCTCGAGCTGCTCGACCGTTCGATGGAGCTCGTCGAGCCGATCATGGGAGTCGCCCACTGGGACCACGAGGTTGCGATCGAGCCCGAGACGGTGCGCATCCGGTTCCACGAGGGCTGGCCTGTCGCTCTCAACGGAGAGGAGTTTGGCGATCGCGTCGAGCTCGTTCAGGCCGCGAACGCGATCGGTGGTCGCCACGGTCTCGGGATGTCCGATCAGGTCGAGAACCGCATCATCGAGGCCAAGTCGCGTGGTATCTACGAGGCGCCGGGGATGGCCCTGCTCTTCATTGCGTACGAGCGGCTTGTGAACGCGATCCACAACGAGGCGACGATCGACAACTACCGGACGATGGGCCGGCGACTCGGACGCCTCTTGTACGAGGGTCGCTGGTTCGATCCGCAAGCGCTGATGCTCCGCCAGAGCCTGCAGAGCTGGATCGGCCTTGCCGTCACAGGCGAGGTGACGATCGGATTGAGGCGCGGTGACGACTACACGGTGCTCGATACCACGAGCCCGAACGCCACGTATCAGCCGGAGCGACTGTCGATGGAGAACGTCGAGAGCACCTTCGGCCCGGTCGACCGGATCGGGCAGTTGACGATGCGGCTGCTCGATCTCGAGGACTCGCGTGACAAGCTCGAGCTCTACGGTCGGCTCGGTCTGACGCACACAGGCGGCCCACTCGAGCTGCTCGGCGGCGACCCCTCCACGTAGGGGCGAGGCGCAGCCTCGACCGCTTGCGCCTCGTCCTACACGTCGCCGCCGGCCCGTTCGAGCACGACGACCGGTATTCGAGCGTACGGTGAAAGGCGCAGAAGCGCGCGGACGATCTCGGCACAATCCTCGGGCGCAATCATCTCGTCGCCCGGAATCCCGGTCCACGTCGTCATCGGCGTGTCGACGAAGCCCGGGCACAGCGCCGTCACTCGCACCCCTGCGTCCGCCTCTTCCCGGTCCAGCGTCCGCGAAAGCGCGATCAGAGCCGCTTTCGTGGCACCGTAGGCGGCGAGCCCAGGCGTCGGAATGGTTCCTGCGATCGACGCCAGGTTGACGACGTAGCCCTTCGTGGCGCGAAGGTGTGGAAGAGCCGCGCGTGTGACGAGGAAGGCTCCGCGGAGATTGACAGCCTGCTGGAGATCCCACGCCTTCGTCGTGGTATCGCCGGTTGTCCCTGCGATCCCGAGCCCGGCAGAGTTGACGAGGACGTCCAGTCCACCGTGGACTCGCACGTGCTCGTCCACGAGCCGGACGCAGTCATCCTCGGCCGATACGTCGGCCTGCACGATCGCGGCATCGAGGCCCGCCCGCGCTGCTTCGAGCCGCTCCAGCTTGCGCCCTGCGAGCGTGAGGGCATATCCCTCCTCGTGGAGCATCCGGGCGATGGCGAGACCGATGCCCGAGGAGCCACCCGTGACGATCGCCGACGACACGGGGGTGATCCTCTCACAGAAGGAACGAAGGTCGCCAAGGGGGTGGCGACCTTCGTGTGCAGCTAGGAGGAGAGGGAAGGGGGTATGACTCTCTCCGCTCCGAAGTTCGTCTCCTTCACCGGGACTCCTGCACCCCCATACGTACACTCGCTCCGTGACCGAAACGCCTACTCTGACCTCCCTCGCGAAGGCCGGCGGCTGCGCCGCCAAGTACTCCGCAGCCAGGCTCGAATCGCTGCTCGCGGGCTTCGTCCCGGCAGACTCAGTCGATCTGCTCGTGGGGCTCGATCCCGCTGACGACGCGGCGGTCTACCGCCTCGATGACGAGCGTGCGATCGTCTTCACCGTCGACTTCTTCCCGCCCGTCGTCGACGACCCTCGGGCCTTTGGGGCGATCGCAGCCACGAACGCGCTCAACGACGTGCTCGCGATGGGCGGCGTGCCGTTGCTCGCCCTGTCAATCGCAGCGTTTCCGGAGGAGTTGCCGACCGAGATGCTGGGCGAGATCCTTGCCGGCGCAGAAGAGGTTGTGCGCGCCGCCGGGGCCATCCTCGCCGGCGGGCATACGATCCGCGACGACGAGCCGAAGTACGGCCTCGCCGTCGTCGGCACCGTGCACCCGGACGGAATCTGGCCGAAGAGCGGGGCACGGCCAGGAGATGCGCTGTTCCTCACGAAGGCCCTCGGTACAGGGCTCGTTCTCCAGGCACAGCGCGAGGGACGTGCTCCCGCAGGCGCGCTCGACGCGGCGGTGACGGCAATGCGCACGCTCAACCGAGCTGCGGCCGATGTGCTGCGGCCTTTCAGCCCCAACGCCGTCACCGATGTGACGGGCTTCGGTCTCCTCGGCCATGCCTACGAGATGGCGTCGCGAAGTGGCGTCCGACTCGAGCTCGAGGCGGCTGCACTTCCCGCCCTCCCGGGCGCTTTCGAGCTCGCTGAGGACGGAACGCGCACCGGAGGCGATCGTCGCAACCGCGAATACGCAGGCCCTCACGTCACATCCACGGTTGCCGCCGGATATGAGGCGCTTGCGTTCGATCCACAGACCGCCGGCGGCCTGCTCGTCTCCCTGCCCGCTGACAAGGGAGCCGTTCTCGCAGCGACCTTCGCGGATCGCGGGCTCGAGCTCTACCGGATCGGCGTCGTCCGGGACGGCTCGGGCGTGACGCTTCGGTGAGAGGCACGCTGGCCGATCGCGTCGTGGCCCCGCGTGAGGTGTCCGCACTTCGGTTCGTCCAGATCGCGACGACGGCTGTCTTCACGCTCTGGGTCGTTGTCACGAGTGGCGCTGTCGTGCGACTCACGGCGTCCGGGCTCGGCTGCGACAACTGGCCGCAATGTGGCAACAAGCCGTTCCCCGAGAAGGGCGGGCACGCGGCGATCGAGTTCGGCAACAGGATGGTCGCGCTCGTCGGCATCGTCCTGACGGTGATCACGTGGCTCGTCGCCCGGCGGGTCGTCGGCCTGCCTCGGTGGGTCAGAAACATCGCACTGGCGACCGCTCTCGGCACGATCGCCCAGATTCCCCTGGGCGGGATCACGGTGCTGCTCGACCTTCATCCCGTCGCCGTGATGTCGCACTTCTTGCTGGCGCTCGCCGTGCTTGCGGGCTCGGTTGTCGTCGCGCTCGAGGCGTGGAGTCATCGCAGCGGTATCGCCCCTCCCGCCGGGCCACGGTGGCTGAGAGCAGTTGCTGCCATCGGCGTTGCAGCCTGCGCCGTGCTCGTCGTCACCGGCACCGTGGCGACCGCGTCGGGGCCCCACTCCGGCGGGCAGGACATTCGCCGTCTGGGGCTCGGAGTGACCGACACGGTGTATGTGCACGTCCGCGCCACCGCCGTCTTCGGCATCGGGCTCCTGATCGTGGGGGCCTTCCTCTGGCGGCTCCGAAGCGAGATACCAGGGATAGCGCGAGCCGCAGCCGTCCTGCTTGCCGTCCTCGTCACACAGATGGCGGTTGGCGAGATCCAGTACCGCAATGCCTTGCCGTGGTGGCTCGTGGTTATCCACGTCTCGCTTGCTGCGACGATCTGGACGTTGACCGTAGCGATTGCGTATTCATTGCACCGGCCTGCGGCGCCACTCGTCGCACCAGAGCGCCGCTAGGCTTTGTCAATGGAGACCGAGCTCCGGATCGACGACATGCCGGCCTTGCGCCGCCCGGTTCTGATCGCGGCCTTCCGCGGTTGGAATGATGGTGGCCAGGCTGCAACCCTCGCCGGCGGCACGCTCGTGCGCATCTGGGAGGCTCGGCGGTTTGCCGAGATCGATCCAGAGGGGTTTGTCGACTTCCAGGCAACGCGCCCGACCGTGTCACTCGACGAAGGGATGATGCGGCAGATCGAGTGGCCCGAAACCGCCTTCCACGTGGCAGCGATCCCTGGCGCCGACCGTGACGCAGTCATTCTGCTCGGTGTCGAGCCGAACTACCGCTGGCGTGCCTTCAACGAGCTCGTCGTCGGTCTTGCACGCGATCTCGGTGTCGAGCTCGTCATCACGCTCGGGGCGTTGCTCGCCGATGTGCCGCACACCCGGGCGGCACCCGTCACGGGTGCCGCGAGCGATCCCTCGCTCGTGGAGGAGCTCGGCCTCCAACCGTCGCATTACGAAGGGCCAACCGGCATCGTCGGTGTGCTGCATGCCGCGTGTCGAGAAGCGGGTATCCCTTCGGTGAGCCTCTGGTCGGCGGTGCCGCATTACGTGTCGCTCGCTCCGAGCCCGCGTGCCGCAAGAGCCCTGTGCGACCGTCTCGGTGAGCTGCTCGGCGTGACGATCGACCTGACAGAGCTCGAGGAGGCTGAGGAGGTCTACGCCGAGCAGATCACCGAGGCCGTTGCGTCTGATCCCGAGACGGCTTCCTATGTCGAGGAGCTCGAACGCCGTGCGGACACGATCGACGAACTGATCGACGAGGAAGACTTGCCGACGGGTGAGTCACTTGCAGCTGAACTGACGCAGTTCCTGCGTGACCGCGAGAGCGGCGACCCGCCGCCGTCGCAGGACTAGGCCGCGTTTTCGGCCGGAGTATCTGCCCCAACCTGCACGGGAGGTGCGGAGCCGTTCTCGGAGCCCGGCTCGGTCACTGCCGGGGCCGACGTATCGGCGCTCTCGTGTGCCGTGGCAGTGGCGACTGCGCCGGCGGGACGCCGCTTCTTGCGCCGGCGCCGTGACTTGCGAACGGGTGCCTTCGGGGCGGGCAGGTTCTCGGCGAGTGCGTTTGCGATCTCCTGGATCGCCCCGAGATCCTCACGCGCCTGATCGAGGAGCGAGTTTGCTCTCGGTGTGTAGCCGTCGGCTGAGGCAAGGAGCGCAGCTCCGACCGCAAGCGGCAGGGCGCGCGCGACCTGAACGAGCTTTGCGACGTTGTCCTCGTGGCGATGGCCACGCGAGTTCGCGACGGCTCCGAGCAGGCGCTTCGCCTCGGGAAATTCTGCACTGGCTCGCCGATCCTGCACCTTCCGGGTTGCACGCGCGAGCTTCCACGTCCAGCGGCCGAGTATCTGGTCGGGCGCCGTCGCCTTGCCCTCGCCAATTGCTCGCAAGAGGATGCGAACGCCGGCGGAGCGATCCTTCTCCCATGGCGGCGCCTGGCTGACCAGAGTCACGAGGTCGTCGAAGTCGGCGCGCTCGACGGGGGTTGCTACGCGGTCGGCGAGTGCCGTCATCCGCAAGCGGCGATTCGGGTTCTCGGCAGCGCACACTGCCAGGAATGTTTCGAGAGCGCCCCTGCCGGCACGACCTTCGGTGAACTTCCGAGCGAACTCGGCCCGTTGGTCGAAGCGGATCTGCCTGCCTGCGATCGTGGCCCAGAAGCGCTGCTCGTCGTCGTCGAGGAACTTCGGGTCGATGCGCTGCCACTCGCGCTGGATCACCGCCAGTCGCCGGGCGACGTCGGGGGTCACGGGCACGAGCCACGGAACCGGCGACAGAAGCCGTCGCGCGCGCCGCTGTTGACGTCGTCGTGGAGCCGGCGTCACGCGCGCGCCCTCGCGGTAGAAATCGGCGTCGAGCAGCGAATGCAGTGAAATCACGCGGTCGTTGTGGGTCGATCCCTTGGTGACGAAGTCGACGACGATCCCCGCTTCCTTGCGCGAATGCATGCGCATGATCCGACCGATGCGCTGCTGGTAGACCCGCCGCGATGCGGTTGGTGCGAGATGGAAACAGACCGTCGCGCGTGGTGAGTTCCAACCCTCGGCCAGGAGCTGCGCGTTGATGAGAACGTTGATCTCGCCGCGCTCGTAAGCGGCGAGTGTCTCGGCGAGCTTGACGAGAGGTGTCCTGCCCGAGACCGCCTCGGCCTTGATGCCGGCGGCTCGGAACTCCTGGGCGAGGTTATAGGCGTGATCGACCCCCGCCGCATAGACGATTCCCGGGGTCATCCCGAACCGTTCGCGGTAGAGGCTCGCAGCGGCCTGATTGAGTGCGGAATGGTCGAGTGCTGCGGCAAGCGCGCGCTCCTCGAAGTCGCCGCCGACGATTGGCACCGAGTTGATCGCGGCGGCCGGCGGTACGCGCAGGCAGCGCAGCGGAGCGATCAGCCCTCGTCGAGCTGCATCGGCGAGCGGTAGGTCGTCGACCGACGCCGGAAAGACGTCGGACACCTGCTTCGCGATCAGTTGCTCCGTGGCCGTCATGCCGATGTAGACCGGCTCGCTGAACGACCGGATCGCGGCGCTCGTCTTCTCGCCGAGTGCCGTGTGGGCTTCGTCGCAGATCACGAGTTGGTAGGCGCTCCGGGAAATGTCACCCGCATGGCGGGCGAACCAGGCGTAGGTCTGGATCGTGATCGGGTCGTCGCGAAGGGGCTCCATGCCGATGTCGATCGCGTCGCTGAATCGCTCCCCGTACCCCTCGGTCGTGAGGTCGCGCTGGAACTGCTGGACGAGCAACCGGCGGTGCGTCAGGATCAAGATGCCAAGGTGACGCGCGGCCTCGACGAACCCGGCTGCGGCGATCGTCTTTCCGGACGCGGTCGGGTGACGGAAGCGGTAGCGCCGTGAGGCGCCGGGATCCTCACCGGTGAAGGTCGGCTCGTCGACCTCGTCATCGTCGACGATTCCGGCATCGACGTCGTCGTCCTCGTCGTCGACGTCCGGATCGACCTCGCCTGGCTCTGTTCCATGGCCGTTCCCGTTCCCGTTCCGTTGCCGTTCCCGTTCTCGTCCGCGCTGCGTTGGTTCGCCGCGATCAACTCCGTCAGCATTCCGGCGAGCGCATCCACCTGATGGCGTCGCAGTTCTGTGCCGGCGGCCGTCTGAGACTTCGGTGCTGCCAGCACGCGCTCGAGGCCGAGCATGAGGCCGTAGCGCACACGCCAGCGCGCCGATGGCACGCGGTTGCCTGCGTCCATCTCGACGAGTGCGTCGTCGAGTGCACCGCGGCGCGCGGTGCCAGGAGCGAGGGCGGCAGCGGGGTCCTCACCGGGGTGGAGGAACGGCTCGCCGTACCAGGCCTGAGCGCGGAGCGCGGCAGCTTCCAAGCCACTTGCCGGCTCCGACGACGGATGTGTCGGAATGAGGTCGGTCTCGTGCATATGCGCAGCACGTGCCTTGAGTGCTGCTTCCTTGAGGATCAACACACTCACGCGTTTCGGGCGCGTCGAGCGGTGCTGTGTGCCTGACTGTACCGAAACACGTCGGACAGCGCGAGGGGTGTTTCGATTTCCGGCTCTCCGGCGATTCTCAGACGCTCACGCCGGTGCCGTGAGCCTTCTGCCGCTCACCCGCTGTGATACGCCTTCGGCGTCGAGATACGGCGTCAGGCCGCCGCGAAAGAACGGAAATCCGGCCCCGAGGATCAGGCAGGCGTCGATCTCTCCTGCCGACGCGGCGACCCCCTCGTCGAGCACGTGTCGCGCCTCGTCGGCGAGCGCTTCGAGAATCGCCTCGTAGATCTCGTCGACGCTCCGACGGCGGCCGCCCGTGAGGACGATCTCCATCTCCCCGCGTGCGAAGTTCTCGAGCGTCGGCGAGAGTGGAAATCGATCGGGGAACGCATCATGCAGGGTGTGGAGAACGTGGTTCGCGACCCGTGGGCCGACCATGGCGAGGAGTGCGGACGGCGGCATCGGTAGACCGAGCCTCAGCGCTGCCTCGTCAGTCTCCTCGAACGTATTTCCAGCCTCGAGCGACTGCATCAGGATCGTCGACTGGCGGGTCAAGAGGCGATTGACGACGAACGCCGGAGCGTCCTTGACGAGGACGCCGCGCTTCCCGAGCTTCTTCGTCACGTCCCAGGCGGTTGCGAGCGTCGCGTCGTCGGTGGCCGAAGCTCGGACGAGTTCGACGAGCGGGAGCACAGCAACGGGGTTGAAGAAGTGCATCCCGACGACGCGCTCCGGGTGGTGCAACCCGGTTGCCATCTCGGCGATCGAAAGCGACGACGTGTTCGTGACGAGCAGGCACTCCTCCGAAACGACCTCCTCGAGTGCGACGAAAACCTCCTGCTTGACCTTGATCTCCTCGAACACGGCTTCGATCACGAGGTCGCAGCCCGCGAACGCTCCGATGTCAGTGGCACCAGTGACGATCGAGCCGAGAAACCTGGCTTTCCCCTCGCCGAGCCTCCCACGGCTGACCTGCTTGTCGAGATCCGCCCGAATCGTCCCGACAGCCTCGTCTACTCGCGCCGCGTCGACATCCGTGATCACGAGGGGCACCTCGAGCCGGCGCAGAAACAGGGTCGCGAGCTGGGTTGCCATCAAGCCCGCTCCGACGACGCCGACCTTCTGGATCCGGCGTGGCTTGGCATCCGGGATTCCGACACCTTTCCTGATGCGACGCTCGATCAGGTCATAGGCATAGACAGCAGCCTGGGCCTGTGGGCCGGGGAGGAGGTCGGCGAGCGCGTCCTCCTCGGCGGCGTAGCCTTCGTCGATCGTCCGGGTTGCAGAGCCCGCGATCAGCTCGAGGGCGCGGTACGGAGCGAGTGCGACGCCGTGGACGGCGTCGTCGACGGCATAGCGGGCCTTCGCGCACACGTCGGTTGCGTCAGAGAGGTCAACGGCTGTGCGCGGCGTCCGCGCCTGTTCGACAGCACGGACGAGCCACTCGATCGAGTCGTCGAGAAATTCGACGTCGTCGAGGAGCGCGTCGGCGAGTCCGATCTCGGCGGCCTTCGCTGCCTGGAGAAGCCTGTTCTGCTTCAGCGGGCTCGTCACGATCAATTCGACAGCGGCGGCTGCTCCGACGATGCGAGGCGCGAGCTGGGTTCCTCCCCACGCGGGGATGATCCCCAGGAAGACCTCCGGGAAGCCGATGTGACGCACCGACCGTGCGAGAGTCCGGAAATCGCAGTGGAGGGCGATCTCGAGACCGCCCCCGAGCGCGGCGCCGTTGATCGCGGCGAGGGTGGGAAAGGGGAGGTCGCGGATCGACCCGAAGGCGGCGTGTCCTGCTGCCGCCGCGGCGCGCGCCAGCTCCGGGGTCTTCATCTGTGGGAACTCGGTCAGGTCGGCACCGGCTGCGAAGACGAAGGGCTTGCCGGTGAGCACGAGCCCGGCCCAGCTTCCCGTTCGCAGCGCAGGGAGCAGGTCGTTGAGCGATGCAAGAGCTTCGCGACCGAAGACGTTCGGCTTCTGCCAGTCCTCGCCGTTGTCCATCGTGACGAGCGCGAGGGGGCCGACGCGTGTAGCGACCTCTTGCAGATGGAACCTCGTCGGCCGTTCAGCCATACCGCGTGTTCTCCCACAGCAGCGCTGCGCCCATCCCGAGGCCGATGCACAGCGCGGTCAAGCCGTAGCGAACGTCGGGCCGGCGCTCGAGCTCGTAGGCGAGTTGCGCCATCAGGCGCACTCCAGTCGCAGCGAGCGGGTGGCCACACGCGATCGCACCCCCGAATGGGTTCAGGCGCGGATCGTCGGGAGCGACCCCGACCCCGTCGCACCACGTCAGTACCTGGACGGCGAACGGCTCGTTCAACTCGAATAGGCCCACATCGTCGATCGTCAGCCCGGCCTGCTCGAGGACACGCTGCGTCGCTGGGACGGGGCCGATGCCCATCAGATGCGGCTCGACGCCGGTGTATGCGAACCCGACGAGGCGCATGGCCGGCTCGAGCCCGAGCTCGGCGGCGACCGATTCGGCTGCGAGCAAGCCGGCGGTGGCCCCGTCCGTGAGACCGGCCGAGTTCCCGGCCGTGACGCGGCCGCCCGCACGGAATGGTGTCCGCAGCGCGGCGAGGCCGGCCAGGGTCGTGTCGGGCCGGAGGAACTCGTCCCGCGCAGCGACGCTCCAGCCGTCCTCGCCGAACACGCTCATCGGCACAACCGAGTGAGCCATGACACCGTCCGCTTCGTCCCAGGCGCGGGTGGCCCTGAGCTGGCTCTCGAGGGCGTAGCGGTCGGCCGCCTCCCTCGTCAGCTGTGGGAAGGCGTCGTGGAGATTCTCGGCGGTCTGCCCCATCACCGCGGCGCTCTCGTCGATCAGCCGCTCGCTGACGAACCGCGGATTGAACTCGACCTCTGCGCCCATCGCGTGATGGCCCATGTGCTCTACGCCGCCGACGATCACGAGATCTGCTGCGCCCATTGCGATCTCTCCGGCGCCCGCCGTCGTCGCGGTCAACGCGCCGGCGCACATGCGATCGACGGCAAAGCCGGGAACGGTGTGCGGCAGGCCCGCGAGCAGAGCGACGTCGCGACCGAGGGTCAGACCCTGATCGCCGACCTGGGCGGTCGCGGCGAGGATCACGTCCCCGATCCGTTCCGGAGGGACGGTCGGACTGCGGCGGAGCAGCTCACGCACGACCTTGACCGCCATGTCGTCGGCGCGCGTCTTCCAGAAGGCGCCCCCGGCTCCGGCCTTGCCGAAGGCGGTCCGCACGCCGTCCACGAACACCACCTCGCGCAGTTCGCGTGCCATCGGGGCCAGGATAGCCGCCCGTTGACTGTGCGTTCGATCGCAAGAAATGCCGGTCGGACGCAACAACTGCGCCTCTTCTTCCGTTCAGCCGCCGAGTATGTGACGATTGAGTCTGGAGGCCGGCGGGCGGCGCCGGCCTCCCTGAGGAAGCCGCGGTGGAAGAGCCTATCGCGGCTTCCTCAGGGACATGCCGAGATGAACCCGCGATGGAAGAGCGTATCGCGGCCTCATCTCGGCAGATGTTTGCTGCCGCGCTTCGCGCGGATCCTGAAGTCGGGAACCTACGGTTCCCTGCGACCCCTCCCTCTATGAGGCGTGGGTCGTCGGGGTGTTACGCGTTGTCGCCGGCAGCTAGTTCGCGCGAGCGCATCATGGCGGCCTGGATCGCGTTCAGGAAGGCGGCGCGGACGCCGGCGATCTCGAGCTCCCGGATCGCGGCTATCGTCGTTCCTCCCGGCGAGGTCACCATCTCGCGGAGCTCGACCGGATGCATCTTCAGGTCGCGCATCTGCTGGGCGGTGCCGAGCATCGTCTGGACGACGAGCTGGGTCGAGATCTCCCGCGAGAGACCGAGTAGAAGCCCTGCCTCGATCATTGCCTCGGCGAGGAGCGCGAAGTAGGCGGGCCCCGAGCCGGAGACGGCAGTGACGGCATCCATCAGTCGCTCGGGAACACGGACGACCGCCCCGAGGTGCGCGAGCGCCTCCTCGGCGAGCGTGACGTGGGCATCGTCAGCGTTGGCTCCGGCGCACAGGCCGGCGACGCCCTCGTGAACGACGGACGGCGTATTCGGCATGGCGCGTACAACCGGGACGCCGGGTGCCAGGTGCCGCTCGATCGCAGCTGTCGGGATCGCTGCCGCGATCGACAGCACCGTCTGATCGCTCGTGATCAGATGGCCGATCTCGCCAAGCAGAGAGTCGATGTCCTGTGGCTTCACGGCGATCACGATCAGCGCCGCGCCGGCAACCGCCTCCTCGTTCGAGAGGGTCACTGCGATGCCGTGCCGCTCCGCGAGCTCGGTCACACGCTCGGCGCGACGGCTCGAGGCGATGATGTCGGCCGGCTCACGCCATCCAGACGAGAGCAGCCCCGAAATGAGGGCTTCTCCGATCTTCCCGGCTCCGAGGACCGCAATCCTTCGCTCCTGAAGTGCCATTGCTGCAGTGTAGTGCCCGGCTCGTAGGGGCGATGCGAAGCATCGCCCTCCTCGTCACCGGCGTCCCGTCAGGCCACGCGCTTCGTGCGGAGGCGTGTCCGGCGGCCCAGGTCGGGGTCCGCTCCGGGAACGAGCCCGCGTGACCAGCCGAGCATGAGCAGCTGCCCGGCGAGGCCCTGCCATTCCTCGTACGGAGCGAGGAGATCCGCTGTCTCTCCTGCTACGACCGGCCGCCCTGTCAGCGAGCCCATCAGCTTCAAGAGCCCGAGATCGCCGATGAGACCGTGGTCATACCGTCCGAGCCCCTCGAGCGCTATCACTCCGACCGACCACGCGCCGATGCCGCGCTCCCGGCTCAGTCGGCGGAGAACGACTCCAGTGTCGTGATCGCGGAGGCGTTCGAGATCGAGAGAACGGACGAGCCGGGCGAGTGTCGCCGCCCGTGACATCGCGAGGCCCGAGCGGTGGAGATCGGCAGGGGAGAGGCGTGAGAGGGAATCGCGCGTCGCGACGGTCACATCGAGCCGACGCAGGATCGACCGCTCGATAGCTGCCGCCCGTTTGGAGTCGATCAGCTGCCCACAGATCGCCCGCATCGCCGCATGGGTGACGGTTGCTAGCCGCAACGGGCGGTAGCCGACGAGGGCGCGGACGGTCGGGCCGAGCAGCGGGTCTCGGCCGAAGCGCCGGTGGAATTCTGCCGTGTCGTCATCGAGCGCGAGCATGAACCGTGCCTGCAGCAGCCCCTCCTCCGTCTCGGCCCGAACGACGACGGGCCCGTCCGGACGTTGCCAGGCGGTTGCGGGCGTGCCGTCGACGACCGCGCCGCGCCAACCGCCGCCGCGCGTCATCAGACGAAGCCGATACGGGCCTCGAGGGATGATGGTGTCTTCGACCATGTGTGCTCGACGGTAGCGAAGGGCGGACGGCCGCTCTCCCCGGTACCTTCGGCCGGATGAGGTTCGTGGACGCGGTCTCGCTCCGCTCGCGCCGGAGGAAGCTTCGGCTCTTCATGGACGAGTTGCGCCCGACGTCGGCGTCGACGATTCTCGATGTCGGAGTCGATGAGATCGGCTTCGGGGACGACGGTGGCGAGTCCGGCTGCAGGACGCATAACTTCTTCGAGGAGCAGTACCCCTGGCGCAATCGCATCACGGCTCTCGGTTTGCACGAAGGTACGACCTTCGGCCGCCGTCATCCCGAGGTCGTCTACGTCCAGGGTGACGCGTGCGCCCTCCCGTTCCCCGACCAATCGTTCGATGTGGTCTTCTCGAATGCGGTGATCGAGCACGTAGGCGACATCGAGCGGCAACGACTGTTCGTGGCAGAAGCAATGCGCGTCGGGCGTCACGTGTTCCTGACGACGCCGAACCGGTGGTTCCCGATCGAGGTCCACACGAGACTGCCACTTGTCCATTGGCTTCCCAAAGGTGCTTCGGATCGGGCCTACGACCTGGTGGGCAAGGGCTGGGCGCGGGAGAATCACCTGCTCGGAAGCAGAGATCTACGGCGCCTCTTCCCTGGCCCGGTTCGGGTCGTCAATCTCGGCCTCACGCTCGTCGCGATCACGTGAGCGCGCGCGTATCTCGGATCGCGCTCGTCGCTTTCATCGTCGGGCTTGCGCTCCACAACCTCGTGATGGCCGAGCTGTGGGACGCCGGCGTTCGCGGCACGGCCCTCGACGCGGTTGCCGCGTGGAAGGACGTTCTCCTCGCCGGCGCCTTGATCGTCGCGATTCTCGGTGCGAGGTCACTCCCGACGCGGCTGTGGGCCGACAGACTCGCCCTCGCGTATGCCGCGCTCGTCGTGCTCTACTGGCTCCTGCCACAGAGCTGGCTGGACGGGGCAGCGACACCGCGTGGGCAGCTCTTCGCCGCCCGGCACGATCTGATCCCGGTTGCTGCCTATTTCCTCGGGCGCCTGCTCGTACTAACACCGGACGCGTGGCGTCGTCTGTCGCTCAGCCTCGTCGGTGTCGCGCTCATGCTGACGCTCTGGGGACTGGTCGACGTCTACTTCGTGCCACTGCAATGGTGGCGAGACTCGGGCGTCCCCGGCTGGTTCGAGGAGCAACTCGGGCTCGTCTACCACGGGCTCTCCGGCCTACCGGAGAACTGGGTGCTGAACACGGGCGACGAGAACAACCCGATTCGCCGGCTCGGCTCGACGTTCCTGAGCCCGCTCGCGACCGGCTATGTGCTCGTCATCATCATCCTCTACCTCGTCGCGCGGCGTCGCACGTGGTGGACCGTCCTCGTGGCGGCCGTCGCGTACGCCGGTCTGCTCTGGACGCACACGCGTGCCGCATACCTCGCGCTCGCGCTCGGCCTCGTCGTGCTCGCCGCCGCACAACGCCGTGTCCTCCCTGTCGCGCTCGCTGTGGCGTCGCTCCTCGTCGGCACTGCGTTCGTCAAGGCCTTCCCGCACATCGGTCCCTCTACGAGCTACACCCAGGGGGAACTCGATTTCCTCCGCGAGCAAGGACAGCAGCATCCCGACGTCAGCGACGATCCCTTGAGCGCCGGAGATGCTTCGACGTCCAGCCACCTGCGCAACCTTCGCCACGGGATCCGCGTCGTGCTCCACAACCCGCAGGGATTCGGGCTCGGCAACGCCGGAGTGAGTGCGTCGCGGACAGGCGTGAAGATCAAGGCGGGCGAGTCGACGTACACCGAGCTCGGCGTTGACGCGGGCCTAGCCGGGCTTCTCGCGTTCTGCGCCTGGATGGTCGCTGTCCTGCTCGCGCTGTGGCGCCGATCCGCGTGGCTCAGCGCCGCCTGGGTTGCGATGCTCGCGATCGGCGTCCAGACCGACGTGATCGGTGTGCACTGGATCGCGTATGTGTTGTTCGCCCTCGCCGGTATCGCGATCGGCGGCGGCCTACCCGACGACGACGTCGACGTGTGAGATCGGCGAGAATCGTCGAATGGGGAAGGGATACGCAGAGGGGCCGGCAGCAGAGGAGGCCGAGCGGCTGCTCGAGGAGCTCGCCGCCGGCCCGCCGAAGGAGGCCCCCCGCGAGCGGTCGGCCGTCTACGGCTCGACGGTTGCACAGCCTGAGCGCCACTTCCTCGGCTGGCTCGGCGACGTCGACCCGGACGACCTGTTCGCCTCGGGTGCCGCGTACGGGATCACCGTCGTCCGCCAGGCGGCAGCTGCAACCGAGTAACGGGCCGACCGGCCGGCGCCGTCCTATCCGAGTCGCGAGATTTCGAGGTCGAGATCGCGCTCGAGCCGCCTCATCACCTCATCGCTGATCCGTCCTTCGCGTCTGAGGTCGAGCATGGCCTGCCGCTCGGCTGTGAGCAACTCGAGACGGAGCCGCTGATAGCTCTGTGAGCGGCGTTCGACGTCCCCGTCGTCTGCCGCATCGAATCGTGCAGTGAAACGGCGCATGCGAAACCCGTAAGCGCCGCGGAGGCGCTCCACGGTGTCTTCGTTGACCCACTCCTCGCCCGTCAGTTCCTCCAGCCGCTCGAGTGCCGCCTCGGCAGCTTTGATCCGGGCCTTCGCCTCCTCCTTCTCTGCGAGGCCGTCGTCCTCGAGGCCAAGGATGCGGATGACGCCCGGAAGGGAAAGGCCCTGACAGACGAGCGTCGCGATGATGACTGCGAAGGCCAGGTAGATGATGAGATCTCGATCCGGGAACGGAGCCCCGCTGTCGGTCACAGTCGGCACAGCGAGCGCTGCCGCCAGCGAGACCGCTCCTCGGAGCCCCATCCAGGAGATTGCGGCGGGGTACTGCCAGGGGGGAGAGGGGTCACGAGCACGCACGCGGGCCGAGAGCCAGCGCGGGAGATATGTCGCCGGGAACACCCAGATGATGCGCGCCACGATGACGGTGCCGCCGACGAGAGCCGCCCACCAGAGCAGCTTCCCTGTCGGTTCGCCCTGAAGGGCGTCGAGGATGCTCGGTAGCTGCAAGCCGAGGAGCACGAACAGGAGCGCGTTCAGCACGAACGTCGTGATCTCCCACATGCTGTCCCCGAGCAGGCGTGAATCAGGGCTCGTCAGCTCCGGCGTATGCCAGCCGAGGTACACACCTGCCGTGACGACTGCGATCACACCCGAGACGTGGAGCAGGTCGGCCGGGATGAACGCGAAGTATCCGGTCAGGAGCGAGATCGTCACCTCGACCGGCGGATCGTCGATTCGGCGTCGTACCTGACGCACTATCCAACCGACAGCCAGACCGACTGCAATGCCTCCAATGACGACGAGGACGAAGCGAATGCCGGCCTCCCAGAGGGAGAACGTGCCACTCACGGCCGCGACGAGTGCCACCCGAAGCGCGACGAGTGCGGTCGCATCGTTGACGAGGCTCTCACCCTCGACGATGACGACGATCCGGCGCGGCACGCCGAGCCGCTTCGAGATGGCCGTCGCTGCAATCGGATCGGTCGGCGAGACCACGGCACCGAGCACGAAGGCGGCCGCCCAGCTCATCCCGATCGCCGTGTGAGCGACGACGGCGACAACGACCATCGTCATCAGGACCAGGCCGACCGCGAGCAGGCCGATCGGCCGGGTGTTGGCGCGGAGGTCACGGAGTGAGGTGAAGAAGGCCGCGGAGTAGAGGAGCGGAGGCAGAACGCCGATCAGCACGAGTTCGGGGGACAACTCGAAGTGGGGGATGCCGGGGAGGAAGCCGAGGGCAAGCCCACCGAGCACGAGGAGGATCGGATACGGGATCCGGGTGCGAGGGGCGAGCGCCAACAGCGCCGATGTCGCGGCGAGGAGCCCGAGGAGCACGAGCAGGTCACGGGAGGTGAGCGCAGTCACTGCCGGACATGATCGCGATTCACCGCCGCCCACCGAGGACAGAAGTTCGCCCAACCATGTCCGCCCCCCAATCGGTAACGTGTCAGCGGAAGAATGCGTAGCCCAGGCCCGTGAGCTCCAAACCGGTCGAGCAACTCGATCGAGTGATCATCCGGTTCGCCGGCGATTCCGGCGACGGGATCCAACTGACCGGTGATCGATTCACGAGTGAGACGGCGCTATTGGGCAATGATCTCGCGACGCTCCCCGACTTTCCGGCGGAAATCCGGGCGCCGGCAGGCTCCTTGCCAGGTGTCTCGGGGTTCCAGGTGCACTTCGCCGATCACGACATCTTCACGCCGGGCGACCAGCCGAACGTGCTCGTCGCCATGAACCCGGCCGCCTTGAAGACGAATCTCGCCGACCTCCCGAAGGGAGGGATGCTGATCGTCAACACCGACGCGTTCAGCGAGCGCAACCTCCAGAAGGCCGGCTACGCGACGAGCCCGCTCACCGACGGGTCGCTCGGAGGATTCCACGTCCACGAGGTGGCGCTCACCTCGATGACCGTCGAGGCGCTGAAGGGAGTCGACGGGATCACCTCACGCGAGGCCGAGCGGTCGAAGAACTTCTTCGCTCTCGGGCTGATGCTCTGGCTCTACCACCGGCCGACCGACGGGACGCTCGCGTTCATCGAGGAGAAATTCGGCAAGAAGCCGGCGATCGCGGACGCGAACACGCGCGCGTTCAAGGCGGGCTACAACTACGGAGAGACCTCCGAGGACTTCGCGGTCTCGTACGAGGTCGCGCCCGCCCGCCTGACCCCGGGCCGCTACCGGCAGATCACCGGAAACACCGCGATCAGCTACGGGTTGATCGCTGCTTCGAAGCTCGCAGGCCTACCTCTCTTTCTCGGGGCCTACCCGATCACGCCGGCGTCGTCGATCCTCGAGGAGCTGGCGCGCCACAAGAACTTCGGTGTGACGACGTTCCAGGCCGAAGACGAGATTGCTGCATGCGGAGCGGCGCTCGGGGCGTCCTTCGGCGGCGCGCTGGGCGTGACGACCTCCGCCGGGCCGGGCGTTGTCCTCAAGGCGGAGATGGTTGGCCTCGGCGTGATGCTCGAGTTACCGCTTCTCATTCTGGATATCCAGCGTGCCGGCCCGTCGACGGGCATGCCGACGAAGCCCGAGCAGGCTGACCTACTCCTCGTGCTCTTCGGCCGCAACGGGGAGAGCCCCGTGCCGGTCGTCGCCGCGTCGAGCCCCTCACAGTGCTTTCACGCTGCGATCGAGGCCGCCCGGATAGCGCTCAAGTACCGGACCCCTGTGTATCTGCTGTCCGATGCGTCGCTCGCCAACGGCTCCGAGCCCTGGCTGATCCCTGACGTCGCGACGTTGCCGTCGATCGCGACGCCGTTTGCAACTCAACCGAACGATGGTGACGTCTTCCAGCCGTACAAGCGCGATCCCGAGACGCTTGCGCGTCCGTGGGCCGTGCCGGGCACTATCGGCCTCGAGCATCGGATCGGCGGGCTCGAGAAGGAGGACATCACGGGCGCGATCTCCTATGACCCCGACAATCACGACCAGATGATTCGTCTGCGCGCCCAGAAGGTCGCCAACATCGCTGCCGACATCCCGGAGCTCGAGGTCGACGACGCCGACGGCGACGCGCGGACGCTGGTGCTCGGTTGGGGGTCGACGTATGGGCCGATCGGCGCCGCGGTGCGACGAGTACGAAGGGCCGGTCACAAGGTGGCGAGCGCCCATCTCCACTACCTGAATCCGTTTCCGCGGAACACTGGTGACGTGCTCCGTCGCTACGACAAGGTGCTCGTGCCTGAGATGAACACGGGGCAGCTGTTGCAGTTGATTCGTGCCGAGTTCCTCGTCGATGCCGTCGGCTACAACCGCGTCCGCGGTCTCCCGTTCCGCTCGAGTGAGCTCGCCGAGGCGATCACCGCGTTGGTCGAGGCATGACCTTCACGGCAGTCGTTACGGGCGACGAGCGGCTGCTCGTCTCCTGCGCCGGCCGCCGGGTCGTTGCTCTCGCGGGCGTTGATGCGCGCAGGGCGATCGAACGCCTCGAGCGCGCCGAAGACGAGGATGCCGAGCAGATGGTGCTGGCGAAGGCGACCGGGAACTTCAAGCGGGGGAACGAGAGATGACCGATCAAGACGGCGGTCTGCTTCAGCTGAAGGCGAAGGACTTCAAGTCCAATCAGGAGGTGCGCTGGTGTCCCGGTTGTGGTGACTACGCAATCCTGAATGCGGTTCAGGGATTCATGCCAGAGCTCGGGATCCCGCGTGAGAAGATCGTCTTCGTCTCCGGGATCGGGTGTGCAGCGCGCTTCCCGTACTACATGGAGACCTATGGGGTTCACTCGATCCACGGCCGTGCACCGGCAATTGCGACAGGCCTTGCGACCGCCCGTCCGGATCTGTCCGTGTGGGTGATCGGCGGCGACGGCGACATGCTCTCGATCGGCGGCAACCACCTGATGCACGCGTTGCGTCGCAACGTGAACCTGACGATCCTCTTGCTCAACAACGAGATCTACGGGCTCACGAAGGGGCAGTACTCACCGACGTCCGAGCGTGGCAAGGTGACGAAGTCGACCCCGATGGGCTCGGTCGACCAGCCGTTCAATCCTCTCAGCGTGGCGATCGGAGCCGAGGCGACGTTCGTGGCCCGGGCGATCGACACCGATAAGAAGGAGCTGACCGAGGTGCTGCGCGCCGCAGCGGCTCATAGCGGCACGTCGTTTGTCGAGGTATTTCAAAACTGCAACATCTACAACGACGGCGCCTTCGACTTCGTCCGTGAGGAGAAGGAGAATCGAATCTATCTGCGGGCCGGCGAGCCGATCGTGTTCGGTGAACGAGGCGTCCGACTCGCTGCCGACGGATCGGCGGAAGTCGTTGCCGCCTCGGCGGGAGGGCTGCTCGTGCACGACCCGTCACATGTCGAGCCGAGCGTTGCATTCGCGCTCTCGCGGCTCACGTTCGAGACCGCCGGTGCGACGCCGTTCGGCATCTTCCGGTCGGTTGACCGCCCCGCCTATGATGAGGCGGTAGCTGATCAGCTTCGGGTGGCGACCGAGCAACTAGGCGACGGCGACCTGGCAACACTGCTCCACACCGGAGACACCTGGCAGATCACCTGAGGCGGTCTGTTCACCTCGCTCGGATCTCTGGTCAACGGGGCCGGCGCGGCGGCGCGACAGGACCTACGTCGTCGAGAGGACGTCGACGGAGATGATCGATTCGGGTCTCAGGAGTCGCTCGCCGACGAGCGGCCATTCACCGCGCGGCTCCTCGATCTCGGCGATAACGGTGCGAGCGAGAACCAGCGCGCTGTCGCGGTTCGGCGCCGTTCCGATCTGCAGCACCTCCCCGTCGTTCATCCGCACGACTACTCGGCGGAGCTCTGACGGAGTCCACTGACCAGTGCGATCGAGCGGAGTACTGGTTGGGTATTCGAGCAGTGCCACGGCGTCCTCCAGTGTGATCGAGGTGGGAGCGCCGCACGACTCCTGTAAAGGGAGTTATCGAAGATACGACGACCGGTCCTCGTCCCTCGAACGGGCTATTCGGACCGCTGCACGTCGATCGAAACGATTGCTCCCGGCCGGATGAAGCGCTCCTCGATCTGGGGCCACTCCCCTTTTGTCGAGGCCTGCTCGATGTGTCTCACCATGTCGCGTGCGATCTGGACAGCGTTCTCGCGCCCCTCCGCGCTCCCGACGATGATGTCCTCGTCGCCGTGCACCCGCAGGATGACGCGTCGGATATCCGGTGCGCCAAAGCCGCGAACCGAGGCGACGGTCGGCGTCACCGGCGGGTCGACGCCTTCGAGCGACGGGACAGCACCGGCCAAAGGGCTCCAGCCGTAGCCGGAATCGCGGTTCCCGAAGATCGTCATCCAGTCCTCCTTGTGGCAAGCGGGCACCTTCGATATCGGCGGGTTTCAGCTAGCCGGCGCTCCCTCGTTCGAGGGGCGGAGTCTCGGGCCGCGCCTGGTCGCCACTGCGAAGGCGCTCGCCGCGAGGCCGACGGTTCCGGCGACGATGAAAGCCAGCCCGGTTCCGCCGATCTCGACGAGCGTTCCGGAGAGGAGTGAGCCGAGCGGTGCCAGGCCGACGAAGGCAAACAAGTAGAGCGCCACCAGCCTGCCGCGAAGGTGATCGGGTGCCGCCAGCTGGACGAGTGCATTCGCGTTGGCTGCAAAGAGGGTGAATGACGCTCCGACGCCGATGAGTATCAGCCCCGCCAGGCGCGGCTCGTGCACGGGGGCGAGCGCGAGCAGGAGGACGCTGAACCCGAGTGTCCCGAAGAGAAACGCCCGGAATGTCGCCCGCTTGAACGATGCGGTGGCGATCGCGCCGGCGAAGGCACCGACGCCGAAGGCAGCTGAAAGGAGTCCGAACGCGCGGGCATCGACGTGCAATGTGTCCGACGCGAGAAGCGGAACCAGGGTATTGAAGTTGAAGCCGACGAGACCGACGCATGTGACGACGACGAGGACAGCACGGACCTGCGGGTCGCGCCACGCGAACGCGAGACCTTCGCGTGTCCCTGCCAGGACGGTGACGCTGCGATCGTGCTTCACCGGGTAGAGCTCGTCCTCTCGCATCGCGAGCAGGGCCGCGAGAACGGCGACAAAGCTGAGCGTGTTGACGAGGAAGCATGCGCCGATGCCCGCGGTTGCGATCAGCACACCGGCGATCGCCGGTCCGATGACGCGAGAGGCGTTGAGCAGGCCGGAGTTGAGCGCCACGGCGTTCGGAAGCTCGCTGCGACCTACCATCTCGAACGTGAGAGACTGCCGCGCCGGTGCATCGAGCACGAGAGTGAAGCCGCCGAGCGTCGCGAGCAGGAAGACGATGGGTAGCGTGGCTGTGCCGGTCACCGTCACGGCCGCCAGCGCAGCAGAGACGATCATTGCCGCGGCCTGTGTCCAGACCACGAGGCGGCGTGTGTCCAGTCGATCGACGACCGAGCCCGCAAACAACCCGAAGAGCGTGTAGGGCGCAAACCTGCAGAAGAGCAGCGTCGCGACGGCCAGTGGTGACCGCGACAGGGAGAGCACGAGCCATGCAAGCGCCACGTTCTGCATCCAGGAGCCCGCCAGCGAGACGATCTGACCCGCGAAGAACAGGCGGTAATTGTGGTGCCGTCGCAGGCTCCGGAACGTTCGACCGCGAAGGGCGAGCGCGACGGTACTCACCTGACCTCCAGAAGCTCTCGCAGCGGCTCGATGGCTCCTTCGATGGCCTCCAGGGAGTGGGGGTCGAGTGCGTTGAGGCGGGCAGCGAGCCACGAAGTGCGGCGTTCGCGCACCGAGCGGAGGAGCCGCTCGCCCTCGGGCGTCAGCTCGAGCCCGACTCGTCGACGGTCGACGGCCGATCGCACCCGTACGAGCAGTCCGGCGCGCTCGAGCCGGTCGACGTGACCGGAGAGAGCCGGGGGAGTTATCGCCTCCGCCTCCGCGAGCGCCCGCAGCGTCAGCCCGGGGCTGCGCTTCACGAGCCAGAGCAGTGTCGCCTGGCGCGCGGTGATACCGAACTGCTCGGTCTCCTTGCGCAGCTCGCGAGCGACTCGCAACATTATGGGCCTGAGATCGTTCGCGAGCGCCAGGCCTTGATCGGTAGTCGCACTAAGCATTAGTGAGATTAACTATATCAGCTGACGCCCTTTCCCCTCCCTGAACCGCTTCGGTGCAGTCGGCCTAGCCCTGCGCAGTGAGCTCGGCCTTGAGCTCGGGCTCGAGCTTGTAGCCGACGCCGTAGCGCGTCTGTAGGAAGGTGTGGGCGGACGCTCGATGGTCGATCTTCTCGCGTAGCTTGCGCACGAAGACGTCGACGGTGCGGTCGCGGTGGGAGGCGCGGCGGCCCCAGACACGCTGGAGCAACTCGTCGCGCGTGAGAACCCGACCTGTCTCGAGCGCGAGTGCGTACAACAGCCGAAACTCGGTGGGTGTCAGATTTGCGCTGGCGCCGTCGACGTAGGCCTGCACGTTCTTGGTATCGAGGCGAAGCTCCTCGATCACGATCTCGTCACCCCTCCGGGGGTCTTGCGCTCGTGTGCCGCGTCGGGCGGCTGCGCCGACACGCGCTGTCAGCTCCTTCATCGAGAACGGCTTGACGAGGTAGTCATCCGCGCCGATCTCGAGGGCGTGCACTCGGTCGTGCTCGGTACCTCGCGCCGACACGACGACGATCGGCGTACCGATGCCCTCGCCACGCGCCTGCTCGATCACCTTCCAACCGTCGAGACCGGGAAGCATCAAGTCCAGCACGCAGACGTCGGGGCGTTCGAAACGAAGTCGGGCGAGCCCCGTCTCACCGTTCGAGACGCCTACCGCGTCGAACCCGGCGTCCTGAAGATGGCGCGCCATGCCCTGGGCGATCACGTCGTCGTCCTCGATGATCAAGACCTTCGCCATGCGGAGATACTGGACGACCCACGGTTGCCGCGGGGCCGTCAAGGTGTTACCTGATGGTAACGGAGTGGTGAAAGACGCAGGGTGGGTCCAGAGGCCTCGACCCCCGACAGGACCTCCGAAAGGCCAGCGGCGCGTTCCGCGCCCGGCCGTCCGCGTCGTCGTTCGCGTGCATCGAGCCGTCGCCGGCGAGGGCCCGGATGTTAGAACCCGTGAACATGGACGCGGACGGACAACGGGGGCGGCTGCTCGTCGAGGAGAGCAGGGAGGCAATCGTCGTGCTCGACGCCTCGGACACGGTCGTTGTCGCGAGCCGGCGTGCTCGACAGTCGATGGACGGTGTCAGGGAAGGCGATCGCATTCCCGAAGGACTGCTCTCCGGTGCGAGGGGGATCGTGCCGCTGATCGTCCCGTACGAGGTCGACGGTCGGCGAGAACGCATCGTCTACCTCAGCCAGGCCGGCGACATGACCGCCTATGAAGAGCTGAGAACCGGGTTCACGGCAGCTGTCTCGCACGAGCTCCGGACTCCACTTGCCCGGCTGCTGGCCCTGCTCGAAACGGCAACGTTGCCGGGCGAGGATGTGCACGCACTCGTCGACCGCGCCCGAGACGAGGTCGAATCGGCCCGGGAGCTGATCGACGAGGTGCTCTTTCTTTCCGAGCTCGAGTCCGGCGGCCGTGTCGTCTCGCTCGGCCCGGTTGCAGTGCGGCCCGAGCTCGACGCCGCAGTGGCCGAGCTCGAGGTGCGCGCGTCCCGGGCCGGAGTGGCTGTGGCTGTCGTGGGCGACGAAACCATCCAGCTCGAAATGCGACCGCGGATGCTGCGGGTTATCGGCGAGAACCTGGCCGAGAACGCCATTCGCTACGCCGGACCCGGAGCGTCGTTCACGCTCGCTATCGAGCGCGAGCGCGAGACCGTCGTCCTGCGCGGGACAGATGACGGCGTCGGCGTCAACGAGGAGGAGCTCTCGCGGCTCTTCGAGCGCTTCTACCGGGCAGATCACGCCCGTGCCTCCCGGGGGACGGGCCTCGGCCTTGCCATTGTCAAGCACATCGTTGGTCAGGCGGGTGGCGTGGTCGAGGCGTCGGGTGGCAAAGGGGCAGGGCTCGAGATCCGCTGCGTGTTCCCGGCGCCTCGCTGAGCATTGTGCCCGGCCACAGCGTTCACCGTTTCCTCACCACTTCTTCACCAGCCTGAAGCCCACACCTGAGTCTGCCCCGGGGAGACTTCTCTCGGGTTCATGGCTGTGACGAAACCTCGCATCGACACGGGCAAGCTCGCGGAGCTCGCCGCCACGCCGGACGGCCGCGGCGCCGAGACGGTGTTCAGCGTCAACGACCTCACTGTTTCATATTCGGGCAACGTTGCGCTGAGCGGGGTCGACATGGAGATTCGCAAGAACTTCGTCACCGCGTTCATCGGCCCCTCGGGATGCGGGAAGAGCACGTTCATCCGTTGCTTCAACCGGATGAACGATCTCATTCCCGGCGCTCGAATTGACGGCAAGGTGCTCTACCACGCCCGCGACCTGTACGCGGCAAGCGTCGACCCGGTCGAGGTTCGACGGCGGATCGGCATGGTCTTTCAGAAGCCGAACCCCTTTCCGAAGTCGATCTACGACAACGTTGCTTTTGGCCCGCGCGTGCTCGGGATGCGAAAGGACCTCGACGAGCGTGTCGAGCGCGCCCTGAATCACGCCGCGCTCTGGGAGGAGGTCAAGGATCGACTGAAGGACAACGCGCTCGGTCTGTCGGGCGGCCAGCAGCAACGCCTGTGTATCGCTCGTGCACTCGCCGTCGAGCCCGACGTGATCCTGATGGACGAGCCTGCGTCGGCGCTCGATCCGATCTCGACGTCGCGGATCGAAGACCTGATCCACACGCTCAAGGCGGACTACACGATCGTCATCGTCACGCACAACATGCAGCAGGCGGCGCGCGTGGCAGATATGACTGCGTTCTTCAGTGTCGAGCTGCGCGAGGACGGCAGCGGCCGCCACGGAATCCTCGTGGAGTACGACCAGACGACGAAGGTGTTCACGAACCCGACGGACAGCCGCACCGAGGACTACGTCACCGGGCGGTTCGGGTGACGATGGCGCGGGTCGAATACCAGGCCAGCCTCGACGGGCTCGAGGCCGACCTACAAGAGCAAGGCGCCTTCGTCCTGCGCGCGCTCCGGGGTGCCATCAACGTTCTCCACACCCAGGACACCGACCTCTGCGACGAGGTCGTCGCGTTCGATGACGAGATCGACTCGCGCTATCACCGGATCGAGAAGTCGGTCGAGGAGCTCCTCGCGCAACAGTCCCCGGTCGCGACTGACCTGCGCCTCGTGCTTGCGATCCTGCATGACTCCATCCATCTCGAACGCGTCGGCGACCAATGCGTCACGATCGCGAAGCTGACGAAGCTCGCCAGCGAGCTCGAGCCGCATCATGACCTCGTCGAAGGCCTGACCGAGATGGGCGAGCGCGCCGCCGAGATGGTACGCATAGCACTCGAATCGTTCTCCGCCCGGGATGTGGATCGGGCCCGTGGGCTCGTCGAGCTCGACGAGTTGATCGATCGCACGAACCGGCGTGTCTCGGATCAAGTGCTGTCGATGGCGAGCACGCCAGGCACCCAGGAGTGGGGAATGCGGATGATCGTCGTCTCGCGCTGTATCGAGCGGATCGGCGACAACGCCGTGGATATCGGTGAGCAGACCGCCTTTCTCGTCACCGGTGAATTTCACGAGTTCACCGACGCGTCCCACTGAATATGACGTTCACCAGTTTGCAACCTCCCCGTCACCAGAGTTCTGCCCATCGCGAGCAACTCGCCGGGAATGCTCGTGTCTCTCACGCCGCACGGCGCTACGACACTGTCGAAACCAAGGAGAGGGCTACATCATGAAAAGAACACTCGCATTAGCGCTCGTGGCTGCGAGCGTCATCGCGATCGCACTCGTCGCAGGTCGCGCTGAGGCTTCGCACGTGAAGCAAGCGGACGTCTCGATCACGGGGACAGGATCGACATTCGTGTTTCCGCTGATTTCGAAGTGGATTCCCGAGCTTGGCAAGGCGTATGGCACGAACGTGACGTACACGCCGACCGGCTCTGGCGCCGGCATCGCCCAGGTCACCGCCCGCACGGTCGATTTCGGCGCCTCGGATGCACCGTTGTCGCCGGATCAGATCACGGCGTGCAAGGGGTGTGTTGTAGTCCCCTGGGCACTCGCAGCAACATCGGTGCCCTACAACCTGCCGGGTTTGAAGGGGCGTCTCAAGCTTGATGGAACGACGCTGGCGAACATCTACCTCGGCAAGATCTCGAGTTGGAACGACGCCGCGATCAAGAAGCTCAACCCGTCTCTGAACCTGCCGGACACGAAGATCACCCCGGTCTACCGCTCCGACGGCTCGGGCACGACGTACAACTTCACGGATTACCTGTCGGCTGTGTCGCCGGATTGGAAGTCGAAGGTTGGTCGTAACACGACGGTGAGTTGGCCTGCCGGCGTGGGCGCTCGAGGAAGCTCGGGTGTCGCCGGTGTCGTCTCGAAGACCGAGGGTGCGATCACCTATGTGGACGCGGCGTACTCGATCAAGAACAAGTTCCAATTCGCACTGATGAAGAATCGCGCCGGCGCGTTCACGACGCCGGGTCTTCGCGGTATCAGCGCGGCGGTGTCGCAGCTGCCGAAGAAGATCACCTCGCTCGACTCCCTGCAGTTGGTCGATCCTCCGAAGAGTGCGGGAAGGCTCGCCTACCCGATCGTGACGTTCACGTACGTCATCGTGCCGACGAGTTCGTCGAAGGCGGCTGACCTGCGGAAGATGATCTACTGGGCCGTGACGTCGGGCCAGAAGCTCGGCGTGCCGCTGCTCTTCTCGCCGCTGCCGAAGCCGGTGCAGGCGTTCGCGTTCCGCGAGATCAAGAAGATCCAACCCTCGACCTAGCAGCTTCACGTCGAGCCGATGACAAGCCTGTCACACGATCCCGCGGTGCCCGAGGTCACCCTTGAACACCGCGGGATCAGGCTCGGAGACCTCCTCTTCAAAGGTGTGGCACTCACTGCCGCGCTGTCAGCGGTGCTGCTGCTCATTCTGATCACCTACAAGGTGATCGAGCTCGCGTGGCCGTCGATCACCGACTTCGGGCTCTCGTTCATCTGGACCCAGGCCTGGAATCCGGTCACGAACGTCTACGGGGCACTGACGTTCATCTACGGCACCGTCGTGACGTCGTTCATCGCGCTACTGCTCGCGACGCCGCTCTCGATCGCCATCGCGCTCTTCCTGACGGAGATCGCTCCCCGCAGGCTCGCCGCTCCGATAGCGACGATGGTAGAGCTGCTCGCGGCGATCCCGAGTGTGGTGCTCGGCCTCTGGGGCATTCTCGTCTTCGGGCCCTGGGTGCGAGACAACCTCGAGCCCTGGCTGCAGAGTGTCGCCGGCTTCCTTCCGATCTTCAGCGGCGACCCGAGCCAGGTCGGGATCCTGCCGGCCGCGCTCGTTCTGACGATCATGATCATTCCGGTCACCTCGGCCATCTGCCGCGAGCTCTTCACCCGGGTCCCCACGGAGCTCACTCAGGGCTCGCTCGCGCTCGGATCGACGCGCTGGGAGTCGATCCGCGGGGTTCTGCTCCCGTACGCCGCGCCTGGCATCTCGGCCGCCGTCCTGCTCGGGCTCGGCCGCGCGTTCGGCGAGGCGATCGCGGTCACCCAGACCGTTGGTAACTCGGATCGGATCTCGAGGTCCTTGTTCGCACCCGGCGACACGCTGGCGAGCCGGATCGCCGCCCAGTATCAGGGGGCCACGTCTCAACTCCAGGCTGGATCGATCTTGTATCTCGCGGCGATCCTGATGGTGATCTCGCTCTCCACGAATGTGGCGGCGCAGTTGATCGTCAGACGGTTCGAGAAGGCGAGGCGGGCGGCGTGAGGGACGCAGAGACGATGATGCCCGACGACTTCGATATCACCATCCCGTCGAACGGGTTGCGGCGCCGGCGGCTCACGGAGAAGGCTTTCAGCGTCCTTGCCGTCCTCGCGGCGCTGTTTGCCGTCATGATTCTTGGCTTGGTCATCGGCACGTTGGTGGTGAAGGGCTTCCGGGAGTTCAGCGTCGACTTCTTCACGCTTCCCAGGCCGCTGTTCGGCGAGCAGGGTGGGATAGCCGATGCGCTCGTCGGAAGCGTGATCATCGTCGGGCTCTGCATGGTGATGGCGGTCCCTGTGGCCATCTTGGTCGCGATCTACATGTCCGAGTACGCCCGGCCGAGCGTATCGTCGTTCTTGAGAATCGTCCTCGATGTCCTCAACGGGATCCCGGCCGTCGTGGTAGGCATCTTCGTCTTCGGACTGCTCGTCGTCGGGCACGGCCAGAGCGCCGTCCTCGGAGCCTTCGCTCTGGCGATTCTCATGCTCCCGATGGTCGCGAGAGCGACGCAGGAGGTGCTTCAGGTGATCCCTCGCAGCCTACGGGAGGCGAGTCTCGCCCTTGGCGTCACGAGGGCGCGTACGACCTGGCACATCATCCTTCCGTCCGCCGTCGGCGGCATCCTCACCGGCGTCGTCATCGCGGTGGCGCGTGTCGCCGGCGAGACGGCGCCTCTCCTCTTCACCAGTTCCATCGCAGCGAATCAGATCTCGACGGACGTCTCTCATGCGCTGCCGACGCTGCCGGTCACGATCTTCGCTCTCTCGGAGTCTCCCGACCCGAACGATCAAGCGGCGGGTTGGGCTGCAGCGCTCGTGCTGATCTTCTTCGTGCTCGTGCTCAATGTGACCGCGAAGCTCGTCGCGGGCCGCCACCGCCGGCGCACCTCGGGGGACTAGAGCAGGCACGGATCTTCCTTGACACACATTGATGTTCTTCGATATATTTAAGTGTGTCAATGCGTGAAGGGGAAGCGATGTTTCGGCACCGGTGCGTGTCCAGATGAGCGAAAAGCTCGAAGCCATCGGATGTTGCGCCCCGCTTGCCGCTCCAACGCTGACGGAGGACGAGGCGACGGCGACGGCGGAGTTGTTCAAGGCACTTGGCGATCCGGCCCGCGTGCGCCTTGTGAACCTGCTTGCCACGGCTGACGGCCCGGTGTGTATGTGCGACCTGATCGAGCCGGTAGGGCTAGCCCAGCCGACCGTCTCACATCACATGAAGAAGCTGCTCGACGCCGGGCTCGTGGAGCGTGAGCAGCGGGGCAAGTGGGCCTATTTCTCGTTGAATCGCGACGCGGTGCTGAAGCTCGCTGCTGTCGCCGACCTGAAAGGAGCGTGTTGTTGATGAGCACGACATCAAGTGCAGAGGAACTGCGGGAGGAAGTGCGGCGCCGCTATGCCGAGTCGGCGCGAGCGGTCACGGAGGGCTCGAGCTGCGGTTGTGGCAGCGGCTCGTGTTGTGACGGCGAGAGTGACGCGGCCAAGTTCGGCGAAGCGTTGTACGACGCCGATCAGCGCGGCGAGCTCCCGGAAACCGCAGCCCTCGCCTCGCTCGGTTGCGGCAACCCAACCGCGGTCGCCGAGATCAACGAGGGCGAGACGGTGCTCGATCTCGGCTCGGGTGGCGGCATTGACGTGATCCTCACGGCGAAGCGGGTCGGCGAGACCGGCTACGCCTACGGGCTGGATATGACCGACGAGATGCTCGCCCTCGCCCGACGGAACGCGCAGGAAGCCGGGGTGCGGAACGCGATCTTCCTGAAAGGCGTGATCGAGGAAGTGCCGCTCCCAGCGGACTCCGTGGATCTCGTGATCTCGAACTGCGTGATCAACCTGTCGGTGGACAAGCCGGCCGTGCTCGCTGAGATCTCGCGGGTGCTGAAGCCGGGCGGCCGGATCGGGATCAGCGATGTCGTGGCTGAGGATCGCCTCTCCACTTCGGATCGGGCGGAGCGCGGCAACTACGTCGGCTGCATCGCCGGCGCCCTCTCGAAAGGCGAATACGAAGCTGGGCTCGAGGCCGCCGGATTTGAGCAGATCAGCGTCACGTTCACCCACGAGGTCGCGGACGGAATGCACGGCGCGATCGTCAAAGCCGTGAAGACCACGACGCCTGAACTGAAAGGGCTGCCGGTGATCGAGCCAGCGGAATCCGCCGGCTGCTGCTGATGGCAATCGACGCTCGTCAGATCACGATTCGCGACCTCCGGCCTGAGCACTGGCCGGAGGTCGCCCGCATCTACGGGGAAGGGATCGCCACCGGCGATGCGACCTTCGAGACGGAAGTGCCGAGCTGGGAAGGCTGGGACTCCTCGCATCTGGAGGCCCACCGCGTCGTCGCCCTCGACAAGGGCCGGGTCGTCGGCTGGGCGGCGGTCAGCCGGGTCTCTGATCGTTGCGTGTATGGCGGCGTCGTCGAGAACAGCGTTTATGTCGGAGAGGACGCTCGAGGCCGGGGTGTCGGCCGCCGGCTGCTCGAGCATCTGATCTCCTCGACCGAGGAAGCGGGTGTCTGGACGATCCAGACCGGGATCTTCCCTGAGAACATCGGCAGCGTGCGTCTGCACGAGCAGGTCGGGTTTGACGTCGTTGGTCGGCGCAAGCAGCTCGGCAAGCTGCGCGGAGTCTGGCGCGACGTTCTCCTGCTCGAACGCCGCAGTCCGACGATCGTCTGAGCGCGGGGGTCTCAGCAGGACTGGCCGCGCCAGGTTGAGATCCCGGTTTGTACGGCGACGAACGCCACGATGAGAGCGACGGCCGGATCGGCCCACCACAACCCGAGCACCGCATTCGCGGCGAGGCCGACCGGGATCGCAAGCGAGAGGTAAGCGCAGAGAATGTTTTGTGTGCCTTCGCTCGTGGTCGCGCCCGACACCGCTATCGGCTCGCCCGGGCCGACCTCGACGACCTCGCGACGCTGATAGGCGGCCTGATGCCCGAAAGCGCACCGACGGTCGGCTGAGTCCGTCGTCTGGTTGCGGGATTGCGGCAGAGGGACTGCGGTTCGTTGCTGATGATCGGCGATGCAGTTGTTCCTATCGTCGAATTACGATCTAAGCGCGATTCGAAGGGAAGTAGCTGTGAACTGTTATGTCTGTGCCAAGCACGATGTGGCGGTACCCGCGGTGGCGACGTGCAGGAACTGTGGCGCCGGTCTCTGCATGGAGCATCTACGCGAGGCCGCGGCCGACCGCCCGGCAGGTGGAACGACGTTCAGCTGCTCGCACGACACCTGGGCGGTGCCTCGCCAGACCAAGAACGGCCATCTGCTGCGAGCCCTCCGATGACGGCGGCTATCGAAAGGGGTGTCTCGGCACCCCCGACCGCCGACCTAGCCTCCTTCGCGAAAGCGCTGGGACATCCGGTGCGGGTCGAGATCATCGAGCTGCTCGTCGAGCGCGATCGATGCTACTGCGGCGACCTTGTCCACGAGCTGCCGCTGGCCCAGGCGACGGTGTCGCAGCACCTGAAGGTTCTACGCGACTCCGGCTTGATCCAGGGGGAGACAGAGGGCCCACGCGTCTGCTATTGCGTCAACGCCGAGCGCCTGGTGTTCTTCGCTGATCTGGTTTCCAGGCTGGCGGGTAGAGCGTTTTCCACGGATAGGGACTGCTGTGGGAGCGACTGAAGCCCCCGTGCAGCCGAGCCGGCCGGGCTCGGCGTCGGAGGAGGCCGCGGTCGTGGCGCGGCTCTCGACGTTGGATCGCTTCCTGCCCCTGTGGATCGCTCTCGCGATGGCGGCCGGGCTTGCTCTCGGCTCGCTTGTACCGAGTCTGAACGACGGTCTGGATAGGCTGCGGATCGGCACGGTATCGCTGCCGATCGCGATCGGATTGCTGCTGATGATGTATCCGGTGCTCGCGAAGGTGCGCTACGAGGACATCGGCCGTCGGCGCCACGACGGGGTCAACGACCGCCAGTTCTTCGGGATCACCCTGTTCCTCTCGTGGGTGGTTGGGCCGCTATTTATGTTTGCCCTCGCCTGGCTTTTCCTCGCCGATCAGCCCGCCTACCGAACGGGTGTGATCATCGTCGGTCTGGCCCGCTGCATCGCGATGGTGTTGATCTGGAATGACATCGCCCGCGGCGACCGGGAGCGGGCGGCGATCCTCGTCGTCTTCAACGCGATCTTTCAGGTGCTCGCGTTCTCGCTGCTCGGCTACTTCTACCTGACCGTCCTCCCTGGCTGGCTTGGCCTCGACACCCAGGGCTTCGATGTCGGCATCTGGGAGGTCGCCCGTACCGTTCTGATCTTCCTCGGCATCCCGCTCACTGCCGGCTTCCTGACTAGGCGGATCGGAATTCGCCGCCGCGGCCGCGACTGGTACGAGAATACGTTCATCCCTCGGATCAGCCCGATCACGCTCTACGGGTTGTTGTTCACGATCGTCCTCCTGTTCGCGATTCAGGGCGATGCGATTACCGCCGACCCACTCGAGGTCGCAAGGATCGCGCTGCCGTTGCTGACGTACTTCGCCGGCATGTGGGTGGCCGGGTTCTGGATCGGCCGGCTCGTCGGGTTCCCATACGCCCAGACCACGAGCATGTCGTTCACCGTAGCCAGCAACGACTTCGAGCTCGCGATCGCAGTCTCCGTTGGGGTGTTCGGGGCGACATCGGGGGAGGCGCTCGCCGGCGTCGTCGGGCCACTGATCGAGGTGCCGGTGTTAGTCGGACTCGTTTACGTCGCGCTCTGGCTGCATCGGCAGCTCACCTGGCCCCCGCCGGCGGAAGAGCGGCAAGAAACGGACGGGCAACATATTGTTCCGACCCTCGCGCGGTCCGAGTAGCTCAGACAGCTTCGCGCATCGGACGTCTCGTCCTGGCCGTCACCTCACGCGGGAGCACGAGCGAGAGCATGCCTGCGGCGAGGAGGAAGATCACGCTCGCGACGAGGCACGCGGTGAGCCCGTGCCACTGGTAGAGCAGCCCGGAGAGCACCGTTCCGATGAGCCGGCCGGCGGCGTTTGCCATGTAGTAGAAGCCGACATTCATCGCGACCTTGTTGCCCTCGGCGTAGTGAAGGATCAAGAACGAGTGGACGGCTGAGTTGAGAGCGAAGATCACGCCCCAGATGAGAAGTCCGACCACAACCACGATGGAAGGGTCGACATCGGATTGCAGAGCTATCGCGATCCCGGCGGTGAGGGCGGCGAGAATGAAGGCGAGCCAGGTCGCAGTGAGGCCAGTTGGCTCGCCGTTGTTGCGTCGGCGGAGGAGAGACGGCGCTGAGGCCTGAACGATCCCGTAGAAGATCACCCAGCCGCCCAAGAAGGCGCCTGCCTGCCAGAAGCTCCAGTGTTCCTGTGTGCGCAGGAAGACCGGCAGCCCGACAACGAACCAGACATCGCGGGCGGCGAACAGAACCATGCGCGCAGCAGCGAGGACGTTGACCGCCCTCGAGTTCGAGAACATGTGCGAGAACTTCGCTTTGGCGCTGCCCCGACCGAGTGAGCCCCGCATCATCGTCAGGACGACGATGAGTCCGGTGCCGACGAGCACGATTAGGACGAGGACGGCGCTCTGGAAGCCGATCAGAGTGAGCAACAGACCGCCAACGAAGAACCCGATTCCCTTCATCGCGTTCTTCGACCCCGTCAGGATCGCGACCCAGCGAAACAGCGTGGCAGATGCATCGCTCGGGACCACGAGCTTCACCGCGCTCTTCGAGCTCATCTTCGTCAGGTCTTTGGCGATGCCGGAGAGCGCCTGGGCGACCATCACGTACGGCACGACCAGCCAGGACGTGGGAGCGAAGGCGAGCATCGAGAGCGCGAGGAGCTGGGTGGTGAGCCCACCGATCAGCGTCGTCTTTAGCCCGAAGCGGGCAGCGAGAAAGCCTCCGACCAGGTTCGTGACGATCCCGAAGATCTCGTAGAACAGGAACAGGGACGCGACCTGGAATGGGCTGTAGCCGAGGTCGTAGAAGTAGTAGAGGACAAGAACGCGGAGCGCCCCGTCGGTGAGTGTGTCGGCCCAGTAGGCGCCGGTGACGATCGCGTAGTTGCGTAGGTCACCTGAGCGGGAGCTTGCTGTGGTGTCGTGCGATGCCATCGCCCGTCCTCGTTGCGTCAGAGGCTCTCGAGGCTTCGTGACACGATCCCAGCGAGCTCAACGAGGCGGTTCGCGTAGCCCCACTCGTTGTCGTACCAGGCATAGATCTTCGCCTGGGTGCCCGCGACGACCATCGTGGAAAGCGCATCCACGATCGAAGAGCGAGGGTCGTTGACGTAGTCGACGCTGACGAGCGGCCGCTCCTCGTAGCCGAGGATGCCCATGAGCGGCCCTTCGGCCGCCGTGCGCAGTAGGCCGTTGATCTCCTCGACCGTGGTCTCGCGAGCGAGCTCGAAGACGCAGTCCGTCAACGATGCGTTGAGGAGAGGGACCCGCACGGCATGCCCGTTGAGCCGGCCCTGCAGCTCCGGGAAGATCAGGCCGATCGCCGTTGCCGACCCAGTGGTTGTCGGGATCAACGACATTCCGGCCGCGCGTGACCGACGCAAGTCCTTGTGCGGTGCGTCCACGATCGTCTGCGTGTTCGTGAGGTCATGCAGCGTCGTGATCGACCCGTGGCTGATCCCGATCCCCTCGTGCAGCACCTTGACCACCGGCGCCAGGCAGTTCGTCGTGCAAGACGCCGCCGTCACGATCGAATGGGAGCCGGGTTCGTAGCGATCGTCGTTGACTCCGACGACGACATTCAGCGCGGAACCGTCCTTCACCGGCGCAGCAACCACAACCTTGCGCGCGCCGCGGTCAAGGAACGGGGTAAGCGTCGAACCGGAGCGGAACTTGCCGGAGCACTCGAGTACGACGTCTACGCCGAGCGAACCCCAGTCAACTCCTCCGGGTTCGGAAGCGTCAGACCAGGTGAGCCGGCGACCACCAACGATCAGGGACGCGTCGGTGCTGTTCAAGTCGTTGGGCCAGCGACCGTGTACCGAGTCAAACTCGAGGAGGTGGGCTCCTGTCTTCGGGCCGCCGCTGACCTCGTTCACGTGCACGAACTCGATGTCATCCCGGTCCCAGCCTGCACGAAGCGCTAGGCGCCCCATCCGGCCAAAGCCGTTGATCCCGACCCGCGCCGCTGTGCTCATGCGCACATCTCTACGCCGGGGCCTGCGATCAGCGTCGCCAGATGATCGAGTGCGCTCTGCCGTACCGAGTAGTAGACGAAGTTCCGCTCCTGACGCCGGTCAACGAGACCTGCGAGCCACAGCACACGGAGATGATGGCTGACGCTGGGCTGGGTCAGCCCGAGCGGAGCTGTCAGATCGCAGACGCAGACACCGTCAGGGGCGGCCGAGGAAAGCCGGTGGAGGATCTTGATCCGCATCGGCTCGGCGATTGCTTTCAACAGGCTCGCGAGACTTTCCGCTTGCTCATCACTGAGAGCCGGAGCGACGAGCGGCGTCGTGCACTGCTCGATGAGATTCAGGTCGGTTTGCATGGCGCGAGCATAGACAGACGTCAATATTGATGCAAGCCAATATCTGCTCGTGCGCCAGTTGTTTACGAAACGAATGACTTGTTGGAGCTGGCTCGAAGCCGGTTCTTGCTTCGGAGAGCACTGACCGGGCCGAGTTATCCCGGCCGTACGATCGGCGCTAGATCGGAGCGCTCTCGAGCGCCTCTGGCGGTAGCAACCGTCGGGTCTCCCAGCGGCGCGCCATGAACGCCGTCCACGAGATCACGATCGCGAGCGCAAAGACGATCAGGTCGCCGCCCGGCAGGCGGGTGACGAGCTCCATGCTCGCGCCGACGAGACCCGCCATCGGGATCGTGAAGATCCACGCCACGAGGATGTTCCCTGCCACACCCCAGCGCACGGCATGCAGACCGCGTGTCGCACCGGCGCCCATCACCGACCCGGAGATCACGTGCGTGGTCGAGACGGGGAACCCGAGGTGCGCGGTCGTCCAGAGGATCGAGGCGCAGGCCGTCTGAGCGGCAAAGCCCTGAGGCGGGTCGATCTTCGCGATCCTCGTCCCGAGGGTCCGGATGATCCTCCACCCGCCCGCATACGTGCCTGCCGACATCGCCAACGCCGCCGATGCGATCACCCACGTTGGTGGCCTCGTGAAGTCCGCATCGAGGTCCCCCGAAGTGACCAGCGCGAGGGCGATGATCCCCATCGTCTTCTGGGCGTCGTTCGTACCGTGTGTGAGTGCGACGAAGCCGCCGGAGACGAGTTGACCTCGGCGGAAGATGCGGTTGATCTTGGCCGGCGACCGTCGCTTGACGATCCAGACGATCAGGGTCATGAGGGCGAAGGCGAGGGCGATCCCGGCAAAGGGGGCAATCAGAGAGGGCTTCAGCACCTTTTGCCAAAGGCCCGACCACTCGACGACACCCCAACCCTGCGCCATGATTGCCGAGCCCATCAGACCTCCGATGAGCGCGTGGCTCGAGCTCGACGGCAACCCGAGGTACCACGTGACCAGGTTCCAGGTGATCGCGCCGACAAGACCGGCAAGGAGGATCTGCAGCGTGATTGCATTGGGGTCGACGATTCCCTTCGCGACAGTTGCTGCCACCTTGAACGAGATGAAGGCGCCGGCGAAGTTGAGCACTGCTGCCATCGCGACCGCGTTTCGCGGCGAGAGCGCCCGTGTCGACACGCTCGTCGCGATCGAATTCGCCGTGTCGTGAAAGCCGTTCGTGAAGTCGAAGAAGAGTGCGACCACGACCACGGCGACGAGGGTCACGCTCACCGTGCGTTCCTACGCGTTCTTGACGAGGATGTTCGCGATGACGTTCGCTGCCGTTTCGCAGGCATCGAGCGCCCGTTCCAGCGCCTCGTAAATGTCCTTCCAGCGAATCACGATCAGGGGATCGATCCGCTCGTCACGAAACAGGGACGCAAGCGCGTCGCGCAGCACTCGATCGCCCTGATCCTCGAGCGATTTCATCTCGACGAGGGCACTCTGGACGCCGCGCATTCCCTTCAGGTTCTCGCAGGCCGTCGCGAGTTGCTCGACCGCCTTGACGAGGATGCTGCACTGTTCGACGGCATGGCGGGTCGGCATCTCGACGCCGTAGAGTCCGAGCAGGTCCGATGCCTCCTCGAGGTAGTCGACGACGTCGTCGATCTCTGTGGCCAGCTGGTAGATGTCCTCGCGGTCGAACGGGGTCAGATACTGGGTGTTGAGGAGGGTGATCAGGTCGCGGGTGATGACGTCACCTGCTGTCTCGGCCGCCTTGACCTGCTCCTGGGTTACGCCGGAGTTCGGATGCTCGCGAAAGCGACGCTCGACAAGGCGGGCGACCTCGAGTGCGTTCTCGCCTGCGGAGGCGAACAGGACGAAGAACTCGGTCGTCTTCGGTGTCAGTGAGATTTTCATCGAGGCCCACGTTAACCAATTGGAGACATGTGTGAATCGAGGACACGAGTAGCCTGGTGCGGCTGCCTTGGCGGTCGCCCACACAGGATTGACCCGTCGCGACCGCCCGGGTCGCCCTCGACTGCCGCGGGCCGGAAGCTGCCTAGGAGACTGCCGCCGGACGGCGTGGTGCTCCGCCGCGCCGACTGACGTCCGCGACGCGTGAAAGCTCTAGGAGCGTTGCCGTGAAGACGTTCTGTCCCAGGGAGTATTCGTCAGTGAACTCGACCGCGCCGTTGAGCTCCAGGATCGTCCAACCTCCCCGTGTGTCCGGGAGAAGGTCGACGCCGACGAGGCTTGCCTTGACGGTTGCCGCGGCGGCGAGGGCAACCTTCTGGGCTTGCTCAGGGGGCCTGGCGGGAAGTCGCGTGGCACCGAGGGCGACATTTGTCCTCCACTCTCCGTCACGGGCAACGCGCATGATCGAACCAACGACGCGATCACCCGCGACCACGATCCGCAGGTCGTAGCCCCGCGGGGCCACGAGCTCCTGGATCAGGGCGCCGTGGGATCGAAACCAGGGTCGCTGGCGAATGAGCTCGACGTGCGTCGCGAGCTGAAGCGGGGTGTCGCACCGCACGACGTCGCGGCCCCAGCTCCCGAAGCGCGGCTTGACGACGACCGGACCGCGCCAGCCGCTCGGGAGGGACGACGAGCTGCGACCGTAGTGCCGGGTGCGTGGATGAGGGAGGCCGGCTCCGTGCAGGAGGCGCGCGGTCAGGAGCTTGTCGTGTGCCGCAAGAAGTGTTCCGGCGCCGTTCAAGACCCGGACGCCGCGCGCCTCGAGTTCGCCAAGAGCCCATAACCCGTCGTCGACACCGTCGAGTGACTCGAGGACGTCGAGACGCCCGAGCGCGAAATCTCCGGGTCGCAAGATCGTCAGAGCCTCCGCTGGGGAGAGCACCCTCCATCGCTCCCCAGCCGGGGCGGCGCAGGCGAGCGCGTGGTTCGTCGGTGTCCTCTTTGCGGCGACGACGGCGTGCATCGACGCCATTCTCGTCAGATCTCGAGGCATTACACAAGGGGGCTCTCCACTTCGTCACCATTCGGACGCCAGTCCGTGCGGGCGCCCCTGGTTTCGAGAGCGTCTCCATTTCTTCACCAGGCGGGTACCGAAAGACAACAGTCGTCTGGGATAGGTTCAGGTCGTGGACCGCACGCGACTTCTTGCGATTCCGCTCTTTGCGGCGCTGTCCGCGACCGAGCTCGAGGCGGTTGCGGCTGTCGCCGGCGAGATCGAGGTAGAGGAAGGGGCAGAAATCGCTACCGAGGGAGACTTCGGTCACGCGTTTTTCGCGATCGAGGAGGGCGAGGCCGAGGTCCTGCAGGCGACTCGCCCCATCGCAAGGCTGAGCCGCGGCGACGTCTTCGGTGAGATCGCTTTGCTCTCCTCGGGAAGGCGGACGGCCTCGGTTGTCGCGCTCACGCCGATGCGCTTGATCTCGCTCTTCAAGACCGATGTTTGGCGACTCGAGCGTGACGCGCCGGCTGCCGCAGAGGCACTGCGCGAGACCGTACGAGAGCGTCTCGCTCGCTCTGCTGAGGCCACAGGGCCCTAGCCGACCGTCCGGCCGTCTCGATCGGCTCGTGGACGGAATCCTGAGTACGCTTGAGCCCGATGAGAGAGACGCTCGAGCGCGAGATCAAGCTGACTCCCCGGGAGGGATTCGTGCTCCCCGAGCTCGGCGGCGAACAGCTTCCGACGAGAGTGTTCATCTCCACGTATCACGACACCGAAGACATGCACCTCGCACGCCACGGCGTCACTCTCCGACATCGAGTCGAGGACGGCGCGGGACTGTGGCAGCTCAAGCTCCCACGCGACGCGGCTCGGCTCGAGCTCGAGCTGCCGGGGCTGCCCGCCAGACCCCCGGCCGAACTCGTCGGTCTGTTGCCGGCGTATCTGCGCGGTCGTCCGCTCGTGCCCGTAGCGCGTCTGCGCACGCGCCGCGAAGGTGTGATCGCGCGGGGAGCAGAGATCGTGGATGACAACGTCGCAGTGCTCCAGGGGCAACGTGTGACGAGTCGTTTCAGGGAGATCGAGGTCGAGCTGCTCGACGGTGACGAGAGAACGCTGCGCCAACTCGGGAAGGAGCTGCGTAAGGCCGGCGCCACCTCGAGCGGACAGCTGCAACCGAAGCTCTACCGAGCGCTCGGCCTCCCGCCTGCCATCGTGGTTCCCGCAGTCGAAAAGGGCACTCCGCCCGGGGCCGCACTCGCCGCCGCTCTCGACCGGGAATACCGCGCCCTGCTCGCGCACGATCCGGGGACCCGTCGTGGCGACGATCCCGAGGATCTGCATCAGCTTCGGGTGGCGACGCGCCGACTGCGGGCGTTCCTCCGGGCCGCCCGCCCTCTGGTCGAGGCCGAATGGGCGGCGGCGCTCCGTGCAGAGCTCGGGTGGCTGGGACAGCACCTCGGGCCTGCGCGCGATCTCGACGTCATGCTCGGCCGGTTGCGGGCCGAAGTCAGAGCACTCGGGAAGCACGATGCGAAAGCTGCGTCTGGCCTGCTCGACGTACTCGACGGCGAGCGAGCGGCAGCCTACCGCGACGTCGTCGAGACTCTGGGCGGGGATCGTTACTTCGCCCTCCTCGACCGTCTCGAGACCGCATCCGCCCCTCCTCTGACAGATGACGAGACAACGCTCGCAGCGATCTTCCACCGGGAGACGAAGAGGATGCGCAGGACGTTCGCCGCCCTGGGTGAGAATCCCGAGAACAATGCCCTTCATGCGTCCCGGATCGCGGTGAAGCGCGCCCGTTATGCAGCCGATCTCGCAGCCCACGAGCTCGGCCGCCACGGCGAGCGCTTCGTCGTCATTGCGAAGCAGCTGCAGGACATCCTCGGCGACCACCAGGACGCAGTCGTCGCGCAGGACCGGATCAGAGACTGGGCAGCCTCTTCGCCCGGCCGCGAGAGCGGATTCGCTGCCGGCCGCCTCGTGCAGCTCGAGCAGGATCGGATGGCGGCAGCCCGGGCGGCCTGGCCGGACACCTGGCAGAAGCTCGACAAAGCAGCACGGCGGGCGGTCAGCTGAGCTTCGTCATCCGCGCCGGAGGTGGCCTCGTCGTCCGACAGGGAACCGGCGGGCGCGAGGTGCTCCTGGTCCACCGACCGGCCTACGACGACTGGTCATTCCCGAAGGGGAAGGTCGAGCGAGGCGAGAGCGAAGAGGAATGCGCGGTACGCGAGGTCGAGGAGGAGACGGGTCTGGTATGCGCGCTCGGGCGTGAGCTCGGGTCGACCACGTACCGCGACTCGAAGGGTCGGACCAAGACGGTGCGCTACTGGTTGATGGACGTCCTCGCCGGCTCTCTGCACTTCGACCACGAAGTCGACGACGCACGCTGGTTGTCTGCCGAGTCGGCGGCTGAGCTACTCACCTACGAACGCGACGTGACATTGCTGCACGACCTCTCCTGAGCTCGATCCCGGGCAGAGGGACCGGCGTCTCGGGCTCGCGCTCCTCGAGTTCTTCGTCCTCGCAGGCGCGTGCGTCGTTGCCCCGGCCCCGTACGATGGGCGCTGACATCACCGAGCGCGTGGAGGAGCCCATGTCCAAAGTGCTGATCCTGGCCGGCGACGCGGCCGAGGACCTCGAAACCATGTTCATCAAGTACCGCCTCGCCGAGGCGGAGTACGAGCCGCACGTCGCGGCGCCGACGATGCGTCCGATCAAGCTCGTGGTGCACGATTTCGAGCCCGACTGGGACACCTACGTCGAGCGCCCCGGGCGAACGTGCCCGGTCGACGTGACTTTCGCGGACGTGGCTCCCGAGGAGTACGCCGCGCTCGTGATCCCCGGCGGCCGCGCCCCGGAGTTCATCAGGGTCGACCCGCACGTCGCACGCATCGTCGAGCACTTCTTCGCCGAGGAGAAGCCCGTCGGCACGCTGTGCCACGGTCCTCAGGTACCGGCGGCGCTCGGGCTCCTTCGTGGCCGCAGGAGTGCCGGCTTCGGTGCGCTCGCGCCGGACATCGAGATGGCCGGCGGCGTGTTCGTCGACGGGCCCGCGGTAGTCGACGGGAACATGGTCTCGTGCCGCGGTTGGGGTGACCTGGCGGAGTGGTCGCGTGCGTTTCTCGAGTTGCTCGATCGCGCTCCTGTCGCCGTGTAGCGGCACGCCCTTCCCGCCTGGCGGTAGCCTGCCCGGTCGATGAGCAGCGACTACGTCTACACGATGTACCGGGTCGACAAGTTCTACGGCTCCGACCGGCAGGTGCTGGCGAATATCTCGCTGTCGTTCCTGCCCGGCGCCAAGATCGGCGTGCTCGGCCCGAACGGAGCGGGCAAGTCGACCCTGATGCGAATCATGGCCGGCCTCGAGGAGCCGTCGTCCGGCATCGCTGAGCTCCATCCTGCCGCGACCGTCGGCTTCCTCCAGCAGGAGCCGGAGCTCGATCCGACCAAGGACGTCCGCGGCAACGTCGAGGACGGCGTCCGTGCCCTCCGGGATCTGCTCGATCGCTTCAATGCGGTCTCTTCCGCCTTTGCCGAGCCCGATGCAGACTTCGACGCGCTTCTCGCCGAGCAGGCGACCGTGCAGGAGCAGATCGACCGCCACGATGCGTGGGGCCTCGATGCAGCGCTCGATCGTGCGATGGACGCGCTCCGGCTACCCGACGGGGATCGCGACGTCACCACGCTCTCGGGCGGGGAGCGCCGCCGTGTCGCGCTCTGCCGGCTGCTCCTCTCGTCTCCAGATCTTCTCCTCCTTGACGAGCCGACGAACCATCTCGACGCGGAGTCCGTCGCCTGGCTCGAGCGCTTTCTCGAGGACTACAAGGGCACCGTGATGGCAGTCACCCACGACCGCTACTTCCTCGACAACGTCGCGGGCTGGATCCTCGAGCTCGACCGCGGTAAGGGTCTCCCATTCGAGGGGAACTACTCCTCCTGGCTCGAGCAGAAGCAAGCCCGCCTGGCTGTCGAGGAGAAGACCGAGTCGGCGAGACGCCGGACGCTCGCGCGCGAGCTCGAGTGGGTGCGGATGAGCCCGCGGGCACGGCACGCGAAGTCGAAAGCGCGCATCGCCTCGTACGAACGGCTGCTTGCCGAGGATGAGGCGTTCAAGGTCGAAGGCGTCGAGATCCACATTCCTGCCGGCCCGCGGCTCGGCGATCTGGTTGTCGACGCCGCTCATGTCGCCAAGGGTTTTGGCGACCGGCTCCTCGTCGAGGACCTCACTTTCTCGCTGCCTCCCGGGGGCATCGTCGGGGTGATCGGCCCCAACGGCGCCGGCAAGACGACGCTCTTCCGGATGATCGCCGGCGAGGAGAAGCCGGACGCCGGCGAGCTCCGCGTGGGTGACACGGTGCAACTCGCCTACGTCGACCAGTCGCGTGAGGCGCTCAACCCACAGAACACGGTGTGGAAGGAGATCTCCGAGAACCAGGACATCGTGCTCCTCGGCAAGCGAGAGGTGAACTCACGGCAGTACACGTCCTGGTTCAACTTCCGTGGCGGCGACCAGCAGAAGCTCGTCAAGGATCTCTCCGGCGGAGAGCGCAACAGGGTCCATCTCGCGAAGCTCCTCAAGTCGGGCGGCAACGTTCTTCTCCTCGACGAGCCCACGAACGACCTCGACGTCGACACGCTGCGCGCGCTCGAGGACGCCCTGCTCGACTTCGCGGGTTGCGCTGTCGTGATCAGCCATGACCGCTGGTTCCTCGACCGGATCGCAACGCACATTCTTGCCTTCGAGGGCGACTCGCAGGTGACGTGGTTCGAGGGCAGCTATGCCGAATACCACGACTGGGTGATCGAGACGCGCGGCCCCGAAGCGCTCGAGCCACACCGCATCGCGTACAAGCCCCTCGTTCGACCGTGATCGAGCTTCCGGTCGCCGATCCGGGGCGACACGGATCCCACCACCTACGCGGCCCGAATCGCCTCCAGCGCTGCGAGCTCGAGTGCTGCGCCTTCGCGCAGTCCGCCGCGCCCGAGCTCGAGGCGTGTTCCGAGCAGTCGGCTCGCTCCGGACAGAAGCAATGCTCCGGCGAGCAATGTCTCTGCCCGCCGGGCGCTGATGCCGAACGGGCGGACCGCCTTCGCGGCCGGGCGGCGGGAAATGACTCGCACCGCCTCGTCGAGGCCGTCTGCGTCGAACGTTCGACCGACAATCTTCGCGAGCGCTCGGGCGCTACCGCCGACGGCGAACGCGAGGTCAGGCGAGCGGGGGCTCATCGAGGCAAGCGCCGTGGAGACGGTCTCAGCGGCGGCAGCAATCTGGCCGGCAGTTGGTGGATCGTCGTGCAGATGCGCGCGGGTCAACCGCAGCGAGCCGACATCGGCGGACTGAATTCGGGCAGCGCCGAGCAGCGGAGTGCCGACGACGACCTCCGTCGAGCCGCCGCCGACATCGACGACGGCGATGACCTCGGGGAGGCCCCGCCTAACCCGGGCGATCGCTCCTTCGTAGGCGAGCCGACCCTCGCTGTCGGCGGTGAGGACGCGAACGGGAAGCCCTGTTGCCCCGGCGAGAGCGGCCGTCAATGACGCCCCCGAGGCACCTTGCCGGCCCGGCGCCGTGACGATCACAGTCGAACGGACCGCGCCGAGAGCGTTTGCCTTGAGAGCGAACGAAGCACAGATGTCTGCCGTCGCCGCGATCCGCTTCTTGCTCAGCGTGCCGGACCGCTCGATGTCGGCGCCGAGCCGGAGGTAGCTTCGCTCCTCGGCCACGGGTACCACCGATCCGTCGGACTCGACCGCCGCGACGAGTAGGCGCGCGGTGTTGGACCCGACATCGATCACCGCGACGCGCATCGGGGAGGGAGTGTGACGACCGGGCCGGACGCCCTACTTCCGTGCCGTGCCGTCCGTTCGTCGCCGTGCGCGGACCGAGGCGCGCTTCATCATTGCCGCCTGGTGATCCACGGACTTGGCGGACTTCCCAGGCTCGACGGGTGCCCAGGAGCCGTCGCTCGCCAGCTTCCACGCGTGCACATCGTCGGCAAAGACGCTGTCGAGGACGGCCTGTAGCTCCTGCCGGGCGCGCGCGCTTTCGATCGGGACGAGGACCTCGACCCGGCGATCCAGGTTCCGCGGCATCAGATCGGCGCTCCCGATGAGAACCGAGGTGTTCGCGCCGGCCTCGAACGAGTAGATACGGCTGTGCTCGAGGAAGCGTCCCAGGATCGAGCGGACCCGCACGTTCTCCGAGAGCCCTGGCACCTCCGGTTGCAACATGCACACCGACCGGGCGCAGATGTCCACCCTGGCGCCTGCGTCACCCGCGGCATAGAGCTCGTCGATCACGGTTGGATCAACGAGATTGTTGAGCTTCAGCCTGATTCGGGCCGGCTCGCCTGCCTTTGCCGCTGCAGTCACGAGGCGGATCTCGTTCACGAGCCGCTTCCGCATCTCGAACGGCGCGACGAGGAGCTTCCGGAACCGCTGAGGGCGACCGAAGCCGGTCACGTAGTTGAAGACGTCGGCGACGTCGGCTGCGATCTCCTCGTCGGCCGTGAAGATCCCCACGTCCTCGTACAGGCGTGCCGTCGAGGCGTGGTAGTTCCCGGTGCCGATGTGAACGTAGCGCTTCAGCCCTTCGGCCTCCCGACGAACGACGAGGGTCATCTTCGCGTGGATCTTCATGTCGGGGAACCCGTGAACGACGTGGACGCCCGCTTGCTCGAGCTCACGCGACCACTCGATGTTCCGCCGCTCGTCGAATCGCGCTTTCAGCTCGACGAGGCACACCGCCTGCTTTCCCTGTTCGGCGCAGTCGATCAGCGAGGAGACGAGGGCGCTGTCGTCGGAGGTGCGATAGACGGCAGTCTTCATCGCGATGACGTCCTTGTCGGCGGCCGCTGCCGCCGCAAACGCCTCGAAGCTCGTTCGGAACGATTCGTAGGGCTGGTGGACGAGCACGTCGCCTCGACGGATCTCATCGAAGAAACGCGCAGCATCCTTGGCGCGAGCGAGGCGCGGCTGGGTGAGAGGCACCCAGGGCTCATCCTTCAATTCGGGCCGGTCGAGGCGCGTCAGCTGGATCAGGTCGGCATGGTCGAGCAGGCCGTCGATCTCGTATACCTCGTCCCCCCGGGCGTCGAGGCCGTCGCGAAGGCGATCCAGCATCCCGGGGGATGCCGACGCCGATACCTCCACCCGGATCACGTCACCGAACCGGCGGCGCCTCAGCTCGGACTCGACTGCTTCGAGGAGATCGTCGGCGTCGTCGGACACCTCGAAGTCGGCGTCGCGAGTGACGCGGAACAGAACCTGCTCGGCGATCTCCATCCCGGGGAAGAGCGACGGCAGGAAGTGGGCGATCACCGATTCGAGAGGGACCAGCCGCTTGCCCGTATCGACGAATCGATCGAGGCCCTCCGGGACCTTGACGCGGGCGAACCGCTCTTCGGCCGTGTCCGGATCGACGGCGAGCACGCCGAGGGAGAGGGAGAGGCCCGAGATGTAGGGGAACTGCTGGCCCGCGCCCACGGCGAGCGGCGTCAACACGGGGTAGATATCCCGTGTATAGAGCGCCTCGAGTCGTTGCAGCTCCTTTGGGGTGCACTCCTCGACCGTCCCGATCACGATCCCCTCGGCTGCGAGACGTGGCTGAAGTTCGCTGTTCCAGAGCTTCGTCTGACGGGCTGTCAGTTCGGTGACGCGCGCTCTGATGCCTGCAAGTGCCTGGGCGGGCGTCATGCCGTCGGCGGAGCGGACCGCGAATCCCGCGGCCTCCTGTCCCATCAGGCCTGCAACGCGCACCATGAAGAATTCGTCGAGGTTCGAGGAGAAGATCGAGCAGAACTTGACGCGCTCGAGCAGCGGCTGGCTCTCGTCGCTGGCGAGGTCGAGGACGCGAGCGTCGAACTCGAGCCATGACAGCTCACGGTTGAGAAGGCGCGATTCGGAGATGAGGGATGAGGTTGGCATCAGGCGGATCGAGTCAGGGTCAGAGTTCTTTCGCCTCGGAGCAGTTAGTGCTCAGCGCCGAGCGCATCCACGAGAAGGCGCTCGAAATGCGCGATCAACCGCTCGGATACCGGCATCAGAGTGCCCGCGTTGATCAGGCCCGAACGCATCCCGACCTGAACTCGCTCGACGAGTACGCGATCCTCGGCTCCGACCTGGCTGTCGAGCTCGAGGAAGTCGGCGATCCACCCTTCCTCGGCCCCGGGGAGGAAGAAGTAGTCGAGAAACCGGTACGTACGCTCGGCCCCGAGCGGCACGACAGGACCGATCGAGAAGTTCCCTCGGCCCGGCATGACGTTGATCGTCGTTCCCGGCCAGAGCAGATGGAACTGCCCACGGTCGACCTCACCGACCGCGTCGTACACTCCGCCGCCGCCGTTCTTTGCCGGCCCGTACTGACTCGAGAACGTCGGCTGCTCCTCGAGCGTGTACGTCCCGGGCGTAACGTCGATCGCCTTCGAGAAGCTCGGGTGGGCGATTGCACAGTGGTAACACTCGAGGTAGTTCTCGACGCAGACCTTCCAGTTCGCGTCGTACTCGCTCTCCGCACGCTGGCGAAAGACGAGCGCGTCGACGTCGACCCCGCCTTCTGCGACGAGGCGCGGAAGGTCGCCCAGGTGCTCCTCGAGGGAGTTGCACGTCGGATCGGGATTGACGAAGACGAACGGCCCCCAGGTGTCGACGGCAACCGGCATGAGGCCAAGAGTCTCCCGGTCGAACCCGGGCTCGGTATCGGACCGCGGAGCATTCCGTAACGACCCGTCGAGGTCGTACGTCCAGGCGTGGTACGGGCACTGCAGGGTTTCGCGCTTCCCGGCGCCGTCGCACAGGAGAAACCCCCGATGCCGGCACACGTTGACGAAGGCCCGGAGCTCGGAGTCCCGGTCGCGGACGAGGACGACGGGGACATCCCCGGCCCGGCTCGTGACGAAGGAACCGACCTCCGTCAGGTCGCCGGTATGTCCCGCGTATTGCCAGGTGCGGCGAAAGATCCTTTCCTGCTCGAGTCGGGCCACCGACGGGTCGACGTACCAGTCCCAGGGGATCGTGTGGTTGTCGACAGTGGTTGCCACGGGAGAGATGCTAACCGGTCCCCGCCGGCCGAGCCCACGCGTCGGTCCACCCGGGTCGAATGCCGTATGACGCGGAGCGGAGAGCCGGGAACAGCGTCCGCACGCTGGTACGCTCGCCCGCATGCCCAGTCCGGGAGAGGCTCCGACCGATGTTGCGGCCGCCGAGATCGCCGCAGCAGTCGCCGCGCAGTCGTCCTTCATGGAGGATGTGCTCGCGCGGCTCGTCGAGGCGCCGACAACCCTGGGCAACGAGGAGCCCGGTCAACAGGTCATGCGCGAAGCGCTCCGGGAGATGGGGCTCGAGCCGGTCGACATGCCTCTCGACGCGGAGCTGTTGCGCGCTCATCCGGCGGCCTCCCCTTTCTCATGGGACGTTTCCGGGAAGCGGAACGTCGTCGCTGACTGGCTGCCGGGCGGCGAAGGGGGTCGCTCGCTCGTGCTGAACGGACACATCGACGTCGTTGCACCGGCGGCGGAGAGTCTCTGGCGGACGGCGCCGTTCTCGGCCGTGCGCGACGGTGACTGGCTCTACGGCCGCGGTTCCGGCGACATGAAGGGTGGGCTCGCGGCGATCCTCGGCGCCGTGCGGGCGCTCCGCACTCTTGGTCTCGCGCCTCTCGCCCCTGTTCAACTGCAGTCGGTCGTCGAGGAGGAGTGCACGGGCCACGGAGCGCTGCAATGCGCCATCAGCGGTCTCCGTGCCGACGCCTGCCTCGTGGCAGAGCCGTTCCCGGCGGCGGTCTCGATCTCACAGGTCGGCGTGCTCTGGTTCCACGTTTCCGTTTCGGGCCTCCCCGCGCACGCGGGCGACGCCCAGGACGGGGCCAACGCGATCGAGGCGACGTTCCCGGTGGTTGCCGCGCTCAGACGGCTCGAGGAGGAGCTGAATCGGAGCCCGCCGCCTCCGTATGACCAGTTCGACCACCCGATCAACCTCAACGTCGGCGTGCTCCGGGGCGGCGACTGGCCCTCGACCGTGGCGGCAGAGTGCACGCTTTCGTGCAGGCTCGCGCTGTTTCCCGGCCAGGAGGTCAGCTGGCTCCAGGAACAGGTCGAGGCGGCAGTCGCAAGCGCGACCGGCGCTCATCCGTTCCTCGCCGCGCATCCTCCACGCGTACGGTACGACGGATTCGCCTGTGCCGGCGCCGAGATCGCTGCAGACCATCCCCTCGTGACGACCCTGTCCGACAGTCACGCGCAGCTCGGGGGTACCGCACCCGAGCTCGTGCCGACGACGGCGACGACGGACGCGAGGCTGTTCCTCCACGAGGGTATCCCGGCCGTGTGCTTCGGAGCGTGGGCCGAGAATGCGCACGGCGTCGATGAGCGCGTCAACATCCCATCGATGATCTCTGCCGCGCAGGTCATGGCCGTGTTCATCCGCGACTGGTGCGGGGTGGTTGGATGAGAGCTCGGACGCCGGCGCTGCTCGGCCTCGCCGCCGCTGTTGCCGGCGGAATCTTCGCTCGCCTGCGGCGTCGGCGGCGACCGGCGCCTGCTGCTCCGCTTCGTGAGGAGACAGTTGCTGCTCCGTTACGTGAGGAGACAGTTGTGGCGGCGGCGACGGCGGACCCCGAGACCCGTCACGAGAAGCGTCTCGCGCCGGAGCGCCCTCGCTACGCGCCGCCCGTTGCCGCCCTCGCTGGTGGGCCGGCAGCAACCACGTTGCGCGGGATCAGTGAGATCCGCCGGTTCTTTCGCACAAACGAGACACCCATCTGGTTCGTCTCGGCGACATCGTTCAACCTTCTCGGGATCGACCGCTGGGTACGAAACTTCTCGTATCTCAACTACTACGACTCGTTCGACGGCAAGCATCCGAATGTCTTCGTGCCGGCGCACGTCGCGCCGCCGACCTTCGACTCGATCGAAGAGATCTGCAACTACCTGCTCGGGCACAAGGAGGTCATCGACCACGTCAAGGCACGCGGTGCCGGCAAGGCCGTCTTCCTCATGTTCGACGAAGAGACGGAGCACCTTGCGGCCGAGGCGGGCCTCGAGGTCGCCTTTCCGTCAGCGGCGCTCCGCACCCGACTCGATTCGAAGATCGTGACGACGCAGCTCGGTGACGAGGCGGGAGTTCCGAGCGTCCCGAACACGCTCGGGCGCGCGTCGACCTACGACGAGCTCCTCACTCTCGCCGCCGCCCGCGGTATCGGCACTGACCTCGTCGTCCAGACACCGTACGGCGATTCTGGCCAGACGACCTTCTTCGTCGCATCTGCTGCGGACTGGGCCGAACATGAGCATGAGATCAGCAGCGAGGACCTGAAGGTGATGAAGAGGATCAACTGTCGGGAGGCGGCGATCGAGGGTGTGATCACGCGTCACGGCACGCTTGTCGGCCCGCTGATGACCGAGCTGACGGGGTACCCCGAGCTCACGCCCTACGGCGGCGGCTGGTGCGGCAACGACGTGTTCGCGGCGGCTCTATCCGAGGAGCATCGCCGTCAGGCACGGGCGTTTACCCAGCAGATGGGTGAGCGGCTTCGAACCGAGGGCTACAGGGGGTACTTCGAGCTGGACTTTCTCGCCGACATGGAGACCGGCGAGATGTGGCTCGGCGAGCTCAACCCGCGTGTCACCGGGGCGAGTTCGATGACCAACGTGACCGCCGTCGCGTATGGCGACATGCCGCTCTTCCTCTTCCACCTGCTCGAGTTTCTCGACGTCGACTACGAGATCGACGTCGACGAGCTCAACGCCGGCTGGGCTCAGCCGAGCGCGGTCGACGAGTGGAGTCAGTTCATTCTCAAAGACACCGCCGACGTCATCGAGCTGATTCTCGAGGCTCCGCGCTCGGGGATCTGGAGGCTCGACGCGGCGGCGCTCGGGGGCATCTCGTTCGCCCGTGACGAGACCGATTGGCACTCGGTTGCAAGCGAAGACGAGGCGTTCTATCTGCGCATCGCCGGGCCGGGCGGCTACCGCTACCCCGGGGCCGACCTCGGCATCCTCGTCACCCGAGGTCGTTTGCAGTCGGACGATCACGAGCTCACGGACCGGGCTCGTACGTGGATCAACGGGATCAAGCGGCAGTTCCTGACGTCGCCTCTCGATGGAAGCTCCGACCCTCCGGTCCGAGGGCCCGAGCCCTTCTCCTTCAAGATGCTCTGATGCTGGAGTTCGAGGCGATCGAGGAGTTCGAGCCGGGGCCGCAGTGGGCTGGGCTCTTCCAGCGGCATTGGCCCCGCTACCAGTCCTGGTTCTTGCAGGAGGGCGAGGCAGCCCGCACCTCGTACGCTGGGTCGCTGCGAGCACTGCAGGAGCACATGCCCGAGCTCGTCCCCACCTACGAGCGTGTCTGCGAGCTCGCAGGAGGCGGTGATCTCGAGGCCCGGTTCCTCGCGATGTGGGCGCCACCGTCGTACCTCGCCGGCTGCTCGCAGGCTGTTTGGCGAGCCGCCGACCCCGTGCTGGCGCGGAACTACGACTACGCCCCTGAGCGACTCGAGGGCTCGATCCTGCACACCAGGTGGGTGCGACCGGTGATCGGATCCGGCGACTGCGCCTGGGGCCTGCTCGACGGGATCAACGACGCCGGTCTCGCCATCTCGCTCGCCTTCGGCGGGCGGAAGGTCGTCGGCAGTGGTTTCGGTGTCCCCCTCGTCGTGCGCTACCTCCTCGAGACGTGCGAGACGACGGAGCACGCGCGAACGACGCTCCGCCGACTGCCGTACCACCTCGCGCATACGCTCACGATCGTCGACCGTGACGCCGACGTGTGTACCGCCTACCTTGCGCCTGACCGCGATGTCGTTCTCTCTGACGCCGTTGTGGCAACCAACCACCAGGAGCGAGTCGAATGGCGCGAGCATGCGCGCGCAACGAAGAGCGTCGAGCGCGAGCGCGCTCTCGAAGAGTTGCTCGAATCGAGCGCGACGACCGAGCACTTCATCGAAGCGTTCCTGCGACCTCCGCTCTATGCGATTGCGGACGACCGCCGCATGGACACCCTCTACACGGTCGCCTATCACGTCGGTGAAGGGCGGGCCGAGTTCCGCTGGCCGGGCGTCCGCTGGGATCAGAGCTTCGGTGGTTTTGTGGCCGGGGTGCGCGTCGTCGAGCGGACAGAGAGCTCCGCCGCGTAGACGTCGGGCCGGCCTTTCGGCCCCGTACGCGCGTCAGCTCGATAGCTCGGCGAAGTCCTGGACGCCCTCCGCCTCCGATGCGTTCACGTCCCTCGTCGTGATGATCCCGACGATGACCGAGTACTTCGGGCAGTGGAAGGTGTCGCGGTTCGTGCTCGGCAGTAAGGCCAACGGCGAAGCGTTCAACGTCGTGTCCCGTCTCTCCGACATCGGGGACATTCTCGGCGGCCTGCGCGTGATGTACGCCGGAGTCAGCCCTGCGATCGCGAAGCACGACCCACAGCAATCCGCGCAGACCCGGCGGGAGCTCGACGCTCTGTGGGCGTTCGTCTCGAAGCTCAAGGCGCAGGAGCGTGCGGGCAAGCGCTTCGTGCCGCAGCAGGCTGACACCCTCGGTCGCACGGCGCAGGATCGAGGCACTGCGATCGCCGGGCAGGTCACCCAGGCGGCTGCCCGGCTGAAGGTCAAGATCGTTCAGTAGCCTTGCGCCGGCTCCTGCTCCTCGGTCTGATCTCGGCCGCGAGCCTCTGGCTCGCCGCCGATGCGCCGGCCCAACCCCCGTGGCAGAACGCTTCGACCGCGCGTCTCGCGCTGACCGACGCCGAGGCCGAGATCGCGATCGGCGACGCCGGCGCTGTCCGAGCGAAGGTCGGAGAGGCCCGCGCAGCCACAACGAGCCTGCTCGCCGGTCGACCGAATGATCTGGCGCGGGCGAGAGCGTCACTCGACCTGGCCGATCGGGCGGGAGCCCGCCTCGACGCGTCGGGTTTCGCCGCGGCTCGGGCAGCAGTCTGGACGACGATCTTGCGCGCCTCGTTCGACGAGGCGGTTCGTGCGTCCGCGCGTGGAGAGGTCGCCGACGCGCGCGCCTGGCTTCTGGTGCGCGAGTTTCGTCCCCCCACGCGATTCTCGCGTGCCGCCGCAGACGGAACGCTCGCGCTCGACGATCTCGCCCAGGGCTCTGTCTCACCGGAGACCGCAGCGACCGCGGTGCGCACCGATCTGCTCGACACGTACGACGGCCGGTTTCGAGCTGCGCTTGCATCCGTCGGTGAGGCTCAGCAGCTCGGGTTCGCAGCGACACGCGCCGAGGCCGGGGCGCTCGTCCTCGGCTACTGGTCGGTGTTGGGGCCTGTCTATCGGGAGCAGCGCGGCGCCCTCGCCTGGCGATCGATGACCCGCACGATCGAGCGGCTCGACGTCGCCGCTCGGAGCGGTCGGAAGGTGAACGGTGCACTCGCGCACGCCGAGCGGAAGCTCGAGGGTTTCAGGGCGGCGCCGCTCTCGGATGAAGAGACGCTTCGCCGCGCGGGTCAGCTCGACCGATTCACCCGCCTCGTCGCGATCGAGTACGGGCGTGGAGTCAGCGACGGTCGCGTCACCAAGGACTTCGAGATCCAGGAGGCGATCACGTTCCGCGACGGCGCGGCGGCGGCGTTCGCCGACCTCGAGGCGCTGCTTATCGCGCGCGACCCGGTCGCGACGCAACGCGTCAAGAAGAGCCTCGCCAGCCCTCGGCGCGAACCTTGTCACCGCGAGTCGCGGGGGTGAGGCCGTGTCGCCGGAGTTGGTCGGGCGCGACCGTCGCCAGCGCCGTTGACGATCTCGACGCGCTCTACCCCGCCAAGTGGAAGGACGCAGCGAAGACGGCAGATTTCGACGTCATCGCAGCCGCGCTCGACCGGATGCAGGCGGCAGCGGCGAGCGGCGACTGGGGCGCGGCGGAGTCGGCGCGCATCGAGGCGTACGGCATCTTCGAGCTCGGGCCGGAGCAGCGGCTGCGCGGTCTTGCTCCCTCGCTCTTCCAGAAGGTCGAATCGCTCTTCTGGTACGGCACCGGCGATCACGAGGGCCTCGTCCGTGCGATCAAGAAGAAGGCGGTTCCCGCCGAGGTCGAGACCGAGCGAGCCGCGCTCGATGCCTCGCTCAGCGAGGCGGAACAGCGAATCGGCGACGGGCCTGCCTCGAGGATCTCGATCGTCACGAACAGCGCCATGATCGTCTTTCGCGAAGGGCTCGAGGCGGTGCTGATCCTCGCCGCCCTGATGGCCAGCATGGTTGGGCCACAGCGGCGGTACCGGAGGCCTCTGCTCGGCGGTGCTCTGCTCGCGCTCGCCGCAAGCGTCGTCACGTGGATCGTCGCGCAGACGGTCCTCGGGTCGCTCCAGCGGTACGGTGAGAAGCTCGAGACGGTGGTCTCGCTCGTCGATCGCGGTGCTGCTGTTGATCCTCAACTGGTTCTATCACCGCGTCTACTGGCAGGAGAACCTGCAGGACCTGCATCGGAAGAAGAAGACGATCCTCGCCGGGGTAGGGCTTTCTCTCGCGGCAGCGCAGGTCGCCGGTCTCGTTGCGCTCGGGTTCACGAGCGTCTACCGGAGGGTTTCGAGACGACGTTGTTCCTCCAGCACTGACGCTCGAAGCGGGCGCGCTGACCGTCCTCGAGGGCGTCGTGATCGGCCTTGTCGGAACACTCGCGGTCGGCGTGCTCGTCGTCTCGCTCGAGCGCAAGCTGCCGCACAAGAAGATGTTGATGGTCACCGGCGTGATGATCACGTGGGTGCTCGTCGTTCTCGTCGGCCAGACCGTGCAGATGATGCAGAAGGTCGGCTGGATACCGGTGACACCGATCGAGGGGCTCGAGTTGCCGTACTCGACGGGTGTCTGGTTCGGGCTGTACCCGACCTGGGAGGGTCTGATCGCCCAGACCGCCGCCGGGGTGTTCGTGATCGGGAGCTACTTCGCCGCCGAGGCGGTCAGGAAACGACGCCGAACGCGCATCCTCGCGGCTCCCATTGGAGCGCAGGAGCGCGCATAGAGGAGACGCGGCGCCCCGCGCGAGCAGGGCGCCGCCTCGGTTACGCCGTTAGGTCGTGCGCGAGATCCTCGAATGCGGCCACGAACCTGTCGCAGTCCTCGAACGAGTGCGTGATCGAGAGCGTCCACTCCTCCTCGCGACCCGGGGTCATGAAGATGCCGCGGTTCATGTTGTAGAGCCATGCGAGCGAGCAGAGCTCCTCGTCCTGATTCGCCTTGAACGAGGTGTAGTCGGTGATCTTCTCCGGCGAGAAGGTGACGCATCCCTTCGAGCCGACCCCGACCGAGTAGCCCGGGAACGAGTACTTCTCGATCACCATCTGGCAGCCGGCGAGCAGGTGCTCGTTGAGCATGTCGAGGTGGGCGTACGCCTCGGGCGTCATCACCTCGAGGAGGTTGGCGCGGGCCGCTGCCATCGAGAGCGGATTCCCGTTGTAGGTGCCGACCTGCACGATCCCGCCGCTCTCGACCTTCTCGAACACCTCCGTCGTGCCACCGATCGCTCCCGAGGGGAGACCGCCGCCGAGCGCCTTCGCAAGCGTGACCATGTCGGGCTTGACGCCGTACTTCTCGACAGCGCCGCCGGCGGCGATGCAGAGCCCGGTCTTGACCTCGTCGAAGATCAACAGGATGCCGTGCTTCGCCGTAATCTCCCGGACGGCCTCGAGATAGCCGGGCTCGGGGAGGACGACCCCGAGGTTCATCATCGCGGCCTCCATGATCACGCACGCCGGCGCGCGACCTTCCTCGATGAGTCGCTCGATCCGGCGCTCCATAGCCTCCGCGTCGTTGAACGGCACAGCAATCGTCATGTCGGCCACGACCTGCGGAATGCCGAGCCCGTACGGGATCGACTTGAGGTCGAAGCGGTCGCCGATAGCGGCATAGTCGACCCCGAGCGAGACCATCACGTAGTCGTGGTGACCGTGGTAGGAACCGAAGATCTTGACGATCGTGTCGCGGCCGGTCATGCCCCGTGCGATCCGAATCGCGTCCATCGTCGCCTCGGAGCCGGAGTTGACGTAGCGCCACTTCTCGAGCCCCCAGCGGCGCGCAAGTTCCTCGCCGACGACGATCGCGTCCTCGGTCGGTGCTGCGAAATGGGTCCCGAGCCCGATCCGGTCGGTTACGGCCTTCGAAATCACGTCGTGCGCGTGGCCCTGCACCATCGAGCCGAAGCCGTTGTGAAAGTCGAGGTACTCATTGCCGTCGACATCCCAGACGTGCGCGCCCTTCCCGTGTGAGAGGTAGATCGGCCACGGGTCGCGTGACTGGTACGACGAAGCAACGCCGCCGACCAGGCTCTTCCGGGCGCGCTCGTAAAACTCGCTGGAGCCCTGCGTTCGCGCGTTGAGCGTTGCAGCTTCGCGGTCGGTGAGCTCCTTGATGCGGGCGCGGTCGATATCGACGTAGGTTCGAGTAGCCATGACGGTCGTGCTCCTTGATCGGGGTGCCTGCATTCTGGCGATTCTTCGAGCCCGTTGCCGACCTTTCGGTTGCGACGCCGGCCGCGCGAGCTCCCGTACACTCTCGCACGGTGACCGAAGCAAACGCGCTAGCAGACCAGATCGAGGACGAGCTCGCCCCGCTCCACGCCGCCGTCTCAGGTGTTTGGTGGGACGCCAACGTCTCCGCCACCGACGAGAACGAGCGCCGGCGAGTCGAGCTCGAAACAGCCCTCTCGGATTTCCTCGGTGACGCCGAACGTTTCGCAGCGATCGAGACGGCTCGTGGTGGTGCCGAGGGTCTCACGGGGCGCCGGCTCGACCTTCTTCGTGACGCGTTCCTGACGAAGCAGATTCCGGCCGAGCTGCGCTCCCGCATCATCGGTCTCGAGGTATCCGTCGAGAGGCGCTTCTCCCAGCATCGGGGCGAGGTCGCCGGCTCCCAGGTCGACGACAACGAGATCAAGCGGATCCTGCGCGACAGCGGCGACACCAACGAGCGCCGCGCCGCCTGGGAGGCGTCGAAGACCATCGGGGCGCTCGTGGCAGACGACGTGCGTGAGCTCGCGCGCCTTCGCAATGCGGCCGCACACGCAGTCGGCTACCGGGACTGGTTTGCACTTTCTGTGGCGACAGTCGGAAATGGACGAGGAACGCTTGATCACGACCCTGGATGAGGCCGACGCGGCCACGGCGGGCCACTTTGCGCGCTGGAAAGCCACGCTCGACGAGCGCCTCGCGACACGGTTTGAGTGCTCCGTCGATTCCCTCGCGCCATGGCACTACGGCGACCCGTTCTTTCAGGAGGTCCCGGCGGACGGTGGGGTCGACCTCGAGCCGTTGTTCGAGAACGCCGATGCCGTTGCGCTGGCTCGAAAGACGTTCGACGGCATGGGGCTCGAGACAAGAGGAGTGCTCGACCGCAGCGATCTTCTCCCTCGCGACGGCAAGTGCCAACACGCCTTCTGTATCGACATCGACCGCGCCGGTGACGTCAGAGTGCTCGCGAACATCGTCCCCGGCCAGTACTGGATGGACACGATGCTGCACGAGCTCGGTCACGCGACCTTCGATCTGGGCATCGACGACTCGTTCCCCTGGATTCTCCGCAGCTGCCACCTCGTCGTCACAGAAGGAATCGCGATCATGATGGGGAGGCTCGTCAGCGAGGGCGAGTGGTTGGAGCGGGTGCTCGGAGCGGACGCGAGCTCGGTCGCCGCGATCGCCGCTGAGCTGCGTGTCTTCAGAGCCGCCGAGTTGCTCGTCTTCACTCGTTGGGCGCTCGTGATGACGAACTTCGAGCGCTCGCTGTATGCCGACCCGGAGTCCGATCTGGACGCCCGCTGGTGGGAGCTCGTCGAGCGCTACCAGCTCGTTGCACCTCCACGCGATCGCCGCAGTCCGGATTGGGCCGCGAAGATCCATGTCGCGTGCGCACCGGTCTACTACCACACCTACCTCTACGGCAACATGGTCGCCTCACAGCTGGCGGCGACCCTGCAGCGCGAATGCGGCGGCATCGTGGGCAGCGTTGCCGCCGGCAAGCTCCTGACCGAGCGCGTGTTCGCCCCGGGGCTCTCGATCCGCTGGGATCGGTTGCTCGAGCAGGCGACCGGCGAACCGCTGACCGCGACGCATTTCGGACGGGATATCTCCTTCGGGTCGTAGCCTCGTGCCGCTTGCTCCCGCTCCCTGCAGGGAGGATGATCACTGCATGACCGTCACGCTCAACCATGTCAGCGTCGTTGCGAGCGACCTCGACGAGTCGTTTCGGTTCTATGTCGATGAGCTGGGCCTCGAGCCGCTGCCGACGCCCGACTTCGGGTTCCCCGTTGTCTGGCTCCGCGCCGGCGATCGCCAGGTGCACCTTTTCGAACGGCCGGGAGTGCCGCCGTCGCATGCACACTTCGGGATCGAGATCGCGGAGTTCATGCCTGTCTACCGGCGCATGAAGGCGCTCGACGCGCTCGACCACGTGACGTTCGGCAACGCGATGTACGAGCTACCGGGCGGTGGCATTCAGATGTACGTCCGCGACCCGGCCGGCAACCTCGTGGAGCTCGATCACCCGGATGCGTCCACGATTCCTCGCGATGAGGTGCCCGAGTACATGCGGCTCGCCGACGTCAGGCCCCAGGAAGGCGCGGCTGCGCGCTCGACCCTGTGGCACACACCTGCCTAGCGGGTCGACCAGAGCTCGACCCAGCGGGTGAACAGCAGCCGACCGTCTGCCTGCATCTGGTCCATCGACGTGCGGAAGTCGGCGAGTAGCCGTTCGAGCCCGCCCGGTCCGAGCACCGCGTCGGCCGAAGCGACATACGCAGGAACCCGAGCCCATTCGTCGGCCATCGACGCATCGACCTCGACGTGGAACTGCACGCCGTAGGCCAACCGGCCAACCCGAAACGCCTGATTCCGGTACGCGGGCGACGTCGCGAGGAGCGTCGCACCGGCGGGAAGGTCGAACGTATCGCTGTGCCACTGGAGGGTGGGTCGCGGCCAGGCTAGGCCGGAGAACACCGGGTCCGCGGCCGCGGCGGCGGCCGCGTAGACCGGGAGCACGCCTACCTCGGGCGTTCCGCCCTGTCGCACCTGCGCTCCGAGCGACGAGGCCAGCAGCTGGACGCCGAGGCACGAGCCCCAGAATGGAATGCCGGCCTCGACGGCGCGGGCGATCAGTGCCTTCTCGGCCACGAGCCAGGGATGCTCGGGCTCGTCGTTGACGCTCATCGGCCCGCCCATCGCGACGATTGCGTCGACGCCGTCCAGGCTCTGCGGCAGAGCCTCTCCCTCGTCGAGCTCGATCCGCTGCACAGCGGCGCCCCGCTCGACGAGCACGTCTTCGAAGACACCCGGCGGCTCGCAGGCGATGTGCTGAAGGACGAGGACGTTCACGTCGCAGCGACTCTAGACGCGTGAGACACGGAAGGGCGCCCGGCGTTCACCAGGCGCCCTTTCCGCCCCCTTGATCCTGGCCAGAGCCAGGAGATCGTGTGATTGCGCTTCTTTCCTTACGCCTGTGCGTCCTGGTTCGCTTCCTGTGCCTTCGGCTCACGATCTGCCACACGCCTCGCAGCAGTCGCTTCGACCTCTGCCAGGGTTGCGCCGCGGTCAGCCCTGACGCGGACGACGATGCGGTCGCCCACCTTGAGCCCACTCGCGTCGATGACGGTCGGAATGCGGTGCGCCCAGTGGAGATACACCGTTTCCGCTCCGGTCGAGAACGCCTGCTGCGAAGGCTGTCCGATCATCAGTCGGAGTGCGTGGCGGTTACCGCCCTTGACGTCGATCGTCACCTTGCCGCTCGCATCCGCCGAGACGAAGGTGCCACGGAAGAGATACAGAGGCTTGTCGGGCGTGTTCAGCGTCTGCCCACGATCGGCAACGATGCCGGCCGGCTTTGCCTTGATCGTGTCGAGCGAGGCACGGTGATCGGCTCGGACGTTCACCGTCACGTAGTCGCCGACGGCGAGATCGCCGATGCCGACCTGCGTCGGGATCCCGGCCGACCACTTGAGGAAGACCGTCTTCTCACCTGTTGCGAAGGTCTGCACCTGTCCCTGTCCCAACATCGAGCGGAGAGCGGGACGGTTGCCGTTCTGGACGGTGACGGTGAGCGACGAGTCGGTCTTGCTCTGGAGCTGGCCGACGTAGCGGAACAGGGTGTTGCCGTTGGAGTTGCCTGCGAAAGCGGCGGTTGTTGCGACGAGGGTCGCCAGTACGGCGATGAACGCGATGATGGCTGAGCGCTTCATGACTTTCCTCCCAGTAGGTGTCTGATCACACCTCTGACGGTAGGAGGCTCGTGTTCGCTGCATTTCAGCGCTGCGTAAGCCGCGCGTAAAGCGTGCGACCCGGCACTGGGGCAGGGTCGAGTTCGAGACCGAAGACCGAGCCTCGCCCGGGCTCACTTTCGACCGTGACCCGGCCGTTCATGGCGGTTGCGAGCTCGGCGACGATCGCGAGCCCGAGCCCCGTCCCGACCGGACGATCTGCGCCGTAGCGATCCCAGAGGTAGAAGCGCTCGAACGCGCGGGCGAGATCGTCGGCTGCGAGGCCGGGGCCGTCGTCGACGACGGCGATCCTGCCCGGCGCTGCGACGATTTCGACGGTCCCACCCCGTGGGGTGCAGCGGATCGCGTTCTCGACAAGGTTCGAGAGCGCTTGCAATATGCGCCCTGAGTCCGCGATCGCGCCGGACCTGGGTTCGACGCGCACCTCGAGATCGACCCCGTAGTCCAGGGCTTGGTGGTTGTGGCGAGAGAGAGCTTCGGCCGCTATCTCACCGAGATCGACGGGTACGAGCGTGACGTCGAACGAGCGGCGCCGTAGCCGTGCCAGATCGAGGAGGTCGCGGATCAACCGTTCCAGCCGCTGCGTCTCGCGCTCGATCACCTCACCGGCTCGCTCCGAAGCGATGACGCCGTCGCTGAGACCCTCCGCATGACCGCGAATGGCAGTCAGCGGTGTCTTCAGCTCGTGACTGACGGAGAGGAGGAAGGCGCGCTCGGCGTCTTGTGCTCGGTGAAGCTCGTCCGAGAGCTCGTTGAAAGCGGTGGACAGCTGGCGCAGCTCGGTCGAGCCCTCGATCGGGAGAGGGTCCGGGCTCTCACCCTCGGCGAGCCGCCGACTCGCCGCCGCGACTCTCGTCACCGGTCGCGCGACGGCACGCGCGAGGAGAAGCGCAACAAGAGCAGCGAGGAGCGCGCCGAGCAGCGCAGCGAGCGCGAGCCCGACGAGGAAGGGATTCCAGTCGGCGGATTGGTTGCGGGTCGAGCGGAGAAGGACGATCGCGTCGCCGCCGCCGAGTCTCGCCGCGTACAGGAACGGCTCGCCGCGAACGTCGACCGTGCCGTCGGCGTGGCCCGTGGTCCGAAGCGTCGCAGCGGCAGCGCCCGGAAGGAGAAGCTCCGCCTGCTCCGGCGTGAGGATGGCAAGCCGCTCCTGCTCGGTCGCGAGAAAGCGGCCGATGTCGGTATCCCGGCGCGGCAACGGAGTCGCGACGTGCTGCGCGGCGATGAGGTCGACCTGCCGGCCCAACGACCGCCGGGCATCCTCGTCGAGCGAGCGCCGGGTGAGAGCGGAGCCTACGGCGAGCATGACGACCGTCGAGACTGCGACCGCAGCGGCGATGCCGATGAACAGTCGTGCCCGAAGCGAACGGGGCCCGTGCGGTCTCCTCACGTAACCGCCTTGTACCCGGAGCCGCGGACGGTGCGAATCAGATCGGGCCTGTCGAGCTTCCGGCGCAGTTGCGCCACGTGGACATCAACGGTCCGCGTGCCGCCGGGGAAGGACAGGCCCCAGACCCGCTCGAGGAGCTGCTCACGCGACATCACGATCCCGGGGTGGGCGAGAAGGAAGGCGAGCAGGTCGAATTCCATGCCGGTCAGCTCGACGGTGCTGCCTGCTGCCGAGACGGTTCGACCGGCGTGGTCGACCACGATGTCACCCACGACGACAGTGCCAACCTCCGCCTCGGGCTCGGCCCGTCGGAGAACCGCCCGGACGCGGGCGACGAGCTCCCGTGGCGAGAACGGCTTGGTCACGTAGTCGTCGGCTCCCAGCTCGAGCCCGATGATGCGATCGATCTCCTCGTCGCGGGCAGTGACGATCACGATCGGCAATCGCGAGCGCTCGCGAATCGCCCGGCACAGGTCCAGGCCGTCTGCGTCGGGCAGCTGGAGATCGAGGATCACGAGCCTGATCTCGTTCTGCTCCAACGCCAGGAGGCCGTCGACACCGCGAGATGCCCAGATGACGCGGAAGCCGTCCTTCTCGAGGTAGGTGCGAACGAGGGTGGCGATGTCCTCCTCGTCCTCGACGAGCAAGATCGTGCCGCCCCGCGATGTCCCGGCGCTCACGCCCTCGCGCGCTTGAGCACATTGACGACGCGCGCCGGCGCATCGCCCGCATGGGTGACGGCAACGAGCGCGCCTGCCCGCGCGAGGAGCCGCTTTGCCGGCAGGCCGAGTCGCTGGAACCGGGTGCTCTGATCGAGCGGCACGGTGATCGTTGCACCGGCTGCGGTTTGCACCGTGATCGCAGTCCTCGTCAGGGAGGTCACGATGCCGCGGTCGGTCACGCTCGCCGGCTTGCCGAACGCACGGATCACGACGGCTGGGGTGTTGCCGTTATGGACGACCGCGGCCACGAATCCCGGCTTGATGTCGGTGAGCGACACGCGGACTCCGTTCAACTTCACCCGCGTGGTCGGCGAGATCGCAAACGACACCACGCTCCCGTCGAGGGCACGCAGGACGATCTGCTGGGCATCGACCGACTGGACGACGCCGCGGTCGATCATGGCGGCGCTCGACGCGACACCGACTGCTGGAATCGCGAACGCCAGCGCGGCGGCGATGATCAGGAGTCGGAGAGCTCGCAGCGTCATGTGGACATCGTCCCGCCTCATGGTAAGCCGACCGTGGTGCAGGCGTAAGCAGGATGTAAAACGTTCTCCGAACGTCGCGTCGAGCGCCCACCGCTACCCTGCTTCGGTGCTCGAGCGCGACGACATCAGGAACGTCGCCATCGTGGCGCACGTGGATCACGGCAAGACGACGCTCGTCGACGCGATGCTGTGGCAATCCGGGTCGTTTCGCGCCAACCAGGACGTGGCAGAGCGCGTCATGGATTCGATGGACCTCGAGCGCGAGAAGGGCATCACGATTCTCGCCAAGAACACCGCCGTTCGCTACGGCGGCACCAAGATCAACATCGTCGACACGCCGGGACACGCCGATTTCGGCGGCGAGGTGGAGCGCGGACTGAGGATGGTCGACGGTGTCCTCCTGCTCGTGGACGCCAGCGAGGGGCCGCTGCCCCAGACACGGTTCGTGCTGCGCAAGGCGCTCGAGGCGCGCCTGCGCGTGATCCTCGTCGTCAACAAGGTCGATCGTCCCGATGCGCGGGTCGAGGAGGTCGTCAACGAGGTCTACGAGCTGTTCCTCGACCTCGACGCCGACGAAAGCCAGATCGAGTTCCCGATCGTCTACTGCAACGCAAAGGCCGGCCGGGCGGGTCTTGCGGTCGACGAGCTCGCAGACGATCTGCGCCCGTTGCTCGATCTGCTGCTCGAGACGATCCCCGCACCGGTGTACGAAGAAGGCCATCCGCTTCAGGCGCTCGTCACGAATCTCGACGCGTCGTCGTACGTCGGTCGACTCGCGGTCTGCCGGGTGCGGAACGGCACCATTCGCAAGGGACAACAGGTTGCGTGGTGCCGCGCCGACGGAACGGTTGAGCGTGCCAAGGTGACCGAGCTCTACGTGACCGAGGCGCTCGATCGCGTCGACGCGGCCGAAGCAGGTCCCGGTGACATCGTTGCGGTGGCCGGGATCCCGGAGATCACGATCGGCGAGACGCTCGCCGACGTCGACGATCCGAGGCCGCTGCCCGTAGAGCAGGTCGATGAACCGTCGCTCTCGATGACGGTCGGCATCAACACGTCGCCGCTCGCCGGGCTCGAAGGAACGCGGCTGACGGCGAGCCAGGTGAAGGGCCGGCTGGATGCCGAGCTCATCGGCAACGTGTCGTTGCGCGTGCTCCCGACCGAACGACCGGACACGTGGGAGGTACAGGGTCGCGGCGAGCTCCAGCTGGCGGTCCTCGTCGAGCTGATGCGACGTGAGGGCTTCGAGCTCACCGTGGGTAAGCCACAGGTCGTGACCCGCGAGGTAGGCGGCAAGGTGCACGAGCCGGTCGAACGGCTCGCGATCGATGCGCCCGAGGAGTACATCGGCGTACTGACGCAGCTGCTCGCCCTCCGCAAGGGGCGGATGGAGCAAATGGTCAACCACGGCACCGGTTGGGTCCGGCTCGAGTACCTCGTTCCGGCCCGCGCCCTGATTGGGTTCCGCACGGAGTTCCTCACCGAAACACGCGGTACGGGCATCCTGCACCACGTCTTCGACCGCTACGAGCCCTGGCACGGCGAGCTGCGCACCCGGCCGAGCGGGTCACTCGTCGCCGATCGGCAGGGCCCGACCACGGGGTTTGCGATCTCGAACCTGCAAGAGCGAGGCACGCTCTTCGTGGCTCCGGGGGTCGGCGTCTACGAGGGCATGATCGTGGGTGAGAACGCCCGCTCCGAGGACATGGATGTCAATGCCACCAAGGAGAAGAAGCTGACGAACATGCGAGCCTCCAGCTCCGACGAGCTCGTCCGGCTGATTCCGCCGAGGCCCCTCTCGCTGGAGCAGGCGCTCGAGTTCATACGCGAGGACGAGTGCGTCGAGGTGACGCCGGTCTCGATCCGTCTCCGCAAGGCCGAGCTCGCAGCCGGGAAGCGACAGCAGGCCTCGAGCCGCAAGGCACGCGGGCTGGCGTAGGCGCGCGGCGCCGCGTCGAGGGCGGGGCCTTGCCTCGCCCTTACGCATCGACCGTCCTCGCGTAGGCTGTGGGCGTGCGCGACCTGCGGCCGCTCTTCGACCCACGGTCGGTCGCCGTCCTCGGGGCCTCGGACGACCCGGCGAAATGGGGCCAGTGGATCGCTGCGGGTGCGTTGCGAGGCGCTCATCGCCGCGATGTCTGGCTCGTCAACCGCAAGGGCGGGGAGATCCTCGGCAGCGAGGCCTACCAGTCCCTCCGAGAGCTGCCGGGGGAACCCGAGCTCGTCGTCATCTCGTTGCCCGCCGCCGCGTTCGAGGGGGCGATCGACGACTCGCTCGCAGCAGGGGCGCGTGCCATCGTCGCGATCACCGCTGGGCTCGGCGAGATCGATGCCGCAGGCAAAGCGCGCGAGGCCGCGGTGGTCGAACGCGTTCGCGCGGCGGGCGCCGTGATGCTCGGTCCCAACTGTCTTGGCGTGTACGACGCCGCTGCCGACCTCGACCTCGGCTCCAACGAGTTCAGTCCCGGGGCACTGGGCATCATCTCCCAGAGCGGGAACCTTGCGCTCGAGCTCAGCCTGCTCGCGGCGGAGTACGGGGTCGGCGTCTCGCGCTTCGCATCGCTCGGGAACCAGGCGGATATCGAGGCCGCCGAGCTCGTCGAGGCGTTCGCTGCCGACGAGCAGACGAAGGTCATCGGCGTCTACTGCGAGGACTTCCGCGACGGCAGGGCCTTTGCCCGGGCAGGTGCAGCGGCTGTTGCAGCCGGCAAGCAGGTCGTTCTTCTCGCCGCCGGTGGCAGCGAGGCCGGAGCACGCGCCGCCGCCTCTCACACCGGTGCCCTCGCGAGTGACGGCGCCGCAGTTGAGGCCGCATGCCGCGCCGCGCACATCCTGCGAGTCGCTACGCCGAAGGAGCTCGTCGATCGGGCGCTCATGAGTCTCGCGCCGCACCGACCACGGGGGCGGCGCGTCGCGATCGTCGGAGACGGCGGCGGCACCGGAGTCGTCACAGCCGACCTCGTCACCGAGGCGGGCCTCGAGCTGCCTCGACTCTCTCCTGAGCTCGTCGCCAAGCTGACGGATATCGCGCCGAGCGTCATCACCGCGAACCCGGTTGACCTCGCCGGCGCCGGCGAGCAGGACTTCTGGAACTTCGAGCGGGTCACGAGCGCTGTCCTCGAATCGGGCGAGGTCGATGCGGTCATCTTCACCGGCTATTTCGGCGGCTACAGCCAGATGAACGAGACGTTCAGCGCCGTCGAGACCGAAGTGGGCCGTGCCATCGCCGGCGCAGCCGACCTCAGTGGGCGCCCGTTGCTGGCGCAGGCTATGTACTGGAACTCGTCGCCGGCGCGCGCGCTCCGTGCGGGGGGTGTCCCGGTGTACCGCGATATCGAGGCGGTTGTCGACACACTCCGGCACCTGGTCGAGCAGCACGAGGGCGAGGCAGCCGGAGTTCCCGGTGTCGGCGAGCCTGCGCCTCCCATCGAGGGTGACGGGTACTTCGAGTCGCGCGAGCTGCTCGCCGCGGCGGGCGTGCCCTTCGCCACCGCTCGCCGTGCTGCTTCGGTCGGCGCCGCTCGAGCCGCTGCTGCCGAGATGGGCTATCCGGTCGTCGTGAAGGCGCTCGGGCTTCTGCACAAGTCCGATGCGGGCGGAGTGGCACTCGGGCTCTCGGACGACGCGGCTGTGGCAGCGGCGGCGACGGATATGCAGGAGCGTCTGGCGCCGGCGGGGTACTCGGTCGAGACACTCGTCGATTCGGCGCATGGCGTCGAATTGATCATCGGTGCCCGCCGTGACCCACGCTTTGGACCACTTGTTCTCGTCGGTCTCGGAGGCGTCTATGCCGAGTTGCTCCGCGACGTTCGTCTCGCGCTCGCTCCGGCCGCCGCTGACGAGCTCGAAGCACTCCTTCTCTCGCTTCGCGGCGCCGGCGTGCTCACCGGCGCGCGCGGCCGTCCGGCGGTCGACGTGCGAGCGGCAGCGGAGGCAGCGGCGGCCCTGTCGCTCGTAGCCGCCGCCCACCCCGAAATCGCCGAGATCGAGATCAACCCGCTCCTGGTCACCCCGACCGGAGCCGTTGGTCTCGACGCTCGCATCGTGCTCGCCTAGGCATAGAGCAACGACCCTGGCGTGGTCAGCAGCTCTCTGGTCTCGAGCCACGTCTTGAGTCGGAGAGAATCATCGGCCAACCGCCGTAGAGCTGGCCGTTCGCTCCCTCACGGATACTCTGACGTGCCGCGGAGCTCCTCGAATGCGGGCTCGCTCCCACTGCCGATCGCGCCACCGTCGCGAGCCCGCCTCCTCGGGTGTGTCGCATTGGCTCGTCGCCCGTTCGTTACTGTCACCGCCATGTTGACGAACCGCTCTGCGCCGCCTGCGACCGTCACGCCGGTGCTTGTCTACCCGGACGTGCGCGTGGCGGTGGCGTGGCTCGAGGCAGCACTCGGATTCGAAGAACGTGTACGGATTGGCGATTCACACCGTGCCCAGCTGCGCGTCGGATCCGACGGTGCCGTGGTTGTAGCCGACGCCGGCGGCGATCGGGTCCCACCGCGCGACGGCGTCGTGACCCAGCTCATCAAGGTGCGCGTACCGAACGTCGATGAGGCGTTTGCGCGTGCGCTTGCGTGCGGTGCGCGCGTCGTCGAGGAACTGGTGACCTACGAGTACGGCGAGCGTTCGGGCGTCCTCGAGGACGTGGGTGGCCACCGCTGGGAGCTCACCCAGACCGTGCGCGACACTGCTCCGGAGGAATGGGGCGGAACGACGATCGCGCCCTGGTGAACGGCCGATCGTAGAAGCCGGTTTCAGATGAGCGAGCGAATTGGCGCTACGACTCCCAGCCCAGGTACGGAGCGGCACCGCGCTTCGCGAGCCCCCTGGCGATGATGAGGCGCTGAATCTCGCTCGTTCCCTCCCAGATGCGGTCGACCCGGAGCTCACGGTAGAAGCGGGCGGCCGCATTCTCGTGCATGTAGCCGCGCCCTCCGAGGATCTGCACCGAGCGGTCGGCCACCCGGCCCGCCATCTCCGAGGCGTACAGCTTCGCCATGGCGACCTTGCCGTGGACGACCTTCCGGTCGGTGAGCGTATCGAACGCATGAGCTGCGTGGTAGGTCAGGAGCCGTGCAGCGTGGAGCTCGGTCAGCGAGTCGGCGAGCGGGAACGACACGCCTTGGTTCTCGAAGATCGGCCCTCCGAACGCCTCACGCTCCTGTGCCCACGCGGTGGCCTCGTTGAGGAGCCGCTCGGCCGCACCGCAACAGCGTGCTGCGATGAAGAGGCGTTCGACGAGGATCCACTCGCGCGACCCCGCGTCGCCTCCGGGCACTCGGTTAGCGTCCGGCACCTTGCAGTTCGTGAAGACGATCTCCGGATGGAGATCGAGGTACGGATCGTGAAGGAACCGCGGGGTCCGCGAGATCTCCATCCCCGGTGTGCCACGCTCGACGAGGAACAGCATCTGCTCGCCCTCGTGCACGGCAGCCACGATGTAGAAACCGGCTTCACCCTCGCTCGTCACGAACCACTTCTCACCATTCAGGACCCAGTCGTCACCGTCGCGGTCGGCCGTCGCGGCAAGCGCAGCGAGGTCGGAGCCTGCACCAGGTTCGGTCAAGGCCCACGCTTCCCGATACTCACCGCGCACGATCGGCATCACGTACTGCTCGACCTGTGCCGGGGTGAGAAGCTCGAGGAGCTCACGGGGGCCGCGGTCGACGACCGTGAACCCGAGTCCGTTCGTCGCCTTGCCCGACTCCTCCTCGAGCGCCACCTGTCCGAGCATCGAGAGATCGCGACCTCCGAGCTCCACCGGCATGTTCAGCATCGAGAACCCGGCTGCGCGCGCCTTCTCCCGGAGCGCATCCACTTCGCCGGCGTCGATCGCGTTTCGCTCCACGATCCGGAGCTCGACGGGGTAGACCTCGTCCTCGATGAAACGGCCGACCCGCAGCTTCAAATCGGCGATCTCGGCGGGAAGCTCAGGCACGATCACAGGACGACCTCCAGGGTGTTTGACCGTACGGTCAGGAATTGTGGCCGAGAGCGTACCTTGCGTCCGACACCTCGCGCGCAACACGCAGCCCGCTCGCGAGCGCCCCGTCCATCAGCGCTCGACTCGACTCGTGCGTGTGCTCGCCGCAGGCGTAGAACGGACCGGAGGGTGCCCACGCATCGACCCCCGGCGCAGCGCATGAGTACGCGGCCCCGACCCACGGATCGTCGTCCCAGGTCGAGAGGACGACTCCGTCCTCCGAGAGGGCGAGGTCAGGGCGAAGCCGGCGGAGTGAATCGAGCCAGGCATCTGCTCCCTCGACGACGTGAAGTCGCTCGAGGGCGGGAGCGGAGCCGGCGAAGGCGTGGACGACGGGTTGGACGCGGTCAGCGGCCGTCGCCGTCCAACTCCAGTAGCGCTCGGGTACCGAGAGAACCGCGCTCGGGGCGGTCTCTCGCGTGAGCGGGACGAAGAGCTTGGCCGCGTTCCCGTACTGGACGGCGTTGTACGCGGCCTGCAGCCCACCCGGGAGCGGCGGCTCGAAGACGATCCGACCGATGACGCTGGCAGGAAGAGCAAGGACGACTCGATCGACCGCGGTCTCGGACCCGCCTGCGCGGACAACGGCAGTTCCGTCGCCCCAGGCGATGCGCTCGACCGGACTCGACAGGTGCAGGATCGAGCCGAGCTCGTGCGCGAGCGCTAGAGCGATGCGTTGGTTGCCTCCGGCCACGCTCGGGCAAACGTCGTCGGAATGAGCTGCGAGCCCCGCAAGCTCCGGTGCCCCGACCCGATCGGCCGCGGCTGCAGCCGACACCTCGAGCCGCGCCGTAATTGCCTCTCGAGCGCCGGGGTCGAGTGACAGGCGGGCGAGAACTGTTGCCGCGGAGACTCCCGCCTCGACTCCGGGCAGCGTTGCACGGATCGTCGTGATCGCATCGCGCAGCGCATCCGGAGCGACGCCTATCCCGCCGCGCGGCTCTCGGTCGCCGTAGAGCATGCCCTTCTCCCACAACCCGAGCCCGAAGCGGTCGACGTAGGCGCGGATCGTGTCGTTGCCGGGCAGGATGAACTCGGCACCCATCTCCACGGTCGAGCCGTTCGCGAGCTCCCGCGACCAGACCCTGCCGCCGACTCGGTCGCGTGCCTCGAGCACGATGACGTCGCTGCCTGCTGTCACCAGCGCGTCGGCGGCCGCCAGGCCCGCGAAACCTGCTCCGACGACGGCGACGCGCACGGCCGGGTCAGCCGTCGCTGCGAGCGTGCTCGAAGGCAGCACGCTCGACGTCGGAGAGCGGACGAGAGCGCCCTGACTTGCGATCCCGCGCGACGAGCACAGCCTCCGCCTCGGCCGACAGCTCGCCGGCCTGCGTACGGATCTCTTCCCGCAGTGTGATGCTGGAGGTGCCGATTCGCTCGACGGCACAACGCACGATGATCGCGTCGTCATCCTGCGTGAGCTCTCGCCGGTAGTCGATCGCAACGCGCGCGAGCACGTAATCCCAGGCGTCGCCGATCTCTTCGAGCACGCCGTCCACGAGCTCGTCCCGGCACTCCTCGAGGTACGTCGCGTACACCGCGTTGTTGACGTGCCGGTACGCGTCGAGGTCGCGCCAGCGGATCTCGATCTGTTTCTCGTGCATCGCCGCGATCGTACCTCGCTTGACTTGGCGGTCAGGACCACGCTTGAATCAACCACTCGATGGCGCATCCCAAGGACCACAAGGGCATCAGCCGGCGCGGCCTACTGAAGGGGGCTGCCGGTGGCGCGCTCGGTGTGGGTGCGCTCGGCCTGCTCGCGGGGTGCGAGAACACGACGACGCCGATCGGCGACTGTGCGGGCGGAGACGGCTCGTCGAACCTCGTTGTGCCGAAGCCTGTCGGCCCCGGCGGCCTGCCGCTGCCACGTCCCGACAACGCCGTCACCTGGGCGATCACGTCCGACAACGAGCCGATCCCCGACGGCGTCCCCGACGAGAACGGCCCACTGGGGCTCTACAACTACGCCGACTACCTCGACCCCAGCCTCATCAAGAAGTTCGAGAAGCTCACCGGCCGCCAGGTCAAGCTCGCGACCTACAACTCGTCCGATGAGGCCATCGCCAAGCTGGCCTCGGGCGCGGTCGCCTTCGATGTGATCATCGGGCTCTCGGGCTCGAACATCGTCAACCTGATCGCGCAGCAGCTCCTCCAGCCGCTCAATCACTCGTATCTCGGGAACCTCGAGAAGAACGTCTGGCCGGAGTTGCAGGACCCGTTCTACGATCGTGCAAGCAGGTACACGGTGCCGTACGTCGTCTGGTCGGACGGGATCGGCTGGCGGAACGACAAGATTCCAGTCGATATCGCCGGGATGCATGTGCCGTGGGACATCTTCTGGGAGTCGGGCCCGTACAAGGGCAAGGTCGCGATCCTCGACGACAAGCGCGACGGGCTCTCGATGCCGATGCAGCGCGATGCGATGCGCACGGGGCGCCGGCCCGACCTCAACACCGAGGACCAGAAGATCGTTGCCAAGGCAGGCACTGACTTGAGCCAGTTGACCGACATTGCGAATGTCAAGGTCAACATCACGGACTATCAGACGCTGCCCGAGGGCAAGAGCTGGCTCAACCAGTCCTGGTCAGGTGACCTTCTCAGTGCCGCGTTCTACTACATGCCCAAGGGCGTGCCTCCCAGCGTTCTCTCGTACTGGGGACCTGACAAGAACGGCGTCGTCCAGAACGACTTCTTCTGCATCGGCCGCTCAGCCAAGAATCCTGCGCTCGCGCACCGGTTCGTCAACTTCATGCTCGACGAGAAGAACGCGTACGACAACATGGTCAACTACGTCGGGTACACGCCCCCGCAGAACACCATCACCGCCCAGTCGTTGCTCGCGAGCGGACTGATCCCGAAGAGCCTTACCGCCGCCGTCGTGCGCCCGGACCAGTTCTCCTTCAACCAGGAGCTGCTCCAGCTGAGCGTGGCGGGGGAGCGGTACTGGGACGAGGCCTGGTCGAAGTTCAAGGCCGGCTGACGGATGCACTCACGCTGGACATGGCGATTCCTCGCCCTCCCGGGAGTCGCGTGGCTGTCGGTCTTCTTCCTGCTCGCGTTCTACGCCGTCGTCGCTGTCGCGTTCGGGAACCAGAACACGCTGTCGGAGCCGGTGCCGTTCTGGAACCCGCTCGACTGGAACGTCGGCTACATGCTCGCGACGCTTCGGGACATCGTGCACGGCGGGCCGTTCCTGACGGTCTTCGTTCGCACCTTCGTATTCGTCGCGTTCGCGCTCTTGCTCTCACTGCTGATCGGCTACCCGGTTGCGTACTTCGCGGCCCGTCACGCTAGTCGATGGAAGGGTCTCGTGCTGCTGCTGTTGATCCTGCCGTTCTGGATCAACTACCTGATGCGGATGCTCGCGTGGATCAACCTCCTGGCACCGGACGGCCTCGGGACGAGGGCTTTGAGCGCGATCGGGATCGAGCGCCTCTTCATCTCGGCGGATCTTCTTGCTGCGAGAGGCGGGTGGCTCGAGGGGCAGCCGTTCACCGTGATCATGGCCCTCACGTACGGATACCTGCCGTTCCTGATCCTGCCGCTCTACGCCTCGCTCGACCGGATCGACCAGCGCCACATCGAGGCGGCTCGCGACCTCGGCGCCAGCCCCGCCGGGGCGTTCTTCAGGGTCACGCTCCCTCTCTCACGCCCGGGCGTTCTGGCGGGGATGGTGCTGATCGCGCTGCCGATGTTCGGCGACTACTACACGCAGGACCTCGTCTCCTCGTCTCCGAAGACGAGCATGATCGGAAACCAGATCGACCAGCTCACACGCCAGGGCTCGTCGAAGGTCGAAGGCGCGTCGTTGACACTGGTGCTCGCGGTGGCACTGCTCGGGCTGATGTTCTACTACCTGAGGGCGACGCGCAGCGCCGACGACCGAGGTGAGGACTAGTGGATCGGCTCCGTAACCCCTGGGGCAAGCCTCGGTTCCTCGTCCTCGTCACGGGCGTCTACATCCTGTGGTCGCTGATCCCGGTCGCGCTCGCGGTGCTCTTCGCCTTCAACGACGGCCGCTCCCGGACGACATGGCAGGGCTTTTCGACGCGCTGGTTCACTGGTCAGACGGGGAGCGTCCTCCACGACCCGGCCTTGCAGGGCGCTCTCCGCCATACCCTGTTCCTCGGAGTCGTCTGTGTGCTCGTGGCCACGCCGATCGGGGTGGCGCTCGCCCTCGGGTTGCAGCGCTGGCGCGGGCCAGGGGGTGGCACCGTCAACACGGTGATGCTTCTGCCGCTCGTGACCCCGGAGATCGTGATGGGTGTGGCGCTGCTGCTCCTCTTCCTGCAGGTGTTCCCAGCCATCGGGCTCGGCTCGACCTCCCAGGCCATCGGTCAGGTGACGTTCACGATCTCGTACGTCGTCGTGATCGTGCGCGGGCGGCTCGTCTCCATCGGCAAGGACTACGAGGAGGCAGCCGCAGACCTCGGGGCACCCCCCCACGACCAACTCATCCGCGTCCTGCTGCCTCTCCTCGCACCGGCCATCATCGCGAGCGCTGCCGTCGTGTTCGCCATCTCCCTCGACGACTTCGTCGTGACGCAGTACCTCTCGGGGGACGCGAACACGACGACGGTGTCGATGCTGCTGTACGCCTCGGCCCGCGCTGCGCCAACTCCGGCGCTGAACGCGCTTGCCACGATCGCGCTCCTCATCACGCTCGCGACCCTCGGTCTCGCGTTTCTCGTCTACCGTCGGTTCGCGAGCAGCGACGATGCCGCCGCCATGGCCGGCCTGGAGGTGTAGCAGCATGCAGGGAGAGATTCACCTCGAGCAGTTGACCAAGGCGTTCGGCGACGTCGTCGCAGTCGACGGCATCGACCTGGAGATGCCTGCAGGCGAGTTCTTCACGATGGTGGGGCCTTCGGGTTGCGGCAAGACGACGACCCTGCGGATGATCGCAGGGTTCGAGCGGCCGACGAGCGGCCAGATCCTGCTCGACGGTGTCGATGTGGGACAGGTGCCGCCGCACAAGCGCAACGTCAACACGGTGTTCCAGAGCTACGCACTCTTCCCGCACCTCGACGTCGCGGGGAACGTCGGCTTCGGCTTGAAGTACAAGCGCTTGACGAAGGAGGAGCACCGGTTGAAGGTCGCCGAAGCGCTCTCGCTCGTCCAGCTCGGTGACTACGCGAAGCGCAAGCCGAGCCAGCTCTCCGGTGGTCAGCAGCAACGGGTGGCCCTCGCACGGGCTCTTGTCCTGACTCCACGCGTATTGCTTCTCGATGAGCCGCTCGGTGCACTCGACGCCCGCCTCCGCAAGGATCTGCAGGTCGAGTTAAAGGCCCTCCAGGCCGAGCTCGGAATCACGTTCGTCTTCGTCACGCACGATCAGGAAGAGGCGCTGACCATGAGTGACCGCGTCGCCGTGATGAGCGGTGGGCACGTCGAGCAGGCCGGCACCCCGCGCGAGATGTACGAGGAGCCCGCGACGGTGTTCGTGGCCGACTTCCTCGGAGTCTCGAACCTGATCGGGGCGGTCGCGTCGGCGGACGGCGACGCCTGCTCGCTGCGGGTGGGGGAGCGCACGCTGCGGGCCCTTGCGGGCGCGACGGAGGCGCGGGGGGACGTGAAGGCGATGATCCGGCCGGAGCGAATCACGGTCGAGGAGCATGGCACCGAGGGCGACAACCGCCTTCCCGGCATGGTCGAGCGAGCTGTGTATATCGGGTCAGCTCATGAGCTCCACGTGCGTCTCGTCGGTGGCGACCTGATCAAGGCGACTGTGCAGAACGATGGTTCGAAGCTCCCGTACGAGGGCGGTACGCCGGTAACGCTGCACCTGCCGGCAGAAGCGGTTCGCGTCCTCCGACCCTGACGGTCCGTCAGGGGCCGCCGAGGTCCCGGCTGATCGCCCCTTGCATCAGTTCGCGCGCCTGCTCGCGATCGACCAACCCGAGGTAGAGAAGCGAGTCGAGGCCGTCGGCGGCGGCGGCGAGGCGCCAACCGGCCGCGGTCGCATCGACGGCGGCTGAGATCGATCTGTCGGCTTGCCCTTCCTCGATCAGCTCGACCACCCGACCGAGCCAGACGCGGTACGAGCGCTCGACGAGCGGACGCAGCTCGTCGTCGGAACGGAGGCTGCTCCACACCTCGTTCCAGAGGGCTCGTTGTTCGCTGAAGGCGAGGTCCGGCTCGACGCCGATGAGCAACATGCGCTCGACCCTGGCGGCGCCAGACGTCACCTCGGCGAGCTCGGCGTCGACCGCGGTGTGCCAACGCTTCTCCGAGAATTCGAAAGCGTTTCGCAGCAGCTCCTGCCGCGTGGCGAAGTAGTAGTGGACGAGGGCCTTCGAGACGCCGGCCTCGTCGGCGACACTCGCCATGCGCAGCCCGTGGGCGCCCTCGCCGACGATGACCCGGCATGCTGCCTCGAGGATTCCTGTGGTCCGGTCGTTCGCAGGAGGTGCGGTTGCTTCGAGGGTCATATCGGCCTATCTTGACGCATTGTCTGGCGGTAGGTTATCCTGACTGACCAGACAGTCAAACATGTCGATCTCTGCCGATCCCCTTTCCGTCAGCGTCCCACCGCTCGTGCATCCCCTCGAGGACGGGTGGACGTTGCCGGCGTCGTGGTACTCGGACGAGGGCGTCGCAGCGCTCGAGCGCGACCGGATCTTCGCGCGGTCTTGGCAGTACGGAGGCCCTGCAGAGCATGTCGCCGAGCCGGGGTCGTTCATGACGACAGAGGCAGGTCACATCCCGATCGTCGTCACGCGCGATCGGGATGGAGTGCTCCGGGGTTTTGTGAACGTCTGTCGCCATCGCGCCTACGTGATCGCGCGGGACAACGGCTGTCGCGAGACGCTCCAGTGCCCGTACCACGCGTGGACGTATGAGCTCGACGGATCGTTGAAGCGCGCTCCCCGGTCCGAGCGTGAGGCGGGATTCGATCCCGCCGACTTCTCCTTGCTCCCGGTCTCTGTCGATACGTGGGGGCCGTTTCTCTTCGTCAACCCCGATCCGGATGCGGCTCCCCTTTCCGAGACGCTCGGTGGGCTGCCCGAGATCATCGCGGGCGGCGGTGTCGACTTCTCGAAGTTGCGCCTGCACTCCCAGCACAAGTGGCCGATCGAGGCGAACTGGAAGGTAGCGCTCGAGAACTACCTCGAGTGCTACCACTGCCCGGTCGCGCATCTCGGGTTCAGCAAGGTGATCGACGTCGATCCCGATTCCTACGAGCTGTCGGTCTCACCGACCTTCTCGAGCCAGATCGGCCCGATCAAGGCGTCGGCACTCAACGGCAAGGGCAATGTTCCGTACGTTCCGGTGGGTGAAGTGACCCACTCGCAATACCACTTCATCTATCCGGCAACGACTATCAACATTTCACCCGGGCCGCTCAACATCTCGCTCGAGCGCTGGGTTCCGGACGGGATCGGCCGCACGATCGAGGTCACGGACTACTGGTTCGGAGCAGACGTCCCTCCCGAGATCGTGGCGGAGGTACTCGAGTTCGACGAGCAGGTCAGCAACGAGGACACCGACCTCGTCGTGAGGGTGCAGGAAGGGCTCAACTCCGGCACCGTCCCGCAGGGCAGGCTCATGCGCGAGAGCGAGCAGCTGATCGCCGCGTTCCAGCGCCGGCTCTACGACGCCGTCACCTAGAGGCTGACAGGCTGATGCCTGTCGCCGAAACGAATACGCTGCGGTCAATGCGCAACTCGAGAGTCTTCGCGATCGTTCTCGCTGGGGGTGAGGGGAAGCGCCTGGCGCCGCTCACGGCTGACCGAGCGAAACCCGCAGTTCCGTTCGGCGGCAACTACCGGCTCATCGACTTCGCGCTCTCGAATCTCGTCAACGCAGGGCAGCTCCGGATCGCCGTCCTCACCCAGTACAAGAGCCACAGCCTCGATCGGCACATCACGACGACGTGGCGCCTCTCACCGCTGCTCGGTAACTACGTGACACCCGTACCGGCGCAGATGCGACGCGGCCCACGCTGGTTTGCGGGCTCGGCCGATGCGATCTACCAGAACCTCAATCTGATCTACGACGAGCGTCCGCGCTACATCTGCGTGTTCGGCGCCGACCACATCTATCGGATGGATCCACGCCAGATGCTCGAACAGCACGTTGCCCTCGGCGCGGGCATCACGATCGCTGGCATTCGCAGTCCCGATCGAAAGCGCAGGCGAGTTCGGTGTCATCGAGGCAGACAGCGATGCACGCACGATTCGTGCGTTCCGCGAGAAACCGAGCGATCCGGTGGGGATGTCGGAGTCGCCGGGAGAGGTGCTTGCGTCGATGGGAAACTACGTCTTCTCTGCAGACGTGTTGATCGATGCGGTGACTCGTGACGCGGCGAACGAGAGCTCGGCACACGATCTCGGAGGCAACATCATCCCGGAGCTCGTCGAGCGGGGCCAGGCGTGTGTCTGGGATTTCGCGAACAGCAAGATCTCCGGCGCGAGCGATCGTGACCTTGCGTACTGGCGCGACGTCGGAACGCTCGACGCGTATTACGACGCCCACATGGACCTGATCTCGGTGAACCCGATGTTCAACCTCTACAACGAAGACTGGCCGATCCTCACCTGGCCGGAGCAGTTACCGCCGGCGAAGTTCGTCTTCGAGGAAACCGGTCGCGTCGGCGCGGCCATGGATTCGATGGTGTGCGCCGGCGTCGTCGTCTCGGGCGGGACCGTGCGCCGGTCGATCCTTTCTCCCGGCGTGCGCGTCCACTCGCACGCCCTCGTCGAGGGCTCGGTGCTGATGCACGACGTCGATGTGGGGCGTGGTGCGATCGTGCGCAATGCGATCGTGGACAAGAACGCACGCATTGCTCCCGGGGCACAGGTCGGCGTCGACCCCGAGGCGGACAGGGCGCGCTTCCCGATGTCGACGAACGGGATCGCCGTGATCAAGAAGGGCGTAACCGTCGAAGCATGAGGACGGTCGCGCTTCTCACGCGCGAGTACCCGCCGGACGTGTACGGGGGTGCCGGGGTCCACGTGGAGTACCTGGCGCGCGAGCTCGCCGCCGCGGCTGACGTGACCGTGCATTGCTGGGGTGACGAACGGATAGTGGTCCCGGGCGGGCCGAAGGTCGTTGCGCATCGACCCTGGGCGGCGCTCTCCGGGCCGGAGCCGTACTCGGCTGCCCTCGAGGCGCTCTCGATCGACCTGACGATGGCCGCGGGCGTTGCCGGAGCGGATCTCGTCCACAGTCACACGTGGTACGCAAACCTCGGCGGTCACCTGGCGAAGCTCGTCCACGGGATTCCCCACGTTGCGACGGTGCACAGCCTCGAGCCGATGCGCCCGTGGAAGCGCGAGCAGCTAGGGGGAGGGTATGCCGTCTCGAGCTTCGCCGAGCAGACGGCACTCGAGGCAGCGGACGCAATCATCGCCGTCTCGGCCGCCCACCTGCGCGAGATTCTCTCGTGCTATCCGGTGATCGAGGCCTCGCGCACGAGCGTGATCTACAACGGCATCGACACCGATGAGTTCCAGCCTGATCCCGGGATAGACGTCTTCGAGCGGTATGGGATCGACCCGGCCAGGCAGTCGGTGGTCTTCGTCGGCAGGATCACGCGGCAGAAGGGGTTGACCCATCTCCTCGATGCGGCCGCAGCAATCGACCCCGATGCTCAGCTCGTCCTCTGCGCCGGATCGCCGGATACGCCGGAGATCGCTGCCGAGTTCGCCTCAAAGCTGGAGGGCGTCAGCGCCACCCGCGATGGTGTGTTCTGGATCGAGGAGATGCTGCCGAAGCCCGAGCTGATTCAGACTCTCAGCCATACCAGCGTGTTCGTCTGCCCGTCCGTGTACGAGCCGATGGGAATCGTCAACCTCGAGGCGATGGCGTGCGAGGCTGCGGTCGTTGCGACCGCAGTCGGAGGGATTCCGGAGGTGGTGGAGGACGGCGTCACCGGGCTACTCGTTCCCTACGAGGCCCGCGCTGACGGCACCGGCACCCCGGTCGACCCGGTGGCCCTCGCGGAAGGCCTCGCCGCGAGCATCAACGAGCTCCTCGCCGATCCAGCCCGCGCGGCCGCGATGGGGGTTGCGGGACGGGCGCGCGCGGTGGAGCACTTCGGCTGGGACGGCACGGCGGCGCAGACGCTGCAGCTATACGAGCGCCTGCTCGCATAGCTGCCGCCCGTCGGTCAGGCAGCGGTCGCGAGTCCGATCGTGCCGATGCACAGCAAGACGAGCCCGAGAGCGAGGACGATCCCGGCGATCAGCGCTCCCGCATGGCGCACCATGGACGCGCGAGCCCTCTCCATGGCCACGATGGCGCGCTGCCCAGCCGCAGCGCGGGCGACGACGAACAGGAACGCGGGAGCCAGGAAGACGACGTTGAAGAGGACGAGCATTGCGAGCGCGGCTCCCAGCCCGGCGCCCGACCCGGCGACTGCTGCAACGACGGCGAGGTACGGGAATGCAGTTGGCAGCTCAACGAGTGCGATCGTTGCTCCCGCGAGTGGGGCGACACTCCGCATCCGGCGGTTGGCCTGCTCGAAACCCACGCTCACCCGCCGCCGCCGGTGCCACAGAAGTGCCGCGACGCCGAGCGCCACCGTGCCGAGCGCGACCTCCACAGAGTGCCTCACGTCTTCGCCCGGCCGTGGCAGGAATGCCGCGAGCCGATGTCCGAGAATGAACGCGGCCATGCCTCCCGCGAGGTTGACGGTGAAGAAGCCGGCTGCGAAGCCGAGCACGCTCGCGGTCGGCCGTGGCCCCGTCGCCAGGTACAGGGACGGGATCACCGTTGACGGATTCAGCGAGTCCGCGGCCGCCACCGTGACGACGAGGATTACGAGATCGAGCAGGGCGATGCCACCCTCGCGAGCCTGCGGTCGGTGCTGACAATGCTTGCGGCCATGGTCGTTCCCCGGAGGATGCCCGCTGGCGAGGGCCGCCGTCGGCTGAAACTGTGACGCCCCGTCCTCTCGATAGGCTCACGCCATGAGAATCCGTGCTGCAGTTCTCGAGGAGTTCGGAAGCCCACTCGTCGTTCAGGAGATCGACCTCGCCGAGCCGAAGGCCGGCGAGGTCCTCGTCAGGCTCGTCGCGTGTGGCGTCTGTCACACCGACCTCTACACCGCGTCGGGAGCCGACCCGACGGGGTACGCGCCGTGTGTCCTGGGTCATGAGGGGGCAGGTGTCGTCGAGCGAATCGGTGCCGGCGTCACGCTCGTCGCCCCCGGTGACCACGTGATCACGCTTTTCGCGCCGGAGTGCGGGACGTGCGTCCACTGCCTCAGCAGCCGCACCAATCGCTGCATTGCAATCCGCGACCAGCAGGGTCGCGGCTACCTGCCGGACGGCACCGCCCGCCTCTCGCGGGACGGTGAGCCGTTGCGCCACTTCATGGGGACGTCGACGTTCGCCGAGTACACGGTGATGCCGGAGATCGCGCTCGCGAAGGTGAGTCCCGAGGCGCCGCTCGACGGCTGCGCGCCATTCGCCTGTGGTCTCTCGACCGGGATCGGCGCTGCGCTCTACACCGCTCGCGTCGAGCCGGGATCGACCTGCGTCGTCTTCGGCTGCGGGCTCGTCGGCCTCGGCGCCGTGATCGGCTGCCGGCTCGCAGGGGCCGAGCGGATCATCGCAGTCGACCTCTCAGGGGGCAGGCTCGCGCAGGCACTCCATCATGGCGCCACAGAAACACGCGTTGCCGACGAGGATCCGGTCGAGTGGATCAAGTCCGAGACGGGTGGTTTCGGGGCCGACTACACCTTCGAGGCCACCGGCCTCGTGTCGGTGATGCGCCAGGCGGTCGAGTCTGCTCGGGAAGCATGGGGGCTCGCAACGATGTGCGGCGTGGCGGGCAAGGGCGAAACGCTCGAGGTCGTCCCCCGGCTTCTGATCACCGGTCGTCGCGTGACAGGCTCGTCGTTCGGAGGCGTCAAGGGGCGCACCCAGGTGCCTCTCCTCGTCGACCGCTGGCTCGAGGGCGAGATCGACGTCGAGTCGCTGCTCTCGCACCGGATCACCCTTGACGCGGTGAACCACGGTTTCGAGCTGATGCACGCACAGGACGGCATCCGCAGCATCATTACGTTCGGCTGAGGCGGCCCTCTATCCGGCTGCGGGCAACAACCCTGGCTCGTTCATGCCGACGGCGCGCACGGAGGGCACGAGGACGACGCCGACGCACACGAGCATGTTGAGAACGGCGGCGATGGCGAGCGTCTCCGATGTTCCGAGCGAGGCCGCGATCGGTCCGATCAGCGCGTAGCCGATCGGGTTGAGCGCGACGGAGCCGAGCCAGTCGAAGGAGCTGATGCGCGACAGCGCGTTCTCGGGCACGTTCCGTTGCAACGCTGTCATCCAGAGCGTCCCCCCGAGGGAGAATCCAATGCCGACGACGAAGCCGATCAGCCGAGCGGGCCGCCGGCGCGCGGCAGGCCCGGGAGCCTTCGCCTGCAGGCGGAGCCGGCAACGACGGCCTCACGAGCGCCCCTCCCGGGGGCGCGGGCAACCGTTCAGCCGACCGCGAGCAGGAAGAAGGACGCGAGGAGTACGACAACGTTGCGCAGCGGATTGGCGATGCGGTGGTGCATGAAGGGCTCCTCACTCAGCGCGGATCCGGGATCCTGAAGCCGACGGTAGCAGTGCCTCCGACGAACCTCACCTCGGAGATGCTCCAGGCCGATACTGGCTCCGGCTGCACGGGCAAGCCTGGTCGTTTGCAATACCCGGAATCTCCTCTGTCACCGACCGGCCGGCTGAGGCAGGGGAGCCGCACGCCCGCGCTTTGGCCTGCGGCTCTCCCATGCGGATGTGGCGGAACTCGGTAGACGCACCGGGCTCAGACCCCGGCGGCCACGTGCCATGGGGGTTCGAGCCCCTCCGTCCGCACTCCGGCCGAATGAAACCGCACGAGACTGATGGCCGCGAGAGCGGCCCTCAGTCGTTCCTGAGGAGGGTGGCGCTCAGCCCGTCGCGGCTGTGGCCGCCGACGGATGCAGGAGCGGCACGGCGCCACTCCAGCCCGCAGCCAGGACAGCGACGAGTGATCGCGGTGTAATGACCGTCGCGGTGCCGCGCGGGAGGAACGTGGCGTCGACGTACCCAGACGGCGTCCATCGCAGCAAGCGGTCTCCGAGGACGAGGAAGGCAGCGTCCTCGACCACGACGAACGCCCCGTCTGGCAGCGTCTCGAACGGCGACTCGTGCCGCCGTTGCGCCCACGATCCCGCCGAACCGGCCACCCTCGATCCCACCCGCTCGGCATGGAGCCGCGCGTCGATCGCATCGGCTCCGATCCGGTCGCGCGGATGAAGGGTGCGCCACGTTGCTGCAAACCTGCGGTAGTCCTCGTGCCGGCAGAGGGCGCACGGACGGTGTCCGGCGGCGAATGCAGTTGCCTCGTCGAGGAAGAACAGCTCGGTGAACCGGCCGGGTTGAAGGAGCCGCTCGCGCTTCCAGCCCTTGAACTCGAGCCGGCAGGCGATCCACCGCTTGCCGTTGTACCGCCGCCGGATGCGACCGTGCCCGTCGTGGAGGCACCCTCGGTTCCCGTACACGAGCCCGCGGGCAGGATCCGCGATCAGCTCTCCGAGCGGGGTGCCACGATTCTGCCGAGACATTCGCGCACGGTAGCGCGCGTCGGGTACCCCTACTTCGTCGGCGCGTGAATGACGAACGGGCTGCGGACCGTGCGCACCTCGCCCAGCGCGGTGCGCAGCGAAACCTGAACGTGGTAGCGCCCCGGCCGAATGCCGTTTGGCACCTTCAGCCGAAAGCGTGAGACACCTCGCGTCGCTGCGAAGTGGCGTTTGACGAGCTGCCGTCCGTTTCCTGCCAGCAGGCGAACCTGCATTGCCGCCGGGCCGCTGAGGTCGAGATCGACCAGCACCTCGCGTCCCATGCGGCCGACGCGGAACCCTCGAATCTGGAGCTGTGACGCCGCGGCGCTCGCTGCGAGGACGGCCGTCGGCTGCGTCGTCAAGATCGTCTCCAACGGCGTAGCCGGCGTGGTGGGTGACGGGGTCGCGGTCGGCTGGCTGGAGGGGGGAGCCGAGGGCGGGATAGCGACCGAGCTCTGCGGGATCGCGGCGGCCGCCAGCACGTCGGCGACCCATTGCGTTCTCCGGTCGACGTGTGGCCGAGCAATTGCATTCGGGAGCCCGAAGAGAGCCAGCCAGGTGTCGTGCGGTAGCACCGGACCTTCCGTGACCACGCACTTACAGCCGGGGTGCGCACGGTAGAGATCGGCGTCCGCAGCGGTGGCGAACAGGGTGTTGGAGGCGTGCAACTGACACGCTCGGCAGCCGTGACAGCACGCCCCACCGACACCCCACTCGGGGTCGAGCACGTAGACCGGCAAGTCGGCAGCCTGCGCTTCTGCCGCAAAGACGGCCCCGGTGACGGCACCCCCCGTGAGCGTGGCTGCTCCGACGAGGAAGCGTTTGCGTGAGATGAGAGTCATGATCGGAGTGGAACGCGCTCGCTCCCGGGAGCCACGCGACCGGGTATGCGTCCCGTATGCCCCGCCACCGGCGACTGCCCGTCCTGCGACGAGCCCTACCGGCGACGGAACGGAACCCCGGCCGTGTGGCTTCCGTGAGCGAGTCGTTGTTCGACGATCCGACTATCGGCGCGGGCATCACCCAACTTGAGTGAGTCCAATCGTGGCTTCGTTGCAATCCGTCTTGACCCGCCGGGCAGAGGTCGGAGCTACTGCTTCGGCGTTCGCTCGTTTTTTGATAGCTCTGTTGCTTCGGAACCGGCAGCGAGGGAGAGGTGTGACGCGGGATGGCTGAGCATGAAAATGGCGTCGATGATGGGCAGTCCCAGGTGAGTGGACCCGATGAACAGGGTTCCGGAGAGCGGCTGGCCGCGCACGAGCGCTTGTCGACGGGCGCCCTTGCCCGCTGGGCGCGACTCTGCGCCACCAATCCGTGGCGCGTGATCTTCAGCTGGGTCGGAATCATTGCCGTGCTCATCGTCCTCGTGGCAACGGTCGGCGGAGGATTGCGGGACAAGTTCGAGATTCCCGGCTCGGAGACCCAGAAGGCGACGGACCTGATCAAGGCCGAGTTCGCGTCCGAGCAGGGCGCAGTGCTGAACGTCGTCTTCGCCGCGCCCGAGGGTGAGCGCCTCGATACCCCCGAGCGTCGCGCCGCGATCGAGAAGTCGATGGCGCGCCTCAAGACGTCGGAGTTCGCACCCGCGGAAGGCAAGGCCGGCGTCGAGAGTGTCGGCGATCCGTTCAGCAAGGCGACGCTCTCCGACGACGGGCGGATCGCGTACGCGGAGGTGCAGTTCGACCAGACGATCGAGGACTCGGATCGCGCGGCGGTCGTGGCCGTCGAGGATGCCGTGCGGGAAGGTGTCGCGGCTCAGGGCGTGACCGTGGAGTACAACGGTGAAGCGGAGTTCCCGCCCCTCCAGCAGGGCACCTCGGAGGGGCTCGGCCTGCTGGTCGCGATCCTGGTGCTGCTCGTCCTGTTCAGGACGTTCGTGGCGATGTTGATTCCGATCGCGCTCGCGATCGTTGCGCTTGCGACGGCGTTCCTGCTCCTCTTCATCCTCGCCGGCCTGACCGACATCAACACGGTCACGCCGATCCTCGTCTCGATGATCGGGCTCGGTGTCGGGATCGACTACTCGCTGTTCATCGTCACCCGTTTCAGGCAGCTCCTGCACGGAGGGCTCTCACCACGTGACGCCGCTGCCGAAGCGGGTGCGTCCGCGGGTCGCGCCGTGCTGTTCGCGGGTTTGACAGTCGCGATCTCGGTGAGCGGGCTGGCGTTCATCGGCCTCGACTTCGTGACCAAGCTCGGGATGGGCAGCGCCCTCGGCGTCTTGACGACCGTGCTGATCGCGAACTCTCTTCTCCTGGCGGTGCTCGCCTTGCTCGGCCACAAGATCGATCGGCTCAAGGTGCCGTTCCTGCGCCCCGTCGACGACTCGGACGCTGGACGCGAGAAGACCCTCGTGGCCCGGTGGGGCAGGTTCGTGACGGGACGCGCCAAATTCGTGTTCCCCGTCGTCCTCCTCCTTGTCCTCGTGCTTGCGGGGACGTCGACACTCGTCCGTCTCGGGGCAGCCGACCAGGGCACGCAGCCCAAGAATCAGACGAGCCGCCGCGCCTACGACCTCCTCGCAGCCGGCTTCGGGCCCGGGTTCAACGGTCCGATCCCGATCGTCGTCGACGTCAACGGTGACGCGCAGGCTCCGCAGAGAATCGTGACGGGGTGGCAGGGCTGAAGGGCGTCGCCTCCGTCGGCAAGCCCCAGTTCAACGACGAGAAGACCGTTGCAATCGTGTTCGTGACACCGACATCCGCGCCGCAGGACGAGGCGACCGACAAGCTCGTCGACAGAGATCCGGAACGACGTCGTTCCCACCGCCACTGCCAACGGTGACGCGCTTGCATACGTGTCGGGACAGACGGCGGCGTTCAAGGACATCGCCGACCAGATCCTCGCCCGGATGCCGATCTTCCTGCTCTACATCATCGGCGTCACGTTCCTCGTCCTGGCGATGGCATACCGCTCGATCGTCATCTCGGCGACCGCGGCAATCACCACGATCATGTCTGCGCTCGTGGGCTTCGGTGTCCTCACGCTCGTCGTGCAGGAGGGGCACCTCCTCGGCCTGACCGGCCTCGATCGCACCGGCCCCATCGAAACGTTCGTGCCACCGATCGCATTCGCGATCCTCTTCGGCCTGTCGATGGACTACATGGTGTTCCTCACGAGCCGTATCCGCGAGGAGCACGTCCACGGCCTCGCTACGCGTGCGGCGGTCGATCACGGGATCGCAGCGATCGGTCGCGTGGTCGTTGCTGCGGCCCTGATCATGGGCACCGTCTTCGCCGCTTTCGTGCTCAGCGCCGACCGCATCCCGAAGGAATTCGGGCTGCTACTGGCGGTTGCGATCCTCATGGACGCGCTGGTCGTGAGGATGACGCTCGTGCCCTCGTTTCTGACGCTCATGGGCGAGAAATCGTGGTACATCCCGAAGTGGCTCGATCGACTCCTCCCGAATGTCACCATCGAGCCACCTCACGGACGCGACATTTCACCTCCAGTCGAGAGCGAGCAGGCGGCCGGAGCCACCAGCTAGAAGACAGCCCGGTGCTGCAGAGTACGATCGCGGGCGTGCAGAGTGCAGCGAGCACGGTCGACGAGTACATCGCTCTGGCCCCGCCGGAGCGCCGAGCGGCGCTCGAGCTGCTGCGCTCGAGTTGCCGCGTCGGCCTGCCCGGCTTCGTCGAGTCGATGAGGTACGGAATGCCGTCGTATTCCCGTGACGAGGTCGTCGAGGTCGGTTTTGCGAGCCAGAAGCGCTACATCTCCCTCTACGTTCTGCGCCAGGCCGCGTTGCAGGCGAGTTCGGACCGGCTCGTCGGCCTCTCGGTGGGGAAGGGCTGCATCCGGTTCCGCCGGCCCGAGCAGATAGACCCGGAGGTCGTGCGTGACCTCCTGGCAGCCACCCTGGCAGATACCGGCTCGATCTGCTGAACACTGCTTCTGGCCCGGACGTGTGGCATGGCTTGCGACGTGAGGTACGGCCTGACCGCCTCGCTGACGGAGGGAAGTCAGACCGTCACATCGTGACCGGCCAGAGCGCCGTATCCACGACAAACGGGAGCGGCCCCGAAGGGCCTCGTCGCTTGCTTGCGTGGCTTCGTACTCCAACACGCGAGACGAGCCCTCTTGCAAAGACGCCCCGTCCGGCGCCGACCGAGTCGGCGAATAGTCTCCAGCTCGATCCGGTTCGTTCCCGGCAGCCGGCTGACGAAGGAGTCCGCGTGGACTTGCACCGAAGGACTTCGCTGATTGCGGGGATCTTCTTCGCCTTCACGTTCATCTTCTCGATCCCCGCGCTTCTGTTCTACGACCCCCTGTTGAACCACGTGGACTACATCGTCGGTGCCGGCGCCGACACACGGGTGGCCTTCGGCGCGCTGTTCGAGATCATCGTCGTCATCTCCAATATCGCCACCGCCGTTGTCCTCTTTCCGATCCTCAAACGACAAAACGAGACCGTCTCCCTTGGCTACGTGGCCTCGCGGATCGTTGAATCAACGATCATCGCCGTCGGCATCATCAGCGTCATTGCGGTCGTGACTCTACGGCAGGACCTCGCCGGCGTCGCCGGCACCGACTCAGCCTCACTCGAAATCGCAGGCAGGTCACTAGTCGCCATTCACGATGCGACGTTCCTCCTCGGGCCTGCCTTCTGCGCCGGCTTCGGAACCGGGCTCCTACTGGGCTACTTGATGTACACGTCGGGGCTCGTGCCAAGGCGCATGGCCCTGTTGGGACTCATCGGCGGCCCTATCGCGTTCGCCACGGCGACCGCGGTGCTGTTCGGCGCCTACGAACAACAATCAGGAATCAATTTGCTCTTCACGGTCCCGGAGATCCTCTGGGAGGCCTCGCTCACCCTGTGGCTCCTCTTCAAAGGATTCAAGCCCTCCCCGATCCTCGCGAGCGACCGATCCATCGCGACAGGCTAGCCACTCTACCGTGCCGATTCCGGGGTAAGGCGTTCGTCTCTCAGGCCTTCCGAGGGCTCGGACTCCACGATCCGATGTGCCAAACGCTGTCTCGGGACCTGCCGCATCGGCTTGGAATGAAGCGGGAGCGACGGGACTCGAACCCGCGACCTCCGGCGTGACAGGCTTGTCAGCATCGGCAACGGCAGGTGTTGGTGGGCAAGGGATCACGCTCCTGCGTCCCCTCGGTACCCACGTAGGTCGGTGAGTGCCCGTGGGTGCCAGCGGGTCACTTACCAATCACTTGCCAAGCTTGGGTGGCCGGTTGCTTGTGATGGATGCCGACGGCTGACGTCTGCGATGTTTGCTCAGCAGGGCGGGCCACTCGGGTCGGAGGCACATGCCTCGGCGATCTGGGCATCGACCTTCGCGTCGATGCCTGCTTGGAGTTCGGCGTCAGTTGGTTCGCCAATGTCCTCATAGAGGTAGTCGCCCCACCGATGGCTTCGTTGGTCAGTTCTTGACACGAAGTCCATCCTTCGCTATACATCTACTTATCTACTAGACTAGATAAATGGAGATGGTGTGATCGAGTTTCATCTGGATGCCCGATCGGGGGTGCCCACGTACCTTCAGCTCGTGCAGCAGGTCCGGCAGGCTGTGCGGCTTGGGATTCTGAGTCCGGGGGATCAGCTGCCGACGGTGAAGGATGTCGTGAGTGGTCTTGCGATCAACCCGAACACGGTGCTCAAGGCGTACCGCGAGCTCGACCGCGACGGTCTTGTCGAGGGTCGGCGCGGCGTTGGCACGTTCGTCTCGAGCACGTTGCCGCCTCTGCCACCTGATCGGTTGGATGATCTTCGCTCGGCGCTTCAGCGTTGGATCGGCCAGGCAAGGGCGGCTGGGCTTGACGAGGAGAACATGGCGGCGCTGTTTGCTGACACCGTGCGACCGCCTGTCGTGTCGAGGGTGGCATGACCGGCCAGCCTGCCCTTTATGCCGACGGTCTCGGCAAACGGTACGGCTCGGAGTGGGCGCTCCAGGACTGCACGCTGGAGATCCCGTGCGGGTCGGTGACGGCGCTCGTCGGACCGAACGGTGCCGGAAAAACCACGTTGCTCCAGCTCGCGGTCGGACTCTCCGAGCCAAGTACCGGCACGGTGCACGTGCTTGGCCATTCGCCTCGCACGGGACCGAGCTCGGTGCTTCCGCATGTCGGCTTCGTTGCGCAGGAGCATCCGCTCTACCGCGGGTTCACTATCGGTGAGACGCTCAAGCTCGGCCGAAATCTCAACCCGACCTGGGACGAGAGCACGGCGCTTGACCGGATCGAGCAGCTGGGCCTGCCGCTCCGGCAGAAGGTCGGCAAGCTCTCGGGCGGACAGCAGGCACAGGTGGCACTCACGCTGGCTCTTGCCAAACAACCGGAGCTGCTTCTCCTCGACGAGCCGGTCGCCTCTCTCGACCCGCTCGCGCGGCGCGAGTTCATGCAGTCGGTGATGGAGGTCGTCGCCGAGACCGGGATGACGGTTGTTCTCTCGTCGCACATCGTTGCCGACCTCGAACGGGTTTGCGATCACTTGGTGATCCTCTCCCAAGCACACACCCAGCTCGTTGGGCCGATCGACGAGATCCTCGCCGGCCACCGCCTCCTGACCGGGCCGCGCAGCGACCCAGGCGAAGTAGCGCGGATACACGACGTGATCCGCGAGAGCCACACCGAGCGGCAGACGACGCTGCTCGTGCGCGCCAACGGTCATGTCTACGACTCGAGCTGGGAGCTGCACGAGGTCGACCTCGAGGAGATCGTTCTCGGCTACCTCGGCCACGGAGGCACGCGCGGCTCGGCGCGCAACTCGATCCGCGAGGCGGTGGCGCGATGACGTGGGTCAGCTGGCGTCTGCAGCGGACGGAGACCATGATCGCCGTAGCGATCCTCGCGCTGATCACGGTGCTCCTCGTCCCGACCGGGATCGAGATGGCCAACGCCTACCACCACGACGGCCTCTCCGCTTGCCTCACCCAGCAGACCAGCACGGACGGCTGCAGCCAGGTAGTCGAGGGATTCACTCAGCGCTTTGAACGGCTCGGTAGCCTCCTCGGCTGGCTCACGCTGACCCCGGGGCTGATCGGCGTCCTGCTCGCCGCACCGTTCGTGCTCGAGCTCGAAAACGGCACCTACAGGCTCGCCTGGACACAGAGCGTCACCCGCCGCCGCTGGATCGCGACCAAGCTTGGCGTCGCGGTCGCCGCCGCAGTTCTTTTCGCGCTCGCGCTCACTCTGCTCATGACCTGGTGGCACACCCCACTCGACCACCTGCACGGCCGACTCGACAGCAGCGCGTTCGACTCCGAGGGCACCGTCGTGTTCGGCTACACGCTGTTCGCGCTTGGGCTCGCACTTGCAGTAGGTGTCGTCTGGCGCCGCACTGTCCCTGCAATCATCGTCGGGTTCGCCGGCTACGTTGCCGCGCGGATCCTCGTCGACACCTGGCTCCGCGAACGCCTAGTCGCCCCGCTCACAGCCACATGGCGCGCCGTCGCACCCGGAATCCCCGGCCCGTCCCGCGCCGAAGCACCCGCGAACCTCTACCACGCCTGGGTAATCAGCGAACGACCGAGCGACAAGCTAGGCCACCCCGTTTCCCTCCAGATCGGCGACTGCTCACGCGTCGCAGCCGGCCACATCAAGAAGGTAATGGTCGACGGCAACTGCCTCCTACAGAACGGAGCCGACTACATCCACGCCGTCTACCACCCAGCAAGTCGCTTCTGGCTCTTCCAGGGAATCGAAACAGCGCTCTTCGGCGGCACAGCACTCCTGCTCATGGCGTTCGCAGCCTGGTGGACACACCAACGCACGACCTGATCAGCAGAGGAGGCACTCTCGTTGCGCGGGGCGTATCTCTTCATTTGGCGGGACTTCAGTCGCGTGGCGGGAGCGGGCTACCGGGAGTTCCGATACCTGGCGGCTGAGGTTCGCTGAGCGCCGTTCCCGTGCCCGGCACGAAGGCAGTCCGTGCCCTCAACTTGCCAATTCACTTGCCAAGACGGCCGCATCGCCTCCGCAGAACCCGTCCATCAAATGAAAACCCCGCATTTGCGGGGCTTTCTGAAGCGGGAGCGACGGGACTCGAACCCGCGACCTCCCGCACGCATCAAGACCGAGCGCTTCGGCTCGTCCGGCTAGCACTAGACGTTGGTGGGTCCCACGAGGTGACGCGCTCAGGGTTGCTAGTCCTCGGCCTCGGCGAAGCGTTCCACTCGCTCGATGCCTGTGGGTCTTCCCATCTGGGCCCACAGAAGGTACAGCACTGCCGCGATGAGGAGCATCGCTGCCAGGGAGAGGAGCGGGTAGCCGCGGCCGAGGTTGACAACGAGCGTGAAGGCGACGGCCGCCGCCCCGGCGATGTTCAGCGCGGCGAGCCAGGGATGCCCGTCGCGGCGGGAGAAGCGGGCCATGGCGGCCAGTCCTGCGAGGAAGCTGACGAAGACGGCGACGGCATAGAAGAGAACGAGTTCCTGTTCATGGCCGCCTGCTGCGAGGAGGACGACCAGCGAGACGACCAGGTAGACGAGAACCGACCAATAGGGCGTGTGGTGCTTGTTCGTCTCGCCCAGTGGGCGCGGCAGGATACCCACCCCCGCACTTGTCGCGTGCCGGGAGAGGGCCTTCAGGAGGCCAGGCCCCGCCTGGAAGGACGAACTTGCTGCGGCCAACAGCAGCAGGGCGCTGGTCGCCTGAAACGCTGCATAGATTCCCCCGCCGCCTGTGGCGGCGCGAGCGACATCCGCGATCTGGGTCGAGTTAGCCGGTGGGAGTCCGACATGGAGCCGAACGGCGAGCGCGGTGATCGCGATCGTCAGACCGCCAACGATCCCCAACGTGAGCATCAGTGTGATCCGCGCGAATCGGCGTCGGCCGTCGGCCCCGAGTTGACCGAGCTGGGCTATTGCGGTGGCTGGCGCTTCGGTGCCGGTCGCAAGCGCCATCGCAACCGGGAACGAGAGCAGCACCGCGAGCACGGGAGGCCCTTGCGGCCCCGTGACCGGAGCTTTGCCGTGGCTAGTAGCCGGATCCAGGAAGCCCCGTGTCAGCATCACGACGGCCGCCGCAACAAACAGCAGTGTCATTGCAGCGAAGATCAGCCTCCCTCCGTGCCCGAACCACGTCAGGCCTGCCACGGTGAGAAGCAGGATGACCCCAAGTACGATCCGCTCTGGCGCGAGTGCCGGCACGTAGGCGATCACGGCGCTGGAGGCAGCGGCGACCGAAATCGTGATCGTGAGCACGAAGTCGACGATCAGCGCGCCGATCGGCAGAAACACCCATCCCGTCCCGAACGCGCGACCGGCCGCCTCAGGCGCACCGCCCCCCAACGGAAAGCGCCCCACGAGCCCCCAATAGTTCACATCGACCAGGGCGATGATCCCGAGCACGATCAGCTGCGTCGCCATCAGAAGGTTAAGGTGACCATGCAAGGACCGCAGCGACGCCTCGATCGTGTACGCGACAGACGACACCGGGTCCGCCATGACCGCAAACGCGAACCCGATCAGCAACAACACCCGCCCGCGACGGCGCAAAGCCGCCGACGGATTCCGTGGGAGCAATGGCTGGGGAAGTTGGCACTGTCATCTCGGACCACCCTCACGGGGTGCCGACCAGACTTCCCGGCTCACCACCGGTGACGCTAGCAGCAGCCACCTCAAGAAAACCCAAAGTCGGCGACCCGAGCAGTCACGTCCCGTCTCCGCGCCGGGGCTGCGCGAGTCGATCCGCACGACCTGGCCCGACGCGACCGTCCAAACCTGTGTTGTGCATGGTCCGCAACAGCCTCCGATACAGCTCGAAGTCACTGGTCGAGGATCACCGCCCAGATGCGCGAGATCTACACCTCCCCCACCGTCGAGGCCGCCGAAACCAGGTTTGCCGAGTTCACCGGCGAATGGGCCGGGCTCTATCCTGCGATGATCAGCTCATGGGAAGCATCCTGGGAGGAGTTCGTGCCGTTCCTCGCCTTCCTCGCCTTCCTAGCCGAGCTACGAGCGGCGACGCGCTACGGCGTGAGCCGGAAGGCGCGCAGATCAGCATGGTGAAGAGCGTGTCGTGATACTGATCGATGCCTGTCCGGTACCGAGGGAGGAAGTTCGCGGTGTGGCTCAACATGTCGCGGGAACGCCGGGACCGATGGTCGTGAGCGCGGGTGCCCCGTCGAGGTAGATGTCCGCGCGCACCGCGGTTGGTTCGCAGACGCGTGAGAGCGGGACGGAGATGCGTCGCATGCCGTTGCCTCCGATCGTGGCGAAGAGGGCGAGATCGGCTGGTTGTGTCCAGGCTCCGTGCGCGAGAGGGCGCTCATAGGCGACGGCACCGAGCGCTGTAGCCTCCGGGAGCCCCTGCCAGCGGATCACGAGACCGAGCCGGCCGTTCGCGAACCGGAGGTCATCGATCTGGACGCGTCCAGTCGTGGGGACAGCTCCCGGAAGCTTTCGTCCGAGCGTGAATGCGGTCTCGGTGGCGACGACACGGTCTGCGAGGCGTTGCGCCTGAGGGGCGAGTGCGGGTCTGTTGTGGGCGACGGATCCGAGGTAGCTGAGGTAGCTGGCGGCGAGGAAACGGGTGCGTTGTGAGGGGTCGCTGCCGTCGAGCAGCCGCAGCGCCTTCGTGAGTGACGCGTCGGCGCCGGAGGAGTCGCCGATCGCGAGCTCGGCGGCGCTCTTCAACAGCCAGACGTCGGGCACATCGGGGTTGATCTCGATTGCCGCGTCGGCGCCGCTGACGGCCTGCTCGTAGTCGCCGCGGTAGAAAGCGACGAGCGCGACTAGGGACTCTCCGAGCAGGTCTCGGGGGCCGCCAAGCTCGAGTGCGCGTTCTGCGTCCGCGACCGCGGCGGCCGTCTCGCCTGCCGCCCGAGTCGGTGAACGCGCGGGTAACCGGGTAGTCGGGGTTGGCGGCGAGCAGGCGTGCGCGGGCGCGGCCGGTGTATGCAGTCGCGAAGTCCTCGTGTGCGGCGATCGCGCGGTCGTAGGCAGAGACCGCTCCCCGGTAGTCGCCGTCACTCGTCAACACGGCACCCTGCGCGGCTGCGGTGATCGCCGCGTCGGGGGTGGACGGAATCGGGAGGTGGTAGACCCAGGCTCCCCAGACGACGACGAATCCCGCAATCGCGAGCCCGAAGCCGTAGGTGACACGGCGAATCGAGCCCTCGACGACGAGACCGAAGCCGACGAGGAACAGGGCCGCAGCCAGGACGGCAAGCACCGTCGTGTACTGCGTCGAGCGCGTGTTCCACGTCACCCGTGTCATTGCGAGCGCTTGCTGCTTGAGGACTTGGCGCTCGGCGTCGAGCTGGAGCGGCCCCAGTTCGCTGAGCAGCTGCTTCGTGGGGAGCCTTTGGGCCGCCTGTAGATCCTTGCGCACGGAGTCCGGCTGCGCCGTCAGTCCGGCGGCCTCTGCGAGGCTCGGTGCGCCGGCGTCCAGCGGGCGGCGGAAGGGCAGGAAGTCGCGCTCGGCCTGAACGACCGAGCGAACGCCGAGGAGCGTGCTTGTCGCGACGTTCGCGGACATCGCCCTCACTGCCGTCCGGGTCGTCTCCCTCGCGGTGGTCGACTCGTTTGCTCCTGCCTGCGTCTGCAGGACGGCAAGCATCCCCGCGATCACGACGACGACGGCGAGCGTGACCGCGATCTTAGGCTTGAGAGGATCAGAGACGTCCTCGACCCGTCTCTCTCCCCGGCTTTGGCCTCGTCGGTCACCGGC